>NZ_JPWH01000041.1 GCF_003326755.1 Thalassospira profundimaris | reverse complement strand
GTCAAGGTAGCCGTGAGAGGACGCTTACGGAATAACTGCGTATCGATCATTGTTTATATTACATTTAATATAGTTTGTTATTATTCAGAGCTTTGATTTAAAAGAGTAAATACAAATATATTATTATTTTTGTTCACACAAAAACTGTTCAGTCAAATTATATAGGTGGTTAGAAGATAAGTGCATCAACACTAATTCGATGAAAATAGATTTCTGGCTACCAAGTGTAAAAAGTCGACAGATGAATTTTGGGAACGGATCAGAAGAGATTTAAAGTTCTGAGTGCTGGTTGGTATGTCATTTAAAATGGGCGAGGGGTGAACTGTCCTGTATTAAAGTCAGCCTTGTCTGGTTCACCCCTCGCCCAATCAGTCAATATTGGGATGCTAGTAACTTGCTCGACGTAACCTCAGTGCATTCGCAATGACTGATACCGAGGATAAGCTCATGGCTGCAGCTGCAAACATTGGTGAGATGAGAATGCCAAAGAACGGATAGAGCAGACCCGCAGCAACAGGCACACCGGCTGCGTTATAGACCATCGCAAAGAAGAGGTTTTGCCGGATATTGCGCATCGTTGCTTCCGAGAGTTCTCGGGCTCTAACAATCCCGCTCAAGTCACCTTTGACGAGGGTGAAACCAGCACTTTCAATTGCAACATCAGCGCCCGTACCCATCGCAATTCCGACATCAGCCTGAGCAAGAGCAGGGGCGTCGTTGACGCCGTCACCTGCCATGGCTACCTGATGGCCTTCAGCCTTGAGTTCCATAATTAAATTGGCTTTGTCTTCTGGGGAGACATCGGCCCGAATCTCGTCAATGGAAAGTTTATTGCCAACGGATTTTGCTGTTCGTTGGTTGTCACCGGTTGCCATGACGATTCTGAAGCCTTGCTTCTTGAGCGCCTTTAAAGCCTCCAATGTCGTGTCCTTGATCGGATCGGCTACGGAAATGAGCCCGGCAATTCTTCCATCAATAACGACATGCATTACCGTCTCCCCCATATCTCGCCGATCATTTGCTGTTTTATCAACAGCAGAATGATCGATATTGAGAGTCTGAAGGAGTTTACTATTACCTAGGGCAACCGACTTGCCATCCACCTTTCCGGTGACGCCCTGACCGGTTACAGCTTCAAAGTCCTCTGCCTTATCAAGGGACAAGCCGCGCTCCTGAGCAGCACTAACAATGGCGTCAGCCAATGGATGTTCGGATCCTTTTTCGAGCGCCGCAGCGGCAGAAAGAACTTCCTCCTCCTGATAGTCTGATTGAGCGATTACACCTGCTAGTTTCGGTTTACCCTCTGTCAAAGTCCCGGTTTTATCGACGATGAGCACATCGACCTTCGCAAATCGCTCCAGGGCCTCTGCATTTTTAATGAGCACACCAATTTGCGCACCACGACCGGTAGCGGTCATGATTGACATTGGTGTTGCCAAACCAAGAGCGCAAGGACACGCAATGATCAGAACAGCGACTGCTGCGACAAGCCCGTATGACAATGACGGATCTGGTCCCCAGATGGCCCAAGCGACGAAGGCAACTAAAGCAACTAGGATAACAGCAGGCACAAACTTGCCTGCAACCGTGTCTGCAACCTTTTGGATTGGCGCTTTGCTTCGCTGAGCATTGGAGACCATATCAACGATTTGGCTCAAGACAGTATCTTTGCCAACCCGTTTGGCTTGGATAATCAGGCTGCCATTCCCGTTGATTGTTGCTCCGGTTACATCATCATCTGGATTCTTTTCAATTGGAACGGGTTCACCCGAGATCATGGATTCATCAACTGACGATCGTCCTTCAACGACAACGCCATCGACAGGTATCTTGTCACCTGGACGAACTCTCAAGCTCATTCCGACGGTCACATCTTCAAGAGGAACTTCCCGTTCAGAACCATCATCTTCAATAATGCGGGCTGTTTTTGCAGCAAGACCCAATAACGCCTTGATTGCCGAACCGGTTCGTTCCCGAGCCCCCAATTCCAACAGTTGGCCAAGAAGCACAAGTACAACGATGACAGCTGCAGCTTCGAAGTACACACCGACATGTCCCTGTGCATCTCTGAATCCATCAGGAAAAATGTCAGGAGAAATCACTGCGACGACGCTAAATATATAAGCTGCGCTAACACCCATCCCGATCAATGTGAACATGTTGAGAGAACGGTTCACCACAGAATTCCATCCACGAACCATGAAAGGGAAGCCAGACCACAGGACGACAGGCGTTCCAAGAATTAACTCAACCCAAAGAGTAACGCGTTCTCCAATCATTTCTCGGATGAAACCCAAACCAACAAAGGGCCCCATCGTTAGGACAATCAGCGGCACCGTAAGAGCTGCGCCTAACCAGAATCTCTTTTTGAAATCCTGAATCTCGGGGTTTGGCTCGTCATTTTCTGTTGGTATATCCATCGGTTCCAGTGCCATTCCGCAGATCGGACAGGAACCAGGTCCGGATCGTATGATCTCTGGATGCATCGGGCAGGTGTAGCGGCGAGAAGCGGATGACGAAGCGCTGTTTGCAGCAGATGTCTCTTCTTCTGCGGACAATACACTTTCAGGAGCGCTATCGAAATTTCCCTTACATTTTTGGGAACAGAAATAATATGTCTCACTGCCGTACCGCGAGTGTGGCGTATCGGAATCCACAGTGACCGACATACCGCAAACAGGATCGGTTGCATGTTCTGCTTGATCGGACGTTCGTTGATTATGCTGGTGCTTCTTATGATGATGCTCAGACATGGTCTGCTTCCTGCTGTTATGCCTCAATGTCACTGCGGTTTATCAATGTCCTGAGTGATCGTGACTGTGCGCCTTGGCCGACTGGTTTATCCAATTTGACAGGAACCAACGTTCAAAAATGAACACAGAAACAATCATCAAGGTTGCAATGAGAACAATGGATGGGTCGCTTTGCAATTTCATACCGGCGAAAACGAGCAATACGATGATGTCAAAGACAATCGCTGTAAGCATAACAAAGCCGCGTGCACCTATTTCCTGCCGTAGATACTTAAAGCATCCCCAGTGGATGAGCACATCCATGACGAGATAGAAAAACACTCCAAGTGAAGCGATCCGGCTTAAATCAAAAAAGATTGTCAACAGCGCTGCCACGACAACCGTGTAAACAAGCGTGTGGTCTTTAATTGAACCTGACATTCCAAAATGACTGTGTGGGATCATCTCCATGTCGGTCAGCATGGCGAGCATTCTTGAGACAGCAAACACGCTTGCAAGCAAACCGGAGGCCGTCGCAACGACTGCGAGTAGCACAGTCAGATAAAATCCGGTGGGGCCCAATGCAGGTGCTGCGGCTTCGGCAAGGGCATAGTCTTTGGCTTTTATGAGTTCATCCAAGCTGAGGCTTGAGCCAACAGCGAGCGCCACGAGAATATATACGACAACACAAATCAGGATTGAGTACGTGATCGCACGGCCAACATTCTTGTGTGGGTTCACGATTTCAGCACCGCTGTTTGTGATCGTAGTGAACCCTTTGAAGGCTAGAATTGAAAGAGCAATTGATGCAACAAAACCGGCTAATGGAAAGCTCGCGCTGTCGGTTGATGAGGGTTCGAATGAATATCCGCCAACCCACAGAGCTGCAATCGCGAACAACGCAATTCCACCGATCTTCAATGCGGCCATGACCATTGAAAGCAGGCCAACCGATTTGTTGCCTGCTCTGTTGACAGCATATGCAAAAATGATCAGGCAGACACCCAAGACCGGTATAAGAACTTCAAACTCTGTCAGGTCAAAAGCCCGCAAAACATAGGTTCCGAATGTTCTTGCCACCAAACTCTCGTTGATGACCATCGAAAAGGCCATCAGCAATGCTGAGCCACCTGCTATGGCTCCTGGCCCGTATGCTTTTTGAAGGATCATTCCAATCCCGCCCGCTGACGGGAAAGCATTTGACATCTTGATGTAGGTGTATGCACTAAGAGCAGTGACAAGTGCGCCAAACAGGAACGACAACGGGAACCACTTTCCCGCAAGTTCGGCAATTTGTCCCGTCAAAGCAAAAATTCCTGCCCCGATCATAACACCGGTGCCCATGGATATGGCGCCAACGAGCGAAATGCTATTTTTCTTGTATTCTGACTGATGATCCATCTCTGCCTCACATTTGATGTTGTTGGTACGCGATGCCGTTTGCTTCCTGTAGCTCACGTACGTAACGAATGATCCGCGATACCTGTTCCGAACTTACCTGAGGTTGGGGCGGCATATCGCCGAAGGGCCAGTGATGTTGTTTCGCCCCGTTTTGGACAGCTAGATAGAATGCGCGATCTGAATGATGTCCCGGATTGTAAATCTTGTGCATCAGTGGCGGGCCTTGTTCCGTACCGGTTGCATTGCGTCCGTGACAAGCAACACAGTTCATATCGAAAAGCTGTTTTCCTACCATTGCTTCCTTGCTGAAGCTGGGGAGCGCAATCCCGTTATCGGTCAGTTCAAGATCTTTGATGTCATCTTTCCCGGGCAGAAACGAATTCAGGGTCATGGCGATGATCCCTACTGCGAAAAAACCGATGACCAAATACTTTGACCAATTGATTTCTTTTTTCATTTTCATCGGGCCATTATTTGTTGCGTATGCATCGAATTTTCGATGAAAGGTGATGAGGATGTGAATTGAGCAACCTTAGCCAGACTGAGGCTGCCTATAATTTCGCTGAACTAGCCTTGCGATACATGAATTTGTCGGCTAATTGCGCTGCTACCGACATAGGTATCTGGCGACATTTCAAATTTCGAACGGCAGGCATCTGAACAAAAGTAAAATACGTCACCGCCATGAATGGTTGATTTGGCGATACGTGGGTCTACAGTTTGATGACAAACCGGATCCGCGGCGGAATGAGGGTGCTCCCATCGGATGGCCTCAACGTTACCATCCGCTTCGCTCTTATTGCGGGTGTGCTTTTTGTGGCGAAACATGTGGGCACCGCAGCCAAAGCGCATCATCAAAACGATGAAGGCTCCCCAAAGCAACCAACTGAGAATATTTTCCATTTCTCTTTGCCATCCCATAAATACCTTTAAGTCCGACTGTTTTGTATGAAAACAGCATGGTGCCGAATACCGACGCTCAATCTGTACGCAAGCCATCGGCACGCGCAGAAATCAGAACAGTTATTCGCTATTTGTTTGGGAGGATCAGAATATGGGAGGTTGGAAAATCCATGACCGAGATACCGGTTGAAGGGACATTTCTTCTATCCCGTTCTGTACAGGAGAAAACTCGGAAATCGGTAGGATAATCTCGGTAAGGACCGCTGATGTGGAGTGACAAGAAACCTGAGGGCAGCACGAAGTCAGATCATGTTGGTGATCAATGTCGAAATCACTGATTTCTGCAGAATGCGCAGGAAAGGAGCCACTGGACGCGACTGCAATATGGGGAGCAAGCATTATAGTACTGATCCCGACAAGCAGGATCAGTACGGCGCGTATAAGTGCTTGCTGTGCATTCATTGATCAAATTCCCTCTGGGCAGAAGGTAACACATATGCCCCTGAATATCGAGTTACGTTGACCTACCTCAACTATGGGTAAGTTTTTTTTTACCCTGCTTCAGATAGAACCGTTACATCTGCAAACTGATTGTCCGTAATCTCGATTTCCTTGGAGATGTAAGGTTTGATTTCGGAGTATCTGACATGAGCATCGGCTTGCGCCTGATAGTAACGAAAGAGCTCTTTGAGCGGAGCGCCCATGTCTTTGTATGCAGTTAATACTGCGATTAGTGCTCCGAGCGTGAGGTCGCCCTTTATCACCAGATACCCCCCTATTGTGTAAAAGAAGAATGGCGTCATCTGAGATATAAAGTTGTTTAAAGACTTCATGGCGAACTTGTTTTTGTGGATAGAAAGACGAAGATCATGAAGTCGTTTGTATGACCCGTAAATATCCCGAGCACTTGGCTGGTGGTCGTTTGAGATATTCCCGATCTTCTCCCCGAGAACCCTGACTTCTTTCAGCCGCGTTCGAGACAAAGCATTAATTTTCTTTTGAAATCTGGGAATGACAAAAATCTGAAGCGGCAACAGTGCTGTTGCGGCGATGCCCAAGACCAAATCTTGCACGAGCATGAAAGCCAGAATAGTCAGGAACGTGCCACCTTGTAACAAAGGTAATACAATGGACTCCGATGCATACCCAGCTACGGGCTCTACCTCCTGAACAATAACCGGAATTAATTCCCCGCCTCTGGGGGACGGCTTTCGAAAGCTGAATTTTGAGATGTCGAGCCGCAGGCGGCGTGACATGTGTTCTGCCAATGCACCGGATTGCAAATTGACCTGGTATTTCAATCCACCATGTAAGCCAATTGCCAAGAGGAACAGCATGCATAGTGCAAGCAACGTCTGCGTTTGTGACAGTTCTATACCCATATACATGATTGGGAAGTGTCCGGACTCTATGGCATTGTTGATGATTAGCTTCGGTAGTTCGAGACTCATGTAAAGTGCCGGTAGTGACGTTATTGCCAGCAGGCCCAGTTTTAGCTGTCGTTTCCATGATGCTCTGAATATGTACTGCAGGAGCGGTGTTCCGTTCTTTGAGAAGGACTTTTGAGCTTGCCACGCAAGAACAGATTTGCGGCGTTTTAAAAGCCTGTATCCCGTTGCACTGAGAATAATAATAAGTGCAACCGGAACCCCAAACACAACCAAATGGAAGACAAAATGAACCCACCAGTGTGCATCGCTTGATATGTAGTGCGTTAAACGGTGCCCCATATCGTGGACGATTTCCATCATCTGTGTCAGGTTCCTTCAAAAGGTTCGATAAAAACAGACAGGGAGGAAAATCCTCCCTGTCAGATGAAGCTTAGAAAAGAAGGCGGAGACCGGTCACGAGGTAAGTTGCTTCGTAATCCTCGCCGTCGTCTTTTGCAAAGTCTGCGGTTTTGCCAAGTTTGCGTTCATAGGCAACCCCAATGTACGGTGCAACGGCTCGGTCGATTAGATCATAGCTAAGTCGCAGTCCGATTTCTGCGCTTGAAAACCCGCGCCCGACCTCAATTTCGGGATCCTCAGAGAATGCTGCATTCAGCTCAAGCGAAGGCGTGAGGATTAAACGATTGGTCAACAAGCCTTCGTACTCAACATCAAGTCGCGCACTACCGTCTCCGGTTTCGCTGACAAACAGGTCAGCGTCGACTTCAAACCATTGAGGAGCAAGCCCCATGATACCAACCGTTCCATACCAACGATCTGTTGTGCTTGGCGTATCCAGACGAATACCGGCCTTGGCATCAAAGAAGTCACTGATTGGTGTTTGCAAGACCAGCCTGTTCTCGAAGTTTTCGTAAAGGTCGTTTTTGAGATCACGCTCGCCTTCGCCTTGCCAGCGCAGCTTCAACTCATCGGTTCCTACAAATGCGTCACCATCCCAAACAAAGAGATTTTCGTCTTCATCACCTGATCGGTATTCAAACTGCTCCATTTGAATGCCATAGAAGATGTGATTGTCTGCTTTGGCAGTGAACGAGAAGGACAGGATCGTGGCAAGAACACCACCACCAATCGCGGCCAAAGTTAGGGTTTTCATTGTTATTGAACTCCATTCTCAAGTGCTGCGACGGCTGGACCGCCCTCAACAATCACTTTGCGGAACATTCCAGAAGCCATGTGATAGCTCAAATGACAATGGAACGCCCATTGCCCTGGTTCATCAACTTCGGTTTCCGAATAAACAGTCGTGCCTGGATTGATATTGATGGTGTGCTTTACCGGATCCCATTTACCGTTACCGGTATCGAGGATTGACCACATCCCGTGCAAATGCATCGGGTGTGACATCATGGTCTCATTGACGAACTTGAACCGTACCCGTTCGCCATATTTCAAGCGGATAGGTTCTGCATCTTCGTATTTGACGCCATTGATCGACCAAGTATAGCGCTCCATGTTTCCCGTAAGACGCAGTTCAATTTCACGCGTTGCCGGCCGCTCCGGATACAAGGGCTTCTGTGCCTTCAAGTCGGCATAAGATAAGAACTTGCCGCCATTCGCTGCTTTTGGTGTCAAACCACTGCCAGCGGCATAGAAAGGATCATCTTTGGACATCGCCATCTGAGAGTGATCCATCCCGGCCATATTCGAATGGTCCATTCCAGCCATGCTGTTCTCGTTACCACTGCTCATTGAGGAATGGTCCATCCCGGGCATGTTCGCGTGATCCATCCCCATATCAGCCATTGTCAACAACGGAGCGTCCATGCGTCTGGCTGGCATTTCAGCTTTCAGCCCTTCTTGCGGCGACAGCGACCCGAATGCATAACCCGAGCGCCCCATCGATTCCGCCATGATTGCGTAAGGTTTATCTGCGGTCGGCTGAACAATCACATCGTAGGTTTCTGCAACCGAAATGCGGAATTCATCAACCTTGACCGGTTGAACGTTGTTGCCGTCGGCCTGCACAACAGTCATTTCAAGTCCCGGAATGCGGACGTCGAAGTAAGTCATGGCAGATGCATTGATGAAGCGCAGGCGCACACGTTCATTGGCCTTAAACAGGCCTGTCCAGTTCTGCTCTGGTGACTTTCCGTTGATCAGACCGACAAATCCCGGAACATCTTCGATGTCGGTCGGCATCATGCGCATGCTGCCCCAGTCACCACGTTCCGACAACGTCGCACCGAAGCCATTTTCAGAGACATCACTGATGAAATCGCCAAGGGTGCGTTGGTTGCGATTATAATAATCGGGCATCATTTTGAGGTTGCGCAAAATACGTGCGCCGGAATGCGGGTGCTTGTCTTTCAGGACAACCACATACTCCCGGTCGAACTTGAACGGTTCTCGCTTTTTGGGTTCGATAATGATCGAACCATACGCCCCGTCCGGCTCCTGAAAACCAGAATGGCTGTGGAACCAGTAGGTACCGCTTTGCGAGACTGGAATGCGATATGTGAATGTTTCACCAGGCGCAATCCCCGGAAAGCTGATTTCCGGCACCCCGTCCATCTGATAGGGCAAAATAAGTCCGTGCCAGTGAATGGACGTTGCCTCATCAAGATTGTTGGTCACCTTGATGACAGCCTCTTCGCCTTCCTTCAAACGCAAGGTCGGGCCAGGGGAAGACCCATTATATCCGATACCTGTGGTTTTCATTTCACCGGTATCAATTGTAACGTAATCAACAGACAGATCGTAATTCGCCGCATTGGCTGTCGAAGACACAGCAATAGCGGCCAGCACACCCCAAAGGGCACTGCGGGCAAATTTCTGTTTCATTTTTTGAAATCCAAAAAGATCAGGTGCGCCAGAGGCCCAAGGGAGAAAAACCTCTGGCGCAGGAAGGTGGATGACCGATTACTGCAGGCGGACTTTGCCGACCATGCCGCTTTCATAGTGACCCGGGACATTGCAGGCGAACTCAAGTTCCGCTTTCTTGGGGAACGTCCAGATCACCTCAGCCGACTTGCCCGGTTCCAGCAAAACGCTGTTGGGGTCGTCATGCTTCATGGTCATTCCATTCCCCATGTCCATTTCCATCATGTCCATGTTGATCTTGTCGGCCTCAAGCGCTCCATGTTCCATCATCATCATCATTTCTTCCTGATGACCTGCATGCATGGCTGCAGTTCCAATGTTGAATTCGTGAACAAATTCGCCCTTGTTCTCGATAACGAAGCGAACGGTTTCACCGCCCCGGACAATGATTTTTTCCTTGTCGTAGAAATTGTCTTCCATAGTGATTCTGATGGTGCGCCGCACATCGGATATCTCGCCGGGTGCCCCGATTTCCGATGCACCGTCATTATGACCGCCACTATGACCCGCACCCGCAAAGGCAGGTGACTGAAGACCGACAAGCGCGCCAAGAATAAAGGTTGAAACGCTAACGCGACGCATAAGGGAATTCTTGAAGTTGGGCATGTATATGCTCCTAATAGATATTCAGTAAGAAGGCCCTCGTCCCATGTTCAATCACGACAACAGTCTGCGCTGCTGTAATTCAGGCAAAACGCTGTTTCATTCGAGGAACAGTGATTGAACCAGGCAAAGGGATGTTCGGAAAATCTGAAATATCTCAGGAACGCGGAGGCTTGGCTCTAACGTCCAAATCTGCGGAAGTCAAAGTCAGGTCCTGATACCAGTATGTTACCGCAAGCACCGTTGGGCTGGAAGACAGAACACCTTCTACTTCTTTAACGAACGGGCCGCAAACCGCCATACCGCAAAGATCCGCATGCATGTCACGTCGATCATGTTGCGAGCTATCAGAAACATCGATCATGACGCCGTGATGATTGTCATGGCCATGTCCCGAACCTGCTTGCACACCCTCAACCCCCGACAGCAGAACTGTCATGGCTATCGCGATTGCAAGAAAGCAGGAAAGGATGCGCACGGAATGTTCCTTAGTGATGCATTGCAACATACGCAATATCGGGCTCCCCCGGTTTCGTCAAGTGGCAATATTGTGGCAAAGACAGACTATTTCACGAATTTACATCTGCTGCTTGAGCCATCAGCAAGGTGAAAACAATAGATTACTGCATTCGTCGCCATGAAATCACGTTATGCGCTACAGATGAACAACCTGTTGTGCTGAGTTATTCACTAATCTGCGGGTATGACTTGCTAACAATCAATTTATAGATGAAGCACAATCAAATCCTATTAAATGCTGCGTAACCCAACAATTCTCCTAGTCTCTGGATATGGGCACAGAGGTGCAGCAATAGGATTTACTGTAGTTCGATATAGACAGCATCGCATCCTTGGGATAGAAGTAAACCATGCTCAATCGCATCAGGTTTTTGACCATACTTTTGATAGCTGCTTTTGCCGTCGGGACAAGTTTCCAGACGGTCAATGCTGCTGTTATGGAGGTCGGGATGCCGATGGCGGAATTGGCAATGGACAATTGTCAGGATTGTTCTGGCAGCGGCGACAGCATGCCTGACTGCGATATTGCGTGCCCTCAGGTATCAACTATCGCAATTTCGCCTGTACAAGTTGCAATACCTGCACTCGCCTCAGTCGAGCATTTCGGGCCGACAGGCAGCCTTACCGGCCGCTCAAACTCTCCCGATCCATTCCCTCCCAGAACCAACACTCCGAACTGATATCTCCTTAATCCGTTTTGGTTTGAGAATATCAGTGTCATGGGGCATCACCGCGATTTCTCATGACATGCTTCGTGCCCGCAATTTTTATTGTGGGCTTGAGAGCTTCTTCAGACAGGGTTGGAACTCATGTTTTCCGATCTACGGAGCCCAGAATATCGGCCTTGGCCGGTATTTTCTGGCGCAATCGCAATATACGCGAAAGCACGGCTTCACTCAATGGACAGGCAGCAATCTGCTCCTGCCTTGGGCGGCCCGCTTTTACGGGTGCCCGGTCACTGAAGATCAAACCATATAGGACCATTGCGAGCAGGCTTCGTATCACGGTCTGATAGCTCCAACTCCTTGAGAAACATGCATATGAAGAGAAATACCATAGTCGCAGGTCCCGTTTCCCGACGTGCGCTGCTTCACGGTCTCGTGGCGGGTGCCGGGTTCTGCCTGTTGCCCGCAACGGCCTTTGCTGCGGCTAGTAAAAGCACAAGCAGCGCAATCGCTTTTTACGGTAATGCGCTGATCGTGGCACGCGGTTCAGCGCTTCTTTATCGCGATGGGGGCCAAAACTGGACAGCGCTGTCGGAGATGTCGGCAGGCACCATTCTCACACTTGCAACACATCTGGAACGGCCGGACCGCATAATTGGCGGTCTGGATGCCGGCGGCGTCGTTCTGTCTGTTGATGGCGGAAAAAGTTGGAATGTGCGCGGGCAAGGACTGCCAGAAGCTGCCGTCACTGCCATCACAACTGCGGCGACAACCCCAGATACCATATATGCCGCCATTCGTGGTGACGGCTTATGGCAGAGCGACGATGTCGGCCAGTCATGGACGTTTGTCATGGACCGCCCATGGCTGATGGATGCCGAGCGAGATCTGACAGCACTGTCTTCGGTCGATCTGGCAACCGGAATGGGCGGGATCTGGCTATATGCCGGAACCGATACCGGTGTAACGCGTGTGCCGGATTGTTTTTGCCGTTGGCAAGATGTTCAGGCGGGCGATGCCATGGATGCTCTTGCCTCTGGAAAGCCCGCACCTTCCAAAGCACCACTACCTGAGGGTGAACCCGTGAATGCCTTGGTCAGTGCGGCATCGCAACCGGCCACACTTTACGCCGCACTGCCATCTGGAATTTGGCATTCGCAGGATGCGGGTGTCATCTGGTTAAAGCGATCAGAGGTCATCGCAACAGCACTCGCGGTTCATCCGCTGCGCGCCGATGACCTCGCGATTGTGAATGACGACGGGGTTTTACAAAGCCCAGACGGTGGCAGGACATGGACCGCCATCGCGAACATATGATGATGGAGAAACAGATGAGAAAATTTGTGATTTTGACAGGTGTTGCGGCCCTAGCTGTTGCCGGAAGTGCTGCACTTACAATGTTCCCTCCGGGAAAAGGAGAGGCGCAAACGAACGTGAAGGTATCTGGTGAGAGAAGCAAAGCAATCACAATTTATCGGGATCCGAACTGCGGATGCTGTGATGCCTACGGCGAATATCTTGAAACCAATGGATATCAGGTTACCCGTGTCGATGATCGCGATTTCGACAAACGATCCGTTGCCGCCGGTGTCCCGAAGCAAGGGCTGGGCTGCCATTTGGCCGAGATTGACGGATATGTCGTAAGCGGGCTGGTTCCCGCTGAGATCATTGAACGGATGCTTGATGAACGCCCGGAAATAACGGGTATTACGCTGCCCGGCATGCCACCGAACGCGCCGGGCATGGCACGTGAAAAAACCGGAACGCTGAAAACCTATGCGTTCGGAGAGGACGGCATTGCCGTTTACGCCAATGAATGAGTGTTTTGGACAGATGATGGATGGTTCGATGATGGGTGGCCCGATGATGATGCTGATGATGGCAGGAGGCGGTCTTGTGTTTCTTCTGATCCTTGCGATCCTGATCATGAGTGTTCTCGCGTTGTTTAAATATCTGCGGGGCAGGAAATGATCGCTGTATCGCCTAGATCATTGGTCACCGGATTAATGGCTGGCGTCGGCATGGCTTTGTTGTCCGGGGTAGCGGATGCTGGATCAACGCCCGAGAATCTGACTTTTCTGGAAAAGCCGATCACTCCGGAACAGATTGCACTGGGCAACGATGTCTATGCTGAATTCTGCGCATCGTGCCATGGTGCAAATCTTGAGGGGCAGAAAAACTGGAAGCGCCGCCTTGATACCGGGCGGATGCCTGCGCCGCCGCACGATGCCAGTGGTCATACATGGCGCCATAGCGATCAGGAACTGTTTGCGATCACCAAGTTCGGGGTTGGCGCTGTCGTGCCGGGGTATGAGAGCGATATGCCTGCATTTGAGGATGTGCTGAGTGATGAGGAGATCATCGCGGTACTCGGTTATATCAAGAGTGTCTGGTCGGACGAGGAACGTGCATTCCAGCACAATCTGAATCCTAAAGACGGGAGGGCGAAATGAGTGCAGTCCCCAAAGAACATCGCCCGCAAAAGCACTTCAACCGGCTGATCTATTTTCTGCCGCTTGGCATCGCCTTGATATTGGGTGTGGCCTTGGGGAAGGGATTGACTCTTGATCCCAACACACTCCCCTCGGCCCTGTTGGACAAACAGGTCCCCGAATTTGACCTTCCGCCGGTAAAAGGCCGGATGCAAGGTTTGTCGAGTACGGATCTCAGAGGTGAAGTGTCGCTGGTCAATGTTTTTGCCTCCTGGTGTGTCGCGTGCCGTGAAGAACACCCCGTGTTCATGAAACTGGCCCGCGACGGCACCGTTCCACTGCATGGTCTGAACTATAAGGATCAGCCTGACGACGTTGCAGAATGGCTCGATAGCCTTGGCGATCCCTACACGAGAACCGGCGCGGACATTAACGGGCGTGTGGCAATTGACTGGGGCGTCTATGGCGTCCCTGAGACCTTCGTTGTCGATGCAAAAGGGAACATTGCTTACAAGCATGTCGGGCCGGTAACGGAAAAAGTGTTGGCCGAGACCATTCTGCCAAGGGTCGAAAAATTGCGTAATGAGGCCTCAGGTGCCGGAACTGCGGAGGCACCTCGATGAAGAGCCTCTTGGTGTATATGAACCTGAAAGTGGGGTTTGCCGCTGGCATCATACTGGTGGTTGTTACCACATTGACCATAGTTTCGTTACGCAACGAGAAGAATGTCACCGATCAGGCAGCGGACAATGTAAGGCAGAGTCAACAGCGCTCGTTTGTCATGCATGATGCTCCCCGGCCTCTTCCCGAGTTCGGGTTCGAAAACGTCGAAGGTCAACCCATGACATTGAGTGATTTCGAGGGAACGGTCGTCTTGCTGAATGTCTGGGCTACTTGGTGTGTTCCATGCCGGGAGGAAATGCCGACTCTGGATGCCCTGCAGGCCGAACTCGGCAGTTCGGAGTTCAAAGTCGTTGCCTTGTCGATCGACCGGGCCGGAGTGGATGTCGTGCAGGATTTCTATACCGAAATCGGTATCCGGAATCTGGACTTCTTCATCGATCCAACCATGAAAACCACGACGGCTCTGGGTATCCCCGGTTTACCGATGACGCTTCTGATTGACAGGAACGGCCGCGAGCTTGGTCGACTTGTCGGACCGACCGAATGGGCGACAGCAGAGATGATAAAATTTCTTGAAACCCACATCTACACCGATTGAGGAAGGATCCCCTATGACTGAAATACAACGGACCAAATCCGGCAATACCTCGCTTGGACATGACGTGGTTCATGCCGTTCGATACTACCTGAAGGGACGTCGCGGTTTGCTCGTGCTGGCAGGAACCGCACTTGTCGCCGGACTTGCATTTAACTGGAGCTGGCTGGTTGCCGCCGGCATCGCGCCTTTGCTCCTCTCCGTTCTGCCGTGCGTAGCGATGTGTGCGCTGGGTTTATGCATGAACAAAAAGGCCTGTTCATCGCAAAAGAGCACCGGCGATATCGCCCCTTACACCGATGAAATCCCGAAAAACAGTCTTCCCGGCAATGAGGCCGGAAGGTCCCCGGCTGCATCAGGCGCAAATATAGCGTCTTTAACTCCGCAGTAGGGACATGAGTCCGCAACCGAAAGGAATGTTAGAGATGCGTAAATCAATCAAACTCACCGCGTTTGCCACAATGATGGTCGCGGGACTGGCGACAACAGCCCTATATGCCCAGGAAGCCCAAACTCCGGACAAGCAATCCCCGATGATGGAGCATGATGGCAATTCAGGCATGGGGGATATGCAGGGCATGATGGGTATGATGGGTATGATGAAGATGATGAGCCAGATGGGGCCGATGATGGAGCAGTGTACTGAAATGATGGCTGCTATGACCGATCACATGCCGAAATCTTCCGACAAATAACATCGTGACATGACACCCGCCCGGGACAAATACCCGGGCGGGATTTTCCACGGGATCGTTTCATGACATCGCATAATTTCAACCGGTTACGTTTCATCCGATCCCTATTGTGGGGGATGGTTGTCCTTGCTGTACTGCTCTTTGGCGGCGCATATATCTTTCAGGCTTCCGACCGCAAGCAGATGTCGTCGGGGGCCGAAGGGACGGGAGAAGCCGCCATTCACTCTGATTTTTCCTTGACCGATCATCAGGGAAACCGTGTGACCGAAGCAAGCTTTCCGGGGCGTTGGCAACTTGTCTTTTTTGGTTTCACACACTGCCCTGATGTTTGTCCGACCACACTTGCCTATATGGCAGATGCGCTTGACCAAATGGGGCGTGAAGCCGAACTCGTTGCACCGATATTCATTAAAATTGATCCGGCACGCGATACACCTGACGTCATGGCGGAATATGTCGAGGCCTTTCATCCGGCCCTGATCGGGTTGACCGGCAGCGAAAAGGATGTTGCCGCAGCCGCCGAAGCCTTCCGGGTCTATTCCGAAAAGCTGGACGACGATACCGCACCGGACGGCTATTTGATGGCCCATTCCGGGCATATATATCTGATGGCACCGGATGGCCGTTACCAGACTGTCTTTCGGGAAGGAGACCAGCCGGCAGAAGACATGGCAATCCGGGTTCTTGCGATCATGAATGGGAATACAATATGAAAAGAACAGCCATCGCCCTCGTCATGACCTTGCTATCAGCACTACCGGTTTCTGCCGGAAACCTTGTCGAAATATCTGACGCCTGGGCACGTGCCACGATTCTGACATCCCGTCCGGGTGTGGCATATCTTACGATCACAAGTGCTGCGACCGACCGCCTTCTGGAAATCACCACAGCTGTGGCCGACCATGTGATGATACATGATGTCGTCACGGTCGATGATGTTCGCCGGATGCGACATGTCATGGCTCTGGATGTTCCGGCCAACCGCCCGGTCACTCTGGCGCCGGGGCAATGCATCTCATGTTGACGGGATTGCATGAAAAACTCCGTGAAGGTGAGAAGTTTCCCATGACATTGCGCTTTGAAAACGCAGGCGAGATTAGCATTGACGTCGCCATTCTTGGCATAGCTGCCGCCGGGCCGCAGGGGGAAACAGAATGATCCGGTGGTTGTTTTTGATCCTGGCGTTGACGGCCTCACCTGCTTTTGCGAATCATCCCGGTGAAGACCTTGACGAGGTGATGGCGGATAAAGAGCCATATTTTGAGGTGACAAACACCGGAAAGGTTCCAGAGATAGAACTTTTCAACCAAAATCAAGGTCGCTTTAATTTGAGCGACCTTGATGATCAGATACTTATTTTAAGTTTTGTGCCAAGGGATTGTGGTGCAGCCTGTGCAGAACAGCAAACCCTACTGGCGTCCTCTCAGGCGAGGCTGAATATTAGCCCGATGCGGGAAATGGTCACGTTCATTACCGTTCATTCCGAAGATTTTTCAGATACTCCTTCTTGGGATCTGGTGAACTGGCGGCCTGTTATGCCGTCTTCGGATATCAGTGCTGTAACTGTTGCCGATAAATTCGCCAAATTGAGCCAGCGTGACGGGTCTGCACCGATGATTCATATTATCGATCGGAATACCCGCCATGCCGGTATTTTTCACGGCACGAGTTTCAATCAGATGAATCTGATCCTTTACGTGAACGGATTGACAAACGCTGCCCACCCCCCAAAGCCGCCTGTTGAAAAGGGGTGGCTGGATCAGTTAACAGACTGGTTCTCAAAAGTAGGAAAAGAGCCCTGAACAAAGATAGGCTTAGCACTGTTTGGTTAGCTGACCTTCCTGTTCTCTGAATACTTGGTTCCTGATTTTACGGAATACAGATTAATGCCTGAACTTTCCAATATCGGCATAATAAGCGCGTTCGCCGCAGGCCTCATCTCGTTTCTCTCGCCATGCGTGCTGCCTCTGGTTCCCGGATATATCTCCTATATCGCGGGTGGTGCCTCTCTTTCGACCAGAACGGAGGCAATCCGAGTTGGTCGATTGTCATCTCTTGGTTTCAGCCTGTGTTTCGTTTTGGGCTTCACCACGGTTTTCGTCCTTCTGGGGGCCAGTGCAACAGCACTTGGTCAGTTCCTGCTCGGATACCGGTTCGAGATGAATCTGATTGGTGGCGGCATTGTCATTCTGTTCGGGCTGTTCATGCTGGGAACGCTCCGTCCGGCGTGGATGATGCGGGAAGCGCGCTTTCATCTTGATCTGCCTGGTGGGCGTGTGGTTTCGGCATATACTCTTGGACTTGCTTTTGCGTTCGGCTGGACGCCGTGTATCGGTCCTGTTCTCGGCGCCATTCTGACCGTCAGCGCCGCGTCGGCAACGGTCAGCGATGGTATTGCATTGCTGACCATATATTCCGTGGGGCTAGGTGTGCCGTTTCTCCTGGCGGCACTGTTCACCGAGAGCCTGTCTGCCAGATTGAAATCCATAGGGCGTTTCGGGCGGTTCCTTCGTGCCGCGGCGGCCTTGATCATGATTGTCATGGGCGTGGCCATGGTGACCGGTTATATGTCCGCCTTTGCGTTCTGGCTGCTGGAAACATTTCCTGTTCTGTCGTCTATCGGCTGATCCCGCCTGTCCGGAAGAATTCTGTTGACCTTCCTTTTGCTGGATAGCGTAGCCTTTAACCTCGATATGAAGGAGGTGCAGAATAATGTCTTCCGAAACCGACCCATTGGAGCATGTCATTTTACATGCTTTCAGATATGCCTGCTGGCAGGAAAGGCTTGATATTGCCGAATTCATGCTGGCAGCACTTGAAAAACTTGATCAGGAGCATACGGACTATGTCTCCGAGGATCGTCCGTTGATGGATGCGTACCGCGATTTGACGTCTAGCCTGTAACATCGCAAGAATTGATATCTTGCTTCTTTCACTTCCGGCATTGCCGACATCAAATGCTGTTGTCCTAAGTGCATGACAGTGCCTCCAGCACAGGACATTCCGGTACGTCTTCTCCCGAACATCGTGCAGCCGTCTCCGCCAAGATCTGTTCGATCCGTTTCAGGTCGGCGATTTTTACGCGCACGTCAGCAAGATGGCTTTCCGTACGCTGTTTGACCTCCGAGCAAGTTTGCAGCTCACCATCCATGAGATCAAGCAATCCCCGGATATCTTCAATCGAAAACCCCAGTTCGCGGGCGCGCAGAATGAACCGCAACCGGGAAACATGTGCTTCATCATACAGCCTGTAACCCGCTTTGCTGCGTGGCGGATCGGGCATCATGCCGGTCTTTTCATAATAGCGGATGGTTTCAGGGTGACAGCCCGTCACCTTCGTCAGTTCGGCACGTTTCAATAGCCTCCCGGAATTGTGATCGTCCATAAGGTCAAAACCCTCTTGAGCCTGTAGCAACTACAGACTGTAGCTTGGATCAGGAACGAGCTTGAGGCAAATCACATGAACGATATCAAACCGGACCCTTTATCGCCCGATGACGGGAAACAGGCAAAAAGAGGTCTGCTTGCGGCTGGCGGTGTGACCGGGGCCATTCTTGCATCGGCCTGCTGTGTCGCACCACTCCTGCTTCTGATGCTGGGTGTATCCGGGGCCTGGATCGGCAATCTGACGGCCCTTGAACCTTACAAACCCCTCTTCGCGACGGTGGCACTGATATTCATCGGGCTGGGGTTCTGGCAGGTCTATTTCAAGACAAAACCGGCGTGCGACGAAGGATCTTACTGCGCCCGCCCCGAATCCGCCCTGATCACCAAATCCGTCCTGTGGTTCTCAACCGTGCTGGTGGGGCTGGCCCTGACAATCAACTGGTGGGCATCGCTATTCTATTAGGAGAAATCGACATGAAACGAACAGACATTATCGTGGCTGGGGCATTTGCTCTGGGACTGGCTGCCATGCATCCGGGAGGTCTTCTTCCGACTGCGGCACAAGCAGCCAGTGCCACATCGCAGGCTGAACAAACAACCGTTTTCGACATCGAAAACATGACCTGTGCCCTGTGTCCGGTAACGGTTAAAACCGCAATGGAAGCTGTCACCGGCGTAGCGGCAGTCGAGATCAATTTCGATGCCAAAACCGCAACGGTCATCTTCGATCCATCCGTTGCCAGTGATGAAACCATTGGGACCGCTTCGACAAATGCCGGTTATCCGGCCAGGGCGCGGGATTAAACATTGCACCACAACACCATTTTCAAAACCGGGGTCACCGGAACAATTGTTACCGCGATCTGCTGTTTTACGCCCATCCTCGTTGTCACGTTCGGGGCCTTCGGCCTCTCGGCATGGCTGGGCTGGATCGACTATGTCCTCATACCCGGATTGATCCTGTTCATCGCCTTGGTGCTTTACGGCTATCGGCAACGCAACCGGGCACGCATCTGCTGCAGCACCGATACGCAACCGGTCCCACACAAACCAGCCTCCCGGAAAGGGGAACGACATGAATGATTGCTGCACGCCCCGCAAACAGGGTCAGGAATATGATCTTGCTGTCATCGGCGCGGGCTCGGCCGGTTTTTCGGCGGCGATTACGGCCGCTGAACAGGGCGCAAGGGTCGCACTTATCGGCAAGGGGATGATTGGCGGCACATGCGTCAATGTCGGGTGCGTGCCCTCTAAAACCATGATCCGGGCCGCAGAGGCCGTGCATGGTGCCGGGGCGGCAGCGCGGTTTCCCGGCCTTGCCGGCAACGCCCATGTTGCCAACTGGCGGTCGCTGATCAAAGCCAAGGATGAACTGGTTTCCGGTTTGCGTCAGAAGAAATATATCGATCTGCTGCCCGAATATGATGGCATCAATTATCTCGAAGGGGATGTTGTATTTAATGACAGCGGTCTTCTGCTTGACGGCAAAAAGCTTGTTGCAAGAAAGACAATCATTGCAACCGGCACATCCCCGTCATTTCCCGATATTCCGGGCATTGAGAATGTCCCTTGTCTGACCAGCACAACGGCACTTGAACTTGATCAGCAGCCACAATCACTTCTCGTGATTGGCGGCGGATATATCGGTTGTGAACTGGCTCAGATGTTTGCACGGCTCGGCAGCTCGGTTACGCTGGTGACACGGTCACGGCTTCTTCCCGAAGCAGAACCGGAAATTACTGCATCGCTCACTCAGGAGTTAAGGAATGAAGGGGTATCCGTTCGCACGGGCCTCACCTATGAGCGGGTTGAACGGAAGAATGATAAAACGGAACTGACCATTAACGTTGATGGCCAGGCTGAGGTTCTTTCTGCTGAACATATCCTGGTAACGACGGGCCGTAAGCCGAATACAAACGGATTAGGACTCGAAACGGCCGGAATTGAAGTAAATTCGAATGGCGGAATTGTTGTGGACGCTTATATGCGGACAACGCGTCCCGATGTATATGCCGCGGGCGATGTGACCGGACGCGACCAGTTCGTTTATATGGCAGCTTACGGAGCCAAACTTGCGGCACTAAATGCCTATAACCATGACGAACGGACATATGACAACACAACGATGCCTTGGATTGTCTTCACCGATCCACAAGTTGCAGGAGTAGGTCTCTCCGAGGTTCAGGCACAGAAACGGGGCTTTGTGGTCAAGACATCTGTCGTACCGCTTGATCAGGTGCCCAGATCACTTGCCGCCCGTGATACACGCGGTTTGATAAAACTCATTGCAGATGAAGCAACTGACCGCTTGCTGGGCGCTCAGATACTGGCACCCGAGGGCTGTGACAGCATTCAGACAATGGTCATCGCCTTACGTTTCGGCATGACTGCAAAAGAACTTGGTGACACGATCTTTCCGTATCTGACGACCGTCGAGGGACTGAAACTTGCCGCCCAGGGTTTTGGCAAGGATGTTGCCAAACTGTCTTGCTGTGCCGGGTGATGCCATGTGGCGATAATGAGGAATTTGCAATCGTGACACCGGACCTGTTCAATCTGACCGGTCTTGCTTTTGGGCTGGGTTTGCTGGGGTTTATCGAACCCTGCACGATTGGCGCACACATGCTGTTTCTGAACAGCCAGTGCGACCGTCCAATGCGTAGGCGGATCGGAGCCTTGTCAGCATTCATGCTCGCACGCCTGTTGGTCATGGGCGGTTTCGGTGGTGTGACCGTGATGTTGGGACAACGCATGATCGGAGTTCAGACCAACGTATGGCTGGTGTTCGGGGGGATCTATATGGTCATCGGGATTGTCTTCCTGTCCGGTGCAGGCAGACGGTTGCTTCAGCGTATCCGCATAGCACCGGATGGTTGGCGGGTTACGCGCAACCCGTGGGTTCAGGGCATTGCGTTCGGCCTGAACATTCGTAAGCGTCCCCTCACGGCTACCTTGCGG
>NZ_JPWH01000040.1 GCF_003326755.1 Thalassospira profundimaris | reverse complement strand
CCCTTCCTGCTTATCTACAATGTCAAAGAACACATCCCGAAGGAAAATATATCCCGAAGGACAAACCAACAAGGCCGCAGTCAACTGCTCGCCGCAGCACCGCGCCCCGTCGGTGGAGGCGGGTTATAGGCCTACTTGCCCTGCTTGTAAATACCTTTTTGTCGAAAAACCGTAAAAAAGTTGCCTGCGCAAAAATTTTGCGCCTGGCCGCATTTCGCGGTTATGAAATGCCCCTTAATGACGACAAATTCGGAAAAATTACCGGCCTTCCGACCAGCCATTCAAGACAACAATCAATGGCAATCGCCGCCGACAAGAGAATCCCGGCTGTTTTCACCAAACAGGGAAGAAAAACAGAGCAAACCCCGTGCGGGCCCCATTGCTGCAGGGACAGAGTCCCATAAACGCCACTGGCGGATAAACCAACATGACAGTGGCCGTAACCGCCACCCCGGGCTTTGGACGGGTAGAGAGGATTTTAAAACGTCATCAAACTTCGTGACTGACGCGGGCAACACGCAAACATTCGATCAGGCTTTTACAGGAATCGGCGATATGCTGATCGAGCAGAGAGACGGCCCGCGATACGTTTCCGGTGCGGCAGGCTTCGAGAATATCGTGATGCTCGCGTTCGGCCTGTTCGGTTGCCCCGGAAAGAGCAAGCTGCGCCCGGGTGAAACGAACCGTGTTATTACCAATCGTGCGCACAATTTCCAATGTTTTGGGACGATTTGAGGCCTGATAAAGACATTCATGAAACTGACGGTTCAGTTCGCCCCAACGGGCAATATCACCAGCCCGCAAGGCTTCGTCATAAATATCGAGAATTTCACTGGCAGCGCGAATATCATCCGCGCTCAGGCGCGGGACCGAATGGCGCAACAACTCACATTCCAGAAGACGGCGAACTTCAAACAGCTCCTCGATCTCGTCAAGAGAAAGCTGGGCGACAATCGCACCCTTATGCGGCTGAAAAGTTACCAGACCCTCAGCATCCAGACGTTGAAGCGCCTCGCGCACCGGAATGCGCGACACATTATATTCGCTGGCAATGGCATCCTGACGCAATTGCGTCCCGGCGAGAAAGTCCCCCGACAAAATACGTTCGCGCAGGTCTTCCGTGACCTGATCGGTAATTGTACGACGGGTAAAACGCGGGGAAGCTGCCATAGTGTTTACGTCTATCTAATTGCCGAACCAAAACAGCCTATCACACGGGATCAGCCATTCCTGATACTCATAGCGGGGCCGTTGGAGTGTGGCAATAAAATTACCGGGTTTGCCGCAAATCTGGCGAAAATAACCCCGGATCAGACGTTATTTGACAATAAAGCCATGGGCATAGGGATCGCGATCATCAATGAAGATCGTGTTTAGCCCGTGCATGCGCGCCCAGCCCGCAACCGATGGCACAATCGCCGGGTAATCCCCAACCGACGTTTCCGCGACAACATGCGCCTCGAATTGCGAGCCAATAATGCTTTCATGAACAATTTTACCATCGGCGGGCAAACGGCCCCGGGCCGCAAGCTGGGCCAACCTTGCCGAGGTGCCCGTGCCACAGGGAGACCGGTCAATGCCCTTGTCACCGTAAAAGACGGCATTGCGGTGTGTGCTGTTATCCTGGGTCGGTGTGCCTGTCCATTGAATATGAGACAGACCATTGATTTCAGGATGCAGGGGATGCACGAAAGTCTCGATTTCATTAAGGCGCTGGCGCAATTGCGGGCTGAGACGCTGAAAATCACCGACCGTATAATCCGCCATATCGCAGAAATTTTGCTGCGGTTCGACAATGGCATAAAAGTTGCCGCCATAAGCAACATCAACCGTCAAAAGGCCCAGTTCGGGGCAGTCAACCTCGATCCCTTCCTTATAAAGAAAGGACGGAACATTGGTCAGGCGGACTTTTTCAACATAGTCGCCGATTTGCTCATATTCGGCAATGACCAGCCCGGCAGGGGTATCGAGCCGGACAATGCCGGGAGTTTTGGGTTTGATTAATCCCTGTTCCAGCGCCATTGTTACCGTGCCAATGGTGCCATGCCCGCACATCGGCAAACAACCCGATGTTTCAATAAACAGAATGGCGACATCGCAATCATCGCGGGTCGGCTCGTATAAAATGGAGCCCGACATAATGTCATGTCCCCGCGGCTCGAACATCAGGCCGGTACGGATCCAGTCATATTCAGCCAGGAAATGCGCACGTTTTTCGCGCATATTGGTACCGACCAGACGCGGCCCGCCGCCGGCAACAACCCGCACCGGATTACCGCAGGTATGACCATCGATACAAAAGAAACTGTGCTTTGCCATTTATTAAGCGGGCTCCGGATTAAAAACGGTTGATGCGATAGGGGGTCATATCAATGCTGGCGGGACGTCCTGCAACAAGGTCGGCCAGCAGACGCCCCGTCGTCGCCCCCATTGTGAGGCCAAGATGACCGTGACCAAAGGCAAAATAGACATTGTCGTGTCGGGGACTGGCCGAAATAACCGGTTTTGAATCCGGCATTGAGGGTCGGAAGCCCATCCACTGGGTGCCACCATCTTCGCGCAGCCCAGGGAAAACCTGCTGGCCCTTTTTGAACAGGGCCGAAGCCCGGCTGTAATCGGGTGCGGCATCCAGACCGGCAAGTTCGACAGCACCACCCACACGAATACCCATTTCCATTGGGGTCAGAACAATGCTGTCATCCGGGCTGATCACCATGTGATTAAGCGTCACACCATTATAAGGAACCGTGGTGTTATAGCCCCGTTCGGTGTCGAGCGGCACATTACTGCCCAGGCGCGCCGCAAGATGGCGGGACCAGGCCCCGCAGCACATAACCACATGATCAAACCCGATATTATCGCCCGCCCGATTAATGGCAGAACGCGGACGGCCCGCCTGATAGACAAAATCAGCAATATCAGCTGTTTGGAATTTTCCGCCACGATCCAGAAACAACTGATAAAGACCCATGACGAATTTATAGGGGTCAAGCACCCTGCCCCAGTCTTCCTCCAGCACACCACAAACGAAACCCGGTGCAAGGTCGGGCTCGCGCTCATAAACTTCATCGCGCGAAAGATCGGTCAGGCGCACCCCGTTGCGGCGGCGCAAATCGGTATAATAATCATCGCCCCGACGTCCCTGTTCAGAGCGGTAAACCGCCATCGCGCCATCGCGGAAAACGGCATCCTGCAATTTGGCGTCGCGGATAAGAGGATCATAATCATCCCAGGCGGAATGCAAAATAGCGGCAAGTTCGGTTGTAATCTGCTCCACCCGGTTGCGTCGGCCTGCAGCGATAAAGCGCAACAACCAGGGCAACATTTTAGGCAAATAGGACAACCGCAAGGTTAACGGCCCGTTTGGGTCCCTGAGCCAGCCGGGAACGTTTTTAAGAGTGCCGGGCATGGAGATCGGGGCACATTCGCTGACCGCAAGCCCGCCGGCATTGCCAAAAGAAGTGGCGCGCCCCGGTTCGCCCTTATCGGCCAAAGTGACGGCAAAACCCTGTTTTTGCAGGGAAAGACCGACATTCACCCCCACAATTCCGGCACCTATGACAAGAACATGTTGCGGGTCAGACATCGGGACCTCATCATCCTGACAAATAACAGCAAAACAGGGGCTTCAAACCGGCAGGATCACGTTTTCCCTGCCGGTTTAACCCGATATGCAGACGTTAAAGACACACAATCACAGAGACGGGCGCGTGTCGATGGCCTTTTGAATAATCGCGGTAATGGTCTCGCGCTCTTCACCCACCAGGGTCAGGCGCGGGGCACGGACATATTCCTTACCCACCCCGGTCATGGCCTGGGCAAGCTTGATATACTGAACCAGCTTGGCATGCACATCCATATGCAGAACCGGGGTGAACCAGCGGTAAATCTTGACGGCTTCGGCATATTTGCCTTCGGTCAGAAGTTTCCACAGGCCAACGGATTCTGCCGGGAAGGCATCGGTAAAGCCGGAAATCCAGCCCACAGCACCAAGGACCTGGGTTTCCATCACGAGGTCGTCCATGCCGCAAAACAGGACGAAACGGTCGCCACAGGCATTGTAAATATCGGTAATACGGCGCGGATCGCCCGAGCTTTCCTTGATCGCGACCAGATTTTCAACATCGGCAAGCTGGTTGAATTCTTCGGGTTTGATATCGATGCGATAGGCACCCGGATTGTTATAAATCATGATCGGCAGCGATGTTTTGGCGGCAACCGCACGGAAATGCGCCAGATTTTCGCGGGTATCGGCCGTGTAAATCATGCCGGGCAGAAGCATCAGCCCATCGGCCCCCAGTTCTTCGCATTTCTGGGCATATTTGATTGCACCTGCCGTGGTGGTTTCAGCCACGCCCGACAGAACGGGAATACGGCCCTTGGTGATTTCGACAGCCAGTTTGAGGACGGCGATTTTTTCGTCCATTTCAAGGGTGGTGTTTTCACCGACCGAGCCCAGCATCACAAGACCATCAACGCCAGCATCAATCAAAGCTTCGATCTGTTTGGCCGTCATGTCAAAATCGATGGAGCCATCTTCAAACATCTGGGTTGCAACGGCGGGGAACACGCCAGTCCAGCTTACCTGCATCACACAATTCCTTATATCCGATACGCGGCCACGCCCGACAGGAACGCCCGCAAATTTGCCTGACACCAGATATCGCACATTTGAATATTGTATACAATATCAAAAACAAAAAAAGTCGTGACGGTATTTCCGGCGCGGAAACACGTTCTGCAAGCAGTCCTGAAAATGTTAAATTAGCCCTCGATCACCTGCAGGGTTTTCTGAACGACAACAGCATCGCACAATTCTTTTTCAACCAGGGCATAGGCATTATTTGCACATTTTTCCCTGAAGGCGTCATTTTCCATCAGACGTTCAATCGCATCAGCAAGAGCTTGAGCATCTCCCAGCTTTACCAGCAGACCGGTATCCTTATCGCGCACAATTTCGCGGCATCCCGGGACATCGGTAGCAACCATCGCAAGCCGACAGGCAGCAGCCTCGATCAGGGATTTTGGCAAGCCTTCCCGCCAGGAAGGTAAAACCGCCAGATCAGCCTGCTGGAGCAAGGCGGGAATATCGCTGCGCTTGCCAAGCCATTCCACCAGTCCCTCGTTTTGCCACGCTTTCAGGTCATCGACAGTTGCACAGTCGGGATTGGCCAGGTCCACATCGCCGACCAGCAGAAATCGGTAATAAACACCTTTTTCAGCGAGCAACCGGATGGCGGCTACCAGTTCCCCAAGCCCTTTGGACCATAACATGCGCGCAACAAAAATGGCGGTTTTTGGCTGATCGGCGGTTTCCTGCTTTTTTGCCTTATCAACAGGAAAATATTTTTGCATATCGACGCCAGACCCACGGATCAGCGACAAATTGGCCCGACGGAACCCCAGAGAGGCCATTAATTCTGCGTCATCGCCATTTTGAACAATGACCCGCACAGATTTAAACCGGGCATAAAACCGCAAGATACGACACACGACTGACCGGACGATTTTGGCCTTGCGTCCATGCGAAACAAAAACAAAGCCAAGCCCCGTCACCATATTCACAATGCGGCGCGCGCCCACAAGTAACCCGGCCAATGTCGAGAGAATAACGCACTGAATGGCGACATTGACGATGACGTCGGGCTTCTCGCGACGGAAGATGGAAACAAGATGCGCAACCGTTTTTAACGAGGAAACCGGGCTTAGGCCACCACGGGCGATGTGGAGATCGATGACCCGGAACCCTTCGGCCAATAGCAATTCTGCCGCCTGATTTTTGCGACAGGCCACGACAATCTCCCAGCCGCGCACCTGTGCCGCACGCGCCAGCGCCATACGGTGCGAAAGGAAATACCAGTCCTCGCTACAGACAAATAGCAGCTTTTTGCGTTTTAATACGGCATTGGGTATTCGCGAATGTGACATGGTATGTTCCAGTTAGACGTCACCCGGACACAGGCCGGTTCTCGTCCGGTTTCATTCGGAAGTGTTGCTAGCGATACCGACGGGTTCCGTCAATCACAGATCGACCAAAAACTGTATCTATGATTTAATCGATCCTGGAAAATACGGCCCAAACGGCCATCTCGGGGGAAAATCGATTTATGGCAATGATGCGTGCCCTGCTGCGTTTTCCGGGGGAAAAGCAGGTGAAGGTGGCGCAATGCCCCGTTCCGGCCCTGCAACCGGGAACCATATTGGTCCGGACCACTTTATCCGTGATCAGTCCCGGCACCGAAGCGACGCAAAATGCCGAAACCCGCATGCCCCTCATCGCAAAGGCGATCAAACGGCCCGATTTAACCACGCAGGTCTTTGACAAAGTATGTCGCGATGGTTTGGCCGCCACCCGCAATGCCGTGCAACACCGCCTGGATCAGCCCATTGCCGCAGGTTATGCCTGCTGCGGGATCGTCGAAAAAGTGGGTGATGGTGTAACCGGTTTTACCAAAGGCATGCGCGTTGCCTGCGGCGGGATCGATTTTGCCCGCCATGCGGAATGGAATGTGGTGCCGCAAAACCTTGCCTGCCCCATCCCCGATAAGGTCAGCGATGCCAACGGCGTTTTTACCACCCTTGCCTGCATCGCCCTGCATGCCATTCGGCAAGGGGAAATCGGCATTGGCATGACAGTTGCGGTTATGGGCTGCGGGCTGATCGGACAGCTTGCCATTCAGTTGGCAAATGCTGCCGGGGCGCGGGTTATTGCCATTGACCCGCAGATGCCACGCCTGGAAACGGCACGGCAAAACGGTGCCTGTAGAAGTTTTAAAACCGCACACGAAATAACACCGCACGAGATGGCCGACATCACCCACAACACCGGATGTGATGCCGTTTTATTGTGCGCACCAGACCAAAAAGGCACATTAATTGACGCCGCTGCCACGCTGTGCCGCGACCGCGGGATTATTGTATGCGTGGGCGACATCAAACCGAACGCAGACCGTGGCACACTTTTTCGCAAGGAAATCACCCTGCGCCAGGTGCGATCCTATGGCCCAGGCCGCTATGATGCCAACTATGAACTGTTCGGGCAGGACTACCCGATTGGCTATGCCAGATGGACGGTTAAACGCAATATGCAGGCGGTGCTTGACCTGATGGCAGATCAACGTTTCACCCCGGCCCGCCTGATTGACGCCAGAATTCCGCTTGCCGATGCGGCAAACCCTGTACCCGGCGAAATACCGCCGCTTGCCACCGTCATTGAATATCAAGACACCGACAGCATTGCCAATACAGAAACACCCTTTTCGCCGCCGATCGGACCGGCGGCAAAGGCAAAAAAAACGGATGGCGTGACACTGGGCATCATTGGCGCAGGCAATTTTACCGGTGCCACCCTGCTGCCTATTTTAAGAAACATCCCGGACACGACGATCAAATATATCGCCAGCAATCGTGGCCTTGCCGCACTGGGGGCCAGCCGCCGCCTGCCAGGATCGCAGGCGATCAGTGACACGGCACAAATATTATCGGACCCGGAAATTAACGCCGTTATCATTGCAACCCGCCATAACAGCCACGCAGAGCTTGCAAGCAAAGCACTTTTACGCGGCAAACATGTCTGGGTGGAAAAACCCCTTGCTGTCAGCTTGCCGCAACTTGATGCGCTTGACGAAACCCTTCACAAAATCGGCCCAGATCAAACCTTGATGGTCGGCCATAATCGCCGATATGCGCCCTTTGCCAGCCTGATGCGCGATGCCCTGCCAACGGGGACCAAACATTTTTCCTATCATGTGCGATTATCGCCGCTGCCGGACAATCACTGGCTGAACCATCCGGACCAAGGGGGCCGCACCATTGGCGAGATCAGCCATTTTATCGATCTGATAACGGCGCTGGCCCAATCCCCTGTCTTAAATATCCATTGCCACTGGATCAACCGCACACGCGGCGACAGTATTTGGGAGATCCGGTTTGCCGATCACAGCCATGCAACCGTGCATTACACACATGGCGGGCAAAGACACGACCCGAAGGAACGCCTGCATATCACCGCAGCCAATACAACGATTGAGCTGATCGACTGGCATAAACTGGTAATATCAAAAAACGGCAAAAGAGCCCGTCATCGCAGTGGCGGCCTCCTGTCCCGAACCCCACAAAAAGGGCATGACCAGGCACTGTTAACGTTCATCCAGCGTGTTCATGACCCAAAATGGGCCCAGATTGATAACATGATTGCCCCGCCCGGCGCGCAGGACGAAATCAATCTGTGCCGCATGATTTTGGAAGCCGCCTATGGCTGTGCCCCGGCATAAAGCACCAGAAGCGGCAATGTAACGACACTGATGAGCGTGGTGATCAAAATGGTGGTTGCGGAACGGTCAATACAGATTTGGTAATTACCCGCCAGAATGGCGACATTGGCCCCGGCAGGCAAAGCCGCCATGATTGTCACCACCGTCAGCCATAGCGGCGGCAGATCAAACACGAAATAGGCAATCGAAAAAACCAAGACTGGTTGAATAAACAGTTTCGCGCAGGTGCATAATAAACTGGCCGTCAGGTTCCCGCGCACACTTTGCCCATACAAACCACATCCAACAAGGATAAGGGCCACCGTTGGCCCGGCAACGCGAAAACGTTCCAGCGTATTGGTGGCAATTTCCGGCAGTTTCAACCCCACAAGTGACGCTGCAACACCGGCAATAATGGCGATGATAATGGGGTTTTTAAGCACACGCACCATACTTCCGGCCACAGTAGCAAGCCTGGTTTCGCCCGATGACCGGCTGCCTTCAACCAGAAAAATGGTTAGACCCAGCAAAGTTAACGGATGGATGGCAAGCACAATCAGCAAGGGGACCAGCCCGTCTTCGCCATAAACCGCCTGGATCAGCGGAATCCCCAGCAGCACCACATTGGAAAAAACACCGCCGACGGCCGTAATGGCCGCTTCGTCGTTTTTCGCCCCCAGGGTCAGTCGTGCGGTAAAATAAACCAGCACATAATTCAAAAGCGCCCCGCCATAATACGCCCCCCACAGGCGCAAATCAAAATGGGCGCGGATGTCAGACTGCGACAGGGTTTGAAACAGCATGGCCGGGATAAAAACATTCATCGCGATCCGGGCCAGAACCGGAATACCCTCGCGCGAGAGAATGCGGGTGCGCATCAACAGATATCCACACAGGATCGTCAAAAAGACGGGCCCGACCTTACTGAAAATCAAATCCAGCATTCATCCCCCGAATGCAGTTTCACTGCAGGTTTCATTATTTGCCATGCGCCAAAACATTGGCGCACATGAAAAAGGCGGCACCAGCCTGTGCCGCCCGTTCAATATTCATACTATAGAAGGTTTTTGGCCCTGACCAGTCAGCTTAATGCAACCCTAGTCATCGCTGGTGCGCACCCGTGCAACCGCATCCCGCCAGCCGTCCAGGACATGATCGCGCTGCGCCCCTGCCATTTTGGGAGAAAATTTCGCATCCAGTTTCCAGCGGCTGCGAATTTCATCCAGATCCGAAAACAGCCCGGCCTGCAAACCGGCAAGGCAAGCTGCCCCCAATGCCGTTGTTTCGGTAATTTGCGGACGCTCAACATCAATCGATAAAATATCGGCCAGATACTGGCAAATCCAGTCATTGGCAACCATGCCGCCATCCACCCGTACCGCCTTGGGCGCAACGCCATCGGCCGCCATGGCATCAAACAGATCAAATGTCTGATAACATACACTTTCAAGGGCGGCGCGGACAAATTCGCGCGGGCCGGTATCGCGCGTCAGGCCAAATACGGCCCCGCGGGCATCGGCATCCCAATAGGGTGCGCCAAGCCCGGTAAAGGCCGGGACCATATAAACACCCCGATTATCGGGCAAATCACCGGCCAGACCCTCGGTCTCCGCAGCAGATTTAATGATGCCCAACCCGTCGCGCAGCCATTGAACCGCTGCACCCGCGACAAAAATCGCCCCTTCCATCGCATAACTGATTTTGCCATTCAGACGATAGCCAATGGTCGTGAGCAGGCGATGTTGCGAGGTTACGGCCTCGTCCCCGGTATTCAAAATCACGAAACAACCGGTGCCATAGGTACTTTTGATTTCGCCGGGATTAAAACAGCATTGACCGAAGGCAGCGGCCTGCTGGTCGCCCGCAATGCCATAAACCGGGATTTCGGCACCAAACAGGTTCTTGTCCGTCATGCCAAAATCGGCAGCACAATCCTTAACCTCCGGTAACATCTGTTCTGGGACACGAAAGATGTCGCACAATTCCGCATCCCACTTATCGTCGCGAATATTATAAAGATTTGTGCGTGCCGCATTGGTCGCGTCTGTGGCATGAGACTTTCCACCCGTCAATCGCCATAACAAAAAGCTGTCAACGGTGCCAAAGGCCAGATCACCCTGTTCGGCACGCGCGCGCGAACCCGTTACATGATCCAGTATCCAGGCAATTTTGGTCGCGGAAAAATACGGGTCAATCAACAAACCACTTTTGGCATTAATATGCTGTTCAAGGTCTGGGTCCCGATGGCGCAACTCGCGACACAGGGCCGCGGTGCGGCGGTCCTGCCAGACAATGGCATTATAGACCGGCTTGCCGGTTTTACGATCCCAGACAATGGTGGTTTCACGCTGGTTGGTAATGCCGATTGCCGCAATCTCGCGAACATCAATATGGGAAATCGCCTCGCGACAGGTTTCAACAACCGTATCCCACAAATCTTCCGGGTCATGTTCCACCCAGCCGGAATTGGGAAAATGCTGCGGGAATTCACGCTGCGCAACCGCAACAGACTTGCCATCACGGTTAAAAACAATCGCGCGCGAACTGGTGGTTCCCTGATCAATGGCAAGGATGTATTTTTTGTCTGACATTTCGTTCCTCCCGGTGCATCGGCGATTTTATGACAAAAACATGCCATGCACATTCCGTTTTGGTAAAAGTCAGATAACATCGCTCGTAAGTCAAGGAATTTTCGTTACACAACACATTTGCATCAATTAATTTCATTAACGAAAATTTAGACGCCCGAGAAGGCCACCTGGCCATCCAAACACGCCATACGCCCCGCATCACAGGCCGACATTCCCATGCCCAGCACTGTTGCCGATAAAAAGATTGTCGATCTTGTATTTGGCACACGTCCCAACATCATAAAGGCGGCCGCCCTGTATGCCGCCTGGCAGGAACGCCGGACAAAGTGCCCTTTTTCCCTGCGACTGATTGACACTGGCCAGCATTGGGACGACACATTATCCCATAATCAGCGCGTCGCCCTTGGCCTGCCGGAACCCGCCTGCAATCTTGGCGTTGGACCGATGCTTGAGAAACAACGCCAACGCAGCAATGCTCGGCCATTTGGGCGCGAGGCTGTCATTACCAGCACGCAAAACGCGTATGAACATATTTTACAGACCGCCCCACCCGCGGCCAGCATTGCCATTGGCGATGTTAATGGCTCCGTCGGCATTGCCCGTGGCGCAGTGAAGCACCTGATCCCCGTTTTTCACCTCGAAGCGGGCCTTCGCGGTGGTTGCGATGCCATTGCCGAAGAAGCCAACCGCCACGAATTGGACCATATTTGTAGCTATCTTTGGGCGCCAGACGAAACAGCACAAACGAACCTGCAAAACGAGCATATTCCAGCAACCAAAATTACCGTAACGGGCAATATCATGATCGATGCCCTGCTGCGATTTTCGCCAACGAAACCACCGCAAGCCCCCACCGCCCTTACGCAAAACACTATTCTTGCGACCCTTCACCGTGCCGAAAATCTGGCGAGCCCAGCCAGATTCAATGAAATCCTGACCGCAATTTTCAAAATTGCACAGGATCATCCCATCGTCTGGCCGCTACATCCTCGCACCCGGTCGCTCCTGGAACAATCGGGCCGGTTCAATGAAATATCAGGTAATATTTGCCTGTTGCCAGCCCTCGCCTATCCCGAATTCATGACTTATCTGAAACAGGCAAAACTGGTTATTACCGATTCTGGCGGTATTCTTGAGGAATGCGCCTATCTTGGCAAACGCACGGTTATTTTGCGCCCGCAGACCGAACGCCCGCACGCAATGGCCCATTGCGGTTTTCGCCATGCCGAACCGCACGGTTTGACAAAACAGACCGACATGGCATTGCACAGCACCCCCACATCCTTTCAGCCCGCAGGATGGCAAGGCAATGCCGCCATCAGAATGCTTGAAGATATAACATCGCGGTTGTTTTAGCGGCACCCAAATAGGCACAAAAATTGCTTATATATTCCAGTATACAACCCTATATGGCAATTTTTACCGGGGAATGATCATGACAGCTTTTCAATCGGCTGCCGGTCTTGACACTGGGCTGGCACAAAAACTGACAGCAACCACACATGGCATCATCGCGTCAAGCAGCACCGGTTATGCCGATAAAAGCGCGGATAACGGCCATTCCGCCGAAGTAAACAAGATCCGCGAAACCGGGTTTATGAATTATGTCAAAGACATCGAAGAACAAAAAATAAAGGAAATGCGCGAAAAGATCCTGCAATCGATGGGTCTGGACGAGGAAAAACTTGCCGCCATGCCCGCCGATCAGCGCGCTGCGATTGAAAAATCAATCTCCGAACGCATTCAGCGGCAGCTTGATGTTGCCAGCATGAATAACAGTTCGGACGATGAAGACGAAAAAGACGGCAGCAAGAGCCTTGATCACAACATGGCGCAAATGTCGTTTGACCCGCAGATGTATGCCGCACTGACCATGATCCAGGAACGTGACCAGCAGGTGGCCGAAAACAAGGCGGAAGTTAAGGGACAACCCGAAACCGAATTTGACACCAGCTTTGGCCTTTCCCGGCGTAACGGACTTTAAAACACGAAATTCCGACAGCAAAATGGCCCGGATGTCATGTCATCCGGGCCATTGCCGTTTTCAAATATCACGTATGGACGTTATCTGCCGTTAAGCATCCAACCCGCCCATGCAGACATATTTGGTTTCCAGATAGTCTTCCATACCATATTTGGAGCCTTCACGCCCAATGCCGGACTGCTTATACCCCCCAAAAGGGGCAACTTCGGTCGAAATCACACCAGCATTGACACCAACCAGGCCACTTTCAAGCCCCTCGGCGATTTTCCAGATCCGCCCGATATCCCGGGAATAGAAATAGGACGCCAAGCCAAATTCGGTATCATTGGCCATTTCCAGCACTTCGTCATCGGTTTTAAACCGGATCAGCGGTGCCATCGGGCCAAAGGTTTCTTCGCCAAAAAGCTGCATTTCCGGGGTGGCATCGACAATTACGGTCGGTTCAAAGAAAGTACCACCCTTTTCATGGCGTTTCCCGCCGGTCAGGACACGGCCACCTTTTTCGAGCGCATCCTTAACGTGGCTTTCAACCTTTTGAACCGCCTTTTCGGTAATCAGCGGGCCAATTTCAACACCGTCTTCCGTACCGGCCCCTACCTTCATCTTGCTGACTTTGGCCGCCAGTTTTTCGGCAAAGGCGTCATAAACCGCATCATGCACAAAAATACGGTTCGCACACACGCAGGTCTGGCCGGTATTGCGATATTTCGATGCCAATGCGCCGTCAACGGCGGCGTCAAGATCGGCATCTTCGCAAACGATAAAGGGCGCATTGCCCCCCAGTTCCAGACTGATTTTCTTGATGGTATCGGCACACTGACGCGTCAGCAGGCGACCAACGGCCGTGGAGCCGGTAAAGGTCAGCTTGCGCACGATGTTGCTTTCGGTCATTTCCTGGCCGATTTCCTTGGCATCACCGGTCACAATCGACAACAGCCCCTTCGGCAAACCGGCGCGTTCGGCCAAAACGGCCATTGCCAGCGCCGAATAGGGCGTTTCCGATGCCGGTTTGACCACCATCGAACAACCAACCGCCAATGCCGGGGCTGCCTTGCGCGTGATCATCGCGGTTGGAAAGTTCCACGGCGTGATGGCGGCACAAACGCCAACCGGCTCTTTTAAGACAACAACACGCTTGTCGGCGGCAAAGGTCGGGATCACATCGCCATATACGCGCTTGGCTTCTTCGGCAAACCATTGCAGGAAGGACGAGCCATAGGCAATTTCACCGCGTGCCTCATTAATCGGCTTGCCCTGTTCAGCGGTCATCAATTGGGCGAGGTCTTCCTGATTTTCCATCATCAGGTCATACCATTTCATCAAAACAGCGGCGCGTTCCTTGGCGGTGCGCTTTTTCCACTGCTTTTGCGCGGTTTGGGCAGCTTCAATCGCCTGACGGACAACATCCCGTCCCAAAACCGGGATCGTCCCCAACTTCTCCCCATTGGCAGGGTTGGTGACATCTTCGGTTTTACCGTCAGGGGCATCTATCCATTCACCCGCAACATAAGCCTGTTGACGAAACAGTGACGGATCTTTGAGCGAAACCATGTTTCCTCCTGAATTCTGAAAATCGGGGCGCGAACCGGCCCTCTTGATAACGTCATGTGACCTGCTTTCAAGCAGCTTTGCAACTCAAATAGCGGTTATGACGATCAAAACCATATCCACCAAACGCCACAGACACCGACCAGTTCCAACCACGGGCAAATTCATCATGCCCAAGACCGGGCAGCTTGCCGGCAAAAGCAGCACCCAAAGGTAGTACACCTGCCATTATTATGATATTTATAGGAAATACTGGATAGACTTGGGGACATTGGGGGAAACAATGCGTCGCCACTTTTGGCAACGGCCAGCAAACCTGGCCGCCTTTGCATACGGAATATTTGCCTGCATTTTTACCTTTTCCGCCCACGCGGATGAGCTGACCGGACGTCAGATCCTCGATCAGGTATCTGCCCGTCATGATCGCCCTTATGAGGCCGAAGATCAGACGATGACGCTGATCGACAATCGCGGCAATACCGAAGAACGTGCGCTGCGCCGCTATGCCCGCGAATGGGATAACGGGCTGTATCGTTATTTACTGGTCTTTGACGAACCCGCCGGTGTGCGCGGGGTCGCCCTGCTGACCTGGCAAAACCGGGGGGCGAGTGACGACCAGTGGATCCACCTGCCTGCCTATGGCCGCGAAATGAAGCGGTCCGCCGACGGGGGAAAACGCAACTATTTCATGGGCACCGATTTCGCCTTCGAGGATATGACATCCGAAGACCGCGAAAAATTCCGCTATGACCGCCAGCCTGACGAACAGGCCGAACTGAAAGATCAGGACGGCAAAGTCATCGAAACGATTGATAGTTACGTTGTCGATGCCTATCCCAAAGATGACGCGCTTGCCGCCGAGACCGGCTATAAATATCGTCGCCTTTATATCAGCAAGGACCGGTTTTACATTCGCCGGATTGATTTTTACGACCGGCGCGGACGTTTCCTGAAAACCCAGTATAGTTGGGATATGACCCAAATCGAGGGCAATACCTGGCGCGCCAACACCGTGTTGATGGACAATGCCAAAGAACGGCATCAGACACTGGTGCATGTGTTAAACCGCAACCTGGGCGAAGATGCCGTCCCGGCGCGTATGTTTGAACAACGCTGGGTCACAAGCGGGCGTCATTTACGGCGTTAATCCCAATCAATATCCGCAGGACGCACGGGCTGTGACGGTTTTATACAATCCCCTCACAGCCTGTTTAAACAATACAAAAATGGCGTTCGGCACCTGTCAAGCCGAAAACGCCCTTGGGGCCGACGGAAAAAATTCCGGATAACCGCGCAACAGCCCCAACCGCCAAGGGGGACTTTACGTGCAGAATTTCCTGACCTTCGGGGTACGGCATCGTACCCTGACCGCGCTGATCATTGCGCTTGTTACCATTGTTTGTGGCATGGGCCTGGGCAAACTCCGGGTTGATACCAGCTTTGACAGCCTGATCAGCGACAGTGATCCGACCAAAATCATCTATGAAAAAATCAAAGATGAATTCGGCTCGGACAATACCACCATTATTTATGTGCGTTCAGCAAACCTGTGGACGGAAGAGCGCATCGGCGCCCTTGAAAACATGCACTTCGCGCTCGAGGACCTGCCATTTGTCGAACGGGTTGACAGCCTGTTTAACGTGCGCAGCATCCGCGATCGCAATGGCATGATCGATTCCTCCACCGTGCTCGATGGCGTTCCCTTTGATGATGAAGAAATGCAGCAGGCGCGCGATAACGCGCTTTATTCGCCGCTGATTGTCGGCAATTTCATTTCAAAAAATGGCAATGTGACGGCCATCAATGTCAGCATCACCAAGGACCCCAACGACCCGGATTTTGACCGCCATGCCTATCGGGCAATCGAGGATGCGATTTCCCCCTATCGCGCCGCCTTCGACGAGGTATTTCAGGTTGGTCCGCCGCGCGTTAACCAGGATACCGAAACAAACTTGTTTGATGACCTGGCTCTTTTGGTGCCGCTGTCGTTAGGTGTTCTCACGGCAACCATTCTGGTGTTTTTACGCAGTGCCTTTGCCCCGATCATTCCCATGATCACATCCACCATCAGCCTGGTCTGGGCATTCGGCCTGATGGGATATTTTGGCATCCCGGTCAATATCCTTTCGGCGATGGTGCCGTCGCTGGTCATCGTCATTGGCTCGACAGAAGACACCCATATGCTGGCGGGTTATCTTGGCGGCCTGCAACATAGCGACAAAGATGCTCCGGCCCGCGAAAAACGCCGTCTGGCGACCCTGTTTCTCATTCGCCATCTCGGCCTGCCGCTGATTCTAACCTCCGTTACCACCACCCTTGGCTTTGCCGCCAATGGCATGGCCGACATCAGCCTGGTACGCGACTTTGCCTTTGCCGCATCGGTTGCCATTGCGGGCAATGGCATCATCACGCTGATGCTGGTACCTCTCATGCTTTCGCTATTTGGTCCGCTGCGCAGTCGCCTGCACAAGACAGCAACGGACAAGGACACGACATCCAAACCCGATGATCATGATATTCACGGGCCAGTGGCGCTGGTGTTAAAATTCTGCCGCGCCGCCGCCGGCAAGCCCCGCATGGTCATTGGCATTACGGTCCCGGTTTTGCTGATCTTTGGCCTTTTTGCCTTCCAGACCAAGGTTTCCAACGATCCGATTGCCGCTTTCAAGTCCCATCATCCGCTGGTGCAGGATGTGAACAAGCTGGCCGACACCCTGTCGGGGATGGAGATTTTTTATATCAACCTTGAATCCCCACAGCCCAACGCCTTCAAGAAATCGGAAAACCTGCAAAAACTGGCGGACATCAAACACTACATTATCAATGATGGCCGGTTTGATAACGCCCTGTCCTTCGCCGATCATTTATCGCTGGTAAATCGCGAATTTCACGGCGGCGATCCGGCGATGATGGTGGTCCCCGACAGCGAACAGCTTGTCGATCAATATCTGCTGTTCTTTCAGCGATCCGATCTGGAAAGCTATGTCAGCCATGACTTCCAGCGCGCCAATATTGTTGTGCGCCACAACATCCATAACAGCCACGATTTGAAACAGGCTGTCGCCGACCTGGCGGCAAAGGCCAGTGCCATTGCCGGGCCCAATATCCGCGTCAACCTTGTTGGTCAAAACCTGATGATCAACAATGCCGCCGAAGACCTGATCAAGGCACAGGTTCAGTCTGTCGCGCTGTTGCTGGCCGTTATTTTCGTGATGATGTCGCTGGTCTATACCTCGACGATTGGCGGTATCCTCTCGCTTGTTCCCAACATCATTCCCATCGTCATTGTTTTTGGCATCATGGGGATGTTTGATATTCCGCTTAATCCGGGCACGGCAACTGTTGCCGTAATCGCCATTGGCATCGCGATTGACGATACCATTCACCTGTTATCGTCCTATGCGCAGGAAAGCCGCCAAACCGTGGATCGCCTGGAAGCCGTGCGCCGCACAGTCAGCGGCCAGGCCATTCCGGCCATTTCAACCTCGGTTGCGCTCACAGCCGGTTTTATCGTGCTGTTATGGTCCAATTTCACCATTCTGGCCCAGTTTGGCGGGCTGTCGGCCATTGCCATGATCACCGCCCTGATCGCCGATCTGGTGATAACACCGGTATTGCTTTCCTATGTCCGGCTGGTCGGTCTCTATGAAATCCTGTCGCTCAAGGTCGGGCAGGACCTCATCAATAACAGCCTGCTGTTCAAGGATATGAGCCGTTATCAGATCCGCAAGGCGATCCTGCTTTCCGAGGTTGTCGAATTCAAAAAGGGCGACCGGCTGGTGGATCAGGGCTCCATCGGGCGCGACATGTATTTCATCCTGTCGGGCAGTGCCTCTGTCAGCCTGGAACGCGACGGGCACACAACCACCCTTGCCACCCTCAAGGAAGGCTCCGTTCTTGGGGAACTTGGTTTTGTTCACGAACAGGAACGTACGGCCAATGTTGATGCTTTAAGCAACGGGGAAATGCTGCTGTTTAACGCCGATACCGTTCGGCGCAACATGCGCCTTTATCCGCATATCGCCGCCAAGCTCAACCTCAATATCGCCCGTATTCTGGGCGCGCGCCTGGCTGAAACCTCCAGCCGCCTTTCAGACTACCACCGCGAAAAGGGGACCTGACATGATCAAGCATTCCCGCCGCATTCTTGGCACTGGTATTATCACCCTTGCCACCAGCACTGCACTTTGTGGTCCGGCGCACGCGGCTGAAGACGGCGTTGCCGATTTCTTCAAACAGGTTTTGTCCAATGCCACCTACCAATCCGAAGCGGTTGTCACCACCTTTCGCGAAAAGCCCGATGACCGTGAAAACAAGGGCATCGAGGACGAACAGATCGAAGGCTGGTCGCATCTTTCAATGGACAGCAACAGCTTCGTTGGCGATTACTGGTCTTTCGGGCTCGGGCTTGAAGCCATCGCATCAACCTATCATGGCGGCGAACAGGGCCTGTTTACCGCCCCGGGCCAGGGGGACGGGCAGGGAAAATATGTCGATCTCAGCCGTTTAACCCTGCAATATCTGGGCGATAACAGCGAAGTATTGATCGGCAAGGATACCATCCCGATGGGTGTTGCCGAAATTTATTCCCCTGCCGATCTTTATAACAGCTCGAACCTGATCAACCCGCAGCAAAGTGTTGATTTTGGCGTTTGGCAGGCCCGCACAGACTTTTACCTTGGCAGCGACCGCCTTACCGCTATTGTGATGCCGCTTGCTGAAAGCGGTCCGTCGGCCAGCGAATTATCACGCTGGTATGCGCGTGGTTCCAGCGGGTCCGATTTTGCCGCCCTGAACCTCCCGGCCCTGCCCGGCGGCGGAAGTGCGGATGTGCAAAATGCTGGTTATGACAATGACGATCCCGGTAATTGGGGCTATCTGTTGGAATATAAAGGCATGGCACCCGGCATTGACTATTTCGGCTCGGCCTATAGCGGGCCAAGCCCCTACCCGGTTCTGAAAAACCCGCCTTCCGGCCAGCTTGGCCCGTTTCTGGTGGAATATCCCCGGGCCAATATCCTCTCGGCGGGCGCGGCCCTGACCCATGATTCCTGGAAATTCTATGGCGAGGCCGTTGGGTATTGGTCCGCCCATCAAAAGGACGATGACATTGCCCGCATGATGATTGGCACCAAATACCGCGAAACGACCTTTGCCAATGCCATCGGCTTTAACGAAATCACCCCGATTGTCGAATTCGACAAGGAATGGCGCCTGGATAAACAATCGCACCCGGATTATTCCACGTCATCGGCCGATGCCCGGCCCAACCCGGAAAATATTATTGCGGCCATTACGGTAACAATTGATGACGAATGGAAGTTTGGCGGGGCCTATAACCGCTCCATCCGCGATCGGGATTCCCTGGCCCGGCTTTTTGTGCGTTATGAACCAACCGATAATTTATGGATGTCCGTCACCGCGATGGATTTTCATGGGCGCGATGGCACCGTTTTTGGCCGCTATCGCCGCAATGACAATATCGCGTTTAAGGTTCATTACAGTTTTTAGCACGCACAGGCGGACCATCGCATCGTGGCCGACGGCTTCTAAGTGCCGGGAATATCTGCAAAGGCGCACCTGGCTTGTCCGTTCATTGCATGTTGATGTGTCATATGGTAAATATATTTACATCACATGACACATCAACATGCGCCCTGTAACCTGGAACCGCCATCATGACCGTGCAAACCGCCATTCCCGTAAATCCGATTTATTCTTTTGTCGGCCTGCGCGAACAGGAAACGTCGCCGCACGCTCTGCTTGATCAGATCGAAAAGGGTATTCCGGTGGCCGGTGTGCGCAAACTGGCCGAATTTCTATTTCCCGATGCCGGAAATCGCGCCGTCGAACATCTGGTGTCGCGGTCAACCATCGAACGGATCAAACGCAGCCGGTCGCCCCGCTTTTCCCGTGCTGCGACCGAACAGATTTATCCGGTCATCAAGGTAACGGCCAAGGCAATGGAGCTTTATCCCGGCGAACCGGAAAAAGCCGTGCGTTTCCTGCAAAAACCCCATCCGATGCTGGGCGGCCAGGCCCCGCTCGAACTCGCCCGGAAATCGGGCGCGGGGGCTGATATGGTCATGGACCTGTTTAACCGTATTCAGGCAGGCCTTGCTGTATGACGCATCGCGTCCTGCCCGAAGCCAAAATCGCCTATCGCATTGGCGACCCGGCCGGGATCTATCCGGTTTTTTCCGCCGAGGGCGCACGCCTGTTTGCCGGGCGCTGGCATGATGTCGGGCAGCCTGTCATTTACACATCCGAACATTATTCTACCGCGATGCTTGAAAAACTGGTGCATTTCAACGGCGAAATCCCGTCAGGTCAGCATTTTGTCAAAATCACCATTCCCGCTGGCACCAGCTACGAGGTCTTCAGCCCGAACCACCATCCCGGCTGGCATGAGGAAAATGAAAAGATCGCCCGTACATTTGGCAGCGCATGGTTTCGCGAAAAACGGTCCTGTATTTTAATGGTACCCTCTGTCGTCGCGCGCGAGGAAAACAACATCCTGATCAACACCACACACCCGGATTTCGACAGGATCAATACCGAGCTTGAACGCCCGATCTGGTGGGATGACCGGCTTTATCTATAGAGGATTGCACTTATAATCCGTCAAACTTGCACTTATCGCGCTTTTCCGGCTCAGATTAAGTGATTTTATCGCCAGAGCCAAACTCACATTAACTGCGAATGTGATCAGATTATTTACCACCAGACCGCAATCATCACCGTGAAATCACATTATCTGCCACTGAAGATTATATCGACAATCCGGCCTGACGCATCATCTGCCCCAGTTCCTGGGTTCGTTCGGAATCCAAATGTACAGGTCAGTGAGGCCGCGGCAGAAGGTGGATCTGCGGCAACACAGGTTCTGGCGAGTGCCCGTGAACTGTCAAAATCGGCAAGCGATCTGCGAACACAGATGAGTACCTTTGTTGAAAAGGTTCGGGCAGCGTAACCCACCATCACAAATCGTGCCCTGTGCGTTGAAGATTGCCTACTCATTAAAGACAACGCTCAAAAGCCAGCATAGTAATGAAATGGAAACGGGCTTGGTTGATTGCACCAAGCCCGTTTCCGTTCGCTTTATTAGATTTCTGCAAGCTATTTGTTGTAACCGATCTCATCAACCATCTTGATCGCGTCCGGTGTCAGGCGTGCGATCTCTGCGAGGGAGATATCATCCGCCTTGAAGGTGCCCCAGGACTCGACGTTCTCTGCCCATTCAACGCCTGGCTTGACCGGGTATTCGTAGTTCACTTCGGCATAGATCTGCTGGGCAACGTCACCGGCAAGGAATTCCATCAGTTTGACAGCGTTTTCCTGGTTCGGTGCGCTTCTGATCAGGCTCATGCCGGAAATGTTCATCGACATGCCACGGCCATCTTGGTTCGGGAAGACGATGTTCACGGCTTCGGCCCACGGACGCTGTTCTTCGTTGTCCATCATCTTGCCGAAGTAATAGGTGTTACCGATTGCGATATCGCATTCGCCTTCCTTGATCGCCTTGACCTGACCACGGTCATTGCCCTGCGGCTTGCGTGCGAGGTTGTTTTTCAGACCTTCGAGCCACTCTTTGGCTTTTTCTTCGCCGTGAACGGCAATCATGGATGCGAACAGGGCGACGTTATAAACGTGCGTACCCGAACGGGTGCAAACCTTGCCTTCCCATTTCGGGTCCGCCAGATCTTCGTACGAGGAGATTTCACCCTCTGCGACGCGCTCTTTGGAGGCATAAATCGCACGACCACGCTGGGTCAGGGCAAACCAATGACCTTCGGGATCACGAAGGTGAGCCGGGATATTGGTCGACAACACGTCGTTGGAAACGGACGCAGTAACGCCGACATCAACCGCCTGCTGGATACGACTGATATCAACCGTCATCAGGATGTCTGCCGGGCTGTTGGCACCTTCCTGCTTGATACGCTCTACCAGACCTTTTTCGGCAAAGATCACGTTGACCTCAATACCGGTCTCGGCAGTGAAATTTTCAAACAGGGGCTCAACCAGAAATTCCTGACGCAGGGAGTATACATTGACTTCCTGGGCGCTGGCTGCGGTTCCGACGAAGGCAACTGCACCAAGTACAGCACCTCCAACAAACTTCCTGACATCCATCTCGGTATTTCCTCATTCATCATAAGATCAATATTATATGCAATTGACTTGCAGTATCGATTGCAGTTGATAAATTAGGCTCAGGACCTATTAATTTTCGCTCCAC
>NZ_JPWH01000004.1 GCF_003326755.1 Thalassospira profundimaris | reverse complement strand
CCTGACGCGATAGGTTTTTGCGGGTGTCCATCTGGTGATTTTGGCCGAAGACCCGGTCAAACTGGATGCCGAAACCGCCTATCTGAAAATGCGCGATATCAAGGTTGAAACCGTGCTGATTGGCGGTCGCAGCGCACTTGATAGCTGATACATCAATGTTGATGCTTGATACAAAAATGTATCAACGGTTCGCAGCCTGATTACAACGCAAAAAAATACCCTGTCCGGGAAACCGGGCAGGGCAAGTTGCGGCTGATAACGGGATGATCAGCAAAAAGACATAAGGTTTAGATGATATAGTGAATGCCACATTCGGTTTTGTCCTGCCCGGCCCAGCGACCGGCACGGACATCCGAAACAGTCGGGTCCACGCGATCCGTGCACGGCATGCAGCCGATTGACATATAGCCTTCGGCTTCCAGCGGGTGGCGCGGCAGGGCGCGGTTTTCAAAAATATCCTCGATATCCTGGCGGTTATAGCCAGCCAGCGGATTGATCTTGATGCGGGTTCCTGCGGTTTCAATCACCGGCAACGCACCCCGTTCCCCACCATGAAAGCGTTTGCGCCCGGTCAGCCAGGCGTCATAGCCCTGCAAGGCACGCTGCAGCGGTTCGACCTTGCGGATAAAACAGCAGCGATTGCCATCTTTGGCAAACAGCATGCCTTCCGGGTCTTCGGCTTTCAGCTTTTCCTCGTCCGGACGCATGATGCGAATATTGGTCAGGCCCAATTGATCCACCAACTGTTCGCGGTAACGATGCGTTTCGCCAAACAGCTTGCGGGTATCAAGGAAAATTACCGGCAGGTTCGGGTCTACTTCGGCCACCAGGGCCAGCAGAGCCGCGGCCTCCGTCCCGAAGGACGAAGTCATGGTGATTTTACCGGCAAATTCCTCATGCACCATTGGCTCGATCAGGGAAATGCCCTGCAAATGGCCGTAACGATCCAGCAATTTGCGCGCCCGTTCGGTGGTTTCATCCACTGTCATGCTGCCGCCGGTGACAATGTCGTCCTCTCTCATCACGCGCATTACAACCACCCCCGCCGGTCAATATAGTCATCCGTCAGGCGGACAAGCTGTTTCATATCAGCCCCGGATTTGCGCCATTTGGCGCGCTGGTGTGCAAGCTCCCCCAGCCGTTCGCCCCAATGCGGGGACAGCCAGTTTTCAATTGCCCGGCGAATGCGCCCGGCGAGACGGGGGCTATGACCGTTGGTTGATACCGTTATAACCAGATCACCGCGCTGCACGCGGGCCGGGTTAAAAAAATCGCAATAGTCCTTTACGTCTTCGACATTTACGATTGTGCCAACGGCGCGGGCGGTGGTTGCCAGTTCGGCGGCTTTGGCCTCGGGCAAGTCCACCACGAACAGGATGGCAACGGCATTGATATCGGCAGAATTGGGCAGATAACGGTGCAGGCGGTCGCCCGCCTGGTCGGCCAGTTCGGCACTCGGCTCTTCGCTGTAAACGGTGACAAATCTGGCCCCATCACCGTCAAGCTGGCGCAAACGGTTTAACGTCGCCTCGCCATTGCCAACCAGCGCCACCGACAGGCGGCCCAGGTCCAGATTGATGGGAAACATCGTCGATCCTCTGAATACGGTTTTCTGTTTGTTGATTGCACTATGAGGGTGTGCTTTATTCAATTCAATACATTTTTTATGTGTTTTATTTGTATTGAACAATTTTTTAGTGTTTAAAATGTTATGTTATTGAAAAAGGATGCTTTACAAAGCCCTGCGGACAATGACGATTTTGTGATCAGACCTGCAAAGCCGTCCGATGCGGCTTTTCGTACAAAAACCGGAATTTTAAGCCTATAGTGCCGGTCAGATTTGCCTTGCCAAGCCAGAGGATTCGATGTCGCGCAGTGCTTCCCCCACCCTTCACCCTGCCACCGGCCTGACCGGGAATACAACACTACAGACCAATCGTTCGGTGGCCCTGTGGCTGTTTTTTTGTGCCTTCATGGTGTTTGTCATGGTGGTGATTGGCGGGCTGACACGACTGACGGAATCGGGCCTGTCGATTGTGGAATGGCATCCCTTTACCGGCATCATCCCGCCGCTCAACGAGGCGGACTGGCAACGCCTGTATGAAGAATATCGCCAATATCCCGAATTCCAGAAAATCAATGCCTGGATGTCGGTGGCCGATTTCAAGTCGATCTTCTGGCTGGAATTCATTCATCGCCTGTGGGGGCGGCTGATCGGCGTGGTGTATTTTATCCCCTTTGTGTGGTTTCTGGTCAAACGCAGCATTGATGGCACCACCAAATGGAAGCTGGCCGGGCTGTTTGTACTGGGCGGTTTGCAGGGCTTGATGGGCTGGTACATGGTCATGAGCGGCCTGGTAGACCGCCCCGATGTCAGCCAGTATCGCCTTACCGCGCATTTTGGCCTGGCCCTGATTATTTTCATTTCCCTGTTATGGGTCGGCCTGCAGCAATATGCCCCGCGCCCGGTGGGAACGGCCAAGTCACGGCGTATTTTGGGTGTGCTTGCCCTGATCCTGTTGACCGCCCTGTCCGGTGGTTTTGTCGCCGGAACCAATGCCGGATTTATTTACAATACCTTCCCGCTGATGGACGGGCATTTGATCCCGAGCGGCCTGTTTGCTTATGACCCAGCCTGGCTGGCGCCGTTCGAGGATATTAAAACCATCCAGTTTGACCATCGCTGGCTGGCAAAACTGACCTTCTGTGTTGTGCTGTTTTTCTGGTGGCGCACCACCCGGCTGGATATTACGGCTGCTCAAAAACACGCCTGCCACCTGATGCTGGCCGCCGTGTGCCTGCAAGTCGCCCTGGGCATTTCCACCCTGCTCAGCGTGGTGTGGCTGCCGCTGGGTGTCGCGCACCAGGCCGGTGCGGTACTGCTCATCGCGGCCACCACATATTGCGCCTACAAACTGCGTGATCCAGCTTAACTGAGCCTTAAAAAGTGCCCTAGCCCTGCCCGTCATCCCGGTGCAGGGCTTTTTTGATGCGGTGCATGGAAAACCAGATGATTGCCAACACCACCGGCACCGATGCGCCGCTGGCAACGGCGTCGTTGACCGGGATGCCAGCCCCTTTCAGGGCTTTGAACAGATAGCCGAGCAAGCCAACGGCATAATAGGTAATGGCGGCGACCGATAACCCCTCGACGGTTTGTTGCAGGCGCAATTGCAGCTTTACCCGGCGATCCATGCTGGCAAGCAGGTCGCGGTTTTGCGCTTCGAGCAAAATATCCACCCGGGTGCGCAACAGATTATTGGCCCGCGCCACCCGTTTGGACAAGACCTCCAGCCGGTCGCCGATATTCTGACAGGTACGCATTGCCGGGGCCAGGCGGCGTTCCATGAACTCGTTAAAGGTTTGCATGCCTTCAATGCGGTCTTCGCGCAGTTCAACCAGACGGGCCTGCAAAATGCGGTAGTAAGCCCGGGCCGCGCCAAAGCGGTAATTCAGCGAGGCGGCCATTTCTTCGGTCTGGGCGGCAAGGTCGGTCAGTTTTTGCAGGGTTTCTTCGTCGTTGGTGTGACTTGTGCTCGCCATTTCGGCAGTAATCGCCGACAGACGCGCATCAATCTCGGACACTTTGGGGGTGGCGGAATGGGCCAAAGGGAAAGCCAGCAGCGCCATCATGCGATAGACCTCGATTTCCTGTAACCGCTGAACCAGACGCCCGGCCTGCAAGCGTTCCAGACCATGATCACGGATCAGGATGCGGCCAAACCCGTCGCCATGCAGGCGAAAATCGGTCCAGATCAAGGCCCCGCGCCCCAAAACGCGGCTGCCCGTCAGGCCGTTATAATCAAACAGGCGGGCAATATCATCACTGCTGCGATCCTTTTGATCCATTGCGATATGCAAACCGACCAGCAATTGCCCCGGCACGGTTTCAAGCCAGTCGCGCGGGATCAAATTAATCACCGGGTCGTCAAAGGGATGATCAAAGGCGGCCTCGCGTTTGAAAACATAGACGGTAAATTCGGCGTGACGTTCCCAGATCACGGTAAAGCCGTCGCACGAGGCCTCGAAATATTTCTGGTCTTCGGCAGGGGGTGTCAGGGTGTAGCGGTCGCAAAATCCGCGAAAATGCGCGCGGACCTCGCCATCCAGGTCCTCGCCCGCGTGAAAGGCCAGACAGGTACAACGCACCGGACTTTCCACCCCACCAAAAGGACGGGCATGAATTTCATTGTGAAGGGCGATACGCAGGGGATGTTCAACAAACATTGCCACGGGCTTTCATCTTCGCCTTTGCCGGTCTATATAGGATGATTATAGAACCCTGTATAACCAAAAGCCGTGATGACAGATAGCCTGAAACCGTAAGGGAAAATACTGTCGGGGGTTTTGCATCATACAGGGCAGAATCACGCGTCATTCGCGCAGCGCGCCTGTGACGGCCAAGGAGGTTTTATGACCGATCTGAACAAAACCGATAACCTCTTTTTCGCCAAGGGCGAACTGGATCGTGACCGGCTGGAAAGCCAGGTGAATGATGCGTTATCTGCTGCCGAAGATGGCGAACTTTTTCTGGAATACCGCCAGTCCGAAAGCCTGACCTGGGATGATGGCCGCCTGCGCAGTGCCAATTTTGATACCGCCCAGGGCTTTGGCCTGCGCGCCGTGGCCGATGAAGCCACCGCCTTTAGCCATTCCAACGAACTTTCCAACGAAGCCGTGGGGCGTGCGGCCGAAACCGTCAAGGCGGTTGGCTCGGGCCGCTCTGGCAAGGTGGATTTGGGCTCGATCGGCACCAATGTATCGCTTTACACCGATGTAAACCCGCTGGGTGAAGCCACCTTTGAAGCCAAGGTGGACCTGTTGGGCAAGATCGATGCCTATGCGCGCGCCAAAGACCCGCGCGTGTCACAGGTTTCGGCCTCCATTTCCGGCAACTGGCAGGCAGTGCAGATCTGGCGGTCCGGCGGGCAGCGCATTGGCGACATTCGCCCGCTGGTGCGCTTTAACGTTTCTGTCGTTGTCAAGGATGGCGACCGGATGGAAAGCGGGTCGCACGGGCAAGGCGGGCGCATTGGATTTGACGGGTTCTTTGATGAAAAAACCTGGAAATCCGCCGTGGACGAGGCCCTGCGCCAGGCGATTGTCAACCTGGATTCGGTTGCCGCCCCGGCCGGTGAAATGACCGTTGTTTTAGGGCCGGGCTGGCCGGGCATTTTGCTGCATGAAGCCATTGGTCACGGCCTTGAGGGTGACTTTAACCGCAAGGGCACATCGGCCTTTGCCGGGCTGTTAGGCCAGCGCATTGCCGCCCCGGGTGTTACCGTGGTGGATGATGGCACCATTCATGACCGGCGCGGGTCGTTGTCGATCGATGATGAAGGCACACCGACCCAACGCACGGTGCTGATTGAGGATGGCATTTTAAAAGGCTTCATGCAGGACCGCCTGAATGCCCGTTTGACCGGGGTGAAATCCACCGGCAACGGGCGGCGTCAATCCTATGCCCATGCGCCCATGCCACGCATGACCAACACCTATATGCTGGGCGGGGAACATCACCCCGAAGAAATTCTGGCATCGGTGAAAAAAGGCATTTACGCGGTGAACTTTGCCGGTGGGCAGGTCGATATTACATCAGGCAAATTCGTGTTTTCGGCATCCGAAGCATATTTGATTGAAAATGGCAAACTGGGCGCACCGGTCAAGGGTGCGACCCTGATTGGCAACGGACCGGACAGCCTGACCAAGGTTTCCATGATCGGCAATGACATGAAACTGGATGACGGTATTGGCACCTGTGGCAAGGACGGACAAGGCGTGCCGGTTGGCGTGGGCCAGCCCACCCTGCGCATTGACGGGCTGACCGTTGGTGGCACCGCGATGTAAAATCGACCGCTGATTGGCAAATACCCCCTTAAGGAAGGTGCTGTCTTTTCAGGCGGCACCTTTTTTGTTGTGGCGGCGACATTTCATTTTACATCCGAAAGCATAATGCTTTTAGACGAATCTGCCCAAACGAATAGCGATCTAGAACTTTTCAACAAGTCCCGTTACGTTTATCCTCAATGAATATTGTGGGGAGAGTTGGCGAACCAAATTGTGCATTTTCATGAAGCACTGCTGCGCCAACCTGAAAACTGGGGTCTTGATTTGTCCTTATCAAATTTACGGTGCGGCAGGTTTGCCGTTGCTGGCATTTGTGCTGGTATTTCGCTGTTTGCCTTGGGGGGTGCACAGGCACAGGAACCTTCTGCCGTTGACGCGGCACAACGATCTGCCGAAATGCAGGAACAGTTTCAGGAACTGTCCAACGCGGCGGAAAAATCGCAGTTCCTGCTGAGTACTGATGATGGCAAAGGCATCACCTATGCCGATATTTTGCGCGATCCGGACAATATTGTGCTGAATTTCCGCTGGGCCAAGGCGCAAATGGCACAGGGCAATATTCGCGGCGCATCGGCCACGCTGGAACGCATCCTGATCCTGGACCCGGACCTCGCCCCCGTTCGCCTGTATTACGCGATCATTCAATATCGCCTCGATAGCCTGGATATTGCCCAGACCCAGTTTGAAAAACTGCGCGCCCTGCCAATCAGCCCGGAAGTTGCGGCCCAGATTGACCAATATCTTGATGCCATCAAAAAACGCCGCCAGCGGTTAAAACAAAGCCTGACGGTCAGTTTTGGGGTGCATTATGACAGCAACCGCAATTCCGCGCCAACCGATGATGAACGCCTTGTTTTGGGATCCCTGCAGCCGATCACCAATAGCGAAGACCGGCATCAATCCGATTTCGGCTATATGGCAGCGGCCCATTACGACATTACCTATGATCTGGGCTATCAGGCCGGGCATGACATTTTTGCCGGTGTCACCGGATATTATGATGACCAGGTTCGGCTTGATAACCTTGATGTCGGTACCGCAAGTTTTGAAGTGGGCGGGCACTGGCGCAGCCCTTACCTGACCATCACCCCCACCCTGATCCAGACAGCAGCCGAACTGAACAACGAAAAATTCCTGACCTCGCGCGGGGCGCGCCTGCGTGCGGACTGGAAAATACAGCCCGATACAACATTATGGGGACAGACCAGCTATTTTGACGAACGCTATGGCGCCACACCAGATTCCGCGGCCCTGCCGCTGCGTTCGGGGCAACGCTATCAGGGCAAGGCGGGTGTCACCTATGCCTGGGACAACCAGAACCGCACGACATTTGGCATGACGCTTGCGCGTAAAAGAGCCGCGCGCAGCTTTTATACCTATCGCACGGTCGAGGCGGAACTCAGCCATACGCTGCTTCTTGAAGGGGGCAGATATATTCTGGGCAGTTTTTCCTATGGTATTGACCGCTATCAGAACGCGGACTCGCTTGTTACGGGCAGCAACCCGATCATACGCAAGGATTACCCTCTGCGCGCCCGGATTTCTTATGGCTCGAACCTTTCTAACCTGATGAAGGCATCGTGGTTTGAAAGCGAAACCGGCCAAAGCATATATAACTTCCTCGCCCCGATTTCCTGGTCGATAACCGAAGAATACCAGGCGACTTCATCCAATATTGCCAACTACGACTATGACAATTGGCGCACACAGTTTCTGCTGTCGCGCCGTTGGGCATTTTAACCGGAGACGCGATATGACCAGATCACACAATCCTCATGCTGCGATCCACCCGTCAGGCAAGCACCGCCCCGGCCCCGTGATGCGGGGCACATTGGGCCTTTTGGCCGTTGGCAGCATCCTGTCAAGCCAGCCCGCCTTTGCGCGCGGCGAACAGGCCGGTGTCAGTGCCGCTGTGCGCGGCGAAGTGGAACTGGCCGAAGCCAAGGGCATTGTCGGCACCCAGGTTGAAAGCGGCCAGCCGATTTATCTGGGCGATTATATTACGTCCTCGGCCGGGTCGGGCATGCAGATATTGCTGATGGATGAAACGGTTTTTACCATCGGCCCCAATAGCGAAATCGCCATTGACGATTTTGTGTATGACCCGTCGAACAATCAGGGCCACATGACGGCCAGCATCACGCGCGGCGTTGTGCGCGTTCTGACCGGCAAGCTGGCCCATAACGACCCCAAAACCATGAAAATCAACCTGCCGGTGGGATCCATCGGTATTCGGGGCACACAATTCCTGGTGTCAATTGCGGATCCGTCAGCAGCCAGCCGCGGCAGCAACGGTCCTGTGGGTCCGGGCGGCAACTGGTCATCACAAACAATGCAATTTGCCCAAAACCAGTTGGGGGGCCAAATCCCGACCGGGCCAATTGTGGGGGTTGTCAATCTGGGTCCGGGAGCAGGCCGAAATGATTCCGGCTCCCGTCCCGGTGCTGTTGAACTGACATCGCTTAATGGTGTGACCCAGCCGCTTTCAAGCGAAGGGTTTGGGGCCTTTATCACCGGCGATACCGTGACACCGCCCACCCGCTTTCCCGCCGAACTGGCCGGGCTGGATATGAGCAGCCTGGTCACGCGCCCTTCACCACAAAACCGCAATAACAATAACAATAACAATAACAATGGCAATAACAATAGCAATGGCAACGGAAACGGTGGCGGGAATGGAAATAATGGCTCTGGCACATCATCAGCGGGCACATCTTCTTCGGGCGGCGGGGAAAACGCCCCGCTAAGCACGAATACCATGTCAACGGCCAACAGTCAGACTGGCCAAACCGTGGCCGGAACACTGGACGTGGCGATGACCCAAAGCACTGTCACCACCACATCAAGCACCGCGAGCAACGAAACCTCGCAGACGACGACAGATGTTCACAATGACCCGGATATCAACAACAATCCGGGAACATCGACGGACGCGGCAACCTACGAAGCAATGCGCGGGATCACGGAAGGAACCTATACCGGCTCCCAGTCGGTCGAGGGGGCGGGGCTGAGCTATTTCTCGGAAACGACTGTCGATTTCTCCAGCCGGTATATTGCGTCGCGTTTCAGCGACATTGTGGAGTCCCCATCCTTCAGCACGATGACGATCGATCCGGGACAGTCAACAAACGAGCCAAATAATCGTATGGACATGGTGCGATATTACGACGACGAAAGCAGCGGCCCGGTCATTTTCACCACCAAGGATTTCCTGGACATGAGCGAAGGCTGTGTGCAGATCGGCTGTGATGGCAAGGTGGTCTTCAAAACACCGACCAGCGTCGAGGTGGAACTTTCCACCAATGCCGTCCCTGACCCGGTCAAGGGGTCCTACGAGCTGACCAAGGAAGGCCCCGGGGACATTCCCCCAACTGGACCAGGGCAATAAGCCCGTGATCGAATAACGGAATTTTCATGCGCAAAAAGCTGTCCGGCATTCTGCATTATCTGGTTCCGCTGCTGGTTCTGATGGCCTGTGTTGTTTTGCGCTGGCAGGATGTGCCGCTGGTCGGGCAGTTGCGCATGAATGTGTTTGATACCTATCAACGCATCGCCCCGCGCACATTTCAGGATGTCGGGGTGCGCATTGTCGATATTGACGATAAAAGCCTGGCCGAACTGGGCCAATGGCCGTGGCCGCGCACCCGCCTGGCCGAACTGATTTACAAATTGCGCATGGCGGGCGCGGCAGTTGTCGGTTTTGACATCATTTTTGCCGAACCGGACCGCACATCGCCAGACCGGGTGGTGGCAGACTGGCCGCAGGATGACAACACCGCCGAAATTCGCAAACTTGCCGCCAACCTGCCGGACCATGATGCCCTGTTTGCCCAGTTTATTGGCGGTGTTGGACAAATTGTCACCGCGACCCAGCTTACGGACGGGAAACTGGTTCATATTCCCCGGCAGGTCGGCAATTTTGCGATCGCCGGAGCACAAGGGCGCCATATTGCCGAATATATCCCCACCCTTTCGGGTGCGGCGACCAACCTGCCCGCAATCGAGGAGGCCGCAGCGGGCAATGCCCTGATCAATGTGACACCGGGAACAGATGGTATAGTGCGTCGCGTGCCCCTGTTACTGGCCCTTGATGCCAAACAGCCGGTAATTGGCAAGCCGGTTTATCCGACCCTGACGATGGAAATGCTGCGCGTGATGCAGGATGCCCCGCGCACCATGAATGTGCGCCTTTCCGGTGCCAGCGGGGCAGCAAGCTGGACCACATCGGACGGGGTGGATGCCATTCGTGTGGGGCAGTTAACCATTCCATCCGATGCCACAGGCAATATGTGGGTTTATTTCACCGGGCATGAACCGCAACGCTATATTTCCGCAGCCGACGTGATAAACGGCAATATACCCGAAGCTGCACTTCAGGACACGGCGGTTTTAATCGGCGCCAGTGCCGCCGGGCTGCTTGATTTGCGCTCCTCGCCGTTAAACCCGGTTTTGCCGGGGGTAGAGGTCCATGCGGAAATGATGGAACAGATGCTGTTGCAGGAATTTCTGTCGCGGCCCTACTGGGCGTCACAGGCAGAAACACTGGCGATTGTCATCATCGGCCTGTTTTTTGTATTTGCCATTCCGCGACTGGGGGCGCTTTGGCCCGCAATTGTCGGGGTCGCCCTGATTGGCGGTGCCGTTGGCTTTTCGTGGTGGGCCTTTCGCACCCATCACATGCTAATAGATCCGCTATATGCCAGCCTTGCGACCATTCTGGTTTATCTTTCGGGCAGCTTGATCGGCTTTATGCGGACCGAAGGCGAAAAACGCCAGGTGCGCGGGGCCTTTTCAACCTATTTGTCGCCTGCATTGGTAGAGCAACTTGCACAGCACCCGGAACGGTTAAAACTGGGCGGGGAAATGCGCGACATGACCCTGCTGTTTTGTGATGTGCGCGGCTTTACCACCATTTCCGAAAGCTTCAAATCCGACCCGCAAGGCCTGACCCAACTGATCAACCGCCTGCTGACCCCGCTTACAAGCTGTATTTTGCAGCGTGATGGCACCATTGATAAATATATGGGCGACTGCATCATGGCCTTTTGGAATGCGCCGCTGGATGTACCGTTGCACCCGGAAAAGGCCTGTGAATCCGCGCTTGCCATGTTTGTGGCCCTGCGTGGCCTGAATGCCGAACGCGCGGCCGAAGCAAAAGCCGACGGCAAAGCCTTTTTGCCGCTTAATATTGGTATTGGCATTAATACCGGCACCTGTGTGGTTGGCAATATGGGATCGGATCAGCGGTTTGATTATTCGGTGCTGGGCGATGCGGTTAATCTGGCCTCGCGGCTTGAGGGGCAATCGAAAAATTATGGCGTCGATATTGTGATTGGCCAGGAGACCGCCGCCAAGGTATCGCAGCGTTTTGCCGTTTTGCAACTGGACCTGATTGCCGTTAAGGGCAAAAGCGAAGCTGTCGAGATTTTTACCGTGCTGGGCGACCACGACCTGCGCACAAACAAGGACTTTGCCGCCCTGGCCGACACGCATGAGGCCATGATTAAGGCCTATCGCGCCCAAAACTGGGATCAGGTCGAAAATCTGCTGGCGGAGCTGCGCAAAAATACCGTCTGCGACCTTTCGGTTCTGTATGACATGTACGAGGAGCGCATTGCCGCCTTCCGGCAAACCCCGCCGGGGCCGGACTGGGATGGCGTGTTTGTTGCCACCAGCAAATAACACCTTTGCCAGGATCTCGCCAAACCCGCCAGCACCATACTGGCGGGTTTTGTTATGCTTGCAATTCGGCCTTTATCGGCCAATGGTAAAAGCAAACAGCCAGTTTATGTAAGCGGACCCAAATGAATTTTTCATCCGATAATGTGTCGCCGGTTTGCCCGGAAATCCTTGCCGCCATTGCCGCCCAGTCGGAAAAAAGCGCCCTGCCTTACGGGCAGGACGAAGAATCTGCACAGCTTGACGCCGCCTTTTCCAACCTGTTTGAAACCGACTGTTGTGTCATCCCGGTTGCCACGGGCACAGCCGCCAACCTGATTGGCCTTTCGGGGCTGGTGTCCCCCTATGGCGGGGTGGTGTGCCATCACGAAGCCCACATCAACCAGACGGAATCCACCGGTGTTGCCTTTTATGGTGGCGGGGCAAAATTGCTGACGATGGATGGCCCGTCGGCCAAGATCGAGGCAGGATCGCTGGATGCCTTTTTGAGCGCGCATCGCAATCGCCCTGTTCACGCCGTCGAGGCGGAATGTGTTGCCATTACCCAGGCCACCGAATTTGGAGCGGTTTACAGTGTTGCGGAAATTCAGGATATTGGCCGGGTTGCCAAAGAACATGACATGCGCCTGTTTATGGATGGGGCACGCTTTGCCAATGCCATTGCCGCGCTAGACTGCCACCCGGCGGAGATCACCTGGAAGGCCGGTGTGGATGTGCTAAGCTTTGGCGCGACCAAAAACGGCGCATTGGCGGTGGATGCCATTATCCTGTTTGACAAAACCCTGCGCAAGACTGCGGAAAAAGCCCGTAAACGTGGCGGGCACCTGTTTTCCAAACATCGTTATCTGGCCGTCCAGCTTTTGGCGTATCTGGAAAACGATTTGTGGCTGAAAAACGCCCGTCACGCCAATATGGCGGCAAAACTGCTGGCGCAATCGCTGGGCAGCCTGGGGGCCCGTGTGGCCCACCCGCCCCAAGGGAACGAACTGTTTATGTGGATCGAGGATGACCTGGCGGCGACATTGCAGGCGGCGGGTCTTGTCTTTCGGCCCTGGCCTGCCGTTGGCAAAGGGGCCTATCGCTTTGTCACCGCCTGGAACAGCCCGCTTGAGGATATTGCCAACCTGCCGCAAAATCTTTAGTCCCGTCTGACAAGTTTGCTGCACGTCATCGTCACCACCCGTCACCTCACGCCACCATCGCAACCATCGTCCCAACGCGCCACAACAGAAAGACCCCAAAATGAACTTTGCTTCTGACAATGTCACGCCGGTTTGCCCCGAAATTCAGGCCGCGATTGATGCACAATGCCAGGGCAACGCCCCGGCCTATGGCGGTGATGATGTTTCGGCAACGCTCGATCACGCCTTTTCCGAACTGTTTGATCACGAGGTTGCCGTTATTCCCGTTAGCACCGGCACGGCAGCAAACTGCATTAGCCTTTCCACACTGGTATCCCCCTATGGCGGCATCGTGTGCCACCACGAAGCCCATATCAACGAAGATGAATCCACCGCTGTGGCCCATTTTACCGGCGGGGCAAAATTGCTGCCCATGGATGGGCCGGCGGCCAAACTGGAGGCCGCAACCTTAAGCAGCTATCTGGAAAGCCGGGTGGATCGCGGGGTGCATTCGGTTACACCGGAATGTGTTGCGATAACCCAGTCTACCGAACTGGGCGGCGTGTATAGCAAAGCCGAAATCGCCGCGATTGGCGATGTGTGCCAGCAGTTTAACAAAAAACTGTTCATGGATGGTGCCCGCTTTGCCAATGCGGTGGCGGCGCTGGAGTGCCACCCGGCCGACATTACCTGGAAGGCCGGGGTCAACGCGCTCAGTTTTGGGGCCACCAAAAATGGTGCACTGGCTGTTGAGGCCATCATTCTGTTTGACACATCCCTGCGCCAAAAGGCCGAACTGGCCCGCAAACGCAGCGGTCATCTGCTCTCCAAACACCGGTATCTGGCCGCACAGCTTGCGGCCTATATCCAGGATGATCTGTGGCTTAAAAATGCGCGCAACGCCAATGAGGCAGCCAAGGCCCTTGCCGCCCTGCTGAGCGAACAGGGCGGTAAACTACTGATCGATGGGGCAGCAAACGAGCTTTTCATCTCTCTGCCCCCTGAAACGGCCGCCCGCCTGCGCGATCGCGGGCTGATTTTCCATAACTGGCCGTCCCTGGGGAGCAATGCGTATCGATTTGTGACAGCTTGGAACAGCGATATTGAGGCGATCATGGCCCTTGGAACGCGGTTAAAACAGGGCTGAATTTAACTAATTATCTGAAAAAAAGAACGAATCCCGACGCGACAGGAAAAATGGAAATGCGCCCCGTTTTTACATAACGGCGGCGCATTTTTACGTTGTGGCAAAAGCTGCCGCGAAAAAAACGCATAGCTGCCAACGAAAAAAATAGGCCATAATTTCATAAAAATAACAAACACTTGACATAAATTCATGTGTCCGCTTGCTTTTTTATATACGCAAAATCCCTCAGCAACCGTTGACGGTACGCAAAAACCCTGATTATTTTCGCACGACGATAACCAGCATTCGTGTTGGATCGGGTTAACCAGCCCGGACATGTTCCCCATCCCGGCAGCGGGTGAGACTGCGTGGTGATGATGACAGGTTCGGACCAGCCTTGAGGGAGGCATATACATGAAATCGACTTTGGTCAAAGCGACTTTGGGCGCGGCCCTTGTTGCGACGACGGCCTGGGCCGCACCGAGCGCCGCTTCGGCAAAAACCCTGGTTTATTGCTCGGAAGCAAGCCCGGAAGGCTTCAACCCGCAGCTTTACACCACGGGTACCACCTTTGATGCGACGTCAAAGAACATCTTTAACCGTCTGGTCCAGTTCAAGCGCGGCACAACCACCATTGTTCCGGGCCTGGCCACCAACTGGGATGTTTCGGCTGACGGCATGGAATACACCTTCCATCTGCGCAAAGGTGTGAAGTTTCAGACCACCAGCTTCTTCACGCCGACCCGCGATTTCAACGCAGATGACGTGATGTATTCCTTTGACCGCATGTGGGACAAAGACAACCCCTATCATGGCGTCAGCGGCGGCTCTTACGAATATTTCAACGCCATGTCGATGCCCGAACTGATCAAGGACATCGTCAAGGTTGACGATTACACCGTGAAATTCGTTCTGAACCGCCCGGAAGCACCGTTTATTGCCAATATGGCAATGGACTTTGCCTCCATCCTGTCGGCCGAATATGCCGATAAAATGATGGAAGCCGGCACCCCGGAACAGGTTGACCTGCAGCCCGTCGGCACCGGCCCGTTCCAGTTTGTTCAGTATCAGAAAGACGCCGTGATCCGTTACAAAGCCAACCCGGACTACTGGGAAGGCAAGGCACCGATTGACAATCTGATTTTTGCCATCACGCCGGACGCCACCGTGCGCTTCCAGAAGCTCAAGGCGGGCGAATGCCAGGTCGTGCCCTATCCGAACCCGGCCGACCTCAAGGCGATGGATGCCGATCCGTCCATCAACCTGATGAGCCAGGAAGGCCTGAACATTGGCTATCTGGGCTACAACACCGAAAAAGCACCGCTGGACAAAACCGAAGTCCGCAAGGCGCTGACGATGGCAATCAACAAGGATGCCATCATCGAAGCCATCTATCAGGGTGCCGGTACCAAGGCGAAAAACCCGATTCCGCCGACGATCTGGTCTTATAACAACGACGTTGTTGATGATCCCTATGACCCGGAAGCCGCCAAAAAGATGCTGGCCGATGCCGGTTTCCCGAACGGCTTTGAAACCGACATCTGGGCGATGCCGGTACAGCGCCCCTATAACCCGAATGCACGCCGCATGGCCGAAATGATCCAGGCGGACTGGGCCAAGATCGGCGTTAAGGCCAAAATCGTTTCCTATGAATGGGGCGAATATCTGGAACGCACCAAAAAGGGCGAACAGGGTACGTTCCTGATGGGCTGGACCGGTGACAATGGCGACCCCGACAACTTCCTGGCCGTTCTGCTGGGTTGTGATGCTGTTGGGTCGTCCAACCGTTCACGCTGGTGCAACAAGGACTTCGACGATCTGATTCAGCAGGCCAAGACCACGTCTGACGTTCTGGAACGCACCCGTCTGTATGAACAGGCACAGGTTGTGTTCAAAGAACAGGACCCGTGGGCAACCATCGCACACTCGATCGTGTTCGAGCCGGTTCGCGCTGAAGTCGAAAACTACAAGATTGACCCGTTTGGTGGTCACATCTTCTACGGTGTCGATATCAAGGAATAATCGCACCATCATCATGTCGAGAGGCCCGGTTTGCTCCGGGCCTCTTCGCATTCCCGGACAATACAAGAGAGAGAACGTTCAAGGGCGCACAATCTTTGCGTGCCTGAATGAGCAAAAAGGCCCCAAGGCATGCTAGGATTCTTTTTCCGCAGACTGGGTGACATCATCCCGACATTTTTCGGCGTCACGCTGCTGGTCTTCTTCCTGATCCGCCTCATTCCCGGCGACCCCATCCTGATGATGGCCGGTGAGCGCGGTGTTGATGCGGCGCGTTATGCGCAGCTAAAGGCGCAATACGGCTTTGATCAGCCCCTGATCATGCAATATTTCCATTATCTTCTGGGGGTATTCCAGGGCGATCTTGGCAAGTCCTTTGTGACGAAAAAACCCGTCCTTGAAGAATTCCTGACCCTGTTCCCGGCAACGGTTGAACTGGGTGTTGTCGCGATCCTGTTTGCGCTTGTCGTTGGCCTGCCGCTGGGTGTTATCGCCGCTGTCCGCCGGGGCGGCATTTTTGACTACACCACCATGACCGTTTCGCTTGCCGGATATTCGATGCCCATTTTCTGGTGGGCAACGATGCTGATCATGTTCTTTTCGGTCTTTCTGGGATGGACGCCGGTTTCCGGTCGCCTGTCGGTTCTGTATTTCATCGAACCGACCACCGGTTTCATGCTGATCGACACACTTCTAAGCGACCAGAAAGGTGCCTTCCTGGATGCGGTGGAGCATCTTATTCTGCCTGCCATTGCGCTGGGCACCATTCCGATGGCCGTGATTGCCCGCATGACCCGTTCCTCGATGCTGGAAGTTCTGCGCGAGGAATATATTCGTGTGGCCCGGGCCAAGGGGTTAAGCCCCGCCAAGGTTGTGATCGTTCATGCCCTGCGCAATGCCCTGATCCCGGTTGTCACCGTCATTGGCCTTCAGGTCAGCGTGCTGGTCGCGGGTGCCATTTTGACCGAAACGATCTTTTCCTGGCCCGGTATCGGCAAATGGATCGTCGAAGCGGTCAGCCGTCGCGACTATCCGACCATTCAGGGCGGGATTCTTCTGATCGCGATGATGATCATGATGGTCAATCTTATGGTGGATCTGACCTATAGCGTGATCAATCCCCGCATTCGTCACACGCGCTAAGGGATGGCAAAGTTATGAACACATCACCAAATCCCGCCACATCAACCGATCAGGACGATGCCGCCCTTCAGGAGCTTGAAGCCAGCATCGTGGCAAAGCCGCCCTCGCCGCTGGCCGAATTCTGGCATTATTTTCGGCAAAACCGGGGCGCGCTTGCGGGCCTGATCATCGTGGCAATCGTCGTTTTCCTGGCTGTCTTTGCCCAGGTTGTCGCCCCGCATGATCCGATCATTCAGGACCGGTCCGCCATTCAAATGCCGCCAGCCTGGCAGGAAGGCGGCAAAATGGAATATCTGCTGGGTACGGATGCCGTTGGCCGTGACATGGTGTCGCGCCTGATTTATGGCGCACAGCTTTCGGTTTTTATCGGCCTGTTCGTGGTCATCATTTCCGTTGTCTTTGGCGTGACCCTGGGTTTGTCGGCCGGGTATTTCCGGGGCTGGGTTGAAATTGGCATCATGCGGGTGATGGACATCATGCTGTCCATTCCCAGCCTGGTGCTGGCACTGGCAATTGTGACCATCCTTGGCCCCAGTCTGATCAATGCGATGCTGGCCATTGCGATTGTGCAGTTACCACATTATGTGCGCCTCACCCGTGCCTCGGTGATTTCGGAGCTGAACAAGGAATATGTCACCGCATCCCAAATTGCCGGTGCAGGGGCCTTGCGCCAGATGTTTGTCAACATCCTGCCCAATTGTGCCGCCCCGCTGATCGTGCAGGGCACATTGGGTATTTCCAACGCCATTCTGGATGCGGCCGCCCTTGGCTTTCTCGGCCTTGGGGCCCAGGCCCCGACACCGGAATGGGGATCGATGCTGGCAAATGCCCGCGAATTCGTGGGGTCGGCCTGGTGGATCGTCACCTTCCCCGGCCTGTGTATCCTGATCACCGTGCTGGCCTTCAACCTGATGGGCGATGGTCTGCGTGATGCCCTTGATCCCAAGATGAAGCGGTAAATCGTCATGGCATTATTAGAAGTAAAAAACCTGACGGTGGAATTTGGCTCGGAAAACAATCCCTTCCGTGCGGTTGATTCTGTCAGTTATTCGGTCGATCGCGGAGAAGTTCTGGGCATCGTGGGTGAATCGGGCTCTGGCAAGTCGGTAAGCTCGCTCGCCCTGATGGGGCTGATTGACTATCCCGGTCGCGTCACCGCCGACAGCCTGACCTTTGACGGGCAGGATTTGTTGCGCATGCCCGCCCGCCAGCGCCGCAAAATCACCGGCAAAGACATTGCCATGATTTTTCAGGACCCGATGTCGGCCCTTAACCCGTGTTACACGGTTGAAGCCCAAATCATGGAAGCCCTGAAGGTGCATGAAGGCGGTAATAAACGCCAGCGCCGGGAACGCACCCTTGACCTGCTCAACCAGGTCGGTATTCCCGACCCGAAATCACGCATGACGGCCTATCCGCACCAGCTTTCGGGCGGGATGAGCCAGCGTATCGTGATTGCAATGGCGATTGCATGTAACCCGCGCCTGCTGGTGGCCGATGAACCGACCACCGCCCTTGACGTCACCATTCAGGCCCAGATCATTGATCTGCTGTTGAAATTGCAGGCCGACAGTGACATGGCCCTGATCCTGATCACCCATGACCTGGCGCTGGTGTCGGAGGCAGCGGACCGCATTCAGGTAATGTATGCGGGGCAATTGTTTGAAAGTGGCCCGGCGGACGGCCTGTTTGCCGCACCGCGCCACCCCTATACCCAGGCACTGCTGGAGGCCCTGCCGGAACGGTCCGAAGGCCATGATCGCCTGCGTACCATCCCTGGCGTGGTGCCAGGCGCCCACGACCGGCCGGATGGCTGCCTGCTGGCACCGCGGTGCCGCTATGCCACCGACAAATGTGTGGCCCAACAGCCGCTGGTGGAAGACTATTACGGGCGCGATGTGCGGTGCTTCTATCCGCTTGATGATAACGGCCAGCCAACCGGGAGGACCGCATAATGAGCTTTCTTGAGTCAAAACCCGGTGTTGCCCTGATGGAAGGCGACAATCTGGCGCGGCATTATTCGGTCGGTGGCGGTTTGGGCAAACAGACCGCCACGGTCAAGGCACTGGACGGGGTTTCCTTTTCGCTTGAAGCCCGCAAAACCCTGGCGGTGGTCGGAGAATCGGGCTGTGGCAAATCCACCCTGGGCCGCCAGTTAACCCTGATTGAAAAGCCGTCATCAGGCGCGCTTAAAATCAATGGCGCGGCGGTTGGCAATCTTTCGGAAAAGGATGCCAAGCTGTTTCGCCGTACCGTGCAAATGATTTTCCAGAACCCTTACGGGTCGCTTAACCCGCGCAAGAAGGTCGGGCAAATTCTGGAAGAGCCGGTTTTGCTGAACATGGACAGGCTGGGCCGCAAGGAACGCCAGGAACGTGTGCGCGACACAATGGCCAAGGTCGGCCTGCGCCCGGAATTTTACGGGCGGTATCCGCACATGTTTTCGGGCGGGCAGCGCCAGCGTATCGCCATTGCGCGTGCGCTGATTCTGGAGCCAAAAGTCATTGTCGCCGACGAACCGGTTTCCGCGCTGGACGTTTCGGTTCAGGCCCAGGTTTTGAACCTGATGATGGACCTTCAGGACGAAATGAATGTCGCCTATGTGTTCATTTCGCATGACCTGTCAGTGGTGCGGCACATTGCCGATGACGTGATGGTGATGTATCTGGGCCGGGTGGCGGAAAAAGGCCCGACGGAGGATTTGTTCAACCGTCCGCTCCATCCCTATACCCGCGCACTTCTGGCATCGGCGCCAAAAATTGACCCGACCCAGCGGGTAAAATCCGAACCGCTGACCGGCGAACTCCCCTCGCCGATCAATCCGCCGTCGGGCTGTGCCTTTCATAAACGCTGCCCGTTTGCGACCGAGCATTGCGCCCAGGTGCGCCCGGAACTGCGCGTATTTGACGGCCGCGAAGTCGCCTGCCACCGGGTCGAGGAAATTTCCTGATTTCATACAATATCGGTGGTTAAACCATATTCCGAATTGAACGGAATAACGGGACGCAAAACATTTTGCGTCCCGTTATTTATTTTGCAAATGCCCGCAGAATATTTTCAAAGCCATGACATATGCGCTGCGAAACGAAATTTTTTGTTTCGCAACACATCATCCTGCGCCATAAATCCCCTGCATCGAGCTTAAGAATAAAAACAGCAAACACAGAGGATTACATGTTTATTATCTGGAGAGGATGGGGCATTTTACTGCCCTTGGGCGCGTTGGTTGGCGCAATGATCGCCATGTTTGCCTGCGCATTGCTGGAACAATTTGTTCCCCAACAAATATTCCCCGCGATTGTCGCCCTGGGTGCGACTCTGGCCGCGTTTCAAACCGTGCGCTGGCTGGAACGGTCCGACAAGGGCCGTGAATTGCGCGATGAAAAGACCGGGGAAATGGTGTTGCTCAAGCGCGGCGACAGCATCTTTTTCATCAAAGTACGGTATTGGGCCTATATTTTGGCCATTCTAACCGTGGTGGTATTCGTCACTTGCCTGATAAGCCTCTTTGGCAGCAGCACTTAAACCCGCAAGACAAACGGGCTGCCAAAACCGACAGCCCGTTTTCTCTACTTTACATCACCGGCAATGTTGTGTTCCGGTATCAGCCGTTTGCAAAGCCCCCCGACTAACGGCGCGCAGCGGCAAGCATCGCCCCCGCCCCCATCAGCACACCGCCGCTCACACGGTTTAAAATACGCAAATGCCGGGCAGAACGCACAAAGCCCTTTACCTGCCCGCCCACAAGGCCATAGGCCATTAAGACGCAGGCCTCCATTGCCAAAAACGTCACGCCCATAATGGCAAATTGCAAACCATAAGAATGCTGTGCCGTCAAAAATTGCGGGAAAAATGCCGTGAAAATAAGGATCGCCTTGGGATTCCCCATTGCGGTTAGGAACTCCCGCCGGGCCAGGTCAATGGCGCGCGGACGCCGCCCCAAAACCGCGTCTTCCGCGGGGTCCACATCGTCCGTATTTGCCGATGCAACAGTACTGCGCCAGGTTTTGATGCCCAGATAAACCAGATAGGCCGCCCCGGCCCATTTGATGACGACAAAGGCAAGTTCGCTGGTTGCCAGCACCACCCCCAGTCCGGTTGCTGTAATCGCAATCATCAGGGCAAATGCAAGCAAACGGCCAATGCCGCCAAAGGCAGAGGCCCCGACGCCATACCGTGCGCCATTAAACATTGCCATCAGGTTGTTGGGCCCTGGTGCAATGGACAGCGCAAAGGCGGCACCCATAAAAACCAGCCATGTATCAAACGACATTATTTTCCCCGATCCGTCGCAAATTTATTCCGATAATTGCGCCTTAAAATCAATCCCGGGTCAAGGCCGTTATCATATCGGTTGCCGCAGGCCAGCGGGCCACAAGGTCGGCGCGTTTGCCCATCGCAAAATCGGCAAAATCAAAACCCGGCGCGACGGTACAGCCCAGCAGGGCAAATGTGCCACCCGGTTTTAACCGCGCCCCCTGCCAGACATTTTTGGGCACCACCCTTTGCGGGCGCTGCCCGGCGGAAATGTCGGTGCCGATTTCCACAAGGTTGTGGCGGCCATCGGCAAAAAGCTGGAGTTGCTCCACCGCATCGCCCAGATAGAAATGAAAAATCTCGTCGGAGGTCAGAATGTGCATCCCCGAAAAGGTATCGGGGGTTAAAAGATAATATATCGCCGTACCGGTCGCGCGACCATCAGGATAGCGCCCGCCGGGATTGGTGGTTTCATCCGAGCGATAGGTTTCGGCATAATAACCGCCTTCGGGATGCGGCAAAAGGTTCAGCCGGGCAATCAGTTCGTCAATTGTGGGCATCGGGGCATCGTCCTGATCAGATAAAAAATCGATCATGACGACAAAAGGGAGGCAGTTCAATCCGCCTCCCCTTTCATCCTCAATCAACTGCCGCTCGTCACAGCCGTCAGTTTTTCATTTTACCCATGCCGCCAGAATGATCCATCGCGCCTTTCATGTCCGGTTTCATACCCTGTTTCATGTCCATTTTCATGGCACCATGAGAGGCCATTTTAGAGGCCTCATCCAGGGTCAGCACTTCGGCATCCACCGGCACATCCCCCGCCTTTTCAAATTGCAGGGTCAGGGCAATATGCTGCCCCGCCTTAAGCGGATCATGCAGCCCGATCAGCATGACATGATAGCTACCCGGTTTGAAGGCCACCGCACCGTGGGCTGGCACCTCCACCCCGCCGTCAACCTGGCGCATCTTCATCACATTGCCATCCATAATGTGGGTATGCAGTTCGGTTTTATCGGCAAGGCTGGATGTTGCCCCGATAATACGGTCCTCGGCACCGGCATTTTCAATAGTGAAAAACACGGCCCCGTTGGGAACCCGGCCAATGGATTCCTTGCTCCAGGCGTTGGAGATGGAAATATCACCGGCAAAGGCCGGAAAAGATGCCAGCAAAGCAGCCACAATCGCGGCTCCGGCAAAGAATGATTTACGCATGATGCTCTACCTGTCTGAATGTGAATAATTCCCGGGCTGTTCAGGCAGGAACGACAGGTGGCCCCCTTGCGGCGAAACCATAAATTGCCCTCACATGGCGCGCCCCCTTACCCGCAACCAGACGAATAATCCGGGTTTGTGCCACCGGATGGGACAGCAAAAATTCGGCGGTTAAAACCGGCAAGGCATGACAAAAGGCACAATGTGCACAAAAGGCATGAGAGGGCGCCGATTTGCCGTTTACCGGGGTGTTTTGGCCCTCGCTCGCCAGCGAAGACACACCACCCCGACGACTGGCGTTCCCCGACGCGTCCAGACGAACAGGCTGTATACCGCTGCCAGTACAGATATAAATAACATCCGAGGCAGCCGTTAACGAACCCGGCCCGCTGCCACCTGCCCCATGCAGGGCAAGCGGGACACCCGCCTGTGTCAGAGAGGCCAGCAAGACAACAAAAATCAGCCCCCACACCCGCAGACCATGTTGCGGGGAGCATTGAACACCATCGCGGGTGCGCCGCCCCCCTGCGCGCAATGCCAGGGGCACTGAGGCAGAGAACGGCCAGTATGCTGAAATTCCTGCTGTCATGGGACATGATATGCCCAATCGATGGTTGCCCGGCAATATCCTATATCAATTTGTCCCGCCGAAATTTTAATCAGCGCACTTTTGCAGCGATTTTTTACATGCCCATCTGAAAGGCCGGGACGTGCATTTTTTACACCTGCAATATCCCCGCCCGAGGCCACAACCCAAAAAGCGGCAAACAACCGCATAAAGACCAGACAAATCAGCATTTTATCGCTATGGTTGCCCGCATTTGATGCGACAGTTCCGTCTGACCGTATCGCCTTGTCCGAAAAGGAATGCCACATGGCCCAACCTTCTTTCGTTCCGGTCTTTCTGCCTCATGTTGCCATGCCAAATGCCGACTGGGCCGATGCCTTTGCCATTCGCACATCAAACAACGCCATCACGCCCGAAATGGCGGCGCATAAAATTATGGCATCCCGGCCAGACTGGGTGGTTCATTTAATGCGGTTTCGCGATCTGGTCGTCCGTCCGTTTGGTTTGAAATCTGGCGCAAGAGACAGCACGGATCCGAACATTATCGGTATTTTTCCCATCATGGCGCGATCTGAATCCTCGATCACGCTGGGCCTGGATGACAAGCACCTTGATTTCAGGCTGTTGGTGGAAGTTGAACATGACAGCCCCGACCAAACCCTGATCCGAGCCACAACGCTGACAAAGCGCCACAACATGTTTGGCCGGGCCTATCTGGCAACCATCATGCCGTTTCACCGGGTCATTGTGCCCACCATGCTTAAGGCGGCATTTCCGCAATAAAAATGGCCGGGCATTCACAACCCGGCCAAATAAAAGCTAAAATCGTTATCGCATCACGGCCCGGATACCGCCTGTCAGATCATATCCTCGGCGCGCACCAATTCATCAAATTTTTCGGCATCGAGATGCCCGAGCGCGATGGCGGCTTCCTTCAGGCTGGACCGGTCCTTATGCGCCTTTTTGGCAACGGCGGCGGCGTTGTCATAGCCAATATGCGGCGCCAGAGCTGTGACCAGCATCAGGCTTTGTTCGACATAGCTATTGATTTTTTCTTCGTCCGCCTCGATCCCGGCAATGCAATGATCGGCAAAGCTGACCGACGCATCGGCAAGCAGGCGAATGGATTGCAACAGGTTATAAATAATCACCGGCTTGAACACATTCAGGTCCAAATGCCCGTTGGATCCCGCCACCGAAACGGTAACATGATTGCCCATCACCTGGGCACAAACCATTGTCAGGGCTTCGGCCTGGGTAGGGTTAACCTTGCCCGGCATAATCGAGGATCCCGGTTCGTTGGCAGGCAAAATCAATTCACCCAGCCCGCAACGCGGACCAGAGCCCAGCAGGCGAATATCATTGCCAATTTTCATCAGGGATGCGGCCAGCACATTCATCACACCCGACATTTCAACACAGGCATCATGGGCGGCCAGGGCCTCGAACTTGTTGGCTGCCGTCTCGAACTTCAGACCGGTCAGACTGCTGATTTCCCGGGCGAACTGTTCATCAAAACCGTCCGGTGCATTCAGGCCGGTCCCCAGTGCCGTGCCGCCCTGGGCCAGTTTGGTCAGACGTTTCAGGGCATCCTCAATGCGGTCCAGGCCCAGTTCGATTTGGGCCGCATAACCGGAAAATTCCTGGCCCAATGTTACCGGCACGGCATCCTGCATATGGGTGCGGCCAATTTTGACGATCTTCCCAAAGGCCCTGCTTTTGGCCTCCAGCGTTTCGCGCAAATGACGCAGGGCAGGTTTGAGGCGTTCCTCGATCTCGATCACGGCGGCAATGTGCATGGCGGTCGGGAAACTGTCATTCGAGGATTGCCCCCGATTGACATGATCATTGGGATGGACCGGTTCACGCTGCCCCAGCGGCGCCCCCAAATATTCACAGGCGCGATTGGCAATCACCTCGTTGGCATTCATGTTGGTTTGCGTGCCACTACCGGTTTGCCACACCACCAGTGGAAAATGATCCGACAATTTGCCATCGGCCACCTCGCGGGCAGCGGCCTGAATAACATCGGCAATTTTCGGTTCGAGATTGCCCAAGGCCCGGTTGGCCCGTGCTGCCGCCAGCTTTTGCAGGCCAAAGGCGCGAATCAGGGCTTCGGGCATTTTTTCGCCGCCAATGCGGAAATTCTCACTTGAACGCTGGGTTTGTGCGCCCCAATACCGATCCGACGGCACCTGGATTTCGCCCATCGTATCCTTTTCAGTACGGGTGCTGGTTTGACTGGTCACAATAAAATCCTCCGTGTCAGAACATACTGACCGGGGCGGGAACCCGGCATTGCGCCAGATATAGTGCCGGGTTTTTCAACCGCCAGCGCCAGACAGGATTTTGTTGTTTCCGATCCGTAATTTAGCCGTCTTTTCGGATTTCATCCCATTTAACGAATTCATGGGCGATATAGTCTTCCATCATGAAGCGCCACAGCCGTTCAGCGATGTTTTCATCCAGTCCGTCAATTTTGCACTGGGCTTTGACCTTGGCAATCACATCTTCGATGCGGTCTTCATCACGCACCGCATCGCGGGACTGTTTGATGCGCGCCGCCTGTTCGATATAGCCCAGCCGTTCAGCCAACAAGCCAACCAAAACCCGGTCAAGACGGTCCACATTGTCGCGGACTTCCTGCATGGTTTCACATGGCACAGCTTTCATAACCCGGCATCCTCTTTCGGTGGGCAAACAGATTTGACGTAAAGCCTGATACAACAAGGGCGATGGATTTACCACCGCCCTTGAACCATTTTAATGCAGCCTTCAAATCAATAGGCGTATTCGCGAAACACCGGATCAACCGACCCTTCCCAACGGGTTTCGTAAAGATCAAGAAATTCATCAGCAAGCGTGCGGCCACTTTCGGCCACATCTTCCAGGCTTTCCAGAAAATGGCTTTCATCATCGCCATAACCATCCAGCTTGGCGCGGTTTTTAAGGCCCTGTTTGGCAATCGCCAGCACGTCCTTTGCCAAATCCTGCACGGTGCCGTTTTTAAACGGTGTCTGCATCCCAAGGCGCGGCACATCGTTACGCAGTGCTTCGCGTTCGGCAACGCTAAGTTCCTTGACCAGTTCCCAGGCGGCATCGAGGCTGGCACTGTCATACAGCAAACCAACCCACAGGGCGGGCAAGGCACAGATACGGCGCCACGGGCCCCCATCGGCCCCGCGCATTTCCAAAAACTTTTTCAGGCGCACTTCGGGGAAGGCCGTTGTCATATGATCCGACCAGTCATTCATGGTTGGGCGTTCACCTGGTAAAACATCCAGCTTGCCCGCCATGAAATCGCGAAACGATTTGCCAGACGCATCGATATATTTGCCGTCGCGATAGACAAAATACATCGGCACGTCGAGCATATATTCGACATAGCGTTCAAAACCAAAGCTGTCCTCGAACACAAAGGGCAGCATGCCACACCGGTCCGGGTCGGTATCGGTCCAGACATGGGACCGTGACGACAGATAGCCACTGGGTTTGCCATCGACAAAGGGCGATGCGGCAAACAGGGCGGTTGCCACCGGCTGCAATGCCAGGGACGTACGGAATTTATGCGCCATGTCGGATTCGGAGTCGAAATCCAGATTGACCTGGATGGTCGAGGTGCGCAGCATCATATCCAGGCCCAGTGTACCCACCTTGGGCATGTAGTTGCGCATGATGTCATAACGGCCCTTTGGCATCCAGGGGATGTCATCGCGCGCCCATTTCGGGTTATGCCCGACACCCAGCATATCAATATCCAGCCCGGCGCAAACTTCGCGAATTTCATGCAGATGCTGGTGCACTTCACCACAGGTCTGGTGAATGTTTTTAAGCGGCGCACCGGAAAGTTCGATCTGCCCGCCCGGCTCCAGCGAGACGGAACATTTATCCTTGGAAAGCGCAATCACCTTGCCATTTTCAAGGATCGGGTCCCAGTCAAACCGCTCGGCAAGCGCGGTTAGCAGGGCTTTGACACCCCGTTCCCCCTCATAGGGGATCGGGCGCAAATCTTCGCGGGTGAAGGCAAATTTCTCGTGCTCGGTTCCAATGGCCCAGTCACGTTTGGGTTTGCACCCGGACTCGAACCATTCAACAAGCTGCGCCCGGCTTTCAATTTCCGGGCTTTCCCCGGTAGCGGCACTGACACTCATAAGGGTCTTCCTTAATCTCTCGTGACGGGGCGGGTTGACCAGTCGCCGATCCGGTCCTGATAAACGGCCAATGCGGCAATGGCTGCCGTCTCGGCCCGCAAAATGCGCGGGCCAAGGCTGACAGCCGTGGCAAAGGACTGCTTTCTGATCCGGTCTATTTCATCTGGTGCAAAGCCGCCTTCGGGTCCTATCACGAGTGTATGGTTAACAACATTGTTGTTGTCGATAACCGAGCCAGCAGGTTTTGCCAAGGATTCTGTCAGGTATTCACCAATCGGTGATCCCGAGCCGGTTTCATCACAAAACAGCAAATGGCTGTTTTCCGGCCAATTTGCCAGCCAGTCATACAGTTTTACCGGCGCATCAATTTCGGGCACATCAAGGCGTTCGCTTTGTTCGGCGGCCTCTATCACCTGGGCCTGCAACCGGTCCAGGCGGACCTTGTCGGTAATGCTGTGCGCGGTAATAATCGGCATCAGGCGCGTCACACCCAGTTCAACCGACTTTTCAATCAGGAAATCCAGGCGCTGTTTTTTGATCGGCGCAAAGGCCAAAGCCGGGCCGGTGCTGTTTTGTTGGTCACGCAAGCGGCTTTCAACCGTAACAGCCCCCTTCTTTTTGCGCAGTTCGGAAATGGTGGCCAGCCATTCGCCATCGGCCCCATTAAATATTTTTACGGGTGTTCCGGGCTTGAGGCGCATGACATGTTCAAGGTAATGAGACTGTTCGGGTGACAATGCCATTTCCGCACCGGCGGTAATGGCATCGGAAACAAACAGTCTTTGGCGGGCGCGTGGTGTATCTTGGTGCATCGGGCCTTCCCGGAACAGATTTGAAACTGGCAAACATCTTACAGGGTTTAGGGGTATTATGGCACAGGTCAACCAACCGTTAAATCGGACGAAAAACGATATGCCGACCGATGGCTGGGTTGACAGATACATGCCCGCCCCCGTGCGGCCCTATCTAAAGCTGGCGCGCATGGACCGGCCAATTGGCACATGGCTTGTGTTGCTGCCCTGTTGGTGGTCCAGCGCGATGGCATCCGATGGGGCGCCAAACTGGGTGATGTTTGTGCTGTTTGCCATTGGTGCCCTTGTGATGCGCGGGGCAGGCTGTGTGGTAAATGACCTGGCCGATCGCAATTATGATGGCAAGGTAGAGCGCACCGCCACCCGGCCCATTCCCTCGGGCCAGGTTAAAATCTGGCAGGCCTTTGCCTTTTTGGGCCTGTTATTGCTGATCGGCCTTGCCGTGCTGGTGCAGTTTCGCATCGAGGCCATTATTGTTGGCATCTGTTCGCTGCCGCTGGTTTTTACCTATCCGTTCATGAAGCGGATTACCTATTGGCCCCAGGCCTTTTTGGGGCTGACCTTTAACTGGGGCGCGTTTGTCGGTTGGGCGGCCGTCACCGGCACCATCGCGCCTGCGGCGGTTGCAATGTATATTGGCGGCATTTTCTGGACGCTGGGTTATGACACCATCTATGCCCACCAGGACAAGGATGACGACATTAAAATCGGCGTTAAATCGCTGGCCCTTCGCCTCGGTGATGCCACGCCACAATGGGCGCTGGGGTTTTATTGCGTTACCACATCCATGCTGGCGATTGCGGGCGGGCTGGCCGGGCTGCACTGGGTTTATTTTCCACTTCTGGCCGTAAGCTGCCTGCATCTGGTCTGGCAGGTGAAAACGGTGGATATAAACGATGCCGCCAATTGCCTGAAACGGTTTAAATCGAACCGCGATTTTGCCCTGCTGGTCACGGCTGCCATCATCATTGCCAACGTGGTCGGCCATAGCGGGGCATTTTAAAGTATTTTGCCTTTCATCAGACTGTTGCATGACCCGTGCAAAACACGTAAGGGGACGCAGCTTTATCGCGGTAACACAGGAAAACGCGCACAATGGAAAATGTCTTTGCCGATGCGCTGGTGCCCCGGGTGGATGATCCGCAATTTGCCGATCTGATTGCCACCTTTACCGTTCCGGCACGTGTGCCGCTGGCACCGGAAATTGAAATGTATCTGGCAACGCACATCACGCCGCTGTGGCAGGCGACTGAGGATATTTTGGGCGTGCTGGATATTCCGCCGCCCTTTTGGGCCTTTGCCTGGCCCGGCGGGCAGGCCATTACCCGCTATATCCTGGATAACCCCGATCTGGTGCGCGGGAAAAAGGTGCTGGATTTTGCCTGTGGCGGGGGGATGCAGGCGATTGCCGCGGTCATGATGGGGGCCACCGACGTGACCGCAAACGACATTGACCCGGTTGCCATTACCGCCACCCGGCTCAATGCGGCCCGCAACAATGTCAGCTTTGCCACCGTAACCGATAATCTGGTGGGTGAAAACGGGCCGGAAAAACGCTGGGACGTGATTTTCGCCGGCGATGTCTGTTATCAGCAGGACATGGCCGATGCGGTGTTGCAATGGCTGATGGGGGAAGCGCTGCTGGGCACGCGGGTGATCCTGGCGGACCCGGGCCGCACCTATGCCCCGACGCGCAATATTGACGAGCTGGAAACCTATGACGTGCCGGTTGATGTTGCCGTCGAGGATAAAGAAAGCAAATTTACCCGCGTATGGCAATTACTGCCGGATCGGGGCTTTTAACCAGCCGGTTTTAACAGGGCTTGATACCCCCGGTCACACCATTGTCAGGCCGTACGCCTGCCGTTCTGTGCGCGCCGGAACGTTTCGTCATCAATAAGACGCAAGATAAAATCGGGGTGGGCAACCTGCCCGGCGCGCCGGGCAACATATTGCAGCATTTGCCATTGATTGCGTTCGGGAAACTGGCGGTTTTCAACCTTGATATCGGCAAGGGTAAAAATATCGCCCGTCGAAAACTCGACACCATAACGCGCAATATAAGCCCCGGCCCGGCGCACCGTCAGCCCGCAATCCAGAGTAATGCCCGCCGCCGGAATTTGCCGGTAATCATAATGATCCCCCAGGCTTTCGGTGGCGTGCATGTGATGAAGCTGATCGGGCAGCAACCAGTTTATCGCCACCCGCACCACCGTGCCCGGTGATGGCAAAATGGTCGCGGGAACCGCGCCATAACTGGTAAGATGGGCACAATAAACAATATCGTAATTTTCCATCCAGCCCATTGTCACCGGAATTTCCGTATTGCCGGAAAACCGGGAAAATTTGCGCGCCAACTGGCGCGGAGACCGGTTAGACCCCGCCGCAATCACCGGGACGCGCCCGCCAACAAAACGATCAATATAATGATCGAACCTGCCGCGCGTATAAAGCGGGGTTACGGCGCGGTTGCGCAAAACATAGTCATGGTCCGGTGCAGCATAGGGATATAAAAGCGCGCGCAGAAGTTCCTGCGCGCGCGGATGGCCTTCAACCTGATGGCGAAGATGTTCATCTTCCAGAAAATGCGTGTCCGAAACCGCAAACATGTGTTTCGGCCGTCAGCCTTCGACAACACGATAACGGTAATTGCAGTCGTCAACATGCTGCCAGGCCAGTTTCGACCATTCTTTTTCGGCCTGCTCGAAGCTGGTAAAGGGACCGTGGCGTTCTTCCGAACCGCCAACCGGCTTTTCAAAGCTGGTATCTTCATATTCACCGCCGACGACCCAGTATTCGTCCAGCCGTTCGATACGATAACGCGAATTGGCATCGTCAACCGACTGCCAGGCCAGTTTCGACCATTCTTTTTCGGCGTCTTCAAATGTTCCGAACGGGCCTACTCTGGTTTCGTCGCCAATCGGCTTTTCAAAACCGGTATCCTGATAGGTGCCCCCGATAACCCAGTAATTGGCCATCTGTGCGTCCTTACGTTGTCTTGATGATGTGAAATACCGCATTCGTGGGAAATGCGACCGATTCCGACCACTGTATAACCAATCGAGATAAGAACCAAAACCGACAATTTCAATAATATTGCCATGCAAGTGACGCATGACCGTCGCGGAATCGACAAGTTTACAGGCAAGTCTTTCATATACGGCGCGTTTGAAAACAAACCGCCCCGGAACTTGTTTCAAACAACAGAACAAGGAAAAGAATAATGCGAGCAAAGCAGATTAAAAAAGCCGGTATGATTGGCGTCATTTCGCTGGGGGCCGCGATAACCCTTTCGGCCTGCGGATCAACCACCACCGTTAACAGCACCGACATCGACGTTGACAGCACCGACATGACCGAGGCCGGAACCGTGCTGGTCAATCAGGGCTATCAGCCCCTGACGGGAACAGCGCTGGTATCGGCGATCAATAATCGCACCTTTTCCTATCGGGATGGCGATGAAGATGCCAATGTGAATGTCACCTATTTTGAAAATGGTGTCGCTTCCCTGACCTGGAACGACGATGACGGGGATCGCGGCATGAAAAAACGCCTGTGGACCGTCGAGCAAAGCAAATATCTGTGCCTGTGGGATCGCAGCGAAGATGACGATTGCGCCACTGTTTATACCAAGGCCGGGCAGCTTGCCACCGTCGACAATGATGGTGACGTTCGTTATATGACCCAGTCATAAAGCCCCTGCCCATCGGGCGTTCCACACAGGCCGCCCCCAATGCGGCCCCAAAACCATTCCCGTGCAAACCGGTTTTGCACGGGAATTTTTATATGCCCGGGCAAACACGCCACATACTGGACAAGTCCCGCGCATCGTATTACCACCTGTGACCATGTTGTCCCATGCGGGCCCTGCTTTCGCCGCCCGCCCCACAAGATTGCGGTGCCATGCCCTATCAGTCTTTGCGCGATTTCATTGCCGACCTTGAAAAAAAAGGCCAGCTTGTTCGTGTCAGCGAACCGGTTTCGCCCCATCTCGAAATGACCGAAATCCAGACCCGCCTTCTGGCCGAGGGGGGACCGGCGGTTATTTTTGAAAATGTTGTGGGCGAGGATGGCCGCAAATATGACATGCCGGTTCTGGTCAACCTGTTTGGCACGGTGGAACGGGTGGCAGCGGGCATGAACCGCAAGCCCGAAGAACTGCGCGAAGTGGGCGAAACCCTGGCCTTCCTGAAGCAACCCGAACCACCGGGAAGCCTGAAAGAAGCCTTTTCGATGCTGCCGCTGGCAAAAACCGTAATGGCGATGAAGCCCAAAACGGTTTCCAAGGCCCCCTGTCAGGAAGTTGTGCTAACCGGCGATGATATTGACCTTGGCAAACTGCCCATTCAGGGATGCTGGCCCGGCGAACCCGCCCCGCTGATTACCTGGCCGCTGGTAGTCACACAGGGCCCCAGTGTGGGCGAGAAGGGCGGTGACAAGCGCGATGTGTTCAATCTGGGCATTTACCGCATGCAGATGCTGGGCAGGGACAAAGCAATTATGCGCTGGCTCAAGCATCGTGGCGGCGCACAGCACCATGCCCGCTGGAAAAACAGCAAACAGGAGCCCCTGCCCTGTGCGGTTGTTTTGGGCGCGGACCCTGGCACCATTCTGGCCGCCGTTACCCCCGTGCCCGATACCCTGTCGGAATATCAGTTTGCCGGACTGTTGCGCGGGGAAAAGGTGGAACTGGTGGAATGCAAAACCATCCCGCTCAAGGTTCCGGCCACCGCTGAAATCGTGCTCGAAGGGCATGTCTCGCTGGACGAATATGCCCCCGAAGGCCCTTATGGCGACCATACCGGATATTATAATTCGGTCGAAAACTTCCCGGTTTTCACCATTAGCGCCATTACCATGCGCAAAAAGCCGATTTATCTTTCAACCTTCACCGGCCGCCCGCCAGATGAACCATCGGTTTTGGGCGAGGCCCTGAACGATGTGTTTGTGCCCCTGTTGCAGCAGCAATTTACCGAAATTGTCGATTTCTGGCTGCCACCGGAAGGATGCAGCTACCGGATTGCCGTTGTGTCGATGAAAAAGGCCTATCCCGGCCATGCCAAGCGCGTGATGATGGGGGTTTGGTCCTTCCTGCGGCAATTCATGTATACGAAATTCGTGATCGTGGTTGATGACGACATCAATGTGCGCGACTGGAAAGACGTGATGTGGGCCATTTCCACCCGCATGGACCCGGTGCGCGACATTACCACCGTCACCGACACCCCGATTGACTACCTGGATTTCGCATCCCCCGAAAGCGGACTGGGTGGGAAACTCGGCCTGGATGCCACCAACAAGCTGCCGCCGGAAACGCATCGCGAATGGGGCGAAAAGCTGTATATGCCCGATGACATCATTGATCGTGTTGATGAAAAATGGGACCGCTACGGCCTGCCCGGCAGCGGTCGCAAAATCTGGAAGTAAAACACTCACGGGCCGTTTCCTGCAAACGGCCCGTTTTTGTCAGTTACGATAAAAAACCCAGTGATCGCCGTTTTTATCCGCTGTTTTGTTCCAGTAAAATTGCGGGGCATCACACATGAAATCCTCGATCCGCACCGCCGTGGTGCACAAATCGGCATTTCCCACAACATCGCGCACATAGTCGGGCTCCACCTGTTGCCAGCTCATGGGCGGCGGGGCGGTATCATCGGCCACACACAGGGCAAACTGTTTATCCTGGGCAAAGGGGATATGCTTTAGTTCCGAACCCAACTTGCCGCCCTCGCGGGTGACAAACAGGACATCAAAAAACGGTCCGTCGGGATGATCACGGTCCACCCATCCTGCGATACGGTCGGTCTGCCCGTCACAGGTGAAATCCCCCACCAGAATTTGATGCCGGTTTTGCGCGGCATATTGCCCGGCCTGAAGGCGCATTTCATGGTAAAGATCGGCATCTGTCACCGGCCCGGTTACAGGTTTTTCAGTTGGCGATTTTACACCTTCACCTTTTAGTGTGTCCGCCGCCCAGACAGACCCGTTCGTAACAATGCCTCCTGCCAATGCACACAAAACAAACAGGGGGGCAAATTTGGACATTGTGCTCTCCATCGGGGATAATTTTTTCAGACCTTGGGCAGGACTATTACAGGGCAAAGTTAAAAAAGACTGGCGAAAGCGGGATAAAGGTCGCTTTTTATCAAATCTGGCGGCGTGGCAAGGGCTATAGCACACATGTATCCACAACGGAGGTTGCATGACACCGGCAGAAAAGGCCGTTTGGCTGATTGAAACGCATATTGAGGCCGATGCCGAAACCAGCCCGGATTTAACCGAACTGGCCGAAAAATGCAGCATCTCGTCGCGGCATCTGATGCGGGCCTTTGCGATTGCCACGGGCATGTCGGTGATGCGTTATGCACGGGCACGCAAATTATCGCGCGCAGCGCAAAAACTGGTGCATCCGGATTTTGCCAGGCGAAACATTCTAAACATTGCCCTTGAAGCCGGTTATACCTCGCACGAGGCCTTCAGCCGTGCCTTTCGGGACCATTTCGCGATAACGCCGGACGATCTTCGTCGTCGTGGACATCTTGATTCCCTTGTTTTGCAGGAGTGTTTACGCATGTCGGACCATATGATTGTGAAAATTGAAGAACCGCGCCTTGAAAAACGCGACCATTTGCGCATCGCCGGCCTAAAACGCCGCTATAGTGTGGAAAGCAGCACCGCCATCCCCGCGCAATGGCAGCAATTCATTCCCTGGATTGGCAACATAGATGGGCAAAGCGGGTATGAAACCTATGGTGTTTGCAGCAACATCACAAACGACACCCCCACATCGGCGCAGAACGACAAAGCCGTTTATTTTGATTATATTTGCGGTGTTGCCATTTCCGCGACGGCCGAAATCACCGACCCGGAATTATCCGTGATCGACATTGCCCCGCAAACCTACGCCGTTTTCACCCATCGCGGGCATATTTCAGGTATTCGCGCCACAACCTTTACCATCTGGAACGATTATTTACCCAAATCAAACCTAAGGCCCCTCTCTGCCCCCGAATTTGAATGCTATGGCCGGGAATTTGACCCCGAAACCGGTAACGGTGGGGTTGAAATCTGGATACCTGTTGAAAAGGCGGCCTAAACCAATTCCGTCCGCCAAATTCCGTCGCCCGGTTCAAGGACTAAATCCAGTGCAGTTCTGCCGGGCGGCGGATGTGTTGATTTTGGCCAGCACCTTAAAACCAGTCTTGTTCCATTTCAGCGGTAATAAACATATAGGCCCGTTCGTGAGTGCTGGCGTCTCGTGGCTCGGCTCCGTGCAGGGCATTGATGCTATTGGGGAAAATCACCAGACGGTTTGCATGATAGGGCACTGTCAGCACCCGTTCAACCGCCGCGTCATGCACCTCGAACGCGGTTTTGGCGTTGGGCACCGGGCCGTTTTTCCAGGCAAACAAATCAAGGCCGCCGCCCTTGGTATCGTCATCATCACTGCGAAAATACAGCAATGCTGAAAACAGGCGGTTTGGCGCATCAAGATGGGCGCGGCGATGGCTGCCCGCCACGCGCGAGGGGCTGATCAATTCCAGCCTTGCATCGCATAAAACATCATGATTTTCAAAACTGTCGGCTTCGAGCAAACCAAACCGGGTGTGCCCGGCCTGAAGGACGGGCTGATCGCCCGGCCACAGATCGCCAAACAGGGCGCGAATGGCAAAATAAATATCCGCCCGCGCATGACGGGCGGCAAATGCACGCCAGCACGGCGGATAAAAATCCAGATCGCGAAACAGACGGGCTGAAACCGGAATGCGATTATTTCCCTTTGACTGCGCATACGCCATTTGTCCTGCCATTGTTGGGCGGCTGGCCTTTAATTGCGCAAACAGGGCCGGGTCCAGGGCATCGTCGATCACGGCATGAACAAAGGGCGCGTGATAGAATTTCGCCCGTCCGGCATTTTCCAGAATAGTGCCTTTCATTTTTCCCCCGAAAAATTGTTTTTACCGCCAGAAGACCGATAAATTTGCCGTGAAACCGGTAAAATGGGCGGTTCCCCTTTGCGCAATGGCCTTTGGCTACCTATAACGGTGGGAAGACACTTTGTGTGAAAAGGAATATCCATGCCCAAAACTGACATGACGCTTGATCGCATCAATGACCTGCTGAGCCGTGCCCAAAAAGCCGGAGCAGACGACGCCGATGCCGTTTACGTCGAAGGCACCTCGCTTTCGGTGTCGCAACGATTGGGCAAGCTTGAAAAACTGGAACGATCCGAAGGGGCCGATCTGGGCCTGCGGGTGCTGATTGGCAAAAAGCAGGCGGTCGTTTCATCATCCGATACCAGTGATGCCGCGCTTGATGAACTGGTGGAACGCTGTGTCGCAATGGCGAAAAACGCGCCGGAAGACCCTTTTTGCGGCATTGCCGACCCATCCGAACTGGCCGAAACATTCGATATTGACGGGCTGGAACTGTGCGAACCGGGCGAAGTGGACCAGGACAAACTGATCGCCTGGGCCAGCGCCTGCGAGGAAACCGCCCGCTCGGTTGAGGGTATCACCAATTCCGAAGGGTCGGACGCCGGTTGGGGCCGCCACCAGATTACCCTGGCGGCCACCAACGGCTTTGCCAACAGCTATGCCGGCAGCGGCAGCCATATTTCGGTATCGGTCCTGGCCGGGACCGGCACGGCAATGGAACGCGATTATGATTATGACAGTGCGGTTTTCTCAACCGACCTGCGCGACCCTGCCGACATTGGCCGCATGGCCGCCGAAAAGACCCTGCGTCGCCTCAACCCGCGCAAGGTCAAAAGCACACAGGTACCGATTATCATGGACCCGCGGGTCTCGGCCTCGATCGTCGGGCATCTGGCGGGGGCCATTAACGGGTCTGGCATTGCCCGGGGTACGAGTTTCCTGATCGATATGATGGAAAAGGAAATTTTCAGCCCTGGCATTACCATTGTAGATAATCCACACCGCAAACGCGGCTTGCGTTCCAAACCGTTTGATGCCGAGGGTGTCGCCAACAGCAAGCGCAACCTTGTCGAGAATGGTGTTCTCAAGGGATGGATCCTTGATTTGCGATCCGCCCGCCAACTTGGTTTGAAATCCACCGGCAACGCATCGCGCGGGGCGGGCAGCCTGCCGGGGCCATCGACCACCAACCTATATATGGAACCCGGTACCCTTTCGCCCAAAGACCTGATCGGCGATGTCAAACAGGGCCTGTATATTACGGAAATGATCGGCAGCAGCGTGAATGGCATTACGGGTGATTATTCGCGCGGGGCATCCGGCTATTGGATTGAAAATGGCGAACTGGCCTATCCGGTATCCGAAATCACGGTTGCGGGCAACCTGAAGGAAATGTTCAAAGCCGTCACCCCGGCCAATGATTTGACCTTTAAATATGGCACCAACGCCCCGACACTGCGTATTGATGGCATGACAGTGGCCGGACAATAACCATATTACGGACGGCCAGATTATGCGCCGTTAAAAGTCAAACGCCCCGCAAACGAAATGTTTGCGGGGCGTTTTTTAATTTGCACAGGAACTATCGATCAGTTTGCGCGAATCTGACGCAAAAAGACCTCCATTTTATTTTGCAACGACACGGCCGAGCGTGACAGGTCACTTGCACTTGAAAGTACTTGGGCCGCTGCCGCCCCGCCCCGTATTGCCGCCTCGCTGACACGGGTGATCGCCCCGGACACCTCATTGGTGCCCTGGGCTGCTTCCGACATGTTTTGCGCAATTTCACTTGTGGCAGCGTCCTGCTGGGACACCGTTGCCGAAATGGTTTCCGCCGATTGCAGGCTTTCGTCAAGAATACCGGAAATATCCCGGATCGATCCCACCGTTGTTTGGGTCACGGTCTGAATCTCGGCAATCTGCGCGGTAATTTCGGTAATCACACGCGCGGTTTGACTGGCAAGATTTTTAACCTCCGATGCCACAACGGCAAAACCTTTGCCTGCGTCACCAGCCCGTGCGGCCTCAATGGTGGCGTTCAAGGCCAACAGATTGGTTTGCGAGGCAATTTCCTCGATCATGTCAACCATTTCGCCGATCCGCAAAACGGCACTCTCCAAGCCTTCTGCGGCGATGCGGGTATTGTTGGCATTGCTGACCACATTGGTCGCCAGTGCCGATGAACGCCCGGCCTGATCCCCGATCTGTTTGACAGAGCGCTGCATCTCCTCGCACGCGGCGGCAACGTTTTCGACATTGCGACTGGCTTCATCCGCCGCAGCAGCAACGGCACTGGCCTGACTGTTGGTTTGATCCAGCGAAACCGTCAGGTTTTTAGCCGTCACTTCAAGATCACTGGCCGATGTTGACACCAGCCTGACGATGGCCCCGACACTGCTTTCAAAGTCATTGGCCAGCGCTTCCATCTCGCAGCGTTTGTTTTCACGGGCCTGTTGTTCTGCCTCTGCGGCCTGGCGTTCCATTTCGCGGGTACGCTGCATGTTCTGTTTAAACACATCCATGCAATTGGCAATGTCACCAATTTCATCACGGCGGCCCACGCCATATACCTGAATATCCAGGTTGCCCTCGGCAAGTTCTGTCAGCCCTCCCACAATACGATTGATCGGCCGGGTGATTGACTTGACAAAAAACAGCGCGATAATCGCCGCCACAACAAGAATCAACAGCGTTATAACCGCCGCCCACAATATTGCTGTTTTCACTGGTGCCAGGGCCTCGGCCTGGTCCATTTCACTGATCAGCGCCCACTGGGTCCCCAAAAAGCCAAAAGGTGCAAAACTGGAAATAACCGGCACACCACGATAATCAGTAATATGCTTCGTACCGGTTTTGCCCGCCAGGGCGAGATCCACCGTATCTCCTGTCACGGTTTGGCGAAGGATTGTTGAATCAGGCAAAAAGCGTGAATCGGTACGCATAAGGTGATCCTTGCCAACAAGGTAGCTTTCACCACTTTCTCCCATCCCCTCCGACATCTGCATGATGCGATTAATGCGATTAACAGGCATTTGAAACGCAATAACACCGGCAACTTTTCCCTGCGGGTCCAACACGGCCTCGGCAATAAAGCTGGCTGGCGCACCGTAACTGGGTTCATAGGGCTGAAAATCGATGAAAACCGGCTTGCCAAGATGTGATTTCTCAAGCGAAGCCCTGAAAATCTCGCCCAAACCGGTATCACGCCATTTGCCGTTTACCACATTCGTGGCAAAATCCTGTTCCTTGAAAACCGTGTAGACCAAGTCACCGGAAGGCAAAAACAGAAAAACATCGTAATAGCCCCGATCTTCCAGGAAGGTCCGAAAATAGCGGTGATAAATTCGGTGCATGGCGCTCCAGTCGGAGCCATCACCGGCATCATCCAAGCGGTGCTTTTCGCCAAGCGGGTTGGGATTATCGGCAATATAAAGTTTTTGCAGGGTCTCGCCTGCATTCCCGCCCAGCTTTTCCCAACCGGCTTTAAAGTCGCCAAGCGCCGCAAAGACTGTTGGATTTTTGGTCTGTATATCCAAATCTTCGGTGATCGTGCCCAGATAATTATCAAGGGCCAGCTTCTTGGCATTGTTCATTGCCGACAGATGCTCGGCGATCTCGAATATCCGTGCTTCGTAAAAGCGGAAAGACAAAATAGCGACGATTGCAAGGCTGGCAGCAGCAATCAGACCGACCAAAATCGCCGGTAAGCGAAAAGAAATGCGATGTAACTTCGGTTTTGTCATCGTAACGCTCAACATCAATAGGGATGCTTTTCAAGCGCAAGAACCTGCCAAAGACCTGATATGCTGTCGCTTATGACAATCTGTCGCTGACTGGCCTGTACCGAAACTCGTGGTGTCAGACCAGAATACCCCCGATTTGAAACCCATTCATGCTCGCCGCGCAAACCCACCCAAAAGTATAATAAAAAATGCGACAGCGAAACTTATGATTTATATTTGATGCTATCTGCAGACCTTCAACAAAACAACATTTGAATTAAATACGCTCAAATAAAAAACTTAAATAATAATAGTAACTTGTCGGAAAATCCCATCGCAAAAATGCCATTTCCGATTCGCAATATCGCGAAAAAACAGCCTTATCGTCTTTTCACAACCCGTATAAACGCCATGATTGCGCCTTGCTGCTATGTCCCGGTCATGGCAGATGGCCATTCCTACCGGCAATTTTCAGCAAAAGTTTTCGCAAACGAACAGCCTCCCTCCTTAAGTCGCGCCCGGACATATAACGACACATACCAACGCATGGAACAATCCACACTTTTGGCGCGTTGACTTAAAAGGGGAGCGTTCAGCCATGATTATTTCCATCTTTGCGCGATTTGAAAATCACGCACGACTATGAAATGATTGCGGCGGACAGGACCAATTCATCTGTCCATTTGGGGCATTTCCAATTCGACAAGACACATGTGGCCCCGATCGGGGTTAATTGAGGAAACCGACTATCTGGAGCAAATTTTATGTCAACTTCAGAAAACGAGGTGGCGGACAAACCGAAGTCACAGCTATCTCCGCCAGTGTTTTTTGGCTCTGCAATTCTTATTTTTCTGCTGGTTCTGTTTACCATCGCCCTGCCGGAAACAGCCAAGAATACCTTTGACACTGTTCAGGGCTGGCTGACCGGCAATTTTGGCTGGTTTTACATGCTAAGCGTGGCTGTTTTCCTGATTTTTTCGTTGGGACTTGCCTTTAGCTCTTATGGGGAAATCAAACTGGGACCGGATGATTCCGAGCCCGATTACAGCTACACTTCATGGTTTGCCATGCTCTTTAGTGCCGGTATGGGGATCGGCCTGATGTTTTACGGTGTGGCCGAACCAATCCTGCATTATGACAACCCGCCCGTCGGGCCCGGTGGCACGATGGATGCCGCCCGCGAGGCGATGTCCACGACATTCTTTCACTGGGGGATTCATGCCTGGGCCATTTACGCCGTGATTGGCATGTCGCTGGCCTATTTCAGTTTCCGCCACAACCTGCCACTCACCATCCGGTCCGCTCTTTATCCGCTGATTGGCGAACGCATTCGCGGGCCGATTGGTCATGCCGTCGATATTTTTGCCGTGCTTGGCACCATGTTTGGTGTGGCAACCTCACTGGGGCTTGGCGTGTTACAGGTTAATTCCGGGCTGAATTATCTGTTCGGCATTCCGGAATCGGAAATTTCCCAGCTTATTCTGATCGCCGTCATTACCGGTTGTGCCACCCTGTCGGTGGTGGCCGGACTTGACAGCGGCATTAAACGTCTTTCGGAACTGAACCTGTTTCTGGCACTTGCCCTGCTGCTGTTTGTGCTGCTGGTCGGACCGACGGTTTATCTGCTGCAAACCCTGGTTCAGAATGTTGGCCTGTACCTGAGCGAAGTGGTCAACAAGACCTTTAACCTGTTTGCCTATGAACCCAATGACTGGATTGGCGGCTGGACCCTGTTTTACTGGGCCTGGTGGATTGCCTGGTCGCCCTTTGTCGGCATGTTCATTGCCCGCGTCTCACGCGGTCGCACCATTCGTGAATTTGTCATCGGCGTCCTGTTTGTCCCGGTTGGTTTCACCTTTATCTGGCTGACCTTCTTTGGCAATGCCGCCATGTGGCTGGACATGGGATCCGCTGCCGGGCAGATTTCCGCAGCCGTCGACGACAAAATCTCGACAGCCCTGTTCAAATTCCTTGAATACTTCCCGTTTGCAAGTGTGTCCTCGCTGATCGCGACTGTTCTGGTGATTACCTTCTTTGTCACCTCATCGGACTCCGGCTCGCTCGTGATTGATATTATCACATCGGGCGGCCAGGAAGATCCGCCGGTCTGGCAGCGGATATTCTGGGCGCTTACCGAAGGCGTTGTCGCCGCGGTGCTGCTTGTTATGGGGGGATTAAACGCTCTGCAAACCGCCTCTCTGACAGCAGCCCTGCCCTTTTCGGCCGTCATGCTGTTTGTGTGTTACGGATTGCTAAAGGGACTGCGTCTAGAAAAAATCAAAAAGAACAGTATGGGACTTGCGCCTGTCACATCGGTTCATGGGGCCCATGTACCGTGGCGCAAACGTCTGCAAACCATTGTCAGCTATCCGAAGCTTGAAAAATGCAAGGTTTTCATGGCGGAAGTCGCCATTCCGGCCCTGGAAAGCGTCGCGGTCGAGCTACGGGAGACAGAGCTTCAGGTTGATGTGACCCACACTGAAACCGAAGTAAAGCTGGAAATCTCGCATGGTGATGTTCAGGATTTTGTCTATGGCGTGCGCCTGCGCAGCTATACCATGCCGGAATTTGCGTTCCCTGAATTCAAATCACCGCAAAAATCCGGCAAATATTACCGTGCGGAAGTCTTCCTGCTCGATGGCGGACAGGATTACGACATTTACGGCTATAACAGGGAACAGGTTATTGCCGATGTGCTCAATCATTACGAAAAGCACCGGCACTTCCTGCATTCCACAGCCTGAAACCAGACATCCCCACCCCGGTCACGGGGTGGGCTTCTGATACAACATTTCATTTGGTTGCAAAACGATCCGGCAATATCGCCGGATCGTTTTTTTCTTTTCTGCGCCCTCAATTTATGGCTGAATGTATAGTGCATCTATACACCCTGAAAAGGAACCACCCTGCTTAACTAAAATATAAACGACTGGCACAAGCCGGTGACATTTTTCTCCAAATCGGGAGACGAGACATGCAACTGGGAAAATTTGGTATTGCAACCAAGATCTTTGCCATCATAGCCGTACTGGCGATCGCGATTATCGCCGTGTCCGTGAACGGCTATCACGGCTTAAACACCATGAATCAGTCTTCCAAAATCCAGGAGACTGCGGCAAACGAGGCCCTGGACGGCTTGCGCCTGACCAGATTGATCACTTCGTTAAATCGTGCCAAATTTCGGATTGCCGCAGATCCCTCGCCTGAAACAATTGCGGATCTTAACAAGACCATCGCCAGCGAAACCGCCGAGTTTGAAGCCATAATCGTGGAAACATCAAAAACGGCAGGTCCAAGGCGGCTTGAACTGCTGGAGGATGTAAAACACCGTTACGACATTTATGAACACAGCATTAACGAGCTTCTGGCCATCGCCAACGCCCGCGATGGCAATACCGACCGGCAAACACTTGCCAGCAGCCTTCTGGCACAGGCCCGCGACAACCGCGAGGAGGCAAGGGACCTTAATAACAGCATTCGCACCTATGTCAGTTATGCCCAGGACAGATTGTCAAACGCTGTTGCGGCCGCCGACAACACCTTTACCAACGGCATTACTGTCATGATCATTGTCGCGATTGTTGGTCTTGCCCTCGGTATCGGGTTGGGATTTGTCATCGCGCGATACGGCATTATTCAACCGATCCGCAAGATCGTCGGCGCCTTGAACGCGCTGGCAAACAACAAGCTTGATGTCGAGGTCTATGGGACGGACCGTAGCGATGAAATTGGCGAAATTTCCAGTGCGATGGAAGTTTTCAAGACCAATATGATCCGCAACCGGGAAATGGAAGAGGCCGCCGAACGCGCCGAACAAAAAGCCCTTGAAGACAAAAAACGGGCCATGAATGACCTTGCCAACCAGTTTGACCAAACAGTTGGTGCCATCGTGACGATTGTCGCCTCGACCGCGACCGAACTGGAAACAGCCGCCCAAACCCTGACCAGTTCGCTCAACGAAACCAACACGCAATCCAGTACGGTTTCTGCTGCCGCCACACAGGCCAGCAGCAATGTTGAAACCGTTGCCACCGCCTGCGAAGAACTGGCCGCATCCGTGCGCCAGATTGGCGAACAGGTTGTTCATTCATCCGATGTCACACAAATCGCGGTGGAAAAAGGGGCCGAAACCCAGCGCACGGCCGAGGGGCTGGTCGAATCGGTACAAAAAATTGGCGAGGTCGTAAATCTGATCCAGGACATCGCCGCCCAAACCAACCTTCTGGCCCTAAACGCCACCATCGAGGCGGCGCGCGCAGGTGAAGCGGGCAAAGGCTTTGCCGTTGTTGCATCAGAGGTCAAAAACCTTGCCACCCAAACGGCAAAAGCCACCGAAAGCATCACCAGTCATATTGCCGAGGTGCAGGAAGTGACACACACCACTGTGGATGCCATTCGCGATATTTCCGAAGTGATTTCGCGCACCCGCGAAACGGCCTCGTCCATTTCGTCGGCCGTGGAGGAACAAAACACCGCCACCCAGGAAATCGCGCAAAATGTCGCCCAGGCCTCCGCCGGGACACAGGAAGTCTCCAGTGCGATTACCCAGGTCAGCGAAGCCGCCAATGAAGGCGGGGCGGCGGCCGAACAGGTTCTGTCAAGCGCACGCGAACTTTCAACATCGGCAGAAAACCTGCGGCGCGAAGTAGACAGCTTCATTGCCAAAGTCCGGGCCGGTTAACAGCCTTGAGACTGCCTTAAAGACTTTGTCCCCATGAAAAACGAAGACCGGGATCAGCTTGTTCCGGTCTTCGTTTGCAAGATGCAAGTATTCGCTTGCTTAGCGCCCGTATTTATTTGGGTTTGTCCATATGGCATCAAGCCGGAATATCTTTCGATCTACCATTCGCGACAAAGGCCGCACGCATCATCGCGCACGTTCCGCGAAAATCCGGAGTTACTGGCTTAAAACAGTACCAAGTTTGTCAAACAGTTCGTTGGTGCCATGTTCGCGCGAACCAGCATCGTCATAACCATCAAGGAAGGCACCCTGTTCGGTCAGCATCAGGCGGGTTTTCTTGCCAATAGCCTGTAATTGAAGGGTCGCGATGGAAACTGATATTTTGTGGTCATCAAGATGCATTTCATAACAATAGACCAGACGTTCATTTTCGATGACGTCGTAATATGTGGCATCAAAGGTTGAAACAACATTGCTGACCCAGCGGCCCTTCAGCCTTTCACGCCCACCCGGGCGCACATCCATATTACTTTCCAGAACTTCAAGTTCTTCGGGGGGCGCACCAAACCATTGCGCCTTTGCTTCGGGGAGGGTCAATGCCTTCCACACCAGCGCGACTGAGGCATCATAGGTGCGTTCCAGGCTAAAGGTCGCATGCACGACAGACCGTTTTACCCCCTCAGGAATACGCGCCCGGGCGGCAGCATGGGCATCAATGAAATCGCCGTTATCATGTTTGCTATCGGTCATAACATCATTCCTTGTTGGGGGGGACATCGGCAAAGGGGCGAAAACGGGGTTCAAGCCCGTCAACAAAGGGGAAATAGGCCATCCAGGGCCGGGCCTCATCGATTACACGTGCAATAGCCGGGCGTTGCAACAGGCGTTCAAAATAGGCGGCAAGGGCCGGGTGCGTTGCACGGTAGGATTTGATGGCATCGGCGTAAAAAAGCGGCGGAAAGGCCGCGCAATCAGCCATGGAAAAGACATCCCCCGCCATCCAGCGCCGCGTTTCCATCCGTTTTTCCAGCATGGCATAGGCGGTTTCAAGGGTTTCGCCCGCCTCGCTGACACCGGCAGGATCGCGCGATTGTTCGGGGTGCAGCACGTCGGATACAAATTTTTGCATCGGCGTATGCACATAAAGATCAAAAAAGCGGTCCCACAGCCGCACCTCGAGGGCCTGATCAGGATTTTTCGGGATCAAGCGCAGCTTGCCGGGAAAATGCAGTTGCAAATATTCGATAATGATCGAGGTTTCCGGCACCACATTGGCGCCATGCTGTAACAGCGGCATTTTCGCCAGCGGCCATAAATCGGTAAAGGCGCTGTCGTTTTTTGGTAACCCGTCCAGCTGCACAGCCTCAAAGGCTATATCGGCATCGTAAAGCGCGATCAGCACCTTCCAGCAATAGGATGCCAGCGGGTGCATATGCAGCGTTAAACCGGCATGATCATGGGGCATCGTCAGGCTCCTCTGACTGGCTGGCAAGATAGGTACCCAGGCGATCCAGGCGCTGTTCCCACTGGGTCCGGCGCGCATTGATCCAGTGTTCCGCAGCACTGAAGGCCTCGGGTGCGATCGAACAGGTTCGCACCCTGCCGACCTTTTCAGATCGGACGATACCGGCATTTTCAAGCACACCCAGATGCTGCATGACCGATGGCAATGACATCGGCAACAGGCTGGCAAGCTCGCTCACCGGTGCCGGACCACGGCTAAGCCGTTCAACCATCGTGCGACGGGCGGGGTCCGAAAGGGCACCAAACAGGCGATTAAGGTCTGATTTTTGGTTAAGCATATGCCTAACTATCACGAGAAAAATAGTTAGGCAATTACTTTAGTATTAAGGCGCCATTTTTTCCTGCGGCATCACCCGAAACATGCCAAAGCACCCGGCATAGGCGGGAACACCGTCAGATCAGGGCTTATCGGCGTCACTGACTGGCGATTTGCAGTGGCTGGGAAGATGCCCCCATCTGCCCGTCTTTCTGGCTGGTGGCATTAAAATAGGCGCGCGGAACCAGCAGCCGAACCGGATAGGGTGACAAACTGATTTCACAGGGCAGGGCACCGGCATTTTCGCCGTCAATTTGCACCGGGGCAGGGCCGCAATGGCTGGTAATCGTCAAGCGTTCGGTCCGCACCACACTGACATCGGACTGGCGAAACAGACGGTTCATCGTCAGGGCCAGGCCATAGCGCGCCGTTGCCAGGCTGCCGCTGGCGGGCATCATCACCACATCAAGCTTATTTTCGGTTAGCGACGCATCGGGCGAAATGATGAATTTACCCCCATAGTGGCTGGCATGGGTGGCGACAACCCCGGCAACACGGTACTGATCGCGACCAATATGCACCTCGAAATCGCGATGACGGGGAAACGCAATGTTGCGCAAACCTTCAAGCACATAGGCCCCCTTGCCAATCAGGCGTTTCAACCTTAGCGATACATTGGCAACCGTGTCGGCATCTGCCCCAATCCCCACCATCAGAAAAAACGCCCGGCCATTCAACAGCCCCGGCCGCACCCAGACATAAACCGGATCATGGATATAGCTGGCAACAGCACGGGTATTTACCCCCAGCCCGACCTCGACGGCCAAAACATTGGCCGTACCAAGCGGAATGATCCCAAGGGGCGGCACCTCGTGCCCGTCAATCTGCGCATCCAGCAACCCGTTCAGGGCTTCGTTCAGCGACCCGTCGCCCCCGGCCACATACAGCCTGCGGCCGGCCCGCACCCGCCGTGCCAACTCGCGGGCATGACCGGGATGGGTGGTTTGTAACAATTCCGCCTTTACCCCTGCACGTTGCAAAATCGCCGACAGGAAACGCTGCTTGTTCCCCCCGGCCCGCGGATTGAAAATAATGGTAATGCCATCACCCATCATGAAACAAATATTACCTGTAATAAAAATGAAAAATAATTTATCGGAACGTCCTATAAAAAAGTAATTATGTAACGAAATCCTTTCAATACTGATAAATTTCTGTGAACGGGTTATATATTCGTGTCTTTTGTTTTATTCAGATATTGGTCGAGCCCAATAATCAAGGTGCCTGACCATCCTTTGCACGGGGGACCTGGAGGGCGAAGATGACAGCAATGAACACGAAACCCCACTACCGCACGGTATGGATTTCAGATGTGCATCTGGGCACACGCGGCTGCCAGGCGGAACTGCTGGTAGATTTTCTAAATGAAGTCACGGCGGACACCTATTATCTGGTCGGCGACATCATAGACGGCTGGCGCCTGAAGAAAAGCTGGTATTGGCCCGAGAGCCACCACGCCGTGATTACCAATATCATGGAAAAAGCCAGAAACGGCGCCAAGGTGATTTTTGTCCCCGGCAACCATGACGAATTTGCCCGCGAATTTGTTGACATGACATTCGGCCATGTCGATGTGCGGATGAACGATATTCACACCACTGCCGATGGCAAACGCCTGTTGGTCATTCACGGCGACGAGTTTGACGGGGTGGTCAAATATGCCCGCTGCCTGGCCTATCTCGGCGATACGGCCTACAACCTTGCCATCATGCTCAACCGCTATTTCAATGCCGCCCGGCGCAAGCTGGGATATGGGTACTGGTCGCTGTCGGCCTATCTGAAAAACCGGGTTAAAAACGCGGTTCAGTTCATTTGCGATTTTGAAAATGCCGTGGCCCATGCCGCCACCAAACGCAAGGTGGACGGGGTTGTGTGCGGCCATATCCACCACGCTGAAAAACGCATGATCGGCAATGTGCTCTATTGCAATGACGGTGACTGGGTTGAAAGCTGCACCGCCCTTGTCGAACACAAGGATGGCGAGCTGGAACTGCTGCATTGGGCCGATATGCGCAATATGGCAATGAGCTATATTGGCGGCACTTCCGCCAGCAGCCCGGCAAGTGCGGGTCTGGGTCGTTTGATGTCGCTGTTTCGCAGCGCAACCACCCCGGACACTGCGCCGTCGGCTGCCACTGGCCGGGTTACGGCAAAAAACACCCAAAACAACAATCCGATTGGTAAAACAGCATGAGAATACTGATTGTCAGCGATGCCTGGCGCCCGCAGATCAATGGTGTTGTCAGAACGCTGGAAACGGTTCGTGCTGAATTGATTGCACAGGGCCATGATGTACGCATCATTTCGCCCGACCAGTTTAAAACCATTCCCTGTCCGACCTATCCGGAAATAAGACTGGCGATTTTTGCCCGGCGCAAGCTGTCGCGCATGATTGATGCAATGCAGCCCGTTGCCATCCACATTGCCACCGAAGGGCCGCTGGGACAGGCCGCACGCGCCTATTGCCTGAAGCGCAAATTGCCATTTTCCACCGCCTATCACACCCGCTTTCCCGAATATCTGCATGCGCGCACCAAATTGCCGCTATCGATTTCCTATCGTGGGATGCGGCGTTTTCACGGCAAGTCGCAATCCGTCATGGTTGCCACGGAATCCCTGCGCGACGAGTTGAAAAACTGGGGGTTCGAGAACCTGCATATCTGGTCGCGCGGGGTCGATCTGGACCTGTTTCATCCGCGCGAAGATGCCAGCTTTGGTAATTTTCCCAAACCCCACTGGTTATTTGTCGGGCGGGTGGCAGTGGAGAAGAATATCGGCCATTTTCTGGATCTTGACCTGCCCGGCACCAAATTTGTCGTTGGTGATGGTCCGCAGTTAAATGATTTAAAGCACAAATTTCCCAAGGCGCAATTTCTTGGCAAAAAAACCGGTGAAGACTTGGCAATTGCCTTTGCCTCGGCCGATGTTTTTGTTTTTCCCAGCAAGACCGATACTTTTGGCCTGGTCATTCTCGAGGCCCTGGCCTCGGGCACACCGGTTGCCGTTTTCCCGGTGCAGGGCCCGGCCGATATCGTGCGCGACACCAAGGCCGGTGCCATTAACGACGACCTTCGCCAGGCCGCCCTTGATGCCCTGAAACTGGACCGGAACGATGCCCGTGCCCTGGCTGAACACTATAGCTGGCATAATTCGGCCCAGCAGTTTTTGCACAATCTTGCGCCCTTTTCGGGCGGATATGACGGTGAAACCGCAACACGCATCTCTGTTACCGAGGGACTTGCCACCGCCAATATTGCGCCGGAGGATAACACCGAAAGCGGCGAACAGGATATCAGGACCCCGCAACCTCAACCGGCGCAATAAAGCCATTTGTCTTTAAAGAGCAAACCCGGATCATCAACAGACGCGCGATTGCGTGCCTTGCGCTTGTGGGCACAAAGTCAGGCCGGGCGCTGTTTGCGCGCCAACTGGCGTGGATCAATATCACGACACAGAATCTGATATGTTTGCACCGCATTCAGGGCATCGGTTCCCAGCCAGCGGCGGAACATCATCAACACCAGATAAATCGGGAAAATCCGGCGCAGCACCTTTGATAAAGGACGCAGGGCATTGGCATATTCACCAACCTGGTCATGATAGGTTTCCCATCCCACATGCAAAAGATCGGGGTGTTTTTTTATTTCGCGCTGAATGGAAAACAGAAACAGCAAAACATCCCGCGCCTGGGCATCGGCAACGGGCATACATCCTTCGGGGTCTTCCTCGAAATCAATAAAACCGATGCTGCCGTCATGGCGCAGCGTCATGTTCCGTAAAAGCGGCGCACCATGCGCGCAATCACGCATATGCAAATCAGCCAGGCCGCGGGCGGCCTTTTCAATCAGGTCGCGGGCTTTCGCATCCTCGCCGTTGGCAAGGGCGGTTTTGACATGATCTTTCAAAATACTGCCGTTATCGCCCAGCACAATCCAGGCCTCTCCGGTCATGACCAGTTCGGGAACCTGTACGCCATGTTCACGCATCCGCAAAAGATGGCTGGTTTCTTCATCCAGCCCGGGCTTCCCGCCGGGGGACACAGTGGGGCGCAGCATGGGAATAGCCAATAGTCCCGCCGCAAACCGTTGCAGGCGATGCCAGACCTTGTGCTTGGAAACGACCGCCTGTTTGACCCACAAATCCCGGCCCTGCCAGTGCAGCGGAAATACACGACCTTTGGCCCCCATTAACAGGGCGCCTTCGATCTCGGCCTTAAGTTGTTTGCTCATTTTTTGTTTTTTAATCAACCATGTTCAATGGAGCCCGCATTTGCTGCGGGCATTCCCAACCATTATTGTTACATTTTGGTGACTATCTTTCAATATACGGATGCTTGCCGTGGCGCCATCAGCATGATAGCAAACTGCACGTAAAATCAGGCATAATCAGGCCTTGATAAAAGGCAAAATCAAGGCAAACCGGCAGCCTTTGTCCGTGCCGGTTATCACCTTGCGCATAAAAGTCAGGAATATCTTTTTGTCCAAACAGAATATCGATCATACCGCCGATCACTGGGACACCTGGCCGATGGTCAAGCGGATCGTTCGCGAAGCGGTTCGCCCCTATATCGGCAAAATTGTTCTGGCCCTGTTTTTTATGGTTGTTGTTGCCGCAACAACCGGTGCATCGGCATGGCTGATGGACCCGGTGATCAACGAGATCTTCATCAATAAAAACGGCACCATGCTGCTTCCCGTTGGGGCGGCCGTGCTGATTACCTTTGCCCTAAAGGGGTTTGGCAATTACGGCCAATCGGTGATGATGAGCTATGTCGGCGGGCGTATTCTGACCGATATTCAAAACCGGCTATATAAACAGGTGATGAGCCTGGACATCGACTTTTTCCACGGCACCAATACCGGCAAGCTGATTGCGCGCTTTACCAGCGACGTTGGTGCCATGCGCTCGGCCGTGTCAGAAAGTCTGACCGGTTTTGGCAAAGACCTGATGTCGGCGATTTTCCTGATTGGTGTCATGTTTTCCAAAGACTGGCAATTGGCCTTTATCGCGATTTTTGTCTTTCCGCTTGCCATTATGCCCATTGCCAAGCTGGGACGCCGGATGCGCAAGGTTTCGGCCAATACCCAGCAACAAATCGGCGAATTTGCCACCCTGCTTGAACAGACGTTTCACGGAGTGCGCCACGTCAAGGCCTATGGCATGGAAGAATATGAATGCTCCAGGGTCGGCAAACTGGTTGATTATATTTTCCGCCTGAATTTCAAGGCGCAAAAGGTGCGTGCCCGCTCCTCCCCCATCATGGAAACACTGGGCGGCGTTGCCGTGACCGTGATCATCGTTTATGGCGGCTATCGCGTGATCGAGGGCAGCAATGACGCGGGCGGTTTTTTTGCCTTTATTACCGCCCTGTTGATGGCCTATGAACCGGTTAAACGCCTGGCAAATATCAATATGAATTTGCAGGCAGGGCTTGCTGCGTCGCAACGCGTTTTCACCATTCTGGACCTTGAACCCGACATTAAAGACAAACCCGATGCCCAACCGTTAAAGGTTTCGGGCGGCAGCATCACGTTCAAGCATGTCGATTTCGCCTATAACAGCGATGACGAAACCAGCGCCCTGATCGACATCAATATCGATATTGCCGCCGGGCAAACTGTGGCCCTTGTCGGGCAGTCCGGTGCCGGGAAATCGACCATCCTGAACCTGATTCCAAGGTTTTACGACATCAATAGCGGCAGCATTTCGGTGGATGGGCAGGACATTCGCGACGTGCAGCTTGCCACCCTGCGTGGTGCGACCGCGCTGGTCAGCCAGGAAGTTTCGCTGTTTGACGATACCGTGCGCGCCAATATCGCCTATGGCCGGGCCGGTGCCAGCGAAGAAGAAATCATCGAGGCCGCCCGCAATGCCGCCGCCCATGATTTCATCATGGAGCTTGAAAACGGCTATGACACCATTGTTGGCGAACATGGTGTGAAACTTTCGGGCGGACAACGCCAGCGCATCGCGATTGCACGCGCCATGCTGAAAAACGCTCCGATCCTGTTGCTCGACGAGGCGACATCAGCACTGGATACGGAATCCGAACGCCATATCCAGACCGCCCTTGCCCGATTGATGAAAGACCGCACCACCCTGGTCATTGCCCATCGTCTTTCCACCATCATTGATGCAGACAAAATTTGTGTCATTCATCGTGGCCAGTTAATCGAAGAAGGAAAACACGAAGAATTACTTGCACTTGGCGGTGCCTATGCCAACCTTTATAACCTGCAATTCTCGGAAGAACCGGGCAAACATCCTCATCTGGTGAAAAATCAGGACTGAAAACGTGGCATGGTATAAGGGAATCGTCAAAAGCAGCCAGGCACGGGCCACCCTGTGCCGTTTGGCGGCCTTTTACATTCGTGTAATCCGCTACACCGGCAGGTGGGAACAAAAAGGCACCGATTTGCCTCGCGAAATGCTGCGCGAGGGCAAGCCCTTTATTGTCGCCTTCTGGCATCAGCGCCTGTTGATGATGCCCTATACCTGGCGGGTGGTTGGTGGGGACGTCCCCTTTAACATGCTGATTTCATCACACCGGGACGGCGAAATCATTTCGCGCACCATCGGGCATTTCGGCATCCACACCATCGCCGGCTCTACCGGCAAGGGAAAAGGCGGGGCAAGCGCCCTGCGCGCCATACTGAAATCGCTTAAGGCGGGCCACGTTATTGGCATGACGCCCGACGGACCACGCGGACCGCGTATGCACGCCTCCAACGGTATCATATCGGCCGCCCGCCTGAGCGGCGTTCCCATTTTTCCGCTGACTTTTTCCACATCCAAACGCCGGGTCATGCGCAGTTGGGACCGCTTTGTGCTCCCCCTGCCATTCTCGCGCGGCGTATTTTGCTGGGGTGCCCCGATTTATGTCCCCACTGACATGGATAATGACGGCCTGGAGGCCAAGCGGCTGGAACTGGAAAACAGCATGATCAAGCTGACCCAGGAGCATGACCGGTATTATGGCCTTGAGGTGATCGAACCCGCCGGACCAGACGAACCGGTTAAACAGAAACGCGCGGCACGTGATGCGGGAGAGAGCGAATAATGCCCCTGTTTTACGCCTATCGTGCAGCGACACGAATACTGGGCCCGATTGTGGGGCTGTATTTGCACCGGCGTAAAAACCGCGGCAAGGAAGACCCCGGCCGTATTGGCGAGCGTTTCGGCCATCCCGGTCGCCGCAGGCCCGACGGCCCGCTTGTCTGGATTCATGGCGCCAGTGTGGGCGAATCCCTTTCCGCGCTGCCCGTGATTGACCGTTTACAACGCGACTATCCTGAATTTGCCATTCTGGTGACAACCGGCACGGTTACATCGGCCCGGATGATGCACGAACGCCTGCCCAAAAACGTCATTCACCAATTCATTCCGGTGGACCGGCAGGTTTATGTTGCCCGCTTTTTGCATCACTGGCGGCCTGATGTTGCCCTGTGGCTGGAAAGTGACCTGTGGCCCAACATCCTGACCCGTGCCCGCAAGGCAGGCACCCAGATCGCCCTGCTCAATGGCCGGATTTCCGAAAGCAGCTTTAAAAGCTATCGCCGTTTTTCCTCTTTCATTCGTCCGGTCATGGCCTGTTTCAGTGTTGTTCTGGCCCAAACCGACGATGAATCCGCCCGTTTTATCGAACTGGGTGCGCCCAATGTGGTGACAACCGGCAACCTCAAATTTGCGGCCCTGCCCTTGCCGGTTGATGAAAAGATCCTGCATCACTACCGTGACCAGATCGGCGATCGCCCGGTATGGCTGGCATCAAGCACCTTTGAAGGCGAAGAAAGCATTGCGGCGGCCATTCATGCACGGTTGCGCGAAAAACACCGCAATCTTCTGACCATTATCGTGCCGCGCCACCCCAACCGGGCCACCGGCGTTGAGGCCATGCTGATGGGCAAGGGCCTGCGCGTCGCCCGGCGCAGCATGGATCATATCATATCGCGCGATACCGATGTGTTTTTGGGCGATACCATTGGCGAAATGGGCCTTTACTACCGGCTGGCACCAATTTGCTTTATCGGCAAAACCCTGTGCGTGGGCGGCGGGCAAAATCCGCTGGAACCGGCCCGGCTGGGATGTGCCATTTTGCATGGTCCGGATATGAGCAATTTCGCCGAAATCAGCCAGGAAATGCTGGCGGAGCGGGCCGCACGCCCCTGCACCGATGAGGCCGACCTTGAACGCCAGCTTGACCAGCTTTTGACCAATCAGCCCGCCCGTGATGCCCTGACGGATGCGGCACGCAATTACGCCAACAGCAAAGCCGAGGTTCTGGAAAGAACCATGTCGGCGATTGACGATTTGATGGTGGCTAGTCGGGGGCCACATGCACGCCCCTGATTTTTGGCAAACCGATAATATGATCGCCCGTGCCCTATCGCCCGCATCCTGGCTGTGGCGGGCCGGTGCGGCATGGCGCAATGCCACCACAACGGCCCTGCATCCAGGGTGCCCTGTCATTTGTCTGGGCAATTTTACCGTTGGCGGGGCGGGAAAAACCCCGGCAGCACAGGCGATATATGACATTCTCGCAGGCGTTGGTCATCAGCCCCATTTTCTAAGCCGGGGATATGGCGGCACGCAAAAAGGACCGCATCGGGTGGATCCCACGTCCGATACCGCACACGACGTGGGGGATGAACCGCTTTTGTTAAGCCAGAAAGGCCCGGCCTGGGTTTCGCGCAATCGCGCAGCCGGGGCCGATGCCATTACCGTGGCTGGTGCGGATGTGATCATTATGGATGACGGTTTGCAAAATCCATCCGTGATCAAGGATTTGGGCATTGTCGTTATCGACGGGGCAACCGGATTTGGCAATGGCCGGGTTTTGCCCGCCGGTCCCTTGCGCGAAACCCTTGCCAGCGGGTTTTCACGGGTCCGCGCTGCCATTATCATTGGCAAGGATAAAACCGGCCTGGCAAAGCAAATGCCAAAACATGTTGCGGTATTTCATGCCAAAATCCGGCCAGAAAACGCCAGCGATTTTACCGATCAAAAAGTCCTCGCCTTTGCGGGCATCGGGCGTCCCGGGAAGTTTTATCACTCCTTGCGCGATTGTGGGGCGGAGGTGGTTATTGCCCGCGACTTTGCCGACCACCACTTTTACAGTCCCGACGAACTGGCCGCCCTGCGCAAGGATGCCAGCCGGGCCGGTGCCATGCTGGTGACAACGGAAAAAGACCTGGTCCGCTTGCCCTTGGGCGATCGACACGGCATAAAGACACTGCGTATCGCCCTCGAATTTGATGATTTGCCGGGCATAACCCAATTAATCGAAACAGTATTTGCCAATGGCGCGTAAAACCAAAAATATCAGCACATTTCAATATTACGTCAGCTATCCGCTGCAAGGCTTTGTGACAAACCTGTTTTACTGGCTGTTTGCCATGATGCCCATTGACACGGCATCGGCTTTTGGCGGCTGGATCGGGCGGAAAATTGGCAAAAAAATCAAAGTCACACGCCGGGCGCGCCGCAACATGGAACGCGCCTTTCCCGAAAAATCCCCTGGCGAAATCGAAACCATGCTGGGGGACATGTGGGAAAACCTGGGCCGCAGTGTTGCCGAAGTGCCCCATATTCACAAAATCCAGCCTGGGTCAGACCGGCTGGAGGTAGTGGGCCTGGAAAATGGTCTGGCGTTAAAAAATGATGACAAGGCCGGACAGTTTTTTACCGCCCACGCCGGAAACTGGGAAGTCGCCATGCTGCTGGCCCGCGCGATGGACATGGAAATGATGTGTGTTTATCGCGCCCCGGACAACCCCTGGGTCGACAGTGTTTTCACCAAGGCCCGGCGCGGTTTTAAAGGCGAAATGGTCCGCAAGGGCCCGGAAGGTGCCCGCAAACTGACCGCCTTTTTACGCAAAGGCGGCCATATTGCCATGCTGGTGGACCAGAAAATGAATGATGGCATCGCCGTGCCCTTTTTTGGCCGCGATGCCATGACAGCCCCTTCGCTGGCACAATTTGCCCTGAAATACGATGCCCCGATCGTCCCGCTACGGCTGGAACGTCTGCAAGGGGCACATTTCCGCATGACGTTCTACCCGCAACTCGATATCGTTCAAACAAATGATCGCCGTGCCGACATGCTGAAGATCATGACGGAAGTTAACGCCATTATCGAAAGCTGGATTCGTGAACGCCCGGCCCAATGGCTGTGGGTACATCGCCGCTGGCCCGATTAAGACAGCGACAAAACCGGCATTTGATGATGTGATGCGTCTCGATATGCCCGCGAGGTCCCTACCGTGTGCCTGCGACACCTGCTGAGCAATATAACCACAATACTGTTGCTGACGGTTGTTTTTATCATACCAGCACACGCATCCGAACAAAGCGACATTCGGAACAAAGCCATTGAATTGCGTATCACCATCGCCCGGTTCGAGCTGGATTTGCAACAAAGCCTGCAAAACGCCCTTGATACTGCATCCGGTCAGGTCATCGCCTGCAAGTCAAAACCCCGAACCCTGCGGGCGTGTCTTACTGGCCCCTATCACACCCTGATGCAGCCTCCGATCACGATGATAAAGGCCCGAACGCAATCGGCCAAAACAACAAACAGCCCCCTGCAAGACCTTGAGACGGTAGAGGAACGGTTTGCGATTTATACGGACCGGGTCAATACAGCCAACGACCTGTTATCGCGCGCGGGCGCACCACTTTTTATTCCGGCACGAAATTTGACACCCGACATGGACAACCTGCGCAAACGTGTGCTGGGATACATGGAAGACCGCCGGTCCAGGTCATTATGGCGCGAAAAACTCGTTGTATTTGCGTGCGGGATCGCTGTTTTATGTGCGGTCTTTGGCGGCCTTTATTTTTATTTGCGCCGGTTTCGAGGATAAAGCCTGTTATCTTTTTTCTTTGATTCTGGACCCAAACACCGTTAACCGATAGCGCACTGGCGGGCCAGCCCACCGTTTTCAACAAATGTGCGCCAAACATTCAGCATAAAAGATTCACCAATGGACCAGCAGCACCCCTATTGGCAGGAAGTTCTTGTCACCCTGCGACAGATTATTCGCGCAACGGACCTGCATTCCAAACGCATCATGAAAATTTACGGGCTGACCATTCCGCAAATCATGGTGTTGCGCGCCATTGGCGAGATGCGAAATGTCACGGTCAAACGCATTTCAAGCCACGTATCCCTAAGCCAGGCCACGGTGACAACCATCCTTAACCGCCTGGAACAGCGCGGTTTGATGGAACGGCGACGTTCCCAGACCGACAAGCGCGTGGTCAATACCGACCTGACCCAGGCGGGCCGCGACATTATCGCCAATGCCCCCAATCTGTTGCAGGAAGATTTTATTCGCCAGTTCGAAGAACTGCCCGTCTGGGAGAAAACCCAAATGTTATCCTCTCTGCAGCGGGTCGCGGCGATGATGAATGCCGAAAAAATCGATGCCGCCCCATTGCTTGATGTCGGCGCGGTCCTGCAACCGGATTAATCCGTTGCTCAGGAGAGTATGAAACCGCACCCATTTCGCCGGGCATCGCCGGCGGCATTCAGCTTGTGGCTAAAACTGTTAAACGAAGCAGCATGAACGCCGCCAAAAAACATATCGCTTTCCTGCCAGCGGTGCTGTTCGTTTAAATGCAGGTGATCAAGAATATCGGTATCAAAGCCCGGCTCGATCGACAGCAAATCATCGTCAAAGTGCAAACGCGGGGCGACAATCGCGTCTTCGAGCGACATGTCAAACACATCCAGGTTCAGCAAAACCTGCATCATGGTAGACCGAATGCGGTTGGACCCACCCGAGCCCAGGGCCACCAGCGCGCCATCATTGGCAAGGTAAAGGGCGGGCGTCATCATTGATGTCATCCGCACGCCGCACGGCCAGTTGTGAAACCCTTCGGGCGATAAATCGGCCTCGCCCAGCATGTTATTAAGTAAAATACCGCTTCCCGGAATCATCCGCCCGGACGTTGATCCGTTAGACAGGGTGACAGAGGCCAGATTGCCCAATTCATCGACCACGGAAATATGGGTGGTGCCGTTTTGGGTTAAGGGACGATCGCCAATCAGCGTGCGATAGCCTTCGCAAAATTCGTCGCCCAAAATAGAGGGGGCAGCGCCAAATTCACCGCGCACAACCGAGGTCGTTTTCAAAATAGCTGCCAGCGCATCAAGATGGCGGGCATCGCCAAATGCCCCCAAATCCAGATCCCGCGCCAGTTTAAGGCCAAAGCCTGCCAAAACCCCGCCGGAGGCTGGCGGCGGATTAAGCACAAACTTGCCCTGCCGCCCGCGTATCAGTAACGGGTCACGTATCAGAACCCGGTATTTCGCCAGATCATCCGCCGTCAGATACCCGCCCGATTGCGCACAGGCCTTAACCAATGCGGCGGCCAAATCGCCCCGATAAAAACCCTGCGCCCCATTTTGCACCAATTCATCAATCGATGCGGCCAGTTCGGGTTGCTGATGGCGGGTATTGGCAGCGATCACCTTGAAATCATCGCCGTCTTCTTTGGGGGCACCATATGTTTTGCGGGTTTCATCGCAAAAACCCAAAAGCGGAGTAACGATATTCATCACATAATGCTGAAACGGGTCTACCACCACGCCATCACGGGCAAGGCCGCGCGCCGGAGCTGCCAAATCAGCCATTGGCATAGAGGCCAGATCACGATGCACGGCAAACAAACCTGCCACAACACCCGGTGTGGCCACCGCGCCATACCCCCCGTGAAACTCCTGCTCCACGCCACCGGCAAAGGTGGCGATACGGCTTTCAAATTCCAACTGTTCCGCCGGGCGCTTTGCCAGGGGTGTTTCAACGAAAAAATCATAAAGCTGCGGTGGTTTACCCGCCGGGCGGGCCATTAAAAACCCGCCACCACCAAGGGAGGCCAAAACAGGTTCGGCAACGCAGGCGGCCCACATGGCGGCGATGATGGCATCAAAGGCCGTCCCGCCAGCTTCCAGCACGTCGCACGCGGCGCGGGCTGTTTCGATATGTCCTGCCGCCACCGCGCCCCGTATTTTCATTTTTTCGCCCCTGCCAAAACCTGTTCCATCGGCGGTACCAACAGGGCCGCATCAATACGCGTTGGCCCCACATTGATCCGCCAGTCCAAATGCGGGCCGGTTGCCCGGCCACTGGCACCCGAATGGGCAATAACATCGCCCTTATGGACCACATCACCCACTTTGACATCGATTTCAGATAGATGCAAAAAGGCCGAAACAACACCCAGCCCATGATCCACAAACAGGGTTGCCCCGGAAAAATACATATCGGGATGGGCCAGTGTCACCACCCCGTCAGCCGGGGCCACAACGGGCGTACCTGTTGGCACGGCAATATCCACACCCCAATGCGGGGCGCGCGGTTCGCCATTTAAAATGCGCTGTGATCCATAAACACCGCTAATCGGCCCGGTTGCAGGCCAAATAAACCCGGATTTATAATATTCCTGATCATAGCGGGCGACCCGGGCGTCGCGCGCCTGACGGGAATCATCATGGATACGGTCCATCACCGCCGGGTCGGGTGTGACCATTTTTTTGGGCAGGCCATCAATGCGCTGAATGTCAAAGGTGCGATGGGTGATGGGATAGGTAAACTGTTCGGTGCTGCCATCCTTGTGCAACAGCGTCACCGTGGCCGGACCTTCATAATCGCGGGCAAAGCCCAGCACAAAGTTGCCATCTGGCGCGATGGTGTCAATTTTTTCGCCGTCCAGTTCTACCGCCGTACCCGGTGTGGTTTCACCAAAAACAATCCCGCCCTGGGTAAAACTGCCTTTATAAACCGGTTCCGCCGCGCGGGCGGTCAGTGGTTCGGCAATCATCACCCCCATCAAAGTCAAGGCAACGGCAACAAATTTTGAACGCATTATAGCAGGCTCCCTTGACGGTCATCTTCTTTGGGGGTGGGGTCTTTTTTACGGCGCGGCTTTTTGGGTTTTTCCACAGCAGGACTGGTGGCAGCAGTTTCGGCCTGCGGATCGGGTGCCGTGGAACGGGAAGGTGTTTCGGTCTGCGGTGTGGGGGTGCCAGTTGCAGGGCTGTTTGCAACAGATTGATCTCCGGCAAGCTGCATATCCGCACTGCCATCCTGCATTTCCAGGCGATAATGCTGCCCCATTGCCAGCATGGCGGCATGATCGATCAATTTGCCGTCAGCATCACGCACCACGGCAAAACCACGTTTCAAAACATTGCGATAGGAAAAACTTTCCAGCAAACGATCATACCGCGCCAGTCCTTCGCGTTCCCGAACCAGGGCATTTTGCGCCGCACGTTTCAAACGATCCCCCAAATCCTCGATCTGGCGGTTATTGCGGCGAATCTCGTTTTTGGCATCGTTGGGGCGCAGGCCTGCTGCGGCGCGATCCAGTCGGGATTTTTGCTGCTGCACCTGCCGGTCCATCACGGTTTGCAGTTTCAACCCGGCATTTTCCAGCCGGTTGCGTTTTTCCGAAAGCTGTTCACGCGGGCTTGCCAGGCGCGATGCGGTTTCGTTCAGCCGGGCGCGTGCCTGCTGCAAAACCGATTGCGTGGCGCGCGGCAACCGGTCCGACCAGTTATCAAGGCTTTGTGCCCGATCTTCGAGCATGCGACGCGGGTCGCCCAGCGCACGGGCCGCACTTTCCAGCCCCATGCGTTTATCCCCCGCCAATCGGCGCACCGCGCCAATCAGGCGCTGGCCGTCGTCATTGACTTGGGCCAGCAAATCCAGCCGCACGGGTACGGCCTTTTCGGCGGCCCCGGTGGGTGTCGGTGCCCGCAGATCAGAGACAAAATCGATCAGGGTGGTATCGGTTTCATGCCCCACCGCCGAAATGACGGGAATGGTTGAGTCCGCCACCGCACGGGCAACGATTTCCTCGTTAAAGGACCATAAATCCTCCAGCGAGCCACCACCGCGTGCGACAATCAGCACATCGGGGCGCGGAATATCGCCATGCGGCAGTAATTCGTTGAAACCCCGCACGGCATTGGCCACCTGTTCAGCCGCCCCTTTGCCCTGCACCAGCACCGGCCATAACAACACCCGGCGCGGAAAACGTTCGCGCAGGCGGTGCATAATATCGCGAATCACGGCACCCGTCGGCGAGGTAACAATACCAATCACCTCGGGCAAAAACGGAATGGGGCGTTTGCGATCCGCATCAAACAGGCCTTCGGCAGCCAGTTTCTTTTTGCGATCTTCCAGCAATTTCAGAAGCGCGCCTTCGCCAGCAACTTCCATGCTGTCGATCACGATCTGGTATTTGGACCGGCCCGGAAAGGTCGTTAAGCGCCCGGTGACGATCACTTCCATGCCATCTTCGGGCGAAATGCCAAGTTTGCTGGCAACACCGCGCCAGCACACCGCATCCAGCACGGCATTGTCATCCTTCAGTGCCAAATAAAGATGGCCGCTGGCCGCACGTTTAAAACCGGAAATTTCGCCACGCACCCGGACAAATGAAAAGGCATCCTCGACCGTGCGTTTCAGCGCGTTGGACAGGTCGGATACCGAAAATTCCGGCATATTGCCGGTTTGTTGCGGTTGCGGGGCATATGGGTCGAACAAATCTTGCGTCATCAAGGCTACTTTATGCTAAAAGCCCGCGTGAATTATTAACGCGGTTGCGTAATTTGTTACGCACTGAGGATGTGAAGCCTAAAGGATCACATCTGGACCATCAAGCAGTCGGGGTAAAAGTCATGAAAGTTCTGGTCGTTGGCGGCGGTGGACGGGAACACGCATTATGCTGGGCGATTGCGCGCAGCCCGCGTTTGACCAAACTGTGGTGTGCACCGGGCAATGCCGGTATTGCCGATTCCGCCGAATGTGTCGCCATTTCCGATGGCGATATTGCAGGGCTGGTTACGTTCGCCCGCGACAATGCTGTTGATCTGGTGGTTGTTGGCCCCGAAGCCCCGCTGGTCGCAGGCCTGGTTGATGCCCTTGACGCCGCCGGGATCAAATCCTTCGGTTGTTCAAAGGCGGCCGCCCAGCTTGAAGGCTCCAAGGGTTTCATGAAGGATATGGTTGCCAAATTCGGCGTGCCGACGGCCGCCTATGGCCGCTTTACCACCCCGGCCGATGCCAAAGCCTTTGTTGAAAAACAGGGTGCGCCGATTGTGGTGAAAACCGATGGCCTGGCCGCTGGCAAGGGTGTGACGATTTGCCAGACAGTTGACGACGCCATCGCCGCGATTGACGAATGTATGGTGGGTGGCAAATTTGGCGATGCTGGCGCGGAAATCGTGATCGAGGAATTTATGACCGGCGAGGAAGCATCCTTCTTTGCCGTTTGCGATGGCGAAAATGTTATTCCGCTGGTCGCAGCCCAGGACCACAAGGCGGTTGGTGAAGGCGATACCGGCCCCAATACCGGCGGCATGGGCGCCTATAGCCCCGCCCCGGTTTTCACCGCCACCGTTGAAGAACGCGTGATGCGCGATATCATCATACCGACCGTCAAGGGCATGGCCGCCGAAGGCCACCCGTTCAAGGGGGTGCTGTTTGCCGGTTTGATGATTGATGAAAACGAAAACCCCAAGCTGATCGAATACAACATTCGCTTTGGCGACCCGGAATGCCAGGTTCTGATGAGCCGGTTGAAATCCGATATTCTTAATATTCTTGATGGTGCCGCCAGCGGCACGCTGGACCAGGTGAAACCCGAATGGTTTGATGAAACCGCAATGGTCGTTGTGATGGCCGCAAAGGGCTACCCGGGGTCCTATGAAAAGGGCACGGAAATTCGCAATGTTGCGGCAGCCGATGCGCTGGACAAGGTTAAAATCCTACATGCTGGCACCCAAATGGATGGCGACCGCCTGACCGCCACTGGTGGCCGGGTTTTGGGTATCACCGCACGGGGCAATAATGTTCGCGAAGCACAAAAACGCGCCTATGAAGCGGTTGATAAAATTGATTGGCCGGAGGGTTTTTGCCGCCGTGACATTGGCTGGCGGGCCATTGCGCGGGAAAAGAACTGACGAAACGGCAATCATCTGTTTGCCGTAATCTTTTTTTAGTACAGTCTGTTCCTGCCTCTATCGTGACCTTTTCGCCAGAACAGGTCACGGCACTTCCGTCTTATTCAGGAACAGCCTGTATGAAAACTTCCAGCGCAAGCCACACTTCGGCGCGAAAAACACTGCTGCGCCCTTTAAAAGTCTCGATCACGCTTGCCACTGTGGGACTGATGATGTCGCTGGCTTTTCTGGCCTATTCGGCATGGCGGTCGGCAAGCCGGCTTGACCCGCTGGAACATCACATCCATTACCTTCACAAACTTCAGCAAATTGATGTCGGGATCAGCAAATTGCTGGTGCAGCATCTTGGCAACCAGGTTCCACCGGATCCGTCCGACCTGAACCAGATTCGCAACAATATTGAACAGTTACAAATCGCCAGTGGCGCGCTGTCGGACGCAACACCACAAAATTTGCAAGCTGCTGATGATTATCTGAAACCGCCAATCGACAATCCGCGCAGCAATCTTGTGGGTGCATTATCGCTGATCCGCGAAATCAATGCCGAAGAAAGCCGCCTGCAACAGCAAACCGTCAAAAATGCACGCCAGTCGGCCAATCAGGAAATGACCGTGGCCCTGGTGGCGCTGGCGATCATTCCATTTTGTTCGATTGCCCTGATCGTCTGGTTCCAGCGACGGTCCTTTCGCGCGGTTAACCGTCTGTCCGAATTGCTTGATAATGTGGGCAACCTGGAATTTTCCAATATTCGTCCGCTGTCAGACAATGACCCGTTAACGCCGATTTACGCCCATTATAACGATATGACCACCCGCCTGCGCGATGCCGCCAGGCAACAAAGCGAATATACCGAACAATTGCAGGCACAGGTGCGGGCCGCTGCCGAAACCCTGTTGCGCCAGCAGGACGAACTGGAAAATGGTGCCCGCCTTGCCGCGATTGGCGAATTTTCCGCCCGGCTGGCGCACGAACTGCGCAACCCCATTTCCGGTATCTCAATGGCGCTGCATAATCTGGAAATCGAAATCGACGATGCCGACCATAAAGAACGCATCACCCTGATTACCGAGGAAATGGACCGGATAACACGGTTGTTAAATTCCCTGCTGCAAAGCCGTCCTTTCCTGCATGAAGAGGCCGTGACAATCCCGGCGGAACAATTGATTGGCGATGTGATTAAACTGTTTGGCTATCGCCTGCCCGAACATATCACCATGACATCGGAAATCACGGCGGATGATGTTTTTCTGCCGCGTGATACGGTGCGCCAGATTTTGCTCAATCTTTTGAAAAATGCCTGCGAGGCAATGGGCGATCATCCGGGGAAAATCCTTGTCCGCTTTGTCACACAGGATAACACCGCCCAATTGACAATATCGGATTCCGGCCCCGGATACCCCGAAACATTGCTGGGCAAGGGATTGCGTCCCCTGCAATCGGCCAAACCCAACGGTGCCGGGCTGGGCCTGTCCATTATCGACCATTTGGTCCGCAGTCACGGCGGTGAAATGCGCCTGGATAAAAGCGAGCTGGGCGGTGCACAAACAACAATCATTCTGCCATGCGAGGGCAAATAAATGAAAACCATTGCCATCATCGAAGATGAAAGACTTCTGGGAAACGAGCTTAAACGCCGGTTCGAGCGCGAAGGCTGGCGCGTCACCCTCTCGCCGCGGATCGAGGATGCAAGGCGGCTGTTTATAGAACTGGGTTTTGCCCCGGCGATCGTCCTGTCTGACATGAATTTGCCCGATGGCAATGGCCTGGATTTTCTGGAAGAAGCCCGCGAGCAGAATGTTCAATCGGAATGGATATTCCTTTCCGGTTATGGCACCCGCAAGGATATTGAACGCGCAGCCGACTTGGGCGCACTGGATTTTCTGGCAAAGCCCCTGGATTTTCACAAGCTGGACCTGACGATTGCCACGGCGACGCGCGGCGCACAGGCCCGACAGCGCATCAACGACACCACCCAACAGGCCGTTTCAAAATTCAGCCCGCAAAGTTTTATCGGCCCCAGCGATGCCGCCGAACAGGTGCGCAACATGCTGGGACAGCTTGGCAATGTGCCGATTACCAGCATCCTGATTGGCGGTGAAACCGGGACGGGCAAGGGGCTGGTTGCAAAAATCCTGCATTATTCGGGAAAACGCAAGGAAGGCCCGTTTATTGACCTTAACTGTGCCGCGATTCCCAAGGACATGCTGGAATCCGAACTTTTTGGCCATGAATCGGGTGCCTTTACCGGGGCCAAGGGCCGCCATCGCGGCCTGATGGAACAGGCCGACGGCGGCACCCTGTTTTTGGATGAAATCGGCGAAATGGATATTGGCCTGCAATCGAAACTTTTAACCTCGATCGAGGAACAGAGTTTTCGCCGGGTGGGCGGGGAAGAAAAAATATCGGTTGATATTCAGCTTGTTGCCGCCTCGAACCGCGATTTGCGGGCGGAATCGGCCAAGGGTAATTTCCGCCTTGACCTGTATCACCGCATTTCGGTGTTTGAACTATCGCTGCCCGCCTTGCGCAGCCGGGTCGAGGACATCGCCCCCATCGTTGACAGCCTGATTGTCGAATTTAATGCCCGTTCGGGAAAACAGGTAAAACGGGTGCCTGCCGCCGTATTGAACATTCTGAAATCCTATAGCTGGCCGGGCAATGTGCGGGAATTGCGCAATGTGATTGAACGATCGGTCATGCTGGCAAATGGCCCGGATCTTCCCGGCGAATGGTTGGGAATTCATCCGTCGCCATCAACGATGCCGCAACAGGATGGCACCAGCATATCCGAACCTGTGACACAGGACCAGGACCAGGACCAGGACCAGCACCAGCCGACGCCCAAACACGCCATCACCCTGCCGCTGGACGGGTCAGTGTCGCTAGAGGAAATGGAAGAAAAAATCATTCGCAAAGCACTGGAATTAAATGACTATAATGTCATGGCAACCGTGCGGGCCCTTGGCACCACCCGCGAAACCCTGCGCTATCGCATTCGCAAATATGGCCTGGAGGAAGCACCGGGGCAAACGGACTAACACCAAACTGACACGCCATGCCCCCTGCAAGTCATCCGCCTGCCACTTTCATAAGACCGACGCGGGTGAAAAGAACCATCGTCACCCGCAATTCCCCTTCCACTTGGTGGAAATAACCACCATTGGCGAAATAAAGGAATGCCACATTTGAATAAATACTTTTAATTTCAATACATTAGAATATGGCACAGGAACTGCAATTCCATTGACAGAAGTCGTTATCAACGACACACAGCCGGGCCTCACCGACCAACATCCTGACCGGAGCCAGCTGTTTATTTGATCAATCGGATTATTGCAAAGGACGACCATCATGAAATCGCTGTCTCGTAATGTTGCCATTGTTGCTCTGGCTTTTGGTGTTTCCGCGCTCGCCATGACACCAGCCATCGCAAGTGCCGCCGACAACAGCACCTACCCGGCCATTGTCCCCAACAACCATGCCGGTCCGAACGGGGCGAGCAAGGAACATGATATTTGGCTGTCAACGCACCCTGAAACCGCCCCGGCGCAAAATGCAGCCCCGGAAGTCAGCCATGAAGTTGTTCCGAATAATGATGTCGGTCCGAACGGTGCAAGCAAAGAACATGACATGTGGCTGGCCAAGCATCCGGACGCCGCCTACAACCCGAATACCGCACCACAAGCAGATGTCGAAGTAGTTCCGAATAACCATGCCGGTCCCAATGGCGCAGACAAGGAACATGACATGTGGGTGGCCAAACAGGCTGCCAAAACACAGACAAACTCTGACAGCGCCGCAACGGCAGGCAACAAATAAACGCGTAACACCCGATTTCAGGCGGTTGCCTTCGCGATCACGAATTAAACAGGATTGCGGTTTTAAAAAACCGTCCCCTGATACCAGCAGGCTTCTGATCACCTGTATAATCATATCAATGCCGGGCACATTCTGTGCCCGGCATTTGTCGTACACCCGGAAATGCTGATTCTTGTAAAACCGGCATGTTGCGACCTGGGGCCGATCAGACAAACAATGCAAAATCACGCAAAGATGGCCCGAGCAAACACTTCAGGGCCGGGCGTAACATTATCTGATCGAATTCTCTCGTCAGTCGATAAATCAGGCCGGAAAAGCCAGCTTAACCATAAAAAAAATGCCATATCCCGCCGCTGAGACAAACATTTCCGGTGATACCGGCGAAAATCTTGCCACCCTGACGCGTTAAAATAACCATTTGCCGTCAAATGGTGGAAATAACCACCACTTCGGCCAAGCAGGAATGCCATATTTATATAAAATCATTATTTTTCAATAGTTTATGTTTTGGCATGGCATATGCAATTTCTTTGGCAGATGTCGCATTAACGACAAACAGCCGGCCCACCGACCATCACCCCGTCCGCGGCCACCTGTTCATTCAATCAATCGGGTTATTGCAAAGGACTACGATCATGAAAACCCTGTCGCGCAATATCGCCATCGTTGCTTTGGCTTTTGGTGTATCCGCTCTCGCCATGACACCTGCGATTGCCAGTGCCGCAGAAAACAGCACCTATGCCGCAATTGTTCCAAACAACCATGCCGGCCCGCACGGTGCCCGCAAAGAACATGATATCTGGCTGGCACAAAACCCTGAAACGGCCAGCAACCAGAATGCCGCTCCGCAAGTCAGCCATGAAATTGTGCCCAACAATACTGCCGGTGCACACGGGGCCCGCAAGGAACATGATATCTGGCTCGCAAGCCACCCCGAAACACCTTACAACCCCAATACTGTCCAGCAGGCCAACGACCAGATTGTACCAAACAATACCGCCGGTGCACACGGGGCTCGCAAGGAACACGACATCTGGCTGGCAAAACAGGCCGCTTCGGCACAGTCAAATGTCAACAACCAGGACATGACGAACAATTAATAATAAGAAACTGAATGGTATTGTAGCAGGTTCTCCAGACATATGGTCGCTTCTTCCCGTGGCACCTGTGTCATTCCCCCCCGCTTGTAGAACCTGCTGCCCCATACCCTATGCCCCTTTCACCCCGCCAATTCCATTCTGCCAATTCTATCCCCATTCCCCAAACCGCTTCATTGCCGGGCGCCTCACGCGCCCGGCATTTGTTTTTAGCGACTGAATGCAAAAATTCCGGGGCGTCAAATAGCGGGCTGGAAAGGAAAACAAAAAAGATGCCAGGGGAAAGCCGCTTAGCGTGCATGGACTATCATTATCGCCTCTAACGCTATAACCATCCCCCAGAAACACATCCGCCCGGAATTTTTCGGCATTATATAGCAAGTGCCACAAGATTCTGATGAGGTCCGGTGTTATTTCCTGAAGAGGTTAAGGAGTATTGCATACGGCGGCAGATGTCGGTGACTTGAAGGGGAAATTGGCCGGTATCGTTGCCCAGCTTGAAGATTTGCGCCCGCAGATAGCACCCCTCGAAGAACATAGGGCGAATTCGAGAAGGTTATCCAGTTCTACGATCCGGATTTCAGAACTACGGCACCCACAGCAAGACCGAAAGCGAAACGCACGTTATCATGACACTCGTCGAGTGGGCGCGTCACCGAGCTTCTCAATAGCAAGAACAACCGCAACGTCGTTCTCGACATCCTCTGACGCGGCGAAAACGACAACGACGGATACTCCAGTCGTCCCTCTCTGAACATGATTATTGAATGACAGGAGGCTCGACACATATCAGTCGGACATTGGTAAACCAGTTAACGAGGTGTTAATGACGCGGCAAGAGCAGAGCTGAAGTAGGAAACCGCAGGTCTCGATCATCAATATCCATTTCGGTTCCGGCTCCTGTGATCCGCAGTCATCTTCTCTCTGTAAATTTCGCCTAAACGCGCTTTTGCACGCCACGGACGGGCCTTCTGAAGGGGGACATCGTATTCGGGATCGAGGCGGTCAAGAACGGAAGTTGTAAAGCTTATGTCATCGCACGTCTGGCAAAGAGCAACCCACTTTCCATCCGGTCCGATAATCCCCGCAGAACCCTTGTGTGCTTCTTGTGCAGGTGTCGCTGCGCTTATCCATAGGCAATTTAGACCGGCATGCGCTCTGAGGGCAATTTGAAAATGCTCGGGAATTCCATACGACGAGAACAGCACTGCATCAGCTCCCAGCCGTTCGTACTCGATAAACACTTCAGGGAACTGAGACTCGATGCAGATGGCGCAACCAAAGCGGTACCCATCGACCTCAAATATGATCGGTTCGGTTCCCGGCGTGTACCAGCCGTTGACCTCGCTGTTCGAGAGGAACCTCTTATCATACCTTGTCAGCAGATCGCCAGAATCCGAGAAGACATAAACACTATTGTGTGGAAGTTTCATTGCCGAAAGTCTGTGTGCTCCGCCGACGACTGCGAAAACACCGAGCCTGCCGCAGATATCGGCGATGCTCCTCAATTCCGCTTCGTATACTCCCCAGTCAAAGGACCGCCAATCGTCCGGACAGGCGATTTGCGCTTTCGAATATCCTGACAGAGCCCCTTCGCAAAAATTAACGAGCCTGACCCCATCTTGGGCGACGTCCGAAATTACCTGCCGAATGAGTGCAGCGTTCGTTGATATGTTTTTTGAAACGGCAGTTTGGGCAGCGGCAATTTTCACACATATTCTCCTGAACTCAGACCTGCATTCTCGATCGTTTCAAGAGCTTTGAGAACCTGGAAATTGCAAGAAGTTCATTTTGTGGCACTTGCTATATAAGGCCGGAATTTTTCGTCCAGCGAGAGCAAACATTTTCCTTTCATCGCCAACAAACGGGTGAAAAGCACCACAATTACCCGCAACGCAGTTGTCTAATGGTGGAAATAACCACCAGTTCACCAATGGCAATAGGCCACATTTAAATAAAATCATTATTTTTCAATGATTTAAATTCTGGCACAGCATGTGCAATTCCTTTGGCAGATGTCGCGTTAAACGACAAGCAGCACGGCCCTTCAATGACCATCACCCCGTCCGGGACCGCCTGTTCACCTTATCAATCGGGTTATTGCAAAGGACTACGATCATGAAAACCCTGTCGCGCAATATTGCCATCGTTGCTTTGGCCTTTGGTGTTTCCGGTCTCGCCATGACGCCTGCCATTGCCAGTGCTGCTGAAAACGTCACCTATCCGGAAATTGTCCCCAACAACCATGCCGGTCCCAATGGCGGTGCCAAGGAACATGACATCTGGCTGGCAAGCCATCCTGAAACCTTCAGCAACCAGAATGCGGCCCCGCAGGTCAGCCACGAAGTCCTGCCCAACAACCATGTCGGCCCGAACGGGGCCAGCAAGGAACATGATGTCTGGCTCGCAAGTCATCCCGACGCCCCCTACAACCCCAATACCGCCCAGCAGGTGAATGACCAGATTGCTCCAAACAATCATGCCGGTCCCAATGGTGCCGATAAGGAACATGACATTTGGCTGGCAAAGCAGGCTGCTTCGGCTCAGTCGGATGCCAGCAGCCAGGCCATGACGGTCAACAATTAAAGCTAAGGTGATCCCCTGTTTCATAGGGTTCACCGGGCACAGGTTGCGCTCCCCTGGCACCTGTGCCCTCTCCCTCTTCTGAACGTGCCTGAAGAATCTGCCCCAAACGCCTTTTCTCTTTTTCTCTCTTCTCCCGCTTTTCCCAAGCAATGACGAACCACTTTCATGCCGGGCGCACCATGCGTCCGGCATTTTTTTGATGGGCCCGTTTTGAAGAAACCAAAGACCGCAAAAATGCGGCCCCCGTCAGAATGGCGCAACAAAGCCGTGTTTTAAGAAATTGATCATGCCCATAATCGCGAACGGACCGGTGAAAAGAACCACACTTCTCCGCAGCACCTTCGCCCGATGGTGGAAATAACCACCAACTTGCGCATGACACGATACCACCCGCAAATAAATGTTATATTTATCAATAACTTAATATCTGGCACGCCATATGCAATTCCTTGGGCAGATGTCGCTTTGAACGACAAGCAGTGCGCCCCACCGACCATCACCCCGTCCGGGACGGCCTGTTTATTCAATCAATCGGGTTATTGCAAAGGACTACGATCATGAAAAATCTGTCGCGCAATATTGCCATCGTTGCTCTGGCCTTTGGTGTTTCCGGTCTCGCCATGTCGCCTGGCATCGCCAATGCCGCGGAAAACGGTATGTATCCGGCGATAACGCCGAACAACACCGCTGGTGCCCACGGGGCACGCAAAGCACATGACATGTGGCTGGCAACCCACCCGGAAACATCGGGCGACCAAAATGCAGCCCCGCAGGTCAGCCATGAAGTTCTTCCCAACAATGATGCCGGTCCGCATGGTGCGCGCAAGGCCTATGATATTCGGGAGGCACAGCAGGCCAAACTTGCCCAGCCCAACCTCAACAGCCCGGCCATGCAGGCGGATTTTTCGCAAAAAGGTGAAACGGTTTTACAGGAGGTTCACCAGGCCCGGGTCGCGCTTTCCGCTGGCGACCACGTTACCGCCAAAAAACTGATGCACAATGCCCGCGCCACCCTGTCGGACATGTATAATGACGGCGCATCAGGCAATATCGTGATTACCGGTCCGCTGGTATTTGACGAGGATTTTTCAGCCGGAAACCAGATCAAGGGAGATGCCCAGATCAATCAGGTGATCCTGCCGTTTGAAAGCACCCTTGGCAATCTTAACCTGGCCTATACCCAATTGATCAACAACCATTCTTTCCAGGCGAATCAGACACTTGGGCTGGTTGAACAGGACCTTGGCGTCCAGACAGCCCAGATTTCGACCACCAGCACCGTGGCCCCTGCCAATTCCTGATCCTATCCTGTTGACCGCTTCACAGCCGGGCGCATCGTGCGCCCGGCATTTGTTTTAATCGGTCTGGGCCAAGTACCATCCGTTCCCCAAAGACAGATGAAGCCAACCATTCACAACCCAAAAACAACCGCCAAATGGTGGAAATAACCACCATCCACCCCGATACACAACGCCGCCCAAAATAAAATCATTATTTTTCAATTAGTTAATAATTGGCACAGTCGCTGCATTGCTGTTGGCAAATGTCGCTTTCAACGACACGCATAACAGCCCGTCTCGCTGCATCCCACCTGTTCACTATTTCAACCGCGCCCTCGCAAAGGATGACCCTCATGAAAAACCTGTCTCGCAACATTGCCATCGTTACGCTGGCTTTTGGTGTTTCCGCTCTTGCCATGACCCCGGCCATTGCCAGTGCTGCCGAAAACGGCACCTATAAGACAGTTGTTCCGAACAACACCGCCGGCGCGCATGGTGGCCGCAAGGCATATGACATCTGGCAGGCAAAACAAACCCAAATGGCACAGCCAAACTCCGATAGCCCGGCGATGAAAACCGATTTTTCGCAGCAGGGTGAAACCGTTTTGCAGCAGATTCACCAGGCCCGGGTTGCGCTTTCAAACGGCGATCGCGACAGTGCCAGACAACTGCTGCATGATGCCCGTGCCACCCTTTCGGACATGTATAACAATGGGGCTACCGGCAATATCGTCATTTCCGGTCCGGTTGTTTTTGACCAGGATTTTTCGGCCGGAAACCAGGTCAGCAATGCCGCCCAGATCAGCCGCGTGATCCTGCCGTTTGACGAAACCCGTGGTAATCTTGACCTGGCCTATACCCAGTTAACCAATAACCAGCCCCGCGAGGCCAATCAGACCCTTGGACTGGTTGAACAGGATCTTGGCGTTCAAACCGCGCAATTTTCAACCACCAGCACGGTGGTACCGGCTCATTCCTGATACAATTCTGATTTCCGCCGCAGTGCCGGACGCATCATGCGCCCGGCATTTGTTTTTCAGATACCGCATAACGGATATGACATTTTCCCTGCATGTCCTGTTCGACCACGGCCGTAACGCCAAAAACATCCTGCAAAAGTGCCGGTGTCAGGATTTCCGCCGGTGTACCGACGGCAACCAATTGTCCCTCGCTCATAACAGCAATGCGGTCACAAAACAGGGCAGCATGGTTAAGGTCATGCAGGGCGGCAACCGCCGTGACTTTCAAAGCCCGCACCAATTCCAGCAAACCCAATTGATGGCGCACATCCAGATGGTTGGTCGGTTCATCGAGCAACAGAAATTTTGGTTCCTGGGCCAGCGCACGGGCAATATGCACACGCTGTTTTTCCCCACCCGAAAGCGTTTGCCAATAACGACCCGCCATATCGGCCATATCCACATCCAAAAGCGCCCGGGCGACCTGTTCATCATCGCGCGATGACCAGGGGGAAAGCAGGCTCAAATAGGGAATACGCCCCAGCGACACAGCTTCACGGACAGTCAACCGATCGGTGGTATCGGCCTGTTGTTCGACAAAGCCGATATTTTGCGCCAGCTTGCGACGGCCCATTTTATGCATTTCCATCCCACCCATCAGGGCCTTGCCACGCAACGGACGACGCACCCCGGCCAGAATGGACATCAAACTGGTTTTACCCGACCCATTCGGGCCGATCAGCCCCAAAAACTCGCCGGGCCGGACCTTCAGCGATACATCGTGAATAATCTTCCGATAGCCCGCCATCCATGTAACATCAACCAGTTCCAGGCTCATCGCAACACCCGCCGATGACACAAAATAAGGGCAAAGGCCGGTGCCCCCACCAGGGCGGTCACAACACCAATCGGCACCACCTGACCAGGCAGAATAATGCGCGAAACAACATCCGCGCCGACCAAAAACAATGCGCCAATCAGGGCTGCCAGCGGCAATAACAAACCATGCCGCACACCCACAAAAAACCGCGCCGCATGCGGAATAACCAGCCCGACAAAACCGATGGAACCAACAATGCTGACCATCACCGCTGTCATCAGGGCCGATGTCCCTATCAGCAACACATGGACGCGCCGGACAGGAATACCCAGTGATGCGGCGGATTCCCGGCCAAAGGTAAAGGCATCCAGTGCACGGGCATAACAAAGACACACCAGTAAACCGGCCCCAATCACCGGCACGGCCAGGGCGGCATCGGGCCAGCGCACACCACTTAAACTGCCCAAAAGCCAGAACATGATGCCGCGTGCCTGTTCGGCATTGGCCGATTTGGTGACGATAAAGGATGTCAGCGCATTAAACATTTGCGACCCGGCAATCCCGGCCAGAATAATCGCCCCTGGACAGCGCCCGGCCTGAAGGGCCAGTAAACTGACAAAAACAAAGGCCACCAGCGCCCCGGCAAAGGCCCCCATTGACAGCGACAGCATCCCGCCACCAAGGCCGAGGATCACAACACTGACGGCACCGGTCGATGCCCCGGCCGAAATACCCAGCAAATAGGGGTCGGCCAAACTATTGCGCAGCAGGGCCTGCAAAACGACGCCCGAAACGGCAAGCCCCGCCCCGCAGGAGGCCGCAACCACCGCCCGGCTAAGGCGGTAATTCCAGATAATCCCGGCATCAATGGCATCAACAGGGTGCGTCGTACCAAAAACATGATTGGCGAGCGCATCGATCACGGTTTTGATCGGGATCGATGTTTCACCGATCGATGTTGCAAACGCCATTGCCGCAGCCAGCAGCATCAGCGCGATACCTGCCGCGCCAATGCGTTGCCAGAAAACGGTCCGCGCAAACAGGCCCATGCCTATTTGTCCAATCCAAAGGATTTAACCGCCGCCGCCAGTTGCTCTATACCATCAATGGTACGAATGGTCGGGTCCATTCCCATCACATCCATCACCACGATATGGCCGTTTTTAACCGCCTTCATCTGGCTTGTGACCGGGTCGGTTTTCAGGAAATTCATTTTAAGTTGCCAGTCATCGGCCGGGTAACGCCGCCGGTCCATTTTGGCAATCACAATAATGTCCGGGTCCGCCCGGGCGATGGTTTCCCAGCCCACCGTCGGCCATTCATCATTGCTTTTGATCACGTTGTTTAAACCCAGCACGCCAGAGATATATCCCGGTGCGCCCTTTTGCCCGGCCACATAGGGGTCGGCATGCAATTCCGAACTGGAAAACCAGAAAACCGCCGAAACATCACGATGCGCCAATCCGGCAACATCCTGCTTTGCGGCCTGTTCACGCTGTTTCAACCCGGCAATCAGCTTCTCGCCACGATCCTCGACATCAAAAATACACGAAAGATCGTGAATCGACTTATAGATCAGATCCATTGAAAAGGCATCGGTGCGCGTGCCGTCACCACCGGTGCTGTTATCCTTGCCCACACAATCAGCCGGGGCAACATAGACGGGAATACCCAATTCGTCGAACTGTGCAGTTGTGCCAACAATACCGCTTGGCCCCACATGCCACTGGAATTGCGCCGTTACCAGATCAGGGCGTTGTCCAACCACACTTTCAAAGGACGGGTCATTATCCGCCAGGCGGGGGATTTTTCTATTGGCCTCGGCAAATTGCGGCATGACCGGGTCAAACCACACCGCCGTCCCCACAACCTTTGACGAAAGCCCCAAAAGATACAGAATTTCCGTATTGCTTTGCCCCAGCGAGACCACACGTTTTGGCGCGTGATCAAAGGTAACAGTGCGGCCACAATTTTGAATTTCCAGGGGATAATCTGTTGCCTGCGCGGAAGCGGCAACACTAGACAGGCCCGCTGCAAACACCCCGGCAGCGACAAGCCGTTTTAAAACGCTGGTCATGTTATGTCCTTTCACAGGAACAACCGTTACATCCAGCGACAAACCGGCAAAGAACCAGAGAACTAAAAGAAAATCCCGATAAATCCAGTCCGTTATGTCAATCGTATCATAACAGGCAGATAGTAGCAGGACATCTCCGGGGCACCCCGCCCAGTCTGTCGTCACGATTGCCGGCAGGTCTCCTGGCTCGCGGGTTATCACATGTTCCTGGCCTTCCCGGGCAAACCCCAGTGGCGTGATCAGGACATGCTCGCCGCATACAGTTGCGGGGGCAGCTTCGTTTAACGGCCCGAAAGAACCGAACCGTTTTGAATTCCCTCTATCCCAAAAAGGATACCGGCAAAAACGATGTCCCATAAGGACCGACCATCGTCAAGGCGTTTGATACCAGATGCCGGGAAAAACATTGGCATTCAACCCTGCCCTGCCCCCGTCCTGGAAAGCCCCAAACCCAATATCCGGTGTCGGGTCTTTATGCCGCTTGCCACCGCTTCGCATAAATCCAACGGAAAATCATCGGGTAAAAGGGCGAGTGTTTTCTCAAATACGTCGTGCCGGCTTCACGAGAAAATATCCTCTATGCTGGGTTGGCTTTCCTGGATGCGGTCCTGAACAACGAATTCAAGATCAAGGGCGGCCAGCACACTGATCACTGTGCGCATTTGCGTGCCCGGGTCCCCATTTTCCAGGGATGAAATCGTCGCCACCCGTAAATTGGTGCGCGCACTGACATCTTTTTGCGTCATGCCTTTGGCCTTGCGCACGCGGCGCAAAGCATTACCAATTTGATCGGGCGTTCGCGCCGTGATTTTCATAGGAACCTCTCCGTTTTACGCTACAGCGTAATTTATTTTTTTACGCTACAGCGTAATATGAGATCCCCTTCACAGCCGTATAATTAACGCTGCATCATCGCGCCAAAAGTCAATCGCACAAAATGGTGTGCAGCCATCGAAAACGGGATCAATTCAAAAACTTGCGCGTTGATATATTTAGCCGCGAATTCGCCATTCTTTGTCCGAATTGCCACCACACTATTTCGCAAGTTTGTGCAAATCAAAAATATAACAGGGATAATTTCGATGGACACTTCTGCACAGCGCCGACAATTTTTAAAGTCCGCTGCGGCTGCCGGTCTGGTTTTGCCGGGCATGTCGCTTTGGCAGCAGGCCTTTGCCGCCGATGCCGTCAAAAAGCTGGAACTGGGCAAAAAGCAGAAATTCAGTTTTGACGCGCTGGTCGAACGTGCCCGCAAAATGGCAGCCAAACCCTATGTCGCTCCCAAAACCCCGGACAAGGCGATCCTGGAACAGATTGATTATGCCGAACATGGCAAACTGAAATACAAACGGGACTTTGCCCCGTTCTCGGACGGGTCAGGCATTTATCCCGTGACCTATTTCCATATGGGTCAGTTTTTCCAGAAACCGGTGCATATGTTCCTGCTTGAAGATGGCAAATCGCAGGAAGTAAAATACAAAACCGACTATTTTGACATGCCCGCCGACAGCCCGGCGCGCAAATTGTCGGAAAATATCGGCTTTGCCGGGTTCCGCCTGCATGAAGACATTCACCGTGATGACTGGAAAACCCAGGACTGGGCGGCCTTTTTGGGCGCATCCTATTTCCGGGCCATTGGCGATGAAGGGCAATATGGCCTTTCGGCACGCGGTATCGCCATCAATACCGCCACCCAGAAAGGCGAAGAATTTCCCGATTTCACCGAATTTTACATCGAACCCGCGAAAAAGGCCGAAGACCCGGTCACGGTTTATGCCCTGCTGGATGGTCCCAGCATCACCGGTGCCTATCGTTTTTACCTGACGCGGGGCAAGGGTGTGACGATGGATGTGGAAAAATTCCTGTTCATTCGCAGAGACATCGAACGTTTTGGCGTCGCCCCGCTGACCAGCATGTTCTGGTATTCCGAGCAAAACCGCCCGTTCCGTATGGACTGGCGGCCGGAAGTGCATGATTCCGACGGGCTGGCCCTGTGGACCGGGGGCGGTGAACGCATCTGGCGGCAGCTTAACAACCCCGAAGTCACCCGCGCATCGGCCTTTGGCGATGATAACCCGCGTGGCTTTGGCCTGATGCAGCGTGACCGCGATGTGACACATTATCTCGATGGGGTGCTGTATCATCGCCGCCCCAGCCTGTGGGTGGAACCGCTGGGTGCCTGGGGCAAAGGCGCCGTGCAGCTTGTTGAAATTCCGACCGATGATGAAATTCACGACAATATTGCCGCCTTCTGGGTGCCCGAGGCCCCGGCAAAAGCCGGGCAATCCTATAATTTCCGGTATCGTTTATACTGGCAGGCACATAACCCCTATCCGCTGGAAAAACTGGCCCATGTCAAGGCCACCCGTCTGGGCCGTGGCGGACAGGAAGGCCTGCCCCGCCCGGCAGGCGTAACAAAATTTGTGATCGATTTTGAAGGCGATATTCTGGGAACCCTGGCTTACGGCGAATATCCCGAAGCGATTGTATCGGTTTCACGCGGCAAGCTGTCACGCATCAAAACCGAACCGATCCCCGATACCCGTCTGTGGCGTGCCATGTTTGACCTGGAAGTTCAGGGCAATGACCCGGTTGATATGCGCATGTATCTCAAACGGGGCGACGGGCCGCTGTCTGAAACCTGGATGTTCCAGCATCTGCCCGGCCTGAAAAACTGGGATTCAAAATAACAACCACCGTATCAGGACCGGCATTAACCCCGGCATCCGACACAGCGAACCCGCCTTTTGAGGGCGGGTTTGTCTGTTCTGGATATATGGTTACTATGCCAGCCCAAGCCATTTCCAATAGGTGGCGGTAAAGACCAGCGTTAACATATAGGCAATCACGGTTAACACCAGACCGGTACGGACAAAGTCCTTCACCGCAAAGGTATCCGTCCCGTGCGCGACCATGCCCTGCGGGGAATTGACCGGCAGAATGAACCCGAAGCTGACAACAAATTGCAGCAAAATGGTTGTGCCAAACACATTGACACTGCCGCTATCCATTTGCTGAAGCACGGCAATGATGATCGGGATCATCGAGGAAGCCAGGGCCGTGGCACTGGCAAAGCCCAGATGGATCACAATCAAAAAACCGCCCAGCACGGCAACAATACCCAATGTGCCAAAGCCCGACAGGCCAAACATATCCACCGCCGACTTTGCCAGCCAGGATGCCGCCCCGGTGCTGAGCAAGGCCGACCCAAGGCTGATACCGACACCAAAAAGAACAATCGTGCCCCAGGGAAATTTGGCATTGGCCTGTTTCCAGCTCATAACGCCCACACCGGGCAATAACAGGAAAGTCACGGCAAGAACCGTCAGGGTTGCACTGTCAAAGTGATGCAACACACCCTCGGTAGCCCAGCAAAACACCAGCAACAAGGAAACGCTTAACAGGCGTTTTTCCGCCCCGGTCATCGGGCCGATTTCCTTAAGCGCGGCGGCCACACTTTCGCGACCACCCGGTACGGTTTCATGTTCGGGCGGCATCATGCGCATCATCACAAAATACAACGCCGCCGACATCAGCAACGAAAAAGGTGCAGCCGCCACAAACCAGTCCAGCCAGGTAATATCCAGCCCCAGGGTGCGCTGTAAAAAACCGACTGCAACCATGTTTTGGGCCGCAGCGGTTTTGATACCCACATTCCAGATGCTGACCGCCTGCACCGTTGTCATGATCAGCAAACCGGCAAAGCGGCTTTGTTTCCCGGCACCAAAGGTCGCGACAATGCCCATCATGATGGGGATAACCGCCGCCGCACGCGCAGTCGCGCTGGGCACCAGAAAAGCCAGCAGGGTGGCAACAACAATGCTGCCAATTACAATATGGCTGACACTGGCCCCGACCTTCGAGAGCACGATCATGGCAATACGGCGATCCAGCCCGGTCAGGGTCATGGCGGCTGATAACAAAAGGGCTGCGGCCACCAAAATAAGCGCCCGGCTGCTAAAACCGGTAATGGCGGTGCCAAGCGCCTTTGAGGTGCCCAACAGGGTGTCGGTATTGCTGACATCGGGCGACAGCCCCAGTGCGACCGCCATCATGGCGGCGATAACAATGGCGCTGACGGCAAAATCAATTGCTTCGGTAATCCAGATGATCACGGCAAAAATAAAAATCGCCAACATCCGCTGCCCGGCAATGGGCAGGCCCTCGGGTGTTGGTAACAGCATAATGGCAATAAAGGCGGCAAGCGCGGCAATTAAACCGAAATTCAGCCCACTTGCAGGGCCACGCAACGGTATTTTGTCATCAGTGGCCGAACGCAGTTTTTCAGACATCAATTTTCCATCAGCTTCTGGTGATCCCGATAAGGAAGTCCCCCAAATCTGATTGAAACTTAAACCTGTATTAAAACCAGTTTTCTGATCTAGCGCAGAGATCCAAAAAAATCCCGGAGCAATCTCGCCGCCTCAACTTCCCCGATATCACCGTAAATCTGGGGCTGGTGATGGCTGTTTGGGATTTGAAATACGCGCGCCCCTTGGCCCGCTCAATCGCTTTCTGGCACATGGATATTCCAGCACCTTCCCGACTTGGAAAAGTGAGATTCAAATTAATATCCGATGCAAGCCCGGCCTTGATGGCAGGTTTCTTTTTGGCCGTTGGCGGTTAAGGCGATAAGCTGGTTTAACGAATTGTCCCATCCAATGCCCGATGAAAGACCTTCTCCCGCATGTCCGACCCGCTTGCTGAAATTGTTTCGCTGTTAAAACCCGATGCACCCTTTTCAAAAATGCTCAGCGCAGCGGGAAGCTGGCGGGTGGAGCGTTATGAAACCGGCAAGGTCTATTATGGCATGATGCTAAGCGGGCAGGCCTGCCTGAACGTTGAAAACAAAGAGCCGGTCATTATTGGTCCCGGTGATTTTGTGTTAGTCCCTGCAGCTTACAGTTTCAGCATGGCAAGTGTTGACCCGGCACCACCACCGCGTGGAGTGGGGCAATTACCCGTCAAACTTGAAGATGGCACATTTCGCGTCGGCCGGCAGGATGGCCCGCCCGATACCCAGCAATTAATTGGCTATTGCGTGTTTGATTCCCCCGATGCCGCCGTGCTGGTGCCACTGCTGCCCGACATGATCGTGGTGCGCGGCGAAAACAGGCTGGGTGTACTGGCAAAGCTGGTCGCCGACGAAGCCCGCGCAAACCGCCCGGCGCGCGAAATTATCCTGCAACATCTTTTGGAAGCCTTGTTGATCGAAACCCTGCGATCCGCCCCGGAAATGAAGGCAAACCCTGGCTTGCTGCGCGGGCTGAGCGACGAAAGACTAAGCATCGCCCTTCGGGCCCTGCATGAAAAACCGGGTCATAGCTGGACCATCGCCGAGCTTGCCAAACGTGCCGGTATGTCGCGTTCCGCCTTTTTTGACCGTTTTCAAAAATCGGTCGGCATAGCCCCGATGGATTATTTGCTGAACTGGCGCATGTCGCTGGCCCAAAGAATACTGCGCCAGAAGAAATGCACCATCGCCGAAGTTGCCCAGCAGGTGGGGTATGGATCAGCCAGCGCATTTAGCGTGGCATTTTCGCGCCATGTTGGCTGCCCACCGGCACAATATGGACGCCAGGAAAGCCCCGAACCCGACATACAGGAATGATCCATCAGAATGCGATTTGGGCACCCCATCGCAAGATTGGACTGATTCGCACGAATTATGGATTACCTGTTATAGATAATCCGGATTTTACAAATTATATCATGAACGGTTCCCCCGACAGAAAGGACTGTCCATGAAAACGGTAATGATTACAGGTTGTTCATCCGGTTTTGGCCTTGAAACCGCCCAATATTTTCTCGCCCAGGGCTGGAAGGTCATTGCGACCATGCGCAAACCCGATGATGCGGTTTTACCCCCTGCTGAAAACCTGCAGGTTCTGCCCCTGGATGTAACCAGCGAAGAAAGCATCAAACAGGCCGTCGAGGCCGCCGGTGAAATTGACGTTCTGGTCAATAATGCCGGTATCGGCTGGATTAATGCAGTTGAAGCCACATCGATGGATATCGTACGCCAGATTTTTGAAACCAACACATTTGGCACCATCGCCCTGACCCAGGCATTTTTGCCGCAATTCCGCGCCCGCAAAAGCGGTGTCGTTATTAACGTTACCTCGTCGGTCACGTTAAAACCGCTTCTGATGCTTGCGGTTTATAGTGCCAGCAAGGCAGCGGTAAATGCCTTTACCGATTCCCTGGCGCTGGAACTGGCACCCTTTAATGTGCAGGCCCGTGTTGTTCTTCCGGGACGTGCGCCGACAACCAAATTTGGCCAAAATGCACGTGTTCTGATCCATAACAATGGCGGTTTCCACGACGCCTATAACGACCAGATCCAAAACGTTTTTGCCAATTTCGAACAGGAACCGGTCGATATGTTGACCTATAGCGAAGACGTCGCCAAAGCCGTATGGCAGGCCGCAACCGACCCGAACTGCCCGACCCGCCTGCCAGCCGGGGCCGATGCGGTTGCCCTGTCTAAATAAGCCATCAAATGGCAAGGCGGTTTGCCAAAGCACACTGACCTTTATTGGCAAACATCGAATTAAAGACTGCCGATAAACAGGAAAACCGGCCCGTTTCACCATAAACGGGCCGGTTTTATTTTACCCCCAGGCACTGAAATCACAGAATTACCGGCGCACAGCAAAAAATTCGCGCAGCAAATCGGCGGCTTCTGTTTCCCCGATACCACCATAAATCTCGGGCTGGTGATGGCAGCTTGAACTTTGATAGATGCGCGGACCATGATCCACCCCGCCGCCTTTGGGGTCATAGGCCCCAAAATAAACCCGGCGAATGCGGGCAAAGGAAATGGCCGTGGCGCACATCGGACAGGGTTCAAGGGTGACATACAAATCACAGCCCGGCAGGCGCGGTTCGCCACGTTTTGCCGCAGCCGCCCGAATGGCAAGAATTTCGGCATGCGCGCTTGGGTCATTGTTGGCTTCGGTCAAATTCCCGGCAGATGCCAGAACCTCGCCCGTTGTGCCATCCACCACCACAGCCCCAACCGGCACCTCGCCGCGTGCAGCCGCTGCGCGGGCTTCTTGCAAGGCGAGGTCCATAAATGAATTGACCGTAAAGGGGGACGTCATGGTTTGTTTGCATCCGTTAAAAGTTCGATGAATCGGCAAATTTGAGGTGCGTTGCCCGCGCTTCGTTTTAGTGACCTGTTTTCAATTTGTCATGTAATGCCTATGATCGGGCCTTGTCACCATCGCCTGAAACGGGCCGTTTAAGAACATGACAGAACATGATTGCGAAAAAGCATGTTAAAAATCGCGATAAACCAGCCCGACCCTATGATAGCCGTTGCCCCGATTCCGAGAGAAGGCTAAACAGCGCCCATGAGCAATCAGATGAAAAAACCGATTATTGGCATCACCCTTGATTCCGAAGAGCCCGGTGGCTATTCGAAATTTCCGTGGTATGCGCTGCGCCAGAATTATGCCGGGGCCGTTGTCGCCGCTGGCGGCATTCCCATGCCCCTGCCCCACGAGGTGGAACTGGTCCCCGAATTACTGGAATTGATTGACGGCCTGGTTGTGACCGGCGGGGCCTTTGACGTTGACCCGTCCCTGTTTGGGGCCGAGGAACGCCATGACAGCGTGATCACCAAGGACCGCCGCACAAAGTTTGAATGGGCAATGGCCGAAGGCGCGTTAAAGCGCAATATGCCGGTACTGGGTATTTGTGGCGGGCAGCAATTGCTGAACGTTATTTTGGGTGGCACGCTTATTCAGCATATCCCCGATAGTGTTGAAAACTGCCTGCCCCATGAACAGCCCAACCCGCGTGACGAGGCCGGACACGAGGTAACAGTGGAGGCAGGCACCCTGCTGGCGCGCATTTGCGACAATGTGGATCATTTATCTGTCAATTCGGCCCACCACCAGGCCGTGGCAGAGGTTGGACCGGACGTGATCATCAATTCGCGCGCGCCTGATGGCGTGATCGAGGGGATTGAACATCCCGGTTATCGTTATTGCCTTGGGGTGCAGTGGCATCCCGAATTTCACATCAGCACCGGAGATGCCAAAATCTTCGACGCCCTGATCATTGAGGCCCGGAAATGACCGACAAGGCAAACAACGCCCCGTCACAGGAAAACCCGCACATCGAAGACGAATTTGATGCGGAAATGCCGCAGGACGATGCGGGGGCACAGGCAGAGAAAGACGCCACAGCAAGCGCCCCGGCAGAAGACTTGCCGCGTGAACGCATTGCCAAGCGCATTGCCCGGTCCGGCGTTTGTTCGCGCCGCGATGCCGAACAGCTTATTCTGGATGGCAAAGTCAAGCTGAACGGCAAGCGCCTGGATACTCCGGCGGTTACCGTAACCGACAATGACATTATTTATGTCAATGACGCCCCCCTGCCCGAAAAACAAAAACCGCGCCTGTGGCGCCTGTTTAAAAAACGCGGGCTGGTAACAAGTCACCGTGACGAACAGGGCCGCGAAACGGTATTTGACAATCTGCCACCACATATGCCGCGTGTGATTTCGGTCGGTCGGCTGGACCTGAATTCCGAAGGTTTGTTGCTTCTGACGAATGACGGCGAACTGGCACGCTATCTGGAGCTGCCCTCCACCGGCTGGGCGCGCCGTTATCGTGTGCGTGTGCATGGCTTTATTGACGACGCCAAGCTCAAACAGCTTGAAGACGGCATTACGATTGACGGGGTTAATTACGGATCGATCCAGGCGGAAGTTGACGTTCAGAAAGGTACCAATGCCTGGATGACCGTAACGCTGCGCGAAGGCAAAAACCGCGAAATCCGCCGGGTGATGGAACATCTTGGCTGGCCGGTTACACGCCTGATGCGCCTGTCTTATGGTCCGTTCCATCTGGGTAAAATGGCACCGGGTGAAATTGATGAAATCACCGGCAAGGTGATGAAAGAACAGCTTGCCGGCTTTTTTAACGGTGAAGGCGGCAAGGCCGACCCGGACCGCGATGGCCGTGCCACCAAACCGCGCCCGAAAAAGGCCGCTCCAGCCCGCAAACCGGCAGACCGTAATAAAGAACGGTTTGACCGGAACCGCAGCGACGATGATACCGGTGGTTTTGGCGGTTCGACGCAGCACCGCAGTGGTGGCGCACGCCCGTTTAACCGTGACCGCCAGGAACAGAATACCGGAAGTGGAACTGGCGCGCGCCGTGGTTTTGGCAACCGCGATGATGCACGCGACCGGAACCGTGACAATGATTTCCGCAGCGGCCGGAATGATCGCCCGAATCGTGGAGATCGTGATAATCGCGCTGATCGCGGCGATCGTACGGAACGGAACCAAAACCCCAATCGCGGTTTCCGCAATGATCACACCACCGGTGGCGAACGTTCGGAAGGCAGTTATCGTGGCCGCAACAGCCAGAGCAGCGGCGGACCGCGCGGACAAGGCCGCCCGGATAACCGCGCAGGCCATGATGACCGCAACGAGCGCAATGATCGTGGCGATCGTAACGACAGCTTCCGTGGTCGCCGGGACAGGCGGGATAACCGCGATGGAAACGATACAAGCCGGTCATTCGGTGGCAACCGGAACCGCAATAATGATGCTGATCGCAATGATGCCTTCCGCAGCCAGCAACAAACCGGCGGCTTTGCCGGACGTGGTGGCCGCAGCGGCCGCCGTGACCAGCAAAACCGTGGCGATGATTTCAATGATGCCAAACGCGGGTCCGGCCCCGAGGCACGTTCGGACCGTCCGGCAGGGCGTGGCAAACCCGATGCCCGGCGTGACCGTGACGAGGGCGATAACACCCGCCGCGATACAACGAACCGCCCGACCAACAAGGGACGTGGGCGTTATGCAGGAGGCAACACCCAGAATAACCGCCAGAACGACCGTCCTGCTGGCCCCAGAGGTTCCTCCCGCCCCGGTGGTGGAAATAATGGCCGACGTGGAGGGGATCGTTAATGCGCATTGTTGGTGGCAGCCTGCGCGGCCGTAACCTTGCCTGCCCGGCAGGCAAGGATGTGCGCCCGACCCTGGATCGCGTTCGCGAGGCCCTGTTTAATATTCTGTCCCATGCCAGCCGCTGGTATGAAGAGGATGAAAACCCGCTTTATGACGGGATTGTGCTTGATGCCTTTGCCGGTTCCGGCGCGCTGGGCCTTGAGGCCCTGTCACGCGGGGCGCAAAAGGCGGTGTTTTTTGACCGCGACAGCAAGGCCCTTGCCGCGATTGACGAGAATATCAAAACCCTGAAACTGGAAGACCGCGCCAGCGCCCGGCGCGCCGATGCCACCAGGCCGGTCAAGGCAAGCACACCTGCCAGCCTAATCTTCCTTGATCCGCCCTATCATCAGGATTTGATCACGCCGTCCATTCAGGCCCTGCGCGCAGCGGGATGGATTGATGATAAAACCCTGATCATCGCCGAACGCGACCCGCGCGACGCGATGACCGATATTCCCGGCATCGATATTCTCGATACCCGCAAATATGGCCGCTGCCAGATTGATATGATGCGGTTATATTCTTGACTGCTTGGGCAGAACCATTGCCAGGAAACCTGCCCAATTTCTTGAAGAGGGCGGGCCTGCGCGGTATTCTGTCGATCTTGTCATAACAGTATCGCGCAGCCATGCCCCATACCCGCGACATAGCCGATAATATCGCCAGCTTTGGCCAGAAATTGCGGCACTGGCGACGCGCGGCTGACATCAAACAGCAACGGCTGGCCGATATTTTGGGGGTCACACAGGCAACGGTTTCGCGCTGGGAAAAGGACCTTCAATCTCCCGCACCATTTCAGCAAAAATTGCTCTGCGACATGATGACGCACAACCGCAATTTCCGCCTGGATCAGGCGTTAAAACGTTTGGTATCGCAATCAAGGCAGCGCGTTCATCTGATCGAGGATCGCAGCCACCGGCTGTTATGTTCATCCGGGCCGCGCCAAAAGGAATGGCAGCGCGATGAAACCGAATTACTGGGTGTTTCCCTGTGGCGATTTGCCAATCGCGAAATTGCCGCTGCCGAAAAGAAGCTGCATCATATTGGCTGGCATGATGACCAGTCCGACCATATCCTGTTTGCCAATTCCCCGCGCGATGGGGCCCCCATGCGCATTGTTGACCGCTATATTTTATGGGAGCGGTTTTATCTGTCTGACGGACGGGCGGTGCGCCTGACGACCGGCTTTGACCAGAAACCGACCGCTGATTGAAACCTTTTCATGGGCAAAACCGGCAGGCCATCTCTTGCCCCGGTTCACACGCATATTTCATACGTGGCCCTAATGGCCGCAACACGCTAAAAGCACGCAATCCAAAACCAGAAAGAACTGCCATGCGTGCCTTTTTGCCCATTGTTTTTCTGTATGGAACCGGACTTTGCGCCTCAATGCAGGTGGGGCTGGTCGGCCCGATTGCGAATATGCTGCGCGGCCAGTTCGATCTGTCGCAAGCCGAGTTTGGCCTGGTCGCATCGCTCATTACCGCCGCCGGAGCCCTTTGCGCCCTGCCTTCCGGGATATGGGCAGCACGGCTGGGCCTTAAGAAGGCCGTCATGGCCGGGGTCATCACGATGGCCCTGGGCGCACTGGTTTTTTCACAGGCTGATCATATTGCCTTTTTATATCTTGGCCGGTTTCTGACCAGCATTGGCTATTTGCTGATTGTTGTCGCCGCGCCAAGCTGGATGACACATCTGGGGAATCGGCGCGTGGTCGCACTGGCGATGGGGTTATGGGGCACATTTGTGCCGGTCGGCATTGCGCTGGGCACCTGGATCAGTGCCGGGTTAAGCGCGTGGCTGGGCTGGCGGGCGGCGGTGTTGGGTTGTGCGCTTCCGGGGCTGGTCTTCATTCTTCCGCTCATGCTGCGAACCGCCCCCGCCCGCGAGGGTTTCGGCCGGTCCCTGACCAGCGGCATCGCGGGTGTATTGCGCAATAAAAATGCCCTGGCCGTTTCCCTGACATTTGCCATTTTTGGCGGTACGACATCGGCAACCGTGGCCTTTATGCCCGCCATGCTGATGGACAGGCTGGGTATTGGCCTGACAATGGCCGCCACCATCATTGGTGTCACCACCATCATTGGCAATATTGGCGGATCCCTGTTGGGCGGTATTTTGCTGGGACGGAATGTTCAGGGGCGGGTATTGCTGCTGTTCGGTCTTCCCCTTATGGCGATTAGCATTGCCATCATTTACAGTGCCCCGGGCCTGATCACGGTGGTTGCCGTGTTATGTGCCTTCAATATCGGTCAGGGCATCGTCGCGGGTACGTGTTTTGCCCTGTTGCCGCGCATTGCCGGCAAAACCCTTTCCATGCCGGCCCTGCAAGGGATGCTTGCACAATTTGCCGAAATATTTGTCGTGATCATTCCGCCGGTTTCCGGCCTGATCATTGATGATTTTGCCTGGCACGGGGCGGCAATGGCCTTTGCCCTGTTCTATCTGCTGGCCATGACCATTGCAGGCAAGCGGATCCGCATTGTGGCATGAATGGGATATTTCACATCCTTACGGTAACCACCCCTTGACCAAAAGATCAAAGCGGGCGACTTTCCCTTGCGCAAAACAAGGGTGAAGGATGTGGAATGGCCTGGCTGAAAGCCATATTTGTCGGTTTGGTACTGCTGATTATTGTTGCTGTTTCCGGCTTTTTCATCTGGCTGGCCCCGGTTGGGGCGGGTTACACCGCCAAGGTCATGTGTTCGCGCATCTTTGTCAGCGGGTTATCCTCGGAACGCGCGCTTAAGGAAGATGTGCTGGCTGACAATAACCCGATGCTCTCGCTGATTACCGCCAATATTGACTTGCGCCACCAAACCGTAAGTGCCCATGCCTTTGGCTTTCGGACCCGGATTGCCGTTTATCGGCCCAATATGGGCTGTACCCTGACCAACCCGGAAAACGCGACCAGCATGCAAAACAGCAGCCCGGTTTTGCGCCCGATTGCCCCCCAGCCCCTGATGACAGCCCCCGTACCCCCGGCGGTGGACCGGCGCCAGTTAAACAATATTCTGGCCGCCGCAATGGATGAGCCCGAACTGAAACCCAGCCGTCGCACGCGCGCCATTGTCATCCTGTATAAAGGGCAGGTTGTGGCCGAACGCTATGCCAGTGGTATTTCCGTCAACACCCCGCTGACCGGCTGGTCGATGACCAAAAGCGCCTTTTCCGCCATTTTGGGGCGGATGCGCATGACCGGCATGTTACCGCCGCTTAATTATCCCGTCAGCATTAACGAATGGGATACCCAGCCCGACGACCCGCGCGCCAAAATAACCTATGATGAATTGCTGCAAATGCGCAGCGGCCTGGAATTTGACGAAAGCTACTGGAACCCGATTTCCGATGTGGTGCAGATGCTGTTTGTCGCGCCCAGCGCCGCCGGACTGGCCGTATCCAAACCGCTGGTGGCAACACCGGGCAGCGAATGGCAATACAGTTCCGGCACCACCAATGTCCTGTCAGCCGCCATGCGCAATCTCAGCCGGTCGATCCAGCAATATCAGGCTTTGCCGGCCGAATTGCTGTTTCGTCCACTGGGCATGAATCATGCGGTGGTCGAGACCGATAGTGACGGTTATCTGGTCGCATCGAGCTTCATGCACGCAACCGGGCGCGAATGGGCCAAACTGGGCCAGCTTTATTTGCAGGACGGCATCTGGAATGGCACACGCCTGTTGCCCGAAGGCTGGGTTACCCATGCCACCAGCCCGGCACCGCACGCGCCAAACGGCATGTATGGCGCACATTGGTGGCTTAAACTGCCATCCGACGGGCAACACCCCGCCGACACCCCGGCCATCCCGGCCGACGCCTTTTTCGCGCTGGGGCATGATGGACAATCGCTTAGCGTTATTCCATCCAAAGATCTGGTGATTGTACGGCTTGGCCTGACCCGCAAGGCAAAGGCCTTTGACCTGCACAAATTTGTCGGCGGTATCGCTGCCCTGTTCCCAGAGCATCAGGAAAACGCGGACAAGCAAGACGAAGCGCAAGAATCCCGGAACACAAACAAGTAATAAAAGACCCCGCCAAATATCTTTGGCGGGGCACTTTTATTTGAAAAACATTGTCTGGCGACAAAATTATCTAAAGGCAGGCTCGTCCAACGAACGAAGTTTGCGCGAATGGAGCTGATTAACTTCAGCGCGCAGGGTTTCGATGGTTTGCAGGCCAATCTCAAGATGCTGACCAATCCGCTGGCGATAGAAATTGTTCGCCATGCCAGGCAGTTTCAATTCGCCATGCACCGGTTTATCGGACACACATAAAAGCGTGCCATAGGGTACACGAAAGCGGAAACCATTGGCGGCAATGGTGGCACTTTCCATATCCACCGCAATCGCGCGGGCCTGGTTCAGGCGAACGAACAATTCGCTGTAACGCAGTTCCCAGTTGCGGTTATCGGTGGTGGCAACGGTGCCGGTGCGCATCCGTGCTTTCATTTCCTTGCCTGTCAGGCCGGTGATTTTGGCAACGGAATCTGCCAGGGCGACCTGGACCTCGGCAATCGGTGCCACCGGAATCCACAGCGGCAGGTCGGAATCCAGAACATGGTCATCCCGGACATAGCCATGTGCCAAAACATAATCGCCCAGAAGCTGGCTGCGACGCAGACCGGCACAATGGCCCAGCATCAGCCAGCAATGCGGGCGCAGCACCGCGATATGGTCGGTCGCGGTTTTGGCATTGGAGGGCCCAACCCCGATATTAACCAGCGTCACCCCCAGGCCATCTTCCCGGATCAAATGGTAAGATGGCATTTGCGGAAGCTGTTTAACCGCTTCCCCACCTGCCTGCCATTTTTTGGGGGCGTTTTTGCGCACATGCACGGCCGGCCCCGGCTCGACAAAGGCGACATAGGGGCTTTTGGGGTCTTCAAGTTGCGATTTGGCATATTCGATGAATTCATCGACATAGCGCTGGTAATTGGTGAACAGAACGAATTTCTGGAAATGCTCCGGCAGGGTTGCGGTGTAATGCCGCAGGCGGGCCAGAGAATAATCCACCCGTTCGCCCGAAAACAGCGACAGGGGCTTGGGCACATCGCCCGTGCGGATATGCACGCCATTGGCAATGTCATCGTCTGTCCGCGCCAGATCGGGCATATCAAAGGTCATCTGCAACTGGCGAATGTCGGTCGGGCCGATGGCATCGGTTGCGGTTTCCACCAGAAACGGCAACGGAATGGGCCGCTCGGACACCCCGACGACAACCGGAACATCGTGATTTTTCAGCAAAAGCTCGATCTGTTCGCGGTAATATTCCTCAAACAGGTCCGGGCGTGTCAGCGTGGTGCCATAAACCCCTGGATCACGCGGCGCACCATAGGACAGCGTGCTTTCAACATGCAGCTTTTCGGGCGGAACCTCGATACCAAGATACGGGTAATAAGCGCGAACAGGCGACGTTTGCTGCCCTTCGCCAAAGCGGGTAAAGGCCTCGCGCACGGCGGTTGCGCCAGTATCGTAAATATCGCGAATACGGGCCAGTGCCCTGTCTGCATCGGTAAATTCAAAAAGATCGCGAACCGATCCGTGAATTCCGGATACCATAATATTGCTCCTTTTTATTCTTTTTGGTTGTGAGCGAGAGATGTATCACCGCTCAACCCGGTTCTGGCAACCCCCCAATTGCGCAATCGTGAAATGCCCCCCCAGCCTGCCCCGAGTAATCCAAAAACCGGAATTGTGCAAAAAAGCGCCTGATTCCACGGCATTGGGCGACACCAATTATAAATTTTGCCCATAATTTTCAAAAATTCCAAATGACAGTTTGCCACAATCGGCAAAGAAACGCATCACCCGGCGGTTCACACCCCGGCGACTGCCAAGGGGTCAAAGGAAGGAAATGGGGCAAACGCCCAACAAATGACCAATAGTCACTTATTGGGTCAGAAAAGGATTATCACGCACAAATGCCCCCAAGCGTTCCCCAAAGCGGGGAAAGCCAGCAAACAACAGAGAAATACAGATAAAAAAAGGGCCGGAGCAATAGCACCGACCCAGGAAAGGGGCTGATAAGACGTTGAGGAAAAAGACCACAACCCCAGTTCGACAAGAGGCACACTTGCCGAAAACCAATAAATGACTACTGGTCATTTGTTTTTGATACGCTAAAAATGGTGCGGATGCAAGCTTCAAATAAACCGGGAAATTGAGCTCCAAACCTGCCAACACGCCGAAAAGCGTTCGCCCCCGGCATCAGGATCAAATAACACAGAGATATTTCCCCAGATCGCTGCCGCACCCAAACCCGACACAACGATACAGCCTGGCAAGACAGAGGTCATATTTGCCAAAAAACACACGCCCGGAGCGACTCGCATACGAAACTGCTCCTTTAATATCTTCGAGTCGCGACCCGGGAAAAAGTAGGAACATCACTACAAAAAAGACGCCAATATATTGAAAAACATACAAATATTGAAGAAAATAGTAATCACGAAATAAAAAGAGGCCGGCTTCTATACAAGAAACCGGCCCAATTCGGGATTGAACAAAAAAGACGTTGAGGGAAAAGATGACAATCCCGTATGTCACAGTCTAGTGAAGCAGGCCAACAGACTTGGCTAACCTCTTCAGCCGTTGTACGCGGCGATATTGAAGAAAGTCGACCATTTTTGTGTCGTTTACATGACCTTTTTCAATATCGATAACGGTTTTTGCTGCCATTGGATCGCTTTGGACAAGCTGTTCGATTTCGTGCCTGTCAGCATCCGTTTCGATATTGCCCTGCACATACTTCAGAATGTCTTCCCTGCCATAAATAGCAAGAACTGCTGCCATTAACTTGCCTCCGATACAAAACGGGAAACATGTTCACGTGTTTCAATTTGTCCAACCATGCCACGCAACTTGCGGCGGGCGCGACCAACACGCGACTTTACTGTGCCAATTTCAACATTCATGAACTCGGCAGCGTCCTGATAGGACATTTCTTCTACCGTCGTTAACAGAATGGCCTGACGCTCCTGCTCGGGAAGTTCATCAAGAACGCGATCCGCGTCACGAAGCTGCAAACGCGCGATCTGATTGCTGCCATGCCCATAGACATCACCAAGATCATCCCAGTCCACATGATGGCCTCGTGTCTTGGTGCGGCGCACTTCAGAAATAAAGGTGTTAAACAGAATACGATGCAACCAGGCCTTAAGGCTGGTCCCCTCTTCAAATTTGTCCTGTTTGCTGATGGCTTTGAGCAGAGTGTCTTGAACGAGATCGTTTGCACGGTCCTGGGACCCGGTCAGTCGATAAGCATGACGACGCAGTGCAGGAACATGATCTTCGATTTCATTCATTACTTGGCCCGACATCACAACCTCCGTTTTTGTTGATGACCAACCCTAACAAACACCAGAGATATTCCAAGTAATTTCGTATACTTCACTACATCAACACACTCCCTATACACAGTATAAACAACTAACGCAGGGTGAATAACATCAACACTCTCAATAACATCATGACAATACCAACCTTATATACTTTGATTACTTTACTTATATTGATGAATGTCCGTATTCTGATTAAAATCAGTATTGTGGTTGAGTTACGGAGAAAACGGAGGTAACGTCACTTACTCAAAAATTTCTGAAACCTACGAATATCAATGGTTTCCGCCCCCCCAAACCAGGGGCGCGGATGAGCAAAGGAGCACAAAGTGCCCACTTCAAAACGGACGGAAAAGCTCCAGATTATGCTCGATGACGATGAACTGAAGGTCATTGATGACTGGCGTTTCGAGCACAGAATGCCCACCCGGGCAGCTGCAATCCGCGAATTAATTCGCCGGGGACTGGTCGCCGAGGACGTTGACGCCCCCGAAGTCGAGGGTAAAACCACCACGGATTTTCGCATCGAAGCCGAATAACCGCAAAAAAAATGCCCGGGAAAATTTCACCGGGCGTTTTTGTTTCAGGAAACAAGGCAATTACTTGCAATATTCAGGCACTATTTTGCCATTTTTTCTGCTTTTTTCCGGCAAAGTAACGCACATATCCAACGCCCAGCAGGTGAACAATCGCGAAAAGTCCATAATAGCGAATCGCCCTGGACAGAAAAATCGCGGTAAAAAACATCCAGAATGAATAATCCGTTGCTCCGGCGGCCAGGGCTGCAAGCTGCATGGGGGCGGGTGTCACACTAATAATAAATACCAGCCAGAAACCGCCTTCGTGGAAGCGCTGTTTGAGCTGATCAAATTCTTCATGCCCCTGGGTCCAGTCCAGGAACGGATTAACGACATCATCAAAAACCCACAGCGACAGAAAATAAAGCATAACCGCCCCCAGCACACTGCCAATCAGGGTCGCCGTGGCTATTTTCAGGCCGCGTTTCTGTGAAACGGCCATCAGGGGCGCGACAATGATTTCGACGGGAATGGGAATAATTGTCGTTTCCAGAAATGAAGCAGTCGCCACACCGGCCAGCCCGCGCTTCCCTTTGGCAAGCCCTTCCAGCAAGTGCCGTACACGCCGCCACCATCGGGGTCCGCCACGGCTGGTTTCGTTCATGTCGTCGCCCTGCATCTGGTTCATTGGCCTCTGCTTTCATCGCCGCACTATAAATCCGGAATTTTTACCGGAGACTGTCTCCATATGAAAATGACCCACCCCGGAAAAGCCGGGGCGGGTCAAAGCACCCTTGGACTGACACGCGCCCAAAATGGTTGTGATGTCGGTTATTGGGCGTCGGACTTGTCATCGAGTGCTTTTTGGGCCTCGTTTAAGGCATCAACGGTCTCGGCCTTCACATCTTCCCAGGTTTCGGCAGAGGATTCCTGAACATCGTCCATTGCCGCACTCAGGTTTTCTTTGGCATCGTTCCAGGCATCTTTTACGGCATCCCAGGTACTGTCACCCTTGTCGGATGCGGATTCTTTCATCTCGTCATATTGTTCACCCAGAGCATCAGACTGCTTTTGAGCCCATTCCATGAATTCGGACTTCTTGTCGTAGGTAAAGTCCTTGGCTTCTTCATACTTATTCTGGGCGTCTTGCTTCATCTCGGTTGCATCGTGTTCGATCGCGTCATCGGTTTTCATCGAATCTGCATATGCCGGAAGCACAACCGCCGACGAAACCATAATCGTACCAGCCATCAACATTGCTTTTGCAAGCATCACAACCTCCGTTTTTTGTTTAATCAAGCGACATCTTTATTTGACGTTGCCTTGACCTGATAACGGGATGGACAAGATGATGTTCCCGTTCACCGTTATTTATTTATCTGGAACCTTGTCTTTTCAAAGGCGTTCTATGGGCAATCATCAAGTTGATGCAACTTACCAACTCGCACGAAAAACAGGAGTCACTTATGGCTGAGAGCAATATGCAAAGCGTCGCCCAGGAATTGCCCGTTGAAACCGGCGTGGAGCGCAAGGATCGCCGCAAACTCTCGGAAATGCTGACCCAGATTGTGGCATCAACGCATGTTCTGTATGGAAAGGTGCGCGGCGTTCACTGGAATGTGGTGGGGCCAAGCTTCTATTCGCTTCATAAAATGACCGAAGAACAGTACGAAGACCTGCACAGCGCCAATGACGACATGGCAGAACGTATTCGTGCCATTGGTTTTAATGCGCCGACCGGCCTTTCGACCATGATCAAAAACTCGATCATTACCGACGAAACCGAACTTCTCAGCACTGAGGAGATGATCCGGGAACTGGTTGAGGACCACGAGAAAATGGCAAAGCTTCTGCGCGAAGGTGTCAATGAGGCCGACAGTGTTGATGACCCGACCACGGCAGACATGCTGACCGCACGCATTGGCGTGCATGAAGAAGCCGCCTGGATGCTGCGTGCCACTTTGGCATAAACATCCCTGCGCGAAAATCGGCCGGCGCCATAAAGGCGCCGGTTTTTTTATGAATATTAACGTCCTATAGTAAGGTGCCGCACGCTACGTTCCCGCGGTTTTGCTCAACAGGGAGACCCCAAAGGTGGAAAACTCTGATCTTACCGGCAAGGTTCTGATGCTGCTGACGCGCACCAAGGTCCCGGAAAAATGGCGCCGCGACGGGGCCCAGGCTTTGCGCAGTGTATTCGAGGATGCCGGATACCAGACAGAACTGGTTTTCTGCGACGGTCCCGAGGCCATGACAGGGCAAATCAAAACCAACACCACATCTGGCGATATTGTCGCCATTGGTGGCGGTGATGGCACAATCAATGCGGTCATCGACCCGATTTGCCAGTCTGGCACAGTTTTGCTGGCCCTGCCCCTTGGCACCGCCAATGATTTTGCCCGCAGCCTGAAACTGCCCGACGACCCGATACAAGCAGCCCAGGCCGCCATTAACGGCCAGTTGGCCCAGCTTGATATTGGCCGGGTGAATGGCAAAAGTTTTGTCAATGCCGCCTCTATCGGCGTACCGGCCGATGCGCGCAAACGCATTAATCCGGACCTCAAACGCTGGACCGGGGCGATCAGCTATGCGGTTGCCAACTGGCAAAGCTGGCATGAAATGACCCCGCTGGAACTGGACGTAACCTGTGCGGGGCATGACCAGCAGCATTTGAAACTGCGCCAGTTAACCGTTACCAACGGCCAGTATTTTGGCGGCGGTTTGCGCCCGCGCGAAAACAAGCGCCTTGATGATGGCAAACTGCATGTGTTTGCCATTCGGGCCGATGTCGATACGCTTTCGGGAATGGATATTGGCGCGGCCCTGTTATTTGGATCCGTCGATGAATCCGAACTGGCCCTGACAATGGAATGCGACGAAATTCATATCGACTGCGCTGAACCACACCCCATCCTCGCGGATGGCGAAATCATTAGCAAACTGCCGGCAACTTTTACGCTGGACCGTGCGGCCCTGACCGTGTTTGCCCCCAACGCCTTTACTGGCGACGCCCCGGGGGAAAATGACATCCCGGATGCCGATGCCCTAAATGACATCACCATTGATACCGAAGACCTGACAATCCGGCTTGAAGCAATTTACAACATTGCGTCCAGCCCGCAGTTCAAAGCCGTTTGCCACGATGAATCGCGCAAACTGCGCGGTATTGTCCGCCAGCTTGAACTGGACCTGCGCCCCTACGGCCTGCCCCTATCCTCGCCGGACCCGGATTTCCACAGCCTGGAAACCCTGCGCGACAAGGCACTGTCATGGGTTTTAAACGATCTTGATGAACGTCTGGCAACCGGGTTGCTCAATCAAATCGCGCCGCTTCTGGGCACGCTTGAAACCTGCCCCATCGACGACAAACCCGACCAGATCAAATCCAGCCTTTTGACGCTGAAATCAACGCTGACAGAGCTTGAAGGCCAGTTGTCCGCCGTCTCCTCGACAGAAACCGGCTGACACTTTTTCAATCGTGAAAAGGTAACGCCACAAAAACGCCGCCTGGATCGATGTCCTGGCGGCGTTTTTATGTGGAAACAAAAATCAGTCTGCCAGACCAGCAAGACTTCGGGCAAAATTACGGGCCTCGAACGGGCGTAAATCTTCGGCACTTTCGCCAACGCCAATAGCATGAACCGGCTTGCCAAATTTTTCTGCCAGCGCCACCACAACACCGCCTTTGGCCGTACCATCCAGCTTGGTCACGATCAGGCCGGAAACATTGGTAGCCTCCGAAAACAGCTCAACCTGGGAATGCGCGTTTTGACCGGTTGTGGCATCGAGCACCAACAACGTGTCATGCGGGGCGGTTTCATCGCATTTGCGAATCACCCGAACAATCTTTTTAAGTTCGTCCATCAAATGGGATTTGTTCTGCAACCGGCCTGCCGTATCAATCAGCAGCAAATCCATACCCTGGCGCTTTGCCTGTTCAATGGCATCATAGGCAAGACCTGCGGCATCAGCACCGGTATCACGCGAAATGACCGGGCAATCGGTGCGTTCACCCCACACCTTAAGCTGCTCCACCGCTGCGGCGCGAAAGGTATCGCCCGCCGCCATCATAACCTTCAGTCCCTGATCCTTATAGGATTTTGCCAGTTTGCCAATGGTGGTGGTTTTGCCCGAGCCATTAACCCCCACCACCAGCACCACGTGAGGCTTGCGTGCAGGGTCCAGCACCAGCGGCTTTGCCACCGGGTCCAGAATTTTGGTGACTTCCTCGGCAATGAATTCCTGGATTTCGGCCGAATCCACTTCTTTATCAAAGCGGGTTTTTGCCAATTCACCACTCAGCTTTGCCGCCGTGGTAACGCCAAGGTCGGATGTGATCAGCAGATCTTCAAATTCTTCCAGCGCATCATCATCCAGACGGCGCTTGGTAAAAATATCGGCAATGCCGGTGGTCAGTTTCGAGGAGGACCGTTTCAACCCGTCCTTCAATCGGGCAAACCAGCTTTTTTTCCCCTCTTCACTCATACCATCAGCTCCGCAATCAGTTTTCCGTCTTTATGGCCAATGACTTTGGCCTTGGCGATTGTGCCCGGTTCTATCACGCGATCAAGCTCAACGGGAGCAAAATGCTCCGTATGGCCGGTATTTTCCTTTTCGATCAGCACATTTTCCACCATGCCGACACGCGATTGCAAAAATGCCGCAAGCTGAATCTCGCCCGCATCGCGCAAGGCAGCCGCACGTTCCTTGCGCTTTTCCTTGGCAACCTGGGGCATCTTTGCCGCCGGTGTGCCCGGGCGCGATGAATAAGGGAACACATGCAGGTAAATCAGCCCGCATTCTTCAACCAGGCGCAGGGTATTTTCGGCCATTTCATCGGTTTCGGTGGGGAAACCGGCAATAATATCGGCGCCAAAGGTCACATCGGGGCGCAGTGCGCGAACCTTTTGGCAAAAATCAATCACATCCTGGCGCAGATGGCGGCGTTTCATACGCTTGAGCACCATGTCATCGCCCGCTTGGAGGCTGATATGCATATGGGGCATCAGGCGCGGTTCGGTTTCGATCAGGCGGAAAATATCTTCGTCAATTTCCACCGGATCGACCGATGAAATACGCAAACGCGGCAGTTCCGGCACCTGGGCCAACAACCGGCGCGCCATTTGCCCCAATGTCGGCTTGCCGGGCAGGTCATGGCCATAGGATGTAATATCTACGCCGGTCAAAACCACCTCGGCATAGCCATTGGCGACCAGTTCGCGCACCTGGGTGACAATTTCGCCCAGTGGCACGCTGCGTGAATTCCCGCGACCAAAGGGAATGATGCAGAATGTACAGCGATGATCACAGCCATTTTGAACCTGGACAAAGGCACGCGCCCGGCCTTCAAAGCCGGAAACAAGGTGGCTGGCGGTTTCCTCAACCGACATAATGTCATTTACGATCACGCGCTCATGGCTGATATCCATGAAGGTTTCCGCCTTCATTTTGGTATCATTGCCAAAAATGCGGTCGATTTCCTTCATCCCGGCAAATTTGTCCGAGTTTACCTGCACGGCACAGCCGGTCACAAAAATTTTGGCATCCGGATTTTCGCGGCGCAGGCGACGAATATTCTGCCGCGCCTGGCGTTCGGCCTCGGTCGTAACAGCGCAGGTATTGATGATGATGGCATCATCCAGCCCCGCGGCCTTGGCGTGGTCGCGCATCACCTCGGATTCATAGGTGTTCAAACGGCAACCAAATGTAATGACGCGCGGCTCTGTCATGCTCGGCTTTCGAAGGCTGGCGGTAAATACGGAAACACATTCTGTTTCTGGCACTATCGCGGTCCATCGCTGCCGCAAACGCCAGATGGCCCGGCAGCAACAATCGCTGTCAGGCGCTGGTTACATACGCTTTTGCACCGATGATTGCAAGACCGCAGCCGCACCCGACCCTGTGCGACCATGCCTTCAAGCACGCGGTTTCTTTCGACAAAACCAAATTACCGCGCCCAAGCAAACAGATTTAATGGGTTGTTATAGAACGAAAAAATCAATTTTCTGACATAAACACGGCATAAATCAAAACCGCCCCACAGACCTGAGCGACGATTATGATCATGCGCACAATTCTGCCATGCGTCCGCCTTTTGGTTTCACGACAGGCTTCAGCGCATGTTTTGATCGTCAAACCGACTTAACATCCTGCCGGTTCGACCGTATCAACCGAAGGGAAAGCAACGCAATATTGATCCCGGCCTGCCTGTTTGGCCAGATACAGGGCTTTGTCCGTGCGATCGACCAGGGACGCGGCCCCTTCCCCCTTTTGATATTCGGCAACGCCAATCGAGACTGTCATATGCCCAAACGAAACCCCCGAGGATTTCGCCCTCACTTCACGCACCCTGACTGAGTTGCAAAGCTCTCCTGCCAGGGATTGCGCCTCATCAAGTCTGGTTTGCGGCAGCAGAATGGTAAATTCGTCGCCCCCATAACGTGCGACCGTATCGCGCCCCTTGATCGTTGATTTCAGTATTCCGGCGATCAGAACCAGAATTTCATCGCCCACCCGGTGCCCGAAACGGTCATTGATCTGTTTAAACTGGTCCAAATCGATCAGCATCAGACAAAAGGGCTGGATATTGGTCTCATTATCCAGGTCCTCGGCAAGCCCGCTCAGCAATTGTTCAAAATGCAAACGGTTGGAAACGCGGGTCAATCCATCCGTAAAAGACTGTTCACGTGCCTTTTCCAATTCAACCTGAAGAGTGGTAATTTGCTGATGATAGGTTTCAAGCTGTTCGCTTAGCGCCGAAACGCTTTGGCGAATTTGGCGGGTCTGACGGGCAACAAGCCCCAGAACTTCCATCTTGCAGCCATCGCGCTGCAACACGGCATCAACTTCTTCCAGAACCTTGCCATAAACATTTAACTCGGTTGTGACAGAACCTATGCTGTGCTCGCTATGATCAATGACATCGGCAAAATCATCCATCCCTTGCAGCAAAAATTCAGCCATCTGCGGGTGTAGAATAAACTGCTGATAAAGATCAAAAAGCTGCTTTTCATCAATCCGGGTTCCCTGCTGGCGGGCAATATCCAGCGCACGAAAAATATCCGGATTTTCATCGGCAAAATAAACAAACCAGACATGGAACACTTCAGGTACCGGCGAAAGGTTATATTCGCGCAATACATCAAGCGTCGCAGACGCAGTGTCCCAATAACGGGATTTAAGAGGAGACTCTGTTGTCACCTTACTTGTGCTCCACACAATCTTTTGCGGCAAAGTTTAACACACAAACAACCTGCAAAACCGCACCCCAGACCCCTTGCGTGACCGAGCAGCGATTATACATCAATCCGTGCGACAAACACATCTTTGCCATCAACAGCAGAGCAGGGCGCCCGGGAATTATCCCCGGATCATCGTACCGGCCCCCCGTTCGGTGAACAATTCCAGCAACACGGCATGGGGCGCCCGTCCATCAACAATGACAGCGGCCTCCACGCCATTCTGAACCGCATCAAGGCAGGTTTCGGTTTTGGGGATCATCCCGCCTGAAATCGTCCCATCGGCAATCATGGCATTGATGCTTTCAACATCAGCATCGCGCACCAACTGCTTTTCCTGGTCCAGGATACCTTTCACATCAGTCAGCATATAAAGGCGACGCGCACCCACTGCCTTTGCAACGGCACCAGCAGCGGTATCTGCATTGATATTGTAAGTCTGACCGTTTTCATCAACACCTATGGGTGCAATTACCGGAATAATATCCGTGCTGGCAAAACAATCGAGCACATGGGGGTTCACCGCAACCGGCTCCCCCACAAAGCCAAGGTCGAGAACCTTTTCAATATTGCTTTCCGGGTCGCGCTTGGTGCGGGTCAGTTTACGTGCGGTAATCAGATGCGCATCCTTACCACACAGGCCAACTGCCACCCCGCCCGACGAATTGATGTTGGAAACGATTTCCTTGTTGATCTTGCCCGCCAGCACCATTTCAACCACGTCAATCGTTTGCTGGTCGGTAACGCGAAGGCCATCAACAAATTCGGACTGGATATTGAGTTCCTTGAGCATCTGGCCGATCTGCGGGCCGCCGCCATGAACCACAATCGGATTCATGCCAACCTGCTTGAGCAACACCACATCCTGGGCAAACAGGCGGGCAAGCTCCGGGTCGCCCATGGCATGACCGCCATATTTGATCACTATTTTCTGGCCGTTATAGCGCCGCATATAGGGCAAAGCTTCCGACAGAACCTTGGCGCGGGCCAAAGTCCGGTATGCGCTGGATTCAGAATTTTCATCTTCCGGACGGATATCTTCGCTCATAGGGCTCCCCAATTCATGCAACGCGTATTACGAAACGCGATCGTCTATCATTATAACAGGCTTGCGATCTCGGCACGCAATTCCGAAATACCTGTATTTTTTTCACTGGAAGTCGCAAAAATCTGGTTAAGGGCGGCGGGATGTTTTTTCAGCGCTGCGACCACTTCGGCAATGCGCTTTTCCATCTGGCCTTTTTTCAGTTTGTCGGCCTTGGTCAGCACGACCTGATAGGAAACAGCCGTCTCGTCGAGCATTTTCATCATTTCAAGATCGGCACCCTTAAAGCCGTGGCGCGAATCGATCAGGACGAAAACACGGCGCAGCTTGACCCGCCCGCGCAGATAATGCCTGATCAGCCCCTGCCAGCTGCGCACCACATCCTTGGGCGCCTGGGCAAAGCCATAACCGGGCAAATCAACCAGGTTAAACGCACCATCAAGGTCAAAAAAGTTAAGCTGCTGAGTACGGCCAGGGGTATTCGATGTCCGTGCCATATCCTTGCGCGAACAAAGCGCGTTAATCAGGCTGGACTTGCCGACATTTGATCGGCCGGCAAAACAGATCTCGACCTTGTCTTCGGCGGGCAGTTGCTCAAGCTTGGCAACCCCCAACATGAAAGTCACCGGGCGCGTAAAAAGCAGGCGCCCGGCTTCGATCTGGTGTTCTTTGTAAGTCGGCACCAATAAGGATGCCGTTATGTTTGCTTCGGTCATTATTTTCCGTATCCGCCCGCCATAAGAGCGGCCCGAAGACGGGGGTCGTCAGACCCCCATCCGGTACATGATGTATCGCTGCTGAATGATCGACAGCGTGTTGTTCCATGCCCAGTAGATCACCAGACCTGCCGGGAATTTAGCCAGCATAAAGGTAAAGATGATCGGAAGGAACATCATAATCTTGGCCTGGGTCGGATCCGCCGGTGCCGGATTCAGCTTCTGCTGGAGGAACATGGTGATCCCCATAATCAGCGGCCAGACGCCAATCATCAGCATATGCGGCGGGGTCCAGTCGATCAGACCAAAAAGGTTAAACAGCGTGGTGGGGTCCGGTGCCGACAGGTCCTGGATCCAGCCAAAGAACGGCGCATGACGCATTTCGATATTCACGAACAGCACTTTATAAAGCGCAAAGAATACCGGGATCTGCACAACGATCGGAAGACAGCCCGATGCCGGGTTGATCTTTTCACGTTTATACAGGGCCATGATTTCCTGCTGCTGACGCTGACGGTCATCGGCGAACTGTTCGCGAATCTGCGTCATTTTCGGCTGCAGCTTTTTCATGCCGCTCATGGATTTATAGGACTTGTTCGCCAGCGGGAACATCACCGCCTTGACCAGAACCGTAAAGGCCAGGATCGACAAACCAAAGTTGCCAATCACATGGTTGATCCATTGCAGGATCTGGAAGAACGGAATGGTCAGGAACCAGAACCAGCCAAAGTCGATTGCACGATCAAACAGCTTAATATTGTACTGTTCGGAATAGGCTTCCAGAAGTTTATATTCCTTTGCCCCGGCAAACATGTGGCTTTCGGTGCTCGCACTTTCGCCATTGGCGATCGTTTGCGCAGCGCCGAGATAATCAGCCTGGAACTTGTCGGTATTGTTCGCCATATGATGGCTGAAACGCGCTGTCAGGCTTTCGTCACTGGGCGGTGCCAGGGCAACCAGCCAGTATTTATCGGTAATGCCAACCCAGCCGCCAGTCGATTTCTCGCTAACCGTGCCGTCATCTTCCATCAGGTCCTTGTAGCTGATTTCCTTAAGCGAGCCATCAACAACACCAATCGGACCTTCATGCAGAATGTAATAGCCCGAGGTGTGCGGCAGACCGCGACGCGAAATCAGACCATAGGGATAAAGCGAAACCGATTTGCCACTGTTATTCGTGACCGACTGCTTGACCGAAAACATGTAATTGTCATCGATCGAGATGGTCCGCTTGAAAATCAGCCCCTCGCCATTATCCCAGGTCAGGGTAACGGGCTTTTCCGGGGTCAGCGTTTCGCTGTCAGCCTGCCAGCGGGTGTCGTTGCCCGGCAGGGCGATTTTTTCGCCTTCGCCGGCAACCCAGCCAAATTCACCAAAATAGGCATCGTTTGACCCGGCCGGGTTCAGAACGTGGATCAGCGGGCTTTTGGGGTCTTCGGTTTCCCGATAATCCTGCAACTGGATATCGTCAATCAGACCACCGACCAGACGAATGGAGCCCTTTACACGCGGCGTATCAATTTCGATGCGCGGCGAGGTTGCCAGGGCTTCGCTGCGGTTCTCAACCGGAGCGGCCGTGGAACCGCCCGGGGCCGACGGGGCCGCGCTCGACGTGGAAGGCTGCGGCGCCGTGGATTTATTGACATCCAATTGCTCGCGCACCTGCGCCTCGCGAACCTGGGGATCAGGTTTGTGAGGGAAAAGGAATTGGAACCCGACCAGGATTACGACTGATACTGCAATCGCAATCCAGAGGTTACGTTGTTCGTTCATCGCCTCTTTCCGCTTTCGTCCGGCGGCCACGGGGCCTGACCGGCTGTTTATTCTATCTATATGACGAAAGCGCCGAGGACCGAGGGTCTCTGTCCGGCGGCGCCTCTTTGCGTTCGCAACCACAATCGGGAACGGGATCATAACCATGTCCGCCCCAAGGATGGCAGCGCATGATCCGTTTAAACCCGATCCAGCCGCCTTTCAATGCCCCATGTTTCGCCAGAGCCTCCATCATGTAGGCCGAGCAGGTTGGCTGGTAACGACATTGCCACCCAACATAGGGAGATAAAAAAAGCTGATAACCGCGAACGGCAAGTTGCATGAGGCGTGCAAGAGGACTCATTTTACCGACCCTCCCGCCTGACGCGGCCCCCCTCGTGCCTTGCCCCGGCCCCGTGCAGGGCGCGATCGGTCAGCAGAGGATGGTTTGGCGTCAGGTATACGCCGCAAGGCAGTTCTCATGTCCTCGACCAGGGCATCAAAGGGCCGCTCGATGGTTTGCTGCCGTCCAATCACGACATAATCCCAGCCGGGCAAAGCCATTTCAGGTGCCAACAGGTCGGCGACAGCACGCAAACGCCGCCGAACGCGATTGCGTACGACGGCCTTGCCCACCTTTTTGGTGACGGTAAAACCGATTCGGGCGAAACGGTCTTCTCCGGCGCTTTGGTCTTCTGGCTGGACCCCGGGGCGCGGTGCACCTTGCAGGATCAAACCATCTGTAACCCATTTACGGCGGGTCCCGGCGACACGAAGAAACTCCGCACGCTTTTTCAGGCGTTCCACCGTAACGGTCACAAGATCAGGCCGACAGACGCTTGCGGCCCTTGGCGCGGCGTGCGGTAATCACGCGGCGGCCACCGACGGTCGCGTTGCGGGAACGGAAGCCGTGGCGGCGTTTCCGGACGAGTTTGCTGGGCTGGTAGGTGCGTTTCACTGCACATACTCCGTTCTAATGAAGGTAATCCAATAAAATTCGAGGTCCGCTGTATAGGGCTTCCCACTTGCGCTGTCAATCACGCCACCGCCATTTAGGCCGTTTTTCGCCGAAATCCGGCAATCGCGGCGGGTTTTGTCACACGCGGCATCAAATTGGAACGCAAGATCGCAGTGGATAAGCGGCGACGCCTGCAAAGTCAACGCTCTTTCGACCGCAACATGGCCGCATTTTACCGAATCGCCCGTTCACACAGGCAACAGAAAACATGTTTCCGGCGATCAATCCGGGCCGCCATCGCCACGCAAACGATCCAGGGCGCGTCTTTCGGCCTTGGTGGGGCGGCCGCTACCTGTTTCGCGCACGGCCACTTCAGCCGTGCGAATATCGGCATTGGCGTCGGCTTTTTTAATCCGGGGTGGTGAATGGTCCGCATACAGGGCCTGGGCTTCCGGGGCGGGCCCACGGCGGATGCCCACAGCCACAATTTCAACAATGCGAATATGCGGCCCCTGGAAAAACTGGAGTCGGTCCCCCGGACCCACCGCAACACTGGCCTTGGAAACGGTTGTTCCATTCAGCACAATATGCCCGCCCTGGCAGGCCTTGCTGGCAAGCGAGCGGGTTTTAAAAAACCGCGCATACCACAACCATTTATCAATGCGGATTTTTCCACCTTCCGGATCAGACATCATGGCACGCAATTCCCGTTTATAAACAGTTTCGGCCTGCTGCGTTTCCACAACAGGCCGATATTCAGTTTGATGCTGCCGACCAGGAATTATCCTTTTGCGGCCAGCATTTCCTTAAGCTTGGCAAAGGGCGAATCTTCGTTGATCTGATTGTTCTTGGCTGCCGCCTGCGGTTTGCCACCGGAACGCGGCCCATTGCCCTTGGCACCCGATTTCGGCCCGCCCTTGGCATGGCGCGGCCCGCCCTTCTGGCCCCCACGATTTCCAGCACCACGACCTTCGCCAGCAGCCTGCTGGTTATGACGCGCACCCCGGGCATTCTGGCCGGGGTTATGGCGTTTGCGACGATCAACCCGAACGAAGAATTTAACTTCTTCATACTCGTCTTCACCGCTTGCCGCATCATCAGCCGATTCGGTCGTTGCGGCAGGGGCTTGAGCCGATGCCTCCGCCGTATTTGCCGCATCGGTCGCAACCGGTGTTTCGGTGACAACAGAAGTTTCCGATTCGCCCGCCGTGGCAATTTCAGCATTTTCAGCCGTTTTATCGCCTTCAGCACTTTTGGCACTGTCTGCAACCTCGGCTGCAGGTGCTTCAGCTACAGCCGGGGCCTTTTTGACCTTCACAATCTCTGCCCGCCAGCCAAGCGCGGTAAACACGCCTTCGGCCTGTTCAACCGTGCAGCCCAAAAGCGAGAGCAGATCGGGATCAGGGCGCACTTTGCCATCATTTTCACGGGCTTTCTGGCGCAACAGGGCGGCAAAACGCTCCAGCATGTCAACGCGGGCCGCAAGTGGCCCCACCGGCATATAGCCAGCGGCCAGGTAAAAGCCCTTGGAATTGCTGCGATCATTGGGAACCGAGGTGCGGCCAGCCGGCGGCAATTCGGGCAATTCTTCCAATTCACGCGAAACAGCCCACAAAATACCGCGCAGTTCAACGGGGTCCGGCTTTAAGGCATCAAGCACATGAACCGTTTCCACGCCCAGGCGCACACCCAGTTTTGCCAGCGCCTTGCGGTCTTCGTCACTCAGATCCTTGATCAGGCTTTCAAGTTCCGAACGTGGCACACAGCCCAAACCTTCGTTAAGCTGGAACAACAGACCCCGAATAGGCCCGGTAAGCTGACAATCGCGCAAGCGGGTCAGCATTTTAAGACGGGTTTCGATATGGCTGTTGAGCCATGTCTGCAACCGCGCGCGCACGCGTTCGCGCGTGGGGCCATCAAAAAATTCGCTGTCGATGACGCTGATTTCCGGGCTTAACACCGTATCGCCCTTTTTAAGGGTACCGACCGGCGCACCGTTCCACAGGATCTCCAGTTTGCCATTCACGGCGAACTGGCCATCTTCATCGGTTTCCAGTGTTTTGACACGCTGGGCAATTTCACCACTCAGTGCACGACGGGCTGCACTGGCAATTGCCTTGCCTTCAAAAGCGGCATCTGTTTCATCGGCAATGAAACGGAATCCTTCCAATCGGCCGACGAATTCACCTTCGACCTGGACTTCACCATTCGCAGTGATGGTAGACATGAGTTCAGACTTGTCCTTGAGACTTTTCAATAAAACCGAGGTCCGGCGATCCACAAACCTTTGGGTCAACCGTTCATGTAGCACATCTGACAGCTTATCCTCAATGGCGCGCGTACGCTCCTGCCAATGATTCGCGTCATCAAGCCAGCTATGCTTGTGCGAAACATATGTCCAGACGCGAATCCCCGCGAGCCGTGAAGATAACTGATCAATATCACCATCATAACGATCCATACGCAAGACTTGTTCGCCCATCCAGTCCGTTGGCAGCCTGCTTTTTGGCTGACAGAGGAATTTGTAGATGGATGCAAGCAGGCGCGGATGGGCGTCAGTATGGATATTTCGGAAGTCCGGAATCTGGCAAACTTCCCATAACAGCCTTACCCGGTCGGGCGAACGGGTAATACGCGCTATGTCTTCGCTATGCGACAAATGATCAAGCATGATCTCGTCCACCGGCTCGCGCACCCGGATCAGCGTCGGGTTGTCAGGCAGGCGACGCAATGATTTCTGCAATCCTTCAACCGACCGGAAATCGGGCCGGGCGGATCGCCAGTAAACCTTTGTCAGTGCATCAAATTCGTGGGCTTCGATCTGTTCAATAATATCGGGATCAATGCCGCTCAGGTTGCCGGTCACGCCAAAGGTGCCGTCATTCATGTGCCGGCCGGCGCGCCCGGCAATCTGGGCTGTTTCGGCAGCACTCAGATTGCGATGAAACTGCCCGTCAAATTTGGACAGGGCCGCAAAGGCGACATGCTGCAAATCCAGGTTCAGCCCCATGCCAATGGCATCGGTCGCTATCAGATGTTCAACATCGCCGTTCTGAAACATCTCGACCTGGGCATTGCGCGTTCGCGGGCTGAGTGCGCCCAATACCACTGCCGCCCCGCCCTTCTGGCGGCGCACCAGTTCGGCCACGGCATAGACTTCCTGGGCGGAAAATGTCACCACGGCGGACTGTGCGGGCAATCGCTGAATTTTTTTCGGGCCGGAATAGCTGAGAGTCGAAAACCGCGCCCTTGTGTCAAATTCGACATTGTCGACAAGCTGGCGAATCACCGGGCGAATGGTTGCCGCCCCCATAAACATGGTTTCATAGCGCCCACGGGCATGCAGCAAGCGGTCGGTAAAGACATGGCCCCGTTCCGGGTCCGCGCACATCTGGATTTCGTCAATCGCCATGAAATCGACCGGCATATTGACCGGCATGGCCTCGACCGTGCACAGATAATAGCGCGCACGCGGCGGCAAAATGCGTTCTTCCCCGGTGATCAGGGCCACGGCCCCCTTGCCAACCTTGGCAACGGCACGGTCATAGTTTTCCCGCGCCAGCAGGCGCAACGGAAAGCCGATCATACCCGTGGTATGCGCCAACATCCGTTCCATTGCCAGATGGGTCTTGCCGGTGTTGGTTGGCCCCAGAACGGCAAGGATACGGGGACCTGATCGGGTTGAAATCTGCATAAAACTCTTCCAGCAGGTGGCTACCGGACACGGAAACCACCGGTCTTTGGGCTTTTCAACACTTTGCCCCGTCGAAGTCAAGCATTGAGCCCGCTACCCGGAATAAAACACCGAGTCCCGGAGCATTTTCCACCCTGCCCCAGCCAGGCATTAAGTCATGTCAGGTTGCGCCTTCGTCGTGGCCACCGCTTTCAAGCAAACGCGCCCCCGCCCCGTCACGGGCCAGATAATCGTCAGGGTTGCGCAACGGACAATCCGACAGCGACAAACAACCACACCCGATGCAGGTTCCCAACTGATCGCGCAAACGGGTGAGCTGTTCGATACGGGTGTTCAAATCATCACGCCAGCGCGACGACAGATTGCGCCAGTCCCGTGCACTTGGCGGGCGATCAATTGGCAAGCTGGAAAGGGCTTCGCGAATTTCGTTTAACGGGATGCCCGTGCGCTGTGCCACCTTGATAATGCCGATCCGGCGTAAAACACCCCGATTGAAACGCCGCTGGTTTCCCTGGGTCCGAATGCTGTGGATCAATCCCTGACGTTCATAGAAATGGATCGCCGAAACCGCCACACCCGTGCGCGCCGCCACGTCACCAACCGATAAAACCGCACCATTTGCCGGGCCGGATACTGATTTTTCTGCGGTCATTTTTTATCTCGTCGCAAGAAACATAAATTCACTTGACCTGAATATATGTTGAGGTTTTAGAAAAGGTATCCCTGAACAAAAAACAGAGGATGCAAGGATGGAACGTTTGAATCTGGCAATCGTGTATGGCAGTGCTGGCAAAAGTCGATTTTGCGATACCATCGCGAACTGGCTGGTTCCGATCATTCTGGAGGATGGTGATTTTCTCATTGAAACCATCGACCCCGCCCAGATCAAACATGCCCCTCAGGGGGGACGGATTAACAGCCCCGCCAGCAGCCAAATTCGCCCTGCCATTGCCGAAGCCGACGCCTATCTGATTATCACGCCGGAATACAACCACAGCTTTACCGGTGAACTGAAATTGCTGATCGATTCGGCACGGGAGGAATGGCATCGCAAACCAGCCGGATTCATTACCTATGGCGGCATTTCCGGTGGGCTGCGTGCTGCCGAGCAATTGCGCAATGTATTTGGCGAACTGCATGTCGCCACCATTCGCGAAACCGTCAGCTTTGCCAATGTCTGGGACTGTTTTGACGATCATGGCCGTCCCCATGACCTGGCAAATGCGAAACTGGCGGTACAAAGGCAGCTTGACGATCTGAAATGGTGGGCCCGTGCCCTGCGCGAGGCACGCCTGCCCCTGCGAACGCTTGAACAATCTGCCATAACGGAAACACATACAGCACATGGTCTGTCTGGCGCGCTGCAGAACCAGTTTGCCTGATGATCGCCGCCATTGCATTGCCCAAACCCGGTGTCCGGGTTCCACGAGGCCCGCGTGCCAAAATGACAACCAGCCGGCACCGGCCCCCGAAAACAACAACGGGGCGGCATCATCGCCGCCCCTGTCCTTTCACAACCCGTTAGGGAATGATTCTGATACCGACCGGTTTAATGGTTGCGCATTTTTTCGGCATATTCCTTGAGTTGGCGACGTGCGGCCTGATAACTGTTTTTAAGGGCGATATAGACATCCTCGTGGGCGTGATCCGCGCTATCACGCTTGACCATGATTTCCTTACCCGGAACATTAATGCCGAAATGGACCGAATATTGCGGGCGGGCATGGGAGGAATGGGGTTTTTCAATAACCACATGACACGATGTCATACGATCGAAGGTTTCTTCCAGTTTCTCCACCTTGAAACGGATACGCTCGTCAAGCGCATCGGACTGATCAACATCACGATAGGTGATTTGCACGGGAACCTTCATATGTGGCCTCCTGTTTAAGCCTTGGACGTTCACAAGGTATGATACCTTGCATTTTTATCCGGGATGTTGCCCATCCCGGGGCAGGATCGACACCGTTTTACGGGTGCCGGGAAAAACCGTGTTCCTTTAGATGTAGGATACAGGGCTTGCGCTGCAAGATGTGTTGACGCATATCAAGCAGGCTGCAATCACGCGGTATATATTTTTATCCTCGTAAAGTGATGGCAAGTCCATTGATCCCAAAGGAGAAAACAGAGGTCATGACGGAAGAAAAAATGCGGTTCGAGGCAGAGGTCAGCCGCCTTCTCGACATCGTTGTCCACTCGCTTTATTCCAACAAGGACATCTTCCTGCGCGAACTCATTTCCAACGCATCCGATGCGTGTGACAAGCTGCGCTATGAAGCCATTGGCAAGCCCGAACTGATTGCCGGAGACAGCGAGTTTAAAATTCGCCTGATGACGGACAATGTGCGTAATGTCCTGACCATTATCGATAATGGCATTGGCATGAACAAAACCGACCTGGTGGAAAATCTGGGCACGATTGCCAATTCCGGGACGGCCAAATTTGTCGAGGCCATGACCCAGGCAAAAGACGCGAAAAAAAGCGTCGATCTGATTGGCCAGTTTGGCGTCGGCTTTTATTCGGCCTTCATGGTGGCCAGCAAGGTGGAAGTCACCACCAAAAAGGCGGGCGAAGAGCAGGCCTGGAAATGGACATCGGACGGCAAGGGTGAATATACCATCGCCGAAGCCGAGATGGAGGGGCATGGCACGCAAATCACCCTGCATCTGACCGAAGATTCCAAGGACTTCACCGAAGAATACCGCCTGCGCCATATCGTCAAAACCTATTCCGATCATATCGGCATTCCGGTTGTTTTGATGAAGGGGGACGGCGAGGATGAAACCCTGAACGAGGCCTCGGCCCTTTGGACCCGGCCGAAATCGGAAATCACCGAAGAGCAATACAAGGAATTCTACAAGCACAGCTCGCATGCGTTCGACGATCCGTGGAAAACCATCCACTATCAGGCCGAAGGCGCGATTGAATATACCGGCCTGCTGTATATTCCGACCATGCGCCCATTCGATTTGTATGATCCGTCACGCAAGGGCCATCTGAAGCTTTACGTCCGCAAGGTGTTCATCACCGAAGGGGCCGATGAATTGCTGCCGCCGTGGTTGCGGTTTGTTTCCGGCGTGGTCGACAGCCAGGACCTGCCGCTTAACGTGTCGCGCGAAATGCTGCAGGACCATCCGCTTCTGACCAAAATCAAAAACGGCCTGACCAAAAAGCTGCTTTCCGAGCTTGAAAGCAGTGCCAAAAAGGATGTCGAAGGCTACAACACTTTCTGGGAAGCCTTTGGCTCGGTCGTGAAGGAAGGCCTTTACGAGGATTACACCAATCGCGACCGCATCCTGAAACTGGCACGTTTCAAATCATCGAAGGTCGATGGCTGGAGCAGCCTGGAAGATTATGTCAGCCGCATGAAAGAAGGCCAAAAGGCCATCTATTATATCAGCGGGGAAGATGTGGATGCCCTGCGCCGCAGCCCGCAGCTTGAAGGTTTTGACGCCAAGGGCGTTGAAGTGCTGCTGCTGACCGACCCTGTGGATGAATTCTGGATGCCCGCCGTTGGCAAATTCGACGATAAAGAATTCAAATCCGTCACAAGGGGTGGTGCCGATTTGAATGACGTCAAAGCCGATGATGCCAGCGACGACAAAAAGGACGACACCGAAGACAAAGCCGTCAACGATGCCGATCTTGATACCCTGATTGCCGCCATCAAGATTGCGCTGGGTACCAATGTGAAGGATGTGCGCGAGTCAGACCGTTTGACCAGTTCGGCCTGCTGCCTGATTGCCGATGAAACCGACATGGACCTTCGGATGGAACGGTTGATGAAGCAGCATAACCGCGTTGACGATGTCAGCGCGCGCATCCTGGAAATCAACCCGAAACACAGCCTGATCCGCAAACTTTCGGACCTGGCAAAGGCCGATGCCAAGGCCCCGGTTTTAGAAGATGCCGCCCAGCTTTTGCTGGACCAGGCACGCATCCTGGAAGGCGAATCCCTGCCCGACCCGGTCGCCTTTGCCCGCCGTCTTGATAGCGTGATGGAAAAGGGCCTCGGGGCCTGAATATCAGACAAAGCCGACCTTAAATTATGGTGGCGCGTTGTAAGACGCGCCACTTTTTATTCAGGAAATACCTGCCCCTGTTTCGGGTAAAAAGTCGCTGGCAAGGGCTTTTCACAAGCCCTCTTTTACGATTATGTCAGACCTGTGGGTCATGATGGACCACAGGATTGATCACCTCAGGAAGCAACACAGATGATGAACTGGCAAAAACTGCTCTCTCCAGCCCGTCTGGGCTCCAGACATTCATCTGTCGGGACGTTTGGGCGATCGGACTTTCACAAGGATTATGACCGCATCATTTTCTCGTCGGCCTTTCGCCGGCTGCAACGCAAGACACAGGTTCACCCCCTGCCGGAAAACGACAATATCCACACAAGGCTGACCCACAGCCTAGAAGTTTCCTGCGTCGCCCGTTCGATGGGCCTGATGGTGGGACATCGCCTGGCGGAAAAAGGACACCTACCCGACCATGTGGAAGCAGACCACATGGCCGCCATTGTCCAGGCCGCCGCCCTTGCCCACGATATTGGCAATCCGCCTTTTGGTCATGCCGGTGAATATGCCATCCGTCAGTGGTTTGCCGAAGCCGACCCCAAATTTTTAGCCCCCCTGACAGAAGGGGAGCAGGCCGACCTTTTAACCTTTGAGGGCAATGCCCAGGGATTTCGCCTGCTGACCAACAAGCGCACCGGCCTGCATGACGGGGGAATGCGCCTGACCTACGCGACCCTTGCAAGCTTTGTGAAATATCCGTGGACGGCGATTAACAGCCCCTTTCCCGAAAAACGCAAATTTGGCGCCTTTCAGCAGGAAGTGCCGCTGCTCGCCAAGGTCGCCGATGTCACCGGCCTGATTGAACGGGGCCATCATTGTTATGCCCGCCATCCACTGGTGTATTTGGTCGAGGCGGCTGACGATATTTGTTATGCCCTGATCGATATTGAAGACGGCATTGAACTGGAGCTTGTCGATTTTCAGGTTTTTGAAAACCTGATCAAACCCTGCATTACCGATATTCCTGCCGAGTATCACCGTGAAACCAGCCTTACCCGGAAAATGAATTTCCTGCGCGGCCGTATCATGACCGGTCTTTTATCAGCCATTTGCGATGCGTTTCTGACCCATGAAGAAACCCTGCTGGCGGGCGAAATGGAGGGCGACCTTCTGACTTACGTTGACGGTCCCTACAACGACATGATTTTGCGGGCCAAGGCATTTTCCGAACAGCAGATCATTCTGAACCGGCGCAAGGTCCAGATCGAGGTTGGTGCCTTTGCCTGCATAGAAGTGCTGCTTGATACCTTTTGCCGGGCGGCCCTGGAACTGCATCAGGCGCAAAGCGAAACTGATATCAGCTATCGAACCGCACGTGTGCGTGAACTGATTGGCCGGGACGACATGCCCATCGGCGGCAATCTTTACAGCCTTTATCTGTTCATCCTGGATTACATTTCCGGCATGACAGATGACTTTGCCGCCCGCCTGACACGGGACATTGGAGGGTCGCAGGGCCGATAAACAACGCCCGAAACCAGCACATTTAATAAAAAACCGGCACAGGAAACCTGTGCCGGTTACACGATCAAATAACGGCCAGGCGGACTTAAAAGGTTCTGTTGCCCATCGCCGAGTTGATTTTCTTGTCCGTGTTATACTGGCTTAAGGCATAAACAGCCCAAATCGCCGCCACAATCCATGCAACAACGGTGAGCTGCAAAATCAGGCAAATAACACCGGCAATTGGTCGGCCGATGGTAAAGAACAGAAGCCAGGGCAACAGTATTGCAATTAGCAAACGCATTTCATTTTCCTTGTTGTCGGACGGATGGCAAACCATCCAAACAGTTCATCGCAAAACCGCTGGCGCAACCTTGTCTGACGGTCATTCCCTCGAAAACACTATAGCAAATAAAATCAGGCAAGTTTACGACGTATTTGCGCGACTGGCGGGGCAATTACCGCATTTCCGGCAGCATGTTAGCCTATTTCGACGTATCGCTGCCAAATAAACCCTTAACCGCATTTCCCACGGCATCAGCACCATCCTTAAGGTTGCTGCCGCCATCACCAAGGCTTTTGCCCAAATTGCCGACCCCCTGCATCAAACCATCCACATTCAGCCGGGATACTGACTTGATAACGGCGGTGTTAATGGCAGAAAGAATTTCCTCGGCCACCTGGGCCGGGGTTGCACCATTATTGTCGCGGCCAATATCAGTCAGATGCAAATCAGGTAACGCGGTCGAAAGCTTTTTCCCGCCCAGAAAACTGGCCGAAATCGCGACCGAACCGTTATTGATATAGACATTGTCAATCACCACACGGGTACCTTCCTGGTCCTGATTGATTTCCTTGGCATCCCTGGTGGCATTTTCCCCCGCCGGACCGGACACACGGCTGATGAAACTTTCAACATTGCGCTGGATCGTTGCAATGTTGGAGGTCTTGTCACCCACCTCGTAAGTAATGGCAGGCGCCTCGATCACCACCTTTTCCACATGGATGACCGGACCGGTCAAAGATGCTCCGTCAATCACGACCGAAATATCGCCCAGTGAAAAGGCATAATCACTGTAAAAGCCAGCCGGATTACCAATTTTTAACCCGGTAATGCGGGCCGTGTTCTGTGTGGTTTCGATTTTAACCTTGTCAACCGTCACCTCCGCCTGGGTTACGCGGGTTCCGGCATCCTCGATTGTCGATTTCACAATCGAATCGAGATTGGCATAAACATAAACCAGAAACCCGACAACAATCAGAACAATGACCGTCAGGCCGATCAGGATTTTGCGCATCTCTGTGTTCCTACTTCCGGACAAAACGAAAAAAGCAGCCCGCCTCCGGAATCATCTCCCGCGCCTGAACTGCTTATCGCCAATAATGACATGATCCCCCATAAACCGGGGAAAGTTTCCCATAAAACAGACACAGGCGGAAGAAAATTCACCCTTTTTCAAGCAGATACCCCGCCTGTGCTGCAAAAATGTCCATTCCTGTCCAAGGGCCTTCCCCCCTAAATCAGGCCACACCACAGGCGGGGAAAAGACCCCAAATAACGGGATCAGACTCGAAGTTCGACAATCACCGGCGCATGGTCAGACGGTTTCACCCAATCGCGCGCGGTATCATATACCGATGCCTTGGTAACTGATCCGGCCATTTCCGGTGTAATCCAGACATGATCAAGACGCCGCCCCTTGTTGGACTGGCGCCAGTCGCGGGACCGATAGCTCCACCAGCTATAAAGCTTTTCCGGTTCCGGATAGATTTCGCGAACCGCATCAATGAAATCACCACTTTTGCGAAACCGCTCCAGCGCCTCGACCTCGACCGGGGTATGACTGACGACCTTCAAAAGCTGCTTGTGCGACCAGACGTCAAATTCGGACGGGGCAATGTTGAAATCCCCCACCAGAACTGCCTTGCGACCGGCACCAGCCTGCAGGTGCTCCGTCCACCATTGCGTCATTTCCTGCAAAAAGGACAGTTTATGGGCGAACTTTTCGTTAATCGCCGGGTCCGGTTCATCGCCACCTGCCGGAATATAAAAATTATGCACTTCAACGCCGTTTTCAAACGTGGCCATACAATGGCGGCGGTCTTCCCTGGCGCAAAAATGTTTGATCTCGGTATTGGTGAAAGGCAGCTTCGAGACAATGGCAACCCCGTTATAGGATTTCATGCCATGCACATGGCGATGCCTGTATCCCAGCCCTTCAAAGGCCTCGTGGGGAAAATGCTCGTCCGGGCATTTCAGTTCCTGAAGACACAGCACATCGGGTTGCTGGTCACGCAGAAACTGCGTCACCTGGTCAATGCGCAAACGTACCGAATTGATGTTCCAGCTTACAATTTTCAAAACCGGCTCCGTTTATTTAAATTATTTAAGGGTCACTGAAAGGGAACCGACATTTTCGATCACAACATCCATATGATCGCCCCGGGAGACGGCACCAACACCTTCGGGGGTTCCGGTATAAAGCAGGTCGCCCGCGCGAAGTTCGATCAGGGTGGAAAGATGTACCAGCGCATCAATCACCGGCCAGATCATTTTGGCCGTGGTGTCGTTCTGCCGTACTTCCCCATTTACCGACAGTTTCAAATTGGTATCTGCCGGGGTACCACATTCGGCCTTGGGGCGGATGGCGGAAATCGCAGCACAATCGTCAAACGATTTTGCCATATCCCACGGCAGGCGCCGGTCTTTGAGGTCACTTTGCACGTCACGGCGGGTCATATCCAGGCCACAGGCATAACCGAAAATCGCCTCTTCTATCGCGGCGTTATCCAGGTTTTTGCCCCCCTTGGCCAGAGCCACAACCAATTCGCCCTCATAGTGCAAATCATCCGTCGCCGACGGGTAAGCCAGCGCACCGTTTCCAACCTTAAGGCAATTGGCCGGTTTCATGAAAATACAGGGCGGCGTGCTTGCCGGGTCGGCCCCCATTTCGCGCACATGGTCGGCATAATTTTTGCCGATACAGAAAATGCGGTTTACCGGAAAAACATCATCACTGCCCGTAATCGGCACGGTCACGGGTTGGGCTGGCGCAAACAGATAGGCCATCTGGGGAACTCCCTGAAAAACATTTATGCCCCAGTGATAGCGAAGCCTGCGACAAAAGGAAATGCCGCAACACGCAAAATTCCCTATCCCCTGTCAGGATATGTCAGCAGATGGCTTTTGCGTGATCGTGCCAAACAAAAAAGCACCCCGCCAGAAACGAAGTGCTTTTTTGTGTGAATGCCCGGTCCGGTCAAGATCTTATTTGCCCGGGATACAGCACCAGCTTGCCATAACCATCGCGGGTTTTGCCGGTAAATAACCGGATCATGACCCAGAAGGTATGTGCAAGGTCCGTTAACAGCAAAAGAAACCCGATCGGTATCAGCGAGGGATCATTGCTGAAAAAACAGGTAAACGCGACGATACATAACAAGAAGTCTGCAATACCGTGCAAAATGTTCCCGAGATAGAAGTGATGGATCCCCAACACTCCGAACACCCCGCATAATGCCACGGCCGTACCAAAATTCTTCTCACTAACATCATCAGAACGCGAAGCCGCCCCCGAAGACGGTTGCGCACACGGATGCCCGCACGCCGGACAAGCCGGGCTTTCCACAGGCATTTTTCGCCCGCACATGGCGCAAAACTTGCCGTCTTCAGGCTTTGCAAGCAAATCAGGCACATGGTCTGTTTCGTTGGTCTCATTCATCGTCTTCACCTGCACTTAAACGAGACGACACAAAAACCCTACCGTTTAACCGGCAGACCATTTTTGTCCCGGAAACTGCCAACAATAATCATGATCAGGTCAACAAACGACCAGATCCCGAAGCCACCGAAGGTTAAAATCATCAGAATACCGGTGATGATCTTGCCGACGTAAAACCGGTGAATACCGAAAACACCCAGAAACAGACAAAGCAGTAATGTCGGGACGAATCCTTTGGGGGAAACAGGCCCTTCAGCAAGCGAATTGGGCTGCCCGCATTTCGGACAGGCAACAGCAGCTTCTGACATTTCAGTTCCGCAGGAAGTACAATAAATCACGTGTCGTTCCTTTTATTTCTTTAATATTTTTGTAATCGACTTCCACATTGATCGAAAGCATCAATAAACATGGAAGGCCCAACCTTGTTTTCAGACGGGAATAAACAACAAATATTATTCAAAAAACAAGATAGATTTTTAAAATCTATACCTTTGCAGGAGCAGAAAGCGGCAATACTAATAACAAGTATAAAAAATCTATACTTCCCAGAAAAAAGCCTGCCAACTCAAAGAGCGGCAGGCTTTCAATCACGGCAAAACCGGCAAAGGGATGGATTACAATAACCCTTCGATCACCCGGTCCGGTGGCGTATGTCCATCGACAAAGGTTTTGATATTGATCAGCACCTTTTCGCCCATATCAACCCGGCCCTCGATGGTGGCAGAGCCCATATGCGGCAGCAAGACCGCATTGTTCAGCTCGATCAGTTTCGGGTTTACGGCAGGTTCATGTTCAAACACATCAAGGCCGGCACCCGCAATTTCCTGATTGGACAACATCCGCGTCAGGGCGGTTTCATCCACAATCTCGCCGCGCGCCGTATTGACCAGAATGGCGTGGGGTTGCAACAGCTTTAACCGCCGTGCCGACAGCAGATGGTAGGTTGCTGGCGTATGCGGGCAATTGACCGACACTACATCGACATGCGCCAACATCTGATCCAGGCTTTCCCAGTAGGTGGCATCAAGTTCTTCTTCAATATCGGGATGAACACGGCGACGATTATGATAATGCACCGACAGGCCAAAACCCTTCGCCCGGCGCGCTAAGGCACGGCCTATGCGCCCCATGCCAACAATGCCAAGCCTTTTACCCCAAATACGATGCCCCAGCATCAGGGTTGGGCCCCAGCCATTCCAGTCGCCCGACCTGATCAGGCGTTCGCCCTCGCCGACACGGCGCGAGACGGACAGGATCAGGCCCATTGTCATATCAGCGGTGTCTTCGGTCAAAACGTCGGGGGTGTTGGTCACGGTGATGCCGCGCTGGCGGGCCGTTTGCAGGTCGATATGGTCAATACCATTGCCAAAATTGGCAATCAGCCGCAGGTTCGGCCCGGCATGCGCCAGAACGGCGGCATCGATACGGTCGGTTACGGTGGGTACCAACACGTCGGCATGTTTCACCGCGTCGATCAGGGCAGCCTTGTCCATCGGTGTATCGTCGATGTTCAGACGGCTGTCGAACAGTTCCATCATGCGGGTTTCAATCGCTTCCGGCAACTTGCGGGTCACGATGACGAGGGGCTTTTTCTTGGTCATCTGCCGATCCTATGCGGTCTTTTAACTCTTTTGCTGGCAAAATCGGATAAGGGGTCATTTACATCTTGCCGCATTGCAGTGATGCCACGTCCCAAGGTACGAAAGCAAGAATTTTGACGCGTTTTTTGTAATTTTATTTCTTACACATCCGGTTTTGACCATAAAGTCGGGTACCAGACCACGAAAAGGGAACCACCCCCATGCCTGCCAGGATGCGAAAGCTCCTTTCACTGATCGTTCTTTGCGGAATTTTGCTGCCGAATTTTGCCATCGCACAGGAATCGGGCCTGCCGATTCCGCGTTTTGTTGCACTGCGGTCTGACAAGGTTCATCTGCGTTCCGGGCCGGGCCTGCGTTATCCCAAGGTCTGGATTTATCAGCGCAGCCATTTGCCAATGGAGGTGGTTTCGGAATTTGACACCTGGCGCAAGGTGCGGGACTGGGAAGGCAGCGAGGGATGGGTGCATCAAAGCCTGTTGATCGGGACCCGTTATGTGATTGTCACGGCTGATGAAATCACCATGTATGCCGCGGCCGACAAAAGCGCGCGCCGCATTGCCCTGGTTAAAAACGGCGTTGTTGGCAAGGTCGAAACCTGCCCCAAAGGCGTTGACTGGTGCCAGATCCAGTTTCAGGACTACGAAGGCTGGGTTCAGCGCGAGGGTATCTGGGGCGTTTATGACAACGAGGCCATCGAGTAACATCGTGCCGCCCGGCAGGCGGGCCTGCCGGTAACATCAATTCATCATATCAACCCTGCCCGATTGGCTGCGGGCTACGTGCCGGGGTTTCACGCCGCCGCAGGCAATGCACGGCGCAAAACGGCAAACAGTTCCAGATGGGCAGACCATAAAAACTGGTCTACCGGCACCACCTTTTGCAATTCATAACCGCCATTGCGCAAAAGGCGAATATCGCGCGCAAAGGTTGCCGGATTGCACGACACGGCCAAAATCCATTCCGGGCCAAAATCTGCCAGAATTTCACACTGGGCCAGCGCCCCGGCGCGCGGCGGGTCAAACACAACGACATCGGCATTTTTCAAGTCATCCGCATCAAGCGGCTGACGAAACAGATCGCGCCGGGAAACCTCGATCGGGGCGGCGGCACGGCCAACAGCATATTGCAAGGCCCGCACAGCCGTATCATCCCCCTCTACGGCCAGTACCCGGCGGCGGTCGCCCTGCAAGGCCAACGAAAAGGTAAAGCTGCCAATCCCGCAAAACAGGTCAATAACCTGACGGGCCGGGATATGTGCCAGGGCATCGGCCATCGCAGCCGTCAAGGCTTTTTCCCCCTGCCGGGTCGCCTGTAAAAAGCCACCGGCGGGAACAGGTACCGCGACACCGGCAAAATGAACTTCGGGAACACGGCGCTGGGCCAAAGGTTCTGTCGGGTTGTCGCCGGTTTTCCAGGCGATACGCGCCAGATCGACAAAATCAGCCAGTTCTGCCAGGCCCTGGCGCATATCCAGGTCCGGTTCGGCGCTGGCGGAAATCACCACATCCAGGCCATTATCGGCGGCATTGATCACAATGCTTTTGACAATACCGGCACTGTCACGCGGCAGGCTTTCCAGAAATGACTGGCAGTGATTGCGAAATTCGACAATTTCCGGCACCAAAACCGCACAGCCCGGCACATTGACAATATGATGGCTAAACCGTTCTGCATAACCGACAAACACGCCATCCTGCGTGCAAATCACCGAAAAATCCGCCCGGCGACGGCTTGATGGCGGGGATGTTTCCAGCGTCCCGACCAGCATTTCCGCCTCGGCATCGTCCGAAATACCCGCGCGCCTTACCGCCTGCACGGCGCGCTGGCGTTTCCAGATACGATAGTCATCGTCGGGCAGATGTTGCAGCGAACAGCCACCGCATTTTTCATAATGGGGGCATTTTGCATCGGCATGGGCCTTTGGTCGGGCATGAACAGCCATGACCTCCGCGCCATAACCATCCCCGCGCTTTTGCCGCAGTTTGACGCGCACGTCATCGCCGGGCAACACCCCATCGACATAAACCAGAACCGATTTGCCATCAATCGCGGCGGTTTCCGCCAGCCCATCGCCACGCGCACCAATATCGGCAATGCGGACATCCACCTCTTTGCCTACCATCGGATCACGGCGTGGCGCGGTGCCACGACGCCCGGAACGGGAACGGAAATTGCGCGAACGGTTTTTCATGTCGATATCTCTTTTGCAGGATGAACCTGTTTTACATCCCGACGGCGACCAAAACAGGGCGGCTCAATCCAGGGCAGTTATGCGCCGGGAAACGCCGCCCCGTTATAGGGGTTCCGGGCCCTTCTGCCTAGGGTGGATCACGGGCGACGGCTGCGCGATGACGAAAGCCGCCCTATTGAGAGAACGACATAACATTTTGCACATTTTGCGACACATTCCGCCCGAAATCCGATAAGCTGCGCCCCCAATACGCGAGTGGACATTGGTAATTGCCTGCAATTGCCATTTAAAAGGGGAAGGTCTGGCCACAAAAACGGCCGGCGCACCAACCTGCATAACAAAATGGGGAGCCTATGCAGGACGCAGCAGATATATCTGATACGGGTCGGGATCAAAACAAGTCGGTCTTCAACATGCGAGCTGCGATTATGGCAGCGGTTTGTTTCTGCCTGATTGGTGGCGCATCGCTGTTTTTTGCCCAACAGATCAAAAAAGAAAATGAACAGGCGCTGCGGGCAAATGCGGAATTACTGGCCGTGAACCTGGCCGACAGAATTGGCGAAACCATCAATGCCAATTTGCACGCGCTGGAAAATTTCGCCGATAACTGGCGCGGCAACGCGCCCGAGGACGAACGGCAATACATCGCACAGGCCGCCCCCCTGCAATCGCGTTTCGAGGCTCTTCAGGCCGTTAACTGGATATCGCCCAACTACATCATAAAATACGTCGCGCCGATCAAGGGGAATGTCTCGGCTATGGGGGCGGATCTGAAACGTCATCCCGTGGCGGGGCCGGTTCTTGATATGGCATTTGACCAGCGCCAGACACAAATCACCCCGACGCTCGAACTTCTTCAGGGCGGACGGGGCTTTGCCGCCTATGTGCCCGTGATTACCCCGGAAGGAGAAATCATCGGCATGGTCAATGGCGTTTTCCGTATTCGCACCATGCTTGCCACCATTCTTGGCAGCGATTATCTGGCCGATTACACCATTCGCGTGCGCGAAAATGCCAGCGTATTGTTTGAAATGCAGGGCAATGGCAATGACCCGAACCTGACCCGCAGCAGCAGGGTCAATGCGGCCGGACATAAATGGGATATTGATGTGACCCCCGCCCCGGTTACCGCCGGTATTAACGCAAACACCCCGCGAATGGTTTCGATCACCGGTCTTGTTCTGGCAGTCGTGTTTTCCGGTTTACTGTTTTTTTATGCCAATCGCCGCGAAACCCGGGCACCGCACAAATTGCAACATATTCGTGGTCGCGAAAATATCAGTGACCTTGCCCTGACCATCAATCGTTCGGACGGGCATTTGCTTGCCATGTCCAGCGAAACGGCCAGCTTTTTTGACCTGCGTGAAGAAGATTACGGATTTATCCGTCTTTATAATCTCGCCCCTGAATTTCAGTCCGACGGCACGTCATCCCAGCGCGCCCAGGACAAATTGCTTTCGGCCATCACCCAGGGCGAAACCGAAGTCCGCCGGGAATGGGTCATACGCAGCGCGGAAGGGGTTCACGTCGTCTGCGATCTTTTGATGACGCCATCTGACAAAAATAGCGATCAGATCGATGTATTGCTGCATCATAACCCGGCGGCCAATGCGGCGGTCAACCGGCTGCGCTATCTTGCGACCCACGATCCACTTACGGGCCTGCCCAACCGGGCCCTGTTTGACGACCGGCTGAACCAGGCCGTTGCCCATGCCAAACGCTATGGCAAACTGTTATCGGTCCTGACGGTCGATATCGATAATTTCCGCGCCGTGAACGACCGATATGGGTCCGATGTCGGTGACGAGACATTGCGCTCCATTTCCGGCCGGTTACGGGCAACCGTGCGCGAAAAAGACACCTGCTCGCGCCTGTCGGGCGACACATTTGCCATTATCGCGACGGACCTTTCCGAAGCCGAAGGGGCCGCCCTGGTTGCAGAACGCATTGTCGAGGCGATTTCCCATCCCATTCCGATTAGTGGAGAGGAGATTCGCCTGCATGTCAGTGTTGGTGTGGCCCTTTATCCCAATGACGCACGGGCCCCCTCGCAATTGCTGGCCAATGCCGATGCCGCGATGTATCGTGCCCAGAAATCGGCGGAATCCTCCTACTGCTTTTTCGTCGAAACCATGAACAATGTCATGCACGCACGCCTCTCACTGGAGGCACAATTGCGCCGTGCGGCGGACGAAAAACGGTTTGCCCTGGAATATCAGCCCCGCTTCCGCCTGTCCGATCATACGCTTACGGGGTTTGAGGCCCTGTTACGCTGGCATGATGATAGCGGGCTACGCCACCTGCCCAATGATTTTATTGCGGTTGCAGACCGGACGGGGCTTCTCGCGCCGCTGGGCCGCTGGATTATTTCATCGGTCTGTCAGCAAATCAGTCAGTGGCGCACAGATGGCTACCAGCCGGTTCCTGTCGCCCTCAACCTGTCCGGACGCCAGTTTATCCAGGCCGACATCATTAAAAATATCCATGAAGAAACCGAACAACACGACATTCAGCCAGGATTGATTGAAATAGAGGTGTCCGAAGAAGTCGCCATGCGCGACCCGGAACATTCCCTGGCCCAATTCTATCGCTTTGCCGAAGCGGGCATCAGCCTGACACTCGATCAGTTCGGGGCGACCCAGTCTTCGCTGCGCTATCTTAAACGGTTTCCGGTTCAGCGCATTAAACTGTCACAAACCCTGTTTGACGTCGAACTGGATGAACAGCCTGAAAACAGCGTTCTTGGCCCGGCAACACGGTTGTGCAAAAGCCTGAACCGGCGCGTCGTGGCGGTGGGTGTTGAAACCGAAGAACAGCTTGCCATGCTGGGCACGGCCGAATGTGATGAAATCCAGGGCTTTATTTTTTCACCGCCCGTGGCAAACACCGCCACGGTCAAGTTTCTTAAACGCCAGATAATCCCTGATCCATCATAAGACGATCCATAAACATGGCGATTAAGCCAAACGGGTGAGTCGCCAGACATCACTGGCCGAACCTTGCCCAAAACCTTGCCCGACGTTACCTAATTGGGATTATAACAAAAAGGCCGCCGCCAACCCCAAAAAGGCAAAAAAACCGACAACATCGGTAATCGTGGTCAAAAACACCGACGAGGACACAGCCGGATCCACCCCGGCACGTTCCAGCGCCAGCGGGATAATGGCCCCGGCGGCCCCGGCCACGATCAAATTAATGATCATGGCAACGCCAATAACACCCCCCAGGCGCCAATCATCAAACCAGAACCAGCTTACCGCCCCGCTTAGCACGGCAAAGGCCAGGCCATTGAGAGTACAAACCGCCACTTCCTTGCGCACCACGCGCCAGGCATTGGTGCTGGTCAGTTCACGGGTGGCAATGGCACGCACCGCCACGGTAAGGGTCTGGGTACCGGCATTGCCGCCCATCGAGGCAACAATGGGCATTAACACAGCCAGCGCCACCAGGCTTTGAATGGTATGTTCAAACAGGCCAATCACCATCGATGCGGCAATCGCCGTGCCCAAATTAACCAAAAGCCAGGTAAAACGCGATCGTGTGGTATCGAGAACCGCGCTGGAAAGGTCATCTTCCTCGCCAACACCGGCCATGCGCATCATGTCTTCTTCATATTCTTCATCAATGACGTCCACCACGTCATCGACCGTGATCACACCAACAAGGCGGCCATTATCATCGACCACCGGTGTCGAAATCAGGTCGCGCTGACGAAACAGATGGGCGACATTTTCCTGTTCTTCGGTAACAAGAACGGTGCGCATATCATCGGTTTCCATGACATCGCGAACCAAAACCGGGCGGTTGGTGCGAATCGCGCGCGACAGCGGCATCATCCCCACCGGGCGATAACGCGGGTCCACCACAATAATGTCGTAAAAATCTTCGGGCAGGTTTTTGGCAGACCGTAAAAAGTCGATGGTCTGGCCAACACTCCAGTAATCGGGAATGGCGACCAGTTCGCGCTGCATAATACGGCCAGCGGTATATTCAGGATAGGACAGGGCTTCCTGAACACGCGCACGTTCAATTTCCGAAAGGGCACCCAGAAGTTCCTGCTGGTCTGCTTCCTCCAGATCCTCGATGACCTCGACCACGTCATCCGAATCGAGCTCGGAAATGGCTTCGGCCACCACCTCGGTACCCAACTGCGCAATGACTTCCTCACGCAGTTCGTCATCAAGTTCGGTTAAAAGCTCCGGGTCAAAATCCGGGCGGATAACATCAACAAGCTGCTGGCGTTCCGAACTGCCCGCCCAGCCCAGAAGGTCGGCGATATCGGCAAAGTGCAGTTCGCCAACCAGTTCCTCGACGCGGGGAGTATCTTCTTCGTGCAGGGCATCAAGAATTTCGCGGGCATATTCCGGGGTCAGATCAACGTAATCCTCGCTACCAGAAGCCGATGACACTGTATTTTCCGGACGATCAAGTTCGTTGATGTCAGTCATCGGCCCCTCCCCGGTTGCTGCTGTGCCGTTTTGCCTGCCCTTTAGACAAAAACCGTGCCGGACCAATCCGTCCGGCACGGCTGTTATTGCGCCATCGTTTTTGCCTGGTCAAGTGCGGGACACGCCCGCAAAATACTAACGCGCTTAAATGCGGGACTGTTCCCGATCATTGGCATCGACCACGGCAATCGCACTCATATTAACCAGACCACGCACGGTAATCGACGGGCTGACAACATGGGCCGATTTCGCCGCCCCCACCAGAATCGGACCAACCGGCAGACCATCCCCCAGCATTTTAACCATATTATAGGAAATATTGGCCGCATCCAGGGTCGGCATGACCAACAGGTTGGCCGATCCCTTCAGCATCGAATTGGGGAAAATGCGGTTGCGGATGGTTTCCGAAATGGCTGCATCGGCGTGCATTTCACCTTCCACTTCCAGATCCGGCGCCTGAACGCGAATGATTTTAAGGGCATCGCGCATTTTGCAGGCCGACGGATTTTCGTGGCTGCCAAAATTGGAATGCGAAATCAGCGCCGCCTTGGGCGTAATCCCAAACCGTTTCACAACATCGGCCGCCATGATGGTGGTTTCGGCCACATGTTCGGGCGTGGGGTCAACCGACACATAGGTATCGGTCAAAAAGAACGTGCCATGTTTCATGATCATCATATTGACGGTCGAGAAATCGGTCACACCCTTGCGCAGGCCCACCAGATTACGCACATAGCGCAAATGTCGCAGGAAACCGCCCTGGCAACCACACACCATTGCATCCACCTCGCCACGGCGCAGCATCAAACAGGCAATCACCGTCGGACGGGTGCGTACAATGGAACGGGCATATTCCGGGTTAATCCCGCGACGGCCCATAATGTTGTGGAAATCCTGCCAGTCCTGCTCGAAATGGCGGTTATCATCCGGGTCGTGAATTTCAACATGCACATCGGGCACAATGCGCAGGCCCAGTTCGGCAATCCGCTCCAGAATAACGTCGCGCCGGCCAATCAGGACCGGATGACAAACACCATCATCAACCAGAACCTGGCAGGCCTGCAACACACGGCGCGATTCGCCTTCGGGGTAAACAACCCGTTTCTTGTGGCTGCGTGCCATATCAAAGACCGGCTTCATCACCAGGCCAGAGCGGAACACAAAGCCTTCAAGCTGCTGGCGATAGGCGTCGAAATCCTCGATCGGGCGCTTGGCAACGCCGCTATCCATTGCCGCCTTGGCAACACGCGGCGGAATTTCCAGCATCAGGCGCGGATCAAACGGTTTCGGAATCAGATATTCCGGCCCGAATTTCAGTTCTTCGCCGCCATAAGCGGTGGCAACAATGTCGGAAACTTCGGCTGTTGCCAGGTCGGCAATGGCTTCGACAGCCGCGATCTTCATTTCCTCGTTAATTTCCGTCGCCCCCACATCCAGCGCGCCGCGGAACAGAAACGGGAAACAAAGAACGTTATTCACCTGATTCGGATAATCCGTCCGGCCCGTTGCCATCACGGCATCGGGGCGGATTTCCTTGACCAGTTCCGGCGAGACTTCGGGGGTCGGATTTGCCAGCGCCATGATAATGGGGCGTTCGCCCATTTTACGCAGCTCGTTTTCGCCCATAATGTTGGGTGCTGAAAGACCCAGGAAAATATCCGCCCCTTCAATCACGTCATCCAGGGTGCGGGCATTGGTTTCAATGGCATATTCCGCTTTCCACGGGTCCATTTCTTCCTGACGGCCCTTGTAAACCACGCCAAATCGGTCGGTCACGGTGATATTTTCACGCGGCAGGCCCATCGACACCAAAAGGTTCAGGCAGGCAAGGGCCGCAGCCCCGGCACCCGATGCCACCAGCCGGACCTTTTCCAGGTCCTTGCCAACAACGCGCAGGCCGTTGCGCACGGCTGCGGCCACGCAAATGGCGGTCCCATGCTGGTCATCGTGGAAAATCGGAATATTGCAGCGTTCGCGCAGCGCCTTTTCAATGATGAAACATTCCGGTGCCTTGATGTCTTCAAGATTGACGCCGCCAAAGGTGGGTTCAAGAGCAGCAACAATATCGATGAATTTTTGCGGGTCGAGTTCGTTCACTTCCAGATCGAACACATCGATATTGGCAAATTTCTTAAACAGGACAGCCTTGCCTTCCATCACCGGCTTGGATGCCAGCGGGCCAATCGGGCCAAGACCCAGAACCGCCGTCCCATTGCTGATCACGGCAACCAGATTGCCGCGCGCGGTGTAATGCACCGCCGTTTCCGGGTCTTTGACGATTTCCTCGCAGGCAAAGGCAACACCTGGCGAATAAGCCAGCGCCAGATCACGCTGGTTGGCAAGGGTGGTGGTTGCCGTAACTGCCAGCTTTCCGGGGGTGGGATACCGGTGATAGTCCAAAGCGGCTTCACGCAGCTTGTCGTTTCTGTTTGTCATATTAATACCTTTAACTTCAGGTATTTAGGCGAAATTAACCTAAAGTGGATTAAGCCCTGAAAATTCTTGGCCGTGTGGGACCGGCCAACCTAGTGGAATTATCACATCGAGAGAAGCATTCAGTTCGCCTGCACAAGAATATTTCTCGTAGTGCCTTGTGAAAATCCAATGGCATCTGGCAATCATATCATGCCCCGAAGGTCTTCTGAAAACGATAAGATCATTCCGGTTTTGCAGGGGTGGCTTACCCGCCCCCCTGCCATGCCATAAAGCGGGCGATCAGACAAATTCAGCCAGAACAACATATTCGCCGTGATGCAAACGGGCACGACGTCCCGGGTCCATATATTTTTCACGAAACTGGTCTGTCGCATCAAGCGAATGCAGCTCGCAGCCCTGCTTTTTCAGGTACGCCTCCATATTCGGCGCTTCCATCGTCCATTTCAGGGGTTCACCAATAAAGTTCAGATACCAGGCCAGCGCCTTGCGGGTATTGCTGCGCGGGCTGCCATGCGGCTCCACCACGGTAAACAGAAACTGTGTTCCCGCGCCCGACAGATTGCGAATAGAGGCAAACATATGTGTTACCTCTTCCTCGGTCAGATAAACCGTAACACCTTCGCTGATGAACAAAGTCGGTCGGAACGGGTCAAAATGGTCAAAGCCGCGCAAGCGGTCTTCGATATTCTGATGGGTGAAATCAACACTCAAATAATTCACCCGTGCCAGGCCAGCCTGCGATTCCGGCGTTTTGTCAAACGCATCCGCCTTGAATTTCTGAGTCGCCGGATGATCGATCTCGATAAAATTCACATCGGGAAACTCACAGGACAGGCGAAAGATCAGGCTGTCATACCCGGCCCCCAGGCTGACCACCTGTGTGACACCACCGGCAATGGCAGCACGGGCCTTATCCTCGATACAGCGTTTGCGCAAAATATAATGCAGGGTAATGCCCGGCAGAAATATGAATTCACGAATGCCGACTTTCAGGCCGACCAAGGGTTTATCTAGCTCCGCCAGGCGGGCACGCCCTTCTTCGGATGCGGAAAGAACGCATTCGCCCAGCCGCCTTACATTGTCTGGCACCAGATAGCTGTGTTGTGTGCGTCGCGCCACATAAACCAGGCCCTGCAAGACGGTATAGGCCGTTGAACTTGCGGTATCTTCTTTCACTTCGTTTCGCCCCCGAAAAACGTGATCTGTCGTGCTGTAAATTCCAGTATTCCCTGGTTTTGCAAATGGCCCAGGTATCGTTCGGCCTGCTCCACCGTCACCAGCGCCATATCGGCAAATTCTTCAATCGACATGCGCGATTTTAAAATTTCCGGGTCCCTCGGATCCGGAATGGCACCACGACGCACGCGATTGGTAAAATAGGCCAGTCTCTCGTCATCCGACCCGCAGGCATATATCATGCCAAGATTATTGGCATCGCGCAGCCGCTCCGAGAGGATTTGCATCAGGTCCTTCAGGCGCTGCGGGTCTTCATTGCTTTTTTGCCAAAAAACATCACGATTGATGACAACCAGTTCGGTATTGCGGCTGGCAACGGCGGTTGCCGAACGGGGCGATGAATCGATCAATGACAATTCACCAAACATGTCACCCGCCCCCAACTTCGCCAAACGCAGGGTCCGGTCCGACCCGTCATGGTGGCGCATGATGTCAACACTGCCTTTCGTAATCAAAAAGGCCTCGTCTCCGACATCTTCCTGACGAAAAATTTCCGTACCGCCATCCACCAGATACCACTGAAAACAGCCGCTAAACTGGTCCAACAGACCTTTCTGGTCCTTGAACATGCCAAAGGCCCAGCGATACATCGGCTCCATTGGCGAGGCAAAAGGCAGAATTTCAACACCCAGTCCGCCAACTACCACCGGATCGGCCAAACGGTGCCAGCCCAGCCTTTCATAAATGCCCGCCGTCGTCACATTGACCGTCGCCAGAATGTGGGTCACGCCCCACATATGACCAATATCGGCCGCCATCCTTAGAAGGCCGCCAAACACGTAGCGGCGGTTGCGCCATTCTTCGGCAATGGCAAGCATACCGGCACTGGCAAATAACGGTGCGTCAAGCCCTGCAACGCGTCGTTCTTCCGTTACTTTTTGCCGATAGCCGGAAAAATCAAAGGCATGGTCAGCCGGTAAACCCAGTTCCGAATCACGGTTAACCCGAATGGTCGCCACCGGAACATCGTTACTATAGGCAATCAGATTCGCAACAGAGGGAACGGCGTCATACAGGTCAACCACTGCCCCGTCATATTTATCGGCAAAATGGCCGTGGTCTTGATAAACCTGATAACGCAAATGATAAACGTCACTTAGTTCTTTGTCGGTTTTGGCAACTTTAATCCGAATAGACATGGCTTTGCTGTGCACTCCCCCAATCCGGCAAACATCCCCAATCACAGCGCCCCATTCCTTTGCCGTCATAGTGCGACAAAGGCCTTCGTCATCCGGGTGCATTTAGAAATGGTCTTGACTTCTTTTTATACCCCTAAGCGATCTGTATAATATACAGGCGTAGGTATTTATCCATGACTGATTGCAGAAATTTTTCAATGGCCTGGCAAAGCAACACAACGACGGACTGTCGCGACAGGCCCTCCGAGAGCAACAGCACAGGCCAACGCAAAATCACGGTGTTTTTGTTTTATTTCGGAAAATACTGCCAGAATCAGAAAGGCCCTTCCCTGCTTCCAGAGAAAGGCCTTTTTGGTGCGGTCGAGAAGACTCGAACTTCCACGGGGGTTAGCCCACAGCGACCTCAACGCTGCGCGTCTACCAATTCCGCCACGACCGCATAATATGTTTGCAACAAGCCCTGTGAGGTAACGTTGCGGGCTTGCCTTGGCGCGGAAAGGGAGATAGCAAAAAGGACACCCCCAATCAAGGGGAGTTTTCATTTATTTGACAGGAAAAATGAAAAGTATCGATTTTAGTGCCCAAAAGCCCGAATGGCGGGTGGCAAAAGAGCTCGTTTCCTACCCCGAGGCCCTTGCCGAAATGGAAGCGCGTGCCGAAGCCATCGCCCATAACGATGCGGGCGAATTGATCTGGCTGGTCGAACACCCCCCCCTTTACACGGCGGGAACCAGTTCAAAAATCGAGGATCTGGTCGATCCGCAAAGATTTCCCGTTTATAACGCCGGGCGGGGCGGCCAATATACCTATCATGGGCCGGGGCAACGCACGGCTTATCTGATGATGGATCTGCGCAAGCGCGGACGCGATGTGCGGGCCTATGTGCATAATCTGGAAGAATGGATTATCCGCACACTTGCCCTGGCTGGCGTTACAGGCGAACGACGCGATGGCCGTGTGGGCATCTGGGTTGACCGGGGCAATGGCCGCGAAGACAAAATTGCCGCCATTGGTGTACGGGTGCGTCGCTGGGTCACATTTCATGGTATTGCGATTAACCTAAACCCGGATTTGACACATTTTGGCGGCATCGTCCCGTGCGGCATTGCAGAACACGGTGTTACCAGCCTGAAAGACCTGGGAATCGACCTGACAATGGCGCAGCTTGATGCCCTGCTGACACAAACTTTCGATGACGTTTTTCCGCTTCCATCAGCAACGTCACAAGGCGAAGGTGCCTGATAGTCCCCACCATCACGATGGAACCGCGCAAAATGCCTGACCCGAAGAACGACAAGAGCAACCGCAGGTCTGATCCGTCTGACGGACAACAGTCGGACATGCCCGATAGCATCGCCGATGGCAATTTTGTCGATGCGGAACGGGAGATTTTGCAAGAACTTGAAACCGCCCTTTCGGAGCATATTGCGCTGGTTCTGGAATGGAATCGTCACCTGATCGTGGGGGACGAGGAGTCACGCGCAAGCGGCCTTCCGGACATGCCAGATCATGACCATGCCAACAACCATGACTGCAATTTTGGGGCCTGGTATGCGCTGAACCAGCATAACCGGCTGATTGACCAGCCTGCGATCCATGCCCTTGCCACCACACACGAACAGCTTCACAATGCCGCCCGGCGCGTGCAGAAGCATTTTGACCGCAACGGCAAAATTGATGTCGCCGAATATGATGTCATGGCCTTGCGGGCCGAATCGTTTTTCAGCCAAATCCGCCGCCTTGAACGGGCCTTTCGCACCGCGCGATCCAATGTGGACCCATTGACCGGCGCCTATAATCGGCAAACCATGCTCTCGGACCTGGAAGTCGAGCGGGAAAGGTCGATTCGCACTCAGTCGCCAACCGCGATTGCCCTTGTCGATCTCGATCATTTCAAATCCGTCAACGACACCCACGGGCATCAGGCAGGCGACCTTGTGCTGCAAACAATTGCCGGTATTTTGCAATCGCATGTCCGCCCCTTTGACAAGGTTTACCGTTATGGCGGCGAAGAATTCCTGATCTGCCTGCCCAATGCCGACATGCGCCAGACAGCACGCATTCTCGAACGGCTGCGTCGCGTCATCGAGGCGTCACCGGTCACACTGGAAAATGATGTCTCGCTTTCCATCACCACATCAATCGGCGCTGCCCCCATCCTGCCGGATCGCAAAATTGACCAGATCATCGACAAGGCTGACCGGGCGCTTTATGCCGCCAAGGAAAGCGGGCGCAATCGTGTACGCCTGTGGCGTTCACCAGAATCTGCCGAAACAGGCAACAAATAATATTCGTCACCGCCTGCCCAACCGCGGGATCCCGTTCTTATAAAATGCCGCGCCGGTGACGGTTGTTCACAGCTTTCAGGATTCCGAAAATAATAACTGCCGCTGTGATAGCGCGCCTAAAAGCGTGACAAACGTAATATTAAAACCTTTATAAGATCATCAAAAAACTACTTAAACGGGAAACACATACGATTTTTCGCGTATAAACAACAGCTTCCCATACCTGTGATTGCAAAATTCACCAACAGTTCACAAAAATTCTACTGCCGCGCACTCTTGTCTTCACAAGTTTGAAACATATCTGCAAACTATAATAATAAAAACACGGCTGTTTATATTAAGGCCGGTTTATAAATTACCCTTGGGAGGGAATTCGTTTCGCCAAAGACGGAGGCCCATTATGACGACCACAACAGACTATATCCCCGGTGATCCCGCCCTGATGCTGACGGTGCTGCGCTCTGCGTCGGCCGGTCTGGGTCAGCAAGCCCTGAAGGAAAAGGTTCTGTCGCTATTTTGCTGCGATGAAGACGGAACCCAGATCGTCCTGCAAGATACCCCCGCCCTGTGCAGCCGCATTGAATATGCCTCATCGCAATTAAAAATGGCCGGTCTGATCCACATTGCCCAGGATGGTACATTATCCATCACCCCGCTGGGGGAGGCCATGCTGATCACCTATCCGCTCGGCATTGATGCCGGGGTTTTGTGCTCCTTACCCGCCTTTCGCCACAGACTTTATCGTGAACATGCCCCGGCCAGCCGGGCGATTCCCAATGCTGCGGTAAATTACGGCTTTTCGGCCGGGCTTGGTGCCCACCGCCTGACGGAAAACCCCTATCCCGCTGACAGCCGGGAACATGAAGACTGGCTGATGGGCTGGGACGAGGCCCTGGACCAGGACAAACGCGAAAAGGAAACGCTGCTCGGCTAATTGCCCGTGCGACCGTTTTTGCGACTGTCTGTTATTTGACATCCCAAATGTGCCGTGCACCTGATTTTGTTGCGACTTTCAGGCAAGGGCACAAAAAGATTCTCTGACATTGTGCAAAGCTGCACGATGCGGTGGCGCGCCAAAATATGCCGTCTTATTGCCCGGAGTATTTTTCTCTACCGGGCCCGGCAGCCAACGTTTCCTGCGTTGACGAAAATTCATCGCGACCCCGCATTACTGCCGAGTATCAGGGCTCAGCGATACAATATTTGACCCATTGTCACTGCGTTTTTTATCCGACAGGATTTTGTCATCTGTATCGGATGATTTTTTAATCGCACATACAGGTGCATCATTTTGTTCCGCAGTCACGCTCTCGGCCTCTTTCCCGGCTTTCGCTCCAGCGGCGTTCGCCCGATCAAGGCTGCCTCCATCCTTTTGCTCTGCCTCCGTTCCGATCTTGTTCATGTCCTGCGCAAGACGATGCCCCGCCAATTTGCGATCTTCCATCTCTTTTGCGGCTTTACTGAGCTCGCGCTCCTCCCGCGTTCGGCCAAAGGCGATTCGATTGGCATCTGCCTTTTTTGCCTTTTCATCCCGCGCCTTGTGCTTGCGATGCTGGCGCAGATTAACAATATCCGCCATTTTCTCGCTCTCCTGCATTGTCCGAGCCTCATGCAAAGCAGATTTTATCATACATGGCGGGCCCTGGTGTCATGCGAGATCGCCCAAAAAAGAAAGGGCACCTCGCGCGAGGTGCCCTGTTCCGGCCGTTCAACTGATCAGGATCGAAACTGATTAGCGAACGTAAACATGTACTTCGTTCGCCGAAACCGACGAGCTGGTTGAATCCGACAGGCGTACCCGCGAATTGGGCATGCCCATATCCGTCAGGGACCGCACGACACTTTGTGCATCCCGCTTTGCCTTGCTGCTGTTCAGTGCGACCTGTGCCGGTGTTCCCCGGTTCGGGGTGACGGCAACAATATCAAAGGTCGCATCAGGGCGACGTTCCAGCGCACGATTCACGGCGTTATAAAGTGCCTGTTCGTATTTCACGCTGGCACTGTCAAAGCGAATCACCACCAGCGGGCGATCTTCCGAGTCGGGCAAAGAGCGATTTGCTGCAACCGGCTGGGTCGGCGCGGACTTTGTCGCCAGAGACTGGCCAAAAATCTCGCCATTTTTAACGGCAAGCGAAAGCGCATTCAGATTTGAACGCTCATTGGCGATATAGGTGGTCTGACGGGACAAATCCTCGCTGATCTCGCTTAGCAAACGATCAATCAGCACCGAAGTCCGGTTGGTTTCATCTTCGAGCATCGCAAGCTGGCGGTGATCCTCGTCAACCGCACCGGAAACCTGATAGGCAGACCGGACCGATTCCAGCAGGAAGGTGGATAGGGTCGAATCAGCCGCAACATCATTTGCCAGCGAATTAAGCGACGCGATGTCGCCATTAACGCGGTCCAGTTCCTGCTGTGCCTGGTTCCACTGCTTCACCAGCACCGGATTGCCAGGCGTCGTGCCAACCTGCAAGCGGGCATTAATCGCCGCCACGGTGCCATGATAAGCCTGCGAATGGCTTACGGTCTGGGCCCGCAGGCTTTGCAATTCATTGTTGTGGGTATTGAGCGCGGATTTCAGGCGGTTCAGTTCCTGACGCATGCTTTCAACTTTGGTCCCGACAAAAGTGCCCGTCGTGGACATACCCGTCAAAGGCTGTGTGCTGCGCATCACGTCGGCCTCTGGGGCCCCGGTTCCGATATCGCTCTGTGCCGTGCTGGTTTGGGTTGCCGATGATCCGGCATCCTCCCCGCTAAGTGCCGGCCACATGGCATCGGTAGAATTGGAACACCCGCCTAGCAGCAGGGCGACGCCGAAAACGGCGAGGTAGGTTTTGCGAACGGCCATTTCGATCAATTACCTAAGTAGGAATAAGCGAATCTCCCTGAGCCTGCTTTTTTATGTATAAACAAGCCCCTGCTCCCCTGGGATTGAAAAGCATCTTAATAGAGGGTTCCCCCCGGAACAAGACGCATTTCCCCCTTTTTTCCCCGTAACATAGCGATAATCGCCAACTTGGCGGAAAACAGCGCCCCTCAAAGCCACTTAGAGGCGATATTTTACGGGCTCGAAGAAAAAATACACTTTTTTGAAAATTACCGCTTGCAAAGGGCAACGGGTTTTCATAAGTTCCGCTCCGCCGACGGGGAGCACACATCGCAACCCGGCGGAAACAAAGACGAAGCGCCCGTAGCTCAGCTGGATAGAGCATCTGACTACGAATCAGAAGGCCGGAGGTTCGAATCCTTCCGGGCGCGCCATTGAAAGGCCCGACGTTAACGCGTCGGGCCTTTGTCATTTTGCCCGCATTCAAAACAGCAAGATAATTACGGCACACCCCCTGCCTGTGATGGCGCCTGAGGCAATTCATTGATAGTCTGTGACATATCTCGATATGACGGAGCCTTATCAATGAACGCGAATACGCGCATCACCATATCCTGTGCTGACCGTGTTGGCCTGGTATCTGACATTTCCAGCCGTCTGTTTGACATTGGCGTCAATCTTGGCGCGACCAGTTTTGTGCTTGATCGGGGACGCGCGAATTTCATTACGACATGCGAGCTTCCCGATACATGCCCGATTACCGAATGCGAAGCCGCCCTGTGTGAACTGCCAATGGAGCAGGCCGAAATCACCGTCGAGGCCATTCAACCGGCCCCTGTGTTGACAGATACCCCCGGCGCAACCCATCTCATCGAATGTTCCGGCATCGACCAGCCCGGCCTGATTGCCCGGTTATCCGAGATATTTATCGAATTTAATGCCAATATCGTGCAACTGGCCGCCAGCGCGACCAACGAAAACGATTCCCGCGTTTACACCACCCGCTTTGCCGTCGCCATCCCCGAGGATCGCGCCGCCGCGTGCCTGGCAACCCTTGCCAATACGGCAGGGTCGATGCGCCTGTTATTCAAGTTCGACACCCTTGGCAAATAAGGCGTTTTGTCTTTGATCTGCCATGCTGACAGGCCCGGCTTTACTGCCCAAACACCAAAATACAACGCCCTGATATCACATCAGGGCGTTTGGCCGTTCAGCTCAGCACTGTTTCATCTGCGAAAACGACGTGATCTTCGTCAATCTCATCAAGTGTGATACCGTCAATTTGCACGCCGTACTGATAATGGGATCCGTTGGCAAAATCGACATAAACCCCGGTATCATTTTGCTGCGCATGGGCGAGAAAATCATCAAAATCGTAAATACCCGATTTGTCCTGAAAATTTTCGGACAGCCTGATGTAATCCGCATTGCGGCCATCGGCCTGAAAATCAACAATCCGGTCACGTTCGGCACCCCCCTCATACGCGTCCCATAAAAAGGTATCGGCGGCCACACCAAACGCACTGTGATGCACATCGCCAATCAGATAATCGTTGCCATCCCCCCCTTCGATAATGTCGCGACCCTCGCCTCCCTGCAACACGTCGTGACCATCTCCCCCCGCGAGATAATCACTGTCGCCCCCGCCTTCCAGCCGGTCACGCCCGTCACCCCCAATAAGGTCGTCATCATCACCAAGGCCGCGCAAAAAATCATCGCCACCCCGACCGTCAAGCGTATCGTTACCCCAGCCTCCGTAAAACTGGTTGCGACCATTATCACCCAGGAAAACATCATCCCCGCTACTGCCGTGCAGGCTTTCAATGTTTCGAATTGTGGAATTCTCGTAATGCCCGCCCGAAATCTCGCTTGTCGCCAAGTCTACTGTTACGGGGCTGTCGGGATCACTTGTTACAAACAGCGTGTCAAAACCGCTGCCACCATCCATGACATCACCATTCTCTCCCCCATAAAGGGTATCATTGCCACTGCCGCCAAACAGGGTATCACTTCCAGCGTCGTGAGAAAAAAGCCAGTCATCACCACTGCCCCCCCATAAGGTGGCGTTGCCTGTCACCGCAGGGTCAAAACGGCCACCGGCTTCCATCCAGTCATCGCCCGCGCCCCCCAGCAGAATGTCGTGTCCAACCCCGTCGGCAAAAACCGAGTCATCTCCTGCGCCGCCGTCATAATAGGTATCGGGGTTTTCATCCGCCCCCTCAAATTCATTGCTGTCATTACCAATGCTGTCATCGCCAGCCCCGCCATATACGGTCTCGCCATTCAGCCTGTCATCCCCGCCCCCACCGTAAAGGGTATCGCTGCCCATCCGGCCAAACAGGGTATCATCCCCGTCCGATCCCGTGGCAACGTCGTCAAACTGGCTAAGGCTGACATCTCGGATATCAAGAATGGTATCGCCTTCCGCATAACCACCATGCCCCTCGCCGGTTTGCAAATTCACATTCACCCCGGCATCGGAGGCGAGATAATCCAGACTGTTTTGACCTGCCCCGCCCAGCATGTAATCGGCCCCGTCTCCCCCCAAAAAGGTGTCGTTGCCGCCTCCGCCCTCCATATAGTCATCACCACTGCCACCATCGAAATGGTCCAATTGGGAGTTGCCGATCAAAATGTCGTCACCGGCACCACTTTCAAAATCGGTGAAAGTATCCTTCTGCGCGACAAAAGCATCGTCAAATTCGCTGCCGTGAATTTGAATCTTTTGAACTTCACCGGAAAGCGTGACCTGGTCGCCCTCGGCATCGCCGCCATGCCCGATACCGTCATTCAGATCAAGCCGCACGCCAGCATCGGAGGACCCATAATCAAGTACCGGATGCGAATACAGATACCTGCCTTTTTCAAGGTGAATAATGTCCGCCCCGGCACCGCCTTCAACATAGCTGAAGTCACCCGTGATATGGTCGTCACCGTCACTGCCAATAACGCTGATCTCGGGGCGACCAAACGACTCCCGGGCAACGATACTGTCGCCCTCTGCATCTCCACCCGATGCCGAAAAAATCGCCTCGGCATGCGATGCGGCATCACTTAACCGATAATCAAGATGAACCGCCTCCTCTGACCCCTGATACGAAAGCGTTACCTCGATCCTGCTTTGATCGATAACAAAAGTATCGCCCCCTTCACCCCCCACCAGAACATCGCGGTCGCCCACTGCAATCAGTCTGTCGTCCCCCGCAAGACCATAAAGCTGATCAAGGCCATTCGTACCGGTTAACACGTCATTTCCATTGGTGCCGATGATGCTTGCCATTTTTCCGTCTCGCTCCAATCATTCGTGAAGGAAAATACAGATCGAATAAAACTGCCGGGTCCGCTGCAACGATTGCTCAGACCAGAGCATCGTCAAAACCGGTACTGTCCGTTTCCGTATCCGGTTCGTTAAACACCACGTTGGCGTCTGTCAGATCAGACAGGTCAATGCCGTCAATCTGAACGCCATAGGCATAATGGGCGTTATTGGCGAAATCGACATAAACACCGGTATCATTCTGTTGGGCATGGGCAAGGAAATCGGTGAAATCGTGAATGTCGGCTTTGTCCTGAAAATCTTCACCCAGAACAATGTGATCGCCGCGTTTACCCGCGACAAAATCCACGATCCGATCGCGTTCCGCCCCGCCTTCGTAAACATTCCAGACAAAGCTGTCACCCTGGTCGAGATAGTCGCTATTCATATATCCCCCGACCAGATAATCGTTTCCATCACCACCTTCGATGATATCGGAACCGGCGCCGCCAATCAGCAGGTCGTGGCCGCCAAGTCCCTGCAACACATCTTCGCCCTGACCGCCATACAGCACATTGCGCCCGGCTTCTCCGACCAGAACATCATCACCGCTGCCACCATTAATGTTTTCGATGTTGCGGATGGTGTCGCCTTCGGCCTCGCCGCCATAGCTTTCATTGGTGGTTAAATTGACATGCACAGCAGGGTCATCCACCCGACCATAACCGTAGGAAACCAGATCGTTTCCGTCGCCACCATCTATGATATCGGCACCTTCGCCGCCATTAAAACCATCATCGCCGGTGCCGCCAATCAGGATATCGTTGCCGCCACCACCGCGCAGGCCATCATCGCCAGCACCCCCAAACAGGGTGTCATCGCTACTGGTTTCATCATAACTTGCTTCGCCCTCAAGGCGATCATTACCGGCACCACCGATCAATACATCGCTGCCGCTACGCCCGCGCAATTCGTTATCGCCTTCATCGCCGATCAACAGGTCATCCAGCGGGCTGCCCTGCACAATCTCGATCCCGATCAGGATATCGCCTTGGGCATCACCGCCCCAGCCAATGCCCGATCCCAAATCGACATTGACACCTGTCACGGCATCGTCATTGGTATAACCTGCGACATCCCGATCCCCCTCCCCACCATCAATAAGGTCGGCACCGGGTCCGCCAGTGATATTGTCATTGCCTGGCCCGGCATGGATGATGTCATCACCGTCACCCGCCCGGATGAAATCGTGTGCATCACCGCCCATCAGCACATCGTTGCCGCCACCGCCCGAAAGAGCGGCATTGCCGCGTAACCGTGCGACCAAATAATCATCAAATTCCGACCCGATCAGACCGGGGGGATTATGCACCACTTCAATCACATCGCCTTCGGCGTCTCCACCCGATGCCGCACCGGTATTAAGGTCAACGGAAACACCTTCGGGCGAGTGGGCATAGCTGATCGAACTGTCATATCCCAGGTTGTAGTAATGATCAGCCCCGGCACCGCCTTCGGCGGCTGTCCAGTAGCCCCGAAAAACATCGTCATGGTCAGTGCCAATAATGCCAAGTTCGGTGCCATATTCGGGGAAATCAAGGGAATCACCGGTCGCATCCCCCCCCTCAAGCAAAAAATAAGGCCGCGAATAACCGCCATAAACGGCAGTAATTGCCTCGTTTGATCCTTCATAGGACAGGGTTGCGGTGTGACCGCTTTCCTCGATCACAAACTGGTCGGCACCGGCACCGCCGATCAGGGTGTCACCATCGCCCACCGCAGTCAGCCGGTCATCCCCGGCAAGGCCGTAAATCTCGTCAATGCTCTCTGTGCCAGTCAGCACGTCATTGCCAATGGTTCCGATAATGGTAGTTGTCATCTTCCTGCTCCCTTACACCAGATTTAAATCAGATTTACGGGCATGCCTCAGGACATTCGCACAATGTCCTGCCCCGGTTCCTGCTGCGTGCGGGCCTATATCAGGGCATCGCCCATCCCGGCGTCCGTTGTGTCTGTATCGGAGGCATCAAACTGCACATTGACTTCACGCAGATCAGACAAATCAATGCCATCGATCTGCACGCCATAGCCGTAATGCCGGCCATCAGCAAAATCGACATAAACGCCGGTATCGTTCTGTTCGGCATGGGCAAGGAAATCGGTGAAATCGTGAATGCCAGCTTTGTCCTGGAATTCCGCACTGAATTGCAGTTTGTCTTCGCTGCCAAAATCGGTGATGCGGTCACGCTCTGCACCACCTTCAAAAGTTTCCCACAGGAAGGTATCGGCACCATGAACCCCGTGGGCATTTTCGCCATCACCGGTCAGAAGGTCGTTGCCATCGCCGCCAACCAGCGTGTCATCACCCGCACCACCGCGCAGGCCATCATGCCCGTCGCCACCGCGTACAATATCATTGCCAAACAGGCCTTCGATCATATTGCGGCCCTGATCCCCTACAAGGATATCGTCATAGCGTGAACCACTCAGATTCTCGATATCCTCGAACACATCCCCATCGGCACTTTCGCCTTCGGCAAGGCCGGTCGCAAGATTGACATGCACACCGCCTTCGCCGTGGTCGTTGTAATCAAGGGTATCAATACCGGCCCCGCCCTTTAACAGGTCCCCGCCAAGGTCGCCGGTCAGGATGTCATTACCATCCCCGCCAATCAGGATGTCGCTGCCGCCTCCACCATCCAGGTCGTCATTCCCGGCACCGCCATCAAGGTAATCATCACTGCTGGTCGCGCCAAACTCATCGCCCCGCAGGAAATCATTGCCGCCGCCGCCAAAAATAAAATCATCACCGCCAAGGCCGCTCAGGACATTGCCGCCATCATCACCAATCAGGGTGTCTTCAAAATTGGTGCCATAGGCCACTTCAACACCGCTATAGGTATCGCCGGTGGCGTCACCACCCTGCCCTTCACCTGTGGCAAGGTCCACATAAACGCCGGTGGTGGCGTCGACCGTGTCATAATGCACGGAATCCAGTATACCCGCGCCACCTTCAAAATGGTCGGCACCGGCACCGCCTGCCAAGTAATCATTTCCACCGCCACCCAGCAGGGTGTCATCCCCATCCCCGCCCAGCAATGTATCCATCGATGATGACCCGGTCAGCACATCATCCCCGGCACCCCCATCCATCCATTGCGCGCTGTAATGCGAATTGGTCAAATGGTCGTCATGGGCAGACCCGATCAAACCCTGCAGGCCGAAATAGGTGCCAAAGCTATCGCCCTGGGCATCGCCCCCACTTGCTGTCCCCGTGGACAGGTTAACGCTTACCCCGGCATCGGAATGGGCATAGCTGACGTAATTATATCCTTCAAAATGGTCCGCTCCGCCGCCGCCTTCAAAAACGACGTTTTTGCCATCAAAGCTGTCATCATGGTCCGATCCCACGATTGTCAAATCAACGCGGCCGGCCGTGCTGGCAACGCTATCGCCCGTGGCATCGCCGCCGCTGGCATCAAGGCGGGCGGCATAGGGATCATAAAAAACGCTGATCGCGGTGGCTGAACTGGCATAGGACAGGGTCGCATTTTGCCCCTGTTCGTTAAAAACAAAGGTATCGGCCCCTGCACCACCGATCAGCACATCACCATTGCCAACGGCAGTCAGCCGGTCATCCCCGGCAAGACCGTCAATCCGGTCAATGTCGCTGGTTCCACCAAGCACGTCATTTCCGCTGGTCCCGGTAATGGTCGCCATCGCCATATCCCTTTATGCAGGTGAATAATGCGAAAAGGCTACTACCAGAAATTAAACAAGACAAACGGATAAAAACTAAATATATCCAAACAAAAAATGACGTAATCGGAAGTTATTTCGTCGTTATTTGAAATGAATATTGAAATACTACAAAGTAATTTATGAATTACAACAGCTTCAACCGGCAAATATGCGATTACGCCCGGCTTCCTTGGCACAATAAAGCCTGCCGTCTGCTTCTTTTAACACTGCCCAGGGGTCAGTTTCATTTTCTGCGCACTGAGCCAGACCGATAGAAACGGTAATCCCCACCTGACGGGTGGATTCCGGCAGGGTAATTTTGCTGGTGGCGATTTTCTTGCGCAGGTTTTCCAGTGTTTCGTAAACTCTGGCCATATCGCGCCCGGAAAACAGAATGGAAAATTCCTCGCCGCCATAGCGAAACGCCTTGCCGCCCCCACCACAATGGGCCAGCTCGCGGGCAACCTTGCGCAAAACAATATCCCCCACATCGTGACCGTGGCTGTCGTTAAATTTTTTAAAGTGATCAACATCAAGCATGGCGATGCAGTATTTTCCGCCCAGTTCCGCCATTGCATGCCCCAGCGCCCGCCGCCCGGAAAGCCCGGTTAAATCATCAACAAAGGCCATGCGCCATGCTTCCTGGACAACGCCCCCCAAAATCACCCCTGTCGCGGCAAGATAGGCAAAGGAAATGTAATGCGCATCCATCAGGAAAACGGCAAAAACCGGCGGCAAGGTACAGAAAAAGGCAAATTCAAGCGACCGCCCACGTGCCAGCAGAACCAGCGTCGCGATAAACGCAAGCACCAGGGCCATTTGCGGCAAGGCATCGACCGGACCGCCCAGCGTGATAAACCGCATATTTAACAAACGATAGAGCCCATCTGAAACATCCGGGCGGGTCGCAAACAACATCAAGGCAAAAAACTGCAATGCCAGCACCAGGAGTCGGGCAACCCCGCGTTTGCGAAAAACCCCGCGTTCAGACATGAACGCCATCAAGACAAGATTGGCCGGTATTATATATAGTGTCGCAACTTTTAGGAATCTGACGCCTTGTGGCGATAAAAAGGCCTGGGCACCGACGAAAAACCAGTAACACATAACCAGAACCAGCATCGCGTAAACAACACGCCCGCGATTAAACCATCCGCCAAGCACAACGCCCAGCCCTGCAAACAAAAACGGGCGATATTCGACAAAACCAAAAAGCCCCTCAGGCAGAATCCCTGCCCGGTTCAAAAATGCCAGTGCCGTTACCGCCGATAAAATCAACAACGGTATCAACGCAACTGATATACAGGCAAAGAAGGCTCGACGCATTTAATCCTGGCCCGCTAGAGTCTATTCTTGAAAATTGACCGGCAATATACGTTTAAAACCCGGCATATTCCTACAATAGTTTCAAATTCATACGATTATTCGTCCCTTCGCGCAAAACGGGAAAAAACGTCCTGGTCCATGTCTTGTCATCGCGCGATCCGATATTAATACCGCCTTCCAACCAACGTCGAATTGGACGCGGGCGCAATAATGTTGCTAACATGCAGGCCAACAAGGCGGCACAAAAACACAACAGACCGCTTTTTCTGCCCAGGCAGGCCCCGGTACAGGTACAGGTTTGATCGCCATTGCGCATTTTTGGCGCTGCCATTGCGCAATGCAGCAAGGAGAAACACATGAGCTTCACCACACCGACCCCGGCCCCCGCACGCCTGAACCGCTCCGAACTTGCCGTGCCCGGCAGCCGGATCGAACTTTTTGAAAAGGCCGCAAAATCAAAGGCCGATGCGATTTTCCTGGATCTGGAAGATGCCGTTGCCCCGCGCGACAAGGAACAGGCGCGCAAAAACATTATTGCCGCCATCAATGATATCGACTGGGGCGACAAGGTTTTATCGGTGCGCATCAATGGCCTTGATACCCATTATATGTATCGCGATGTGGTGGATGTGCTTGAACAGGCAGGCGACCGCCTGGACCTGATCATGATCCCCAAGGTTGGCACGGCATCGGATATTTATGCCCTGGATATGCTGGCAACCCAGATCGAAACCGCCAAAGGGCGCAAAAAACCCGTCGGGTTTGAGCTGATCATTGAAACCGCCCTAGGCATGCAAAATATTCATGAAATTGCTGCCGCCTCCAAACGCAATGAAAGCCTGCATTTTGGCGTGGCAGACTATGCCGCATCGACCAAGGCAATGACCACCGGCATTGGCGGCCCCAACCCGCATTATGGCGTATTGACCGATAAAAATGACGATGCCCCGCGGGATTATCACTGGGGCGATATGTGGCATTACGCCATTGCCCGCATGGTGGTGGCCGCCCGTGCCAATGGTCTGCGCCCGATTGACGGGCCGTTTGGCGATTTTTCCGACCCTGAAGGCTATCGTGCCCAGGCGGCCCGGGCGATGGTTTTGGGGTGCGAGGGCAAATGGGCCATCCATCCCAGCCAGATCACCCTTGCCAACGAGGTTTATTCCCCGTCGGAAGCCGAAGTCACCAAAGCAAAACGCATTCTTGAAGCCATGGAAAAGGCCCAGAATGAAGGGGCCGGTGCCGTGGCCCTGGATGGCCGCCTGATCGATATTGCATCAATCAAGCAGGCCGAAGTCATGGTGCGCCAGGCCGACATTATTGCCGCCAAAGACGGAAAATAAGCGGCACTTGACAGGCGTTAGCGGGGGGTACGCGCCGGCCGGGGAACCGTTTCAACCGGATCCCCGGATTGCAGCAAATGAATATGCGTGCCCCCCGCACCCGCACCAAGGCCGGGCTTCAGGCGCTGATGCGCATCATAATGCCCGCCATTCTGGGTGCGAAAGGCAATGGTTGGCATGGTAAATAACTGGTCCAGCCGGTCTTTCAAATCCGCCCGAACCTTGCCCCAGTTTTCATTCTCCATCCGGTCGCTTTGATACACCGGAAAGGCCGGGACCACCTCGAAACCGGGATAGAACAGCGTTCCATGCTGGATAGGCCATAAAATATCATCCAGGCTGCCATTCACCCCACGGTCGCTATAATGCGGGGCGCGGCCGCCTATGGGCACAATCACCATTGCCCGCCGACCGGCCATAACGCCTTCACCATAACGATCCCCCCAGCGTTCCCCGCCATGCTGGCCCACGCCATAAGCAAAACCAAAGGCAAATACCCGGTCAAACCAGCCTTTTAAGATGGCAGGTGCGCTAAACCACCACAGGGGAAAGGTAAATAACACCGCATCGGCCCATAACAGTTTTTGCTGTTCGGCTTCAATTTCCGGGCTTTGCGTGCCTGATGCAAAGGCATGACGGGATTCGACAATATATTGCAACCGGTCCGGCTGGGTGATGTCGGTAAAATCATCACCATCGGCACAGGCCTTCCAACCCATTTTATAAAGGTCCGATACCTGCACCTCGTGCCCTTTGGCCCGCAGGGTTTCAACCGCAACATCCTTTAGCGCACTGGTCAGCGATTTGGCTTCGGGATGGGCATGGACAATCAGAATCTTTTTCACAACGTCATCCTTATTAAGCGATCAGATTATCGGATGATGATTGCGCCTTGCTCTGCTATCGTTGAAATCGAAGTTTTTATGTTCTGGTATAAATTCAATGAATATCGAGCAACTGGACCTGAATTTGCTGGTCACACTCGACACATTGCTGGCCGAACGCAATGTGACCCACGCGGCACGCCGCCTGAATCTAAGTCAACCGGCCCTTTCAACCCGGCTGACACGGCTGCGCGACCTGTTAAATGACCCGTTATTGCTGCCATCCCAGCGCGGGATGATCCCGACGGAACGCGCACTGGAGCTTCAGGCCCCGCTGCATGATGCGATTGAGGCCGTGCGCCGTGTCATTGCCGAAACCAGCCCGTTTGACCCGGCAAACATCACGGCAACCATCGCCATTGCGGCCAGTGACTATGTGCAATATTCGGTTTTGCTGCCTTTGCTGCACATCCTGCAAAACGAGGCACCGGGCCTTCGCCTGTCCTGGCGCACCATTGATACAGCCCGGCTTGATGATACAATGGCGCGTGGCGACATTCACCTGGCCCTGACCACGCCGGAAACCGCACCCGAAACCCTGCATATGCGCCATCTATACCATGAAACCTATGTCGCCATTGCCCGGCCCGGCCACCCTGCCATCAAGGGCAGGCTGGACCTTGAAACCTTTTGCCAGCTTGATCACGTCATGGTGTCGCCCGAGGGGGGCGGGTTTGCAGGCCCGGCAGATGCCGCCCTGGCCGGGGTGGGCAAAACCCGCCGGGTGTGCCTGTCCGCCCCCGGTTTTCTGGTTGTGCCCGATATTATTGCCCAAAGCGACATGATCGCCCTTGTGCCCAGCCGGGTCGCAGAAAACCGCCAGGGCCGCCTGCAGATCCTGCCCCCGCCGCTGCCGGTTCCGGGCTTTGACATGGCGCTGGTCTGGCATGACCGTACAACAACCCACCCACTGCATCGCTGGTTACGGGACCGGATTTACCAGCTTATGCGCGATACGGCCCAAACCCGATAAACAAAACCGGACCGGCAAAGTTGCACCGGTCCGGCCTTTTTATCTGTCATTCGGCAGGTCGCGCTCTCAGGCACCAAGCCCGTCAAAAACGATCTTGCCAATCGCCTTGCCGCTTTCCAGCACGGCGTGGGCCTTGCGCAGGCTTTCCGGGGTTAACGCCCCAAAATGGTCGCCGGTCGTAACCTGAATGGCATCCGCATCCACCAGGGCGGCCATTTCGGTTAACAATTTATGCTGTTCGATCATATCCGGGGTCTGGAACATTGAGCGGGTAAACATGAATTCATAGGAAAAACTGGCCGATTTCGCCTTGAGCAAATCAACATTATGGTTGTTTTTGGCCTCGGTAATGCTGACGATATGGCCCTGTGGTGCCACCAGATCGCACATTACATCCCAATAATCGTCGATTTCCGATGTACACAGCACATAATCCACCGTGGCAAAACCCGCCCCTTCAAGCTGTTCCTTAAGCGGTTGGTGATGGTTGATGACATGATCCGCCCCCATTTTCGTCACCCAGGAAATGGTCTCCGGGCGCGATGCGGTGGCAATCACCTGCAAACCCGCCATCTTTGCCAATTGAATGGCAATTGACCCAACACCGCCTGCACCATTGATAATCAGGATGCTTTTACCCTGATTGGCCTCAAGGGCCGTGCGATCAATCTTCATGCGGTCAAACATCGCTTCCCACGCGGTAATGGTGGTCAGCGGCAGGGCGGCTGCGGCTGCAAAATCCAGCTTTTTGGGTTTCAACGCAGCAATACGTTCGTCAACAAGCTGTAATTCGCTGTTTGAGCCCGGACGGGTAATATCGCCCGCATACCAAACTTCATCGCCCTTGCCAAACAGCGTAACCTTGTCGCCAACGGCTTCAACAATACCGGCAGCATCCCAGCCCAGCACCTTGAAGGTTCCGTCATCGGCCTTGCCCCGGCGAACCTTGAAATCCACCGGATTAACGGCAACACCTTTGACTCTAACCAGAATATCGTGCCCTTCCGGTTTGGGCGCATCAAGTTCGGTCTGTTCAAACAGGTTTTCATCGCTGACGGGACGGGCAACCTTTAATCCAATGGCTTTCATGATCGTTCCTCCTTACCGAGGTTTGATTTGCGTATGCCATTTAAGTACCTGATAATCACAGTCAAGGTAAGTACGCACAATTTAAGCCACTAGTGACACTTTGTATACTATTGGGCTTTTCTGCCGTTTTGGAGGACGCATGACAAAGTTCAACTGCCCGCCCGACCGAAGCCCAGGCTGCCCTGTGGAAGGTGCGTTGACGGTGATTGGCGGAAAATGGAAAGGCGTTGTGCTGTTTCATCTGCTGGACGGCACCAAACGCTTTAACGAACTGGGCCGTCTCATGCCCGGTGTGACCCAACGCATGCTCACCCGCCAGCTGCGCGAACTGGAACAGGATGGCATCATCCATCGCGAGGTTTATGCCGAAGTCCCCCCGCGCGTGGAATACAGCCTGACCGCCAAGGGCGACAGCCTGAGCGCCATCATTCTGGCGTTAAAGGACTGGGGCGAAAAGAATGTTCCCTATTACGCCGCAAAAAACGAAGAGACCCCAGCCCCCCGGGCCGTCAGCAAGCCGCCCGCGTCTCAGGCGATCGAAAGCGTTTCATGACGCCCGATATCGCGGGTCATGATAAAAAAGGTTGGCTGATCAAAACCATCATGGGTGCCCGTGTCGGTAATGGCAAAACCGCAACGCTTGAAGAAGGCAATATTGCCATCCAGTTCCTTGCGCACATTCAGGCGCGCCCGGGAAATCGTACTGTTACGTGCAACATATTCCAGTGCCGCCTGCACCAGCGCCCGGCCAATACCCTGCCCATGAGCGGCCTTATCCACCGACAGCTTGTAAAGATAGGCATCTTCAGGGGTTTGTTCGATCCAGACCTGGCCTATGATAACACCACCACGATCCATATCCCGCGCGACCAGAACGGTGTCGCGCTCAAAACGCCATTGCAGTTCGGCGGTGTCAACACGGGTCACGGAACTGGGCGGATTAACGATGCCGTCCTGAAAGGCAAAGGCTTCCTTTAAAATAACCACAAGACGGTCAAAATCGGAAATATCAGGGGAAACCAGTTGGGCAATATGCAAATTTGTAGACATATTCTTTCCATCAAGCAAAATCTGTGGCGCGAATTCCATGCAATTTGGTCAATGATAGGATGGAATCTTGAATTTGTCGCACCTTTTTGTGCTCGCCCCTTGACGTAGCAAACTGATCACGTATGTTCCGCACCATTGTTTCCCAGCCGGATTTGACGTCCTGATGCACAATTTTCTGGATTTCGAGAAGCCGATCGCCGAACTCGAAGGCAAGATCGAAGAGCTCCGCCACTTAAGCGGCAATGACGATGAAGTCAATATTGCCGATGAAGTTGCGCGCCTGCAAGACAAACTGACCAAGCTTTTGCAAAGCACCTATGGCCGTTTGACCCCTTGGCAGAAAACCCAGGTTGCCCGCCATCCGGATCGCCCGCATTTCGTGGAATACATCAAATATCTGTTTGATGATTTCACCCCGCTGGCAGGCGACCGCCTGTATGGCGAAGACGAAGCCATCATTGGCGGCCTGGCCCGTTTGCGCGGTCGCAGTGTGATGGTCATCGGTCATGAAAAGGGCCGTGACACCGAAACCCGTGTGAAGCACAATTTCGGCATGGCCAAGCCCGAGGGCTATCGCAAGGCCATCCGTCTGATGCGCATGGCAGAACGCTTTAACATCCCGGTTGTCACCCTTGTTGATACCGCCGGAGCCTTTCCGGGGGCCGATGCCGAGGCGCGCGGCCAGTCCGAAGCCATTGCCCGGTCGATTGAAACCTGCCTTGATATCAAGGTGCCACTGGTTTCGGTCATTATCGGCGAAGGTGGTTCGGGTGGCGCCATTGCGCTTGCCACAGCCAACACCGTGTTGATGCTGGAAAATTCAATTTATTCCGTCATTTCACCCGAGGGTTGCGCCTCGATTTTGTGGCGTTCCGGCGACGAAGCCAAAACAGCCGCCGAGGCCCTGCGCCTGACGGCACAGGACCTCCAGCAGCTTGGCGTGATTGATGATGTTATCGCCGAACCGCTGGGTGGCGCGCAGCGTGAACCGCAAAATGCCTGCAAAATGGTCGGCGATGCCATTGAAAAGGCGCTGATCGAACTTTCCGATCTTGAAGGGGGCGTTCTGAAGGCCCGCCGTCGCGACAAATTCCTGGAAATGGGACGTCAAGGTATCAACTGATCCAGTTTTTTCCGATCTTAAAAAGGGGTCAGGCCAGATTTGGTGCTGACCCTTTTTTATTATATGCCCCAAGGCCGAGTCCCCGATATGCAGACGCATCAGATATGACAAGATATCGTAACGCGCGACAGTTTGGTTTCCCCTGTCAAATTTCGCCTGCGACCATCATTTCGGGTTATTTTCGCGGCACTGAAAGCTGAAAATTGGCAAAAAACCGGCACGATGCCGGATAAAACGCGTCACCCCCTGCAAAATTGAATAAATTAAGGTGGTTCTGCAGGGCGTTCCTCGTCTAAGATTTTCCCAAAGAAAGGGGAGTTGGGGAATGAAGCTTACGTTTGCGGGCACAGGATCTGCCTTCTGTACCGCGGCCGATAATTTCCAAAGCAATATGATTTTGGAAACAACAAATACCGATACCGGCAAGTTGGCACGGATGCTGATTGACTGCGGGACCGATGCACGCCATGCGCTGCATCACCTTGGGTTATGGCCCAAGGATTTTGATGCCATTTATGTCAGCCATCTTCATTCGGACCATATCGGAGGGTTGGAATGGATTGCGTTGAGCAACTATTTCATTTTCAACCAGCACCGGGTGGACCTGTATGTTGTCGATGAGCTGATTGACCCGTTATGGGAACACAGCCTGCGTGGGGGACTGGAAGTCAGCGACCGGGGGGACCGCAAACTTGATACCTATTTCAACGTCAAACCCCTGTCAGCAACCGGCACGTTTGACTGGCACGACGCACATATCACCATTTTGCCGGTTGATCACATTGTTGCTGAAGAAGGCAAAATGCTGTCATACGCGCTGTTTGGCCAAACCCCGTCAAACCGCTTTTTTATTACAACAGATGCCATCTTCGATCCTGACGCCCATATGGGCTATTATCGCAAGGCCGATATCATCTTTCAGGATTGTGAACTCGGGCCGCGCCGTTCGGGTGTACATGCACATTATGACGAGCTAAAAACCCTGCCCGACGATATCAAAGCCAAAATGTGGCTTTATCATTATCCGGCCTATGCAAAGCCAGATGCCGTCGCCGACGGTTTTTGCGGTTTTATTTTGCCGGGACAAAGCTTTGACCTGGCCTGACCGGATGTCCCGGTTGGGCATTGCAGTATAACGGGAAACGTGCATGCCGCAGTCGGTATTTGCCTATATCTGGCGTCACAGCCGCATTCAACAGATCATTCTTCTGATCATTACGGTCCTGTCTTTTCCGTTTCTGTATTATTCCCTCGATTTGCCCAAAATGATCGTCAACAAGGCGATTGGCGGTGCAGGCGAACCATTTGATATTCTGGGGATCGAACTTAACCAGGTTGAATATCTGTTCAGCCTGTCGGGCATTTTTCTGGCCCTGGTTTTCATTAATGGCGGCTTTAAATACCTGATCAATGTTTATACCGGGGTCATGGCCGAACGGCTTTTGCGCCGGATGCGCTATATCCTGTATGAACGCGTCCTGCGCTTTCCGCTGCCGCATTTCCGCAAGACCAGCCAGGGCGAAATCGTTTCCATGATCACCGCCGAGGCCGAACCTCTGGGCGGTTTTTTTGGCGAGGCCTTTTCCCTGCCGGTTTATCAGGGCGGTATCCTGATTACCATTTCGGCCTTTATCTTCATTCAGGACCCGCTGATGGGCCTGGCGGCAGTATCGTTTTACCCGTTGCAGGGATATATCATTCCCAAATTGCAGCGGCGCGTAAACCAGCTTGGCAAGGATCGCGTTCAAAATATCCGCCGTCTTTCCGAACATATCGGCGATACCGTCAGCGGCGCGACCGACATTCGTGCCCACAATACCCAGGGCTATGAACTCATGCGCTATACCCAGCGCATGGGCCGGATTTTTGAAATCCGCAAGGAAATCTATTTTCGCAAGTTTTTCATCAAATTCCTTAATAACTTCATTGCCCAGATCACCCCGTTTTTCTTTTATTCGATTGGCGGTTATCTGGTCATTCAGGGGGATCTGTCCTTTGGGGCGCTTGTCGCCGCCCTTGCCGCCTACAAGGATATGTCCGCCCCCTGGAAGGAACTTCTGGCCTATTACCAGCGCCTGGCTGACGCCCATATCAAATATGACCAGCTTTACGAACAATTTGAACTGCCCGACCTGGACCAGGAACATGAACTGACCGCACCGCTGGCGGATCATTTGAAATCGCCCCTGGATGTCTATGCCGTTTCCTGGATGGATGATGATGGCACACGCGTGGTTGAAAATGTGTCGTTCAACATGCCCCTGCCCGGGTCGGCCCTGCTGACAGGGGCGGCAGACAGTGGCAAATCCCATCTCGCCCGGTTGCTGGTACGTCTGTTAAACCCGACCAGCGGGCGCATCCAGTTTGCCGATGTCAATGCAGCACAATTGCCTGCATCCTTCCTGGGGCAACGCATGGCCTATGTCGGGCCGGATTCCTATCTTTTCCACGGCACCATTTCGGACAACCTGCTTTATGGTTTAAAACACCGCCCGCAAATAGAGTTTGATGCCGACGCGGCAAAAGGCGACAGCCAGAACGAAATTGACACATTGCCCCCGCCCAATCTGGTCGAGGACATCAAACTGGCATCGCCGACCGATCTGCCCAATCAGTTGACGGCAGAAATGTTTGATGAAATCAAACGGTCAGGCAATATCCCCTATGACCCCAGCGGACAGTGGATCGACTATACCGGCCCTGGTTATGAATCGCTTGACCAGCTTAACAGCGAATTGCTGTCGCTGCTTTCTGTCGTGCATCTGGACCGCGACATTTACCGCATTGGTCTTTTCCGCCGCATTGATCCCAAATTGCGCCCCAACCTTTCACAGGCGGTGCTTGCCGCCCGCCCGCGCCTTAAGGAACTTCTGGCCGAACGCGGACTGGCCGATCTCGTCGAACCGTTTGACATCAACCGCTATAACGATAACGCCACTGTTGGCATCAACCTGATCTTCGGCGTTGCGGTCAACCCCAATTACGAACGGCGAAGCTTTCTGTCGCACCCCTATTTCCAGGCGGTTTTGCGCGAAAACGGCCTGTATGAGCCCATGATTCAAATGGGCCGCAACATGCTTGATCTGATGATCGAGCTGTTCACCGGCCTGCCACCAGGACACGAATTTTTTGACCGCTACAGCTTCATTTCCGCCGACGAACTGAGCGATGTCAAACACATGCTCAAACGTATCGAGGGCGTCGAAGTTAATGATATTGGCGAAGAAGACCGGCTGCGCCTTCTGGAAGTCGCCATGAATCTGACTCCGGCCCGTCACCGCCTGCGCGTAATGGACGACAATTTCCGCGATCTGGTGCTAAAGGCGCGCCCCAAATTCCACGAAAATATCCCCGACGACCTCGCCAGCGAAATCGACTTCTTTGATGCCGAAAAATACACGGCAGCAGCCTCTATCCTGGATAACCTGCTGTTTGGCAGATTTGCCTATGGTCGTGCGCATTCGGAAGAACGGGTTGGCGAGGTCCTGTTTGAAATTGCCCGCGATGGTGGCCTTTATGAAGCCCTGATCGCGCTTGGCCTGGAATCCGATGTTGGTGTCGGCGGCAGCCGCGTGTCACAAAGCCTGCGCCAGAAAATCACGCTGGTCCGTGCCCTGATCAAAAATCCCGACATCCTTGTCGTTGACGAGGCCCTGTCGGCTATTGACAATGAAACCCGCGACCAGGTGGTAAAATATCTGACGCAAAATGCCAGCGATCTCAGTCTGATCTGGGTGGACGGAGCCGATATGCCAAACGAGCATTTCTCCACTGCGCTGCACATGTCCAACGGCAAACTGACACGCCGTGACACACAGGAAGATACCACCGCCAAAGACCCGACAACAGACGCAGCCGCCATTACCGCCGAAAGCGATATCGGTTCGGCAGAAGATGGCAGCATCGAGGAAGAAGTCCGTCTGCTGCGCACCATCCCGCTCTTTTCGGCACTTGACCCCAATGTCATCAAACTGCTGGCATTTACCAGCCCGCGTCTTACCTATAAGCGTGGCGAGGTCATCGTCAAACAGGGTGAACCGGGTGATGCAGCCTTTATCGTGATTTCCGGTCGCGGTGAAATCTGGCTGACAACCGACGAAGCCCAGACCCTGAAATTGCGAGATGTCGAACCGAAGGAAGTGATTGGCGAAATTGCCCTGCTGGTGGATCAGCCCCGTTCAGCCACCATTCGTGCGGTCGAAAACATGACCGTCCTGAAACTCGATAAAGCGGAATTCCTGGGTCTTGTCCGTGAAGACCAGGCTGTATCTCTTCAGTTGCTGCGTGTTCTGGCCGAACGTCTGGACCATACCACCAAACAGTTATCAAACCGGGAATAAAGGGACTGATGAATAAAATTGCCGCCATTCTGATTGCCGCCGTTGTTGCCCTGCTGCTTATTCTCGGCCTTTTTGCCGTTATAGGCGGCAGTCTGGCGGGCGCACTCATGGTGGTGATCGGCCTTCCCTTTGCTTTTCCCACCACAACCAGCCTGCTGGTGCTGGTTTTTCTGGTCCTGATCATTCGGACCCTGTTTGAACGGCAGAAAAAACGCCGCGAGCTTAGGTCCTGGATCGATGAACAAAACAAGGCAGATCATCAGGATACCCGATAAGTTTACACACACCTGGCCTCCCTTCTGCGTGAGCTCGCAGAAAAAACATCCCTCCAGCCCCCTCCTTGCCAAAAAAAACGCAACAAATAGCGCCACCTTCGGAAACCTCCTCTGCGCCATTATTGTTAGGCTGCCTTTAGTTCAACAGGCAGACCCGGCATAACCAAAATGGCCGGGCCGTTTTTAAGGAGGCTCCCATGACGGCACAATTGAAAGAACAGCGTTGTGTGTCGTTAAGCAATCTGACCGATTTGCGACTGCTGCGCGAACACGCCTATATCGACGGGCGCTGGTGCTCGGCGGACAATCGCCAGATTATCGAAGTCACCAACCCGTTTGATGGCAGCTTTTTGGGGACGGTCCCCAATATGGGTGTCACCGAAACCCGCCGTGCGGTGGAAGCCGCCAACAAGGCCTTCCCGGACTGGGCTGCCCTGCTGCCCCAGGAACGTTCCGCACGCCTGCGCCGCTGGTTTGACTTGCTGATTGAAAACAAGGAAGACCTCGGCCTGCTGATGACCCTGGAACAGGGCAAGCCGATTAATGAGTCGCGTGGCGAGATCGATTATGCCGCCAGCTTTGTCGAATTTTATGCCGAGGAAGCCAAACGGGTAAATGTCGAAAGCATTTCATCGCACCTGCCCAACCGCGCCATGTCGATCCGGCGCGAACCAGTCGGTGTAACGGCCGCTGTCACCCCGTGGAACTTCCCGTGTGCCATGATCACGCGCAAGGCCGCCGCCGCCCTGGCCGCAGGCTGCACCATGATCGTGCGCCCGGCCACCGAAACACCGTTTTCGGCAACGGCCCTGGCCGAACTGGCCGAACGGGCCGGTATCCCGGCAGGTGTATTTAACGTTATCACCGGCGATCCCAACCCGGTTGTCGGCGAACTTTGCGGCAACCCGACAGTCCGTGCCCTGTCCTTTACCGGTTCCACCCAGATTGGCCGGCTGCTGCTGGCGCAAGGGGCGCAGACAGTCAAGAAAATGTCAATGGAACTGGGCGGCCATGCGCCGTTCATTCTATTCCCCGATGTTGATCTTGACGCGGCCGTCAGCCACGCGATGGGGGCAAAATTTGCCACCAGCGGCCAGGACTGCCTGGCAGCTAACCGCATTTTTGTTCATCGCGATATTTACGAAGATTTTCTGGAACGCTTTGCCAGCGCAATCCAGAAGCTGCGCGTTGGCAACGGCCTCGATGAAGACAGCGAAATCGGCCCGCTGATGCACGACCGTGCAGTCGCCAAATGCGAAGAACATGTTGAAGATGCCCGCAGCAAAGGGGCGAGAGTCCTGGTAGGGGGCCTGAAAATGGGGGGGCTGTTTTATGCCCCAACCCTTCTGGCCGATGTCAATGAAGACATGCAGATCTATCACGAGGAAACCTTTGGTCCGGTGGCAGCGGTTATCCCGTTTGATCGCGAGGATGAAGTCATTCAGCGCGCCAACGATACCGAATATGGCCTTGTGTCCTATCTTTATACCAACGACCAGTCCCGCGCCAATCGCGTTGCCAACGCGCTGGAATACGGCATGGTCGCCCTGAATTGCGTGAAAATCACCGGCGCGTCGGTGCCATTTGGCGGCGTCAAACAATCGGGGCTGGGGCGCGAAGGATCGCGCCACGGCATGGAAGAATTCACCGAGCTTAAATATGTCTGCGCGGCCTTCTAAGGCTGGCAATACATCTCCAAACCTCAACGGGAGAAGAAAATGAATGTGATCAAAAACAACACCGCCGAACTGCAAAAAATGGACCGGGCGCATTTCATGCACCCCTCGACCCACATGCGCCAGCACGCCGACGGTGAAACCCCAAACCGTATCATCAATGGCGGCAAGGGCATTTACATTCATGACACCGAAGGCAAGGAAACGCTGGATGCCTTTGCCGGCCTGTATTGTGTCAATGTGGGCTATGGTCGCACCGAAATTGCCGATGCGATTTATGCCCAGGCCAAGGAACTGGCCTATTACCACACCTATGTCGGGCATGGGAACGAACCGATCATTCGTTTGTCCGAACGCATTGTCAAAAGTGCGCCCGAAGGCATGCAGCGCGTTTATTACGGTATGTCCGGGTCCGATGCGAACGAAACCAACATCAAGCTGATCTGGTATTACAACAACATCCTCGGTCGCCCGGAAAAGAAAAAAATCATCTCGCGCTGGCGCGGCTATCATGGCTCGGGCATCATGACCGGCAGCCTGACCGGCCTTGCCACCTTCCATAACGCCTTTGATTTGCCGCGCGCGCCGATCATGCACACCACCTGCCCGCATTTTTACTGGAATGCGGAATCCGGCGAAACCGAAGAACAATTCGCCAAACGCTGTGCCGATGATCTGGAAAAAATGATCCTGCGTGAAGGCCCGGAAACCATTGCCGCCTTCATTGGCGAGCCGGTTATGGGCACGGGCGGCATCATCACCCCGCCAAAGGGCTATTGGGAAGCCATCCAGGCTGTTCTGAACAAATACGACATTCTGCTGGTTGCCGACGAAGTCGTCACCGCCTTTGGCCGTACCGGCAGCTATTTCGGATCCCAGCATTACGGCATGAAACCGGACCTGATCACGATTGCCAAGGGTGTTTCCTCGGGCTATCTGCCGCTGTCGGGTGTTATCATTGGCGAACGGGTCTGGAAGGTGCTGGAGCAGGGTTCGGACAAAATGGGGCCGATCGGGCATGGCTGGACCTATTCGGCCCATCCGGTTTGTGCAGCTGCGGCCAATGCCAACCTTGATATCGTCGATGGCGAAAACCTTACCGGCAATTCCGCCGAAACTGGCGGCTATTTCCAGAAACTGCTGCGCGAAACCTTTGATGACCATCCGCTGGTGGGCGAAGCACGTGGCGTTGGCCTGATGGCCGCCCTGGAATTTGTCGCCGATAAGGACAAAAAGGAACGCTTTGATGCGAACCTGAAAGTCGGCGCCAAGGTTTCAGCCGCGTGCCTTGAACGTGGTATGATCGCGCGTGCCATGCCACATGGTGATATCCTGGGCTTTGCCCCGCCGCTTTGCATCACCAAGGCCGAAGTTGAAAAGGTTGTCGATATCGCCAAACAGGCAGTTGACGCCGTGGCGGACGAACTGGCGGCAAAATAAATCTCTTCAAGTCGTCAACCGCCTGAAAACTGCTTTTCTGACCGGGTCGAACACGTGTTCGGCCCGGTTTGGCATTTTAAAGCACTTTGCCTTCAACGAATTTCGCAAGCGCGACGCCTCATATGCAACAAAAATAATATATACTGCCGATTGCGCGGCAAAAACTTATCCTTTAGAATTATAAAAAACGAATAAACGATATACTCTTGGGGATAAGAGCATAGTTATCGCTACTGTAAAGATGGAACTGAAATGACCAATTTACCGCGACTATGCTGGACAGCTGCCGCATGGCTTGCCTTTTGCGAAATGCTGTTCAACTTTCAAACACTTCTAAGCAATCCGGTGCATGAAACCGTGCTACCGGGGGCAAGTTACATCATTCTCGTCGGCTGGACCGGGCTGGCGCTTTACGGCACCTATTATCGCATCAGCCGTCGACACTATGACGGGCTGGATAAAAGCCAGGTTTTTCTTGCAATTACCGGCACGCTGATTGTCGCTGCCGGCATCGCAATCATCAAGATTGGGGGGCCTTCCCTGCCTTTCTATATCGGCTTCTTCCTGCAACTTGCCTCGATGGGGCTTTTTGCCTGGATAACCCTGCGCCGCCCCATTCCCATGCTTACGATCTGATTTTTTCTCCGTCACACCAAAACAAAACCCTGCCGCACAGGATGCGACAGGGTTAACCGTTCAAAAGCATTGTGAACAGTCAGACAGTCACCTTACTCTTTACCAAGTTCTTTTTCTTTCTCGGCAATTTCCTTGCGCAGATCGGAAAGAACCTGTTTGGTGTCACCACCAACTTCTTGAACCAGCTTCTCACCAATACCTTTGGATGCTTCTTCAAACTTGGCGCGCTGCTCGGCATTCAGCTTGATGACTTTGATGCTCGGCTTGGCTTTCTTGATTTTCGCAAGTGCTTCATCATTCAGCTTGGCCTGAGCCTTGAAAATGTAATCATCAAGTTCCGATTTAACATCTTTCAGCATCTCTTTGCGCTCGTCCGACAAACCTTTGTAGAAGGCGTCGTTGGTGACGACCGTGGTGGTATATTGCTGCTGACCGGCATAAACCAGATAATCGGTTACTTCATAGAATTTCGCACTTTCGATGAAGAAAATCGGGTTCACCTGCGCATCAATCACGCTGGTCTGAAGCCCCGAATACACCTCGCCCCACGGCAATGCCACCGGATCGGCGCCAAAGGCCTTATAGCTGTCAATCAGGATCGGCGATGTCATCACACGAAATTTGACCCCGTTCAGGTCTTTGGGCGCTTCCACATCCTTCTTGGTGGTCCATACCATTTCCCCTTCCGGATACATGGTATAAAGCTTCAGGCCCTTGCTTTCAAAATCCTTGGAAAGACCCTTGTAGATGGTCGGGCTTTTCGACAGGATTTCCTTGTTCACTTCATTATTCTGCGACAGCAGATAAGGAACTCCAAAAACCTGGATTTCCGGCACAAACGTGCCCAGATGGCCGGGCGATGCGTTCGAGAACTGGATCGCCCCCGATGCGGTCAGTTCGGTGATGTCATTTTCGGTACCAAGCTGGCCATAGGTGTAGATGGTGACATCAACATCACCACCGGATTTTTCTTCAACCAGTTCTTTAAATTTCTGGGCGTACAAATCCTGGACGTCGCCGGTGCTTTCTTCGATGGCGAATTTCCATTCCTCGGCCTGCGCAGTCATTGCCGTACCTGCAACCGCAAATACGGCTGCGGCAGACAGGGTCGCCTTGAAGAGCTTTGTCAAACTCATTACAGAAGTCTCCCTTATTGTGCCACTACAACCCTGCGTCCAAACAGAGCAGGCGGCGGTTTGCATAGATACGTCGTTTGTCTGAACGCACGAAGTTTTGAAATGTTCCTGCATCAGGTCAATGAGTGTTTTGTTTCATGACAAAAATATAACGACCTACCCAAACGCCACCCGACCATGTTAGGCTAGTCTCAAAACACAGGGTGGAACGAGCAAAATGTGGCTACCAACGACGGATCTGAGTGGTGATACAGGCCCGAAATACAAGGCACTGGTCGAAGCAATCATTACCGATATCGAGTCCGGTCGCTTGCGCCACGGCGTGCGAATGCCGACCCACCGCGACCTTGCCTATCACCTGAAAGTCAGCGTCCAGACCGTAAGTGCCGCGTACAAAGAGGTCGAACGCCAGGGTTATTTGCGGTCCGAACGACGGCGCGGCACCTTTGTTCAGGCCCGCCTGACCGACCGGGCGGCATCCTTTATCCTGGATAATCGCCAGCCCGATTTGATCGATCTGTCGATCGTACGTGCCGCTTATACCGACTTTCACAATGATCTTTCCCGCCAGATGCACCAGCGCCTGGCGGAAGACCCGCACCAACCGTGGATGGAAAGCTGCCGACCGGTCGCCGGTTTTGATTATCATCGCGAGGTGGGCGTTAAATGGCTGGCGGGGATGGGGCTCACTGCGGACCCGTCACATACCATCGTCACCAATGGGGCCGCCCAGGGGGTTTTTATTGCCCTGGCCTCCATCGTGCAACCCGACGACGTGGTACTGACCGAAAGCCTGACCGATCATGGCGTGATTGGCACGGCCAGCGTTTTGCGCTTTAAACTGGGCGCGCTGCCGACCGATGACGAAGGCATTTTACCCGAAGCATTTGAACGTGAATGCCAGCAACGCGCCATTCGCGCCCTTGTCATCACCCCGGTCTATACCAACCCGACCAACTGTTTGATGGGCCTGGAACGGCGCAAACGCATCGCCGAAATTGCCAGTCAGCATGGCGTTTACGTGATCGAGGATGATGTTTACCGACCACTGCTGGAACAAAACCTGCCGCCTGTCACCAGTTTTATCCCGCAATTGGGATTTCATATTTCCAGCCTGACCAAAATTGTCATGCCCGGCCTGAGAACAGGGTACCTTGTTGTTCCCAAACATCTTTCAATTCGTGCAAGCAGCGTTTTGCGCGTAACCGGCTGGATGGGAACACCGCTGATTGCCGAAATCGGCGCCCGCTGGATCGAGGATGGCGTGGTTGCCCAGGCCGTCACCGTGCAGCGCGCCCTGATGCGCGAACGCCAAAGCCTGGTTGCCGAAGTCTTGGGCGATGCCGTTGTTCGCCATCATCCCACCTCGCTTTCAGCCTGGATCCGCATTCCCGACCATTGGCAGGAAGAATGGTTTGCCTCCGAATTGCGGAAAAACGGCGTCGCCGTCACCATTTCGGACCCCTTCATGACCGTAAAGGTCAAACGGCCCAATGCCATCCGGGTTTGTATTGGCGGTGCCATTGATACACCCAGCCTGCATCGCGGGCTCATGCAAATACGCCATACAATGGAACAGATGCCCGGCGTCCATGCGTTCGATGTGATGTACTGATTTTGTCATGACACAAAAATTACATTGAACCGTTCAAACACGTTTCTATTCTGAACTACGGCGTGAAGCAGACTGAATAACCGTGGGAGGGAACCGTTCGTATAACAACGCGTTCCAAATGAATGTCTCGCACGCGCAGCAAGGAGGTCGTATGTCAGGATCAGACGGCGAAGCACCTGTGCAATCCCGCACGGCGCTACATGTACTTAGAAAAATCGATGACTGGCTCTCGGTTGTCGAACGTCAGTTGCTCGGCTGGAGCATCATCATCATGGCAATCAACACCGTTGCCAATGTGGTTGCCCGCCTCGGTTTCAGTTCCAGCCTGTTTTTCTCCGAGGAACTCAACACGTTCCTTATCATTCTTGTCACCTTTGTCGGCATTTCGGAAGCGGCACGCATGGGGCGTCATATTCGCATGTCGGCCTTTTCCGACATGCTGGGACCGGCTGCCAGCAAAATTCTGATGATCATCGTTTCACTTGGAACGGCGACCCTGTTGTTTATTCTGGCGTATTATTCAATCGATTATGTCGCCGGACTGATCAAGACCAACCGCCTGACCCCCTCGCTGCGCATTCCCATGTATTACACGGTGCTGATTGTGCCTTTCGGCCTGACTGTAACCGGCATCCAGTTTGTCCTTGCTGCCCTGACCAACATTCTCAAGCCAGGTGTGCACCTGTCTTACCGGGTCGAGGATACGTATGACGACAATCTTGATACGCATCTTTAAGGGGCAGGAAAACAATGGATTTAGGGACAACAATCATCATCGTCATGCTGGGCCTGCTTTTGCTGGGCTTTCCCATGATGGTGCCGCTGGCAGCGGCCAGTGTCATTGCCTTTGCGTTTTTCATGCCCATCCCGCACCAGATAATCATTCAGCAAATGGTCAGCGGTATCAGCCCCGTTGCGCTGATTGCGGTGCCAATGTTCATTTTCGCGGCCGATATTGTGACCAAAGGCCGCACCGCAAGCCGCCTGATCGACCTCGCCATGACCTTTGTTGGCCATATCCGCGGCGGCCTGGCCGTAACAACGGCACTAGGCTGTACATTGTTTGGCGCGGTTTCCGGTTCCACCCAGGCCACCGTGGTGGCAATGGGGGGGCCGCTCCGCCCCAAAATGCTTGAGGCGGGCTATAAAGACAGCTTCACAATGGCATTGATCATTAATGCCAGTGACATCGCCTTTCTGATCCCGCCCTCGATCGGCATGATCGTGTTTGGCGTGGTCGGCAAGGTTTCCATCGGCGAACTGTTCATTGCCGGTATTGGCCCGGGTGTGCTGATTTTGCTGCTGTTTTCGGCCTATTCGGTCTGGTATGCGAAACACCACGACATTCCCACCATCCCGCGTCGCACCTGGCTTGAACGTGGCAAGGCCGTGATCAATGCCGGACCCGCCATCATGTTCCCGGTGCTGATTGTTGGCGGTATTTATCTGGGCTGGGTCAGCCCGACCGAAGTTGCCGCCGTCTCGGTAATTTATGCCATCATCCTTGAAGTCCTCATTTTCCGGTCCGTCAAATGGCACGAACTGCTGGAAATTGCCCGCTCCACCGGGCTGATCACGGCTGTGGTGTTTATTCTGGTGGGTGCAGGCACGACATTTTCGTTTGTCATTTCCTTCGCCCAGATCCCGCAGGCGGTGATTGGCGCGCTGGCCCTTGATAGTGCCGGTCCCTACACCATCCTGTTTGCCATCTCGATTGCCTTTTTCATTGGCTGCATGTTCGTGGACCCGATTGTGGTCATTCTGGTGTTGACGCCGATCTTCATGCCGCTGGTCAACAATGCCGGAATTGATCCGATCCTGGTCGGGACACTGGTGACATTGCAGGTGGCAATCGGGTCGGCAACACCACCGTTCGGGTGCGACATTTTCACGGCCATCGCCATCTTCAGGCGACCCTATGCCGAAGTCATCAAGGGCACACCACCCTTTATCTGCATGCTGTTGCTGGTAGCGGTTCTGTTGATTTTCTTCCCGCAGATCGCAACCTTTCTGCCTGAAACCGCCTTCCGTTAACACTGTTTCCGCCCCGTCAAAAAACCGGGGCGGAAACCCCGGTTTTCGGCCTTGGCAACGACGTTACTGTTTGGACGGAGCAATAAACGATGTCAGCCCCTACCGGCATCACACCAGAGCTGGCCGATATAAGCTACAAACCCGACCCGGTGGGCCCGGCAGGCCGGGTCGGGCTGATTACGCTGGCAACCGACTTTAACAGTGAAGATGACCTGCGCCACATCCTGCCAAATGATGTACGCCTGTTCACCACGCGCATTGCCAATGCCAACCCCATCACGGTTGATAGCCTGCGGGCAATGGCCGATGATTTACCGCGTGCCGCCCACACCCTGTTGCCCGGTTTTGGTGTTGATGTTGCCATTTTCGGCTGTACATCCGGTACGGTGGTTAACGGATCAGACCGGATTGCCGCCCTGATCCGGGAAGGCATGCCGGGCTGCAACGTTACCAATCCCTTATTGGCGTCACATATGGCGCTAAGTAGCGTGAAGGCGCAAAAAATTGCCATTGTCGCCCCTTATATTCTGGATGTAACCGCCGCAGTCGCCGACGGCTTTGCCAAACAGGGGTTTGAGCCAACCCGTATCCTTGGTTTTGGCCTGGAAAACGACCCGGATATGACGGCCATCCCGCCTGACGTAATTATGGCAGCAGCCCTTAAGGCCAATACCGATGATGCCGATGCGGTGTTCATTTCCTGCACCGCCATCCGGTCTGCCGAAATTGCGCAACGCACCGAACAGCTTTTGGGCAAGCCGGTCATTACCAGCAATCAGGCCCTGGTCTGGCACGCCCTGAACCTGATGAATTATGACAAACCCGTCACGGGTTTTGGCAGCCTGTTTGACCATAAACCACCAACCGCCTGAGCAACGAGGTCGCAATGAAAGAGCCGATTACCCTTGGCGATATCCTTGCAGCCCGCAAGCGCATCGCCGGACATGTGATAAATACACCCCTTCGCCCCAGCCAGAGCCTATCTGACCATGTCGGAAGCCCGGTGTGGCTGAAATGCGAACACCAGCAATATACCGGCAGCTTTAAACTGCGCGGGGCGGCCAATGCCGTTTTAAGCCTGACGGATGATGAAAAGGCCAAAGGCGTTGTCGGTGTTTCCACCGGCAATTATGGCCGTGCACTTGCCAATGCGGCGCGTAATGCCGGGGTTCGTGCGGTCATTTGCATGTCCGAACTGGTACCAGAAAACAAGGTCGCGGGTATCCGCGCCCAGGGTGCTGAAATCCTGATTTCGGGCCAGTCCCAGGACGAAGCCCAAAAGGAAGTGGATCGCCTGGTCAAAGACGACGGCATGATCATGCTGCCGCCCTTTGACCATGCCGATGTGATTGCCGGACAGGGAACCCTTGGTGTCGAAGTGCTGGAGCAACTGCCCGATGCCGAAACCCTGTTGGTGCCCCTTTCGGGGGGTGGACTTTTGGCCGGTGTGGCGCTGGCGGCCAAGTCGATTAATCCGGCCATCCGGGTCGTTGGTATTTCGATGGAGCGCGGCTGCGCCATGATCGAAAGCCTGCAAGCGGGCAAGCCGACCTCGGTGCGCGAATGGCCCAGCCTTGCCGACAGCCTGGGTGGTGGCATTGGCGAAAACAATATGTATACATTCGATATGTGCGGCGATCTGACCGACGATTTTGTTCTGGTCAACGAAGCCCAGATTGCCGATGGCATTCGTGCCGCCTATGTCGATGACCAACAGGTGATCGAAGGGGCTGCCGCCGTTGGCATTGCCGCCCTTCGCGCCGGATTGATCGATAATCCCGGTCGCACCGTAGTACTTAGCACCGGCTGCAATATCGATATGGGCCTGCATCGCCGCATCATTGGCGGCGAAGATGTTGACCTTGCCCAAGAGGCAGAACAGTCCAAACCAGCATCCAGTGAAAAGGGAGCATGACTCATGCCCAATATCCGGATTCTGACCGAAAGCGAATTGCGCAACGTTGTCACCCTCGACCTTGATGCCATCAAATGCGTCGAAGAGGCGTTCCATGCCCTGGCAACACAGGATGTGCGCATGCCACCCATCCTGCGCCTGGATATCGAGGATCACAACGGCGAAGTTGACGTCAAAACCGCCTATGTGCCGGGGGTAGACAGCTTTGCGATTAAAATCAGCCCCGGCTTTTTTGACAATCCCAAGCTGGGGCTGCCCTCGGTCAACGGCTTGATGAACCTGTTTTCCGCCAAAACCGGGCTTTTGGAGGCGGTTTTACTTGATAATGGCTATTTGACTGACATTCGTACCGCTGCGGCGGGTGGTGTTGCGGCCCGTCATCTTGCCCGCAAGGATGCCAGCCACGCCGCCATTTTTGGCACCGGCGTTCAGGCCCGGTTGCAACTGGCGGCCCTTGCACTGGTGCGGCCCATCACCACGGCCACCATTTGGGGGCGCGATATTGCCAGGGCGGAAAAAGCCGCCCGCGACACCAGCCGCGATCTGGGTATCGCCGTTTCCGCCACCGACGATGGCAAGGCCGCCTGCGACGGGGCGGACATCGTTGTTACCACCACCCCGGCCCGAAGCCCGATTGTTCAGGCGGACTGGATTGCCCCGGGCACCCATGTGACGGCAATGGGCTCGGACGCCGAACATAAAAACGAAATTGATCCGGCCCTGTTTGCCAGGGCGGATCTTTATGTCTGCGACAGCACGGCCCAGTGCCGCATTCTTGGCGAACTTCATCACGCCATTGATGCCGGACTGGCTAATGCCAACAGTCGCCAGACAGAACTGGGTCAGGTCATTGCCGGATCTGCGATGGGGCGCAGCGACGCCCGGCAGATTACGCTTTGCGACCTGACCGGAACAGGTGTCCAGGACACCGCAATCGCCACCCTCGCCCGGCAAAGATGCGACGCATCGAATGCCGGCACCGAGATCGTTTCCTGATTAGGGCGCTGCCCTGCTTTGGAGGCCTGCAATGAGCCAGGTTGAATTGAATTTTACGCGCGAAGAATATGCCGTGCGACTGGATAAAACCAAAAAAGCCATGATCGAAAAGGGCATTGATCTTCTGATCGTGACCGATCCGTCAAACATGGCCTGGCTTACCGGCTATGACGGCTGGTCCTTTTACGTGCATCAATGTGTCCTGATCCCGATCGAGGATGATCCCATCTGGTATGGACGGTCACAGGATTCAAACGGGGCAAAACGCACCGTTTACATGCCCCATGACCGGATCATTCCCTATCCGGACTATTTTGTGCAAAACACCACCCATCACCCGATGGATTACCTGTCCGAGATTATTGAATCACGCGGCTGGGGGACGCGCCATATCGGGGTGGAGCTGGACAATTACTATTTTTCGGCCCGCTGTTATTTGCAGCTGCAAACGCATCTGCCCAATGCCACCTTCAAGGACGCCACCGCCCTTGTAAACTGGCAGCGCGCCGTCAAATCCGAGCAGGAAATTTTCTATATGCGCCAGGCCGCGCGTATTGTCGAATATATGCACGAACGGATTATCGAAGTTGTCGAACCGGGCATGAAGAAAAACGAACTGGTCGCGGAAATTTACCGTACCGGTATTGTCGGTGTTGAAGGCATTGGCGGCGATTACCCGGCCATTGTGCCCCTGCTGCCATCGGGTGTAGATGCCAGTGCGCCGCATCTGACCTGGGATGACAAACCCATCCCCCATGATGCGGGAACGTTTTTTGAAATTGCCGGCTGTTACAAACGCTATCATGCGCCGCTTTCGCGCACGGTTTACCTGGGCGATCCGGACCAGCGATTCCTCGATGCCGAAAGTGCCCTGATCGAAGGCCTTCAGGCCGGTCTGGAAGCGGCAAAACCCGGCAATGTCTGCGAGGATATTGCCAAGGCGTTTTTTGGCGTATTGCAAAAATTCGGCATCGAAAAAGACAGCCGTTGTGGCTATCCCATCGGGCTTTCCTATCCGCCCGACTGGGGCGAACGCACCATGAGCCTGCGGCCTGGCGACCGTACCGTGCTGGAACCGGGCATGACATTCCATTTCATGCCAGGCCTGTGGTTCGAGGATTGGGGCATTGAAATTACCGAAAGCCTGATGATCACGGAACAGGGCTCAAAAACACTGACCAACTTCCCACGCCAGTTGTTCGTGAAAAACTAGCCCCCGTGCCTACCGGTTGCACATATCCATAAACCGGGGTTGCCGAAGGTCGCGGCAACCCTGCCTTTTCATCAAGGATTACGGCCCATGACACATGCCTCCCCCATCACGCCAACCATCCCGCTCGATACCGACGGGGTTTTTCACGGCTTTTTAAAGCTGCCCTATTCGCGCGATGATTCCGCCTGGGGTGCGGTTATGATCCCCATCACGGTGATTAAAAATGGCGAGGGCCCCACCGCCCTTCTGACCGGTGGCAATCACGGGGATGAATATGAAGGCCCGGTTTCGCTGTTCAAACTGGCTAGCAGCCTGGCGGCAACAGAAATTACCGGCCGCATCATTATTCTGCCCGCCATGAATTATCCGGCCTTTCAAAATGCCTCGCGCACATCCCCCATCGACAAGGGCAACCTCAACCGCACCTTTCCCGGTCGCCCCAATGGCACCGTCACGGAAAAAATCGCCGATTATGTTTTCCGCTATCTGGTGCCTGAGGCAGACTTTGTCCTTGATATGCACTCGGGCGGCAAAACGCTGGATTTTGTGCCCTTTGCGGCGGTTCACGTTTTGCCCGACAAAAAGCAGGAAGCAGCCTGTGTTGCCGCCATGCAGGCGTTTGGTGCCCCCTATTCGATGATGATGCTGGAACTTGACAGTGTTGGCATGTTTGACACCGTGGTTGAAGAAGCCGGTAAAACCTTTGTCACCACCGAACTGGGCGGCGGTGGTGCGACCACGGCTGAACGGGTGGCCATTGCGGACCGTGGCGTGCGCAATTTCCTGATCCATGCCGGGATTGTTTCAGGCGAAATTGACCTGCCGGAAAAAAGCGTGATGCTGGATATGCCTGATGGCAGCTGTTTTGTTGCCAGCGAAAATACCGGGCTGTTTGAACCCTGTATTGACCTCGGCGAAACGGTCAAAAAAGGCGAGGTTTTGGCCCGGATTTACGACACCGAGCGCACCGGTGTGCCCGCCACCGTCTATACGGCACCGCGCGATGGCATCCTGTCCTGCCGCCATTATCCCGGCCAAATCAAAATGGGCGATTGCCTTGCTGTCATTGCCGATATGGTGCCTGCATGATCCGGCTTGATGAACAGGATCTGAAGATCTTGCTCACGCTGCAACGCGAAGGGCGCATCACCAAGGTCAAACTGGCCGAGGCGGTGAACCTTTCGCCAAGCCCGTGCTGGGAACGGCTAAAACGCCTAGAGGATCTGGGCGTTATTTCCGGCTATCACGCCCGTATCAATCTTGAAGAACTGACCAAACCAACTCTGGTGATGACAGAAGTTACCCTGCGCAATCACCAGCACGAAGATTTCAGCACCTTTGAACGCGCCGTGCAGGACATTCCCGAAATCACCGAATGTTACGCGCTTGGCGGCGGTGTGGACTACATGCTGAAAATTCTGTGTCGGGATGTCGATTCCTATCAACGCCTGATCGACCGTTTATTGATCGCGCGGATCGGCATTGACCGCTATTTCACCTATATCGTCACCAAAAAGGTGAAATTCACCCCTGATCCGCCGCTGGAATCGCTCATTGACCTGCCGAAACGGCAAAAATAACCCAAAATCGGGTGTTTTTACCCCGCCCCAAAGGCAAAAAGCCCTGCATCGCCATTCGCTGGCGACAGGGCTTTTATTTTGGCCGATCAAGCCGCCCTGTCCTGCAATGCAATATTAGCATATGCCACCGTATTTTTTACCGTATTTCAAAACCTTAGACATCGATTAAATATCGCAAAATGACGTTATTTCCATGCACCGCAAATTAAAAAAGAACAACCGTGTAAAACGCCACAAAAATTAAACTATTTGGCGAAACCGGGGCAAAAAGCGGCTAAAAGGCCCTATTTACCCGACGATTAGCCGTAAAATTGCCCCGCGGCCTGTTTAACCTTCGGGCATGGATGAATTTGGAGGTTTTAGGCGTGCCGTCACCAGAAAAAGAAAACCGGACACCGCCCCCATCGGATGATGAAGGTGGCGATCGCGGCTTTTTTGCCATTTTTATCGTGGGCATTGCTGCACTCAGCTTCTCGGCCGGTGCTACAATCATGCTGGCCGATATTCCGCCATCGCAATATTTGCGCAATGCGTGGAAGGCCGGTGTCGCCCTGTGGGAAAAGGAAACCCAGTATAACGACATTGGCCGACTGGATTTCTGGTCGCCCGCCCGGAACGACAAAAAGGGCGTTACCGTTTATGATGAAAACCGCGCCCAGAATGGCCTGACGCTCTATTCTTCGGGCGATGGCCCCCATGCGGTGCTGATCGATATGAAGGGTAACATTGTTCATGAATGGAACACGCCCTTTAGCAAAATCTACAATGACAGCTCGCCGATCAAGAACCCGCAAAAAGACGAATATATGCACTGGCACACCGCCAAGATGCAACCCAATGGCGATTTGATTGTGCAATATACCGCCGCAGGCGACACGCCCTATGGCTATGGCCTGGCAAGGATCGACAAGGATTCAAATGTTGTCTGGGGCTATTTGGGCACGGCCCATCACGACTTTTCCGTCGATAAGGATGGCAGGGTTTATGCCCTGACCCAGGAATTCCGCAACAATAGCTACCCCTATCGTACCCAGCTTAAACCGCCGCGTCTCGATGATTTTGCCGTTGTGCTCTCGCCCGAAGGCAAGGAGATCAAAAAGGTTTCCATCCTCGATGCGATGATCAATTCGCCTTATGACCATTTGCTGGATTTTGCGCCGTATTATTCCAAGGAAGACGTCCTGCACACCAACACGATCGAGGTGATTACCGCCGAGACGGCCAAAAACTTCCCTTATGGCAAGGAAGGCGACGTTTTGCTGTCCTTCCGCGATCTCGGCATTATTGCCGTGCTGGACCTGGACCAGGAAAAAATCGTCTGGGCAACACGCGGCCCCTGGCTGGGCCAGCATGACCCGGACCTTCTGCCCAATGGCGATATCCTGCTGTTTGACAATCAGGGCCAGTTGGATGACCCCGATGCCGGAATGTCCCGAGTCCTTCAGTTTGACCCGAAAACCGGGGGCATTACCTGGGAATATGACGGCGACAAAGACCACTTTTTCTATAGCGACATCCGGTCCGATCAGGAACGTTTGCCCAATGGCAACACTTTGATCACGGAATCAACGCCGGGACGCCTGTTTGAGGTAAATAAAGATGGCGAAATTGTATGGGAATTCTATAACCCCATCCGCCGCGACAACCCCGAAAAACCCGGCGAAAAACTGATCCCCATCGTTTCACAGGCCGAGCGCATTTTTGACGACCGCGCCGCGCTGTTCTCTTCCCCCACGAAAGGAGAAGACCAATGAAGCCGACCCTTAAAAACCTGAGCATTGCCGGTGCCGTTATTGCCCTGGCCCCGCTTCTGACCGCCATGCCCGCCCAGGCCTATGTCGGGCCGGGTGCCGGTTTAAGCCTGCTAAGCGCATTGTGGGCTGTTATTGCCGCTGTTGGCGTGGCAATTGGATTTGTGTTGTTGTGGCCGATCCGCAAAATGATGCGCAGCAAGCGGCGCAAAAATGCCTCTGCCAGTGCAAACGCACAGGCCACCGCCGCCAAGTCTGATCAACACAGTGCCTAAGCCAACAGGAATACGGTAAATCTCATGGGTATTTTTGACTGGCCTGCCCCCGCCTTTAACTGGCTTGATGCCCTTATGGCCGACGCATTCGGCCCACTGGGCCGTATCATCGCCTGGTCGGTGATCTGCGCCATCATCTCGATGGCCCTTTATGCGGTGCTGTCACCGCAAAAGCGCATCAAAAAGGTCAAGGAGGACGTTGCCCAATCGCGCAAGGCAATGGCCGAGGATGACGGCGAGGATTTTGGCGAAGGCATGCGCCTGGCAAAGGCCCAGTTGGGACATTCCCTGAAACTTGTTGGCGTTATTCTGATCCCGGCAGTGGTGGCATCGCTGCCCGCCCTTTCCATGCTGGTCTGGATGGATGAAGAATATGGCTATACGTGCCCGGCCCCGGGCACCCAAACCACCATTACCGCCCTGCCGGGCGATGCCCATGTCGAACAGATTGGCACACGCCCGGTATCGGAAAATGGCGGGGCCTGCCCGATTGTGCGGGTTTCCACCACCACCGATACCGGCAAAAGCGACATTGTCATCCCCCTTCAGGCCGCTGTTCCCGTCATTGGGCATAAACAGTGGTGGAATACCCTGATCGGTAATCCGGCGGGTTATTTGCCCGACAACACGCCGATCCAGCAGATCCGTTTTGACCTTCCGGCACAGGAAATCATCCCTATCGGCCCGTCCTGGGCGCGTGGATGGGAGCTGACATTCTTTGTCATGCTGATTGTGGTTTCCGTGGCGATTAAAAAAGGATTCCGCATCGAATGAACAACATGACACAAACCAGCGACCAGAAGCCGTCCAAGGGTGCCGCTTTTCATGTTTCGGGGTGGGATCACTGGATTAGCGGGCAAATTGCCGATCATCCGCAACGCTGGATCAGTTTTGGCAATTTCGACACCAAAATGGCCGGTGACGCCATTGCCGATGTCACCATCGAAAAGCCGGTTTTTGTTGCCGGGCTGGCGCGCTCCGGCAGTACTATCCTGCTTGAAACACTGGCGAAGCACCCGGCAGCAGCCACCCATCGCTACCGCGATTATCCGCCGGTTTTTACGCCCTATCTGTGGAACAAATTCGTTGACCTGGCCCCCAAACCGCGCCAGCAGGTGGCCGTGGAACGCACCCATGCCGATGGCATCAATATCACGCCCGAAAGCCCCGAAGCCTTCGAGGAAGTGATCTGGATGGCGTTTTTTGACCATTTGCATGATATCAATCACAGCAACGTGCTGGGTAGTGAGGTCAGCAACGAGGCCTTTGAAAATTTCTATCGTGACCATATCCGTAAAATGATCGCGATTAGGGGTGGCTCGCGTTATGTCTCAAAGGCCAATTACCTGATCACGCGCATGGAATATCTGCTCTCGATATTTCCCGATGCGCGCTTTGTGCTACCGGTGCGTGACCCGCTTTGGCATATTGCCTCCCTTGCCAAGCAACACAGCCTGTTTTGCAAAGGTGAAGAGGGTAATCCGCGCGCGCTGGCGCATATGCAGCGCGTCGGCCATTACGAATTTGGCCTGGACCGCCGCCCGATCAATGTTGGCGATACCCACACCACCCGGCAAATCGCCGCCCTGTGGGAAGAAGGCCGCGAGGTTGAAGGCTGGGCCCAATATTGGGCCAATCTGCACCATTTCCTGGCTGACCGTCTGTCGATCAATCCGAAATTGCGCGAGGCGACCCTGGTCGTCCGTTACGAGGATTTTGTTGCCGCGCCACGCCAACAGCTTGAACGGCTTTTTGCCCATGTTGACATGGAAAATGCCGGGAGCATCATTGATGACGTCGCACCGACCATCCATGCCCCCGGCTATTACAAACCCAAATTCAGCGATGCGGAAATCACCACCATTCGCGAACTGACCGGCATCGCCGCCGCCCGGTTTGGCTATGAAAACCTGGCCGATGACCAACAACCTGCCGAAATTGGCAACAGTAACAAACGCGCCTAAACCTGCCGAGATCAAAGCACCCCAAACACGCCCCAGGCAGTCACGGCTTCGAGGTGTGTTTGGGCCCGGCCCAAAGAGTTAGTCACATTTGGCAAACGAAATATCGGCGGCATTTTCCAGCCGGATAAATCTGGTCCCAGCCCGGAAATTGTTCAGTGTTTCGTTGTGATGACGCACAATATCATCATAGGGCAGGCTTGCCGTGTCAGACGTGGTGTGACCATCGCCAATCAAGGTGACGTCATAGCCCAGCGACACTGCCCGGCGCAGCGTGGTATCGACACAATATTGCGACATGCAGCCCCCCGCCACCAAATGGGTAATGCCATGTTCCGCCAAAACTGCCGACAGGCAGGTGTTGTAAAAGGAATCCGCACTGCGTTTTTCAACAACAATGTCGCCAGCTAACGGTGCAATCTCGTCACGGATTTGCCAGCCATCGCTGCCACGTTCCAGCAAGTCGCCCGTGCCGCCATCGTGCTGCACCAAAATTACCGGCACATCTGCCACTCGCGCCTTTATTTGAAGCTGGCGCAACCGTTCCACCGTTCTATCAAACGCGGCGTCCACAATTTTGCGACGATCCGGCAACAAATCATCGTCTGCCAGCACGGCTTTTTGCACATCAATAATCAAAAGGGCGCTTTTCATGCGTCAAGCTTTCCAGCAAAGGCCACCTCTGCAAACGGATAATGGTCCATCATTCACAATATGCCCCTCATAACATCGATATGTAATTTTTAGCACAAAAATGATCAAACATGACCAACAGAATAATGCGTTACATTGAATACCCGGCCCCGGCACCCGGCCTTTAACACCAACCTGACGAAAAAAGGGCGGTACCCGCTTACGCACTGTACCGCCCCGATTGCCATTGATTCAGCCATGAATGTCGTTATAAAGGACTTACATACTGGTCCAGCTTGCACCGCGCTGCGAGGAGGCAATCACCGCCTCGATAAAGCGCATCCCGTTCAGCCCTTCGGCAATACCGGGCACCAGGGCGGCCTCGGCATTGGGGATATGACCATCAATCCGGGCACAAAGCTGGTCGGCAAAGTCGGTATAAAGGGTGGCAAAGCCTTCCAGATAGCCTTCAGCATGGCCGGAAGGCACACGTACCCGTCCGCCTGCGGCACTGTTTCCCGGCCCGCCGCGTGTCATCAGGCGGGGCTGTTCATCGAGTTGGCGGAAATACATGTGATTGGGATGTTCCTGGGCCCATTCAATCGCGCCCTTGTCGCCATACACACGCAGTTTCAAACCGTTTTCATGGCCAATGGCCACCTGGCTGGCCCATAACATGCCGCGCGCGCCGTTTTTATAACGCAGCAATATCTGAACATTGTCATCCAGTGCACGCCCTTCGACCATGCTGGAAAGATCCGCACACAGTTCGGAAATTTCCAAGCCGGTGACAAAATCCGCCAGGTTATGGGCATGGGTGCCAATATCGCCCAATGCTCCGCCCGGCCCGGCCTTGGCCGGGTCCGCCCGCCAGCTTGCCTGTTTGTTATCGACCGGCGTTGCCAGCCAGCCTTGCGGATATTCCACCTGCACCAGCCGGATATTGCCCAGCTTGCCACTGCGCACCATGTCGCGGGCTTCGCGCACCATTGGATAGGCGGTGTAATTATGGGTCAGGGCAAAAAGCAGTCCGGTTTCCTCGATTTTGGCGGCAAGTTGTTCGCCTTCCTCAACGCTCATGCATAGCGGCTTGTCGCAAATCACATGAATCCCGGCATCCAGCATCGCCATTGCTGCCGGAAAATGCAGGTTATTGGGGGTGACGATAGCACACACCTCAATGCCATCTTCGCGTTCGGCTTCACGCTGTGCCATTTCCCGAAAATCGTCATAGGCGCGGTCCGGGGCGATAAAACACTCCGCCGCCGATGCCCGCGCCACATCCGACCGGGATGACAAAGCGCCAGCGACCAAATCATAGCGGTTATCCATCCGGGCGGCCAAACGATGTACCGCGCCGATAAAGGCCCCCTGGCCCCCGCCCACCATGCCAAGCCGCAAACGGCGGGGCGGGCTTGCGGGGTCGTTTGCAGGTCCAACCATCGAAATCTCCTTGTCGTCTGTTATTATGCGTCTATGTGGCCTTGGGAATGGCCTGGCCTGCTTCAGACCAGGCCAGTCATCAGCCGATCACTCAGGACAGGCCCAATATCTTCCGGTTGGTGGCATCATCCACCCCGCTTCCGGCGAAATCGTCAAAGGCATGTTCCGTCACCCGAATGATATGATCGCGAATGAAGGCCGCCCCCTCACGCGCCCCGTCTTCCGGATGTTTCAAGGCGCATTCCCATTCCAGCACGGCCCAGCCATCAAAGCCCAGTGCCGTCAGTTTGGAAAAAATCGCCCCGAAATCAATCTGCCCGTCGCCGAGCGAGCGGAACCGACCCGCCCGTCCGACCCAGCCCTGATAGCCGGAATAAACCCCCTGTTTGCCGCTGGGATTAAATTCGGCATCCTTGACGTGGAACATCCTGATACGGTCGGCGTAAATGTCGATGAAATCCAGATAATCGAGCATCTGAAGCTGAAAATGACTGGGATCATACAGGATATTACACCGTGAATGCCCCTTCAACCGATCCAGAAACATCTCGAAGGTGGCACCATCAAACACATCCTCGCCGGGATGGATTTCATAACAGATATTCACCCCCGCCGCGTCAGCCTTGTCCAGCAAGGGCCGCCAGCGTTTGGCAAGTTCGTCAAAGGCGGCCTCGACCAACCCTGCCGGGCGTTGCGGCCAGGGGTAAATATAAGGCCAGGCCAGCGACCCGGTAAAAGACCCCATATTTCCCAGGCCCAGATTGGCCGATGCCGCAATGGCATGTTCGATCTGCTGAACCGCCCATTCCTGCCGTGCCTTGGGGTTTTTATGCACCGAGGGATGGGCAAAACCGTCAAACAATTCATCATAGGCCGGATGCACCGCCACCAATTGGCCGTGAAGATGGGTAGCAAGCTCTGTCAGGGTTAAACCATGCCGGGCAAGGATACCGTGAATTTCATCGCAGTAATCCTTACTGGTCGCCGCACGTTCCAGATCAATCAACCGGCTGTCCCAACTGGGAATTTGCACCCCCTTGTAACCCAGCCCAGCCGCCCAGCGGGCGATGTTATCGAGGGTATTGAATGGCGCGTCATCCCCTGCAAACTGGGCAAGAAACAATGCCGGTCCTTTTAATGTTCGCGACATGGGACCTCCTTTATTTTTGGTGTGTTTTTCTAACGGCGCGCGATTTAACCGGCATCGTGTAACAGGGCACGGGCGGCATCCGGCCCCAGGGCTTCGGGCCGGTCACAGGTGGTTTCCAGTGTGACGAACTGGCCGGTTTCGCCCGAACGCAAAATCGATGTCAGAACATCAATCACATGCAGGGCAACATCCAGCCCGCATCGCGCGACCCGCCCCTCGACAATCGCCATTGCCATATCCGCAAGTCCCGCCGTGCGATAATCGGCAACCTTGCGACCATCGGGCAGGTCGCGATTGGCAATGCCAAACGGATGATCCCACCCCGTCGGACCGGTTACGAAATCGCCATTCCTTTCGCTGTGCGATACATCGCCGGAAAAGAAGTTGGGATCAGGCACCAGCAACGTGCCGTTCGCGCCATAAAGCTCCATCGGGGCATGACCGTTTTTCCAGACATCCCAGCTTGCCCCCAGCGTCACAACCGCGCCATTGGCAAATTCCAGCACCGCCTGAATGGTGGTGGGTGTTTCCACGGTAATTTTCTCGCCATTGCGAGGTTGGCTGGTAATGGTGCGTTCGGGCGCGGGGGTGGACGAAATTGCCGCCACCCGTTTGACCGGGCCGATCAATTGCACCAGGTTGGTCACGTAATATGGCCCCATATCCAGGATCGGCCCGCCCCCCGGTTTAAAGAAAAAGTCCGGGTTGGGGTGCCAGTGTTCCATACCGTGGCTCATGACATGGCAAGTGCCCCCCACGATATTGCCAACCACACCCTGATCAATCAAATGGCGGGCAAACTGGTGGGAGCCCCCCAAATAGGTATCGGGGGCGGAACCAACCCGCAGCCCTTTGGACTCGGCAAACCTTGCCAGTTCCTGCCCCTGTGCAACATCCAGCACAAAGGGCTTTTCGGAATAAACATGTTTTCCCGCTTCCAGTGCCTGGCGCGATACCGCGTAATGCGCAGAGGGGATGGTCAGGTTCAGGATGATGTCAATATCGTCGCTTGCCAGAAGACCATCGACGGTTTCGGCACGCACCCCAAATTCATCGGCACGCGCACGGGCGGCATCCTCGTTCAAATCGGCACAGGCGCGAATTTCGATCCCGCGAAAACGCGGTGCCTGCGTTAAATAGGACTGCGAAATATTGCCACAGCCCACAATACCAACACCCAGGGTTCTGGTCATTGCGCGCCCTCCTCAAAGCTGGTTGAAATTCTGAAGTGAACGACGGGCAAACCGCGCCATATCGGCGGGTTTGTCATGCTCCATAACAAACAGTCTGGTCTGGCCCTGGGCCTTTAGGGCGGCAAGCAACTCGCCCCACTTCATCACCCCTTCGCCAAAATCGGCCCAGCCGTCTTCATCGGCACATTCGCCCTTGGGGGCAAGATCCTTAAGATGCGCGATCCAAATGCGCGGACCAAAACGTTCGATCCAGGCAAACGGGTCTGCCTCGCCGCGCACGACCCAGGCCACATCCATTTCCCAGCCAATATCTGGCGCATGTTCGAGGATAATTTCCTGCGGGATGGTGCCGTCCGAAAGTGCTCTGAATTCAAAATCATGGTTGTGCCAGGCAAATTTGAATCCCGCGTCAGCACATTTTTGCCCCACAGCCGCAAGACGATGGGCAAAGTCCACCCAACCGGCCTTATCCGCCGGGCGGGCATCGGGCATCAAAAACGGGCAGATAATGGTTTTCACACCCAATGTGGTCGCAATATCGGCCGCCTTGGCAAAATCGTTTTCCAGCATATCGATGGAAAAATGGCCGCTGGGCATGGACAGCCCGTTTTGGTCCATCAGGGCACGAAAAGCCTTGGGGTCTTCGTAAACACCGCCAAAACCTTCAACATTCTGATAACCAAGCCCGGCCAACTGTTTTAAAACATCTTCCCAGGGCTGGAAGTTACGGGCACTAAAAAGCTGGAACGATACAGTCATCGCTTCGTCTCCTCTGATTACGATATCTTTTTATGAAAACTTACAAACGGTCGCCGTTTGGATCGAAAACCGACGCCCGCGCGGGATCAAAACCGATACGAACCTGGTCGCCGACCCGAAAGTCATGTTCGGAATCAATCCGAAAGGTAAATTCCTGTCCCTCGAACCGGGACCAGACCAGCGTATCGGCCCCCATCGGTTCAATCACTTCAATCGGGACATCGATACTGAAGGGAAGTTTTTCTGCCGCCTCGCCGGTTGCCACATGTTCGGGCCGCACACCAAAGGTAACAGGCCCGGCCTTAAACCCTTTGCTATCAAAAGAATATCCGGTTGCCGGAATAAACGTGGAGCCAATCATAAAGACCGGATGTTCACCCTCAACAAGCTCGACATTCAGGAAATTCATGCCAGGCGAGCCGATAAAACCGGCCACAAACCGGTTTGCCGGACGACTGTAAATGGTTTGTGGCGTATCAAGCTGCTGCAACACCCCGCCCTTCATAATGGCAATACGATCCGCCAGGGTCATGGCCTCGATCTGGTCATGGGTGACGTAAATCATTGTGTTGGAAAGTTTCTGATGCAGCCGTTTGATTTCGACACGCAGTTCCGCACGCAGTTTGGCATCCAGGTTGGACAGCGGTTCATCAAACAAAAACACATCAACATCGCGCACCAGGGCCCGGCCAATGGCTACGCGCTGGCGCTGCCCGCCGGAAAGTTCGGCCGGGCGACGTTTTAGCAGCGGTTCAATCTGTAAAACTTCGGCCGCACGGGCCACCCGTTTGGCAATTTCAGCCTTTGCCATGCCCGAAACCTGAAGACCAAATGACAGGTTCTTTTCCACCGTCATTTGCGGATACAGGGCATAGGACTGAAAAACCATGCCAATACCCCGGTCCTTGGGTTCCTCCCACGTCACATTGCGTCCGGAAATCCAGACCTCGCCGTCCGATGCCTCCAGCAACCCGGCAATGACATTGAGCAAGGTTGATTTGCCACAACCCGACGGCCCCAGCAGCACCAGAAATTCGCCCTCCTGAATATCGATATTCAGGGTATCGATCACTGAAAGGCTGCCAAAACTCAGCGAAAGATCACGTATTGAAACACCATGCGTCATTGCCATTATCCCTTTACTGCGCCTGCGGCGATGCCTTTGACAAAGAACCGGCCGGAGAGAAAATAAATCGCCAGTGGCACGGCGGCTGTCAGGATGGTCGCTGCCATGTTGACGTTGTATTCACGCACCCCATACGACGTCGTCACGATGTTATTAAGCTGCACGGTCATGGGCTGGTTATCGCGCCCGCCAAACACCAGACCCAGCAGGTAATCGTTCCAAATGCCCGTGGTTTGCAAAATCACGGCAACGGCAGTGATGGGAACAGACATCGGCATCATGATGCGGACAAAAATCTGCCAGAAACCGGCCCCGTCAATGCGCGCCGCCTTAAACAGTTCTTCCGGAAGCGAGGCAAAATAATTACGGAAAATCAGCGTGATAATGGGCATGCCGAAAATGCAGTGAACCATCACGATCCCGGCGAGCGAACCGAAAATACCGATTTCGCGCTGAAACACGATCAACGGGTAAATCACCGCCTGAAACGGCACAAAGGCCCCCATCACCAAAATGCCAAAGAGCACATTCGCGCCGCGATAGCGCCAGAATGACAGGGCATAACCATTCACCGCGCCGAGCATGACCGAGATGATGACGCTAACCACCGTGATCTGGACGGAATTAACGAAGCCAGGACTAATCCCCTCGCAGGTGACACCGGTGCAGGCGGAGCTCCAGGCTTTGATCCAGGCATCAAATGTCACCGTTTCCGGCAGGGCAAACAGTTTTCCCAGCCGCACTTCATCCAGCGTTTTAAGCGAGGTGACGATCATGACGTAAAGCGGGGTTAAAAAGAACGTGGCCGAAATCACCAGCAAGCCATACAGGCCGTAACGGGCGGGTGACATTTTTTTGGGTTTTCTGCCGCGTGCCACAGCATTTTGTGTCTGTGTCATGTTTCCTCCTAGGCACGCGCGCGGCGTACATATTCGTTATAAACCCACGGTCCAACCAGCAGCAGCACGGGCAACAGCATCATGGTTGCCGCCGCCATTGCGATGGCGACATTGCCGCGCTCGGTAAAATGATCGATGACGAATTTGGCCGGAACTTCGGTTGCAATCCCAGGCCCACCGCCGGTTTGCGCCACCACCAGGTCATAGACCCGCACCACACTGATCGCTTTGAGCACAACCGCCGTGACAATGACCGGACGGATCATGGGAATGATGATAAAAACATATGTCCGCCAAAGCGGGATGCCATCCACCCGTGCGGCCTTCCAAATCTCGCGGTCAATACCACGCAACCCGGCCAGCATCAGGCACATGATCAGCCCCGTCCCCTGCCAGACGGCGGCAATAACAACGCCATAAATGGCGTATTCCGTACTGGTCAGCGGGGCAAAATTGAAACTTTCCCAGCCCAGATTGCGCACCACATTCTGAATGCCCAGTGCAGGATCCATCATCCATTGCCAGATCAAACCGGTGACGACAAAGGACAAGGCATAGGGATAAAGGAAAATTGTGCGAAAAACGCCTTCCATCCGAATGTTACGATCAATCAGGACGGCCAGAATGAAACCGATCACCAGACAGAAACCGATAAAAAGCACACCGAATATCAGAAGATTATAGACCGAAATCGTCCAGCGATCCGTCGTCCAGAGGCGGATATACTGATCAAACCCGATAAAATCGAATTTCGGGAAATAGCGGGACGGGGTAAAGGACAGGGCGATCGAATAGGCAACACAGAGAATGAAAACGCCCACCGCCGTGATCAGCATCGGAATGCTGGCAATCTTGGCAGACAAATTGGACCACATCCGGGTTTTGCGTTTCATGGCAAATCCTCAGTTCCAAGGCAACAATGTCAGATGAAAAGGACGGTTTGGCAGCCTTCAAGCGGCCAAACCGCGACCAGATACAGTCAGGAACCATCCTGCAGAATTTCGGCAAACTGGTTCTGGACATCTTCAATTGTCATGGAAGGCGTGGTCCAAAACTGACTGACAAGATCCTGTATCCGCCCATCCGTGTCCGAAGACAGGATCGCGTTTTTTGGAAGCGCAATATTGTCGTCGTTTTCCAGCAGGGCCAGACCCTTTTGCATGCAGGCATCAGCCGAAGCCATATTGACATCGCCACGCACAGGTGTGGAACCCTTGGCGGTGTTGAATTTTACCTGCACATCAGGATCAAGCAGCATGGAGGCCAGACGAAGCTGTGCCGCCTCGACTTCCGGGTTATCCTGTTTGGGGAAAATGAAAACATCCCCACCGGTGGTCAAAACCGGATTTTCAGACGGACCGGGAACACAGCCATAGTCTTCCCCGGCCTTTTTCCCGGCCAGAACAAATTCGCCCCGTGCCCAGTCGCCCATCGCCTGTGCTGCTGCCTTGCCACGTACAACAAGGCTGGTGGTATCATTCCAGTTACGACCGGCCGATCCCTCGTCCGTCAGATCACGCAATTTACCAAAGGTCTCAAACACCTTTGCCATTTCTTCGCTCTTGGCGGCGTCTTCATCGCGATCAACATAAACCCTGTTCCACAGGTCCTTGCCACCCACGCCCATAAACACGTCGTCAAAGGTCAGGTCTTCCTGCCAGCCCTGGCCACCCACGGCCAGCGGGATATATAGCCCGCATCGCGAATTTTATCGGCCTGATCTATCACATCCTGCCAGTTTTTCGGCTCTGGCAGACCAACTTCCTTGTAAATGGCCTTGTTGGTCCATAACCATTGATCGGAATGGATATTGACCGGAACACAGTAAATTTTGCCGTCTACTTCACACGGCTCCAAAATGCTTTTCGGGCGAATAACATCGCGCCAGTGTTCCTTTTCTGCGAGGTCAGACAGGTCCAGCAACATCCCGGCCTCGGCCAGTTCTTCAAACTGGCGGGAGTTGTTAAATTGTGCGGCCTGCGGGGCATCCCCGCCCAAAATGCGCTGCATCACCACAGCGCGGGCCTGTTCACCCCCGGCAATGGCAGAATCGCGCCAGTGATCCTGGCCGTTGGCATCAAATTCTTTTGCCAGTATGGAAACTGCTGCCTGCTCGCCACCGGATGTCCACCAGTGAATAACTTCCAAATCTGCGGCCTGGGCTGTAAATGCGCTCGAACACATCAATGCCGAGGCCAAAAGTGCAATTCTTGACGTTTTCATTTTTTCCTCCCGATGACGAAATTGCCGATGTGCCAGCACAGAACAATTTCCCTGATCGATGTAATCGATTACATTATTGATATTATGCGTTAAGCTGTTTATGTAATCGATTACATTATCGATGACCTGATTACAGTGACCTGTCAAGGTTTTTTCAACTCAAGGCTGCCGCCATGAGGCATTAGGGGGGACAAAAATGAGTGAAAAAAGAGGAAATATTCCACGAATTCAAGATGTTGCCAAAATGGCAAATGTCTCGACAGCAACCGTCAGCCGGGTTCTTTCCTTTCCCGACCGGGTATCGGAGGCAACCCGCGAAGTGGTTCTTCAAGCCATTGAAAAAACCGGATATACCATTAATCACAGTGCAAGAAACCTGCGCAAGGGGGGCACCGGCGCCATCCTGGTTTTGCTACCGAATCTGGCAAACAGCTTCTTTTCAAGGGTCCTGAAAGGCATTGAGGCGGTTGCGTCCGGGTATGGTTTTAACATTCTGATTGCCGATTCCCAATTCCCGCCAATTGACGAAGCCACCTTTGGCAACCTTTTCAATACCAACCGCATCGATGGCGCGATTATTCTGGACGGGAATATTCCGAGATCCTATTTCAAACGGGCAACACGGCAAAAACCGCAACTTGTCTTTGCCTGCGAATGGATTTCCGATTGTGCGGTTACAACATTCCACATTGACAACCTCGCCGGTGCCGTAATGGCAACAGATCATCTGGTGGGTTTGGGCCATCGTAAAATCGGCCATGTCACCGGCCCGACAAACAACATTCTGTCACAGCACCGACTGGCGGGTTTTGAGCAATCGCTGAAAAAACATAACCTGCCCTGCCCCCGGGACTGGAAAATAACCGGAGATTTCACCATTGAAAGCGGGGTGAAGGCGGCACGACACTGGTTGGCACTGCCCAAAGACAACCGACCGACGGCGCTGTTTTGCGCCAGCGACGAAATGGCTTTCGGCCTGATTTCAGAACTGCATCAAAACGCCGTCAAGGTCCCGGATGATTTATCCATTATCGGTTTTGACGACGTGGAATTTGCCGCCCACAGCATCCCGGCCCTGACCACCATTCACCAGCCACGCCGCCGAATCGGCGAGGCGGCCGCACGTGCCCTGATTCATAAAATCCGCGATGCAGAGGCACCAATGCCCCCCCAGCCGGTATTTGAACTTGAACTGGTTTTACGGGCCAGTACGGCACCTCTGCCCCTGTGTTAGGTCAGGAATTCAGGGTTTTCCCTGCCATTCATCATAAACAGCACGGGCCGCCCGTTCCTGGTCATCAGAGGATTTGGCCCGGTCAGATGCAAAAATTTCAAACCGGATCCCATTTGGATCACGGATGAAAAGACGCCGCGTTTTGCCGTCATCCTCGCTGTGATAGACAATGCGATGCTGAAACAAATGGTTTTGCCAGGCAATCACATCCTGCGGCGAATTACAGCGCAAACCGATATGAAACACATCATTGGGCATATCCCTGTCATCGGGATAGGGGCCGGTATCGGCAGGCCAGTCAAAAAAGGACAGGCGCGTCCCGTCTGGCAAGGCAAACGTGATCAACAGATAATCGCTTTTCCAGGATGGACTGTAACCACTTTCGGCATGAACCAGTTTTGCTTTCAAAACCCGGGAATAAAAGTCGTCCGTGGCGGCAAGGTCGCGCGCGGGAAAGGCCAAGTGATCGACGCTGACAGGTGCGGGCATGGGCGCCTCCTTTATTGTCGCTTGGTATTTTTAATCACTACAGGATTTAGGCATATAATTGTGCCAATCAAGTGGCCAAAACGCAAAGAGAGCACGAAAAAGCCTTTAGCCAGAAACACTTTTGCATATCGGCACCCGAGCCAGAATCCCGGTTAAAACAATTTGCCCTCCAGGCGGATGTTTTCAAAAACAAGTTTCATCAAACCGAAATCTCGCGGTTGCGATTGGAAAATTACAACATAAATTCAATCAATTATAATCAACGCCCCGGCAGCATCCGGAGAGTTGCATGCTTTTGCGCCATTTCCTCAAAGCCGGGGAACACGGCGATAGTGTTGACCCCCACGCCCCCCGCTGCTATTGGGTCGCGACACAGTTGATTGCGGCGGTCATGCCCGCCTGCGACGAACGTAAATGCCTTGGCGCGCATCGGGCTTGAACGCCAAAGCAAACTGGAAACGTTTTGCACAAGACAAACGTTTTCCGCATTGTATTTCGGTCCCTGTCATCAGGGCCTTGGGTCGAGGAACTAGAAGACGATGCTGCATACGCCCTATTACCTGATTGATAAGACCAAACTTCTGCGCAACATGGAAAAGATCGCCTATGTGCGCGAACATTCCGGCGCGAAGGCGTTGCTCGCCCTTAAATGTTTTGCCACCTGGTCGGTCTTTGATTTCATGGCCGATTACATGGATGGCACCACATCGTCCTCGCTTTACGAAGTCAGACTGGGCCGTGAAAAATTTGGCAAGGAAACCCACGCCTATAGTGTGGCCTATAGCGACGGGGAAATTGCCGAAGTCATCGACAATGCCGATAAAATCATTTTCAATTCCATCAGCCAGTTGAACCGTTTTGCCGATCAGGCATCAGGGATCGTTCGTGGCCTGCGCCTGAACCCGATGGTCAGCTCGTCCAGCTTTGACCTGGCCGACCCGGCACGCCCGTTTTCGCGCCTGGGTGAATGGGATGTCGCCAAGGTCGAGGCGGTGATGGACAAAATTTCCGGCTTCATGATTCACAATAATTGTGAAAATGCCGATTTTGGCCTGTTTGACCAGATGCTGGGCGATATTGAAACCAAATTTGGCAGCCTGCTGTCGCGGGTGGAATGGGTCAGCCTGGGCGGCGGCATCCATTTCACTGGTGAAAACTACCCGCTGGATAAATTCTGCGCCCGCCTGAAGGCATTTTCCGAAAAATTCGGCGTGCAGGTTTATCTCGAACCAGGCGAAGCCTCGATCACGCAAAGCACGACCCTTGAGGTCAGTGTGCTTGATACGCTGTTTAATGGCAAAAACCTTGCCATCGTCGACAGCTCGATCGAGGCCCATATGCTCGATTTGCTGATTTACCGTGAAAATGCCAAAGTAAGCCCCAATACGGGCGAGCATGAATACATGATCTGCGGCAAATCCTGCCTTGCGGGTGATGTATTTGGTGAATTTCGCTTTGAAAACAAAATCGAAATCGGCGACCGCATCTCGATCCAGGATGCGGCCGGTTACACGATGGTCAAGAAGAACTGGTTTAACGGGGTTGGCATGCCCTCGATCGCCATTCGCGAACTTGACGGGACCGAACGCCTTGTTCGGGAATTCGACTTCAATGACTACGTTTCCAGCCTGTCTTAAGGGCTGAACCCACAGATTTAACCTGTTTTGCAAAGGGAGTTTTTGGCCTGAAATGAAAAAAAACGTTCTCATCATCGGTGCCGGAGGCGTGGCCCAGGTCGTGGCCCACAAATGCGCACAGAACAACGACGTCCTTGGTGATATCCATATTGCTTCGCGTACCGTTGCGAAATGCCAGGCGATCATTGACTCCGTCCACGCCAAAAAGAACCTTAAAAATGCGGATGGTGTTCTTAAAGGCCATGCGCTGGATGCCACCAATGTTGATGCAACGGCAGAGCTGATCCGCGAGACGGGCAGCCAGATCGTCATCAATGTCGGTTCTGCCTTTATCAACATGCCGGTCATGTCGGCCTGTATCGCCACTGGCGCGGCCTATCTTGACACTGCCATTCACGAAGAACAGGACAAGATCTGCGAAACGCCGCCTTGGTATGCCAACTATGAATGGAAACGCCGCGAAGAATGCGAAAAAGCAGGCGTAACGGCCATTCTGGGTGCCGGTTTTGACCCGGGTGTGGTCAATGCCTATGCCAAACTGGCTGTTGAAGACTATTTCGACAAAATCGAGTCCATCGACATCATCGACATCAATGCCGGAAGCCACGGCAAATATTTCGCCACCAATTTTGACCCGGAAATCAATTTCCGCGAATTTACCGGTACGGTTTATTCCTGGCAGAACAGCCAGTGGCAGGCGAACAAGATGTTCGAGGTCAAGAAAATCTGGGACATGCCGGTGGTGGGCGAAAGCCAGACCTTCATGACCGGCCATGACGAAGTTCATTCCCTGTCGCAAAACCTTGATGTGCCCAATGTCCGTTTCTGGATGGGCTTTGGCGACCATTACATCAATGTCTTTACCGTGCTGAACAATATCGGCCTGCTGTCGGAAAAGCCGGTCATGACCGCCGAAGGCCAGGAAGTTGTGCCGCTGAAGGTCGTTAAGGCCTGCCTGCCGGACCCAAGCTCGCTGGCACCGGACTATACCGGCAAAACCTGCATTGGCGACCTTGTCAAAGGCACCAGGGATGGCAAGGAAACCGAAGTTCTGATTTACAACGTGGCGGACCACAAGGACGCCTATGAAGAAGTCGGAAGCCAGGGCATTTCCTATACCGCCGGTGTACCGCCTGTGGCCGCTGCCATGCTGATCGCATCGGGCGAATGGGATGTGAAGAAAATGGCCAATATCGAAGAACTGCCGGCAAAGCCGTTCCTGCATCTTTTGAACCATATGGGTCTGCCGACCCGCATCAAGGATGCCAATGGCGACCGCGACCTCGATTTCGCAAACTGATCACGGCAAACACAACATTTGAATTTTGAAAAACGGCGGGCAGGTTCCGCCGTTTTTTTATGGCGCTTAACGTATATCAGGCACAAAATAAAGCTGACACCAGCCTGAAGGTCAGACACCGGGTAATTCAGCCAACTGTCAGATAACCGCGTCACATTGCCCTTGTTCACACTCCACTGTTTTCAAGGAACCCCGCAATGTTAAAAGTTCTCGCTGCTGTTGTTGCCCTTTCCACCTATGGTTTTTTGCCCACCCTGGCCTCGGCCGAAGAAATCAGTTGCAACGCCCCCAAGGATCAGTGGCAAAAACCCGAAGCCCTGCAAACCATGCTGGAAGCCAAGGGCTGGAAGGTCAAACGCATCAAGACCGAAGATGGCTGTTACGAAGTTTATGCCCTGGATGAAAAAGGGGCCCGCGTTGAAACCTTTTTTGACCCGGCATCGCTTGAAGCCGTGAACAAAAAAGACGGGGACTGATCATGGCAGCCACCGTAAAGGTTTGGGACCCGCTGGTTCGCATTTTTCACTGGAGCCTGGTGACATCTTTTGCGGTGGCATGGTTCAGCGCAGACGAAATTAAAAACCTGCATGAAATTGCCGGCTATTGTGCCGCTGGCCTGATTGGCTTTCGATTGATCTGGGGATTTGTCGGCCCCTATTACGCCCGCTTTGGCCAGTTTGTGCATGGTCCGGATAAAACCCTGCAATATCTGCGCGATATTCCATCAGGCAAGGCGGAACGCTATCTCGGGCATAACCCTGCCGGGGGTGCCATGATTTTGGCCCTTTTGGGCTGCATGGCGCTTCTGGCGACCACGGGTTATATGCAAACCACCGATGCCTTCTGGGGTGTTGCCTGGGTGCAGGAGACCCACGAAATTCTGGCAAATACCCTGCTGGCGCTTGTGATTGCCCACGTCGCCGGGGTGGTGATGGCCAGTTACCATCATCGCGAAAATCTGGTGCGTGCCATGATCACCGGCAAAAAACGCTTTGGCACCAGCAGCGACATTCGCTGATCGCCTTTTTCATCTTCTCCCCCAAATCCCCAAACTTTACCGGCGGCATTTTCCGCCGGTTTTTCTTTGTCACCGGCAAAACCGGGATGGCTCACTTGATATGACCCAGCACCGCCAGGCTTTCATAGCGTTTGATATAGGGGCGCACCAACACACGATCGACGAAGGCGGCATATTCCTCCATATCGGCAACCTGAACCCGCAAAACAATGTCATGCGCTCCGGTCACATGATCGCATTGTACAATTTCGGGCGTTTTTTCCAGTTCCGCCCGCAACAGATTATAGCGATCAGGCCGGTCGCTGTTTAATGTCAGCAGGACAATCACGGTCATGCGTTTGCCAAACACCCGCGGGTCCACCACAGCAATGTCGCGTTCAATCACACCGGTTTCACGCAAACGCTGCACGCGCCGCAAGCAGGCCGCCGCCGACAACCCCACTTTCCCGGCAAGTTCGCTGCCGGTCAGGCGGGCATTTTCCTGCAACAGCGCCAATATCTTGCGATCAAACTGATCAAGTGCCGCCACAACAAATTCTCCCCAAATATCATCGTCATACGGCATGCAATCCGCATTGCAGACAATGGCCCAGGCTCCTTGCAAAAAGAAATCGTTTTTCGACAAATTTTGCGAAAACACCGCAAGATCTGCCCAACTTTGCGACCCTTTTGAACGGCCAAAATTCTAGTCTGTATCAGGTTCGGAAATGCTCCGATCCTTCATTAGCAAACTGGGAGCCACCGCCATGTCAGGATATATGCCAACCCATATTGATCATGTAACCCGTCATGCCCGCCACCAGTCCCGCCCAGGGCTGGAACTGATAACGGGCATCCTGGCGTGGTTCCCTTTTTTGGGGCATCACTGGCGCCAGAAACGGAAAATTGCCCGCGACACCGCCTTTTTAAAACATGCCCCTGCCGAACTGCTTGATGATATTGGCCTTGCCCGCGACCAAATTGATGTCGCGTGTAAAACAGGCGATTGCTGGCCCGTCTGATTTCGCGCAGCCAGCCCCGCCCCCAAATGAAAAGGACCAGCATCCGCCGATGCTGGTCCTTTTGAGGTTCAAATATTGGCAACAATCAAATCGCCAGATACTGATCCCTTAATTCAGGATCATCGAGCACTTCCTGCGAGGTGCCATCAAACACCACCTGCCCGCTATCCATGATAATCGCACGGTCTGCCAGCTTCAGGGCGGCAATGGCGTTTTGCTCGACAATGATGGTGGTAATGCCCAGTTCCTTGACACTTTCCAGCGTTTTTTCAATTTCCTGCACAATCACCGGCGCTAACCCTTCATAAGGTTCGTCCAGCAGCAGAATTTTAATATCCCGCGCCAATGCCCGGCCAATCGCCAGCATTTGCTGCTCCCCACCCGAAAGCGTCACAGCCTCCTGCAAACGGCGTTCACCAAGACGGGGAAACAGCTCGTAAATACGCTGGATGCTCCAGCCATGTGGTGGGGCAATCTGTGCAAGCTCCAGGTTTTGTTCCACCGTCAAACCGGGAATGATGCTGCGGTCCTCGGGCACCAGTTGCAGGCCAAGGCGTGCGGCCTGCCAGGCCTTCATGTCGTGCAGGGGCTGGTGATCGAGCCAGATTTCGCCGTGCTTTAATTCCGGGTCAGCCATCCGGGCCAGGGTGCGCAGGGTGGATGTTTTGCCCGCCCCGTTGCGCCCCAACAGGGCAACAATTTCGCCCTCGCGAATGTCAAAGCTCACCCCCTGCACGATATAGCTTTCGCCGTAATAAGCGTGCAGATCCCAGACCGAAAAAAACGCCGGAGACGAACCGCGGGCAGGAACCGGCTTGGTTTTTGGCACCTGTGCATTCATAGGGTTTCTCCTCCGAGATAGGCTTCCTTGACCTTGGGATTGTTGCGCACTTCTTCTGGCGTGCCTTCGGCAATAATGGCCCCTTGCGCCAAAACGCTGATGCGGTCGGCCAGGCTGAAAACAACGTGCATGTCATGTTCAATGATGATCTTGGTCATGCCGCGCTGCTTGATGCGTTGCAAAAGCTCGATCGTGCGGTTGGTATCATGGCGCGACATGCCCGCTGTCGGTTCATCAAGCAAAAACAGTTTCGGGTTCTGGATCAGGCACATGGCAAGTTCCAGGCGGCGTTTATCGCCGCGCGACATCGACCCGGCAATTTTATCGCGATCCGCAATCAGGCCGACATCTTCCAAAATATGTTCGGCCTCCTCGCGAATTTTGCGTTCGCCAAACAGACTTTTGAAAATGCTGCATTCAAATTGCCCATCACGTTTGGCAAAGGCCGGAATCATGACATTTTGCAGCAAGCTTAAATCCGGGAAAATCTCGGGCGTTTGAAATACCCGCGCCACACCAAGCTGGTTGATCTCGTGAGGCTGCTTGCCGGTTAATACCTGATCACCCAGCAACACCCGCCCCCGGCTGGGGGTTAGCCTGCCGACAATCACATTCAAAAAGGTCGATTTTCCCGCCCCGTTCGGACCAATGATGGCATGAACGGTGCCTTCCTCGATCCGAAGATTAATATCGGTTAAGGCCTGCAACCCGCCAAAGTGCTTGTTGACGTCCGTGACATCGAGAATGACATTGCCCATCGATCACGCCTCCTCGGTGGAATGCTGTTTGTCGGAAGACGCTCCGTTGGCGGGTTTTTGCCGGCGCTCGCGGATCATGCGGCTGATTTTGCCATAGCCTTCCATCAACCCGCCGGGCAGGAAGATCACAAGCAGCATGAAAACAATGCCCAGCAACAGGTGCCAGCCTTCGCCCACAAACGGGCTGATGATGGCGGTTAAAATATTGTTCAGCCAGTCAGGCAGGAATGAAAAGGCATTGTGCAACACCGTATCGTTGAAAGCCGAAAAGATGTTTTCAAGATACTTGATCAATCCGGCGCCCAAAAGCGGCCCGATCAGCGTGCCCGCCCCGCCAAAGATTGTCATCAGCACAACTTCGCCCGATGCGGTCCACTGCATGCGTTCGGCCCCGGCCAGCGGGTCCGTCATCGCCAGAAGCGCCCCGGCAAGACCGGCATACATGCCCGAAATGATAAAGGCCGTGAGCAAATAGGGCCGGGTATTATAGCCGGTATAGGACATGCGCGTCTGATTGGATTTGATCGCGCGCAGTTTCATGCCAAAGGGCGAATGGAAAATCCGTAACGCGATGAAAAACGAGACAATCAAAATCACCGCACAAATATAAAACCCGGTATATCCCGTGCCTTCCAACCCGAACAGATTGGTCATGGGCAGGCCCGATGTTGCCTCGATCCCGGCCATACGATCCAGCACGCGCGGGTCCGCCTGGGCCAGTTGCAGGCCGGTTTCCCCGTTTGTAATGGGGGTCAGCACCGAATAAGCCAGATTATAGGACATCTGGGCAAAGGCCAGGGTCAGGATGGAGAAATAAATACCCGAGCGACGCAGCGAGACAAAGCCGATCAACCACGCAAACAAACCGGATAGAACAACGGCAAAGATAATGGCCGGTAGCACATTCATCGACAGAAGCTTGAAAGACCAGACAGCGGTGTAAGACCCCACCCCCAAAAATGCCGCATGACCAAAGGAAAGATAGCCGGTAAGACCAAACAGAATATTGTAGCCGACAGCAAAGATGCCAAAAATCATGAATTTCTGCATCAGGTCGGGGTAAGCCGCGCCAAAGGGCTGCAACCACAGCGGCATGGTCAGAACAACCGCCGAAAGCACGACCATATAAATCAGGTCCTGGCGCGGGGTGGCAATTTGCGTGTTTGACATGTCAGCTCTCCATCACGCCCCGGCGACCCATCAGGCCACGCGGACGGGTCAGCAGGATAATGACGGCCACCAGATAAATGATGATCTGGTCAATGCCGGGAATGATCGATTTCACCTCGGTCATCGAGGAAAAAGACTGCAAAATTCCCAGCAGGAAGCCCGCCGCGACAGCGCCGCGCAGCGACCCCATGCCACCCACAACCACAACAACGAAAGACAGCACCAGAAAATCCATACCCTGATGATAATCGGGCGGCAGAACGGGCGTATACATTACGCCAGCAAGGCCCGCGACCACCGCTGCCAGACCAAAAACAATGGTAAAGCGGCGTTCAATATCGATGCCCAGCAACTCCACCGTCGCCCGGTCCGCCATGCCCGCGCGCACCACCATGCCCCAGGTGGTGAAATTCAAAAACGAGAATACAGCCGAAATAATCACCACGGAAAACAGCAGATAAATCAGACGCCACCACGGATAGACCACCGCATCGCCCAGGCCGATCCAACTGCCAATCGCGGCCGACCCGGCAACAATATCAGGCGCACTAACCGGAATGGGGTTGGCACCAAAAAAACTTTTGACCAGTTCCTGCAAGACAATTGCCAAACCGAACGTCACCAAAATCTGTTCGGCGTGGGATCGCTTGTAAAAAAAGCGGATCAAACTGCGTTCCATTAAAATGCCAAGGCCCAGCATCACCGGAATGGAAACAACAATCGAAATTGGCACGACCCAGTCAATGATGGCCGATCCGGTTTTGCCAAACCAGAGTTCGAGATAGGGCGTTTCCTTATAGGCATCAAAGAAAGTGACCGATGTATCCTTGACCTTGACCGACAGGGTGAGAATTTTTTCCATCGTGACGGCGCAAAAGGCACCGATCATGAAAATCGCACCGTGGGCAAAATTGACCACGCCAAGCGTGCCAAACACCAGCGTCAGACCGAGCGCAATCAGGGCATAGGCCCCGCCCTTGTCCAGTCCGTTCAGGATTTGCAGAAAAATCGCGTCCATGAGCTATCCGCCACAACGTCTATTTGAAGTCAATTGGGGATCGGAACCGCGCAAACCGGCCCGAAGAAAAGAAACGGTGCCGGGACTTTCCCGGCACCGGCACATTTTTGATACATCAGACCTTGTAGGGTCCCAGTTCCCCGCCAAACATATCGGCCGGATATTCCACCTGGGAACGCGGCACATGCTTGACGACCTCAAGAAGGTCAAACGCGCTTTGCGGATTTTCCTTCCCGCGCACAACCAGCACATCCTTGAAGCACTGATGGTCTGCCGCCCGATAAAGGGTCGGACCATTGCCCATGCCGTCAAACTCGTAACCTTCAAGCTGCTTGATCACTTCCCACGGCGCAAAGGTCCCGGCCATTTCGCAGGCATTGGCATAAAGCAGGGTCTGGACATAGCAGGTATGGGCCGCCTGGGAGGGCGGGAAGCCATATTCCTGACCAAAGGATTTGACAAAGGCCTGGGAGCCATCATCGGTCAGCGACCAGTGCCAGTTGGTGGTGCCCAAAATACCCTTGGCGGCATCGCCCGCCCCCTGTGCCATCAGGCGCGAATAAAGCGGAACGACAATGGCAAACTTTTTGCCATTCACCATTTTATCCTTCAGGCCAAACTGAACCGCCTGGGTCAGGGAATTGACCATATCCTTGCCATAGTGGTTTAAAATCAGCACATCGGCACCGGAATTAAGAACAGGCGTGATATATTGTGAAAAGTCACCTGCCCCCACCGGGGTCCGCACTGTGTTAACGGTCTGCCAGCCAATCTTTTCGGTGGCCGCCTTGATCGATTCTTCCTGGGTCCAGCCCCAGGTGTAATCCGCCGTCAGATGGTAAGCCTTGCGATCCGTGCCATATTCATCCTTGAGCACCGGTGCCAGTGCCTGGCCCGACATATAGGCATTAAAGAAATGCCGGAAGCCATAACGTTTTTTGTCCTTGCCGGTGGTGTCGTTGGAATGGGTCAGCCCGGCCATGAAAATAACGCCCATTTCCTGGCACAAACCCTGCACGGCAATTGCCACCCCCGACGATGACCCGCCCGTGACCATGATGACATTGTCTTTTTCAATCATGCGCTTGGCCGAGGCGCGGGCCGCATCCGACTTGGTCTGGGTGTCGCCGGTAACAAATTCGACCTTTTTGCCCAAAATACCATTTCCCTTAAGGTTATTGGGCTTCATGGTATTGAGCATACCGCCGTCACCCTCACCATTAAGGTGTTTGACAGCCAGTTGATAGGCACGCAATTCATCGGCCCCCTCATCGGCATAAGGGCCGGTCTGGGGCACGTTAAATCCCAAAACAACGCTTTTGCCGCTGCCGGGATCACCGCGAAATGAATCAGCAGCATAGGCATTGCGAATAAAGTGCATCGGTGCACTTGCACCAATGATCGCCGCCCCCGTCGTCAGCGCCGAGCCCTTCAAAACGGTGCGGCGAGAGACATGACGGGTGGTTTTATTCTCGGACATAGGGTTCCTCCCCAATTGCTGGGATGCGTTTCAGTGAAATGCAAAGGCCGGAATTTTGGTGGCTATTTTGTTATGCGACCTGCAAGGAGGATGAAGAGGGGAAGAAAATAAATCAACAACATGTTGATTAAGAACATTTTTTTTGTAAAAATATGGATGAAGAAAATGAAAATTTGTAAATTTTGTCAAAAATAAGGAAGCGCCATGCCCCGTCAGGCCCCCATCGGCCATCGCATTCGCGGCCGTCGCAAGGATATGGCAATGACGCAAACCGCCCTTGCCGACGCTGCAGGCATTTCGCCATCCTATCTTAACCTGATTGAACATAACCGCCGGGCCATTGGCGGGGCCTTGCTGCTGCGCCTGGCCGAGGCCCTGCAAATTCATCCCTCGACCCTTTCAGGATCGGAAGAAAGCCGTCTGCTCTCCGATCTGGGCGAACTGGCATCCGACCCGGTCTTTCGCGATGCCCCGCTTGATCGCGGTGAATTTTCCGGCGCGATTTCTGCCGCGCCCGCAATGGTCAACGCGATGCTAAAGCTCTATCGCGCCTATCGCAGCGCCCTTGACGATGTCGATATGCTGTCCGAACGTCTCAGCCACGACCCTTATCTGACCGAAGCAAGCCATTCGATCCTGACACGCATCACATCGATCCGCACGGTTGCCGAAATTTTTGACCATTATGACGACCTGGCCCCGGCCCAGCGCGACCGGTTTAACACAACGCTGGTACGGGAATCCGAACGCCTCGCGGAATCGGCCACCGAAATTTTCAGCTTTCTGGAGCGCGGTGCCGCTGGTCGCCCGGCTGCCAACCCGTCGGAGGAAGTGGATGACCTGCTTTATGACAATGCCAACCATTTCCCGACACTGGAAGATTGCGCCGACACATTACGCGCCGGGATCGACCGCTCTGGCGGGCTGTTTTTAACCGACTTGATCAATCATCTGAAATCGCGCCACAAGACCACTGTTGAACGCCTGCGCCCGGAAGACCTGCCAGCCAGCGGCCATATCTGGAACCGGAAAAACCGTCATCTGCAATTTTCCCGTGCCCTGCCCATTACATCGGCACGGTTTATCGCGGCACGCGCGGTGTGCCACCTTGAAGGGGCCGATGCAATTGAGGGCATCCTCAATTCATCCCGCCTGACAACAGATGCCGCCCGCACCCGCGCCCGCCAGGCTTTGCTTTCCTATCTGGCGGCTTCCCTGCTTTTTCCCTATGAAAATTTCGCAGCCGAAGCCCGCGAACTCCGCCATGATATTGAAATGCTGCAACAGCGTTTCGCCGGAAGCTGGGAACAGATTTGCCATCGTTTGACCACCCTGCGCCGTCCGGGGCAGGAAGGCATCCCGTTTCATTTTTTGCGCACCGATATTGCCGGGAATATTTCCAAACGGTTTTCCGCATCGGGCCTGCAATTGCCGCGTTATGGCGGGGCCTGCCCGCGCTGGGCGGTTCACGAGGCGTACCTGACGCCAGAACGCGTCGTCCCGCAACTTATCCAATTGCCTGATCATACCCAATATCTGTTCATCGCGCGCGCGGTCCGCACCGGCACAGGCGGCTACCGCGTGCCACAATCGGTGCATTCGGTGATGATCGGTTGTGACACGGCCTTTGCCCGCGATGTGGTATATGCGGACGGCCTGCCACTGGATGATATATCGGCAGCCATTCCTGTTGGCATCAATTGTCGCCAATGCCCGCGAACAGACTGCCTGCAACGGGCCCACGCCCCGTCAGAACCGATCAAACTGGCCACCTGAGCAGACACGACCAAGGCCGACCAAACCGGCCCAAATACCCTGCTTTCACATCAACACGATTGCTTAACCGCCCGACACACCTTAAAGTCGAACAAAATAAAAAGCATAAACGCCACAAGGCCCATCTCATAAAAAGCCAATATCGGGGAGAACGTCGTGACCGACAAACCAACGGTCCTGATTGCGGAGGATGAAGAAACCATTGTCGAATCCCTGGCCTTCCTGATGGAAAAGGAGGGCTTTGACGTGCGCATTGCCACAAACGGGCAAAGTGCGATTGACATGATCAGCCAGGAAATCCCTGACATGATCCTGCTTGACGTCATGATGCCGGGACGCGATGGCTTTGATGTTGCCCGCACAATACGTGCCAATGAGCAGACAAAACACATTCCCATCCTGATGCTGACAGCCCGGACCCGCGAAATTGACCGCCGCAAGGGTCTGGAACTCGGCGTCGATGATTTTGTCACCAAACCCTTTTCCACCCGTGATGTTGTGGCCCGCATAAAGGCTCTGTTAGGACGCGATAACACCAGCACCTAAGGCCATGCCATCCGTCACAAGGCACCCCGCCATGAGACCACCCGCAAAACTGACCGAACGTGCCCTGGTTCTTGCCCTTACCGCGTTTCTGGCCTGGATACCGCCACTGGTTGGCGTGTTTTCGCTGGACGGGTTTGTGTTCGGGCTACCGGTATTGTTTGTCTATTTTTTTGCCGGATGGGCGATTTTCATTGCCCTGTGCGCCTGGATCACCCGCAAATTGCGCCAAAGCGCCCAACAGCCGGAGGATATATAACCCGTGTTATCCTCCCAGATGGTGATTGCCGTATCGCTTATTTATGTCGGCCTGCTTTATACCATTGCCTGGTGGGGTGACAAACGCGCACGCGCCGGGCGGTCCTGGGTGCGCAACCCCACGGTCTATACGCTTTCCATTGCCGTTTATTGTACCAGTTGGACCTTTTATGGCGCGGTTGGGTCGGCTGCGCGCAACGGGCTGGAATATCTGACCATTTATCTGGGGCCGACGGTCATTTTTCTGGGATGGTGGTTTTTGCTGCGCAAAATGCTGCGCATTTCAAAGGCGCACCGCATTACCTCGATCGCCGATTTCATTTCATCGCGCTATGGCAAAAGCACACAGCTTTCCGTTCTTGTCACCTTCATCGCCGTGATTGGCACCACCCCCTATATCGCCCTGCAATTAAAGGCGGTTGCCACCAGTTATACCGTGTTAACCGTTTGGGGCAGTTCTGTTTCAGAACCATTTGTATCCACATCCCACATCTTTGCCGATAGCGGCTTTTGGGCGGCAACGGGTCTGGCGCTGTTTGGCATTCTGTTTGGCACCCGCTTTATCGATGCCGATGAACATCACGAAGGCATGGTTGCCGCCATAGCCTTTGAAAGCCTGGTGAAACTGTTTGCCTTGCTGGCCGTGGGCATTTTTGTCTGCTTTTTCATGTTTTCCGGCCCGGATGATCTGTTTAGCCAGGCCAGCAAAACCCCGCAAATGGCAAGCCTGCTTAAATTGCAACCCGAAAGCGGGACACGCTGGTTCACCCTGATGGCGCTGTCGATGGCGGCAATATTAACCCTGCCGCGCCAGTTTCAGGTGATCGTGGTGGAAAATGTCGATGAACGCCATCTTGCCACCGCGTCCTGGGCGTTTCCCGCCTATCTGTTGCTCATGAACCTGTTTGTCCTGCCCATTGCCCTTGCCGGAATGGGTCTTCTGCCCGACTGGGCCGACCCGGACTTTTTCGTACTCTCCGTACCGCTTTCCCAGGGGCAGTCCTTTCTGGCACTGGTGGCCTATGTTGGCGGCTTATCGGCCAGCACCAGCATGGTAATTGTCGCTGCCATCGCCCTTTCGACGATGGTGTGTAACGACCTGGTCATCCCAGCCCTTTTGCGCCTGAAATGGTTGCGCCTGACCGAACGCGACGATTTGACCGGCCTGTTATTGTTTATCCGCCGCGCCTCCATCGTTTTGGTGGTGTTTATGGGCTATATCTATTACCGGTCCGCCGGGGCAGGCGATGCGCTGGCCGAAATCGGGCTGATTTCCTTTGCCGCCACGGCACAATTTATTCCCATCATGATTGGCGGACTTTTTTGGAAGGGCGGCACCAAAACCGGCGCGCTGACCGGGCTTGCCGCCGGTTTTGCCATTTGGGCCTATACGCTTTTGCTGCCTTCCTTTGCCGATTCCGGCTGGATTGACCCGAAACTGATCACCGATGGCGCCTTTGGCCACCCTTGGCTGCGGCCCGAGGCCCTGTTTGGCCTGGATAATTTTTCGCCACTGACTCACGCGCTGATCTGGTCGATGGCGCTCAATGCCGGATGCTTTATTATCGTTAGCCTGTTTACCAATCAGGGCGGACTGGAACGCATTCAGGCCACCCTGTTTGTCGATGCCTTTTCGCGCAAGGGCGGGGAAACCGTGATCTGGCGGTCTTCGGCCACCATAGATGACCTGTATGAACTGGTCGAACGGTTTTTGGGCCGGGAACGCGCCTTTCATGCCTTTCGCGATTATGGCACCTCCCGCCACACCGCCTGGCGCGGCAAGGGCGAAGCCAATGCCGATATGATCGCCTTTAGCGAACGGCTGCTGGCAGGTTCCATTGGTGCCGCATCCGCACGGGTGATGGTATCATCCGTTGCCAAGGGCGAAATGGTCAGCCTCGATGAAGTGCTCGAGATTCTTGAAGAAACCTCGCATGTCATTGAACATTCCCAACGGCTGGAACAAAAATCGCGCGAGCTGGAACGCGCCGCTGCCGAATTGCGCGCCGCCAATGACCGGCTCAAGGAACTCGACCGACTCAAGGACGAATTCCTGACAATGGTTAGCCACGAATTTCGCACGCCGCTCACCTCCATCCGGTCATTTTCGGAAATTCTGGTCGATACGCCGGACCTGGAAGCCGAGCGCAGCGAACGGTTTTTAAATGTGATCGTGCGTGAAAGCGAACGCCTGACCCGCCTGATCGATGATCATCTGGACCTGGCCCGCCTGGAAGCCGGCCATTCCGACTGGCACCCCAGCGAGATTAATCCCAAGGCCGTCTTGCGCGAAACCATTGATGCGCTGGAAGGCCTGCTTAACAGCCGCAATGCCAAATTGCGGGTCGATATTGGCGGTGATAGCGTAACACTGTTTGTTGACCGGGACCGCCTGACACAGGTTTTCATTAATCTGCTTTCCAATGCCGCCAAATTTGCCAATCCGGAAAATCCGGAAGTTTTTGTGCGCGGGGCGACACACAAGGATGGCTACCTTGTTTCAATATCCGATAATGGCACCGGTATTGCCCCTGACGAGGCCGAGCTGATTTTTGACAAATTTGCGCGTGGCGGCAAATATCCCGGCGACAAACCCCGACCGTCGGGCTCCGGGCTTGGTCTTGCCATTTCAAAACACGTGATCGAACATTGCCACGGACGCATCTGGGTCGAAAGCAGGCAGGGACAGGGCGCAACATTTCACGTATTCATTCCCGTCACACAGGCTGCCACCAAGACCAGACGATAAAAATCAGGCAAAAATATTTTGTGTAATAACAAATGGTTAGTCGAAACTCCAAATCACGAGATTCGTCACTTTCTGGACATTTTTTGACCCTGAAAAACAACCATGATTCCCGGGTCACTATGATGACCCTTGTGGGGTAGCCAACCCTCAAGGATGACCATCACGCTGCAACCGGCAGAAAACCCAAAAATCTAATTTAACGCGCCAGGACCTCCGCAGCCGTGCGGGTTTCCCCAACCGATTGCGCGACCCGTTCAACGGTTTCACGAATATCCTCAATACTGCGCGAAAAACGGCCAACTGCCGTGTTCATGTTACGCATATTTTCGGAAACACCAGAGGTAATACGGTTCTGCTCTCCCAATGCTTCCGATGTCACGCCAACAGCATCCCGCACGGTTTCGACCGAATTGCGAATTGTTTGTAACGCGCTGACAACTTCGGATGTGATTTCCTGAATACCCTGAATTTCCGTCGATATCTGACTGGTTGCGCGCGCCGCCTGATTGGCGAGATTTTTAACCTCGTTTGCCACAACGGCAAAACCCTTACCGGCTTCGCCAGCCCGGGCCGCTTCAATCGTTGCATTTAACGCCAGAAGATTGATCTGCCCGGCAATATCCTGAATCATCTCGACAATTCCCGTCATGGAATCAACTACCTTTGCCATGCGCTGGGTTGATTCATCGGCAACAACGGTTTCTCGCGCCATTTGCTCGGTTGAATTTTGTGACTCTGTCATATTCCGGGAAATTTCCGCGATTGAATGGCTCATTTCCTCGGCACCGGCGGTCACGGTTTGCACATTTTCAACCGTTTCACCGCACGCCGCCACAGCATGGCCGGAAATACCACGCAAATCGGCAATCGCGTTCTCGATATTTGAAAAATTGTTGTCGATCATGGATTTCAGATCAACAAGCAGATTAACCTGCGCGGTAATATCGGTGGCAAATTTGACAACCTTGTAAACATCGCCGGCGGCATTGAAAATCGGGTTATAAGATGCCTCGATCCAGACGGATTTTCCGCCTTTGGCAAGCCGGTGAAACTGCCCGACCTGGAATTGCCCCGCGTTCAGAGACTTCCAGAAAGCACGGTATTCAGGGCTGTTTTTTTCTGCATCCGTCACAAACATGCTGTGGTGACGGCCGATAATTTCGTCGCCCCGATACCCCATAACGGACAGAAAATTTTCATTCGCATCAATCACCGTGCCATCAAGATCAAACTCGATAACCGCCTGCGATTTATGAATGGCATTCAGCATCCCGGTCATCTCGGCGCGCTGCTCACGCTTTTTCGTCACGTCATAGGCAAATTTGATGATCTTTACCGGCTTTCCGGCACCATCAAAAATCGGATTATAGGACGCTTCGATCCAAACCGTTCGCCCATCCCTGGCAACCCGACGAAATTCGGCGGCCTGAAAGTCACCTTTGGCAAGTTTACGCCAAAAATCGCTATATTCCGTGCTTTGAGCATAGGCATCATCAACAAACATCCGGTGATGTTTTCCAATCACTTCGTCCGCACGATAGCCCATAACCGCCAGGAAGTTTTCGTTCGCCTGAAGAACATATCCATCAAGGCTGAATTCAATAACGGCCGCCGACTTGTCAAGCGCCCTGATGATCTGTTGATAGTCCCGTGCCGTGCGCTGACTGATATGGCCTAAACCGAACATAACTGGCTATTTCCCTAGCAATTTTTTTTTACAATCGTTTCATCAAGAATGTTGGGAACTGGCAAAATGTCCCATATCCGCCAATGGCATCGTCACGTCTGTCAATATCTCTTTGCCTGTTTTGGCGTTAACTGTTCCGCTGAATCCGCAGCAGGCCCAGGATCACACGAACCGTTGGATACACGAAAAAACGTCGCCGGATCGCAAACCGCATCGTGCCGCTTGCCGGAAAACTGCCGATATTTCATCAGCCAGCTCCTGACCACGCTCAAAACAAGCCGGGGGAGAATAAAGAACCAGATCAGGAAATATACATTAGTATATTAAACAAACAGAATCCAACCCCTTTGGCTAGTAAATTCCTTGTGAGATGATCGATTTCAACGAAACTTCAGGCTTACAGGGCCGTCATTCATTCGCAAATTCATCAATCTGACCGTTTTTCGCCCTCGCCCTTGGCGGCACAATAACAGCTTGCCGCAATCAACACCCTGTTTGTCCTTCTTGTCCGATAAACGGCGCACTGCAAAACACATATCTGTCCTGATTATACGCGTGATGTTCCAGACCGATCACCCAATGAGCGGTTCGGCGCAAAATAGTCGGTTCATTTTTTTGAGGCTGGTTCCTGTTGATGCAAAACAACCGCATACAATAGCGAGCACGACACCCCCTGCTCCTGCACTCCCAACCACCTGTCAAAGACCGCAACATCCGGTTACATCGCAAAATACCATACACTGATATAGATCATCTATCTTCCGGTATGCGACGTTTATTCAATTTTAGAAATATGCTTTTCACATAACCATTTCATGATTGTATCAAAAAATGCAGATGAATCGTTTTTATTTGAAAAAACCGCGACGGGTGCGATATGAAACATCATATCAGAAAGTCAAACGACGCCACGCAAGTCATTGTTTTACATATTATTTTTTCAACAAAACTCCATGATCAGCAAATTTAAATTGTTGCTTACGGAATGATCACAATTCGGGGTAACATTTGCTATAATCAAAAAAGCATCTTGGCGTGCTTTTAAATTTCTTAAAACATCTTGCTCTCCGGAAGAATAGGCATTATGTAGGACATGAATTTATTGTTTTCAGGAGAAACATAATGAGCACCATCGATATTTCAAAACTGAGCTATAAAGAACTGCGCGAGCTGATGGAGCAGACGGAAGAAGAAGTCGAGAACCGAAAAGAACAGGCCATCAAGGACCTTCGCGCCGAATTTAACCAGAAATTGAACGATGCCGGTTTTTCCATTCGCGAACTTTACCCGGAAGTTTTTAAAGCAACCGCTGCATCTTCTGCGCCGGCCAAAAGCAAACAGTCCACACCGCCGAAATACCGCAACCCGGTTAACCCCGAAGAAACATGGACGGGTCGTGGCCGCGTTATCGGTTGGGTGCTGAAACTGGCAGAAGAAAAAGGCACGACTGTTGATGCCATTAAAAATGATCCGGCTTATCTCAATCCGGAACATCCGAACTACAAGGCACACGTTGCCGAACTTGAAAAATAAGAATATCGGGGCCGCCGCAATGTGGCTTTGACGACCAAACCTCCTGCTTTTCCAGGCAGGAGGTTTTATTTTACACAAATCCGGCCCGTTGCAGGTACCACCCCGTACTCTCGCATCCGGCGACGAAGCCGCATTTGCTCAAAACGCCCTCAGATCAATGCAAACACGGCTTTCGATGCACAAAATTTTGCCGAGAAAAATCAAATTCATATTTCCGGGAAACATCTCCGACACCCTTTTCGATTAAACCCGAAACCGGTTTAAGCACAGAAATTACGCATTTTGTTCAAGTTTTGCATGAAATATAAAAGGGCTCTTACCACGGTTGGCATTGCCAACGATGCCCGCAAAACGGCCCCCTCTAAAATCTCTCGATGGTGTCATAAGACCTGCGTCTGGCGATACACCTTCTTGCCCGAAAGATTTTGCAGACGCACTTTCTCTTTTCCAAGGCTCTCCCTAAAACAATGTATTTTTCGCTCAAATAACCCTTAAAGGTTGCGCGCTCAACCCTGTTTGGACAAAAACCGGTTTAAAACAAACAAAATCGGGGAACCGGTTTTATCATGACAGGAAAAGAAAGACGCACCGGAATTTAGGGGATGTGGGAAATTCGGGCATTGTCCGGAACACCGGAAACGCACATTCTGCCTGGCAACGCAGCTAGCGTTTCAGACACAAAAACCAACATTGGCAGATACCGGGAAGAGAAAATCGATGGTGCCCCCGGGGAGAATCGAACTCCCACTCACAAAGTGAAACAGATTTTGAGTCTGCCGCGTCTACCAATTCCGCCACAGGGGCAGCAAGGCGCCTGATGCGCCGTCCATCGTGGGGGCGGATAATAGCGAGAATTTCACGCTGGTCAATGGGGCTTTGCGTAAAAAAAACAAGTTGATCACGTTTCTGTCAGAAACCGTTGCAGCGGCTCGTCAAATAGAGTTACATCGCCCCATCCTTCAGCATACGGCCCATAACCATGCGGCCTGAAATAAAGGTCGCTCCTGGTGCTTCGCAGACTATATGACTGGACCCTTAGCCTGGCTTCCCATCGCCATGCTACCATTGCCCTGGCCATCATTGCCTTTGCCGAAAGCTCATTCTTTCCCATCCCGCCAGATATTCTGCTTATTCCCATGATTCTCGCCGCCCGTAACAAGGCATGGCGCTATGCCACCATTTGCATGGTCGCATCGGTATTGGGGGGTCTGGCAGGATACGCAATCGGGCATTTCCTGTTTGAAAGTGTCGGTAAACCCGTATTGGCCTTTTACGGCTACGCCAGCAAGTTTGAAACATTTCGCGACTATTATAATGAATGGGGTGCCTGGGCCGTTTTTATTGCCGGGGTTACACCCTTCCCCTACAAGGTCATTACGATCCTTTCCGGGGTCACATCGCTTGATCCGGTCATTTTCTCGGTCTCATCGGTTTTGGCGCGCGGTATTCGCTTTTTCCTGATTGCCGCGCTGATCTGGCAGTTTGGTCCGCCCATCCGTGATTTTATCGAAAAACGTCTGGGTCTTGTCTTTACGGTTTTCATCGTCGGGCTGGTGGGCGGCTTTGTCGCCATCAAATACCTGATCTAGACTACGTCACCAACACGCGTCATGGAGGAAGCCTGATGGCATCTTCATATTCCCGTCGCCGCACCCCCTCCCCGCTGCCTGGCCTGTTTGTTTTTCTGGTGGCGGCGGGTAGTCTCGGTTTTGCATTTTATGCGCAATATGTTCAAAAACTGCTGCCGTGCATTCTGTGTCTCTATCAACGCATCCCCTATTACAGCGTCCTGGGTCTCGCCATTATTTCGCTGCTGCTGATCCGTCAGCCAGGCCTGTCACGCGGGCTGATATATCTGTGCGGTGTTGCCTTTGCCGTTGGTGCCGGCATTGCCTTTTACCATGTCGGCGTTCAGGAACTGTGGTGGGATGGCCCGGAAATGTGTGGCGGCCTGACAAGCGGCGCCTCAAACATTGCCGACCTCAAGGCACAGCTTTTGGCACAACCCATCGTTCGCTGCGATAAAATTGACTGGAAACTGTTTGGCATCACCATGCCCACGGTCAATTTGTTCTTCTCAATCGCGATGGCCGTGTTCTGCTTTTTGGCTCCCCGCAGCACAATGATGCGCACCATCGGCCAAAACTGAGCCTGGTATCCCACGAACCCAGCGATACCCGCACAAGGCCCAATCAAAACCACCTTTTGCGGGATCCCCCTAAAAAACAGCAAAGCCGACGCACCTGCCTGCGTCGGCTTTTATATTCTGAAGGGCTTTCAGGCCCTCCGCCCGATACACCCGGCAAAACTTTCCTTAAAAATCGTATTCCAGTTCGGTATCCCAGTATAAAAAATCCCGCCAACTTTCGTGAAGATAGTTTGGCGGGAAAGAGCGTCCGATGGATTGCAACTGCTGCATCGTGGGCTGGTCGGGCCGCCTGCGCAAATGAAGACCAGCCTCTTTGACCGATCGGCTTCCCTTGTGCAGGTTGCACGTACCACATGCCGCGACAATATTGGTCCAGTTCGTGCGCCCGCCCTTGGAGCGCGGCACCACATGATCAAAGGTCAAATCATTGACCGGCAGGCGTTCGCCGCAATATTGGCAGCTAAAACGGTCCCGCAAAAAAACGTTAAAACGGGTAAAGGCAGGTGTGCTTTTGATCGGCACATATTCTTTTAGGGAAATGACGCTGGGCAGCTTCATTTTAAAGGAAGGCGAGCGTACCTCGCGGTCATATTCGGAAAGAACATTGACGCGATCAAGGAACACCGCCTTTAGCGTATCCTGCCAGGACCACAAAGACAGCGGGAAGTAGCTTAACGGGCGAAAATCCGCGTTAAGAACAAGGGCCGGACACGTATTGGGCGATAGAAACATATCATCCGCTCCGCCGTGTTTACAGAGTCGTACCGCCTGTCTAGCATCTTCGTCACACGGGGCTGATGAATATCCTGTGACGTTTTACATACGGGTGGTAACGCACGCATAAATCACTGATTGAGAAGATTATAAACGATTTTTCCAAAAGCGCAAAACCGCTTTTACGCCGAGTCGCGGCAATGCAAAATCACCGGAAAATCCGGCGATATTTCAGCAACCTCCCACAATACCGGCCCGCAGCGCGTCCGTTCAGAATGGCCAAATTCATCCGCTTTAATCGCGATTGCCCCGGCACACGTAAAAACAGCCGGAACGCATTGTCCGGCTGTTTTACGGCCTTGCGGCCATATCTGAAAAAGCAAAAAGGCCCGCCAAAGACGGACCTTCGTACTTCGTTAAAGCAAAATTGCCTTAGGCAGCTTTTGCTTCAGCAGCTTTAACGATCTGACGCTTAACCTTAAGCAGATCGGCATCAAGCTTGGTGTTAGCCGTGCCAATCAGATACGCATCCAGGCCACCACGTTTTTCGATGGTGCGGATGGCATTGGTGGTCAGACGCATACGAACCGAGCGGCCGAGCGTTTCGCTCAACAGCGAGGTCTGCTGCAAGTTCGGAAGAAAACGACGTTTGGTACGATTGTGGGCGTGGCTCACATTCATGCCGACCAAAACGCCTTTGCCGGATACCGGGCAGCGACGTGCCATGACCTGATCTCCTGGTCTAATTTCGCAAAAGGACGCTTGGCCTGAACACGCAGGCCCGCGCTTGGAGCCGGGTTAATACTGCCTCAAACCGATGCCGTCAAGCCTCTTCCGTGCAATTTACCCCAATTCCTGCGGAATTCTGTGTTTGCCGGGCCGATTGTCGTTTTTCACCGGTTTCGCCCCGGCGCAGCGCCTGCCTGTGGCACGATTAATCCCCGTTTTATCGACAAAAGCGACAAATATCCGCCCCGATATTTATGCTCTCACCAACACGGCCCCGATCATATTACGGGATTCGCCATTATGACATCAGGATTCGTCAACGGCCGACCCCATCCGGATGGCCGCAACCTATATATCGCGCCCTATATATAAAGTCCCCGCACAAAAGCCCCGCACCATCCGCAACACCGAATAAGTTGCGCCTAAAATACGGCCTTTCCTTCCCCTATCCCTGCCCGCCTTGCAAACTCGATACCGGTTAATATTTGACGGTCAGGTAGAATAGTGCTTTTCCCTTTACACAAAGCACGCGCCGATATTGATCCTAGTCAAAACGGATTTCAAATCCCGGTGGTATAGTCCGGCAGATTTTCAGGGGACCCTTTTCATGGGCCCATGCTTGGGGAGCAACGCATCGATGAAAACCGATTCCAAAGTCGCCTTGCCGTTAATCGGCATCCTGCTGGTCGCCGTTATTGGCCTGGTTCTCTATCTCAGCGGTTATGTCCTGGCCGCGCTGGGTATTTCCATCGCGTCAGCCTGGATTTATGTCGCCCTTGCGCTGGTACCGGTTGCCTTCCTGATTTTGATTGATTTCAGCCGTTAAATTTCGGCCAAAACCATTTTCCGAAATGCCAAACGCAAAACAGCCTGCCGGACCCTTCCCGCAGGCTGTTTTTACATTCAAACACAGGCAGCCTTTTGCAACAGAAACGACAGTAAAACAGCTACACCCGGTCAAAAATTGCCTTTTGATCAATCGACCCAAAGTCCCTCCGCCCGCAAAGCCGCCAAGACAGATGGCCGCTCGCGCATTCGGTCCCCGAAATCGCCAATATGGGGCCAACGAAACGTATTAATACCAGCCATGCCCGCCCAATTAATCGCAACAAGCAAATAGGCATCAGCCACACTAAATTGCCGGCCCATTAAATACTGCCGACCATCGGAAAACAGTTTCTCATATTTCTCAAATTCATCCGAAAGCCTGACAATCACGGCATCCCGTATATCTGCCGCTATCCCCTTTTGCTGCAAGGGCGCAAATTGCCCGTGAAGCTGCTGCTCGATCTGGGTCAAAAATGCGTTTAACTGAATACGTTCATCGGAATCCGGCGCGGGCGACACGCCACTTTGCCAAAAATGATCAGCGATATAATGCAGTCCCGCGACGCAATCAGTGATCACTTTGCCGGTGGAAAATTGCAGAACGGGAACGCAGCCATCAGGATTAATGGACAGAAAATCTTCACCATGTTCCGTTTTAAAGGTCTTGTTATCCACCTTAACAAGGCGAAACGGCTCCCCTGTTTCACACAGGGAAATATGAGTCGAGAGTGAACAAGCCCCCGGCATGTAATATAGTATCATCTTGACACATCTCTTGGGTTTTCATGCGACAACCTGTCCCCCAACAGCCGCCATTTATCGCGCTATAAATGGAATAAATACCCATAAACGCAAGGGATAGTTACAAAACAACACAAGTTTCATAAAAAAAATGCGCCAGAGTGCTGCCCGGCGCATTTTTATCACAGATGTTCACGCACCCGGTTTAGAATATCTCGAAAACCTGCCCTGTCTGCAAACCCTCGACCGATTTGGCATAACCCAGGGCCGCCTTTGCCGCAGGCACCGGGTCATGCCCGCGAAAGAAGGGCGCATATCCTTCCATTGCCTCGGCAATGACCCCGGGGCTGACAGCATTAATGCGCAATCCGGCAGGCATTTCCGTTGCCGCTGCCCGCACAAATGCCTCGACCGCGCCATTCACCATCGAGGCCGAACTGCCATAACGAATGGGGTCTTTGGTCAGAATACCGGTTGTCAGGGTAAAAGACGCCCGATCCGCCACATAATCCCGGCCAATCAACACCAGGTTCACCTGCCCCATCAGTTTGTCATTAATACCGATACGGTATTTTTCTTCATCCATTTCGGCGAAGTCCCCGAAATGCACTTTACCCGCCGTGGAAACGACCGCATCCACCGCGCCGACCTTTTCATAGGCGGCACGAATACTGGCCGGATCGCGAATATCAATCTGGACATCACCGCTGCTGCGCCCGGCAGTAATAATGTCATGCCGCGCGCCCAGTTCGGCGGCAACGCCTTTGCCAATCGTGCCAGAGGCTCCAATCAGAAGAATCTTCATCTCGTTATCTCCATTGCTTTGGAAGAAGGATGAAATGATCTTCTCACAGCCTCATTGGTTCGATAACATGCCAATTATCAAACATTTTGTTTAATACACTAAACGATGAAACAGTATCTGACAGAAATGAACAGCTTTGCCGTTGTGATAGAACAGGGTGGCTTTACCGCCGCGGCAAAGGTTTTGGGTGTTTCCAAGGGATTGATCAGCCAGCAAATATCGCGGCTGGAGGACGCCCTGGGAACCAGGCTTTTGTTCCGATCCACCCGGCGGCTGGAACTAACGGAAACCGGCGCGGCCTTTCTGGTTTACTGCCAGCGCCTGGGCGAAAATGCCGATGCCGGTTTTGAGGCGGTTGAAAGCCTGCGCAAAAGCCCGACAGGGATTGTGCGCATTACCGTGCCGGTATCGTTTGGCGAGATTTTCTTAAACGACATCATCGCCCGTTTTCAGGCGGAAAACCCCGGCATCATCATTGAACTAGAACTGGAAAACCGTTACCGCGATTTGCGTGCCGACCCGGTTGATATGGCCATTCGTGCAGGCCTGCCCGATGACCCGGACCAAATCGCAATCCCCTTGGGGCAATTATCCGAACTGGTTTGCGCCAGCCCCGCCTATTGGCAAAACCACCCGCCCGTCACCACGCCCCATGATTTACGCCACCATAACTGCATCAACAATTTTCATTACTGCAAGGACCATCGCTGGCTGTTTTTTGGCAAGGATGGCCCGGTATCGGTGCTGGTGGATGGCAATTTGCGGCTTAATCATTACCCGCTGATCCGCAATGCCGCGTGCCAGGGGCTGGGCGTTGCCCGTCTGCCGCGTTATATCGCCATGACGGAAATTGATACAGGGCGCCTTGAAACGCGGCTGGACGATTACACATCCCCGCGCAGCCCCATCAGCCTTGTTTACCCCTATCAGGGCGCACAACCGCTTAAAAACCGCTTATTCATCGATTTTATCCGCAACTGGTTCCACGGGCGGCCCCATTTGCTCGAAACAAATACTGGCTGATCTGGTTATCAGGATAATGTGCCAATCCGCGCCATCACATCATCAACGCTCACGCCCGCGTCGCGCATGGATTGCAGGGTTTCGGATTTGTCGCGCTTGGCAAAGCGTTTGCCATCCAGCCCGGTCAGCAATTTATGGTGATGATATTCCGGCACGTCATAGCCCAGCAACTCCTGCAACAGGCGGTGCAGATGGCTGGCAAAAAACAGATCCTCGCCGCGTGTGACCAGCGAAATGCCCTGCAAATGGTCGTCATGGGTGACGGAAACATGGTAGCTGGTTGGGGTATCCTTGCGGGCGAGGACCACATCGCCAAAAATTTCTGGCACCGCAACCTGTCGCCCGGCATGGCGATCATGCCAATAAAGGCGACGGCCTACCTGTTTTATTGCCTGCCCCATATCCAGGCGCAGGGCATAAGACTCACCCGCCTCCATCCGCTCCTGGCGTTCCATTGCACTTAAATGGCGGCACGTACCGGGGTAAAGCGCCCCATCCGGCCCATGCGGGGCGTTGCCAATACGGGCAATTTCCGCCTGGATTTCCTTACGGGTACAAAAACACGGATAGAGCAAGCCCCGCTCGCTCAAACGGTCCAACACGGCTTGATAATCGTCAAAATGGGCGGATTGAATGCGCACCGGCTGTTCCCAGCTTAAGCCCAGCCAGGCAAGGTCATCGTAAATGGCACTGATAAATTCCGGACGGCAGCGTGTTTGGTCGATATCCTCGATCCGCAGCAAAAACCGGCCACCGGCACCACCAGCATTTTGCGCGGCAAACAGCGCCGATGCCGCATGGCCCAAATGCAGATACCCTGTCGGGCTGGGGGCAAAACGGGTGATGTCACCCATGTTTGCCCCGCAGGCCAAATGGAAAATTACCAGCGGTCCTTGTCACCATGCCCCTTGTCCCTGGCCGTATCAGCCGCGACATGGCGCAACGGCCGTTTGGGGCCATGTTTAGGTTTTTCATCAAACAGGTCCGAAAGTTCGCGCAGCATGGTGCCGCCCAGTTCTTCGGGGTCGTTGATCGTCACGGCATGCTGATAATAGCGGGTCACGTCATGACCAATCCCGATGGCGAGCAATTCCACCGGCGAGCGTGTCTGGATCCAGTCAATCACTTCGCGCAGATGCCGTTCCAGATAATTGCCGGAATTGACCGACAGGGTGGAATCATCAACCGGTGCCCCATCGGAAATCACCATCAGGATGCGGCGCTGTTCATTACGCGCCAGCAACCGTTCATGCGCCCATAGCAAGGCTTCGCCGTCGATATTTTCCTTCAGCAACCCTTCGCGCAACATCAGGCCCAGATTTTTGCGCGCGCGACGCCAGGGCGTATCGGCGGCCTTGTAAATAATATGGCGCAAATCGTTCAAACGGCCCGGTTTGGGCGGCTTACCCGCATCCACCCAGGCTTCGCGCGATTGTCCGCCTTTCCATTGCCGGGTGGTGAAACCAAGAATTTCCACCTTCACCCCGCACCGTTCCAGCGTGCGGGCCAAAATATCGGCCGACAGGGCGGCAATCGTAATCGGCCGTCCGCGCATGGAACCGGAATTATCGATCAGCAGCGTCACAACCGTATCGCGGAAATCGGTATCATGTTCCAGCTTGAAAGACAGCGGCGTTGACGGCGTTGCCACAATGCGCGCCAGCTTGGCGGCATCAAGGATGCCTTCTTCAAGGTCAAAGTCCCAGCCACGGTTCTGCTGCGCCATCAGGCGGCGTTGCAACCGGTTGGCAATGCGCGACACAACGCTTTGCAGGGCTGCCAACTGTTTATCAAGCATGGCGCGCAGGCGGGCCAGCTCCATGCTTTCGCAGAGTTCATCGGCAAAGACGGTTTCATCATATTCCCGGGTGAAAGGCTCATATCCGCGTTCCAGCGGTTCGTTGCGCCCATCAAATTCCGGCTGTTCGCCCGGCCCGGCTGGCTGTTCTTCCTGCGCCTGGGCGTCAAGCTGCTGGTCATCAATGTCGCCCTCGCCCGATTCGGCATCGTCAGCACCACTTTCCTGCTGCTGATCATCGCCATCGGGGTCGGTTTCGTCGCTATCGCCCTGTTCGCCGCCCTGGCTCTCCTGTTCATTGTCGGGGGCGTCTTCGCCGTCCTGCTGGTCCTGATCATCGCCTTCTTCTTCGGGCGGATCTTCCAGCAGGTCATCTTCCAGCGACAAATGATCCAGCAACCGGCGCATCCCGCGCGAAAAGGCATCCTGGTCATCAAGCAGCGACTGAAGTTCTGCCAGATCGCCGCCTGCCTTTTCCTCGATCTCGGAACGCCAGAGGTCGATCAGGTTACGGGCGGAATCCGGTGCTTTTTCGCCAGTAAACAATTCACGCGCCAGCATACCGATAGCATCAGCAAAAGGCACATCCTCGCGGGCGGTCAAACGATGAAAATTTTTAGCCTTGCATTCGGCATCCTCGTGCGCCCGCAGGTTTTTGCGCACACCAGGAAAATAGCGCGAACCAAGGGCTTCGTAACGGGCGGTTTCCAGGGCCTCGTAAACGGCCTGGGCCTCGGCACTTTCGGGCATGCGTTTTTGATGCAGGGCCGCATCATGGTGGCGCAATTTCAAGGCCCAGCCATCAGATACGCCACGCAAATCGGCGACTTCATCGCGGGGCAGAGCCTGCTTGGGCATGGGCAGGCGCACATGTTCGCCATAACCGCCCGGGCGACCGCCCTTGACAAAGCCAACCTCCAGATCATTGCGACCGGCCAGCGCGCGAAATGTCGCCGCCGTGCCGCGCAAAAACCCCGAAAGCGCCTCGTCGTTTTTCATCGCTTGCTGTCTCGTTTCATTCCGGGTTTACAGAGTGCAGCAGGCTGATCACACGCCTGCTGCAAACCTGTCATCTCAATCAAGGGCCGCGTTCTTAACGCACCATCACATTAATGGCACTTTGCGGCAGTTCCTCGCCAAAGCAACGCTGGTAATATTCCGCCAGGATCGGCCGTTCCACCTCGTCACAGCGGTTCAGGAAGGTCACGCGGAACGCATAGGCGACATCGTTGAAAATTTCGGCGTTTTCCGCCAGCGTAATCACGGTACGCGGGCTCATCACGGTTGAAATATCACCAGCGACAAACCCCTGACGGGTCAGGTTGGCAAGGGCCACCATCGCCTCGATCTTGCTGCGGCCATCGGGCGTATCAAAGCTGGGCACCTTGGCGGCAATGATGTTGGTTTCATCGGCCACCGGCAGATAATTCAGCGTTGCAATGATCGACCAACGATCCATCTGCGCCTGGTTGATCTGCTGGGTGCCATGATAAAGCCCCGTGGTATCGCCAAGCCCCACCGTGTTTGAGGTGGCAAACAGGCGGAAATGCGAATGCGGATGGATGACCTTGTTCTGATCCAGCAGGGTCAGCTTGCCATCGACTTCCAACACACGCTGAATCACAAACATCACGTCCGGGCGACCGGCATCATATTCGTCAAACACCATGGCAACCGGGCGTTTCAGCGCCCAGGGCAAAATGCCTTCGCGAAATTCGGTGATCTGTTTGCCATCGCGCAGGACGATGGCATCCTTGCCGATCAGGTCAATACGGCTGATATGGCTATCGAGGTTAACGCGGACACACGGCCAGTTCAGGCGCGCAGCCACCTGTTCAATATGGGTCGATTTACCGGTGCCATGATAGCCCTGAATCATCACACGGCGATTGTGGGCAAAGCCCGCCAGAATCGCCAGCGTGGTATCGCGGTCAAACCGGTAAGTCGGATCACTGGCCGGGACATGTTCGCTGCTCTGGCTGAAAGCCGGCACCATCATGTCGCTATCAATACCGAATGCCTCACGCACGGAAATCTTGGTATCGGGTGCATCCAGCGGATGTTCTGCTGCACCACCACTCGCTTCGTAACCTTGGCTCATAAGTACTCGCGCATTTAAGGACCGGTTTGCCCGGCCGAATGTGTCATCTTTCTCATTAATAACGATTAAGCCGCCGCGAACAAAGGAAAGTTACGGAATTTTTTGCCTTTGATATAAAAAGCTGTATTTACAACAGTTTTTGCGGAACTTACCGGCAACCGGCACAGCCCGCGCAACAATATTGTAGCGTCGGGCTGGCTAAATCGAAACCCGTGCCTCAAGATCACGGATATAGGTCATCAGGCTGGAATAGGCTGCACTGATGCTTTTAAACCGTTCCTCGGCCCGTTTATCGCCGCCATTGGCATCAGGATGATATTTTTTTGACAGTTGCTTGTATTTGGATTTCAGCTCGTCCTTGGAAAACGGCCAACCCAAATCAAGCGTTGCCATTGCCTGCTGCTGTTCACGCGGCATGCCCAATGCTCCGGCCCGGCGTGCCGCATCCTCGGCATTACGTTCCCGGCGGTTGGCATTAGGGTCGCCCCCGGGGCCATGATGGGTTTGCTCACCCTCTTCATTAAAAAAGCCAAAGCCATCGGAAAACTTGAAATCAAACGGCTTTTTAGCTCCGCGAATATGGCCGAACTGCCATGTTGGCCGCTGCCAGTGGGTATCACGGCGGACATGCTCTTCAATATCATCGGCTTTCATGCCGCTGAAATAATCCCAGGATTTGTTGTATTGCCGAACATGTTCCAGGCAAAACCGGTAATAGGTGCTCAGGCTGCGGTCTTTTGGGGCCCGAAATTCCCCATGCTCCGCACAGCCGGGCCAATCGCACACCGGCAGATCGGGCTCGGTAAAATACAACGTCTTGCGTTTGTTTCGTTGCGCTCTGTTCATAGGGTTTTATATGTTCGGAACCATCAAGGGACGCAATATCATATGTGTCGATTGCGAACGATAAAAGGATTGAAAAAGACTGACGGGTTGAAAATACGGGCGCAATGAACGTTCCGGTTTCCCCTTCCGTTGTTTTTGCATGCAATCCTTTCAACAATTAGAGAATGTTACATGCAGGTTGCTCAACAAATTCGCGATATTATTACCGCACAGTTTGCCCCCGAAAAACTCGAACTGATTGATGATTCGGCCAAACATGCCGGTCATTCCGGTGCCGACCCGCGTGGCGAATCCCATTTCTCGCTTTTGATCGTTTCCAAAAGCTTTGAAGGACAAAACCGTGTTAACCGGCAGCGGCTGGTTTATGGGGCACTGGATGATCTGTTGAAAAACCGGGTTCACGCCCTGGCCTTAAAAACCATGACGCCCGAGGAATGGGCCAACCAGGCAGGGTAGAACCCGCCGCAAGGCAGTCATCGAACATTCCGGATGCAGGGCAAATCCGCTCAAGCCGGGATTACGGCATTGCGCGGGTCGGCCTTGCCGCCGGAAAATGTGCGCCTGGTAGCATCAATTAAGCCTCGATCAAGCATCGAACTGCCACATCCAAAAACGGGAAGGCCGCCTCTTTTCGACGCCGCCCCTTTCTATCAGTCATCCTGTGGCCCGGTATAGCTGTCAGGCGCGATGCGTTTGACAGCGGCCCCATCGCTGCGCCACCCATGACAGCTATTGACCAGCGGGCTTCTTTTTTTGCGCGGTGCGGCCATTCCCTGTTCTTCGGCGCGGCGCTGTTTTTCGGCTGCTTCTTTGGCGCGCAGCGGAAAAATCGTCTGAAAGGCGGTTGTTGCGACCGGCCCCATCAATTCAGTCAGATGGGTGCAACCATCTATGCCGCCAACACGTTCGCGAATTTGCTGCTTAAGGCCCGGACCAATTTTCAACCCGACCAGCTTCTCGTAATTCGGGGCAATTTCATTACAGGCGGCAAACGGGGCATGGTCGGTCACGGCTTCCACTGCCTGGATAACCATATGATCATCGATTGTCAGACGCAGCCACATTTGATGAATGGGTTCTCCGGCAGGAATGTCGCCGCGGTCATGATTTTTAAAACCATATGTTTTAACATCGGTGATATGCCCTTCAATATCCCACAAACCGTCGGACCGCCGATAGCCGGTACACGTCACGTTTCGGGTATGTAAATGGTCGCGCGGTGCGGGATCTGACAGGGGCATATCTCTCTCCTTTACGTAAACGTAAAGACCGAACATACCCTCCTGTCAACCCGGAAATGATGCACACTGCATTTTCCGGATCCAAGCTCAAAACGCGCTTACGCCATTTCAGGCCACGCCGTAATCCGACCCGAAAATAAATTTCTCGCGGTCACGCACCTCGTCTTCCAGGCTGGCCTTGACCACGTTAAACAAATCGCGGATCGACACCATGCCAACCACACGATCCCCATCCACCACCGGCAAATGGCGGTAGCGATGTGCGCTCATAAGCGACAAAGCCTCGTGCGCATTGTCATCCGGACGCAGCGTATCGGGATTGGCCGTCATCACATCAACCAGCGGTGTTTTGGCAGGATCAAGCTTTTTGGCGACAACGCGGTTAACCAGGTCGCGTTCGGTGAAAATACCCGCCAGCCGGGCCGAATCATCCACCACAATCACGGCACCGATTTTCCGGTCACTCATCAATAGCACCGCATCCATCACGGAATCGGCAGGATTCAGGGTAGCAAGGGACTGTTCCTTCACGAGACCCGGTACGATTTTAGTATCCATTTTGTCTCTCTATCCAGTTTGCTGTTGCCGTTTAATGGCCCTCAAACGCACACCAGATAACCGGCACGCATGCCATTACCCGAGAAATTTTAACCGATAAGTAGAATATTTTCGATCATTTAACGCGATTTGACGCATTTTCCCGCCAGACACGAGGATACAAAACACCCTGCAGCGTGCTGCGGGGTGCGCGTTACCCATAAAATCACGCAGAAACAGTCATTGCAAAAAACCGGAAAGGGTCATTCTTCTTCGTTCGCTGGCACAGCGTCCGCCGGGCGCAACTTCACCCGTGTGACCTGGTTGCGCACACGGCGCAGCACCTCAAATTCCAGCCCGTGAAAACGAAACTGTTGCCCGACATCGGGAATCCGCCGCGTTTCATACAGCAAAAGACCGGCAATCGTTGCCGCCTCTTCATCAGGCAGACGCCAGCCAAAGCGGCGATTCAGGTCCCGAATAGTGACATCGCCGCGCACAATGACCGACCCGTCGATCTGCGGCTGAACTCCCACCACCTCGACATCGGTTTCATCGGCAATATCGCCAACAATTTCTTCAAGAATGTCTTCCAGCGACACCACCCCTTCAAAGGCACCATATTCGTCAACGACAATGGCAAAATGCTCGTGCCGTTCCTTGAAGGCCTTTAACTGGTCAGCCAACGTGGTTGAATCGGGAATAAACCAGGGCTTTGCCGCCAATGCACGAACATCGGCAGCATTCTGCGGCTTGTTACCGCGCACGATGGTTTTAAGAACCTCACGCGCATGCAAAACACCAACAATATTGTCCGGGTCATTTTCATAAATCGGAATGCGGGTATGCGGGCTGGCCAACACGGTTTCGAGAATTTCATCAAGCGAACGGGAAATATCAATCATCTGCACCTTACGGCGATGCACCATAATTTCCCATACGCCGACATCATCGAGGTCCAGAATACCATGCAGCATCGCCCGTTCGGCCTGATGGTCGCCAATCACCTCGTCATCGGCATGAAGCTCGATAGCACCGCGCAATTCGCGTTCGCTGTCGGTTTCCGGGCCATCACCGCTGCCAAACAGCCGCATGGTCATCCGGACAATCACCTGGATGGTTTCTGTCACCGGGGCAAAAAGCGTGACCAGCACTTTCATTGGGCGGGCAACGCGCAAGGCCATGCTGTCGGCATGTTTCAGGGCATAGGTTTTGGGCAGAATTTCCGCAAAAATCAGCACCAGTGCGGTCATCACGGCCGTAGCATAAACCACACCATTGGGACCAAACAGCGCGATCATCACCGACGTCGCCATTGCCGAGGCCAAAATATTGACCAGGTTATTGCCCAGCAGAATGGCACCAATCAGCCGTTCCTGATTTTCGCGCAAACGGTTGACCATCCCGGCACGGGCGTCGCCATCCTGCTCCTTGTGGTGCATGATGGAACGCGATGCCGCCGTCAGCGCCGTTTCCGACCCCGAAAAAAATGCCGACAACATCAACAGGATAAAAATCACGACGATCGTGATTGTCATAGGGTCCCCTCGTCCTCAGAACGGCGTTTTTCGCCCAACAGGTTCAAATATCTTGGTTGTTAACGTTTGCCACGGCCCGCCAGACCGGCAGGCCGCCGCCTAATTACCCGCTTAATCCGCCCGGCAGGACCGGGAAATGGCCGCGCGCATTTTGCCCACATCCATTTCGCGTGACGTAAATGCCTTGCCGATGCCACGTGTCATGACAAAGGTGATCTGCCCGTCACGTACTTTCTTATCATGCGACATATGGCCGATCAGCCGGTCTATATCCCAGTGCACCCCCGAAACCTGTGATGCCCGCACCGGCAGGCCCACCGCCTGCAAATGGTTCATCAGACGGGTTGTATCCTGTGCCGGGGCCATGCCCATTGCCGCACATACATCATGGGCAATCACCATGCCGATCGCCACCGCCTCACCATGCAAAAGCCGCCCGTCATAACCAAGCTCGGCCTCAAACGCGTGACCAAAAGTATGCCCGAGATTAAGCAGGGCACGCTTGCCGCTCTCGCGTTCATCCTGCGAAACAACCCGCGCCTTGGCCGCACAACTACGATACACGGCGTGTTTGCGTTCCGCGCCGTCGCGGGCAATAACCGCCTCGGCATTGTTTTCCAGCCAGTCAAAAAAGTCCGGCTCGTCAATCAGGCCGTATTTGGCAACTTCGGCATAGCCCGCCAGCATTTCGCGTTTCGGCAGGGTATCAAGCACCGCCGTATCGGCCAGAACCAGGCGTGGCTGATGAAACGCCCCGACCAGGTTTTTACCCGATTTGGAATTGATACCGGTTTTACCGCCCACCGAACTATCGACCTGGGAAAGCAGGGTGGTCGGAATTTGCACGAAATCCAGCCCGCGCAGAAGCGACGCGGCAACATAGCCGCCCAGATCGCCAATCACGCCACCGCCCAGGGCAATGATCAGGGTGGAACGTTCAATGCCAAAGGCCAGAATCTGTTCAACCACGCTTTCAAAGCTGGCAAAACTTTTGGAGGCCTCGCCCGCCGGAACGACAACGCTGCGATGGGGAATACCCGCCGCCTCCAGCGAGGCCTCGACCGTCAGCAAATGCAGTTTTTCAACGTTGCTGTCCGTCAGGATGACAACACCGGCAGCACGGGCAAAAGGCGCAACATATTTGCCGGTATCGGGCAAAAGCCCACTGCCAATCACAATATCGTAGCTGCGATCATCAAGTTCGACACGAAGTGTTTCTGCACGGGTCAAGATTTCAACTTTCCATTTTCGTCAAAGGCATTTGCCAGCGCGGCCAGCACCCCGTCGCGGGTGTCTTCCTTGGAGGCATCGCCGCAATCAAATGTCACATCCGCTCCGGCATAAACCGGGTATCGTGCCTCAATCAGATCGGCCAGAATCTGGCGCGGATTGCCACTATTGAGCAAGGGGCGATGCGGGCGCCCGGCGGTGCGATGTACCAGCACGTCAAGATCGGCACGCAGCCAGACGGACACACCTTTTTCCAAAATCAGTTTGCGGGTCTGTTCACGGATAAAGGCACCACCACCGGTTGCCAGAACAACCTGCTCGCCTTCCAGCAGGCGCGCGATCACGCGTTCTTCGCCATCACGAAAGGCGTCTTCGCCATACAGCCGGAAAATATCGGCAATCGAGCAGCCAGCCGCTTCCTCGATTTCGCGATCGGCATCGATGAAGGGCAAATCCAGCGTTTTGGCAACCATACGCCCGATGCAGCTTTTACCCGCCCCCATCAGGCCGACAAAAACCAGCGACCGGTTGTTCAAACCGGCAGTGATGTGTGCGGCAATATCCGTGTGCAAACCCGACTCGTCATTTTTAATATCCATGACCGGTTTGCATTCCTGTTTTATCATGTTCATACGGTCCCGTGACCGCCTGATACAAATTGACACTGTTACACAATTCTTTAGGGCACGGTTGCGCGGAACGCAAGCAAACCGCACGGCGAATTTGCAAACAGTGTGTTGAACATCATTCTGGCCGTAAAAATGACATACAATTATTAACGTTCTGCACCCTAGACTGATTTGGTCCTGCCGAATTAGGATGTAAGCAGATTTTATCAAAGTGGCTGATTTCTCGGTCAGAACACCCAAACCAAAGCTTGAGAGCCCATGAAAATTCTATCCCGGATCATTCTGTTTCTGATTATTGCGGTCATTGCGGGCGGCGCCATTTTCCTTGTGACCTGGGACATACCGGCACCAACATCGCAAATCGAACAACCCATCCCTGATTCGAGGTTCAATTAAAATGCGTTCAGGCACCACCAGGGCCTGCCTTGTTGCCTGCCTCACCGGGCTGGGCACCTTGATGCAGGTGATCCCCGCCGGGGCCCAGCAAGGCCCCGTTCCGCTGTTTTTGCAAAACCGCAATACCGACAATTCCACCACAACGGATGGAAATGCCAATGGTGGTAACGCCGCAAACCAGCAAGGGCCGGGCAGCACAGGCCAGGATGGTGCCGGATCGCAATACCCGCAACAGGGCCCCAACGGCGTGTTTGGCTGGGGAACGAATGCAGGCAATGCGAATGCAAATGGCAGCAACGGCAATGCCTATCCCACCGATCCCGATGCCGTTCAAACCCTGGAACTCAATGCGGTTGATGCCGAATCTGTCGGGATTCTGGATCGCGATTCAGGCGGGCTTGGCGTGGATATGTGGACGGGCACCTCGCGCGAGATGGCGGCCCGCCTGATCGATGCCCTGCCCGATCATCCGGGCAGCCGTGCCATGCGCAACCTTGAACGCCGCCTGCTTCTGAGCATCGCGGCCGCCCCCGATGATCACAAGAATATCAGCCTTCTGGCCCATCGCGTTGCCAAATTGCAGGCGATTGGGGCCTATGGCGATGTTGCCCGGCTGATCAACGCTTCCGCCCACGACAAATTATCGGCAGATCTGGCGGAGGCCCAGGTCAATGCCCTTCTGGTCACAGGCCTGCTGGATGATGCCTGTGCCGCCATCGAAAGCTATGGCAACCAGTTCGATACGCCCTTTTGGCTCAAGGCGGCAGCCTATTGCCAGTTGAGGGCCAAAAACAACACATCGGCAACCTTTACCACCGATCTGGTCCGCGAAGTTGAAGGCGAGAAAGACAAACTTTTCTTTGCCCTGAACAGGGCCATTCGCACCGGCAGCAATGTATCGCCCGACCTTTTGGTCAATTTGCGTCCGCTTGATGTTGCCATGCTGGAACTGACCAAGCAGGGCCTGCCCGCGGGCAAATTGCAAAATGCAGATGCCCCCACCCTGATCGCCTTTGTCAAAAGTGCCAATACGGCAACCGCGCTCAGGCTGGAGGCAGCCCGCCTTGCCGAACAGCGCGGCTTTATCACCACCGACGAACTTGCCAGCACCTATATGTCGGTGACATTTACCTCGGCGGAACTGGCAAATGTTCTTGATGATGCCAGCGAGGATTCGCCCGCCCGCGAATATGCCAAACTGTATCAGGCAGCGGCAAAATCAGACGTTCCGGCCGTGCGGGCCGAAATCCTGGCCCATATGTATGACAATGGCCGCAACAATGGCGATTATGGGCAAATCGCCCGCCTTTGTGCATCGCTTCTAGAAGATATTCCCATCAATAACGATTTTGCCTGGTTTGCCACCGACGCCCTGGCAGCCGCCATTTACAGCAACGACCTGGAACTTGCCGGTGGCTGGCTGGCACAGGCAAAGGCATCGGCCAATGATGACAATTCCATTGAAAGCCGCCTGATTGTGCTTTATCCGGCAATTGTTCTTGCCGGGCTGGAAGATACCGGAACCCCCAATACGCAACAGGCTCCTGGGGCAACCACAGGCCTGGGCGGGGCGAATTCCACCATTGGGCAGGCCCCCGCCACATCGCAGGCCCTGGCCCGCCACCGCGCCCGAATGGATGAATGGGCCGAACTGCAAAACGCCCGCAATGACCAGAACGAGGCACGCCATGACGCTGCAATGGTCTATAGCCTGTTTGCCGCCTTTGGCATCGAAGTTCCGGAAAAATTCTGGGACAGCCTGCTGACCCAGCCCTATGTCGTTTCCAATGCAGTGCCCAATGCGGCCGTTATTCATAAAATGATCCAGGCTGCGGCAACCGGGCAGCGGGCAATGGCGGCCAGCCTGGTTATTATCAGCAATGGCACCCTGGACCCCGATATGCGCAACGCCACATCACTGGGGCAGTCGGTGGCCGCCTTGCGTGCTGTCGACCTTGAAAGCGATGCAAGGCGTATTGCCATTGAAACCATTCTGGAATCCGGTCTGTAACCTGGGCAACGGCAAAGGCACATCATGAGCACATCCGCGCGTGACGACCGGCTGGTTTCCGAATTTCTGGAAATGATGGCGGCTGAACGCGGGGCAAGCCGCCATACACTGGATGCCTATCGGCGTGACCTGGAAGATTACCAGGCATCGCTACATGCGGCCAAAACCGACATGACCAAGGCTGGCCCGAATGATGTGCGCCGCTATCTTGATGAACTGGCACATGCGGGCCTTGCCGCCCGCACCCAGGCCCGGCGCCTTTCCGCCGTGCGCCAGTTTCACAAATTCATCTATGGTGACGGCATTCGGGGCGATGACCCGACCGCCCATATCGACAGCCCGCGCCTGGGCACGGCGCTGCCGAAGTTTTTATCCACCGATGAAATCGACCGGCTGATTGAAACAGCCAACCGTCAGGAAGGCATCAAGGGCACGCGCCTGCTGGCAATGGTGGAACTGCTTTATGCCACTGGCATGCGGGTTAGCGAACTGGTCGAACTGCCGTTTAGTGCCGTTGCCCGTGACCCGCAAATGCTGGTGGTGCGCGGCAAGGGCAACAAGGAACGGCTGGTGCCGCTGTCTGTTCCTGCCAAACAGGCGCTGGCGGAATATATCACCATCCGGGAGGCGTTTATCCCGCTTGATAAAGGCGGGCAGCCGGAAAAATCGCCCTATCTGTTTCCATCGCGCGGCAAAACCGGACATTTAACCCGGCAGATGTTTTTGAACATGATCAAGGATCTGGCATCAAAGGCAGGCATTGCGCCCTCGCGGGTATCGCCGCATGTGTTGCGCCATTCCTTTGCCAGCCATTTGCTCGCCAATGGTGCCGATTTGCGCAGCCTGCAACAAATGCTGGGCCATTCCGATATATCCACAACCCAGATTTACACCCATGTGATCGAGTCTCGCCTGCGTGGTCTGGTTCAGGAACATCACCCGCTGGCGCACAAAAAAAACGGTTCCTAACCGGCCCGGGCAGCCTCCTATGCAAAAGCAGGGGCCCCAGACGGACTACTATTGTATAGGCTCCTGAAACCATATATTGTATACTTTGTCGATTAATTGATGTTGTCACATATTCGTCATGCAACCTTCATCAGACTGATACCATTTTTACGATACCAGCATGAGTATTCCAGCCGCATCCATATGCAGGGCTGCCCACCGATCCGATGCGCGAGGGTAAATGAGCGTGACGCTCAGATCCGATGAAACAACCGTTCCAATGTCCATTCCAGCGCACCGACTTGGTCCGCGTGACTGGTCCAAAATCGTTGAAACGATTGACTTTGCCTTTCAGCCCATCATCAACAGCCATACCGGACATGTCTTCGGCTATGAGGCCCTGCTGCGCAACTGGGCAAACGCCGGATTTGAGTCCATTCAGGATGTTTTTGACATTGCCTGGGAAACCGGTGTGCTTCACAGCATCGACATGCAGTTTCGGGCCATCGTCATCAACAAGTTTGCCCGTTTACCGAACGCTGACAAATTAAAACTGTTTTACAATTTCGACAGCCGTGTCGTGCGCTCCAACGAATACCGCCCGGGCCAGACGGTCGAGCTACTGACCGCGGCGGGATTGTCGCCGGATTCCATGTGTCTGGAAATTTCCGAACGTCACGACATCTCCAATGCCCAGAATTTTCAGGACATCCTGCTGCGTTATCGTGCCCAGGGCTTCAAGGTTGCCATTGATGATTACGGCAGCGGTTTTGCCCAGATGCGCGCCCTTTATGAATGCGAGCCCGATATCATCAAAATTGACCGTTTCTTTGTCGCAAATATGGACAAGGACCGGCGAAAGGAACTGTTCGTTACCCAGATTACCGGTTTTGCCCATTTAATTGGCGCACAGGTTGTTGCCGAAGGTGTGGAAACCCAGGAAGAGCTCATGTCCTGTCGCCGTGTCGGATGCGATTTTGTTCAGGGGTATTTTATTGCGCGTCCCTCAGTCATTTTGCCGGAGCGCACTGACATTATTCCCGGCCTGAGCGAAATTTTAAGCCAGAACCGACGCCAAAGCGACCATGACGGTGAATTGTTACGTTCTTTCATGATCGAGGCACAGGCCGTTCCCGAAACCATAAAGCCAAACGATATTCTGGACTTTTTCCAGCAACACGCGGATTCAACCATTGTCCCCGTGATCAATCGCCGCGGCGAGCCGGTTGGCATTATTCGCGATTCCGACTTCAAGGCCTTCATCTACACACCATATGGCCGTGAATTGCTGCAAAACCCGTCCAATCGGGCCTATCTTTCGCGTTTTTTACGACGCTGCCCCTCAGCCGACATCCGCACAAGCCTGTCCGAGCTTTTGGAAACGTTCGTGTCCACCGATACGCTGGACGGTTTAATTCTGACGGAGAACGGACGCTACCTTGGCGTGATGGACCAGCGTGCGCTGCTGCGTGCCGTTAATGAACGCAACACGCTCAATGCGCGCGATGAAAACCCGCTCACGCGTCTGCCTGGCAATAGTGCAATTTACCGCTATGCCGCCAATGCGCTCGCCAATCCCCGCCGCCGCCGATTTGCCGTTTATTTTGATTTTGACAATTTCAAACCGTTTAACGACCGCTATGGCTTTCGCCAGGGCGACCGCGCCATTTTGCTGTTCAAGGATATTCTGGGCAAGGCGCTCAGCCAGAATGCCTGGTTCATTGGTCATATTGGCGGTGATGATTTTTTTGCCTATGTGCAGTCAATTGATTTTGAAGATGCCGTGCAGGCCGTGCGTCGGGCGCAAGCCATGTTCGACGAAGAAATCAAAAGTTTTTACGACCCCAAAACCCGTGAAAACGGTTTTCTGCAAGGCAAGGGTCGCGACGGTGTTGATAAGCACTTTCCGTTAATGACGGTCAGTGCAGCACTCATACGCATTCCGCCGGAACGTACCGACATTACGCTGGACCATATTTCAACCGAAGCGGCAAAACTCAAAGAACAGGCCAAAAATAGCGCCGACCGTTTTGCCACCGGAATCTATGAAGGAAGCGATTCGTACTCGCCCTTCCCGGACATCGATCCGGACACGGATGAAGAGCTTTCATCCATCCCGCCGGATAATGCCTTTTCCCACCTTAAAAATTGAACATTCTGCCCAATAAATCCTGTGGTTAACGAAAAATCGCGTTATTGCGGCACAGGCAGGGCCCCCATGCACGGTTGATGTAAAATTTTGCTTTCCTGCGCAAAAAGGCAGGCTATGATACTGCCCGTTTCTGATTGAAATTTTCACCCGTAATGCGCGGATACGTCACACACGCCCATGATCGCCAAAATTGGTTCCGGTTATAATGTTGCCCTTCCTGCTGCCCTGCGCCCGGTTGCCCCGGTTGCAGAACGGGCCGCGCGTGGCGATTTTGACAAAATCATTGATCAAAACGGTGAAAAACTTAACCCGGCTGCGCAAAATGGCCTGATTACCGACGAAAATGCCGGTCAGAACCAGCCGCGCCAAACCCGGCAAGCCCGCGACAGCGACACAAACCCGACCGCACTGACCCTTGACGCCAGCGACAGTGACAGCATTGCATCGGGCTACAGCAAAGGCGGTACGGTTTCCAATATTGCCGCCCTGAACACCCTGCCGCGTGGCAGCCGGGTTGATATCATCGCCTGACCGCCCTGTGGCAGGGGGATAAAATCCGTTATTCCCCAATCCCAAACACATCTTTCCAGGCCTGCCACTGCCAAATCATGTCGGCCAGCATGTCATAACCGGCTGTGTCCGGATGATAGCCATCCCCGCGCCGCAAGGCCCGCTGCCAGATCTCGTCACGAAGGGTCTGTTCAAACCCGTCAAGATAGGGAATATCCATTCCTCTGGCCGTTTCCGCAAAAAGCTGGTTCACCCCTTCCAGCCGCTCATTGACAATTTTGCTGGATCGGCCCCCATCAATCACCGCCTGCGGGCCAACCCACAATGTGGGGGCCATATCACGGGCCTGGGCCATAATTTCGACCGCGTTGGCAAGCGAACGGGCATGGGGCACCCGCATGGTGGTTTCTTCGCCCCGGTCCTGGGCGTGCATGGCATCATTCAGGCCAAAACAAAAAACCAGCACCAGCGGGAAATTCTCAACGCGACGGCGTTCGGCATCGTCCTGCCAGCGCAGTTTCAGGTCATCACTGGTCTCCGCCCGGATGCCCAGATTATAAATGGTGACATCAAGCCTGGCATCGATCAGCAAACGTTGCCCCAACCGCATCGGCCAGCCGCCTTTTTGTGCATCGCGAACACCGGCAACAATGCTGTCACCAAAAAAACAAATACGATGCCCAATCTTCCGATCTGTCATTTCATCTCCCGGGATGAACCGGCAACATGTGCCGCCAAATAATCCATCAACATGTCATGGTCGGGCTGCATGTCATTTTCCAGCCAGTATTCTTCGGCCCGGCGCAAAAGCGCGCCAACATCCGGCCCGGCGGGCACCAGCTTTGCCTGCAAAATATCGCGCCCCTTTACCGGCAATTCACACGGTTGCCAACCATTTGCGACATCCAGCATATCCTGCCAGCGGCGATTTTCGCCCGACATGACACGCCCCGACCGGGTCGTATGCGTCGCCCATGCCATAATAACCGCATCCCGAAAGGCCGGTGCCCCCATATGATATAAATGCCGCCGTATCCGCCGCGCATCCATGCCATTGTCAATCAGATGATGGCTGACACACATTAGCGAGAAACGCTCAATTTCATCATTCGACAGGCGCAGTGACCGGGCAAATTGCGCGGCATGGGCGATGGCATCATTCCCGTTTTTATCCGTCACGAACAGGGCCGCCATCCGGCGCAGCGGATCAATCGAAATTGCCGCATCCTGCAGAGCCGAGGTTTCAAGCCATTCAACAATCCGCAGCCGTGCAACATTCACCAATTCGGGCAAAATAGGTGGCAGCACCGAAAAACCGATCATATCGGCAATCGTTGCCGCCGGGCTTTTGGCACGCAGCAATTTGATCATTTCATCGCGGATGCGTTCGCTTGAAATGTCATGCAGGCCCGGCACGCCCTTGCGGCAGGCTTCGGCACCAATCGGGTCAATCGGAGGGCGGCCATAATGGGCAAAAAACCGGAAAAACCGCAAAATGCGCAAATAATCCTCGGCGATGCGCTCTTCTGCCACACCAATGAAACGCACCTTGCCAATGCGCAAATCCGCCTCGCCATGAAACGGATCATAAAGCGTGCCATCAATATCGGCATACAGAGCGTTAAAGGTAAAATCCCGCCTTTTGGCATCCAGAAGCCAGTTTTCGGTAAACGCGATGTCGGCATGGCGGCCATCGGTTTTCACATCAACCCGAAGGGTCGTTACCTCGTAACTGTAATCATTGATGATGGCGGTAATCGTCCCGTGCTGCAAACCGGTGGGAATAACGCGAATACCCGCATCCTTGAGGGCGGCCATCGTGGATTCGGGTTTTAGATCACAGGCGATATCCACATCCACCAGGTCACGCGCCAGCAGGGCATCACGTACACAGCCGCCCACAAACCGGGCCGTACCGCCCTGTTGTGCCAGGACAGAAAACAGTCGCCGTGTTTCCGGGGCGGCCATCATACCTTGTGGGGCAAAATGCCCGGTGGGCTCCAGTTTTGTCATGCGGGTTCTTGCCAGGAATGGATCAGAAGAAGACAGCAGCAGAATTTGCAGCCACGATCAGGGGTTATTTTGCATCTTTGGGCTCAAAATAACCCGGTGTAATCACACCATCTTTAAGCTCTGGCGCATGATAAACCGAATCCGGCGATTCACCACTGGTCAATGCTGTAAAAACCAGAATACTGCCCGCCAGCAAAATGCCGATGAAAAACAGCAAAAGCCACGGCCCCCTGTCCCAGGGGGGCACAACATCGTGCCCTTCGCGTATTGCCTTTGCCCGCGCATATTTCAGCCAGGTCAGATAGACCACAAAGGGCAGAATGATCGGCAATCCGATCTGAATAATTTCACGTAGCATGGCAACTTTCTTTCTGGCCGATCAGATCGACATCATGGACATGCACGCCACCGGAACAGATAACCCCCGAATGCACAAACACTATTTCAGCTTTCGCGTGGCATATCACCAAAGCGGCGCAAAAGATCGCTGAAATTGACCAGCATCCCCGCCGTCGCGCCCCAGATATAATATTGCTGATAGGGAATGGCGAAATAACGTCGTTTTGCCCCTTCAAATTCCACGGTTTGCAATTTCTGGTTCCGCTGTTCCATCACAAAAGACAGGGGAACTTCAAAAACCTCGTCCACTTCAAACGGGTCTGCCACCAGATCAAACGGCGGTGTCACCAGCCCCACGATCGGCGTCACCTGAAATCCGGTCACGGTGTAATAATCATTCAACCGCCCGATCAGATGAATATGACGCCGATGCAGGCCAATTTCTTCTTCGGTCTCGCGCAGCGCAGTTTCTTCAAGGTCCGCATCCTCATCTTCCTTGCGGCCACCGGGAAAGCTGATTTGCCCGGCATGGGCCTTAAGATGGGCGGTGCGCCGGGTTAAAATAACCGACAGCCCAGTCTCCCGGGTGACAAGCGGCACCAGCACGGCGGCCGGTCGTGCGCTCAGTTCGCCTTCGGCAAAGGCACGCGCACGCGACTGCGAACCGGGGAAATCCACGGCATGATCGCCCACCCGCAATTCAAGACCCTCACGCGGGGCCTCCAGGGCACGAATAATCTGTTCCGGTGTCATTTTTCTGCGTTCTCCACGGCACCGATTTTAAAGAATCGTCCGTGGCTGTAAACGCCAATCAGCGTTTCGGTTTTGTCTTTGCTTTCAATCTCTTCGGCCCAGTCCACAAGCTGATAAAAACTGGCCCGGTTCAGCCGGGCTTCCAGCCCGCGATCCAGCGCAATATAGGGGGAAGGTTCACCGGTTTTGGCGTCTTCCTCCACCCGAAGCGGATGATTTTCATCAAGCTCGACCCACTGGTCAATATTCGTGCGCATTTTGATAACCGGGCAGGAGCCATCATCTGTTGTCTCGCGCCGGACTTCCACAACGACAAAGGCGGCGTCCTCCACCTCGATCCGTGCCATCTCGGCCGGTGTGACCAGCCAGTGCCCGCCTTCTTCATCACGTTGCAACACCGTGGAAAAAAGTTTGACCAGTTCCATCCGGCCAATCGGCCCGCCCTGATAAAACCATGTGCCATCACGGTTAATCGACATCGGAATATCGCCGCATATCTGGGGATGGCGGCCTGATGGCGGTTTGCCCTGTCGCAGGCGTTTCCATAGATTTTCAGCAAGATCGACAGTTTTATCGCTTTGGGTCATGATATACACTTCTGGTCAAGAGTTCTAATATACCCTGTATATGAGCTAGTTTACGATCCAGGAATGTCCAGCCCGTGTGACAGCCCGATAGATCCAATGCAACAGAGGATGCGGAATTTACGGCCATGACAAACACGCAGCACTTTCCTGAAGAATTTGGCATGTCACGCGAAAGCAGCCTGGAACAGGATGCCGCCCGCCTTGATGCCTGTGTTGCCCGTCTGGGTGAAGCCCGCGATATGATCGCCTCGATCATTTTAGGCCAGGATGATGCCGTTGACCAAACCCTGATTGGCATTCTGGCAGGCGGCCATGTGCTGATGGTTGGTGCCCCAGGGCTTGGCAAATCCCTGATGGCGCATACCCTTGGAAAAGCACTGGGCCTTTTGGACAAACGCGTGCAGTTCACGCCCGACCTGATGCCTGCCGATATTCTGGGTTCCGAAGTCCTGGAAGAAGGTGCGGAAGGCAAACGTTCCTTTCGCTTTATCAAGGGGCCGGTTTTTTGCCAATTGCTGCTGGCAGATGAAATCAACCGTGCCAGCCCGCGCACGCAATCGGCCCTGTTGCAGGCCATGCAGGAACGCGAGGTATCGGTTGCGGGTTACAGCCATGCTTTGCCGCAGCCCTTCCATGTGCTGGCAACCCAAAACCCGCTGGAACAGGAAGGCACCTATCCCCTGCCCGAAGCCCAGCTTGACCGGTTCCTGCTGGAAGTGCGCCTGGCCTACCCGGACCGGAATGCCGAACGCCAGATTGTTGCCCAAACAACCGGGCGCCATGTCACCCGCCCGCGCCAGATTTTGCATACCGATGAATTGATCGAGGCACAGGATTTTGTCCGTCGCCTGCCCATGCCCGAACGTGTTTTGGATACCATCATTGCGCTCTGCCGCGCCTGCCGCCCGGAAAGTTCCAGCTTTGACGCCATCAAAAACAATGTGGCCTGGGGGCCGGGCACCCGCGCGGCACAATCCCTCTCGCTGGCCTGCCGGGCACGCGCCATGCTTCAGGGGCGTTTTGCCCCGTCGCTGGATGATGTTGCCGCACTTGCCATACCGGTTTTACGCCATCGTTTCGGCCTGACCTATGGCGCGCGCGCCGATGGTCATTCGGCCGCCTCGCTTATTCGCGATATTCTGTCCAAAATAAGGGACCAGCACGCATAATGGTGCCTGCGCGCAATTTGCCTAACCAGATTGCCGCCGCCCGATCACTGGCGGCGCGCCTGCCGCAGCTCATCGACGAATCCCGTCGGCTGGCAACGGCATTGCGCAGCGGCCTGCATGGCAATCGCAAGGTTGGGCCGGGCAGCGATTTCTGGCAGTTTCGCCCCTATGTCGCGGGCGACCCGACCGGCCAGATCGACTGGCGCCGTTCGGCCCGCAGCGACCACACCTTTATTCGCCAAACCGAATGGCAAGCCAGCCACACCTACTGGATATGGCCTGTTTTTAGCCCTTCTGCCTTTTGGTCCTCAACGGAAAAACATCCCCCCAAGGCCGACCGCATGATGGTGATGGCCCTGGCCCTGGCCGATCTTTTGCTGCGCAATGGTGAAACCGTGGGCACCTTTGATGCGCCCCACACCCGCATCACCGTGCACGAGCAACTGGAAAAATTTGGCCACGCCATGTTAAACACCCCCGCCCATGCCGACCAGGGGCTGACAGCCATTCATCCCGGTCGTCGCCATAGTGTTTTGATCCTGGGCGATTTTCTGGAATATGCTGCCGCCGGTGATTCACCGGTGGCAGGGTTGCGCCGACTGGCCCATAACCAGAATGACGGAGCCCTGATGCAGGTTCTGGACCCGGCGGAATGCGTGGCCGACTTTACCGGCCGGATCGATTTTGTCGATGCAGATGACAATCTTGTCCTGCATTGTGAAAAATTTGAAGACCAGCACGCCGAATTTGCCAGGCGCAGTGCCCACTGGCGGGCGCGCATTCGCGATGCCGCAACATTAAATCAGTGGCTCTATAACCTGCATGTTAGCACCGACAGCCCCAGCCAGGCCCTAATGGCCCTGTATCAGCACATGACAGAACGGGCAATTCCCACTGGTACCCATGCAGCCCCGAAGACCGAGCGCGGGCAACCGACATGACATTTGGTGCCCTTACATTTCTGTATCCCGTTCTTCTGGCTGGCCTGCTGCTGGTACCGGTTTTATGGTTAATCATACGCAGTGCGCCACGCAAACCCCGGCGTATTCATTTCCCGGCGGCACGGTTGCTGTTAGGTGCCACCAATAACCGCCGCAATGCCGAACACGCGCCACTCTGGCAAACCATTTTGCGCAGCGCGATCCTGCTCTGCCTGATTTTGGCCGCCGCCCATCCGGTCTTGAACAAAAAAAACTACGCCCCCGATCACGGGGCCCTTCTGGTTATGGTTGATAACAGTTGGTCCAGTGCGGCCAACTGGCCGCAATACCAAAAGGGCATGAAACAGATCGTCAATCAGGCCCGCTTGAACAACCAGTCCATTTTTATTGCCGTCACGGCCCCCGAAACCTCCGGGGCCAACAGCACCGATTTACCCGCCCTCCAGGGCCCGCTTTCCCCCCATGCCAGCCAGAATGCGTTTGACCGCATTCAACCCCGTCCCTGGCAGCCTGATTATCAGGCCCTGGACGACATGATCTCGGCCCGGCAGGATATTATCAACGCCATATCCGGCACCATCCTGATCAGCGACGACATTACCGCACCGGGCAAGGAAACACTGGCAAATGACCTTTCTGCCGTTTCCCCCTTCATCGTGCTCCACCCCGTCGCCAGGGGCCAGGAAACCGCCATCGTCCTGGCCGGGTTAAACCGCAACCGTAACGGCATGACAGTCGATTTGACCCACCCCGTCCTGCAAAACGAAAAACAGATAACCCTTATTGCGCGTGGCAGTCGCGGCCAGGTTATCCTGCGTCACCCGGCCACACTGGAACGCGGCACCACCAAAAACCAGATCGATATTTCAATGCCCGGCGATATTGCCAATGGCATTCAAACCCTGGGGCTGGCGGGTATCGAAAGTGCTGCCGCCCTGTTTCAGACCGGGGCGAAATGGCAACGGCGCACGGTTGGCATTGTTGTCAATTCAGGCGAAGGACCGGTTTTGCTTTCGGATCGGTACTTTTTTCTCGATCGGGCCTTATCGCCTTATGCTGACATACATTATGGCACACTTGCCGATCTTCTGGAAAAAAATCCGGATATTCTGGTAACGACCGGAAATATCCCGGACCTTGGCAGCCAGCAAATCAAACTTGCAAGCTGGCTGGATAAGGGCGGCCTGCTGGTCCGTTTTGCCAGCGACAGTGCCAGCAGCCCCGAAGACCGTTTCCTGCCTGTTACCTTGCGTCTGGGCAATCGCGATTTTGGCGGTTCCATGTCGTGGGAACGCCCCAAACACCTGGCCGCCTTTGGCGATACCAGCCCGTTTTACGGCCTGCCCATTCCAGGTGACATCACAATCAACCGCCAGCTTCTGGCCGAACCGGACCGTGACATTGTTGAAAAAACATGGGCACGGCTGAGTGACGGGACACCGCTTGTCACCAGTGTGGCAAAAAATGCCGGTCGCATTGTCCTGTTTCATGTCACGCCGTGGGCGGACTGGTCCAATCTGCCCATGTCGGGGCTGTTTGTGCAAATCTGGCAGCGCATCCTGCCCCTTGCCAGCCCGGATAATCCGTCCTCTGGCACAATTCAGTCACTGCTGCCGCCCCAATCCATTCTCGATGGTTTTGGACAGCCCCATCAGCCCGACCCGACCATATTGGGATTGCAAAACACCACCGAAATGCCCGACCCGCGCCACCCACCGGGCATTTACGGGCAAAACGGGCAGGCCGTTGCCCATAATCTGGGCCCGTTTATCCAAGGCCTCGACAAACCGATACGCTGGCCCGAACAGACAGATCAAAAAACCCTTGCCGATGACGACCAGTTGGACCTCGCCGCCCTGTGTGTTTTTGCCGCGTTCTGCCTGTTTTTGCTTGATACGCTGATCCTAATTCTGACCGGGATGAACAACCGGTTTCAGGGCTATCGTCACGGGCGAAAAATGCGCAGCCGCCCGTCATCTTCCGGCGGGGAAACCACAATTTCACTCCGCCCGGAAACACCTGCTGACAAATCGTCAACGCCCTTTAACCGGCTGGGTATGCTCGTGGTGCTGGCCGGAAGTCTGGGCCTTGCACTGACAATAACCGGAATGGCACCGCAGGCATCGGCACAGGAAAACACATCGCCCCGGCGCGATAGCTTTCAGGCTGCCCTTCATCCGCGCCTTGCCTATATGGAAACCGGCGTTGCCGCCATTGACCGCCTCAGCCAGGCCGGTTTGACCGGACTGACCGAAACATTGCGCCGCCGCACTGCCGCCGATCTGGCACCTCCCAGTATGATCAACCCGCAAACCGATGACCTTAGTTTTTATCCGCTGATCTACTGGCCGCTGACCGAAGGGCAAAATGACATTTCGGCCTATGGGCGCGAACAGCTTAACCGCTACCTTGCCAATGGCGGCATGATCCTGATTGACAGCCGCGACCGCGAGGTGGAACCGGCACGTCTGCGACGCCTACTGGCCGGGGTCGAGATTCCAACACTCACCCGCGCGCCCACCGATCATGTGGTTTTTCGCAGTTTTTATCTGCTCGATCAGGCTTATGGCCGGTTTGATGCCCCCCTGTGGGTCGATGCCCGGCCGGACCCGCGGCTGGATGGTGTGGCGTCCGTTCTGTTTGGCGGCAATGACTGGGCAGCATCCTGGGTGCCCACCCGGCTGGAGCTGGAACGCTACGGCGAGGCCACCAGCAACCCGATAGACGATATTTCACCGCGCCGTCATGAACTGGCCTTACGCTTTGGTGTCAATCTGGTGATTTACGCTCTCACCGGCAGTTACAAGGGCGATCAGGTTCATTTGCCCGCCATCCTTGAAAGGCTGGGCCGATGAGCAACTGGCAGAATTTTCAGATAAACCCGCTGATTGATACCGGCTGGCTGGGTATTTTGGCACTGACAGGTATCGGGCTTTTGGTGCTGCTCTTCGCCTTGCGCCTGCGCGGTTTTGTCTGGCGGGCTGTGATGATGGCGCTGTTGCTGGTCGGGTTGCTCGCCCCGCAATTTACCGATCAGTCGCGCGAAAAACTTAGCGACATCGTCCTGGTACTGGCGGACCGGTCTGACAGCCAGAAACTGGGAACCCGGGACGCCCAGACCGATCAGGCGATTGCCGATTTGCAACAGGAATATGATAACAACCCCGACATTGACCTGCGCATCGAAAACATCCCCGGCGCAAGCGAAACTGACATGTTTGCCGCCCTGGACCGGCTTTTAGGTGGCATCCCGCGCGAACGTCTGGCCGGGGTTATCATGATCACCGACGGGCAGGTGCATGATGTCCCCGCCAGCCTGAAACTGAATGCCCCCTTGCATGTCCTTGTAACCGGCACCCAGGACGAACGCGACCGCCGACTGCAAATACACGCAAATGTTGATTATGGCATTGTTGGCAAAGAGGCCGAATTCATTGTCGAGGCCATTGACCCGGACCTAGCCCCGGGCAGCCCCCTTGGCGTGACCCTGTTGCAGGAAGATGGTACGGTGCGCCGCTTTGATTTGCCGGCCAATCAGAAAACATCTGTCAAAATTCCCATCACCCATGCCGGCCCGATTTTGGCCGAATTGCGTGTACCCGCCCTGCCGGGCGAGGCCGATACCAGCAACAACCGGTTAATCCTTGAAACCACCGGTGTGCGCGACCGATTGCGCGTCCTGCTGCTATCGGGGGAACCGCATCCAGGGGAACGCGCCTGGCGTAACCTGCTGCGTGCCGATCCCGGGGTTGATCTGGTGCATTTCACCATTCTGCGCCCGCCGGAAAAAGGCGACGACACCCCGATTAACGAACTCGCCCTCATTCCCTTTCCCATTCGCGACCTGTTCGAGGTGCGCCTCAAACAGTTTGATCTGGTCATTTTTGACCGCTATCAGCGGCGCGGTGTTTTACCGGTACAATATCTGGAAAAGGTGGTGGATTATGTGCAGGGTGGTGGCGCGGCCCTTGTGGTGGCAGGGCCGGAATATGTCGCCAATGACGGACTGGCCGATACGATATTGGGCCAGATGATGCCGCTTTCCGCCACCGGACGCATCCTGGAGCAGGGATTTGTCCCCAAGGTCAATGACACCGGGCGCATGCACCCTGTGACATCCGCCATCGCCGGGCCGCGCCAGAATACGCAAAAATGGGGCAAATGGTACCGACAGCTTGAAACACGCCAAACCGACAATCAGGCCATGACGGTGATGACCGGTATTAATGATTTACCCCTGCTGACGCTGTCACGGGTGGGGGAAGGGCGTGCCGCCATCCTGACAAGCGACCAGATGTGGCTGTGGCAGCGCGGGCATGACGGCGGCGGGCCCATTGCCGAACTGCTGCGCCGCCTGTCACACTGGCTGATGAAAGAACCGGCACTGGAAGAAAACACCATCGAAACCGCCCGCTCGGTCGATGGTAAATCCCTGAACCTGACATGGCGCAAAATTGGCGCGGCCCCGCAAATGGCAACCGCACAGGACCCGGTAACCGGGCGTGCCATCGAAGCCCCCTTTACCCGCCAGACCGACCAGACCTGGCAGGCCAGTATCCCGATCGAACAGCAGGGCCTGATCCGCATTACCGCGCGCGACAGCGAGGGCAAAACCCAAACCACCCTGCATGTGGATCGCGATATTTTAACCCGCGAACGCCGCAACACCACCTCTACAACCGAAATTCTGGCAAAAACGGTCGCCGAAAATAACGGCTTTATTGGCAGGCTGGAAAACGGCGCGCCTGGCTGGCGACGTGTTGAGCGCAGCGGCCAATGGCATGGCAGCAACTGGGCCGGTATTGTGCAAACCGAAAGTTACCGCACCCTGATTGGCACCACCACCAGCCTGTTGCCCTTGCCGCTGCTTGCCGTTATCGGGGTTGTGCTGTGCCTGTTTGGCTGGCGGCGCGAAACGCGATAACCCGTTCCCCAGCAGACAAAACAATCTCGGCCCGCAAATACCGGACCGGATTATTGCCTGTCCTGGGCCTAATCCCCGGTCGGAACAGCGGCCTGGTCAACATTTGCACACGGCCCGCGCATTTCGGTTGCCAGGCCGGAGTTAAATCGCTCGACCAGATAATCGATAAAAAGACGCACCTTGGTGGGCAAATGGCGGCGTTCGGGATAAACGGCATAAATTCCGCCGCCAATACGCGGGACATAATCCTGCATAATCGGCACCAGCTCCCCGCTATGCAGGGCTTCGGCGATAATGAATTCGGGCTGGATGGCAATCCCCAGGCCCCGTTTGGCGGCAACGGCGGTAAATTCGCCATTATTGCACCACATCGCCGGGTTGACACGCACGCTGACCGGCCCCTCGGCCCCGTCAAATTCCAAAACATTTGGATTGGGCATATTGCTATAGGCCAGGATATCGTGCTCTGTCAGGTCATTGGGATGCCTGGGTACACCATGCCGCGCCAGATATTCCGGCGAGGCGACCATCTGGCCATGAAATTCTGCCAGCTTGCGGGCGATCATGCTCGAATCGCGCAGCCGCGTAATTCGCACCGCCATGTCAAAGCCTTCGGCAACCAGGTCCACCATATGGTCCGCCAACTGAATATCTATTTTAAGGCCGGGATACAGCTTCATAAAATCGGCAACGACGTTGGGCAAAAACCGCTGCCCGAATGTCAGCGGTGCAGAAACACGCAATACCCCACGCGGTGTTCCGCGCAAATCCGTCAGGGCATGTTCTGCCGATTCGATTTCCTCCACCACCCGGGCGCAATGCTGGTAAAATGTCGCCCCCGCATCGGTCAGGCTCAGGCGGCGCGTGGTCCGGTTCAACAGGCGAATGCCAAGGCTGTCTTCCAGCTTGGTCACATGTTTGCTCACGGCTGATTTCGACATGCCCAGCTTGCGCGAGGCCCCGGAAAAACTCTGTTCCTCGACCACGCGGGCAAAAACCGTCATGCCATCCAGATTACCAATCAGCATCACTCTATCCTTACCTCATCAGGCTTTGCCGCATTACTGTTGCCTATTTGGAAACAAATTAATGTCACATCGCCCCATTGCCTTCAACTTGGAAAACACCAAAATAGAGACAACATCGTTAAAGACGCACGCTGGTCAAAATATGGCCGACCAAACAGGAAGGATATCATTATGGGATTGCTGGTTGACGGTATCTGGAAAGACCAGTGGTACGACACCAAATCCACCGGCGGTAAATTCAAGCGTCAGGAAAGTGCCTTTCGCAACGAAATCGCCTCTGACGCAGATGCGCCTTTCCCGGCGGAAAAGGGGCGCTATCATCTCTATGTTTCCTATGCCTGCCCGTGGGCGCATCGTGCGCTGATTTTTCGCAAACTCAAGGGTCTGGAAGACATGATTTCCGTTTCCGTCGTGCACTGGCGGATGCTGGAAAATGGCTGGGAATTTGCGCCCGAAGAGGGCCTGGCTGACGACCTTGGCAACCGTGATTTCATGTATCAGGTCTATACCGATGCCGACCCGGATTATACCGGGCGCGTGACGGTGCCTGTTTTGTGGGACAAAAAAAACAACACCATCGTCAATAACGAATCCTCGGAAATCATCCGTATTCTCAATACAGCGTTTGACGGCCTGGGCGCAAAAGAAGGCGACTATTACCCCGAACATCTGCGTACCGCAATTGATGCGGTAAACGAGCGCGTTTATCACGATGTTAATAACGGGGTTTACAAATCCGGCTTTGCCACAACACAGCAGGCCTATGAAGAAGCGGTCACAACCCTGTTTTCAACCCTGGACTGGCTGGAAGAACGGCTGTCAACGCAGCGTTATCTGGCCGGAAATGCCCTGACCGAGTCAGACTGGCGCCTGTTTACCACCCTGATCCGCTTTGATGCGGTCTATCACGGCCATTTCAAATGCAACATACGGATGCTCAAGGATTACCCCAACCTTTGGGCCTATACACGCGATCTGTATCAACAGCCTGGCATCGCCGAAACGGTCCATTTTGATCATATCAAAGGCCATTATTACGAAAGCCACACCATGATCAACCCGACCGGCATTGTCCCTGTTGGTCCGGACCTGGATTTTAATGCCCCGCATGACCGCGCAAAACGGTTTGAAGGCTAATTGCCTTTATCTTTTGTTTGCCGATCGCTTGCAGCACGCCATCAAACAGGCCACAAAGAAAATCCCGACCTGTTTGATGGTGAGTCCCATGCCCAAAATCCAGAATATCTATGACGACCCGACCTTCCATGACGGCTATCGTTCCTTGCGGCAAACGGGCACGGGCCTGAACGATGTTCTGGAACAGCCCGCCCTGCGCAGTCTGCTGACACCAAGCCTTAAGGGGCTTGCGATTCTTGATCTCGGGTGCGGCTTTGGCGATTTTGCCCGCTACGCCCGCCAACAACAGGCCGCATCGGTAACGGGCATTGATGTCTCCAGCAAGATGCTGGATGCAGCCCGACACATCACAAACGACCCGGCAATCGTCTTTATCCAGGGCGCGATTGAAAATCTGGCAGACATGGAAATTGCCGGTAAACCGTTTGATCTGATCATATCTTCGTTGGCACTGCATTATGTTGCCGATTACCCCGCCGCGATTGGCGAAATATCCAAGCGCCTCAAATCCGGGGGCCGCCTGGTCTTTTCCGTCGAACACCCCATCTGTACTGCCCTTGCCGCACAGAAATGGTATCAGGATGACGCCGGAAACAAGCAATTCTGGCCGGTGGATCATTACCGCGATGAAGGCCCCCGGCACACGCACTGGTTTGTCGATGATGTGATCAAATATCATCGCACCGTCGAAACGTATGTAAATGGCCTGCTGGATGCCGGGTTGCAGATTACCCGATTGCTGGAACCGGAACCGCTAAAAGAAGCAGCCGATGCCAAATGGCAGAAGCACCGCCGGCGACCGCCATTTTTAATCCTGGCAGCCGAAAAGCCACGATGAACGCACAGCCGATTACGCAAAAATCCAGGCACGAAAAAACCCCAAGGCACAGACCCCGGGGTTTTAACGTTTGACATACAGACCTGAAAATTAATTCAGACGGCCTTTGATTTCGGCAATCGCGTGATCAACCAGCTCTTCTGCCTTCGCGCCGGTGGCTTTTTCGCTCACCATTGCAAGGGTTGCCTGGGTGGCGATTTCGGCCACGCGGGCACGAACTTCAGCCACGGCCTGGGCTTCCAGGTTGCTGATACGGTCCATTGCCTGCTGTTCACGACGCTTGAGCGACGCTTCCAGTTCGGCCTTGGCACTTGCCAGCATCCGGTCAGCTTCGGCCTTGGCATGAGCACGGATTTCATCCGCCTCTTTCAGGGCCTCGCGCTGCTTGGCCTGGTATTTGGCCAGAAGCTCCTGAGCTTCTTCACGCAGGCGCTGGGCTTCGTCAAGTTCGTTGGAAATCTTGCTCGAACGCTTGTCAAGTGCTGCCGAGATACCTTTCACAACCTTCATGCCGCCAAAAATGACGACCAAAAGGAATGCAAAAGTAACCCAGGTTTCCGGATTGGTGAAGAAACTACCGTGTTCTGCTTCCAAGGTGTTTACTCCCCAATGACTGCCGAAACTGCATTTTCAGCAGTTTTGGACTGGACCTTGACGCCGATCAGTTTTGCAGTTGCTTCGCGGGCAATATCAGCCGCGGCCTCAGACACACCACCCAGGGCGGCTGTCTTGGCATCTGCAATCCGTTTTTCGGCTGCGGATGTCTTTTCAGACAATTGCTTGGCCAGTGCCTCGGTTTCGGCGGCCTGCTGTGCGGCAGCCTTTTCCGATGCTTCGCGAATGTCGGCATGGGCCGCTTCCCGGGCTTCTGCCAGGGCTGCTTCATACCGTGCGATGGCGGCATCGGTTTCGTCTTTCAACGCCCGTGCCTTGCCAAGATTGTCTTCGATAGTCTTGTGACGGCGTTCCAGAACATCACCAACTTTCGGCAATGCAATTTTCGACATCAGAATGTACAGGATGACGAAAACAACAAACAGCCAGAAAATCTGGGACGGAAACGACGTAATATCAAACTGCGGCATAGCCTACTCCCGAATTCAACGACGCCGGCGAGAGGGCAAACCCTCGCCGGGCCGAGTATTCGCGCAAAAGGCGCCGATTAGCCGAACAGAACGATCAGCGCAACGACGAGTGCGAACAGTGCAATAGCTTCGGTAACGGCAAAGCCGATCCAGCCATAAAGTTCAACGTCAGCTTTGGCAGCCGGGTTACGGCCAACGGTCGCAATCAGGCTCGACCAAATGTTACCCACCCCGATACCGGCACCAATCATACCAATAGCAGCCAGGCCAGCACCGATCATTTTCGCAGCATCGAGTTCCATAACTTCACCCTTTCGAATTTCTTAAAGGCAATAAGAAAAGATCACACCAGTCCACAGCACATCAGTGCATATGGATTGCATCATGGAGATAGATGCAGGTGAGAATTGTGTAAACATAGGCCTGAAGCGCGGCAATGCCGAACTCCAGAACGGTAATCCCCGTCAGCATCGCGAAGGGAAGTACGCCGAAAATGCCGATCAATCCGACGAAACCGCCAATCACTTTCAGCATGATGTGGCCGACCGTCATATTCGCGAAAAGTCGGATTGCCAGGCTGAACGGACGAGAGAAATAGGAAATGATTTCAATCGGGATCAAAATGATCGCGGTTGCTATCGGGGCGCCTTCCGGAAAGAACATGCGGAAGTAATGCGTTCCGTGGCGCGCAAAGCCGATAATCGTCACACCGATAAAAATCACCAGAGCCATCGCAAAGGTCACGATAATGTGGCTCGTAAAGGCAAAGCCGTGCGGGATCATCCCCAGAAGGTTCCCGAACAGCACAAACATGAACAGCGTGAAAACGAACGGGAAATACTTGCGCCCGGCCGATCCCACATTATCTTTGAGCATGTTGGCGACGAATTCATACATCACCTCGGCGGCACCCTGCCAGCGACCTGGCACCAGTGCGCCACGACGCATGCTAAGCGTCATGAACGCCGTTACGAGAACGGCTGCGATCACCATCCAAAGGGCGGAATTGGTGAAGGAAATATCAAAGCCACCTGCCGAGATTTCAGCCAACGGCTTGATTTCAAACTGCTCTAGCGGTCCAGCCACCGTAATCCTCGCTCAATCTTGTCAGGCCAAGGATTATTCCTTGTCCCCCTGCTTGGGCTTCCCCATCGCACGCCCAAGTCCAATGGCACTATCATAGCCCTTGGCTGCGCGATAGGCGTTAAGGCCCCCGGCACCTGCCCCAAGAATGACAAAAAGGACAAGTAACAAAGGCATCGTATTAAAAAACCGGTCCAGTCCCCAACCAATCAGCAGTCCGACCACCGTCGAGGCGATCATTTCCGCCGATATGCGCATGCCTAATGCCATGCCTGCCGATGAACTTTTCCGGCCACCCGAAACCGGGCCATGCTTTTCTTCACGCCGTCCAGCCACGGCCGCCAGTTTGCGATCCAGTTCCGCCAGAGAAGCGCGATCTTTATCTTCGCTCACTGTGACAAACCCCGCTGTGACAGCCTTGCCTGCAACACAAGGAAAGGCGCGGGCAACATACTTAGCCCCCCATAGGCTGTCAAGCCGTAAAACCCGGATGTTCCTGGCATCGAAAACCCCAATTAACAAATTGAAAAACAATAATTTTTAACGAAAAAACAGCCCAAAACGGCCTCAGGTGTGTTCGGGATCACTCCTTTCACACCCGCTCCGAAAACAGGTTATAAACCCGTGCAACCGGCGGTTTCCCTGGGTTCCACGACATGGAACGGTTCTTAAAGCCGGTGTCTGACCTAAGAGGTCAAATCGAGTTCATGTTGTTCTTTTTGCGAATAAACTTCCGCCTGGCGCAGGTCAACCGATACCAAAGAGGATACCCCGCGCTCTGCCATCGTCACACCGAACAGGCGATTCATCCGCGCCATCGTCATGCGATGGTGGGTAATAACCATGAATCGGGTATTGGCATGGCGGCCAATCGCCTCGAGCAAGCGGCAGAAACGGTCCACATTCGCATCATCAAGCGGGGCGTCAACTTCGTCCAGCACGCAAATCGGGGCCGGGTTGGTCATAAAGACGGCAAACAGAAGCGCCATCGCCGTTAAGGCCTGCTCCCCCCCCGACAAAAGTGACAGATGCTGCAATTTCTTGCCCGGCGGTGATGCCATGATTTCCAACCCGGCATTCAGCGGATCATCGGCATCCGTCAACATCAAATGGGCATGTCCGCCACCAAACAGGCGCACAAACAGTTGCTGGAAGTGTTTATCAACCTCTTCAAACGCCTTGTTCAGGCGCTGGCGGGCCTCCCGGTTCAACTGGCTGATCCCGTTGCGCAATTTGTCAATCGCGGCCAGCAGGTCATCACGCTCTGTCACCAGCGTGTTTTTTTGTTCTTCCATCTCGGCCAGTTCAACTTCGGCCCGAAGGTTTACCGCCCCCAGATTTTCCCGCTCACGGGTCTGGCGGCCCAAACGGGCTTCAATATCGCCTTCCGATGGCAATTCTTCGCTTTGATCGAGCATTGCCAGTTCCGGCAATTGGTCCGGCGTGGCATTCACCCGTTCACGGATACGCTCAATCAGGTCTTTGCGATGCTGTTCGGCCTGTTCTAACAGGGCTTCGCAGCGCACACGGCCTTCGCGGGCCTCGGCCAGTTTCTGTTCGGCATCTTTCAGGGCCTGGTCGGCATCGCGCTGCGCGGTTTCGGCACTGACAAGACAATCTGCACTATCCTTGCGTTCCTGCTCGGCCAAACCAACACGATCGGTCAAAATGGCGCGACGTTCTTCAATCTCGTCTGGGCGCAGTTCAAGCTCTTCAAGCTCCATCTGCGCCTCTTCCTGGCGTTCGCGCAACTGGGCAACACGGTCCCCCGCGCCCGAAGCACGTTCGTTCCAGGTGGCAATTTCGTTTTCAACAAATTCAAGCCGTTTGCGCCGTCCCGACATATCGCGCTGCATGCGTTCAAGCTGGCTGCGTGCTTCCATCTGATCAGCCCGCGCATCAGAAAGATCAGCACGCTTTTCATTCAGCTCCGCCTTGATCTCGATAAGCCCGTCGCTGCTTTCCTGCGGGGTGGCGGCAAGTTCTTCCTGCTCGGCAATCAGTTCATCCAGATCCTGCCGGGTGCGGTTTACCACATCCTCGGCGGCTTGCAGGCGGCTTTCAATTGCGCTGGCATCGCGTTTGATATTGGCAATTTCCTCGCGCGCCCTTGAAAGCTGCCCATCGGCCTCGCGTGCGGCCCGGTGGGCTTCCTGCTCACCTGCCCGGGCCTCGGCAATTTCATCATTCAGGCGTTCCAGCGTTTCACGCGCCAGTTCGGCCCGTTCAATGCTGTCTTCAACCAGGCCTTCAATTTCGTCACGCTCGCTGCGCAATTCTTCAAGGCGGTTGCGCTGGCGCAGGCGCACAGCGGCGGGCAATTCCGCCCCGGCCAAAATGCGATACCCATCCCAGCGCCATAAGGACCCGACCTTCGAGACCAGCCGCTGACCGGTTTTGAGCTCCTTGCACAGCCAGTTGCCCGTGGAGTCGTCGTCAACCACGCCAATCTGCCACAGGCGGCGATTAAGCAATGCCGGGGCCTGAACAAACTTTGCCAATGCCTGAACATTTTCGGGTAATGCCGGGTCATCAGGCAGCGGGTCTACCCCCGCCCAATGGGTCGGGGCTTCGGGGGCGTCAGACGCGTCCAGGTTTTCACCAAGGGCCGCAGCCATTGCCAGTTCCAGGCCCGTCTGCACCGTAATCTGTTCAATAATCGGCGAATATTGCCCGTCCCCACTGCCTTTTACCAGCCCTTCCAGGGCTTCAATCTCGGCATTCAGGCGGGCCAGGCGCGATTCAACATCACGTTGGGCATCGCGGGCCTGATTTTCGGCAATTTTGGCGGCATCTTCGCGGTCATGCAGTTCGGCGACGCGCATTTCGGCTTCTTCGATTGCCATTTTGCGCTGCTCAACCGTTTCCTCGCATTCCTCAAGCGCCATTTCGGCATCTTCAAGGGCATCGCTGAAATCGGCTTCAACACGAATATCATCCAGCTTGGCAACGGCTTCGTCATAACGGTCTGTCAGGCGGATGCGGCGTGCTCCCAGTTCGGATAAACGCTGCTGAACCGATTTAAGGCGGGCTTCCTCGGCCGCGGCCCGGCTGGTCAATTCATCAACCAGGCCTTCCAGTTCTTCCACCCTGGCCGCCTTTTCGGCCACCCGTTCCCGCGCATCATCCAGTTCATCATCCTCGCCGCCCTGGGCATCTCGCAATTCCTGGCGTTCGCGTTTCAGTTTTTCCAACGCACCCTGTGCATCGTTTGCCAGTTCGGCTTCACGGGCAAGGTCGGCATCAATTTGCTGAATGCGGGCGCGCAATTGCGCCATCTGCGTATCAATCTGCTGCTTTTCCTTGTCCAGCCCTTCACGCTCGATCACAAGGCGCTGCAGGGCGGCACTGGCCTCGGCTTCCTGTTTGCGCAAATCGGGCAGGCTGGCGGCAATATGCGCCTGTTCGGTGGTGGCCCGGGTGACTTCGCCGGTCAAATCACGCACCGCCGATTCCCCGGCCACCAGCAATTCACGGGCATCCTGCTGGCGTTTGGCGGCTTCCTGCCAGCGAATATGAAACAGCAGGGCTTCGGTCTGGCGGATGCTTTCGCTTAATTTGCGGTACCGCTGGGCCTGACGGGCCTGCTTTTGCAGCGACGCGATCTGGCTATCCAGCGTGACGAGAACATCTTCGAGACGTTCTAGGTTTTGTTCGGCGTTTTTCAGGCGCAATTCGGCCTCGTGACGGCGCGAATGCAGGCCGGTAATCCCGGCGGCTTCTTCCAGCACCAAACGACGCTGGGAGGGTTTTGCCCCGATCAGCGCGCCGATTTTGCCCTGCGACACCATCGCGTTGGACCGCGCACCGGTTGCGGCATCGGCAAACAGCAATTGCACGTCACGCGCACGGACATCCTTGCCATTCACCTTGTAATTGGAGCCCCCGCCGCGTTCAATACGGCGGACGACTTCCAGTTCCTCGTGCTCGTTAAACATCGCCGGGGCGCGATGTTCGCTGTTATCCAGCACCACGGCGACTTCGGCCACATTTCGGGCGGGCCGGGTTGATGTCCCGCCAAAAATCACGTCGGACATGTCCGATCCGCGCATCTGCTTGGCCGATGTTTCGCCCATCACCCAGCGCAATGCTTCAACCAGATTGGATTTGCCACAGCCATTCGGACCGACAACACCTGTCAGTCCGTCTTCGACCAGCAATTCGGTTGAATCGACGAAGGATTTAAACCCCGTCAGGCGCAGCGACTTGAATTGGACCAATCAGTTCCCCTGGCCGATAAAGGCCCGTGTTTTTACCGGCGCATTGCATAACGCGCCGGTAAAGCAAGTTTCAATCAATTATTTGGTCAGCTCATTGACCTTGTCGGTGAAAAATTCCAGATCTTTTTCCCCGGCATAGGTTTTGCCATCAATCAAGAAGGTCGGCGTGGAATTAACGTTGTATTTCTGCTCGGCTTCCATACGCGAGCCGACGATCCCGTTGATCAGTTCTTCGTCAGCCAGGCAGGCATCAACTGCATCGCCATCCATCCCGGCAAAACGCACCGTCTGTTTGATGCCTTCAATCGGATCCTTGCTGCGTGCCCATTCCATTTGCGATTTGAACAGCAGTTCCAGCACGCCAAAATAACGGTCATCGCCCGCACACTGGGCCACGGCCGAGGCCCGCAACGCCACCCCGTCAAGCGGATAATCGCGATAGATCCATTTAACCTTGCCGGTATCGATCAGGTCTTTTTTGACCTCGGGAAATACGTCATTGGCAAACCGTGCGCAGTGCGGGCAGGTAAAGGATGCGTATTCGACAATCGTCACCGGTGCATCTTTGGCACCCATAACATGTTCTTTATATTCCAGGGCCTGCGCCCCCTGTGCGGTCAACGCTGCCAGGGAAACACCCACCACCGCGACAAGGTATTTGAACGGCTTAAGCAAGGAAACCTCCGTTAAAACAAACTTTTGCGATTACAAGCCGGTTGCGCCTGCCAAGTCAACATAGCCACGCAAAACTCGCGAAACCAACGAGTCGCAAACATCACCCGAAAATCGGGCAAATCCATGTTGATCTTTTGCCGCGAACTGATTCGACAAAACCAGCGACCACCCGCCCATCGCAAACACATCATCGCCGGATCAATTCAACCGGGGCGATATATCATCACTTTTCGCCCTGGCCCTTTCCGGCACCACTGATATGACGACCCAAACGCAATAGCACTTCCCGCAGGGCCGGGTCTTCGATTTCATTGATCACTTTTTCGCTATCCTGGCGGATCGGCCCCTCGGGAACATGCTCTGGCCGATAGACCCGTTTTTCCGGCCGCGAGATTTCGCCCTGCATCATCTTGATGCGTTCCACCGCCCGATAGCCAAAATAGGTATTCACCCGGTCAATAATTTGCGGCAGGCGATGCTGCAATTCCAGCGCCATTGGGCCGGAAACCCGCACCATCAGGGTCCCCCCGCCACCATGTTCCCCGCGCGGCGGCGTATAACGCACCGGAAGGGTACAGTTTTCAAGCGCCGGCCCCACTATTTCCCCCCAGTGCAATAAAATTTCGGCCTGGAAAAAGCCGCGCTTGCGCACCAACGGGCGCGTTAAACTCGACACCAGTGGGGCAACATTGCGCAAACCGGTATAACGGTCGCGATCACCTGCCAATGGCGTAATGCGCTGGCGTTTTCGCGCCGCATTTTTCGCAGCTATTCGCACATTGTCCTGATCCGTCCCGGAAGCGCGCGACGTATCACCGGCATTCCTGCTTTTGCTCATGGGAAAATCTTTTCTCTTGCTCATGGCGACGTCTTCCGTAGGGTCGCTGCAAACTTGTCACCAATTTCGCCGATTTCTTCAATTGGCATAACATATCACGGAACCGCCGTGCATTTCACTGATCAAGAAATCAACACACTCCGCCAGACCATGCTGGACTGGTATGACCGCCATCACCGCACCCTGCCCTGGCGTGCAGAACCGGGCGATCATCCCAACCCCTATCATGTGTGGCTATCCGAAATCATGTTGCAGCAAACAACCGTGATCACGGTGGGCCCCTATTTTGCCGCTTTCCTCAACCGCTGGCCGACCGTGACCGACCTCGCCAATGCTGACCTGGACGAAGTTTTGCACGCCTGGCAGGGGCTGGGATATTATGCACGGGCGCGTAACCTGCACAAATGCGCCAAAGTTGTCGCCAGCGAGCATAATGGCCAATTCCCCGATACCGAAGAAGGCCTGTTAAAGCTGCCCGGCATTGGCCCCTACACGGCAGCAGCGGTTTCCGCCATTGCCTTTAACCGGCCCACAAGCCCGGTGGATGGCAATATTGAACGGGTGATTTCGCGCCTGTTTGCCCTTGAAACCCCGCTTCCCGATGTCAAACCGGAAATCAAGGAAAAATCCGCCGCCATTACACCGCCAGACCGCCCCGGTGATTACGCCCAGGCCCTGATGGATTTGGGGGCCACCATTTGCACACCCCGCAACCCGGCCTGCGGCATTTGCCCCTGGCAGGCCTTTTGCGAAGGCCGCAAAACCGGCATCGCCCCGGAACTGCCACGCAAACGCAAAAAGGCCGCCAAACCTACCCGTGTTGGCTACGCCTTTTGGGTGCAGCGTGATGACGGTAAAATCCTGATCCGTCGCCGCCCCGAAAGTGGCCTTCTGGGCGGGTTATATGAAATTCCCGGCAGCGACTGGCGCGCAATAGAGGTGCCGGATCAAATCATGCGTGATCAGGCACCGATTACCGCAGACTGGCGCGAAATATCGGGCGCGGTGGGTCATACCTTCACCCATTTTCATCTCGATGTGACCATTTTGGCAACAAGAGTGGAGCATGATTGCAATGCCGGCCCCGATGGCGTCTGGACCACGATCGACGGCCTGGCCGATTACGCCTTGCCGACAGTAATGAAAAAAATCGTCCGCCATGCGTTAAAGCATCTGTAGCACCCAACAAAAAAGCCCGCGTCAATTTTGAACTGACGCGAGCTTTTGTACTGAACCATCAAAAATCAGGCGGTAATATCCACAATCTGGCCCCGACCGCTGCTCTCCAGCGGTTTGGCTTGTTCACGTTCAACTTCTGCCGCCTGTTGAACGCGCTGCGAAGCAGGGGTTTGCAAATCATTGCCGCCGGTTTCGGCGATCGGTGCAACAGCTTGCTGGACCTGCATGGGATTGGGCGCATAAGCCGCACCGTAACCACCAATCTGCATTGTCATCTCCGATCCGCTAAACTTATCAACCCGTAATTTATACCAGATTTTGCAACAAAACGAAAAGACCGAAACGCGCAATGCTGCGTTTCGGTCTTCACATTCCTGTCAGCCTGACGTGAGAAACAAGGCTCTGGGGCCTTCTCAGGCAGAAATCTGGCCCATTTCCTTGCGCAACTGGCTGCGCAAATTATCAATCGAAACAAGACGTCCGTCACATTTGTAGTGCCAGTATGTCCAGCCATTACAGGCCTGTGCGCCCTGAACCTGCGCGCCGACCTGGTGAATGGACCCCGCCGCATCCTTATGCGCAATCGAGCCATCGGCACGCACGAGTGCCGCGACATTGCCGCGATTGTCATAAATTTTATCGCCCGGTGCCAAAAGCCCCCGTTCGATCACCGCGCCAAAAGGAATGCGCGGCAGGGCACGTTTGGATTCGGTCAGTTCCAGGCTGTCACCATCAAGCATCTGCACCTTGCCAATGCGCTCGCGCGCGGCAGTTGCATACTCTTCCTCACGTTCAAGGCCAATAAAGTGGCGGCCCAAACGCCGTGCCGCCGCGCCGGTGGTGCCCGTGCCAAAGAACGGGTCCAACACCACGTCGCCCTGGCGGGTGGTTGCCATCAGCACACGTTGCAATAACGCTTCGGGTTTTTGGGTCGGATGGACCTTTTTGCCCTTGTCATCCTTCAGGCGCTCGCCCCCCGAACAAATCGGCAGCAACCAGTCGGAGCGCATCTGCAGCCCTTCATTAAGCTGCTTCATCGCCTCGTAATTAAAGGTAATGGCCTTTTGCTCGGCATTTTTGGAACACCACAACAATGTTTCATGCGCATTGCAAAACCGCTTGCCGCGGAAATTGGGCATGGGGTTGGTTTTGCGCCAGACAATGTCATTGAGGATCCAATAACCAATATCCTGCATCACCGTGCCAACACGATAGATATTGTGATAGGAACCAATCACCCAGATCGCGCCCGTGTCTTTCAAAACCCGGCGCGCAGCCTGTAACCATTGACGGCTGAATTCGTCGTAATGGTTAAAACTGTCAAATTGATCCCAATGATCATCAACCGCATCAACCTTGGTGTTGTTGGGACGCAGCAGGTCACCGCCCAATTGCAAATTATAGGGCGGATCGGCAAAGATCAGATCGACCGACTTTTCCGGCAGCGTGTTCATCAATTCGATGCAGTCGCCTACCAGAACCTGATCAAGCGGTAATGTTTGCTTCTTTGTCATAATGCCTTCACGGTTCCCCCTTGAAACTTGAGGAAATCATGGGCGCAAAAAGTTAACAGACTCCGAAAATTATTGCGGAGTCGCGACACTTTCGATGGAATTTCAGTTGTTTAGACAATCTTAACGGATAAGCGTCAAAAGACTGGGGAATTTTGCCTGGCAAAGCCGAGTCGCACTTGCGGATTCGTGAAAACAGGGAAATTCGGGCCGCGACGCGAAATTTCAGGTTTTCCGCAGAGTCCCGGCACACTTCCCCAAAAGTTCCGTTGCATCGCAAAAAATTTGCGCCAATTATTTTGGCAATGTTTCCTCGCTAGCCGCAAAATGCGGCAAAAATCAGAACAGGAATGCCAAATGTTTTACGAACCGGGTACAACTCCGCACAATCTTCCCCATGATCCGTTCAAGGCCTGCGTCGTTCCGCGCCCGATCGGCTGGATATCAACGCTTAGCCCCGAAGGAAACGCCAACCTGGCCCCCTATTCATTTTTCAACGCAATATGCGGCAACCCGCCAATGGTGATGTTTGGTGCCAGCGGGGCCTCGCGCGACAGTGCCGCCAATGCCCGGGCGACGGGTGAATTTGTCGTTGCTGTCACGCCCAAATCCATGCTGCGCGAAATCAATCTCTGTTCAGCTCCGCTTGGTGCAGAGGAAGATGAATTTGTTCATGCCGGGCTGGAAAAAATGCCCGCCAGCGTGGTGAAACCCCATTTGGTCAAGGGTGTGCCCATCCATATGGAATGCAAGGTGTTCCAGATTGTCGATCTGCCCGGCGGCACGACTGAACGGCCCAACAGCATGGTGATTGGCACCGTGGTCGGCCTGCATATTGACGATAACATTATCGTTGATGGCATGGTCGATATTACCAAATTCGAGCCCTTAACCCGGCTGGGCTATCAGGAATATGCGACAATTTCCGAAACCTTCACCGTCCGGCGCGAGGATTTCTGGTAATAAAAATTGACGGTCCGGCAGGTTATCTTTCCCCGACAGAAAAATAACCTGCCGGACAGATCAACATTCCGCGCATCAATCCACCCGGTATTTATGTTTTATATCTTACTTTTTACTCATGAAATAAAACATCACATTCATTCAACAAAAAAATTCACATAAAATACACCAATCATTAAAATTATTATCACTCATTTTATTTAAAATACCCTTGATCAGAATATCATATTTACTTCCGGTCCGGATAATACATCCGTTCTTTTCTTGATCAGGGGCGTTTTCAACCAATGAAACCGAAAATCATATCCGCCGGGATCACCGGCATTGCCTCCATACTTTATTTCGGCGCTGCCCAGGCAAACGATGTAAAGGTTTACGAAACAACCAGCGCCATAAATGATCTGGCCACTGTTCAGGCTGAAGGCGGCACACCACGACACCTGACAATCGGCTTTGGCTCTGCGGCTTATCGGCGCCCGTCGGATCCGGCCAACATGTTTTACGCCCTTTCGGATCGCGGCCCCAATTTTGTCTGTGATGATGTCCAGGACGTTTTTGGGGTTCCGGAAGATGCGATTTGTCACGGCAAAAAAGTGCGCATTTATCCGACACCGGATTACACACCGTCGATTTACAGCATCTTCCTGCACCAGGATGGCCGTTTTGACATCAAGGATGTCACAGCAATCAAAGATGAAACCGGCGTCCCCCTGACAGGGCTGACCAACAGGCTAACCGTCGCCAAAACCGAAAAACCGGTGGACATTAATGGCCGTCCGCTTGAACAGTCCGTATCGGCAATTGATTCGGAAGGTATTGTTCGCCTTTCGGATGGTTCCTACTGGATCGGCGAAGAAAACGCGCCTTCGATACTGCATCTGAGCATTGATGGCAAAGTACAGAACCGGATCGTCCCGGCCGGATCGGAACAGGATTTTGATGGCGCGGGTTATAAAGTAACCCCTGGCCTTCCGGCCATTCTGGTGAAACGCCAAACCAACCGCGGCATTGAATCGATGGCGGTTTCACCCGATGAAAGCAAACTGTATTTCATGATGCAGAACCCGCTCGCCAATCCCGATGCCGCGACTTACAAAAAGGCGAAAAACACCCGGCTGTTTGTTTATGACCGCGTCAATAACCGGCTCTCGGGCGAATATATCTATCAGCTTGATGACCCGCAAAGCTTCCGTAACGATCCGTCAGACAAGCAGAATGCCCCCCGTGTTTCCGAGGTCCTTGCCCTTGGCAATGATCGTCTTCTCGTCCTCGAACGCACAGATAAAACAACCAAACTCCACGAAGTTACCCTTGACGGCGCATCAAACATCCTTGGCACCCGCTGGGATGACATGTCCACCAGCCCCAGCCTGGAACAGGAAAACGACCTTTCCAAACTCGATTTGAAGGCCGTGCCCAAAACCCTGCGCTTTGACAGTGCCGATTACCCGCAGGCCCCCAACAAAATCGAGGGTCTGGCCATACTGGGGGATGGTTCAATCGCCATGATCAATGACAACGATTTTGGCATCAAAGGCGATCCGACCAACGTTTTTGTCATCAAGGATCTGGTCAAAGCCGACAAATACTGATCATCGGCAAACAAAAGACCCGACATCTCCGGCACAGCTTTTTGCGCCGTTACAAGCAGGCATGAAATTTGATCCTGGCAGGAAGCGCTTTTGTGGTGCTTCCTGCCTTTATGCGTTACAAAACCTGGCCGGCAAGGCGGGCTTTCCGTGATCGCTGCGCCATTTGCCGCTTTCACGGTGAAACAAAGCGCGGTAAAAGCAGCCCATGACAGAGATTTTTTCCGCACCTGACGGCATTGATGCCGTAATCGAACCGATGAACGCCACCGGCTATCTCGCCGCTGTGGGGTTCGAGGAGCAATTGCGCGCCGAACTGGGCGACGTTATTGAAACCCATGACCGGTTGATGTTTGCGCCTGGCCCGGAAAGACGGGTGTTCTGGGCGCAAAATGTCTGGCGCAATCCGGTTCGCATTGCCATTCCCTCGATCAAGGGGGCGGCCAAGATTTTGCGCTTTAACCAGCGCAACTGGGCGATGTTCAAATTTGACCATTTTTCTCGCGCCAAATTGATCGAGGCCAACCTGCCCCACGTTTCGGCAAAACGGCAGATTTTTGGTGAACCGGCCCCTACCGCGCCGCTGGGCTCCTGGACGCTGATTGACCCCGATACGATCATTGCCGCGATGGATTGTTCCAGCCCGTGGAAAAACGGCGAAGTCGAATTTGAAGAAGATAAGGTCACACCGCCCAACCGCGCCTATTTGAAATTGTGGGAGGCCTTCACCCGGCTGGGTGTGTTTCCACAGGAAGGCGAGATGACGATGGATATGGGCGGCAGCCCCGGTGGCTGGACCTGGGTTTTGCATGAAACCGGCGCATCGGTGATTTCGGTGGACAAGGCAAAGCTGGACCCGAAAATTGCCAGGCTGCCGCGCGTTGATTTCAGGCAGGAAAGTGCCTTTGGCCTTGATCCGGTAAAAACCGGACCAATTGACTGGCTGTGTTCGGATGTCATTTGTTACCCGGACCGCCTGTATCGGCTGGTCAATCAGTGGATGGAAACAGGGATGGCGACCAATTTCATCTGCACCATCAAAATGCAGGGCGATACCGACCACGCCGCCATTGCCCAATTTGCCGATATTCCGGGCTCAAAGGTGGTTCATCTTTACAATAACAAACATGAACTGACCTGGATGAAGGTACCCGGCGTAACAGACCAGTAAATATCGGGCATTTTATAAAAGAATGCGGCGAACCGTCACACGATGGTTCGCCGTTTTTTTACCTATTCCCCATCATGGTCAAAGGCCGGTATCGCCGGATCAAGCGGGTAATAATCGCCTTTGAAGGCACAAAATATCTGTGACTTGGTTTTCAGGCCCGATGGACCGTCCAGCGTACCGGGCGTAATCGCAATTCTTCTGGATCGTACCGCCCGCCAGAACAGGGCTGATCCGCATTCCTTGCAAAAACCGCGATCGGTTTTCTCCGACAGGCGATACCAGCGCAGGCCGCTCTCATTGCGCAGATGCAATTCGTCTTTATCGACATTGGCATAGGCACTGACATGGCCATGCAATTTGGCACACAAATGACAGTGGCAAAGATCCACATCTTCAATATTACCGCGCACTTCATAGCGCACCGCCCCACAATGGCAGCCGCCATGATGGCAGGTTTCATCCACAACGCCGGACTCTGTAACGTGCTGATCGGTATCGGGCATGGCGAATATCCTTATTATCTGGCGCAACAGCGCCTAATGGTGTCAGAGATCACCGATAAAATCCATATTTCAGGGCCAAAAGCAGGCTGCAGCAAGGCAAGAGTGGATCACCAGGCACAGAACCGCACCGCCTCGCCCATGTAATAATGTTTGAGATTGGCTGCACGGCGTCCTATTCTCGCCGGTCGGCGGGGAAAATGCGAACAACCCTTCACATGACGGGAAATTATGACCGATCTTTCTTATCATTATGATGTACTTGTCATCGGCAGTGGTGCTGCCGGTTTAAGCACCGCCCTCAAGGTAGCCCCCCATGTAAAGGTTGCCGTCCTGTCCAAGGGCAAAATCGACGACGGGTCCACCAATTGGGCCCAGGGCGGCATTGCTGCTGTGCTCGATGCTGCCGACAGCATTGAAAACCATGTCGAAGATACGCTCAATGCCGGTGCCGGTTTGTGCAAACGTGAAACCGTCGAATTTGTCGCGCGCAATGCCCCGGCAGCCATCCGCTGGCTGGATGAACTTGGCATCGATTTAACGCGCGACCCCGAAGGCGGCAATGACCAGCCCTTTCATTTAACGCGCGAAGGCGGGCACAGCCACCGCCGTATTGTCCATGCCGCCGATGCCACCGGCCGTGCCGTGCAAACCACCCTGCAAAAACAGGCCCTTGCCCATCCCAATATCGATATTTTTGAAAATTATCTGGCAATCGACCTGGTCACAGACCGCAAGCTGGGCGGTGAAGGCCGTCGCTGTGTCGGGGCTTATGCGCTGGATGTCAAATCCGGACGGGTCAAAAGTTTCAATGCGCGCACGGTGGTGCTGGCAACCGGCGGGGCCAGCAAGGTTTACCGCTTTACCTCCAACCCCGATGGTTCGACGGGTGACGGCATTGCAATGGCCTGGCGCGCCGGATGCCGGGTGATGAATATGGAATTCAGCCAGTTCCACCCCACCTGTCTGTATCACCCGCAGGCGAAGTCTTTTCTGATTTCCGAGGCCGTGCGCGGCGAAGGTGGCAAATTGCTACTTCCCGATGGTACGCGCTTTATGGACCGGTTTGACGAACGCGGCGAACTGGCCCCGCGCGATATTGTTGCCCGCGCCATTGACCATGAAATGAAACGCCTGGGCAGCGATTGTGTCTATCTGGATATTTCGCACAAGGGGGCGGATTTTATCCGTGAACATTTCCCCACCATTTACGAAACCTGCCTGGGTTTTGGCATTGATATGACCCGCGAACCGATCCCGGTGGTGCCCGCAGCCCACTATACCTGTGGCGGCATTTTAACCGACCTTCGCGGGCGCACCGATTTGACCGGCCTTTATGCCATTGGCGAATGCGCCGGCACCGGTCTGCACGGGGCAAACCGGCTGGCCTCCAACTCGCTGTTGGAATGTCTGGTGTTTGGCGATGCCGCCGCCAAGGACATTGCCGAGGCCCTGCCGGTGGATGACCGTTTCAACGATCTGCCGCCCTGGGATGAAACCGGCATTACCGATTCCGACGAGGAAGTGATCGTCGCCCATAACTGGGAACAGTTGCGCAACGTAATGTGGGACTTTGTCGGCATTGTCCGCACCACCAAACGCCTGCAACGCGCCCAGCACCGGGTGGATTTACTGCTGTCGGAAATTGATGAATATTACGGCAATTTCCGTGTTACCAATGACCTTCTGGAACTGCGCAACCTGTCGGTTGTGGCAAAGCTGATCATTCAGTCCGCGCTGTGGCGCCATGAAAGCCGTGGCCTGCATTTTACGACCGATTACCCGGAACGCGATGATTCCGCCACCCCGCGCCAGACCATTCAGGTCCCCGAGAACTTTGCCGGGCGCTGGGTTGTTTCAGGCCAGTGGAAAAGCTGATTTTACAGGAAATGACAACCATGTCTCATTCCGGCGAACAGAAAGAAACACCCGGCAAACTGATAGGCATCGGGCGCAAAGCTGCCCCCTATGCCCCGGTTGAAACACTGGATCTGGTTTCGGTGTCAACCGACCTTGGTGTTGAGGGCGACCATCGCGGCAAGCTTAAAAAGCGTAAAGTCACGGTGCTGGCCCTGGAAGACTGGCAGGCGGCCTGCAATGATATTGGCCGCCCGGACCTGGACTGGACGGTGCGTCGCGCCAACCTGCTGGTTTCCGGCTTTGCCCTGCCCCACGAGGTCGGCAGCCAATTTGCCATTGGCGATTTAATACTGGAGGTTTCAGGCGAAACCGATCCGTGCAAACGCATGGAAGAAGCCGCCACCGGCCTGGAGGAGGCCCTGCGCCCCAACTGGCGCGGCGGTGTAACCTGCCGGGTGATCAAAGGCGCAGAAATTGCCATTGGCGCACCTGTATGCCGGGTAATGACCGGTTAACCGCTTAACGCCAGCGTGCTGCCAGCCAGTGTTCCAACTGCTGGGGGCGATCGTCAAACAGGGCATCAAGCGCCAGCCAGGGATCATCATGAATCCCCAACAACCGCGCAAAGGCGGGTTCGGTTTTCAGGCCCGCCTGTTTTAAGGCCCGTATCTGTGCTGCGAAGGAATCCCCGCACACATGCAAAATGCGTGCTTCGACCACCATATGGCGAAACCCGTATTGCTGTGCTACCGGTTGACAGGTGGCAAAAATCTCCACCTGTTCATAACGGCTTACGCCATCCGACAGTGGAAATCTGACAACAACCGCCGGCCCGACATGAAGGGTCGCCTCACGCTCATGGCAATTATAGTCGCCAAATCGGTCAAATAGCCCCGGACATTGCGCCCAAAAGTCGGCCAAATCGGAGACGTGCAGCAAAATATCAATATCGGAAGACGCCAAATCCAGGCCCAGCGGAATGGTCCCCGCCACCACCGCGTCAAAAGGCATCAAGCGGTCCCAGAGCCCGGATGCCTGCAACAAACCCGCACAATGCCGCCCCCTTGCCCCGGCCCTGGGATGCAAAAGGGGTTTTATGCCACCAAAGTCCGCTGCCCGCAGGCCTTGCTGCCAGTCTGGCATGGGTTAAACCTCGTTCGTAACCATTTTCAGCATTCAAATTAACAGCGCCGATATACAAACGGGGGCCGATGAGGCACCCCGCCTGATATGGGAAAATTAACGAAAATCAACGGTCATTTATTGCTGTTACTGGGTTTCATGCGTCCCGGCATGGGCCAGAATTTCTTCGGCCTGGCGAATTTCCTGTTGCTGCGCCCACATTTCGCCATACAGCCCGCCTTGCGCCAGCAGATCCTGATGACGGCCACGTTCAGCCACCTGGCCATCGCGCAGCACAATGATTTCATCCGCGTCAATCACGGTCGAGAGCCTGTGCGCAATAACCAGCGTCGTATGCCCGCGTGAGACATCCCGCAACGCCTGCTGAATGTCTTTTTCCGTCCTGGTATCCAGGGCGGATGTGGCCTCGTCAAAAATCATGATTTGCGGGCGTTTAAGCAACATGCGTGCAATGGAAACACGCTGTTTTTCACCGCCCGAAAGTTTCAAACCGCGTTCGCCCACCTTGGTTTTAAAGCCTTCGGGCAGGCCGTTAATGAAATCGCGAATACTGGCAAGGGTGGCCGCATTATCAATTTCTTCCTGTCCGGCACCCGGGCGGCCATAGGCAATGTTATAGGCGATGGTATCGTTAAACAGCACCGTATCCTGCGGCACAATACCGATGGACCGACGCAACGACCCCTGGCTGACATCACGAATATCCTGACCGTCAATGGTGATGCGGCCACTTGAGACATCGTAAAACCGAAACATCAACCGGGTCAGGGTTGATTTGCCCGCCCCGCTGGGGCCGACCACCGCCACGGTTTTCCCGGCCGGGACCTCAAAGCTGACACCCTTTAAAATCTCGCGGTCGGGATTATAGGCAAAATGCACGTCCTCAAAACGCACCGTTGCCTCGCTGCACACCAAGTCCTTGGCTGATGCCCGGTCCTCAACCTCCCGGCCCACATCAAGCAGCGAGAACATGCGTTCCATATCGGTCAGGGACTGTTTGATCTGCCGGTACACAAATCCCAAAAAGTTGAGCGGCATATAAAGCTGCAAAAGGTAGGTATTGACCAAAACGAAGTCACCCACCGTCATATTGCCGTTTTTTACCCCGTTGGCGGCCAGCAGCATGTTCAAAACCAGCCCGACGGCAATAATCGCTCCCTGGCCGATATTCAGTTTGGAAAGGGATTCCTGCGATTTGACTGCCGCAGCCTCATAACCACGCAAGGCGCGATCATAACGCGCGGATTCATGGGCTTCGTTGCTGAAATATTTGACGGTTTCATAATTGATCAGGCTGTCGATGGCCTTGGTATTGGCCTCGTCATCGCGCTGGTTCATCTCGCGACGGTATTTCATGCGCCATTCGGTCACGATCAGCGTAAAGGCAATATAAATCACGATGGTGACAAAGGTGATCAGCGCGAACCAGACATCATAAAGCGCCCACAGAATGACCGAAACCATCACGATTTCCAGCAGCGTGGGCAAAATGTTAAACAGCATGAAGGAGAGCAGAAATTCGATCCCCTTTACGCCGCGTTCGATGGCCCGTGAAAGACCGCCCATCTGCCGATCCAGGTGAAACCGCAGCGACAGTGCATGAAGATGGTCAAAAACATTCAGGGCTGAATTGCGAATGGCCCGCTGCGCCACCTTGGCAAACACCGCATCACGAATTTCACCAAAGGCCGAGGATAAAACCCGCACCAGACCATAGCCAATAATCAGGCTGACAGGCACCGTCACCAGGGCCGCCGCACTGCCAGCAGCGGCTTCTTTACCACCGCCCAGGGCATCAACGGCATATTTATACAAAACCGGCACATAAACGTTGGCAACCTTTGCGCCGACCAGGAACAAAAGTGCCACAACGACACGTATCTTTAATTCTTTTTCACCCTTGGGCCACAGATAGGGCAAAAAAGTTTTGATCACACCCAAATCGGCGCGGGCGGATGATTCTTTGGCACCCGATTGTTTCACATCTTTTTCCTTTTATCCCCGTCCCCGATATGGGTTTTAATTCACCTTAAAAGATGTCCTAGTCTCGTTTCCCTATACCCATGCCTCACAAATGGCCCGTAAAGTGCAATTTGGCAAGCATCACATTATGAGCATCCTGCAAACTGACGGCCTTGTCATGCAAGCAAAGACAAAAAAGGCGTTCCCCGCCTGACAGGGAACGCCCCAAATAGGCAGTGCAGGCGTGCGACCTAGTGCGCCGAACCATAAAGGCGGCGGTCAAACAGGCCACTGTCGCGGAAACGATAAAGCGACTTGGCAATTGCCAGCACGGCAAGATCGATCAGCGGTTCCACCAGCACAACCGTCATATAGGCCGCGCCAAAGCTGGCAACATGAGCGATATTGGCCGCACCAAAACCCTGGCCATAAAACGCCCAAAACGCCACCCAGCACACAATCCCGCCCTGATAGGAGGTCGATAATGCCAGCGCCTGCAGATAGGACACATCCTTATAGGCGGTTTTGGCCGGAATGATTTTACGGGCAAGGGCCGCCATCGCAAATAACGGCACCAAAAGTGTTGTCAGGTTAATGCCATATTGCGGCAGATCGAACGGGGCAAAAAACACGCCCTGCAGCAACAACCCCAAGGCAAGGCCGATGGCTGCCGGGGCCGCCCCGAAAATCAGAAACAGGGTTGATCCCAATATCAGGTGAACTTCCGACACCCCGACGGGGTGATGCGGCAACACTTCAAAAAAGACAAATACCAGCAATGTTGTGATGACACTGCGCACCAGAAGCGAGCCCAGACCATCGCGCTTGATGGTATCAACGGCCATTTTCCCGGCCACACCCACCGTGCCGGTTGCCGTGGCATAGCTTAATGCGATTTTGGCGCCATCAACAACGCCAGGTTCAATGTGCATAACAGGTTCCTTTCTTGCACCCACCGTGCAGGGACAGGCCGGTAAACCGGCACTGTCAGTGATAAAAATTCGGGCAGGTCTCCTGACTTGTGCCGATTGTTGCTATTCCGCCTTCCCGGGATTTCCCCAGTGGCATCAAGGAAGCAACCAGCACCTACAGTTGCGGGGGCAGTTATGGACTGGGCACAATGCCGTCACCATATTCCCTATTATTCCGTCGCGGACACAGCCGGGACGAAACCCGAAATGTCACGTTACCAGACGCGCCCATAAAGCGATAAGGTTTTTCAAACGTCAAAGGCGAAAAAAGCACACAGTTTATATCCGTAATAAACCGCAGGCTTTCCTGTCACCAAGGTGATTGCAGTTCAGGACGGGCCGGACTATGTTGCTAATTTGTTGACGATTTTACAATTTGAGGCCGCGCCGCTGTCCCATGCGGTGCCCAATGACGGAAACAGGACCATGACGGCACTTGCCAGCATCGAAAACCAGGACCTTCATCAGTTAATGCTGAATATCGGGATCGCCGCGCGCGATGCCGCCCTGATTTTGGCCCAGGTCCCGTCACAGCCAAAAATTGATGCCCTGAATTTGGCCGCCCGCCTGATTCGCGAAAATGCCGACAAAATCCTGGCCGCCAATGCCATTGACATGGAAGGCGGCCGCAAAAAAGGCCTGAGTGCTGCCCTGCTGGACCGACTGGAGCTGACCCCGGCACGGATTGAAGCAATGGCAAAGGGCGTTGAAGACGTCGCCAGACAAAATGACCCCGTTGGCCGGGAAATGGCGCGCTGGACGCCGGAACATAACGGGCTGGATATTGCGCGCGTTTGTGTGCCGCTGGGTGTTATTGGCATCATTTATGAAAGCCGCCCCAACGTAACCGCCGATGCCGCCGCGATGTGCCTGAAATCGGGCAATGCCGCCATTTTGCGCGGCGGATCGGAAAGCTTTAATTCGTCACGTACGATTTTTGATTGCATGCAGCAGGGCGTGATCGAAGCGGGCCTGCCCGAAGCCAGCATTCAAATGATCCCGGTGACGGATCGTGCTGCCGTGGGCGAAATGCTGAAACTGTCGGACTATATTGATGTTATCGTGCCGCGCGGGGGCAAGTCGCTGATTCAGCGCATCACCGATGAAAGCCGGATTCCGCTGTTTAAACATCTGGAAGGGCTGTGCCACACCTATATCCATGCCAGCGCCAGCCCGGCAAAGGTTTGCGATATTGTGGTCAATGCCAAAATGCGCCGTGTCGGTGTGTGCGGCTCAACCGAAACCATTTTGATTGACCGTGACGTTGTCGCCAGCCTGCTGCCGCAGGTGATTGCTGCCCTGAAGGATGCCGGTTGTGAAATGCGTGGCGATGAAACCGTCTGCAGCCTGGATGACACGATCAAGCCGGCGACCGAGGAAGACTGGTCAACCGAATATCTTGATGCGATTGTGTCGATCAAAACGGTGGATGGGGTTAAGGATGCCGTTCATCACATCAATCATTACGGATCGCACCATACCGATGCCATCCTGACCGAAGATGACACCGCAGCGACCGCCTTTCTGAATGGGGTGGATAGCGGAATTGTCATCGTCAATGCCTCCACCCAGTTTGCCGATGGCGGGGAATTTGGCATGGGCGCGGAAATTGGCATTTCAACCGGCAAGCTGCATGCGCGCGGTCCGGTCGGCGTTGAGCAACTGACCAGCTATAAATATGTGGTGCGTGGCACCGGGCAAACCCGCCCGTGATGAAGGTTCGCATTCCGCGCCGTCATAATGCACCACCCCGAGTCGGATTACTGGGCGGGTCATTCAACCCCGCCCACGAGGGGCATTTGCATATCTCACTCGAGGCATTAAAGCGCCTGGAACTTGATGAGGTATGGTGGCTGGTCTCGCCGCAAAATCCGCTCAAGTCGCACGAGGGCATGGCAGAACAGGATGCGCGCTTTGATTCTGCCGAATTGATTGCACAACATCCCCGCATTGTCGTTTCTGCAATTGAAACCCAGCTTGGGACCCGCTATACGGCCGACACACTTGCAGCCTTGCAGCGGCGTTTTACCCAAACGCGATTTGTCTGGCTGATGGGAGCGGATAACCTGGCCCAGTTTCATCGCTGGAAATTCTGGGAGAAACTGATTCATCACGCCCCCATTGCGGTTCTTGATCGCGAGGGTTATTCTGATAAAGCATTGCGCGGCACGGCGGCAAAGCGTATGGAACGCTGGCGCATTGCCGCAGAAAAGGCAGGTTTGCTGGCCGATATGGATACACCAGCTTGGGTTTACCTGCCGATACGGCGCCATCCGGCTTCTTCTACGGCAATTCGTGCCGAAGGCCGGTGGCAGGTTTGACCTGTGGGTGTTTTATGTCCGCACAATGATGGCGGCAAACATCCACCCCAAATTAAGGTGGCGACAATAATTACTGCGAAAAAAAGCCTGACACCAAGCGAGTTGCTTGCGCTCATTCAGGAAACTTTGAACGATGACAAGGCCGAAGATCTTGTTACCATTGATTTGACCGACAAAACGGCAATGGCCGATTATATGATTATCGCATCGGGTTCCAGCTCGCGTCGGGTGGCCTCGATGGGTGAACATATTGTCGAGGCCCTGAAAGATGCCGGACAGGGCCGCGCCGCAGCCGAAGGCACCGAACAGGGTGACTGGGTGCTGGTTGATGCCGGTGATGTGATCATTCACCTGTTCCGCCCGGAAGTCCGCGCCTTTTATAACATCGAACAGATGTGGGGCGTTGAAAACCCGGCCCTGAAACAGCAGGCCGCCCGGCTGTACTGATCGGCAAGCTGATGGATGTGCCCGGCATTATGCCGGGCCATGTCTCTGCTCGTTTGACAGGGCCTTACAATACATGTCAGGCCCGGGGCATATATTTTTTGCACCGCCAGAACTGCTGCCCGTCCTTTGCCCGGCACATCCCCCCCGGCAGCTTGCATTCCCCCAGACGGACGACCACACGCATGCAAATTACCCTTGCCGCCGTAGGCCGTATCAAGGCAGGCCCGGAAAAAGACCTGTTTGATCATTACATTGCCCGCCTGCGTTGGCCCTTTACCCTGCGGGAAGTCGAAGAAAAGAAAAAACTGCCTCCGGCCCAGCTCAAGGCGCGCGAGGCGGAATTGCTTTTGGGTGTGATCCCGGAAAATGCCTTTCTGATTGCACTTGACGAACGGGGCCGCGAATATGGCTCCATCGATTTTGCCCAAAAACTCGAAGGCTGGATCGACCAGCATGGCGGCAACATCGCCTTTGCCATTGGCGGTGCCGATGGTCATGGCGATGCCCTAAAGGCCCGGGCAAACGCCCTGTGGTCGCTCGGCAAGGCCACCTGGCCCCATATGCTGGTGCGCGCCCTGATCGCCGAACAGCTTTTTCGCGCCCATGCCATCCAAACCAACCATCCCTATCATCGAGAATAGCAGATAAGTTTGTATTCTTATATTGAAGTTTAATTGATAAATGGAGTTACGTTGGCTAATGTCCTCTTCTAATTCTCAAGGGGGACAGAAAATGAAAAGCGTAATTTTTCTAATATCATCAAGCTTAATTTTATCTGCCTGTGCAAGCGGGAAAGTAACACTTCAGCCACCTTCCCAAAAAATAGAAATCGAAAATGAAAAAGTCATCGACAAAGATTTCAATACTGCCTGGGATGACTATGTTGCAGAGCTCTCTAAGAGTTTTTTTGTTATAAACAATATATCAAAAGATAGCCATATCATTAACGTTTCGTTCTCAACGAACAAACCGAGCGATTTTGTAGACTGCGGTACCTCCGTGGTTAACACTAAGCATCCAGTTCTTGGGGAAAAAAATTTCCGTTACAAAGTGGCCGATAGCATTTCATATTGGCTTGGTGTCAACGGTACTAATAATATTGTCCAAAGAGAGAGGTCAACGTCGCTTGACGGACGTGTCAACATTTACATGACACCAAAAGACAAAAAAACTTTTCTTCGAGTCAACGCCAATTATGTGATGAAAATTTTTGTATCTCAAGGAAATGCGCCGTTTGTAGACAGCCGTGAATATTCGACTACTTTCCCAACCAATTCAATTGGAAAGTTTTCAGATGGAAATTACTGTCGAGCAACAGGCCGCCTAGAAGAAGATTTAATGAAACTGGCCAATTAAAGATCAAATGCTCCGTCTCATTTGCATACAGACGGAGCATTTAATACGCTAACAAGAATTAAGAACAAGGTTATTATTTCAACCGGTATTCCATCTTCACCACACCGGACTCATAAATTTGTGTTGCAACCGGTGTCGGGTGCAGATGGCTGCTATCTTTGTCAAATAGCGAGATCCCCTCACCCAGAACAACGGGGATAACAAACATATCGAGCTTATCCACCATGTTTGCATACAGGAACTGATTAATCACACTCGCCCCGCCAACAATCCAGACATCACCATTATCCAGACGTTCATTGTGCAGGGCTTCGGTCAGCTCCATCAGGCTGCCACCAAAGGCGACAGTGTTTTCCGGTGCATCATCATCAAGCGGATGGGACGTCAGCACAATGGTGCGACGGTCGCCATAAGGCCATTCGCCATAAGACATTACCTGATCAAATGGACACCCGCAAAAACCTATCGCGTCAGG
>NZ_JPWH01000039.1 GCF_003326755.1 Thalassospira profundimaris | reverse complement strand
CAGTTAAAGGTTAATGAGTTCTGACCCTAGGCCATCTGGAAGGCGTTGCAGTGCGTAAATAATCAGGTATAGGTCCGGTTTCTGCTTTACCCACATGATGATCTTCTGACCGCCATTGCGCGTTGTCGCGCTGCAGGAAATGGCGAGATCAGATATGACCCCGACCAAGCTGTTGATTGGTCAAATCCTTGTTGTTTTTACCGTCATCATACTCGGTGTCTGGGGAGCAACCCAATGGTGTGCCGATATGTTGGGCTATCAGGCACAACTCGGCAATCCTTGGTTCATTATTCTCGATTGGCCGGTTTATGAACCATGGAAGCTGTTTTCATGGTGGTATTTCTTTGAGGCCTATGCGCCGGAGGTATTCGATAAGGCCGGAATGCTGGCAGCCGGAAGCGGTTTCATGGGATGTGCTGCCGCAGTGGCTGGGTCCTTATGGCGTGCGCGTCATAGCCGGTTGGTTACGACCTATGGCTCCTCACGTTGGGCATTCCCGGGCGAAATCTCGAAAGCCGGCTTGTTTCGTCCTAAAGGTGTGTTTCTCGGTAAATATCTGGGCAGGTATCTCAGGCATGACGGGCCGGAGCATGTAATGGCCTTTGCGCCAACGCGTTCGGGCAAAGGTGTCGGACTGGTCATCCCAACACTGTTGTCCTGGACCGGTTCAGCTGTGATCCACGACATCAAGGGCGAAAACTGGCAACTGACGGCTGGCTGGCGCGCCAAATTCTCCCATTGTCTGTTGTTCAATCCGACCGATCCCCGCTCGGCGCGTTACAATCCCTTGCTGGAGGTGCGTAAAGGACCTGACGAGGTCCGTGATGTACAGAACATTGCGGATATTCTGGTTGATCCGGAGGGTGCACTGGAACGGCGGAACCACTGGGAGAAAACCAGTCATGCGCTTCTGGTCGGCACCATTCTGCATGTGCTTTACGCCGAGGAAGAAAAGACATTGGCGCGCGTAGCAACATTCTTATCCGATCCGCGTCGTTCTTTTTCGGCCACTTTGCGCCGGATGATGGCAACCAATCATCTGGGGACGCCGGATGATCCGAAGGTCCATCCGGTCATCGCCTCGGCAGCACGGGAAGTACTCAACAAATCCGAGAATGAGCGATCCGGCGTTCTGTCGACGGCGATGTCCTTTCTCGGGTTGTATCGCGATCCGACGGTGGCGATGACGACGGCAGCGTGCGATTGGCGGACCGCCGATCTGATGGATGCCGACAAACCGGTTTCGCTCTATCTGGTTATTCCGCCATCGGATATCTCCCGAACTAAACCCTTGGTGCGGCTGGTGCTTAACCAAATCGGTCGACGGTTGACAGAACACCTCGAAGGCGACCCTGCCAAAGGACGCAAGCATCTATTATTGATGATGCTCGACGAGTTTCCAGCACTTGGGCGGTTGGAGTTCTTCGAGACGGCCCTGGCCTTTATGGCCGGCTACGGCATCCGGGCTTATCTGATTGCACAATCGCTTAATCAAATCTCGAAGGCCTATGGCGAGAACAATGCCATTCTGGATAACTGTCATGTCCGGATCGCATTCTCGTCAAACGATGAACGGACTGCTAAGCGGATTTCAGACGCGCTTGGCATGGCAACGGAACAACGGGCGATGCGCAACTATGCGGGCCACCGGTTGGCGCCTTGGCTCAGCCATGTGATGGTCTCGCGTCAGGAAACGGCGCGCCCGCTTCTGACCGCAGGTGAGGTGATGCAATTACCGCCCAAGGATGAATTGGTCCTGATTTCCGGGCTTTCACCGATCCGGGCCAAGAAGCTGCGCTACTACGAAGATCGGAACTTCACGTCCCGTATTTTGCAGGCGCCGGTTCTTTCAAACGTAGAATATTCGGACAAACCGAACGCACGCAAAGACGACTGGTCAGGACAGGTACGCAAAATGGATGAACGTCTGTCCGGTACAGGTCGTGATCCTTCCGTTTCCGGGAATGCCGATGAGGGTGGAATGCAGCGGCAACGACATCCTTCATTGTCCGAAGAACAGAAGGTGACCGAACCGGAGCTGACACAAGCTGATTTGCCCGGATTGCTTGATGAAGATAGCGAGGTCGTTGCCGACAAACGGGTGATTGACCGATTGTCAAAGCCTGCACGCGTTTATGGGCTGAATGAGGCTTTGGGGCCGGACAGAGATTTGCTTGATGGTCTCTAATATTCCACGGTTAGTAAGGAGGCAGATAGTGTTTCTCAAACGCAGTAATAAGCCCTTTATCCTTTGTCGATTTACACAAGTCATACACATCTTGATTCAGTTTGAAGCCTAAACTATATCGGGTTGCCTTTGTCGATACCTGTGCCGTTTTAATCATTGCAATAGCTTCATCAGACAGAATGCCCGTAGTCCAGAACTCAAACTTTATATCCAGATTTTGCCAGTCCGGATGCACTTTCACTGCTTTATAAATTACCGGTACATTATGTTGTAGCCATCGTCGTACTTCTGTGTCCGGTATGATCCCACGAGGACTATATCCTTTACACTCAATGAACCTGACCGAGATGTTATCTGTTATTATCACAACATCTGCTTCAGCCTTTTTGCCGCTTTGGTTTTTATAAATCTGGTTCATCCTCACTAGGGACGAATAGTTTTTGCGAGCGACTTCGGCTGCAATGTACTCAAACAATGTCCCTCGTAGCTGATTTGCTGCCCCTTCGATTTTTCCCAGTGCTGCAAACAGTCGTTCAAAACGCTCGGGATCTAATGAATGAGAAGCAGCATCATGTAAAACCGAAGTTAATTCACTCAGCCCTTTGGCGACATCTTCTCCAAAAAGGCTTTCTGGTGTTGCAGGCATAATGCCGTTTTGCTTAAGAAGACTAAACGCCTCTTTCTCGTAGCGGTTCGCTATGAATATCTGCATACAGGGGCCGACATTCCGCAATGCACGCAATGTCTTGCATTTGTTTATAAAAGGACGACTTCCAGGCTCTGTGATCGTGTCGCCCAGATAAACGTCTGCAGCGACGAAGCCCGGCTTCACTTTTTTGTCCTTACCGGTTTTGATTAGACAACCAAGGTAGGACGGTGCGGTAAGGTCCCATACAAATGTACCAACCTTCGGAGCGTGGGTAGAGCTACGAATAGTGACCTTGTCGAAGCTTACGATGCCCAACTTTCTGAGCCAGTCTTTTACGGCGAGGAGCAAGATGTTCTCTGTAATCAGTCGAACACGGGTGTCCGCAGCTAGACTATTGTAATGCTCCTCCGACTGAACAATGCAAATACAGTCACCCAATCCGTTTACCTGGATCGTTTGCAGTAAACCTGCTTCTTTCAGGCGTTGCATAATGGTTGCGGGGGACAAATGTCGCGACTGTTTGATCGGTGCTCCGCATACTATGGGAAACTCCCATTCCGGAACAAAACCTTCGCGCTGTATCAAAGCGGCAATTGCATATCCGTATGCGCTGTTTGTGCTAAACAGCGCATCTACCAGTTTTCGCCAGTAAAGAGGTGATCCAAACTGGTTCTCAAGATACATGAAACGAGCTTTTCTCGCGAACGTAACATACCCAAGTCGCCGGATATTCCCAGAGGCCCGTGATACCCGTTTCCGGGCAGCCGCAGCACTAATGCCGAGGGATTTCTCAAGATGCTCGCTGATCGTTCCTGATAGTGCAGGGCCAAAATCTTCAAGATACGTTTCAATGATATCCGTCATGGCATTTCTTTGATGTCACACAGCGCTATTAATATCATGAATACATGACGTGGGGTTTCAATTTTCGATGCAGTTGTTTACCTGTTGATTTCATTATGTAATTTTCCGTGTTCCTTGGTGAAAATCAGGTTCATGTCACAATGGTCTGTCTTGCTCTCAGGGTTTTGATAAGTTCTGTCAACATATTGAAACATCACCTTAAGGACGTGAAAGCGAGATTTATGCGTTGAATGTTCCTTGAGCGTAATTGGGGGCCATAAGAGATTTCCCGCTCTTCCTCCATCCTTCCCTGACCTTTTCCGCTAATCAGGGCAGGGGCAATGAAGCCGCGACACAACATCTATATCGATGCTGATACCAGTGCCGAGCTTGAAGTACTGGCGGCACGTCCGGGGACCTCCAAATCCGCGATCATCAGCGATGCCCTGCGTCATTATCTCCGCCATCGCGGTGCCAATGCCCTTGACGAGGCTTTCCGTATCCGTCTGGACCGCCTCAGCCGGGAGAGTGCGCTGGTTCGTCGGGATATCGACGTTCTGACCGAAAGCCTTGCGTTTTTCGTGCGGCTCTATCTCACTTTCAACGCCCATACCCCGGTGCCGGACAAGGCCACCCAGGCGGTGGCCAATGAGCGCTACCAGAAATTCATCGAACAGGTCGGCCGCCAGATTGCGGGTGGACGCAAATCGTTCGAGAGCGATGAGACGGAGGCGGAACAATGAACACCGTCTCCGAGCAACGCCGCCGTGACATGCTACGCTCCGCACTGGGCACCCCGATCTCTGAAGCGCTCAAGGATCCGGCCGTGATCGAGATCATGGTCAACCCGGATGGCAAGCTGTGGCTGGATCGGCTGGGGCAGGGCTGCATCGATACCGGGATGGTTATTCACCCGGCCGAGGCCGAACGGATCATCCGTCTGGTGGCATCGCATATTCGCACAGAAACCCATGCCGACCAGCCGATCGTGAGCGCCGAACTCCCGGCCCAAGCCAATGCCGTCGGTGGCGAACGTTTCGAGGGACTATTGCCACCGGTGGTGCGAGCCCCCTGTTTTGCCATCCGCAAACCGGCTGAGCGTATCTACACACTCACCGATTATATCCGTGACCGGATCGCGCTGCCGCTGCAGGCCGATGCCCTGCGCAAGGCAGTGCGTGATCGCAGGAACATCCTGATCGCCGGCGGCACCTCGTCGGGCAAGACAACGCTGGCCAATGCGCTGCTCGCCGAGATCGCCGATTGCGAGGATCGTGTGATTCTGATCGAGGATACGCGCGAACTGCAATGTGCCGCCCGCGATTGCGTGGCTCTGCGCACTCGACGCGATGTGGTGTCGCTCTCCGATCTGGTGCGCTCGACCCTGCGTCTGCGGCCCGACCGGATCATTGTCGGCGAGGTGCGGGGACCGGAAGCACTCGACATGCTCAAGGCCTGGAACACGGGTCACCCCGGCGGGCTTGCGACCGTCCATGCCAATTCTGCACATGCCGCCCTCTATCGCATCGAACAGCTGGTACAGGAAGCGGTCACGGTCGTACCACGTCACCTGATCGCCGAGGCGATCGATCTGGTGGTGTTCATCTCCGGACGAGGTCCGGCGCGCAAGATCGAGACCATCGCCACGCTCAATGGCCTGGATGGCAATGGCGACTACGCCCTGACCCCGCTCACTCTTCCCCGACTGCAATCGATATGAATGGAGGAAACTCATGTCCGCAAGACATTGTGCCCCGCCACGCACTCTCCTGTCGGCTTTCTGTCTGGCGGCAGTAACACTGATCGTTCTGGCACCCGATGCCATGGCTGCCGGTTCGGGTATGCCGTGGGAAGAGCCGTTGCAGCGCATTCTGGAATCCGTTCAGGGACCGGTGGCCAAGATTGTTGCCGTGATCATTATCATCGTCACCGGTCTGACGCTGGCCTTTGGCGAAACCTCCGGCGGGTTCCGGCGCCTGATCCAGATCGTGTTTGGCCTGTCGATCGCCTTTGCGGCCAGTTCCTTCTTCCTGTCCTTCTTCTCGTTTGGCGGTGGGGCGCTGGTCTGATGCGTGATGATCGATCCATTGAGGGGGTTGACATTCCGGTGCATCGGGCACTGACCGAGCCGATCTTCCTCGGTGGCGCTCCGCGGTCGGTTGCAATCCTCAATGGCACTTTCGCGGCTGCCATAGGGCTTGGCCTGCAGCAATGGGTTGCCGGGTTGGGGGTGTTTTTTATAGGTCAGACGCTGGCGGTGTTTGCCGCCAAACGCGATCCGGATTTTTTACCGGTCCTCGCCCGCCATCTGCGCCAGAGGAGATGGTGGCGATGCTAAACCTTGCCGAATATCGCAACAAGAATGCGTGTCTCGCCGATCTCCTGCCATGGGCAGCTCTGGTTGCACCGGGGATTGTGCTGAACAAGGATGGCAGCCTTCAGCGGACATTTCGGTTTCGCGGCCCCGATCTGGAAAGTGCCACCGAGGCCGAGTTGGTCGGGTTCTGTGCGCGGGTCAATAATGTGCTCAAACGTCTTGGCTCGGGCTGGGCGCTGTTCTTTGAAGCAAACCGAAGTGAAGCCGAGACCTATCCGGTGTCTGAATTCCCCGATCCCGCCTCATGGCTGGTCGATGAGGAACGCCGGGCGGCCTTTGCCGAAGCACGTCAGGGCGCACATTTTGAAAGCCGCTATTACCTGACCTTGCTGTTCATGCCGCCCCCCGACATCCAGTCACGCGGCACAAAGCTGTTTGTGGAAACCGGCCGGAAGGAAGAAGGACGGAACTGGCAGCTGGAGCTGGAACGGTTCACCGAGGATACGGAGCGGGTGCTGGACCTGCTGGCAGGCTTCATGCCCGAGGTTGTGCCACTTGATGACGATGAGACGCTGACATTCCTCCATGAAACCGTCTCGACCAAACGCCATCCGGTACATATGCCCGAGATTCCGGTCTATCTCGATGCCATCCTGGCCGACACGCCGCTTGTGGGTGGGCTGGAGCCGATGCTGGGTGATTGGCATCTGCGCAGCATCACCATACTGGGTTTTCCCGATACGACCCGTCCCGGCGTGCTGGATGCGCTCAATCATCAGGATTTTGCCTATCGCTGGGTGTCGCGTTTCATGCCGCTGGATCGCACTGACGCCAACAGGGTTCTGACCCGGCTTCGTCGGCAATGGTTCGCCAAGCGCAAATCGGTTGCTGCCATCCTGCGTGAGGTGATGACCAATGAAGCATCAGCACTTGTTGATAGCGATGCGGACAACAAGGCGGTGGATGCCGATGCTGCCCTGCAGGCGCTGGGCGGCGATCATGTCGGGTTTGGCTATTTGACCGTCACTGTCACGGTCTTTGATCGCGATCTTCAGGCGGTTGAGGACAAGATCAGAACGGTGGAGCGCATCGTTAATGGGCATGGCTTCACGACTATTCGCGAGACGGTTAATGCGGTGGAAGCCTGGCTTGGCAGTCTGCCGGGGCATGTCTATGCCAATGTCCGCCAGCCTCTGATCCATACGCTTAATCTGGCCCATCTCACACCACTCTCGGCGGTATGGGCCGGACCGAGTGGTAACGCCCATCTCTCCGAGGTTACCGGGCAGTTCTGTCCACCATTGTTTTATGCACAAACCTCGGGAGCAACCCCATTTCGCTTTTCCACCCATATCGGCGATGTCGGCCATATGCTGATTGTCGGGCCGACCGGGGCGGGCAAATCGGTTCTGCTGGCCCTGATGGCGATGCAGTTTCGCCGTTACCCCGATGCGCAAATCTATATGTTTGATAAGGGCAACTCGGCCCGCGCTGCGGTGCTGGCCATGGGCGGGGAGCATTATCCGCTCGGTGCCAGTGAAGGCCTGTCTTTCCAGCCATTGCGCGAGATCGACGATCCGGCGACCCGAAGCTGGGCGGCGGACTGGATCGCGATGCTGCTCGATCATGAGAAGGTCCGGGTCACCCCCGAGATCAAGGACATGGTCTGGTCAGCCCTTTCCAGTCTGGCAAGTGCGCCGGTCTCGGAACGGACGCTCACCGGACTTGTCATGCTGCTGCAATCCAATGCGATTAAAGCTGCATTGCTGCCCTATACGCTGGAAGGCCCGCTTGGCTATCTGCTTGATGCCGCTGAAGACCGGCTAACACTTTCCGACATTCATTGCTTCGAGACAGAGGAGTTGATGAACCGGGCCGGGGCGGTGCTGCCGGTTCTGACCTGGCTGTTTCATCGGCTCGAAGCGCGGTTTGACGGTCGCCCCAGCCTGCTCATTCTCGATGAAGCCTGGGTCTATCTTGATAACCCGCTGTTTGCCGCGCGCATTCGTGAATGGCTCAAGGTTCTGCGCAAACGCAATGTCTCGGTGATCTTCGCCACCCAGTCACTGGCCGATATTGCGGACTCAACCATTGCGCCAGCCATCATCGAAAGCTGCCCGCAGCGGATATTTCTGCCCAATGACCGGGCCATCGAGCCGCAGGCCAGAGAGGCCTATGAGCGGTTCGGTTTGAATGGCCGCCAGATCGACCTGATCGCCCAGGCCACACCCAAGCGTCACTATTACTTGCAATCCAGACAGGGCAACCGGCTGTTTGAGCTCGGGCTCGGCCCGGTCGCATTGGCCCTGTGTGGGGCCTCGGACCCGGCCACCCAGAAACGCATCGATCAGGTTCTGGCCGATCATGGACGTTCTGATTTCGCCCAACACTTCCTTGAAGCCAGAGGGTTGGAATGGGCCGGGGATCTGATCGGGCAATTTTTCCGAACAGGAGAAGCCTCATGAAACGCATCATGTCCAAAGCCCTTCCATTTATTATGCCGGTTCTGTTCTGGAGCCATGTGGCCCTTGCTGCCTGGCCGGTCTTCGATGCCACGAACTTTGCCCAGAACATCCTGCAGGCCAGCCGGGTACTGGAGCAGATCAACAATCAGATCCGTTCGCTTCAGAACCAGGCGACCATGCTACAAAACATGGCGCGCAATCTCGAACGGCTGGATTATTCCTCCGCCAGCCAGATGATGAGTGCGCTCGACCGGATCGATGGCCTGATGATGCAGGCTGACGGGATCGGGTTTGATGTTGCCGAGCTCGATTTGCAACTCGCCCGGCAATATCCCGACAGCTACGAGGAAACCCTCAGGGCCAGTGACGTCGCGACTGCGGCGCGCGAACGCTGGCAAAACACCATGACGGCCTATCGCAAAAGCCTGCGTTTGCAGGCCGGGATTGCCGGCAATATCCAGCAGGACCGCCCGTTGCTCAATGATCTGGTGGCGCGAAGTCAGGGCGCTCCCGGTGCCTTGGCCGCCCAGCAGACGGCCAATCAGTTGCTGGCGCTTTCGACCAAACAGCAGATGCAGATCCAGTCGATGCTGATCGCCCAGCAACGGGCGGAAACCCAGGATCGGGCGCGCAAGGCCCAGAGTGAGGAAAGCGGACGGGCTCTGACCCAACGCTTCCTCGGTACCTCCAGTGTTTATGACGAATAATCGGATCGGGTTCGGGTATGGATGACCTTGGCATCATCGATCGCTTTATGGAGGTATTTGGCCGCTATATCGATAGCGGCTTCGGCCTGCTGTCAGGTGATGTCGGGTTTCTGACCTCGATCCTGATCGGGATCGATATCACGCTGGCCGGTCTGTTCTGGGCGCTGGGTGGCGAGGACAACATTCTCGCCCGTCTGATCCGCAAGGTGCTCTATGTCGGTACCTTCGCCCTGATCCTCAATAATTTCCAGACCCTGACCGGGATCATCTATGCCTCGTTTGCCGGACTGGGCCTGCAAACGGTGCCGGGAAGCCTGACCGCGGATGATCTGCTGAGACCGGGCAAGATTGCCGCGACCGGCTATGAGGCGGCATGGCCGCTGATCGCGCAGGTCGGCAACCTGGTCGGTATTCCCGATCTCTTCGTCAATGCCCTGACCATCTTCGTGCTGTTGCTAGCCTGGTTCCTGGTGATCATCGCCTTCTTCATCCTCTCGATCCAGCTCTTCATCACGGTGCTGGAGTTCAAGCTGACAGCACTTGCCGGTTTCGTACTGGTGCCGTTCGCGCTATGGAACAAGACCGCCTTTCTGGCCGAGCGCGTACTTGGCAATGTCATCTCGTCAGGGGTGAAAGTGATGGTGCTGGCCGTAATTGTCGGGATCGGCTCTACCCTGTTTACAAGCTTCACCAATACCCTTCAGGGACAGGAACCCGATATGGCAGCGGCCATGTCGATGGTGCTTGGTGCTTTGGCACTTTTGGGGCTGGGCATCTTCGGGCCGGGCATTGCCTCGGGGCTGGTCTCTGGCGCACCACAACTCGGTGCCGGGGCTGCGCTTGGAACCGCAGGAGCTGCAGTCGGAGCGACGCTTTTGGTCGGAGGTGCCGCTTTGAGTGGTGTCGGGGCGGTTGCCGGGGGCGGTCTGGTTGCCCTGCGTGCGGGAACCGCACTTGGTGCGGGTGTCACAACGTCCTTTCAGGTGGGACGTGCCGCCTCGGGAGCAACTGGTCTGGCCGGGACTGCTGCCGGTATGGGCGGTGTTGCCCGTGCCACCGGTGGCAAGGCGACCCAAACCGTGCGGTCAGTGTCGGATCGCGCCGTCAAGACCCTGAAGCTGGAGGCCGAGAAGGGCAGGGCAGCGGCCTGGGCCGCTACGGGGGGTACGCCTGCCGGATCGGCAAGCTTTCATCCAGCCAACAGCAATAGAGCAACAGCACCCGACTGGGCGCGACGTTTGCGTCATGAGCAGAATATGCGGGCGCATCGGCACTCGACCACGCAGGCTGTGCGCGATGGTGATCGCCCCGGTTCTGGTGCCAATCCGTCTCTCGATGAAAAGGGGGAATAGATGCCGTTTAAAAGATCCCTGCAACGCTATGGCACGACGCCTGAACCCGAAACGCCCTATCAGAGGGCCGGTCAGGTCTGGGACCAGCGCATCGGATCTGCACGTGTTCAGGCCCGGAACTGGCGGCTGATGGCCTTTGGCTGTTTCGCACTGGCCTGTTCCTTGTCGGGCGGGTTGATCTGGCAATCCCTGCAAAGCCGGGTGGTGCCCTATATCGTCGAGATCGATCATTTCGGCGAGGCAAGAGCGATTGCACCGGTCGCGCCGGACTATCAGCCGACCGATGCGCAACTCGCCTGGTATCTGGCCCGCTTCATCAAACTGGTGCGCTCGGTTTCCACCGATCCGGTGCTGGTGCGGCAGAACTGGCTGGCAGCCTATGATTTTGTCACCGGTCAGGCCGTGCAGTTCCTCAACGATTATGCCAATCGTAATGATCCCTTCGCCGAGATCGGCGAGCGCAGTGTGTCGGTCGAGGTCTCAAGTGTGGTGCGCGCATCCGATCAATCCTTTCAGGTCAAATGGCAGGAGCGCATCTATGAGCGCGGTGCCCTGATGCGCACAAGACGCTGGACCGCCATCCTGACTGTCATCTCGAAATCACCGGCCAATGCCGAAGAACTGCGCAAGAACCCGCTCGGGCTCTATGTCCGGGCGATCGACTGGTCGCGCGAGTTCGACACATCCTCTCCCGGATCGCAGGAGTAATGCTCATGAAACACAATGCGATGATGCTTACCTGTTCTATGATGGTGCTCACTGCCTGCAAGGCGGGGACACCGCCGCCTGCGATCAGCTATGATCGGGCCAGCTTCAAAGAGGCGACCATTAAAGCGGAGCCCGCACGTCCGGTCGAAATCGTCGAGGTTCCCAAACCCTTGCCCCTGCCTGGGCAGTTGATGCCGTTGTCAGGCCAGCCACCGGCAGACAAGCTCTCACCGGAACAGCGGGTGGAGACGGCGAATACAGCAGCGCTTCTGGAGCCGTCAAAACACGGATATGTCAACGCCGTGCAGGTCTATCCCTATAGCGAGGGGGCACTCTATCGCCTCTATGGCGCCCCGGGGCAGGTAACCGATATTGCCCTGCAGCCCGGTGAACAGCTTCGCGCCGTATCAGCCGGAGATACGGTGCGCTGGGTGATTGGCGATACCACCAGCGGATCGGGCGACGAACAACAGGTTCACATCCTGATCAAGCCCTTCGCGCCGGAACTCAAGACCAATCTCATGATCGCCACCGACCGACGGACCTATCATCTGCAAATGATCAGCACCGCAGAAGCAGCCATGGCGGCGATTTCCTGGAGCTATCCGCAGGACCGTCTGGTGATGTTGCGCCGGAACAATGCCGAGGCTCATGCCGCACAACCGGTTGATCGCAATCTGGCGCTCGAGAATATCCGTTTTGGCTACGAGATCGAAGGAGACAATCCGCCCTGGCGGCCAATCCGGGCTTTCGATGATGGACGCAAGGTCTATATCGAATTCCCCGAACGTATTGATCGGGGCGAGGTGCCGCCATTGTTCGTGATCGGTGCCAATGGTGATACGCAACTGGTCAATTACCGCAAGCGTGGCACCTATTACATCGTCGATCAGCTATTCCGGGCGGCTGAACTGCGCATGGGCACCGACCCGCAGCAGGTGGTGCGGATCAGGCATCTCGACGCTTCCGGTGGGAGAACTCGCGATGACGGATAGGTCGGAGGAGAGTTTTGAACTGCACGGTCGGCCCGATGCCCGGATTGTCCGCTTCCGGCGCAGTATCGTGATCGGGGTTACCGCACTGGGATCGGGCGCCCTTCTCGGGATCGCGATGATGGCCTTGCAAACGCCGTCCCTGAAAAACGCCAACGCCAATGACGAGCTTTATCATGCCGGGCAGCAGGCACGACCCGATCAGTTGGAAAACCTGCCCAAGGATTATTCCGATATAAAGCAGGACGTGCCAAAGCTCGGGCCACCCTTGCCGGGTGATCTGGGGCGTCCGATTGTGGCGGCCCAGCGTGCCCAGGGAATGGATGTCACATCCGGTGAGCTTTCTCTAGCCGAGCAACGACAGGCTCAACAGGCGATTGATGCAAGGGAGTCCGGTGTGTTTTTCTCGCTGGCCAATGCGGTGTCGTCTGAACGACCAAATAGTCAAGCTTCGGAAAATCGAGCGACGATAAATGGGGATGTTGCCTCAGTAGCAGCCAGTCCTGATCCAAGTGCGGTGCCGGATGACCGGCAGCGCAAGCTCGACTTCATGCGCGCATATGACGATGGCGGGATTTACAATCCGCATCCTTTGGAAACCCCAGTCTCTCCTTGGCAGGTCATGGCGGGCAGCATCATTCCGGCCAGCCTGGTTACCGGGATCAATTCTGATCTGCCCGGTCAGATCATCGCCCAGGTGGATGCCAATGTGTATGACACGGTGACCGGATCAACAGTGCTGATCCCGCAGGGGGCCCGACTGATCGGGACTTATGACAGTGTGGTTGCCTTCGGGCAGTCGCGTGCGCTGGTGGTCTGGCAGCGCATCCTGATGCCTAATGGAACGTCGATCCGGCTTGATAACATGCCTGCCTCCGATGCTAGCGGTTATGCCGGGCTCGAGGATGAGGTCGATTATCATACATGGCAGTTGCTCAAGGGCATCTCGCTGGCGACCCTGCTCGGGGTCGGGACCGAACTGACGCTTGGCAGCGACGAGAGCGATCTGGTGCGCGCCATTCGCGAAAGCACTCAGCAGAATGTTGATCGGGCCGGGCGGCAGATCACCGAGAAGAACCTCAATATCCAGCCGACCATCACAATTCGTCCTGGCTGGCCGGTCCGGGTGATCGTCCAGCGCGACCTTGTGCTCAAACCCTATGGTGGAGAGTAAAGATGATGAAGCTTGCCAAGCTGCCCGATCGCAAACCGGTCAAACTGACGGTGACTGTTAATGCCGATCTGAACCGGAAGCTTCGGGACTATGCGACGCTCTATCGGGAGACCTATGGTGAGAGCGAGGCGGTTGCCGAATTGATCCCGTTCATGCTTGAAGCGTTTCTTGAGAATGATCGGGCCTTTGTAAGGGCGCGGAAGGAGGGGCTGAAAGGTGGTGCGCAGGAGGGGCGGCAAAGCAAATCGTCGTGAGTGATGTGGGTCAGGTGTCAGTCTCATATGATGCCGGGGGCGGTTTTACAAAAGCTCGACATTTGTGAATAACTGCCAAGCTTTTGTAACATCTCGATATAGGGGCGCTGCTCTCGGGATATTTTACTAAATCCTGATTTTGATGGTTAAAAGCCATCAAAAGTTGAGAAATTAAAAATTCAATTGATGATGTTTTCAAAAAATGCGATTTTGATGGTTATGAGCCATCAAAGAACGCCAAGATTGAAACCGATGCTGGAGCGGGTGCCACCCGGCTTTCTGGTTGATGCGGCATGGTTGAAGCGGTTTGGCGTCGATCCCAAATCGATTCATAACTATGCCGAGCGGGGGTGGCTGGAGCGGGTAGTCCGGGGTGTTTACCGTCGACCATTATCACGTGCAGATCATTCAGCCCGTTTGAACCGGAATTCCGCTCCCGATTGGCAGCTTGTTTTGCTGTCGATCCAGTCGGTCATGGAACATGAGGTCCATCTGGGAGGATTGAGTGCACTGACCTTCCATGGCTTCTCTCATTATCTGTCGCTGGGCAACAAAGAGCGTGTCTATCTCTATGGCGAGGTACCGTCCTGGCTCGCACGATTGCCGGGAGAAACAGAGTTTATTGTTCGCTCGACCAACCTGTTTGCGGATGATCCGGTCGGCATCGAGAACGTGGAACGTCCGCTCGAGAATATGAGCGGCAATACTGGTCCAACCATTAGTCCGTGGCATTGGCCGCTCAAGGTATCCTCACCGGAACGGGCGATCCTTGAAGCACTCGATGAATTGCCATCGCATGCGGGTTTTGACAATCTTGACATGATCTTCCAGGGGCTTGCCAATTTGCGACCGAAACATCTCATGACCCTCTTGCGCGCTTGTCAGAGCATCAAGGTCAAACGGTTGTTTTTCGTTTTTGCCGATCGTCACGCTCACGCCTGGCTGAAATATCTCGACAAATCTGAGATCGATTTGGGATCGGGGCCGCGCGCCTTGATCAAGGAGGGAAAAATACATCCGATCTACCGGATATCAGTCCCCACAGCGTTTATGCCCTCGGAGCAGGGGGAGGGGAGCCATAATGCGTGAGCGTTATGTCGAACAGGTCCGGCTGCTGATGCGCCTTCTGCCGGTGATTGCGCGAGAGGAAGTCTTTGCGCTGAAAGGCGGTTCGGCGATCAATCTTTTTTACCGAGATTTACCTCGCCTGTCTGTTGATATTGACCTGACATATCTACCAATCGAAGGTCGGGCGACGTCACTTGCAAATATTGATCAGGCGCTGGACCGGATCATTGCAGCGGCAAGCCGTGAAAACAGGGATGTACGGTTTCAGCGGATCGCTGGTGGCGGAAATCTCGAAACCCGGATCATGGCCACGCAAGGAACGACCAACGTGAAGATTGAGACGTCTCCGGTCATGCGTGGCACGGTTCTGCCACCGGTGTTGTACAAGGTATCGGATGCCGTGGAAGAGGCTTTCGGGTTTGCCGAGATGCATGTCCTTTCATTTGAGGACTTATATGCCGGGAAGCTGCATGCCGCCCTTGATCGCCAGCATCCGCGGGACCTGTTTGACGTCAAGCTGCTATATGAAAATGAAGGGCTGACTGATGATTTGCTGCGGGTTTTCCTGGTCTATGTCAGTACATCGGGACGACCGCCGCATGAGTTGCTGGCACCGGCACTTGTTCCGATTGAGGAACTGCATGATCAGGAATTTGCAGGGATGACGCGAGACGAGGTCAATCCCGTTGATTTGGAAAACGTGCGGTCGCGTTTGATTGCCGATATCCGAAATGCCCTCACAGGGGATTTTGCCCGCTTCCTGTTGTCGCTGCATGATGGAAAGCCGGATTTTAACCTGATAGGTTTGCCTGCAGCAGAACAGCTTCCGGCGGTTCAGTGGAAGCTTCTTAATCTGCGACGTCTTAAGGATGATAACCCGGTGAAGCATGCTGAATTGCGGAGAAGTTTGGAAGAGTTGCTTTCCTGAGATCTGTTGGATGCCATGTGATCGCCTGCCGATGTTCTTTCAACACCGCTTGTGAACGGGGAGCGCGCCAAAGGGGGAGGCCTTATCTTGAGCGGAACAAGTTGCTCTACGCCGAGAATCTTGCTTGCTTTCTCAGCGTACTCTCTTGTGATCAGGTAGTCTTATCGCGGATGGTAAAACAGGTGGACACGCCTAGACAACTAGGGTCTGGACCCATTAATGGGTCCAGACCCTAATATAATTGAAGACGAATGCTCGGGTCTGCCTGTCCAACGCGCTTGATCATCTTGTTGTCTGTTGAAAGAAAAATAAGGCTGCGCTCCTTTGCTTGAGCGCACATCCAAAGGTCGTTCTCATCAATGCCGAGAGACTTGCCGGTCGTTTCGTCTACCCAATCTTCGACAAAACGTCTGCGGCCTCCTTTTTTTGCCATCGCTCTGGGCATGAATTTTTTTCCGATAGCTGTTTTTAGTTCCGCGTAAGCAGTTGCTGTATGACGGCTTACGTCCAGAAGCGAATGTTCCCGTGCTCTAACCAGTCTTTGGCGTAATCCTGGAAGATTGCTTCCACCAAAAGCCTCGAAAAATTCAAGACCTGTTGTCATCTCTGCTAGCGCGACGACGGAGATATAGCGAAATTCTTTCTCAGTTAATTTCTCAACTGCCGCAAGAGTAGCGCTGTGTTTGTGGTGTGTAGGGTCCAAGTATGCAGACACAATATTTGTGTCGAGAAGATAGCCGTCCATGGATTACCAAGTTCCCCATTCACGGAGTAGGGCAGCTTCTTTATCTGGAAGCGGTTTTAGAATCTCAGAAATCCAAGCCCCCCTATCGTCAAATTTTCCGGAAAGGCGCTCTGATAGACGTAGACCTGGCCCTGGAAAAGCTTCATCCCAGTGAGTCCACCTGTGCTTAACGGGCCGCTTGAAACCGACAAAGTAAGACAGCAATTGAGCTTCGAGCCGTGGCGGCAAGTCGTAGGCATCAAGGACAGCGGCATCAATTTTGGTAAGCAATTTTTCTAGCCGCTCTTCGTTGTTAGTGAATAGTTCCACGTTGCCACACAAAGCGAGATATTCCTCTATGTGAGGGGCGGCAGCATAAGGCAGTGAAGGCGGAACAGGGATGTCATAGATAGCTCCTTTACGGATAACTTTCTGAGGGGAGTGGAGTGCAATAAAAGCATTGGCGACAGGCCCGTTCAGTAAAGCAGTAATTGCTAGCAACGACGCTCTATCCATCTTCTCGAGCGGCCAAAAACCGTAGAATTGCTGCGTGTAAAGCAACCCTGCTGAATCCAGTGATGCAGCCATTCTCCAAGGACCTCTGCCTCGTCTCCCAGAGTTGATAATTATTTTTGTCTCGTCCCACTCCTGCCCATAACCGACTCTTATATTCTCTTCCCGGTAATCCAGCCACACTCTCGGAGGGGTTTGGAACTGAGCAATATTCCGTCTGTTGTATACCCCTAATTTGTACCCTTCCTGTTGTTCTTCCGAAAATGCTTCAGACTGGGAATAGGTCCATTCTAGGCCGCGAGAGCCACGCATAATAGAGTCTAACTTCTTGTACGCCGAAAGGTATTCCCAAACGTCATTCAGGGGCGGAACCCATAGATTTCCAGACGCGTGGTCAGTCACATAACGTTTGACTTTACGGTGGTCTGTTGCCCGCCCCATTTTTAGAAAATCCAAGCGTTCTCGCCCAGAAACAGTTGTTCCGGTCAAGTGTGTGTAAAAGGGAACAGCGGCATTTTCTGGTCGAGGTTCGCGAGCTATCACTGCTGCTGCTTCAATGTCTGAAGCTCCGAATGTGCGGTCTGGAAGTTCAACGACTTCGACCTCTCCGAAAGTTTCCTCGATACGACGACGTAGCTTCGAATACTGGTTGCCGAGGATGAAGGGACGTGGAAGTACAAACCCTAAAGCCAGCGGTTTTGCATCAAGCGCCTTTGAAAGAGCCAGCATTGGCTTCGAATAGGTTTCATCTGGCAGGCTGTAGAGAGCACGTTCATCAGCCAGAAATGCCTCAAATGGTGGATTGCAAAGGATGACGTTTTTACCCCGCATTCTCTCGTCGAGGGTGTTCTTGGTATACAAGTCCGTTTCACGAATGTGCCAACCATTGTGGTTCGGGTAGTCGGCGAGTATCAGTGATAGCGTAGCAACTTCACAGGCAAACGGGTCTTTCTCATCCCCAGAGATATGGTTTAAGAGGAAGTCATGGCGCTCCCTTTCTGACCACCTTGATGGAAGGTTCTCTTTGATGTGACGTAGGGCAGACACAAGGAACACTCCTGCCCCTGCAAATGGTTCGTATACGTGAAGAGTTGCTGGGTCATGACGCCATAGTTCGAGGCCTCGAACTATATATTCCGCGACCTGACGAGGTGTAGAGTGGGTGCCGAAGTGTTTGCGTGTCTCAGGAGTGACTAGGGTGTTTTCATACACGAATGCCAAATCATCTGACGAAATATTGGAGAAATTTATGCCAGTTCGAAGGTGTTCCCATGCAGCAACGAAAGCGTCTTTGGTTTCTCCCCGCGGCGGAAGTGAGACGGCTCCCAAATTGTAATATTTTTCGATCCCAGACAAAACGGAGGACAGATTTGAGGTGTCCCAATCGGCTGAAAAATTATGCTCCCGATCCTGGAGAACTTTGGCCGCAAGCAAACGAAATACAGTGCGGAAAAGGATGCGATCATCCAGTTGCTTGCCGTCCATAACGGCATCCGCTGCCTCTAAAGCCTCAGCAAGCAAGCGGTCAAGCTTAACGTGAATTTCCCCTTCGATAGCGGGGAGAAGACCTGCGTCAACAAAATCTAGTTGGATCGGGATAGCCTGATCGACAGCACCAATGGACTTCGCTCTGCGGATGGCCTCTGGGTGCCAGTCTGAGCGGTGCTGGTCAAACAGCGCCGGAATTGCATCGGTCGAATAAGTATCTATTAGGCGCGGTGGCTTGTCTGGGTGGACCTGCCAAAGAGAAATATTGTCATCAATTACGAACATCAGGGGAGCACCCAGAGCACGGTGTTCCGTTACTACATCTTCCGGCCTGCGTCCCTTTCCTTCCGCAGCGGCAAATGCAGCCGAACGATATGACGGAGGTGTTTGAGTAAACACCGCAAGGTCCGCGTGTCGGGTTGACGTGTTTTGTTCGAGAACATCGGCAAAAGCATACCCTCTTCGGATAGCTGCGGAAGCATATCCGGTCTCTTCCACGCACTTTGCTATGAGGTCTATCGCCCTCATGATGCACCTTTAGATGTGGGGCGATCCTCTCCCCTTGCATTTTCCCGCGAGGCCTGAAGAGGCGTTGGAGGGAAGCGCAGTGTGCCCTGTTGGTCAGTCGGGCGGGCATCAACAAATCTAGCCTGAATGTGTTTGGTAATAGGCCTCAATGGTACTGAAATGCAAAGTACTCCGGACGGTGGCGGAGCAGAGCCCAACGCAAAAGTGATGTTGCCGCCTTGCATGTCGAAATCTATGCGCCCTCGTTCGAGGGTCGGCCAAGGAGTATTGCGACACACTTCAAACAGATCATTCGCCATGGGGGCAATTCCGCGAACTCTCATCTCAACTTCAGAGACCAGTACACGAACAACTGATACAGCTACCAAGTCTCCCGGCGCATAGCAGGCTCCTTGCCCCCGAACTTTGGACAGAGGTGGTAACACCCGCCGCCAGTGGCGATAGGTTTCCTGTGATATTTCAGTAATTTCGCGCAGTTGGCGAGGTGCGTATTGAGTCATGTGGTGTGCCCACCGGTTATCTTGTTGTTAGCAACAAGATGTCTGAGTTCTCACATTTTTTCAAGCACAGAACACGTATTTCGATAAATCAATCCAGAGCGTTGCTGCATAATCCTGGTGGTCGTGGTGGACGGGAGGTAGTAGGCTCCCAAAACCCCATTAACGACTGCACCACAACGTTGGTACACAAAATCCTTGTGAGGCGTTCTTGTGATTGAATGTTTTCAACGCTTTAGGTAGTCGGACAAGTTGGTCTTCTGCTGAGAATCACTCTCCCGCGTATTCCCGCCGATGTTAAATCAAAGGCAGTGGACCGTGACCTATTTGTCCCAGTTGGTGATAAGATGGTCCATAAAGTGATCAGTGCCAAGGCGGAAGTGGTCAAGGTTACCCGTGATCCGTCTGACGCGAAGATTCGCCATGGGGAGATTACCGGATACCTAGAGGGTATCTGGAAGCATCTCAGAGAAGACAAAGAGTAATTTAAGCAGGCCGTAGCCAGATAGGCCAAGCGTCTTGGTAGCATCCTTAGCCACAAACCAAGGGTCATCCCCAATGTTTATGGCGCGGACGTTATGCTTGTGGTTCGGACCTTTGGTTGGGCTGTGTTGAAGGTGAAGGCGGTCAGAGCTGAAAATTAAACTTTACTGATATGTATTTTGGGTAGTAAGCATGGTTGCATTATACAAGTAGATATAGGTGCTGGAGTGTTTGAGGGGCGATCTTACAGGATTTTGTCTATAGATGGGGGAGGCATAAGGGGTGTCTTTCCTGCTGCATTTCTGGCAAGCCTTGAAGAGGATGTTGATCAACCAATCGGCTCTTACTTCGATTTAATCGCAGGAACCTCTACGGGCGGTATCATCGCCCTTGGATTGGGCTTGGGCAAGACCGCCGCAGAGATACAAGAACTCTACGAGAAACACGGACCTGCGATCTTTGGTCAAGATAAAGGCACTGCTGCGAATATAGTTTTACGAAACCTGAAGAAGTTTCGACGAGTTATAAAGTCGAAGCATGATTCAGAGAATTTACACGATGCCCTGAAGGGGATTCTACAAAACAAGAAAATAGGCGAAAGCAAAACTCGTTTAATTATTCCAGCGTGGCACGCGGAGACCGAACGGGTTTACATATACAAGACCGCACACCATGAGCGCCTCCGAACAGATTACAAATGTTCAGCGGTGGACGCGGCAATGGCTACAGCAGCCGCACCTACCTATCTCAAGCCACACCTTACAGGTGATGGCGTGGAGCTTGTAGATGGAGGGGTATGGGCTAATAACCCGATAGGGGTTGCTGTAACGGAAGCTGTTGGTTTGCTCGGCTGGCCGCGAGACCAAATCAAGGTACTAAGCATCGGAACAATCAATGAAGTCGTCGCTCGGTCCCGTGGAACTGGCATCCTCTCGTTGGCGAGTGGATTAACCCGGTTGTTTATGGCTGGGCAGGCTCACAGCGCGTTGGGAACTGCGAAGATACTAACCGGAGACGGCCATCATGGTAAAAAGGCAATCTGGCGCGTAGACCAGAACGCACCACAGGGGCGTTACACGTTGGACGACACCTCGGTAATCAGAGAAATGGTTGGCCGTGCAAAGGTCGAAGCGAGAGAGCAGTTGCCCGAATTGCGGCGGCATTTTTTTTACGAGCCAGCCCCTGAATTTGTTCCAGTGTATCAACTTGAGGAGGCTATCTCGTGAAGCTGACGGCGCGATTTGATGATTTCTTGCGCGATACGGTCAACCTCAATCAGGCACGGATTGATCTACTGAGCCAGCGTGTTGATACGATAAAGAGATTCCTTCGCGACTCTGATTACGAGCCAAAAATTATACGTTTCGCCGCTCAGGGTTCTTGGGCGCATAAGACGATTATTAAGCCACCAACAGGGAATAAGGAATTTGATGCTGATCTGGTGGTCTACTTAGAACCGGTTGATGATTGGGACGCTGCCAAGTATGTGAACGAACTGCGAAGAGTGTTTCGCGCAAGTGCAACATATAAAGACAAGACGTCGCGGAAATCCCGTTGTGTGACCGTTGATTATGCGGGCGATTTCCATCTCGATGTTGTCCCGATTGTTGTTCGAGAACATTGGCTAGGCTCAGACACCTACGAGGTTTGTAACCGAGCTGAGAACTGCTTTGAGGCTTCAGATGGAGATGGTTTCAAAGAATGGTGGTCAGAGCAGAACAAAGCCGTCGGTGGCAACTATCTTATCAAGACCGCCCGTCTCCTGAAGTATTTGAGGGATACCAAGAGCACTTTCTCAGCAAAATCGGTGCTCCTAACAACCCTAATCGGTGAGCGTGTAGGCGTCTTTGATGGGGTCATATTTGATACTTACCCTGACCTGCCAACGACCCTCAAAGTAATAGTAGGTCGCCTAGATGATTGGCTTCAAGAGAACCCTGATCTTCCTGCGGTTGAGAACCCAGCACTTCCTGGTGAGAGTTTCACAAGGAAGTGGACACAGGAACAATATGATAATTTTCGCAATAAGATCTCACAATATCGCGAGTGGGTTGATGACGCCTACGGAGAAGAAGACCGTGACGAGAGCATAAAGAAATGGCGTAGGCTGTTTGGAGAATCTTTCGCTAAAGGTGAAGTAAAAGAAGCAGCATCTCGCCGATTGCGCGTCTTCGCTGATGCCATTCAGCAAGGAAAAGATTTGGTCTCGCTCGTAGAAGCGCGTGGCCGTCAAATCCTTACTCAAATGCCCGCAAACCTGCCTCAAGTTGTTTCCGTGCCCTACCGAAATGCCGCTAATCAAGTTCCTGTGCGCATTGTTGCTTATGAGCGTGCGGAAGAAGATGGTGCGGATTTGAGACCGCTAACTAGTGGAGATATGATACACCCCAATAGTGGCATTTATTTCCGTGCCGTGCAGCAGGCATCCGGGCTTCCGTTTTCGAAAGATTTCAAAGTCGAATGGCAGGTTGTAAATACTGACGAGGAAGCGGCTAACTCCGATTGTTTGCGTGGTGGGTTCTATCCATCAAAAGACATGAATAGTCGATACGAGCCGACAAAGTTTCGGGGGGTGCACTGGGTACAAGCTTTCTTGATCAACAAGAGAACACGCTTAGTTTGTGGGGTGAGTGATCGCTTTTTCGTGGTCATTGCCTAATTGCAATATGACTTCCAGATTACGTCAACCCATTCAGGATGATCGACAAATGGGTTACGGTTTCCTTGTATATATTCGATGCGATCATTCCTAAGACGCTCGAAATCTGAAGGCGAATACTGGCGGTTCCACTGGACAAGCGCACACAGATCCCCAATGAGGCCGTCCTCCGGGGAGGCCTCTTCCAAAGATACTACCTCAAGGTCTGGCATATTCCCTGGTTCTGTGTCTTCAGGTTCATACCTAACGGCCATGTAAAAGACCATTCTGGCAACTTGACCTTTTGCAATATCAGTCGGCTCAAAGCATTTCCTGTCTGAGTCGTACTTTGCAGAGGTTGGGCTAAACGAACCATCATTGTGCTTGTCGAATAACGGTTCTCCCCCTTGGCAGTAGGGGTAGTTTGAATGATAGCCATTCAACGTACGATCAGCGGGGCGCAAGTGATGAAGATCTGTATATCCGTACTGGGATTGCCGCCCAAGTCCGTAGCTCTTCGGGAAAACATGCTCACGATCCCAGCTATCAGGTGCAGATCTTCCTTGGTTTCTGTCTGAGACATTCCGAGTCAATCCCAGATAGAGAAGCTGAACATCACCACAGGTGGGGTTGTTCGCGTTACACGCCGAGTCTGTAAATAGCAACGCTTCCCAAACATCCAAGTCTTTTCCGTCACGTAGATCATTTCCTGAAGACGTGTACACCACTGCTGTCCAGTCCCCGTCCATCGTCTTTTCAGACCCTGTATTAAAGTCTGGGAGCGCAGTAACTACCGGGTTGGGTGTTCCGCTCGCATTGGGCGGTGGCTTTGCACTGACGTACACGATTGATGCAGGTAAGAAGTTTGCTGTCCGCTGCTTTCAACGAGATTCCTCTCACCTAGAAACTCGCTACGAGAAAATTAGTGCGGTCATTGCCAAGCAGACTTCAGGATACTTTGTTGGCTTTGAATACCAGAAAGATGGCATCCTTGTTGATGGTCAGCGCTACCCAATAGTCAAGATGGAGTGGGCACAAGGCGACACCCTTGGGTCATTCCTTGAGAAGAATTTCGGATCAGCCTCAGCTATCGACAAACTGCGGGCCGACTTTTTCACTATGGAGCAGAACCTCCGTAGAGCCGGGATTGCACATGGCGACCTTCAGAATGGCAACGTAGTCATATCTAATGGCTTGAAGCTAATTGACTACGATGGGTTGTTTGTACCTGGGCTTCCCATCGGCAAGGGATTTGAGACGGGTCAGAAGCACTTTCAACATCCTAAAAGGAGCGCTGCTGATTTTGGTCCAGAGATGGATCGCTTCTCGTATATTGTGATTGATCTAAGCCTTCAGGCGTTGGCGTCTCGTCCACAACTGTTCGATGAGTATTCGAACGGCCAGAACATCATTTTTAGCGCCAGTGACTATGCTGATCCCTCCAGCTCAAAAGTGTTCTCTGCTCTCCGTGCTTTTCCAGACCTGAAGCAAGCAGCCGAGAATCTTAGCAACATATGCTCATCTGCATTTAGGGATATCCCGACACTAGAAGATTTTCTTGTCGGCAAAAACATACCGAAAGCGGCAATTAAAGTTACAAGCACCACAGCTTCTCGCAAAGTTGTGCACGAATACATTGGTGCTTATGACGTTATCGATGCTTCGAACTACAACGCGGCACTGAGCCAAGTTGGCAACCGTGTTGAATTGATAGGAAAGGTTCTTGACGTTAAGGAAGGTCGGACGCGAGGCAGGAAGCCCTATATCTTTGTTAACTTCAGTGATTGGCGCGGGAACGCAGTTAAGCTCTCGATTTGGAGCGAAGGTTTGAAGATACTTCGCGAGACCCCGTCCGCTGCTTGGGTGGGGCAATATATTTCCGTAACCGGTTTAATCGATCCACCGTTCAAGAAGTCAACTTACTCGCACGTCGGTATCACAATTACAGAAGCTACTCAGATCAAGCGGATTTCGTCGGAAGAAGCATTGTGGCGCTTGGGTCGGGCAACTAGAACGGCATCAAATGGAGGGAGTGAGGGCCGCTTGACGGGAAATGATGCTATTCTCAGTCAGCTATCCCCCAATCGTACTTCTCTACGCGGATCGAAGGGCACAAGCCATAAACCGACAGCAGCTTCAACAACTAGATCGGCACAGGCTAACGCAAAGATTCTTCAACAAATTGGGGCAGGCAGTAGCACTCGAAGCTCTCCAACTTTCCCAAGCACCTCGAAGACATCTTACGGTCGAGCTGCGCCTCGTCAATCAAGTGCTGGAAAATATTCACCACAACAGCAACCAGAGAAGCAGTCCGGTACTTTGACGCCTATACTGTTCTTGGCGTTCATAATTATAGTGATATGGTTTGCGAATAGCTGAGGGGGATACCAGAGACAAAAAGCGGCGTAAATAATCAGCCCAGTTTCTCAAGGCCCCGCTTAACCTGCACAGCCTACTATTTTCTATCCCTAGCAGTTGTGATTGCCAAGGCGTACATCGTTCTCTAATGATGCTTGATTTGATCACGCTATCAAAGGCAAATCGTGCAAATGTCACACTTATTATTTAGCAAAAACGTGTGCCTGTCGTATTTGAGTGCGGTTCCTATGATCTTTTGACTAGGGTCCAGACTCATTCAAATCCAGTAG
>NZ_JPWH01000038.1 GCF_003326755.1 Thalassospira profundimaris | reverse complement strand
GCTCTGACGATAGGTTTTTGCGGGTGTCCACTTAGCACAAAAACAGGCAGTGTGTGGCCTGAATCCCGCAAATTCTGCGGTTTTCAGCTTTGGAATTTGTGTTCCAGAACTTGAAAATATTCACGATGTAAAAATTCGTCCTGTAGCGACATTTCTACGTTTTTCCCCGTAGTTTCTCAGTAATTCAAAATTCATCACATTTTGGACATAATGTTTAAACATTAAAGTATTGTCCATACGAGTTAAATGCTTGTAGGTTCATGTACAGAATGAGTCACCGCGAGTTTTCGTGGTAGGGTCATCTAAAAATAGCGGAAAAAATTCCGCAGAATATTTGGTTGGGAAAAGACGGGCTAACAATGTTGGATGGGAATACGTAACATATACTTAAACGTATGATGACCTAAACTTTCAGGCTTCACTCAAGTATTGTATACTAACCTTTTGTGTGGGCGCTAGTACTATACACGGTTAGTTTCGATTTTCGTGAAATGCCCCTGGTTTTGGCATCTCATCCACTCGTTTGCCAGACATATAACCGTTTTCCGGTATCGTGGAGGTTGAGCAAACCCTCTGTCGGTATGTGGATATCGGCGACTTTGATCTTGTGATTGTGGCCTTTGGTCATTTCGTTGCTGGTCGATGACGCCGTGTGACCGGAATGCGGGGTTTGATGGTTTTGGGCGTAGTGCCGAAAAACATACAGGCCGAACTGTGCGTAAGCCGCAGATGTCCGTTAAGGATATGTCCGGTTTTCCGTCTTTCCTACCAATCGCGATTGCGGGGGGTATTGGCGATGTTGCCATGCCTCCGGGCCTGAAAGGGCCGGAATTGTGATTGGCGTTTTGATCTGTTGCCGGTTGCGGCACACAGGCAGGCGCCCGTCACGAGGTTCAGAGTTCGAGATTGGAGACGGCATGAGAGATTCTTCTGTAGCGCCCAAAGAGCGCATTAACGTTAAATTCGTACCGGCAACCGGGGACCAGAAGGAAGAAGTCGAACTGCCGCTTAAGATGGTGGTCATGGGGGACTTCGCCGGCAAGGCCGACGATACACCTCTTGAAAGCCGCAAAGCGGTTGAAATCGACAAGAATTCCTTTGGCAATGTCCTGCGCGAAATGAACCTGGAGCGCACGCTTCAGGTGGATGATGTTTTGCGTGATGACCCCGATGCCAGCCTTAACCTGAAGCTGAAATTTGAAAGCCTTCAGGATTTTTCCCCTGATTCCATTGTCGAGCAGGTGCCCGAGCTCAAAAAGCTGGCTGACCTGCGCGAAGCCCTGACGGCCCTGAAAGGCCCGCTGGGCAACTTGCCGGCTTTCCGCCGCGCGCTAAGCGAAATCGTCGATGATCCGGAAAAACGCGATGCCCTGCTGGCCGAGCTTGATGGTTCGGAGAAAGCGGACGCCGCAACCGACGGCAATGATGCCGGCGATAAAAGCTGATCATCCCAAAACATATCAATGCCAGGCGTTGAAACGCCGAACATCGTGTTGGAAAGACGAGAACCATGAATACCGAAACACTTGATCCTGTTGCCCAAAGTCAAGGTCACGCCCAGGATTCCCTGCTTGACCAGATCATGGCGAAAAGCAATCTGGTCCCGGAAGATGACGGTTATGACGTTGCGCGCAAGGGTGTTGAAGCCTTTATCGCCGAATTGCTGGCGGGGGATACGTCGGCCGAGCCGGTCAACAAGGCCCGCGTTGACCGCATGATCGCGGAACTGGACCGCAAGATTTCGCGCCAGATGGACGAAATTCTGCATCATCCGGAATTCCAGGAACTGGAATCAACCTGGCGCAGCCTGAAGCTTTTGGTGGACCGCACCGATTTTCGTGAAAACATCAAGATCGAACTTCTGTCCATCCGCAAGGATGAACTGCTGGAAGATTTTGAACTGTCGCCCGAAGTGCCGCAGTCCGGCCTTTACAAGCATGTCTATTCGGCGGGCTATGGCCAGTTCGGTGGCGAACCGGTCGGGGCGATGATTGGCATGTATTCCTTTAATGCCTCGTCGCCGGATATGAAGCTCTTGCAATATTGCGCTTCGGTTGGCGCAATGGCGCATGCACCGTTCATTTCTTCGGTCAGCCCGAAATTCTTTGGCGTGGATTCCTTCACCGAACTTGGTGAAATCAAGGAACTCTCTTCGCTGTTTGAAGGGCCGCAATATGCCAAATGGCGTGGCCTGCGTGAGTCCGAAGATTCCCGTTATGTCGGCCTGACCGCCCCGCGCTTTCTGCTGCGCACTCCCTATGATCCGTTGGAAAACCCGACCAAGACTTTCCAGTATCGTGAAGCAGTGGAAGACAGCCACGAAAATTACCTGTGGGGCAATACCGCCGTTCTGCTGGGTGAACGCATCAATGACAGCTTTGCCAAATTCCGCTGGAGCCCGAATATTATCGGTCCGCAGTCGGGTGGGGCGGTGCATGACCTGCCGGTTCATGTTTATGAATCATTCGGTCAGCTTGAACAGAAAATTCCGACCGAAACCCTGATCACGGACCGTCGCGAATTTGAACTGGCCGAAGAAGGTTTCATCGCGCTGACCATGCGCAAAGGGTCGGACAACGCCGCCTTTTTCTCGGCCAATTCGATCCAGAAGCCAAAACGCTTCCCGAACACCAAGGAAGGCAAGGAAGCCGAAACCAACTACAAGCTTGGCACCCAACTTCCCTATATGTTCATCATCAATCGTCTGGCGCATTACATCAAGGTGTTACAGCGCGAACAGATCGGTGCCTGGAAAGAGCGTGCCGACCTTGAACGCGAACTGAATGCCTGGATCGTCCAGTACGTTGCCGATCAGGAAAACCCGCCAGCTGATGTGCGCTCGCGCCGTCCGCTTCGTGCCGCCAAAATCGAGGTTTCGGATGTCGCCGGTGATCCGGGCTGGTACCGCGTCAGCATGGCGGTGCGTCCGCACTTTAAATATATGGGCGCGAATTTTGAACTGTCCCTGGTTGGCCGTTTGGATAAAGACTGATGAATCATCCCCTGGCACGTCAACATGTTGAAGCGGTACGGTCGCGTTCTCTGATGGAACGCATCCGTGCCGACGATCTGGGGCAGACCTCGCATGTGAGCGACAGGCTTGCCGCCCGCGTTGCGTCGATCAAGAACAATCTTTTGAACGTTCTCAATGGTCGCAGTGGCGGGTCGCAAAGTGCGCCCGGTTTCGGGCTGGCCGATTTTAACGATGCCTCTGTCGGTTCGGCTGACATGCTGCGCATCGTGGCGAACGATATTCGCAATGTCATCGAAACCTACGAGCCGCGTGTCAGCAACGTGGCCGTGCGGTTTGATCGCGAACAGGAAAACGGGCTTGAACTGTTTTTCCAGATATCGGCACGCACGCAAATCGGTTCGGCCCGCGAACAGGTCACGATTGATCTGGTTCTTTCCGAAGGGCGTTCGTTTTCCTTGAGAATGGGTAGGTAGGTCATTGTGTCTACAGCACGTTATTTTCAGGATGAGCTGGATTATTTGCGGAATTCCGGGCAAGAATTTGCCCGGCATTTCCCCAAGCTGACAAATTACCTGTCCGAACGCAGTACCGACCCCGATGTCGAACGGTTACTGGAGGGCTTTGCCCTCCTGACCGGGCGGTTGCGGGAAAAGATCGACGATCAGTTACCCGAAGTCACCCAGTCGCTATTGATGTTGTTGTGGCCCAATTTTTTGCGCCCGGTGCCGTCAATGGTGGTCATGCAAATGAACCCGCGCGAAGGGGCGATTAACGAAAGCCAGATGCTGCCTGCCGGGCTGGAGGTGGAAAGCATTCCGGTTGGCGGTACGGTGTGCAAGTTCCGCACCGCCTATGACACCGAAATTCTGCCAATTAGTGTCACGGATATTCATCATGGTGTATCGAAGGAAAAATCCGTCATCACCATGCAGATCGAAAGCCTGGCCGAAGAAGAAATTCGCGGCATCAATTTGACGCGCCTGCGGTTTCACCTGGGTGGCAGCGATTATTCCGCGCTGACGCTCGGCCTGTGGCTGCATCGCTATCTCAAGATGGCAAAAATCCGTGATATTGAGACGGGCAATGAAATTGCCCTTGGCAAGGATTGCGTCAAACAGGTTGGTCTTCAGAAATCCGAAGAAGTTTTGCCCTATCCTGATAACAGCTTTGTTGGCTATCGGTTGTTACAGGAATTTTATGCTTTTCCGCAGAAATATTACTTTGTTGATCTTTTAAATATTCCAACCGCTCATTTGGGGGCGGATGCCACCCGCTTTGAAGTGGTGTTTGAATTTGAACGCCCGATGCCGCCTGACGTGCGCATTGGTAAACAAAGCTTTTTGCTGCATTGTGTGCCGGCGATCAATTTGTTCGAGCATGATGCCGAACCGATTTTGCTCGATGGTCGCCGCACCGAATATCACATCCGCCCGACCCGGCGCGATGCGGGCGAGATTGAGGTTTTTTCGATTGATGCCGTGACGGGCTGGCGCCCGTCGGAAGAAGGTCATTCTGGTGGTATTTCGCGCGAATTCAGCCGGTTTGAATCCTTCATGCACGAAATTGAGCGGGTCGATGGCCGGGCGGCGGTTTATTTCCGGGAAAAGGTGCGCCAGTCGCTGTCGGGTGAAAAGCTCGACCGTCTGATTTCCTTTGTCCGCGAGGATGAGCTTTACCAGGTCAATGACGGTGAAACGGTTTCGGTGCGCCTGACCTGTTCAAACGGGGCAACGCCGCGTGATCTGGCAGTGGGTGATATTTGCATTCCCACCCATATGATCCCGTCTTTTGTCAGCCCGACCAATGTGACACGGCCCACACCGCCACGTTACCCGGTGGTTGATGGCGCGCTGCAGTGGCAGCTTATTTCGGCTTTGTCGCTGAATTACCTGTCTTTGCAAAGTGTCGAGGCCCTGCGCACCATTTTGAACGTGTTTGATTTCAACGCCAAGGTGGACCGACAGCGCGAACGCGAAGCCGTGATGCGCCTGGAAGGCATTGCCAATATTTCATCGCATACGATCGACCGTCTGTTCAGGGGCCTGCCGGTACGCGGCATGCGTTCGACGATCGACATGCGCGAAAGCAAATTTGCCAGCGAGGGCGAGATGTATCTGTTCTCGACCGTTCTGGCCGAATTTTTCGCGCTGTATGCCACCATCAATTCGTTCCACGAACTGGTCGTGCGTGGACTGGAAGCAGGGGAGGAGTACCGATGGACGGCCCGTATCGGCAACCAGCCCCTCATATGATCAACGATCTGAAAGCCAACCCGCAGCGTTATTCGTTTTTTCGCGCGGTGGATATTCTGCTCAAGGCATCGGGCCAGCAGGTCGAAGAACGTGCGCTGCAAACCCAGAAGGTCGAAGACCTGATTTTCCGTGTCGCGCCGGGGCTGGGTTTTCCGGCATCCGATGTGGTGTCACTGCGCCCGGTGGACGAGGAAGAAGGTGGCAAGGAACTGGAAATGACGGTGTCGTTTCTGGGTCTGCACGGGCCGTCGTCGCCGCTGCCATCCCACATGCTGGAAACGGCGGCCTGGAGTGCCGGGGAAGAAGGGGTACAGCAGGCATTTAACGACTTTTTCTCGAACCGCCTGGTGTGGCTGTTTTACCTGATCTGGCGGAAATACCGTTATTACGTGCGCTATAATGCCGGTGCGACCGACCAGTTTTCCGACTGGATGTTTTCGCTGATCGGCATTGGCGGTGATGAAAGCCGTGGCAAGGCCGATGTGCCCTGGGCAAAGCTTTTGACCTATCTGGGCGTTGTCGCGGGGCGGGTGCGCTCGGCAGAAATGGTTAGCGGTGTGATCGCGCACGCCTTTTCCCTGCCCGACGTGTCGATCCGCCAGCTTGAATTGCGCAAGGTCGAAATTCCGCAGGATCAGCGTGCGCGCATGGGCAGTGTGAACATGTCGCTGGGCCAGGATTTTGTCATTGGCCGCTTTGTCGAGGACCGGGCAGGCAAATTCACCGTGGTTTTGCGCAATCTGACCTTCCAGCGGTTCCGCGATTTTCTGCCCAGCGGCAAGGATTATGCGCGCCTTAAGGAACTGGTGGAATTCCTGCTGAAGGATCAGCTGGCCTATGACATCGAACTTAATCTTCAACGCAATGAAGTCCCGGCATTCAAGCTGGGCTGCCCGGATACCGCCAGTCTGGGCTGGACAACATTTATTGGCAATACGCAGCGCGAGGGGCTGAAGCCCGTGGTGTTGCAGGCACGAGGGTAAGAACGGGACAAACGATGAAAGCAAAATTTCAAATTGAAAATGTGCATGACGCGGTACCCGCATTTCCCGTCAGTTTTGTGTTTTCACAACGGGGCGGGCTGATCGGTTCGGCACCGGATGCCACCTGGCAGATCCAGGATAGCGACGGGGCCATTCCCGAAACGGCGGCGCGTGTCATGGTTACGGATGGTCATTTCACCATCGAACGGGTTTCAAACGCCAATATTCGTATCAACCGTGCCAAGGCCCCGATCCCGACTGGCCGCCCGGTTATTTTGTCGGACAAGGACGAAGTGCAGATCGAAAATCTGAAATGCACGGTCAGCACCGGGCAAAGCGAATATCTCGATGCGCGCCCGGTTAGTGTGCATTCCATGGTCGGGGCCGAACAGGGCAACCGCGAAGGGCTGGTCCGCGATAGCGTTTATGTAGAGGCCCGACCGGTCGAGGCATCGGAGGCGGCCCGCGAAACTCGCGATGATCCGCTCGACGTGCTTGATGAACGCCGGGTTGCCCGCCAGCAGACCGACCCTCTTTCCGCCTTTTCCGAAGCGCGGCGTTCGCGCCAGAGCGATGATGAAATTCTGCTTCAGGATGATGTCAATTTGCAGCGCGGTGCTGAACCCCGTGTCACCAACAGCCAACAGGATGATGCCGACATGCACTTTGCCTCGATGCCCAATACCCGTATCCGCCGGGACCGTTACGGTTTTGAAGAACCGGTTCAGTCTGAAAGCGGGGCATCATCGGCATCCACATCCTCGTCGGCTTCTTACGGGGCATCGCGCAACACCGATAGTGCCATTGATGCGGTTTCGGTCGATCTGCCCCACGCTGTGGACCACGTTGCGCTGCGCCCGCTGGCAAAAAGCCTGGGTATTCATTTGGGTGAAATGAGCACCGAACAGGCCGCCCGTGTGCTGAGTGATATTGGTGCATCCCTTCGGGCCGCCCTTGAGGGGTTAAACCAGATTTACAAAAGCACATCGGAACGCTCGGCCAATTTTCCGCTCGCAACCATGCACCTGCATGCGCTTGAAGATAACCCGATCCGTTTTAGCCGCGATGCCGACGAGGCCCTGCATGCCTTTTTCTCCAAGCGCGGGCCGGTGCATCTGTCGGCACCCGCAGCGATGCAGGAATCCCTTGATCATTTGAATTCGCATCAGGCGGCGACGGAAAAATCCATCGACCGGGCCCTTGATGCCGTGCTGGCCGCCCTGTTGCCCCGTGCTCTTGAACGCCGGTTCAAGGCTTATGACGCGGCGGGTGTCCCGGAAAACCAGGAGGCCTACGACGCTTGGTGCTGGCGGATGTACCGGGCTTATTTCTCCGAATTGCGGTCTCAGCGCCAGCAGGGTTTGCAAATGCTGTTTTGGGAAGTTTTTGGCAACGAATACCGCGCGACGCGCCGTCACGAACAGATGCAGCGCGATCTGGGTGAAGAAAACGAAAGGGATATTGAACAATGAAGCGTTTGGCGGGCTTTTTTCTGGTGGCTGTTATGGGTTTGTCCCTCGCGGCCTGTGAAACATCGGAAAAGATTTATGACGTTATTTCCGATCCCGATATTCAGGTGGGTGCTGATGAAGTTCAGCCGACCAAGGTTTCGTTGCAGGCCTATGCCGCAGCCGATGTGAACAAGAATTTTCAGGGCGAACCCTCTCCGGTTGTTGTGCGGGTTCTCGCACTCAGCAGTGACCACCGCGTGTTTAGCTACGATTATTTCTCGTTGACCGATTCAATGGAAAAAACCCTGGGATCGACCCTGAAGGCCGACCTTGGCGAAACCATGATCAAACCGGACACCTACCAGGTGCTTGGCCCGTATGAATTGCCCGAAGGCACCAGGAAAATTGCGGTAATTGCCGAATATCTGGACCTGGAAAAGGCGGTTTGGCGCACCTCGGTCAATGTGCGCGATGTCGGCGACAACGATCAGTTCTTGCTGTTGTTGCTCGATGAAGAAGTACGTCTGGTCAAGCAGGAAGGATAAACCCGCTTATGGCTTCGCATAACAAAGTGGCATGGTCGGACGGCCTGTTTGTCAAACCCCATCACTTTCAGCAGCAGACGCGCTATCTGGAAAATCTGGCCCAGCGTTATGCGTCGGGAAGTGAGGCACACAATTTTGGCTTCCACCAGCTTATCCTGAACGAGGAACTGCTCTCGCTGGGCAAGGTTGCCGTTGTTTCTGCCAGTGGCATCATGCCCGATGGCACGGTGTTTGACATTCCCGGAACGGACGTGTCACCCCCGGTTCTGGATATTTCCGAAGGCCTGACCGCCAACGAAATCATCTATCTGTGTGTGCCGCTGATGATTGATGGTGGCATCGAGATTGACCGGAACCGCAATGCCGCAACAACAGGCGTTGCCGCGCGCTATGTGACCGATGAAATCGCGGTGCGCGACAATACCGTGCAGGCGGGCGAACTGGCGGCAATTGATGTGGCCCGGGCCTGCCCGGTGCTGCTGCCGGGATCGCAGGATCTGTCGGCTTATTCCAAGCTGGCGGTGGCGCGCATTGTCGATAAAACCGGCGAAGGGGCGATTGTCATCGACAAGGGGTTTTACCCCACCATGCTCTCGATCTCGGCGGCCCCGTCGCTGCGCCGGTTTTTGGGCGAGTTGGCCGATGGCGTGGAACAGCGTGCCGCCACCATTGCCGGGCGCATAGGCAAACCCGACCAGAACGGGGTTGCCGAAGTTGCCGACTTTTTGCTGCTGCGCGGTTTGAATTCGATGGCACCGCTGTTGCGCCATTATGTGCGCATGTCGATGGTGCATCCGCGCCCGGTATATGAATTGCTGCTGCAAATCATTGGCGAGCTTTCGACATTTTTGAATGAAAGCAAAATATGCCCTGATTTGCCGGTTTATGACCATGCCCTGCCGCATCAATGCTGGCCAACGGTAACACAGCATTTGCGCCAGCTTGTGACGGCAACCCTGGTGGCAAATGCCATTCCGATCCCGCATGAACATAAACTGCATGGCTATGTCGTGGCCCCGGTTCATGAACGTGAACTGATCCGGACAGCGGAATTTGTGTTGGCGGTCAAGGCCAATGTGCCGCAGGAACGCCTGCACCGCGAATTTGTTGCGCAGTCGAAAATCAGTTCGATCGAGAAAATTCGCGAACTTGTTCACAAGCAGCTTCCGGGCATTCCGCTGCGTCTGATGCCGGTTGCCCCGCGTCAGCTGCCCTATCACGCCGGATATTCCTATTTCGCGCTGGAACGTTCTTCGCCGCGCTGGGGACATCTGGAAAATTCTGACGGATTTGCATTTCATATCGCCGGGGAGTTCCCGGAACTTGAACTGCAATTCTGGGCGATCATGGGATAAAGCCAATGAGCGATATTGCCGTATCACCATATGATTCCAGGCGGTCGGCCCCGTTGCCGGCCAATGGTCAGGGCGGGCCAACACCCCGCCAGCTTGGCAGCAAGCCTGATGACATGATTGAAAACCTGATGTCGTCACGCGAAACGATGGATTTCCAGCTTTCGGCAAAGGGTAAAAATCGCCTGCTGGAAGCTGCCGTGCCCTTGCTGGGCTTGAGTGTCCGTATTCGCAATTTGCACGATTTCAACGACATCGAAGCCCTGCATAGCCGCCTGGTCAACGAAATTCCGATTTTCCAGCAGGAACTGGAAAAAATGGAATATGACGAGGCCACCGTGCTGGCCGCACGTTACATTTTATGTGCCACCCTTGACGAAGCCGTGCTGTCCCAGGTGTGGGGGGCCGAAAGCCTGTGGCCGGAGCGCCCCATGCTGTCGATCTTCCATAACGAAACCTGGGGCGGGGAGAAGGTTTTTGCCATTCTGGACCGGGTGATGGACGAAGCGCACCGCTTCCTCGATCTTCTGGAACTGCTTTATTACTGCATCGCCCTTGGCTTCGAGGGCAAATATCATGTCATGCACAATGGTCAGGCCAAACTTGAACAGCTTTTGGTCAATGTGCATGGCGTTCTGGAAAAGCACCGGGGCGAAGCCCCCGACAAGCTGGTGAACCCGGAACCGAATATCTATGACGCCAGGGAACGCATGGGATGGCGCTTTCCGGTATGGGGCGTGGTGCTGGTATGCCTTGTCCTTCTGGCGGGCATCAATATTGCCTTTAACGAGAATCTCAGCAACCAGATCGACGGGATCGAGGCGAAGATCGAAGCCTCTCTTGGTGGAAACAACATGACAGGGAGGCCCTGATGTTAAAGGTTTCCAAAGAACGTATTTTATCAAAACTCAATACTTACAGCCGTGAAGCCCTGAAACGGGCCAGCGAAATGGCAATCGAACAAAGCCAGTTTGAAGTCACGGTCAGCCACCTGTTACTGGCAATGATGGAACAGCCGGGCGGCGATACCGGCAAGTTGCTGTCGGTGCTGCGCATTCAGCCCGAACGCCTGGAAGCCAAATTGCGCAAGTCGCTGGATCATGCCCGCCGTGGCGCACAGGACCTGCCGGAATTTGCCACCTTGCTGCTGGAGCTGTTGCAGGATGCCCTGATGCTGGGCAGTGGCGAGCTGGAAGAAGACAATATCCGCACCGGAACCATTTTTGCCGCCGTGGCGCAAAACCCGGATCGTTATTGCCATTTTTATGTATTTTCCGAATTTGAAGCCCTGGATAGCCGCGCCATCCTGACCGGTTTTTATGACCTGGTGAAAGGCAGCATGGAAGGCAACGGCGACCCCAATAACCCGGCCCGCGAGGGGGGTGCCAACGGCAACGGGGAAGCCCCGATCCAGAGCGAAAGTGCGCTGCATAAATTTGGCCGCAACATGACCGAGCAGGCCAAAAATGGCGAGATTGACCCGGTATTCTGCCGCGATACCGAAATTGCGCAAATGACGGATATTCTGTCGCGCCGTCGCAAGAACAACCCCATTCTGGTCGGTGATCCGGGCGTGGGCAAAACCGCCCTGGCCGAGGGGCTGGCCCTTAAAATTGTCGAAGGCGATGTGCCCGCAGCCCTGCAGGGGGCGGCCCTGTGGGAACTTGATTTGGGCGCATTGCAGGCCGGTGCCTCGGTAAAGGGTGAATTTGAACGCCGCCTGAAGGCCGTGCTTGATGAAGTGATCAGCGCGCCGGAAAAGATTGTGCTGTTCATTGACGAAGCCCACACCCTGATTGGCGGCGGGGCTGCTGCTGGCGGGTCGGATGCGGCGAATTTGTTAAAACCGGCCCTGGCACGCGGGCAGATCCGTGCCATCGCCGCCACCACCTGGTCGGAATATAAAAAATACTTTGAAAAGGACGCCGCCCTGACCCGCCGGTTCCAGTTGATCAAGCTGGCCGAACCGACGATTGACCAGTGTGTCACCATTTTGCGTGGCCTGCGCCCGCAATATGAAAGCCAGCATAACGTTTATATTTCGGATGTCGCCCTGCATGCGGCTGCCGCCCTTTCGGTGCGGTATCTGACTGGTCGGCAGCTTCCTGACAAGGCGTTTGACGTTCTCGATACTGCCGCTGTGCGTGTCGCCGCCGGGCAGTCCGCCCAGCCACGCGAACTGGACTGGCTGAACAAACGCATTGCCATGCTGGAACGCGAACGCGCCGATCGGGCCCGTGACAGTCGCATGGCCGCCGTCGGGTCCGATGGCAGTAGTGACCATATCGAGGAAACCATTGCCCGCCTGCGTGCCCAGGCGGAAAAACTGCAACATCGCTGGCAGGTGGAAAAACAGAAGGTCAACCGCGTTATTGAACTGCGCACCCTGATTGCCAAGGGGCATGACGCGGCCAATGACGAAACGGTTGTTGAACCGGCAGAGGACGCGACAGAAAATCCCGAAGCTCCGGACCCCGAAGCTCTGCGGGCTGAAATCGTTTCTCTGCTGGCGGAATTGCGTGATGCGCGTCGCAACGAAACGGCGCTGGTTGAATTTGAAGTGGGCGAGGGCGTTATTGCCGATGTCATTTCGGATTGGACCGGTGTGCCCGCTGCGGCCATGTCCGATGATGATGCCGACCGTATTTTGGGGCTGGGCGATGCGCTGCGCAGCGTGATCAAGGGCCAGGACCTGGCAATTGAGGTTATCCATGACCGCATGAAGGCCGCCCGGCTTGATCTGGTGCGTGACAGTGCCCCGCGCGGGGTGTTCCTGCTGGTTGGGCCGTCCGGTGTGGGTAAAACCGAAACGGCGGAGCAAGTGGCCCTTAACCTGTTTGGCGGTCGCCAGTTCCTGAGCGTGATCAACATGTCCGAATATCAGGAAAAGCACACGGTTTCGCGGCTGATTGGTTCGCCTCCCGGCTATGTTGGTTATGGTGAAGGCGGTATTTTGACCGAGGCCATCCGCAAGATGCCCTATTCGGTCGTACTGCTTGACGAGGTCGAAAAGGCCCATCCTGATGTGATGAATATTTTCTATCAGGGGTTCGATAAAGGCGTGATCAATGACGGCGAAGGCCGCGAAATTGATTGCCGCAACGTTGTGTTTTTCATGACGTCGAATTTGGGCTCCGATGCCCTGATGCAAAACCGTGAAACGGTTGAAAGCGCATCAATGGAGGCATTGGAAAAGGCCCTTCGCCCGCATTTGCAGGAACATTTCAAACCGGCCCTTCTGGCGCGCATGCGCATCCTGTGCTTTAAACCGCTATCGAGCGAAAGCATCCAGCAGATCATTGATCTGAAGCTGAATGGTCTTGCTGCCCGCCTTAAAAAGGTACGCGGTATGGATCTGCGCTGGAATGATGCGGTGCTGGCCCTGATCGAGGATTTGTGTGCCCATGCCGATAATGGCGCACGCATGGTTGAACAGGTGATTGACCGCTGGATTTTGCCCAGCATCGCCGAAGAAGCCCTGCAACGTATTGCCGATCATGCCAGCCTGGATGCGCTGGAGCTTGATGCGGCGGATGGCGGTTTTGTGATGACCTTCCTGCCCGAAATTGCCGAAGAAGGCGATGACGATGGTGCCGAGAATTCGGAAACGGATGAGGGTGACATCCCCGAGAAAGAGGCTCGGGCAGGATGAACATGATCGATCAGTTCAATATGCGCGATCATTTTGTTTCGCTGTGCAATCTGGTGAACCAGACACGGCTGGACGGAGTGCTGGTTCAAAGTGGCGAATTGATCGCCAATATGACCGGCGGTCGCATTGCGCTGATCTATTTGCTGGACGCCACCGGGCGCAACCTGGTGTTGTCTGGCGGTTATGCCCAGGGTTTTTCAACCTGGGCACCGGGGTCGCGGATCCATCCGTTACAGGGTGGGGGGCGCTCCCCGGTGTGTCCGTTAACCCAGGTGGCCTTTACCGGCAAAAACCTGTGCCTGGATAATGGAACGGCAGGGTATGACATGTCGCCGGTCATTTCGGCGCTTGACGGGGTGAATTGCCCGTCGCACGTGGCGGTGTTGCCCCTGGCGCGCGCCAATGCCGATTTTTTGGGTGTCGCTGTGGTGTTGTCTGACGGGGCGATTGCCCCGTGGCTGGATCGCAGTGTGGCGCGGCAGATTTTGCGCGCGGTGGCAGCGGCGATTGAAACCCGCCAGGTGGTGGCGGGCCAGGAAAATGAAAAGGCAATGTTGGCAAAATCGCTGGCCCGTGCGGAAGGCGACCGCATGTCGTTGCGTCAGCGTGAAACCGGCCGTTTGTCCAAACGATTGATTGGCCGTTCCCGTCCGATGCAGGCGTTGCGCGAAAAAGTGGCGCATTTGGCCGATAAAACCGGCCCTGTCATGATTTTGGGTGAAGATGGCGTGGGCAAGGAAAAGGTGGCCCGTGCGATGCACGAACATTCCGTGCATTCGGCGTCCGCCTTTGTGTATGCCAATTGTGCCAGCCTGCCGATTGATGTTTTCGCGCCCGAGCTTTTTGGTCACAAACGCGGCGCGATCAAGGGGGTTGCCAGTGCCCGCCAGGGCCTGTTGCGCAAGGCGGGCAATGGTGTGGTTTATCTCGACGGGATTGACCGCCTCTGTGGCCCCGGTCAGGAAATGCTGCTGCGGTTGCTTGAAACCCGGCAATATCGCCCGTTGGGCAGTGACCGCGATTTGCCGCTTGCGGCGCGCATCATTGTTTCGGCGCGTTCGGACCTGTCCGCCCGCGCCCAGGAAGGCACTTTTTTGCCGGGCCTTTATTACCGCTTGCGCGAAATGGCCATCACCGTTCCCTCGCTGGATGAATGCCGCGAAGACATTGGCGATATTGTCCAGGCTGTTCTGAACGGCATCGAGCGCGAGGAAAAACGTCACTTGAAACTGCATCCGGCGGCCTTTGCCTTTTTGTCGCAACGTCCCTTTCCCGGGGACCGTCGCGAACTTGAAGGGCTGACCCGCCTTGCGGCCAGCAATGCCAAAGATGGCACCATGCTAACGGCAGAGCATTTTCAGGCCGTGGATGCGCAAAGCGAACCCGAGAACGTCTCGACACCAGGGATTTTACCCCTGCCCGAGGCACTTGCAATGTTTGAACAGGACCTGATTACCCGGGCATTGGCGCAAACCGATGGCAACCGTACCACGGCCGCCGAGATGCTGGGTGTCCCCAAAAGAACACTGGCAGATAAATGCAAAAAATACGGACTTTAGGCATGATGGCAACGATGCTGGCATGTGCTGCCAGCTTTCATGCCAATGCGCAAACTGTAATTGATGATGATGGCCTTAAGGCCTGTTTTGCCAAGGCAAACCGCTTGGACCGGCTGGGATGTTATGACAGCCTGCTGGGTCGCCCCAATACGGGGGATGCGGGCATCGCCATCGCAAAACCGGCGGCAGAAGAGGATGAAAAAACGCCGCTGGCGGTTTCTTACGTGAACGGGTTTTTGCGTTCGTCAAATATCACACCCGAAGGTGTTGCGGTGACATTGCTGGACCACAAGACCGGCGCGAAGATAACCGGCACGAACGGCGATTTGCTTGATCGCATCAATCCGCCGCGCGACATGGCCGATTTTGATCAGCTTCGTCGAAAGGCGGACCTTTATCTGGCTTTGCCGGCCCTGGCTGATGCCGGGGAGAATGGGGCAATGCTGGTAAGTTGCGAAAACAACATCACCCGGATGCGCCTGATGTGGATAAATGACTTTGCCGGTCGCACGGTCGATGCCCGTTTTCTGTATGGCAACAGTATTGCGCAGGAAAATGCCATTGGCACGCTTTTGCGCGTTAATGGCCAGGGGCACATCCTGGAAACCCCGCGCGGGCTGGAAAGCATCCGGCTTTTAAAGACGATTACCAATGGCAGCAGAATTCAGGTGTCGGTTGATGCCGGAAACGAACAGCGTTCGCTGTTTTTCGATGCTGATGCGTTGCGCAGCGCCCTGCCCATGATGGGCCGTCATTGCGCATGGAAAATGGATAGCAGGTAGCAGGTCAGGAAAATGGTTAAGCGATTATTCAATCTTCTCAAGAAACTATTGCGTCCGCTGGTGCTGATTGCGGTGTTCAGCCTGATCATGGCGCCGATCATTTATTTCTTTGGCGAACGCATCGGCACACATGGTGTTTATCCGTTCAAGGATGAAGGCATTCGGTTTGTTGTTTCTGCCGGGTTGCTGATACTTTCAATCTGCCTGTTTCTGTTTATGGCCATTCGGGCGGTTGTGCGCTGGTTGCTGGCACGCCGTAATGCCAGTTCGCGCCAGCCCTCCGAGGAGGAAATGGAAAAAACTGCGATGGCGCAGGTATTTGACCGTGCCATGACGGTGATCCGCAATCGCTGGTCGGGCGAGGGGCGGGGCGTTTACAGCCTGCCCTGGTATCTGGTGCTCGGACAGTCGGGCAGTGGTAAAACCAGCCTGATCGAAAATGGCGATTTGCGTTTTCCGATTGATCATGAAATTGAACTTGATTTGCGCGAATTGCCGCCGCGTCAGGCCAACCAGTTCTTTTCCTGGCGGGTCGCTGGCAACGAGGCTGTGCTGCTGGACCTGAATGGCGATTATTTCCGCCCGCAGCAGCGCCGCTCGTCGGTTGAAAATGCGCTGTGGGATGCGTTCCTGTCCAATCTGCAACGCGTGCGCCCGCGCCGCCCGATCAACGGGATCGTTCTGGCAATTGATCTGTCCGAATTTATGGGCATGTCGTTTAACCAGCGCGAAAATTATGCCCTGGAAATCCGTCGTATCATTAATGATGCGGTCGAGCGCCTTGGCACCCGCATGACCATCCATCTGGCCTTTACCAAGCTGGACCAGGTGGCCGGTTTTGCCGACTATTTCGCAACGCTAAGTGCGGCGGACCGCGAAATGCTGTATGGCTTTCATTTCCTCTATGAAGGCCGTCATACCCCTGATTGGCTGGACCAGTTTGACAAGCAATATGCCGATTATCTGGATCGTTTGCATCTGCGCCTGAAAAAGCGGGTGCTGGAACTGAAATCGGCCAATAGCCGCCAGGAAGCATTTTCGTTTTATCGGACCTTCCTGGGGCTTGAAGCACCGCTGCGGTCATTCCTTGAAGGGGCCTTGTCGCCAGACAAATTTACAACACCACCTTTGGTGCGTGGTTTGTATTTCTTTAGCAACCGTCAGGAAAATGCGCCGCGTAACGTGTTTCTGGAGGCCGTGGGCCAGCGTTATGCCCTGCCAGCCCCGCTTTATGGCACCAGCCAGAACACGTCTTACCCTTATTTTGTGACCTCGTTCCTCAAAAAGGTGGTCTTTCCCGAGGCAGGTTTGGCCGGGAACAATTTCCGGGTCGAGGAACGTTATCGCAAGCGCATTTTGATGTCGTTTGGCGTTGGGGCTGCCGCGTGCATCGTCGGTGTGTTCTATTGGAACGACCGTTACCAGATCAATCTGGAGCGCGCCCAGGATGTGCTGGCAAAGACCGAAGCTTTCAGCAAGGCCGATGCGCGTGCCAGCCTGGACCCGACAGGTCAGCAATATTTGAAACCGCTTAATGAATTGCGGGCCGCGATTGATGAATTTGGCGATTATCGCGATGTCGGTGCGGTGCAGGCACAGTTGACCCTGTATCAGGGGCGCGACATTGGGCCGATTATTGACCGCGCCTATAATTACGAACTGCATAACGAATTTGCCCCCGCCCTGGTGGCAGGGCTGGCCCGTAATTTGCGGTCTGTCTGCCCCAAAGGCGGCGACAAGGAACTGGATTATCTGCGTGTTTATCGCATGATGGCCGATTTGGGCGGTCGCGATGATGCCATTGTCGATGGTTATTTCAACCAGCTTTGGAATACGCGCCTGAAACAGGAACCCGAAACCCGCGAGCAGCTTGCCGCCCATTTGAATTACATGCTGGAACGCAACCCGCAGGCCTATGAGGTTGATGCCAATCTGGTTGCCCAGGCCCAGCGGGATCTCAGCCAGCAAACCCCGTTTACCCGTGTGTATCGCACCATCCGGTCACGGACGACACAGAAACTGTCCAAACCGCTGGAACTGCCGATTGCCGCCGGGGCACCCTTTAATGTGGTTTATCAGCCGGTGGATTTGCAACAGGAAGCGAATGCGGCAGAAACCGAAGGCAATGGCATTGCGGCGGCAAGTGATTGCAGTGTGCAAAGTGTCAGCACACCGGATCAGGGCCCGTTTGAAATTCCGCGCTTTTTCACCAAAAAGCAGTATCACGCCATGTTCGTGCCGCAGCTTGAACAGGTGGCAAAGGTTGCCGGCGATGATTTGTGGGTGCTGGGTAAACTCGAAACCAGCAACATCACCGATGCCGATTATGATGAAATTCGTGATCGTGTCCGCGAAAGCTATATCAATGATTATATTGGTGCCTGGAAACACGGCCTGAATTCCATGCAGGTACGCCCGTTTAACGACATTAAGCAGGCAACCGAAATTCTCCATACGCTGGCAGATGGCAATAACCCCATTCGCCGGGTGGCTGAACTGGTGCGTGATAATTCGGTTCTGTATGAACCCAGGGAAGCATCCAAAGGCGAAGATGGCGAAACCCTGGCCGATCAGGTGGATTTTGAAACACCTGAAGACCCGAACCGGGTGGCCGCGCGTGATATTGAACGGGCCTTTGCCGATATTCGCGAAATGCTGGCGGAACGCCCGGATGGCGGCCCGTCCAACATGGATGAAATCGAAGACGCCCTGGGTGATGTCTATCAATATATGAAAGCCGTGCGCGACGCCTCGGATCCGAGCGCAAAATCGCTGGAACTGGCGATCGAGCGGGCCAAACTGGCCGGGGATGACCCGATTTTCGTGCTCGAACGCGTTGCAGAACGGACACCGGAACCGTTTGGCAAGCATTTGCAATCGGTTGCCAATCAGTCCTGGGGCATCATCATGCGCGGTGCGTCGGTTGCGCTGGGTCGCAAATGGCACGATCAGGTTTATGGGGCCTATCAACGGCTTATTGCCGGCAAGTATCCTTTCAACCGCAAGTCGGGCAATGATTTGCCGCTGAAGGATTTTGAAGAATTTTTCCGCCCCGGTGGCATTCTTGATGCGTTCTACAAACAGGAATTGCTGACCTTTGTTGATGAAAACACCGGAAAACCCAAAGTGATCGATGGCCAGTCCATTACGGTTGACCGCAACTTTACCACCCAGTTGCGCGCTGCAATGAACATTACCAAAAGCTTCTTTAATCAGACAGGCGATCTGTCGGTTGAATTCAGCGTCGCGCCGGTGGGCATGAATGCCAATATCAGCCGTGCGGTTCTGAATTTTGAAGGTCAGTTGGTTGTCAGCAGCCACGGCCCCAGCCGTCCGATCACGGTTTTCTGGCCCAATATTATTGATGGTCCGGCATCGTCGCGCGTGGATATGTCGGCCCTGTCCGGGGCGGGACGGTCGATGTCCAAACAGTTCGACGGGCCGTGGTCGTTCCTGCATCTTTATGATGCGGCCAAGAAATCCAACCTCGACAACAATTCCGTCGATATCTCTTTTGCCAATGCCAACGGCCAGACTGCGACATTCCGCATTCGCCCGGAAGCCCGTGTGAACGCGTTTTTCAACAGTCCGCTTAGTGGCTTCTCCTTGCCCAGAAATCTACATGGGGGACTATCTTCATGACCAGAACCGGTATTTCAACGTTAACGGCTGTTGCAACGGTATTGATGCTCTCGGGCTGTGCCAGTCCGGGATCCTCGATCCCCCAGGCGGGCAAGACCTATACCGGTCCGCTCAGTGCGGAGGCCGAAGCCAAATTGCGCGCCAAGGGGTTTGGCATGACGGATGCCGAACGCGACAAGCTTGACAAGATTGATCGTGACCGCCTGGCGGCAAAGTTTGATTTTCAGAAACTGGGGCAGCCAGTAGACAGCCCGTTTGCCGGTTTTGGCTTTGCCGGGCCGGAAAATGTGCCTTTTGCGGTTTATCGCAATGGCAAGGCGCTGACCTTTACCCCGAAGGGGACCGATACCGAACTTGAACAGATTGCTCCGCGCCTGAGCGGTGTTTTGCTGGCGGGGAAGGATAAGGAACGTATTGTGGGTGAAAGCCCGCGCGGAACCATGATGTCGTGGAATACCGCCGATCTGAGCCAGCAGGTGGTTTTGCGTCCGCAAAAAAGTACCTTTAACCTGACCAATGTGTACGATGTTGGCACGGTGAAGGAGTCACCTTATCTGGCAATGGCGGTTGAAGGCGGCCGGGTGGAACTTTGGGATCTTGCCGCCGGTGAAATGGTTGAATTTACCGAAAACAAGGTATCCCAACCCCGCCAGGTGATGGATGGCAGTGCGTATAATGACGTCATTTACGGCACCAACCGGGGCGAGATCGAGGAATGGAAGCCCTCGGTTGATACCACCCGGCTTTATAGCCATGCCGGGCCGGTGCTTGATATTGCCAATGTCGATGGGCGCGACCTTATTGTCTCCTCGGCCAAGGATGGCACGGTGACGATCTATGACCGTAAAAAAGGCGAGGTCGTCCATACCCTGGAATTTGATACCGTGGTTTATAACATCGTGGTGTCACCCGATAACCGTTATGCGGCGATCTTCCAGGCCTTTGGTTCGCCCTATTACATTGATTTTGATGCAATGGAATCCCGCCGTTTGTATGTGGGTTCCGGCGCACATATGACGCAGGGCCGTTTTGCCAAAAATGGCAGCCTGCTTCTGGCGCGTGAAGACAATGACATGATCCGTGTCTGGAACACCGAACGCAATATTCTGGTTGCCAAAATCTCCCCGGAAAAGGGCGGCAGCATTGTGGGTTATGACGTGTCCGATGCGCTGGGAATCATCGCCGTTGCCACCACCAAAGGCAATATCGAATATTGGGACCTTAAGACCGGTCATTATATTCGCACCGCCCTTCATACCGATACGCCACTGGTGGGTGTTGAAATCAGCCCGGATGGAACCCAGGCCATAGTCGCCCAGGCCGACGGGCAGCTTGCCCGCTGGCATGTGATGGCCGATCAGCCCGAAAAAACCTTTATGTTCGACTGATATGAAGTTTCCGATTGAAAATATTCTGGCCCAAATTCCCGGCCCCGACCGGGAATTTGGCGAGATTGACGACGACATTCAGGAATCGCTGGATCAGATCGATAATGAACTGATGAAGCGTGGCACCCTGAATGCTGAAAGCCTGGATTGGGATGCCGTTGCCGAACAGGCAGCGGCGGTCCTGTCCAAATGTGCCCATCTCAAGGCGTTTCACGGTGCCGTTCTGGCACTGACAAACCAGCCGACCACGGCGGCCAATCTGGCAAAGGCGCTACAGCTTTCGACCTATCTGTTTGCTCAGGCCTGGCAGGAAATGCACCCCAAATCCAAGCGGGCCGGTCGGCTGCGCGATGTCTGGATTGGCGATATCATCAGCTATCTGGCATCCGGGGTGGCATATGTTTGCAAGGCTGAACGCACCCTGCCTGATGAAAGCCGGGCCAAGGCGCTGGCGCTGGTGGAACTTGCCGCGCCGCATGGGGTGGATGTTGCTCCGTTAAGCGAAGCCCTTGAAGCCGCCAAATCGCCCCCGCCGCCGCAGGAAAATAACAAGACGGCGAATGGGGGCGGCAAAGACGGTGAATTCGTCCCGCGGGAGCTGAATGCGCGCGATCGTGCGGTGTTGCGCAAGGATATACGCTCCGTTGCGGATCGCATTACCCAGTTTGATCCCGATGCGCCGGTGGCCTATTTGATGCGCGGCTATGCCGCCTGGCTGGAACATAAAACCCTGCCGGAAAACACCGATGGTATGACCCAGCAGCAGGCTATGCCGGCCTTTATCCTTGATGAACACAAGGCCGCTGCCACTGCGCCGGACGAGGCCAAGCTCGCCAAACTTGAAGATCGCCTTTATATGAGCCCGGACTGGTTTGAAGGCCAGAAACTGGCCGAGCGGATGGCGCGCAAACTGGGCCATGATGCCGTGGCCGATGCCATTGCCTGGCGCTCTGCCGAACGTGTCCAGTCTCTGCCGGGGCTTGATAAGCTGCAATATGCCAATAACAAGCCCTATGTTTCGCCCGAAATTGCCCAGTGGCTGGCAAATGTCGGCACCTCGTCCGCAAAGGCAAAGGGGCAGGGCGGATCATCGGGGAATGGCTCTTCTGACGATACACCTGATCCGGACGATCAACAGGAAACCGATACCCAAAAGCCCAGTTTGGAAGATGCCCTGCGGGTTGCTGATGACGCGGTTGCCAAAAGCAGCTCTGGCCGCGAGACGGTATTGGCGAAATTTACCCTGGCCAAGGAAATGGCGACACATGGGCTAAAAAGCCATGCCCGCCTGATTTTTGATGAGATTTTGCATGAATTTGGTGTCGCCAAACTCAGCGAATGGGACAAGGCCCTTTTGCGCGAGGTGCAACAGGAACGCAGCCGTGTTGGCTGATCGATTCATCGCCAAATTGGGCCGCAAAATAGCCTGTCGGGCGAAATTTCGCCCGATTTGAAGATCGGGCATGAAAGTCAGATTTTGAAAAACTGTTGTTTTTCAATTGATTGAGCGGACCTGTCCATCGGGGCCGTTTTTTGAAATTTTTGCAGATTCTGCTCAATGTTTTTGGGCATGGTGATGATGTGCCGGTCGACCCGCGTGCTGTTTTTGAAATCTTGCGGGTTCTGTGCAACCAGAAAGCGGAAGCTGAAAGCCTATGTCTGTTGATCTGATACGTGATGCTGTAACAACCTCCGAACCCTGGCTGGCCCAGTGCCATTTTGTGCGTGCCGCCGATACGAATGACGCCGGGACCAAGGATAGCGAGGGGCCGCTTCAAGACGGCGACACATCGCAGACGGAGGATCGGTTTGATCTGCCAGGCGATAGAGATGACCATTGTAAAGGCCTTGTTGCGGTGTTGACCAGCGACCGTGCCGGTTTTGAACAGGCGTTGGAAAAATTCCTTGCCGATCAGCCGCTGCGCCTGTTGTGGTGCGAGGACATCATGCCCGCAACACGCTGGATGATGCGCTATCCCAAGGATAAATCCGCCCTTGACCTTGCCCGCATGGTCCATGATTACCGCCCGGTGGAAATCGGCCCGCTGGCAACGGCGGAGGACGGGCCGGGCGAACATGCCGATGCCATCTGGGTAGAATTGAAGGAAGATATTACCCCGCTGGATGACCAGTTTGGCGCCTGGCCGCCCAAAACCGTGCCGGATGAGCTGGTGGAATATCTGTTTGGGGATATTGAAAAAACCGGCAAAACCGGGCTTGCCACCTATGCGGTGATTGATGCCTCGAAAATGACGCATCTGGTGGAAAATCTTGCGACATCGGGGCTGGAATATCGCTGCCTGTTTACCGGGGAGGCGGGTGAAAATCTGGGCGAGGTTGCGCCCTATCTGGTGAAACTTGAAAAGGATGCGCGCTTTACCCGTGATTTATTGTCAAAGGGGGATCATCCCTGGCAGCATTGGGACCGTGAAGCCGCAGCGTTTATCCGGTCATCTGCCGGGTTTGATGATATCTGGCGGCATTTGCGCAAATTCACCAAAATTCGCGATAGCAATGATAAATGGTTCTTTTTGCGCTTTTGGGACCGCATGTTTGTTTATTACTTGCACGAACATCCCAAAGGCCCGTTTCCCGAGGGTTTCTTTCGCGAAATTGAAGTGCTGATTGCCCCGCACAAGGAGGGGGCGGCGCGTATTGTCGGCAAGACCGGCAGCGAGGCGACGGCAAGCGAACCGTTTTTCCCAACCTTCAGCGCCTTTGTTGCCGGGAATAAACGCACGGGCTTTATTGACCGGGTAAAGGCCTTTTTTAATGCCAAATACGAAAACAGCCCGGACGACGATGTCCTGACCCAACAGTATCGTTATGCCCGCGAACTGGGAATGACCTCAGAACTGGCGGTTTTGAAAACAATGGAAGCACAATTTGTGCTGCACCGGGCCGGGCAGAAAGCCGAAAAGCTCGACCCCGCCGAAATTCAAAACTTTGAAGATATGAGCGATGTGCACCGGGCCGACGCCCTGCTGACCCTGGCAACCAAGATGGTGGGTGACTGACATGGACTATGGTGATTTTTCTGCCAATGCAGATTCAGAAGAAACATTTTTCCCCTGCAAGCGCGGCATGATCCCCATTTTGCCGGTGCGGTTTTCACTTCTGCCCTATGATCTTGACAGCGTGCAGGAACCAACCTCTATCGGTAATCCGGGATCATATATCATCCGCACGCTAAGGCGCGGGTTTGTTTATGTTTATGTCGAAAACCCGCAGGAAACCGAAGAAGCAAGCGACCGTGAAGGTCCTGGCTTCTGGTACGTGTTTCGCTATGATACCAAGAGCCAGGATATCAATGGTGATTTCGTTCCACAAGGAACTGATAGCTATCATCGTGCCGATTACAGCTTCACCAAATACGAGTGGACGGACAATTACGGTGCGGGTGCCTGGAAATATGACAGCTCCACCCCGCCCAGCAAAACCGTCTGGGTACCGAAATGGGCCAGCAAGGTGTGGCTGGCCTATAGCGAATATCGCTGGCCGTCATCCTTTTTCCGTCAGGGCCATCAGGAAAGTTTCCGCAAGCAGATCATGCAACCGGTTAACTTGCGCGGGCAAAACCAGTGGGCGGCCTATATCGGCAAGGCTGAGGAACTGGTGGAGGAATTCAAGCCAGCGCCCAAGCGTAAAAGCCCGGTCCTTGCCGCACGTTTGAGCCTGTCTCAAACCAAGTTTGCAGCAGCCATACCACCAAAAATTTCAGATGAATGTGCTGTGATCGCAGCTTTGCATGACCCGCTGGGTGATATTCTGGAAATGAAGTTTCGATATGCCGCGAAAGTGCTGCATAAACAGAATTTCGCCAATGCAAATGCCTATCCTCTAACCATCGGTCGGTTTTGCAAGGTGATCAAGGATCAGGTGCCCGACCGTAAGGAATGGTACCAGCTTCAGAAGTCTGCTTTTGCAGATGGCTGGGAAGTATCTTATGACAACCTTGTTTCAGTTGTCGAAAGTATTGACCATAGTCTCGAGGAACTGATTACCGGCATTAATACTTTCATGAGTAATGAAAATGATCAGTACCTGGGTAAACATCTGGCTCTTGGATTTCACCAGGAAAATGATCCCGCCGCAGTTTTTTACGCTTCTTTGATGCTCGGCAGGGTTCTTGATGGGCTTGGTGCAACGGCACAGGGGCATATTGCCATTCGCAAAGGTCTGGGCGGTGCCGAAGACATTCCAGACGCTGACAGGAATAATGGTTCTGCTTTAAATACGTCTTTGCGCGCCTTTTTTACGGCATGGGACGAGATAAACCCTAAATATTATGATCAAATACGGAAGTCGCGTTTTATATTTGATCTTACGATTGAAGCCATTGCTCTTGAGATCGCCGTAGAACCCAAAGTGCGGAATGACCCGGTGCTTAGGAACGCCATCGAGAATGTTTATCGCCGTTCGCCTGATGGCACCATCATGCTGACCAAACAGCAAGTCTCGTTCGAGGATGCGGTAAGATTCCTGCAAGGTACCTTTAATGATGCCGAGGTGAAGGATCTCGTTGCCGGGATTAGCCGGTCCGGAAAGCTGCATTTGTCGGCCATTGATACCCGGATGCCGACAGTAGATCTGCCCGCGGTCGAGATCAATGGTGACGTCAAGCTTTTGGGCGGTTTGCGAACGGATCGCACCATTCACACATTGGAGGGTGGTGCTGCTGGTATTTCACTATTGCTGGGCTTTTGGGCCCTTTGTGAAACGGCGCAGACGCAGGAAAAAGAATATGAGTTATTTAAAAAAGGAGCCATTACATCGGTTCTTACCAGTAAGGCTTTTAACGTCACGACAATAGCGGTCTCTATTGCAGATGCCGCGTTAACTTTAGGCACGAAAACTGCCACGGCATTTGCGCCCACCGAGCAAATTTCGCAAAACGCCCTGCGTGCTTTGTACCAACGGGCCATTCCCGAAGGAGCAGCAGATCTGATTTATGCCCCGCGCCTTGCATCCGTAGCTGGGGTTGGCCGGATTGTGTCGTTGGGATTGCCCAGATTGTCTATAGTGTTGACTCTTCTTTCTTCGTATGGGGGCGTGGTTCGGGGTGTTGAACGAGAGGACCCTGCTCAATTCATAGGCAATTTTGCAGTCTTGGTTGGCTCATTTATTATGCTCTACCCACCTGCTGCGATCGCAGGTGTCGTGTTCATGATAATTGGCACCGGGATTACGTTCTTGAGTTATTCCGATATTGAAGACGTCGTGCGAAAGTGCTTTTGGGGAAGTCGTACTCCATATTGGGGGCTAAAAAGGCGTGTAAATTTAATAGAAAAAACACGCAATCAGCCTGCGCCCTGGAATGAGTATTTTAAAACTGAAATTCACTGGTTTGAAGACTTATTATGGACAATCAAAATTGAGAATTCAGTTGACGATGACGGACTATTTTTCATCGAGAGCCCGGCATTTACCGAGAAAAAACCAGGCATACTCGATTTAACCATTCGTGAATTGCGCGGGCGTTCCTGGCAAGTGAAATATAATTTGGCAGATGGTCAACTTAGTGGCGATGATCATAAAGAACAGATCCATGTCAGGATGATGGCGGGATCATCTGCAATTGTGGTGAAAATTGACCCGGGCCCGGATTTTGGCAAGTTAAGAGGCTCGAACATTGCGGGGCGGCGGCACGAGTTTGAAGAGGGGTATTATATTAAGGCCAAATATACGCGTGGTATTAAAGAATATACGGGTGGAGATACACCAATGACGTTTACAGGCGAATTACTTGATAAAGGGAGAATATAATGGTGGTAGAGAGCGCCAAATCTCAAATTGAGGGTTTGTCTCGCCCCTGTAAAGATGTTTTGAATGTAGAGCAATACGAATTCGGTCGTTTGAAAATGGCATTTGGCCTCGCTGGTATTGGCACATGGATAGGAACGATAAGATATGTTGTTCTCCCTTACTTGGCGGGAAAATTGGAGTGGATTGATTATTATTTGGGTTTGGTGGGAAGGGGGTATTTGTGGGGGACAGATATTGGGTGGAAGAAGTCATATTTGTATGATTGTTTGCGAGATCATTTTCTGTCATGCACCGATACGACGACACCGTTGGAATATGTCGCGATCCAGTTTTACGCAGAACCGATGCGATATATTTTCACACCTGTTTTCGTTGTAGTTATATTTACTTTTATGTTCGCTTATTTTTTTATCCGTCGTCCGGCTCCGTTCAGAGTTAATCGAAAAATTGGTGCTATTTATGGCTGGGATCAGGGGAAGCTCTGGATCTTGCCAGCTTCTGAATTTGAATTTTCATATAGAGGCGAGTGGGACCCGCTGTCATTCCGGTTCTTTACCAGTGGTCCAATGGTTGTTCG
>NZ_JPWH01000037.1 GCF_003326755.1 Thalassospira profundimaris | reverse complement strand
CAAAAGCAAATAACCGGCCTGTGCCGACAAAAATATGAATCTGCACGACTCTGGAGTCTGCCCTTCGGGGCTCAAATCTGTCCCCGGTCTGGCGGGACGGACAGAAACCTATGGCGATTTGCTCGCGCTTTGTGACGGTTTTACCGGCTGTAACGATGTGACCACGGCTTCTGTCGTTGGCCTGGTTAGCCGGGCGATTTCCTGCTTATCCCCCTGTCTCACCGATCTTTCCGTTCGGGTTCTTATTCTGCTGATCGAGCATGTCTATGATGTGCGGGCCTGGCGCAGTGGCCGTTTGATGGTCTGGCCGGGCAATCGGCGGTTGGCCGAACTGACCGGCAAGAATGAACGCTCGATCCGGCGGGCATTATGTTTGCTGGAGGCCAATCACTGGATTGTCCGGCGGTATTCAGCCTCGAACCGGCGTTCGGATGGTAATGCCGGGATTGACTTGCGCCCGGTCGCGGCACGTCTGCTTGAGTTACGCCAGGCGGCAGAATTTCTTGAACAGAAGATAGAGTCCGCCCGCGAACAGGCGAAGGCTGAACGGGATGATCTGGTGCGTTTGGATGCCTGTGAAAACATCTCTTCAGACGCTCTCCATGAACACAAAGAGTCCGGGGTGGTGGACATTTCTGTCCCCCTTAAATCCTACAAGATAAATCCCGGTTCTACGAACCTTGTACAAGGCGGGGCTGCGCAGGCAACGCCCGGGCAGAGATCGAGCCCGACAATTTCCGACATCGATGTGGACCGTGAGATCCTGTTTTTGATGGTTCAGGCGTCGCCAACCCTGCAAAAACAGCTTACGGCAGCCGAACTGTGTGACCTGATGGGGCCGGAGCCGTGTTCTGCCTCCATCCAGGCGGTTGCAGCTGCTGTGAAATCAACGCTTTCTCACCAGATCAAATTGCGTCCCGCTGTCTGGCGGGTGGCCTTGGCCAAACATGGCTGGGCGGCGCTGGCCGCCGTGATGGTGGCCGTGGACCGGGAGGGCGTGCGCGATCCGGCGGGCTATCTTTATGCCATGCTCAAATCGGCTCGTTTGCGCGATACCGTGCGCCATAATTTACGCGCCATCGAGCAGCAGGAGAGCGGTCATGCGTGATTTTCTTCCTGCCGTTAAACATCCTTCTGACGGCCAGCTTTTGTTCGCCCGTAAAGCGAGAGGCCTGGCACATTTACGGCGCTGGAACGGGGCTTGTGATGTGTCTGTCGCCCAGCATTGTGTGATGGCGTGCGACAACGTTTCGCGGCGGGCCGCGCCCTATGCCCTGATCCACGACATCGAGGAAGATGAAACCGGGGATCTGCTGACACCTGTGAAGCAAAAGATGCGCGAACTCGGGATCTGGCACCGGTTTGAAGTCGAGATCGTTTTGCCGATCCGCAAGTTCTATACAGAACTGGCCGGGTTGAATTGGCCGTGGCCCGCCGATGTGGTGGCGGAAGTTGCCGACATCGACCAGCGTTTACAGGTGACGGAATACCGCGATGCGGTTGACCGGGACCTGGTGTGCGGCTTTGTGCCGCGTTCAGTCGCACCTTTGCCAGATTATCTGCTGCCCTGGAGCCCGCAGAAGGCCGAACGGATTTTTATGGATCGGGCGCAGCGGCTATTTCCGGCGTGGGAGGGCTGAACAATGGATTGTGCAATCCACAAACTGGCCGAAGCCCTGCCAAGTGTCGAGTTTTATGGCGAACTGCAAAAGGCTTTCAGTCATTTCAATGCCAGTCTGTTCGAGGACAATTTGCCGCCTTGTCTGATCACCTTGCAGCGCCAGAAAAACACCTATGGCTATTTTTCGTCCGAGCGGTTTGTCAGTAGTGATACCGGAGAGTGTATTGACGAAATCGCCTTGAACCCGTCCTGGTTTGTGGTGCGAACCGTGCCGCAAACGCTCTCCACCCTGGTCCATGAGATGGTGCATCTCTGGCAGTATCACTTTGGTGATCCTGGCAGGCGTGCCTATCACAACCGGGAATGGGCCGACCGGATGGAAGCGATTGGTCTGATGCCAAGCAACACGGGAAAGCCGGGCGGGCGGCGTGTGGGCGAGAAAATGACCCATTACATCCTGGAGGACGGGCCGTTTGACCGTGCATGTCAGGAGCTGATGACCCGGGAATTTACCCTGTCCTGGCTGGACCGTTTTCCGCCGCAGGAGCCGGGCCAGGCGCTGGCGGCGGCGCTGAGTGGTGGTGCGTCGGCCAGTGCGGCCGCATTGGCACGGGTTGCACCGCTTCAGGCGGAAAACCGTTCCCACCGTGTGAAATATCGTTGTCCTTGCTGTGCGGCACAGGTTTGGGGGAAGCCCGGCATGAAGCTGTTATGCGGCGAGGAAGCCTGTGAGGCGGCGAGGATGCGGTTGGTTGGAAGCTAAGAAGTCAACCGGCAAAATTTTGCCGGTTTGTCGTTGCGAATACCTGATTGGCATTGTGTGTGATATGTATTTGGAAAGGCATGATTTCGGCAGTGTTGAATTGATTGTTGGGTTGTTTCCTGTTTAAACACCTTTGCTTTACAAATAATAGGCAAAGTTTTGCCGGTTTGATCGTGCTGATTTTACGCGTAGGGAGCTGTTATGGCTGAAACAGAAATTGAATGGACTGATGCAACATGGAATCCAGTTGCGGGGTGTTCGGTGATGTCGGCTGGATGTAAAAATTGTTATGCGATGAAGATGGCGAAGCGGCTTGAGGCTATGGGTATGGAAAAATATTCAGGTCTCACACGAACAGTTAACGGACAGTCGGTTTGGACAGGAGAAATTCGAGAAGATTACAAATCCTTAAAAATTCCTCTTTCATGGAAGAAACCACGCAAAATATTCGTGAATTCTATGAGCGATTTATTCCATGATGAGGTAAGCGACAGTTTTGTTGAGAAAGTGTGGGATGTAATGGCTGCAACGCCTCATCATCATTACCAAATCTTGACAAAACGTCCGGATAGAATGCGCGACATGTTAATCAATTGGGGAAGGAAACCTCTTTCCAACGTTTGGCTTGGTACTAGTGTTGAGAATTTTAAAGTTGTGGATCGAGTTGATGCCCTTCGCGCAGTGCCATCGGTAATACGCTTTATTTCATTTGAGCCTCTGATCGGTGCTGTAGGAAATATTAACCTGGACAATATCCATTGGGCGATTGTAGGTGGGGAGAGTGGACCGAACGCCAGACCTATTAAAGAAGAATGGATCGATCAAATCCATGCTCAATGTCGAATCTATGATACGGCATTTTTCTTCAAGCAATGGGGGACATGGGGTGCAGATAATAAAAAACGATCAAAGAAAGCAAATGGCAGAACGTATCGAGGGAAGATATGGGATGATATGCCCAATACAGTTCAGCGATCCGCAATGTGATTCGTATTTTTGAAATAGGAAGAGGGTAGGTGTTTTGGTCGGAAAACAATATGAATGGGTTGATGGTGCAAAACTTGAAGACCACTCAAGACGCAAGCATAAAATCCTTCGCGAATATGTTTTTGACTACATTTCTGTACGCTGCAAATTACCACAACAAGAGCGGTTTAGACTTGCCATCGTTGACGGGTTTGCCGGAGGTGGACGCTATCAATGTGGGACAGCCGGGTCGCCAATAATCTTCCTTGAAGAGTTGCAACGCGCAATCGAAGCTATAAATACCCACCGAACGGTGCATGGTATTGGCTCGATAGAGATTGAATGCCTTGTGATTTTCAATGATGCCAACCGTGAAGCTATTGAACTATTAAAGACACAAGTTGCACCAGTATTGGCACAGATAAACCAAAATTGTCCTAAGTTGCATATTCGAGTGGAGTATCTCACTGATTTCTTTGAGTGCATATATCCTCAATTGAAAAATATTTTAAATCATGGTCGCTATCGCAATGTTCTATTTAATTTGGATCAGTGTGGTGACAGTCATGTGGAGCGAAAGACTCTTCTTGATATTATGCATTCGTACCCCGCCGCTGAAATATTTTACACTTTCATGATTAGCTCATTGTTGGCATTTCTGAAAAAAAACCAACCTGAGAAACTACAGGCACGACTTAGTCATTTAGGTTTGTCAAATACCGATATCGAGATGCTAAATGGGGTGATGAGTAAGCGCGATTGGTTGGGTACTGCTGAAAAGATTGTGTTTGATACATTTAGTTGGTGTGCACCTTATGTCAGTACGTTTTCGATTAATAATCCTGGTGGGTGGCGATATTGGCTAATTCATTTTGCAAATGTCTTCCGAGCCCGCCAAGTTTACAATAACATCCTCCATGATAACGCTAGTCTTCAAGCGCATTTTGGCCGTTCTGGCCTTAATATGCTCTCTTATGATCCTAGACATGATGAAGGGACGCTTTACCTGTTTGATAATAAAGGGCGTGCTTCTGCAAAAGAACAATTATTTTATGATATTCCACGGCTTGTCTCTACATCTGGCGATGCTATGCCGGTTTTGGACTTTTATGAAAGTATTTACAACGTAACTCCAGCACATGCTGATGATATTCACGCGGCAATTATTGAGAATCCTGATCTGGAGGTAATTACTCCGTCAGGCGGAGAGCGGAGAAAAGCAAACACGATTAAAGTGAATGATGTTATAAAAGTCAAAACGCAGAGTAGTTTTTTTCCTATTTTCTTAAGCCATGAAGAGAAAAATGACAATAATTAGAAATATAAATTTATCATAATATTAAGGGCATTCTTTGTGATTTTTCAAAAATAATTTCTGCTCAATTAAACATGATCCAAAAACAATATATTAATCAAACGCAGAATGGGATACGAGACTAAGAAGATGGTTGTAGACAGGCAACTGGAAACATCTTGTCGGTTTATTTTTGGAACCCGGCATACGACTTATCGTCCATCTTTATGAAGATGTGTTTACCGGGATTTTGACCGTGCCGAGAGGCCGAAGGAAGGGCTTCGCCCTCTGCCGTAAAGCAGAATCAGGGGCCCGGTTCAGGCCTTGACGGCCTGAACATCCCATATTCAGCTTGACGGCATTCACCCTTTTTTGACGACGGGAAGAAGTTGAACCGGCCAGACCGGTCCTTCGGTTGTCATTCAGGAAAGGGATACCCAAGATGCACACGGTAACAGAGCGCGACATTCACATCGCAAAACAGATGGCCCGTGAATTTGATGCCGCCATCCGGGCAAATGAGAATGATGCTGCGCAAAAGGCGGCACAGGATTTCAGGGCTTTGATCGTGTCAGCCAATGGTGACAGGGGCGAATTTGGCATCTTTGCCCCGGATGGTGCAGGAACGATGCTGACAGCCGTAATGGCCGCCAAAGACGGCGATGTTCCGCATTGGGGGCAGAACGGGGTGTTTGTGCTGGAAACGGATCATGGCCGGGTGCTGGTGGGTTTTACCTGTCCGTTGGACATATGCAGCCGGTTTGAATTCAAAGCCATTGATCTTGACCTGCCGTTTATTTCCGAAACGGGGTTTCAGTCCCATTTTTATGCAGAATGGCCGCCCATGAGCGTGAATGAGGTCGCAGCCATCATCTTTGGCCAATATGCGGAAACCGGGAAGATGACGAATATTGATCCGAAATATCGTCAGTACCGGTTCGAGCGGATGCCGGATTTTGTTCAGACTTCCAACAGCGATTTTCAGGGCGTTCTGACTAAAACCGATAGCACCGGGCAAATCGGATTTCAGTTTTAACCGCCCTTGGTGTTTCGCATCACAGAATGGCAGTCCACCTGTTAAAAAGGGGATTGCCGTTCTGGCACTGCATGGCGAAAGAATAGCTTCGTATCCACAAATGTGTTAATGTGGGTTTGTGGCATTCCGTGGAGAGGTCTTATGAGTCGTCTGACAATTGACATTACCGACCAGCAGCACAAAAGCCTGAAGGCGATGGCCGCCTTGCAGGGCAAGACCATTAAGCAATATGCCCTGGAACGGTTGTTTCCTGATCATGCAGATACGGATCAGGCGTGGCAGGACCTGAAAGCCCTTCTGGAAAACCGTATCAATGACGGGCTTGCCGGGAAGGTTTCGGCCAAAAGTATCGGCGAGATTGTCGATGAAGAACTGGCCGAGAGGCAGGGGTGACGGGCTATATCCTTACGACAGCAGCCGAAGCTGATTTACGCGGCATTATCCGCTATACCGGCAAGGAATGGGGAGCGGCTCAGGTTCGCCGCTATATGGCCCGACTGGAGCAGGCTATTGTTGCTCTTGCCGCCGGGCAGGGGCCGTTTAAAGAGATGAGCGACCTTTTCCCCGGTTTGCGCATGATCCGTTGCGAGCACCATTATATTTTCTGTTTGCCTCGCGACAATGAGCCTTCCTTGATTGTTGCCATTCTTCACGAGCGCATGGATCTGATGGCACGGCTGGCCGACAGATTGACGATGGATGTTTAGGCCGGAGAACCGGCAAAATTTTGCCGGTTTACTTTTTCTGGCCGAGGATACGCACCATTGCCGGAAAGTCATAGTCGATCTCGCAGGTTCGATACCAGCGTTTGCCGTCCGGGTCCCAGTGGGCGGTGATGGTGTAGGTTTTCATCGTGTTGCGCAATTGGGTGACAGCTTCGGGATCACGGCTCCAGACCCGCAGTTTTTCGATGTTTTTGGTAAAACGTGTATGGATTTCGCGAATGTTGGCGGGCGGTGAAAGGGCTGCCAGAGCCCGCTTTTCCCGGTCAATGTCAAGGCGGGCCAGGCGCATTTGTTCGGTATTATCCTCGAACCAGGCTTTAAGCTCTTTTGTATCGCTGCCAATACCAAAAGTGCTCAGGGCCTGTTCGGCCCGGTTGCGCAATGCTTCAAGTTTCTGTTGTGATTTTTCAATGAGCCGGACATGGCGCTGGCGTTTGCGCTGCATTTTCTCGCTCTGATAATAGGCGGCAATGTCCTCGGGCTTGAGCCGCAGGGTTGCCGCCAGCACCGCTTCCATCAGATCGGTATAGCGCACCGCACGATTGGCACATTGATGATGCTTGCAGGAATAGCGATCTGCCCAGTGGGCGCCCATGCGAATGTGATGATGGGCGCATTTAAGACGACCGGCAAACAGGGCAAACACTTTGCCACTGGTTTTGATCTGTCGTTCCCGCCAGTCGCGGATGCGCGATTTGGCAATGGCCTCGGTTTCGACCGGATCACGCAGTTTGACGGTTTCACGATATTCGTTTGCCTTGCTGGAGCGTTCATCAAGCAGCGCCTGTACGGCATCAAACGTGGCATCTTCGACAATCTGTAATTCCGGGATCGGCACATGAATCCACTCGCTTTCCGGGCGCATTACCGAGAGTTTTTTGCCGGTTTCCGGGTTTTTGCGATATTGCATCCGGTTAAAGGTGACAATGCCGCGATAAAGCGTGTTGCGCAAAAGGCCGGTTTTGCGCACCCGGGTACCAACCAGTGTTGTCGGTGCCCATTTGCCGCCAGACGGTGCCGGAATGCCCATCCGGTCCAGCGTTTGACAGATATGGCGCAGTTTTTCGCCACTCTGATACAGGGCAAATATCTTGCGGATGGTTTCGGCTTCGGCGGGCACGATTTTGCGTTTGCCATGCAACAGCTCACCCTTCTCGTCGAGGCCGCGGACGATTTCATAACCATAGGTGCGACCTCCGGGCACGCTGCCGCGCAAAACGGCGGCCACCATGCCGCGATGGGTTTTGTCGGACAGGTCCTTGAGATAAAGCGCATTCATCGTGCCTTTCAGGCCGATATGCAGTTCGTTGATCACGCCTTCGCTGATGGTTTCGACTTCAATGCCGACAAAAACCATTTTCTTGAAGAAATGGGCGATGTCCGCCTGGTCGCGACTGATGCGTGAAAGATCTTCGCAGATGATGCGGTCAAAGCGGTTGTCAAATGCTGCCATAAGCAGGCTGGCAATCCCGGGCCGGTTTTCCATCATCGCGCCGGAAAAGGCTTCATCGTAATAAATGTCGGTGATCTGATATTTCTTTGCCAAACAATAGGCTTCGCACCGCGTAATCTGGTCATGGCTGCTGGTAGCCTGACGGTCCGTCGAATGACGGGCATAAATGGCAACTCTCACGTATTCTGGCCTGGCTTTGTTTTTATTTTAGTGCTGGATCATTTGTGACGGGTCTGCATCCTTCACGCGGCCTTCAAGGGCGAGACGCCGCCGCCAGGCTACCCATTCAGGCGGATATTTTTTACTGTCTGCAAGGGTGGTGATGAAATCCGAAATTTCGTCATCGCCAAGAGAGGAATGACGTACCAGAATATCGGCAGAACCGACAATAGTCTTACCTTCCATATCTTGTTCGGCGAGCTGTTTTGCCAGCTTTTCATTCTGAGCCAGATTGTAACGGTTCCAGCGATGGTTCAGCTCGTTTTCCCAAGTCTGAAGTTCAAACATTTTTTGCGAGATGGTGTTATCGGTATCCGCTTGCGGAGAATTTTCACTCGTTCGATAAGCACCGCTTTTTCGGATGCTGGGAAGAACTTCATGCGCCAGCCAGTGCCTGAACTTTTCCGCAGCTTCGATCCGACTGGTAAAAATCAGTCGATAGATGCCGGTCTCGTTAATGATTGTCCGATTTGGGTTGCCCGGAATACCGTCACTGATGGTTACGGTATTTTTTTCATCATCTTTCAATCGCGAAATTGCTTTTCGTGAATTGGATAAACCTAAAGCATTGCACACATCGGAACCCAAAGCCCAAATCTGTCCATCAATTTCAACTGCCTGGAAATCAAGGTTATCGAACCTGAAAGTGAGGATTTCTGTCATGTAGATAGCCTCTCTGAAATTCAATTAAAGGTAGAAAATTATCGGCAGTAGACCTTTTTCATCATCCACATTGGAGGCCAAAGAGCAAGTTGGAAAATGGTTTTTTCTCATAGAGAAATAAATGAGATACTCATTTTAAATCAATGGTTTGCATGAGTTTGCGGGAGTTTGCAGGAGATTGCATAAGATTGCAGGACTTTGCACGAGATTGCACAACTTTAACCTGTCGTTGGTCTGGCAGGATAGGTTAGGTGATATCACCTAACAGAACGCAGGCGTTCTTCCTGCCTTATTCGCATGGCAAGCCATGCTCAACGGGTAAAAAGGATACTGACACCTGATTCCGGCACCGCTATCATTTCCGGACGTATATTGCAGCGGAAGGTGGCGAAATGACTGATATTGTGCCGTTTGTGTTCGAGGGTTCGGAGATACGCACCATCCATAAAAATGATGAGCCGTGGTTTGTGGCCAGCGATGTGTGCAATGCGTTGAGGCTATCCAATCCACGCAAGGCGATCGAAAATCTCGACGAAGATGAAAAGGGTGTAACTTTAAGTGACACCGTTGGCGGCAAACAGGAAATGAACATCATCAATGAAAGCGGTCTTTATGTCCTGATCTTGCGGAGCCGCAATGCCGTGAAGCCAGGAACGCTTCAGCACAGGTTTCGCAAATGGGTAACGGCGGATGTGTTGCCGACAATCCGTGCAACAGGGCAGTATGATCCTCTGACTTCCACGTCCCGCATGATGAATGCGACGTCAGACCGCTACACAGTCCGCGAGGTGATCCTTCGTCCGGACGGGGCCTGGGGGCAGATATGGGCCGTTCCTGTTTATATGCTGGATGGGACCGAACACTGGAACATGCCAATCCTTCTTCAGATATGCTGTGGCACCAGCGTGATTCCGGAGCATTTAAATGTTGGCCAATATGTTTATGATCTGATGAAAGAACATCCGGACCTGGCGGGGGCCGCACCGCTATGGGTCGCAACACTGGAAAATTGCAAACACATTATTCAGGCTGTAGCCGGATGCTACAATCATCGAACCCGCCAGATTTTGGCTGATCTGGCCAAAGCCTCACGGTCAGACCGACCCCATTCCGGCAATGTGGTTCATCTGGTGGATTTTCCGCGAGAGTAAGGGGGGGGGGCTTGGCTGTATCTCAATTGAGATACATAATTGGGTAGGTATTTCGCAAGCGGAGAAATCATCATGACCCAAACATCGATGCTGCATGTTCGTGTAGACAATGAACTGAAGGCGGATGCGGCAGAAAAGCTCGCCAGTGTCGGTCTGACAATATCTGATGCTGTTCGCATCCTTTTAACCCGCGTTACCAAAGAAGGCGGGTTGTCTGTAGGCTTGACCGTTGATCCTGAAATGCACGATGCTTGGTTTCGCGACAGGGTGAAAGAGGCTTTGGCCGACGAACGTGCTGCGGTGCCCCATCAACAGGTGATGGATGAGGCACAGGCTCTGATTGACCGGAAGCGTCGCCGTGTCTGAACTGGAATAGCTGGAACTGGCGCGTGCCGATCTGCTGGCGATTGTTGATTACATATCGGATGACAACCCCGATGCTGTATAGCATGTAAAAGACAACATTGAGATGAAGGCTGGAAAGTTACGACAGTTTCCCAAGATTGGTATTTCGGGACGAATTAAAAATACTCAAGCTTGTACTATGACTAACGGCACGGTAACATTACTCCATTTACCTTTGCCATTATCCGAAGGGATATGGGGTGCAATATCTGCGACGGTACGAACATGGAGGGTTGGCGTTTCCTTATTCATGTCCCAGACATGGAAAATGTAGGCTTCGCCGGTTCGCTCTGCCTTTTGCCACTCGTTGCGCGTTAAGATGAAACGAAGGGGTGAAACCGTGGTCGATTTCACCTCGATCATCCGGTTTTGAAGGCCCGTCTCGCCTTGGTCATATGAGAGAACATCATAGCCAGCGTAGTTGTCATCAAAACCCGGCCATTCTGGCTCTTTGTCGATTCCAATCGCGTTTAAGCGTGCTCGTTCATGATCGAGTGTTAGTATCTCGGCAAAGCGGCCTTGCTCCATCTTCTCCTGGTCGGACACCAAGCGTGCATATCCTGAGACCGCATCCCACCACGTCACGACCTGATGGGGCGTCGGGTACTCCATGAGACCTGCTGCCGCAAAGACATCTTGATCATTGGGATTTAGTGTCCGTACAAAACGCCTGCGACCACTTCGCATTGCTTTGGACCAGATCGGCTGGTGCTTGATCAGCACGGCCTTGATGCAGCTCTGATAAAAAGCATGCCCTTCCATGGGACAATCAGGCTCCACAATCGACGAGAGATGCACGGACGCTTCCATGTCCAGCGTATGCGCATCAGCTTCGACCTGATTGATTAGGTCAAGAAGTTCAAAGATTTCCATGTTGGGATGGCGGATCATATATCGCCGCAGCAACCGCAGTCCTTCAAAGCATGGTAGGGAGAACATGCGCTCCGTTGAAATAAGGACGCTCATTCATCTTCTGGCGGAACGTCTACCGCCCTCCCCTCTAGCTCTGCGATGAGATCGACGATGTCTTGCAGCTCTATATCATAGTCAATGGGGTCGGCAGATTCCTCTTCATCGAACGCTATCTCGTGAAGGTCTGGATCATTGAGCAACATCTGCATGTTGCGGATTTTCTCGACCAGCCTGCGGCTGACTGACATATCTATGCTGCCGATGACCGGCGGGGCCTTTGACCGATAAACATGAATATGTGTTTCCTGATCCGGCGGAAGCCCAAGGCGGTGGATGCGATCAATTGATTGTAGGTAGTGTGTCGAGACGTAGCTTCGGTCGGCATAAATGGCATTGTGACAGACCGTGTGCAGGCTGATTCCCTCGCCAGCGGCGGCGGGGTTGGCGATCAGCACAAAGCAGCTAGAGTCCTCGTGGAACCGCCGTATGCGGCCTTCACGGCTTGCCGGATCGATTGCGAGGCCAGACGGGACGCCTCCATGAATAAAGACAGGATTGAGATCAGCAAGCGATGATGCGAAGCTATGGATCGTATCAGTAAAGATCGTCCAGATCACCGATTTCTGGCCTTCTCTGGCCAGAGCATATGCATGATCCATGACAGCTCGCATCTTCGATGAGTGGCCTTCTTCCAAGACGAGATCGACGATTCCGGAGTCGATCTTCATGTCGTCATTGCTCATCGCACTAAGGGCAAGAATCGGATTCATGGAGAGCTGCAAAAGCCGCATGACCGATTTGCGCGCCTTTAGAAACTGCACATCGCCCATACCGTGCGAAATTTGTTTCGAATAATTCCGGAGGAATTCGTTACGGACAATCGAGTAGAGAGCAAGCTGACCGTCATCCATACTCACGTCAATGAAATGCCGCTTGGCCTTGGGAAGCCCTAGCTCTTGCTTGGTAGTACGGACGTACAGATTGCCAAGAACATCGCGAGGCGATTTGCCGCGGGAAATCTCTAGGCCATAGCCATGCCCCGGCCAGAGAAAGTCGAGCTGAGATTCGATGTCCGAAGCCGCTTGCGGCATCGGTGTTCCCGTCAAAATATCGCGCCGGACGGGATCATCGGCTACGCGTAAGAGAAACGCGCCGCGCTGTGAATTCCAACCTGCTTTCATGCGGTGTGCTTCATCCAGCACGAGATGAGTTTCGGTGGTCGCGAAATGCGTGGCAAGCAAGCCTTGTTGCCGGATCGCCATGTCATAGGAAATTACAAACCGGGTTGCGCCGGAATGAAGCGCTTCGCGCGTCTGATCTTCAGTGCCGGTCAAAAGAGTGAAGGGCTCGTCGCCGTCATATGGCGCATCCTCTTCCATGCACTCAGCAACGATATCACTCCACGCCTGAAAGGCTGCTTTGGGCGCAACCACCATGAAATGCTGGCCTGGCTTGCGCGTCAGCATATGAAGTGCGAAAGTCACGGTGGTTTTTCCGGCGCCCGGCACTGAAAAGTTCGCCCCGTTGCTCAAAGCTAAAAGCCGCGTCATATCCCTGAGTTGGAACGGTTTGAGGGTGCGCTTAGTGAAGCCGAGCACCAGCAGTCGCTCTTTGATCTCCTGGGGAGACAGCTGTGCTGTCAGCTCAGTGCGCTGCGCTCTGGTCTTTTTGATCTGAGCCGCAAACGCCCGCAGTTTGTCGGCCGCAATACCTTCCGGTATGAAGCGGAAGTGCAAGTTAACCTGGTTAGCTTTGCTACCGAGTTCCCTGACTACGCCCAGCGTGTCGGGCCATGAAAGTGATATCTCGCCGTCAGAGACGGTGTGATCAATCTTTTTGGTTCGAATGGCCAGTTTCAACCGCGACCAGATGGGCGTTTCTAAACTATCGGGCGCAACCGCCAACGTTCCGCTGCGATCCGTATTGTAGCGGACAACTACTGAAATCGGCTTATCACTCACGCAACATTACCCCTCACCTAAATGGTTTTGAGGGTTTTTTCCATCGGCTTGTCGTGCAGTAATCGCGGTCTCTATCTTGCCCAATGTACCTCGGATTGTCTCGATTTGCTTAAGCATGGCAGGAAGGGTTTTGGTTCCTGCGTAGCTCACATCAATGCCTGCGATCTTTGAGTTAGCCTGTGAGAGCGCTCGCAGTGCGGCCTGCTCGTTCTTCTTACCTTTGTCGAGCTCGAGGACCGTCTCGCACGCATCGATAAGAGTGTCGAGTACGTCATCTTTTGCAGTGTCGTCTCGAAGTGCCTCGATTATTGCCGTGTAGTCTTTCGTTGCATCGTCTGAATCGATGTCGATGGCAAAATCATCGTCATAGTTGTCCTCATTCTGATAATCAGACAGATCGAGTTCCTCTTCGAGAAGCTCAAGGACGTTGGGAGCCAGCTTTCCAAAGGCGGCATTAAGCCGGTACACGCGTCCACTGATTTTATCGCGGTTTTCGTAAATCGACCAGGCTATGGCACGGCTAGCATTTTGTAGGTTGGTGTCCTTTCTGGCGATGCTTTTTGGTAGGTCGGCAAAAATCTGCTGACCTTCCTGCACACGCTCATATTCACCCGGCTTTTCAAGCCATTCGCTCAGGTAAAGGTCGGCCTCATCGAGTGCCAGGAGTACGTTCTCAATGTCGGCTTTGCTGCGCCGTAGGCGGTCAGCCACTTCCTTGGAGGATCTGCCCTTGCCCACCTGACGGCGGATCAAGCGTGCATCGCCGATCCAGTCATAGTCGAGCTTTGTCTGTGGTCTGGCTTGAAGATCAGCTTCGATGTCGTCTATCTCATCGCGCGAAACATCAGACGGCAAGACTGCGCACCGAATATTTGTAAAACGTTCGTCAACAGAGCCGTCGCTCTTGCGCAAAAGCTCGCGCATGGCGCTCAGTCGCCGGTTGCCGTTAACGACGACACCGGTGCTGCTGATCAAGATCGGCTCGCGTTGTCCATCTTCTTGCAAGACGGAAATAATCGGCGTAATTGACTCAGCCCCTTTTTTTGCCAGTTTCGCAAGAATTTCGTGCTGAACTTGCTGTGCCGTGGAAAGTTCTTGGCCTTTAGAAAAGAAATCCTTATCTAGCCCCTTCCGCGCAATCTCTGTTTGCTGCGCACTGAATGTGCGGCAGTTTTCCATACGATAGAGTGGGACGTTGATCGGCAGAGAGATCACCTTGGGGGTGAAGGTGCCGCTTCTGAAATCGAAGATAGGTTCTCCAAACTCGGTAGAAGCATTAACGCGCTTTTCGATCATGGTTTCGCGTTCGGAGCGCGGCGTCAATTTGATAGCGTAGGTCATGATCATTTTCTTCACTCAAAAGCGATGACGAGTATCGGTACGGTAATCACCCGGTCAAAGAGCTGAAGCTCGTTGATGACACGCTCGGCGTTGGCGATATTGTCACCGATCAGTTTGGCAGCCTCTTTCGTCGGGAGTGCCAGTGCCGCCGCTTCTATTCGTTGACTGTGAAATAGATACTGCATTTTTAGCAGATCATAAGGCGCGCGGCTTATATTGCCGGTCTGCAATTGGAAGGCCAGATCGTCCTTCTGCGCAAAAACTTTCAGCCGGTGGCCTTGGTCTAAATCAACATCCATCCCCCAGCCTTCGTTGATGCACTCTATCTCCACGTGCTTCCGAATATCATGAGTGCAGCGGGGGGCGATTTTGATGGCTGGAGCTTCAAAGACGTCAGTAAGCCATTCTTTGAGCTCTCGTCGCTCCCACTCTGCGCCTGCACTATGGTGGTCATCGTATGTATAGGCGAGTTTCATCGGTCTATTTCGCCTCTGGATCGTAAACAGGTTTATTCATTGGTCGTGTACGGAGCGTGCCAGCCCGCAACTGATGAATGCGCTCCCACGCGATATCGATGTAATCCTTGTTGAGATCGCAGCCATAAGCATTGCGGTTGTGTTTTAGGGCAGCAATAGCGGAAGATCCTACGCCCAGATAAGGATCAAGAACGCTTTCTCCTTCATTCGTCAGCGCTAGAACCAGCCGCTCGACCAAGCCTATGGGGAATTGGCAGGGATGGTCAGTCTTCTCGACATGGTTAGATTTAACGTTTGGGATGTCCCAAACATCTGATGGGTTTTTACCTAACGGATTGCTGGACAATTCGCCCTTGTTCGGCCCCTTGAAATGCTTCTTGTTTGGATATTTCGAGGGTACACGGATGGGATCGAGATTGAAGGTATAATCATCGGATTTCGTGAGCCACAGAATGGTCTCATGCCGTCCGGAAAATCGCCTCTGGCAATGCAAACCGTGACCAAAAGTCCAAACGATCCGATTGCGAAGCTGTAGGCCGTGATTTCTGAAAAGCGGATAAAGAATAATATCTAGTGGAAAAATTTGGCCGTTATCGACATGGTTGCCGACCTGCCAACAAATCGAGCCGTTGTGTGCAAGAAGTCTGACGGCTTCGGCTATGCAAGCTGACTGATCCTCAAGATACTTATCTTGGGATGTTCGTTTTTCGTATGGCTTTCCGATATTGTAAGGTGGAGAAGTGACAATTAAGTTCATTGACTCGTCAGGTAGACGGCGCATAAACTTAAGGTTGTCTTCACAGGAAATTTCCGCGTTTGCATCCCGCTTGAGCCTTGTGATTCGATTGATATTCGAATCTGACATTATCTTAAGCTGTGATTTTGATGCGGGCATTGTAATTGTTCTCTATGTATTTCAAGCATTATTAGTATTTGTTCATAACGTACCATGAAAACATCGGAATACTCAACTATATGAGTTGCAAAGGTTGACTAATATCATTCGATTCCTGAAAATTTTGGAGGCGCAGCTGCTCGCGATTCGTTGCTGCTTCATACTATAATGTTATGTGCCCAAGTCAGCGGCAAGATGGTTCCGAAGTATAGGTGTTCGGGAGCTATAGCGTTTTCTGATTATCGGTCAAGCGGGCAACATAGGTGTTAATGATGTGGCGACAGCCTATATTTTGTGCAGGTGTATTGTTCAATTTAGCCGTAGAATAAGCGTAGTGACTGTCCCCTTCCTATTTTTCTGTTGCGTTTTTTGTGTGGATTATGTTTCGCAGTGACTGTTATCGATTTCGATAAGTTCTTTGAGGTTTTTGTTTCAATGGTTTTGAAATTTCTTCTGGATAAGCATCCGACGCCGCAATAACGATCTCATGCTTGGGATTAAACCGCCGCACGGTTTCAGCCACAGCCTTCAGGTTCTCGGTCGTTACTGTCCACACCACTGGTTTTTCGGTCAGTCGGTTAAGTTCGAGGGCGCTCACCAGATCATCAGCAATCAGGATCGGTTCTTTGGGATTTTTCGGGAGCTTGCCACCAACGACATGATGCAGCCCGTTGTCGCTGCCAGGCCCCGTGCTCATCTCGCCTGATCCATCCGCATCAACCTGATAGAGAGCAACCAGACGATTGCCGCCATCGCGCAGCGGGATCAGGACCTTGCCGTCTTTATCGACACGATACTGCGCCCACGCTTTGGCCGTGCCCAGTTCCGGTCTCGCCTTTATGGTTTGTTTGTCAGCGGGCTTGGAAGCCTGCCAAGCCTGCAAGGCGTCATCGCCCACTGTGGGGGCTAACTCTGTACGCAGGGCGGTCATGGTTGGCGTTTTGGCCGGGTCATCCTTTATCTGCGTTTTCCAGACATTGCGATGTGTTTTGATGGTTCGGGTTTGGATATGGCCGGTTTCATCGCGATATTCTTCTTCGACCTCGACTTCTTTGGTTTCAGCAACTTCTAGCGTGATCCAGTCGCCGGGTTTTGCGTCGGCCTGGTCTACACTTTGGGCAATATCAATGCCCCATAAGGTGCGCTCGATGCCGTTGGCATCCTGAAGGGTGACAAAACTGGATTCTGACTTCTCGGGATCGAACTTGTAATGTGCGGTGCCGCTGGCGATCAGGCGTGACGCCTTGTTGCCGTCGTGGGGCGCAGCATAATCTTTGAACGAAGTCGCCATCTTGGGGCGCACAATCTCCATGCCCAGCCTTGTTGCTTTTTCTGCGTCGTCAGGCTGCTCTGTCGCTCCCAGCGCCACGATGATTTCGGCGTTATTGTTTTTTTCGCACATTTGGCGGGCCAGGTCGGCCCAGTCCTCTGGTCTGGCGGGGGTCATCACTGGGCAGTTTGTTGCCCGATGCAGCGCCGCCGCGTCAGCATAATCCCGGGCAATGATCAGCGTGTCCTGATCCCCGCGTCTTTGCGGATCAATCCTGTGCGTCAGCATCTGATCGGAAGGGGTATCCTGCACCAGGCTCTGTCGGCCCTGTTTGTCGATCAGCATGACATTCTCAATCCGGCCGAAGCGGTCGCGCAGCGGTACGGCGATGTTGCCTTTGTCAGTAAGCTTGACGCCATAGCCGCGCAGGCCGGTGGCTTTGAGCCATGCTGAATTTTTGGAGTTAGCCCAGTCGGTGCAGGTATCCCAGACCATGAAGGCTTTGTCATCGGTGGTTTGAGCAAAAGCACGGCGAATGTCGGTGGCATCATCCTGATCGGGCAGCGACACAATCGGTACATTGGGTTGGCGCGGGATGGCGGGATCGGCAATGATTGCGTTGCTGTCCGGGTATCGTCGTTGATGCTCTTTCAGGACCTGTCGCATGTCATTGGGATCGGCCAGAACCATCACCGGACGACGTGTGGCATCGTGGATTTTAACGGCATCGGCATAATCGGCGGTAAAGATTACCGGACCTTTGTCGATCTGCTTTCGGGTATCAATGAGATGCACCAGCCCGCGTGCGCGTTCATTGCCAATATTGAGGCTTTTGCCTTCCGGCGAATAAAGCCGCACGGCCTGCAAATGGCCATTGCGATCCCTGAATGGTACCAGAAGGTTGCCCTCGTCATCCATGCGACAGCCGCGACCGGTCGAGCGGGTCTCTGACAGCCAGGACAGCGATTTGGCTTTGGCCCAGTGACCGGCCTCTTGCCAGGCTTTTAGTGCCGGATTGGCCAGTTTTGTCACCGGTGTGGGGTGATCCTCGCCAAAGACCAGATGCAGCATTTCCTGATGGGCGATCAGGAACACCGCAGCCAGCGGATCACGATAGGCCTCACTGACCAGAAACAGCTTCCAGTTTGACAGCGACCGGCTCACGAGACTGGAGGGCGGGGCCGGGGTCAGTTTTTGCGTGCCGAGATATTTGCGCCACAGTGGTGGCATGGCCGGATGACGCAGGATCGGGCGGCGTTTATAGCGCCGTTTGGGCCTTAATGGCTTTGCCTGTGTCGCTTTCTGTTCAGCGATAGGTGGCTTGAATTGTCCGAGTTTCTTTTCCAGGGCAGCTTTGCTCATGGAACGATCCAACGCTGATGCTTTCATGCCTTGGCCATCTGGCCCCAGCAGTACAAAACCATTGCCGCGCTTTTTAATTCTGATGTCGTATTCAGCAAGAACGTCATGCAGTTCCGGCCAGTTTTTTGCTTCTGTCGTTTGTTTCAGAATGGCATCACGATGGCCAAGCACATGGGTTTGAAAGCTCTCCTGCCAGGTCTGGGATTCATAATCTCGGGCGGAAGGGGAGAGCTTGGCACTATTGTCTTTGCGTTGTGCCATGCCGTTATCAACAAACAGGCCATATTTCTTTTCAAGCTGGCGCGAGACCCGGTCGAGGATTTTAAAATCGCGATAGGGGGTAACGAGCTGGAGGGTTTCCGGATGCACCCGGTTAAAGGCGATGTGCATATGAAAATTGTCGGTATTGATATGGGTGCCCGCAACATATTGATGGCCGCCAAAACCCAGCGCCCCGGCATAGGTTTCGGCAATGTCTTTTAAATCCTGATCGGACAGCCGGTCTTTCTCGCCTGGGCGGAACGAGACAATCATGTGATAGGACTTGTCTTTGACATCGGGTTTGAGCCGGCGCACCGCTTCAATCTCGACCAGGGCAAGATCCAGATCTTCTTTGCTTTCGCCTGCACCGCAATTGGCAATCCAGAAACGGTCGAGCTTTTCGCCGGCCTCTTTGGCCGCCGCAATATAATGGGCCAGTTCCTTGTAGTTATCGGCGATATGGGCGTTTTTGGGGATCTTCTTGGCGATCATGACGCTTTATGATGCAGGGAGCTGTCAATCTCGCGCACCAGATCCTTGAGCGCATTCTGGGTGGCGGTAATGTCACTGATCAGCTGATCAAACTTGGCCAGAAGATCGGCACTTAGCGGTTCATCAAGGGCGAGTTTAAAGAGATTGCCGAGACGGGCCTGGTCGGCATTGACCTTGAGAAGGTCAAGTATGGCCTGGGAGGCTTCAAATGTGCGCTGATCGGGCAGTTTGCTGTTCATCAGAAGACGGCGCAGCAGTTCGGAGCGGCTTAACCGGAGTTGATCGGCCAGCTGATCAAGGCGTTGGCTTTCCGCCTCAGGCAATGTCACCAACAGGCGTCGGTTATTTGTTGCCATGACTTTTCTCGTTACAAAATCCGGTAACTCTCGCTTGTCCCGGAACTGGGCAGTTTTCCACGTTGCAGCAAGAATGGTGTGGCTGGTCGTTTATAAAATCCCGCAGCGCCGATCCCATATTGTAATGAACGATTACGCTGTTCCACCAGTCTGCGCCCAGTCTCGGTATCAGGGTTTTCTGTTCAGCGACATAGAGACATTGCAGCAGCGTGGGCATATCAAGCGACAGGGTTGTTTCGCCGGATTGCAGGGCAAAAATCAGGGCCGGGCCGCAATCTTCGCAGAAAACATCCTGTGCTTCGTCAAGCCGGGCACGCGCCTGGAAAATGGCCTCGGGAGAGGGTTTCGACATCATTATGATCCTTTATTAAATGCTCGCTAAAGATGCCGGTGGCCTTTTCAAAGAGCCACCGGCAGAGGGTTAAATCGCCACTTGCTGGCGTTGCGAACGCTGTTGCTGTTTCGGCGCAGGCAGGGTTCGGGCCTTTTGCACCTTTTGCGTCAACCCCAGCTCTTTGATTTGCTGCTTGACGGTCTTGGCCAGGCTGTCGATGCCGCGTGCGACATGCAGATCGTTATAATCTGTCAGGCCCGCCTGTTTTTCCGCCGGGGAGAGGTTGGGCCTAATAACAGCCCCTTCCACCCGGGCGGCGGCCCGTTCGGCCCCCTTGATGCCGGGATTAACGCCCTGTTTGGCTTCAACCCCATGATCATCATCGGCGGCGATGATCAAAGGCCGGTCGGGGAAGGCTTTTTGCAGGGTTTCGGCGACCGGGGCGAGATTGCCACTATCCATCGCAATCGCGGTTTGATAGCCGGTTGCCATATTGAGGCTTTTGCCGGTGGCAAATCCTTCGGCAATCAGGATCGGGCCTTTCTTGCTGCCCGGGATCATGTGCATCAGCCCGGTTTTGCGGCCATCCTTGAGGAACCGTTTGCTGCCATCCGGCGTGATGACCTGGACATTCTCGATGAAGCCTTTGGCATTTGTCATCGGCATCAGCAGATTGTTGTGAATGTCTTCTTTCAGCGTTTCACCACTCACCTGCTTGCGTTGCAGATAGACGTGATCACTGCTGGCCGTATCGGCTCCCTGAACCATTGCATAGGCGCGTTTGGCCACCTGCTTGTATTGCGCCTTGAGGTTTTCTTCCATTTGCGCCTTGCGGGCAGCCGCCTCGGCCTTGCTGCGTTCAATCTCGGCGGGGTTGCGCTCGGCTGCCGAACTGACCCACTTCACAGGCTCGTTCCCGGATTTGTAATTGACGATATTGCCCGCCGGAATGCCCTCGATAAAGCCGCGATAGGAGCCACTTTTCTGACCCTTGCGGTCGCTTTCCACCGATACCCGGTGCCATTTGCCATCCATTGTCGGCAGGCCGTCAATCACCAGACCGTTTTCACGGCAGGCCAGCGCAAATTCTTCTTCCGGGCGTATGCGAGATTGCGGTTTTGCGACAGCGGGCTCGTTCCAGCGGGCAAAGGGTTTGAGATCGGCATCATCGCGCACATACCAGGATTTCGCCCGTCGGTCCCATTTGGCTCCCAGCGCCTTGGCCTCGTTCTTCTCGCTATAGGGGACATTGAGGTAATGGCGTTTGCTTGAAGCAGGCTGCTTGGTTTCTGCAACCTGGTCTGTAACCTGAACCTGTTCAGATCGGGTGATTTTGGGAGCCAGTTTGGCCGCAATGGATTTTTCAGAGGCGGTGATGATTTCCTGGGGAACTGGTCCCTGTTTTTTTGCCGCAAAATGGGCTTTATGGTGAGCTTTAAGTTCCGGCGTTATATAAGTATAGCGGTGATTTGAGCCGTCATTGTACCAGCTATTTCCGATAAGAAGACGCTGTTCCCCATTGATGGTGGTTTCAAGGGTCGAGTTTGTATCATCGTAATGTGCGGCAAATTCACGCACAGCCGCATCAAGTGTCTCAAAGCGTTTGTTTTCTTTGAACCGGCTGTCGATCAGGAAGGTTTGACGCTTTTCGGACGGGCTGATCGCAGGGGATTGTGCTGCAAGCTCTTTTGCCCGGCTTTCCTGTCGCGCCTGTTTTTGCTCGGCGATAAACCGCTCGGCTATTGTCTGTCCCGGATCAGCACCAAGGCTTTTGACCAGTTCACTGGTGCGTTGTGTTTCAGGCAAGAACCATTGCGGGCGGAGTGGTTTAAAATATTCCTGATCGTGATGGGCGTCATACATGGCCGAGAGCAATTCGGCATGTTTGGCAGACCGGCCCGCGAGGTCGGCCATCGTCGTGAAGGTTTCCCGTTCCTGGTTAAAAGACCGGTCTTTTTTGTCGGGATCATCAGAATATTGCCACCAGACATCGATGCGTTGGAAAGAGTTCTTTGCATCATTCAGGGCCCGGGCCTCGGTATCGGGCAAACCATCAAGACGGGCCGCATGCAGCATCCAGTCTTCTTTGACTTTGACCGCCGTATGTTCCACTTGCCGGTCAAAGACCTGATCCGCAACGCCCTGGGCGGGCATATCTTCCAGATCGGGCACAATCCTGTTTTTGCCGACCATATTGGAAACCTCCTGCCGTTCTTCCTGTCGCTGTTCCTGTGACAAAACCGGTTTAAGCTGTTCACGCTTGCCCGGCTCCGTCACCCAGGTGCGGATCTGTTCGGCGTCCCGGGCGGCGGTAAACAGGAAGTTGCGGTCTTCTTTAATGGCCTTCATCCAGTTGCCGACATAGGCGGCATGGCGTTCCGGGTAGTGGCCCAGCCCCAGTTCGGTGGTCAGCATGTAGCTGGCAATCTCGGCGCGCAGTTCTTCTTTGGCATAAACCTCGGAGCCAAACGGCCCGAACTCCCGGGCCATGCGGCTTTGATGGCCGGTGGCATGGCCGAGCTCGTGCAGGGCGGTTGCGTAATAGTCATATTGGCTGCGAAAGGCCCGTTTCGGCGGCAGGTGAATTTCATCCGTCATCGGGCGGTAAAAGGCGCGGTCCAACTGATCATGACGGATGGGAACCTCGCCTTGCCGCAGCAATTCTTCCGCCCGTTCGGCGGGCTCAAAGGCGGGTTTGGGCGCGATGAACGGAGCCAGGCCGTCGATCTGTTCGGCATTAAACACCACGGCATGAAAGACCTGGGGACGATCCAGGCGCACTTCCCGGGTTTTGACTTTGCCGTTATCATCAAGCACCGGTCGGCCCTCGTCATCGAGCAGGGCGCGTTTGTCGGTCCATTTCCAGTATTCAATCTTGGTGCCTTTTTCGCCCTTGCGCACCTGGGCATTGTGCTGGGTGGCCTGGCGGTATGTCATCCAGCGCGGGTCTTCATGGCCGCGCAGTTCCAGCCACAGGGCATTGATGCCGCGATAATTGGCCCCCGATACCGGATTGAACGGCCCCAGTCGTACTTTGCCCGGGTCCCAGGGTTTTTGAAAAGGGGCGGTGCCCGCTTCGATATGGGAGAGGAGTTCTTCGACCACCTGGTCGCGATAGGATTTTTTCTCGCTCATCTGCGTGTCCTTTCGGAACTGAGCCTGGTCATTTTCGGGGAAGGTTTGTTGCAAGCGCGTGCCGTTCCGAATGCCGGTGGCAACGGATTGTGCGGTTTGACGCAGTTCGGGCAGGGTGAGCGGGCTTTGGATCAGGCCCGCTTTGCGCAGGGCACGCGCAAACACCGCACGGGTTTTGTCCCACGCACGGCTGGTAAAACGGCGCTCGTCTTCGGCAACGAAGGCGAACACTTCCTCGGCTTTGAAAAGCTCGGGCTGATCGGCGTAATCGCGATCAACCCGGTCCCAGAAGGGTTTTAGCGATGGTTCCTGTCGTGTTTCGAGAACACGATGGAGCAGATCGCGTTTGTCATCCGGCGTAAACGTGTTGAGGCCGTAGTGCCCCAGGATTTCATGACGGATGACTTTTCGGGCGTGGGCGGCACTTTGCAGACGAACAGCGGCAAGGGTAAATAATCCCTGTGCTGCGTGGTATCCACCTTCGATACCGAGATCTTTTGCGGCTGGTCCATAAAGGTCCTCGGGGGTTTCTGCAATCCGAACCGATAGGGGAATATTACCATTATAGTCCCTTAAAAACCGGTTTACGATGTCTTCGGTTTCTTCAATCGACAGGCTCATGAGGCAGCATCCTCGCCGCTATCTTCATCAGCGGTCGGATCAAGCCCGTCAAAATGGCTGTCCAGCGCGTCCTGATCCGACAGGGCGGTTTCGCGAAACGCGCCCATATCGTCGGCGACATCGGGATCAACCTGGAGCGGACCCTCTTCACCGGCACGGTTCACCCCTTCGGTTGCCAGCTTGAAATAATCGCTTTCCGAAAGATGGGCGTTGGCGGTTTCAACAGGGTGGATTTTGGATTTGTCAGACATAGGGGGTCTCCTGTGAGCTGGTGGCGGTCAAAACGGTTTGTGACATTTTGGGGGGACGGACCCGGCTGCGGCTGCGCAAAACCGGATCGAGAAAATAGAGCTTCTGGCGGCCCCAGATGGGGGGGCGACCGCCGACAAAAATCAGGGTGTCGCCGGGTTTGGGTTTCTTCTTGCCGTCAGGATCGACATCGATCATGGGCAGGCGCATGATTTCATCGGCGGTCAGAAGATCGCGCGAGACTTCATGCAGGTTTTCCGATTGTGATCCCGGGGTGCCGAACTTGCCGGAGCGCGAATGCTTGCGCTGGACAATGGTCTGTTTGCCCGCGAGCTTGGACAGCAGCTCTGCGGTCGGCAGTTTGTTGGGGGTAAAGGCAATGCGGACATGGCAGTTGGCAAAGATCGATTCATCCTTGCCGTATTTTTTATAAAGCTGCTCGATATTCTGGATGATGATGTAGGCCTTGATGCCATAACCGGCCATGAAGGCCAGGGCCTCTTCAAAGACTTCGAGTTTACCCAGCGAGGGAAACTCGTCGAGCAGCAGCAACAGCCGGTGTTTATAGCCCTGCTTTTGCTCACCATCGCCAAACTCCATCTTTTCGGTCAGACGGCGTAAAAACAGGTTCATCATGATGCGGATCAGCGGGATCAGCCGGTCCTTGTCGGCGGGCGAGAACACCAGATAGAGCATGGTCGGTTTTTCGCCATTCATCATGTCATCAAGGCGGAAATCACTGACAGCGGTGTTTTCGGCAATGATGGGATCGGCATAAAGGGTGAGCTGGGTTTTGGCATTGGAATGCACGCCCGAGCGTTCCTGGGGGGCCTTGATTGCCATGCTGTTGGCGCCGCGTTTGACCTCCTTGTTCACATGGGGATGACCATGCTCATAGGCCGCCATTGTTTGCAGGATGGCGACAAAGTTGTCTTCGGCATCCATGTCATCGCCATTGCCAGAGGCACGCGGCGCTGGCGTTTCCTCGTCGCCTTCAATGGCCTCGTCGGGCGGGGCAACCGTGCTGATGCCTGAAAGGAAGATATTCACATCGTCAAAATTGGCGATGCGGCCTTCTTCCTTTTGCACCTTGTAAATGACATGGAGCAGCACGACGGAAAGCCAGCCCCAGCCTTCCTCGCGCCAGTAATTGCCGGCAATGCCCTTGCCGTCGGGATCGACCACCATATTGGCGATGTTCTGGCAATCGGCGATGTCACGCCGGGTATTGATGCGGATTTCGGCGAGCGGGTTAAAACGCACCGTTTCATCAGCATTGGGATTGCTGGGATCAAAGCGCAGGACTGTTTTGCCCTGATCGCGGTTCCAGCCAGCGGTTTTGGCGTAGTTCTCGCCTTTGATGTCGAGCACCAGCGCACTTTCCGGCCAGGAGAGCAGGGTTGGCAAAATGATGCTGACCCCTTTACCACTGCGGGTCGGGGCGAAGGCCATGACATGTTCGGGGCCGTGATGGCGCAATTCGCGCACTTTGCCAAAGGCCCGGGGAAAGCCGCCAATCACCACTCCTTTGCGGGTGAGCAGGCGGGATTTTTTAATGTCTTTCCATTTGGCCCAGCGGGCCGAGCCATGCAGTTCCCGGCCTTTGCGATTGCCTGAAACCGTATCGTTGCGTGCCCGGGCCGAGAAGATGGCCAGCACAATCAAAACCAGCATCCCGGAGCCGAGAATGATCAGGGCGGGATATTGCATGTTATCGGGCAGCCCGGCGGGGTGAATGGCAGCGGCATACAGCCATTGCCACCATTCAAGGCTGCGCGGATCAAACCCGACGGTGAAATGCCATTCCGCCACCACCCCGGCCAACATACCCAGAGTGACGAGGAACATGGCAAAATGATAAAGCCGTGCGCTCATGCCGCCCTCCCGTCTTTGAGGATGTAATGGTCATTGGCGGGCTGCCAGAGATCGGTAATGCGGCGGAACCCGTCCGGCCCGCGTTTGATTTGAACGACAAGATCAATCATTTCGGTCAGAAACTCCGGGATGCGGTCCATCTTCATGCCCGCCCAGGCAATGTTCTGATCGAACTTGCGGTGAATGGCCTGTTTGGGGCTGGTGGCATGGATGGTGAAGGTGACACCGGTGGTCCCGGCATTAAGGGTGCCAAGGGCGGCAAAGGCGTTTTTGGTGGAAATTTCGCCAAACAGCACCCGGTCGGGCGTGATGCGATTGACGTGATCAAACAGAACCCGCCAATCGACCATGCCGGTGGTGACGGAACTTTCCCGGGCGGCAAGTAACCCGTTGCCATCCCAGAAGGGATCAAGCGCCAGCTCCATTGTGTCTTCCAGGGCAATGACGCGAATGTCATCGGCCAGAGTTGAAAGCAGGAGATTGAGCAGGGTGGTTTTGCCGGTATTGGTCCCGCCCGAGATCATGATGTTTTTGGCCCCCAGCATGGCCTCGGTCAACACATCGCGGATCTCGCTTTCACAGGCGATGCGATGCAGGGGCAGGGTTTCTTCAAGCGGGGTTCCGCTATTTTGCCCGGCCGGCGGGACAATCTGGTCCCAGCCCGGGGTGAAGGGATGTTTGCAGCGAATGGCCAGGCTTAGCCCGGTGCGGACCGAGGGCCCGACCAGGCATTCAAAGCGATGGCCTTCCTCCAGCGCGGTCGAGAGAATGGGATGGGTATCGCCGTCAAAGGGCAGGCCGCGCTGGTTGCCAAGACTGCGACAGATCCGCTCGATCCGGGCCAGGCTTAGATCGGTATCGACAATACGCCTTTTGCCTTCGCCGCGCCGGTCCACAATAATCTCGCCCGGGCGGTTAAGCCGCACTTCGACGGTTTTGGGATCATCATAGTACCGGGCCAGCGGGGCCATGATGTTTTTGTAAAGCGGGTTGATGGCGTTCATTACTGCCACCCCCAGGTCACGGCACAATTGTTTTTCTCAATGGCGGTCAGCGTGGGATAGCTCCACCCGCCGTACCAGCTTATGCCACGGACAAAGTCAGGGTTATCCGGTTCGGTGCGGATGAACTGTCTGGGCGCACTGCGACAGCTATTGGTTTGAGGTTCGCCTATGGTCTGGCCATCGTCGCGGACGATGGTTTTGGTGCCGTCTGCCAGTGTCCAGGAGCAATGGTAGTAGTCTGTGGCACGAAAACTTCCGCGATTTTCTGACCAGTCCATGAAAGTATAGCCGCCGCATTTGTTGACGACTTTGTAATTCCGCGGCGAGTTCTCGAACTGATCGTGATAATCCGGTCCCCAGGTGATCTGGACTGAACAGACATCCCCGAGACTGACCGGATCGGCTTCACCGGCGACCAGACTGTATTTGGTGCCATCTGGCCGGGTATAGTTTTTGACCAGATTTTGCCCCTGGAATTTGGTGCAGTCTTCATAACTGATCTCGCTGGTCGGCGCGGTGCTTTCGCCGTCATAGGTATAGGGCGTTTGGGCCGTTCCGGGCAGCACTTCACTGGTCTTGATGTTATAGCGTCCCTGAGGCGTGCCATCGATATAGACGGTAGAGAGCGCATAGGCAAAAAGCTGGTCATCATGGGGCTGCCAGCCGGTAATCTCGATCTGATGGGTATAAACCTGATCGCTTTTCTGACAGTCGGTGATGAATTCCTGTTTGTCATCATAGAAGTAATAATACCGCTCGCTGCCATAGCTTTGGCCCGCACTCATGCTGTGCGTCCAATAGGCCGGATCCTCGCAGCCTTCGGTGGTGGCCATCACCTCCATGCTGGTGGTATCCGGCGTGCAGGCGGTGCGGAACTGTTCGAGGCCATTCACCAGGATACGCACCCGGCTTTGCAGGGTGACGGATTTGTCTTTGCTGTTGATCAGCGGCGTGCAGACATAATCGCCGCTATCGGATTTATAGATGGTTTGGTGTTTGTATTCGGTACCGCTATCGGTGCAGGCGGTGCTGTAGGAAACGCCGTTCAGTTCATAGACATATTTGTGGCGCTGATAGGAAACACCGGCGTCAAAATCATCGCGAATGTCGCAGCCTTCAGCCGTTGCCGTCATCGGGGCCGGGGCGATTTGTTCAGACGGGCTGCAATCGCGGACTTCGACCTTGCGGCCATTCTGGTTGGTGTAAACCAGCTTGGCATTGGTGATGACGTTACCGGCATCGTAATCGAGCGTGACGCGGCAGGCTTCGCTGTCTTCAACAATGTCAAAGCGGGCTTCGGGATCGGGCTGGCACGCGCCATGTTCGACGCGATTGCCCGAACCATCGGTGTAATAATAGATGAAGGAGGCTGTTGCCGTGCGAGCGTCCAGATCCTCGATGTAGGAACAGGCACTATAGCTTTTATTGATCTTGTAGCGTTCTTCACCATCAGCACAGGTGCCGTAGGAGGTCTCGCCGTCCGTTGTGGTGGCCATGCGGGTTTGCTGGATCGCCTGGAGCTGATCGAGATCGATGCGCATCTTGCAGCCCTCCGCCGTGATGCGGGTGGAGGTTTGCGGGGTATTATCCAGCTCCAGTGCGCCCGGGGTGGTGTAGGACCCGGCATCCGGGTTGCTGGCGGCATTGGAGGCAACCGCGCCGTCCGAAGCGCCGACCCCGGCTTCCTCGACTTCCTTTTTACTTGCCGTTTCATCATCTCCGGCCACAGCCAGGCGCTTAAGCGCGGCAATCAGTTCGCTCTGATCGCCTTCAATCGTGATGGGCGCTTCAGGATCAAGACGCGGATCATCTTCGAGGGCAAACTGGGCGACAAAATCATCGGAATTCAGCGCCTCGGCCCGGCCATCCTTTTCAACACCCGACAGCACAAGCTGGCCGACTTTCTGTTCTTCGACTTTCACATAGCGGGCATAGGCTTTGGCGGTGACCCCTTCGGTCAGCTTGTTATCGGCCCCGGGCACATCGACCAGACCGAGATCAAGGGCAATCGGGGTGTTTTCCGGAAGTTCGGTGGCACTTTTGCTGCGCGTGATGATTTTGACCTTTTTGACCATTGCGGCCATGTCGGGATCATCACTCGATACATCCCCGTTTGAGCCCGACGGGGTTTGCGTTACCGCAGCTCGCGCGGCCGCAAGATCTTCATCGGGGCTTTGGGCGGAAGCAGGCAGGCTGGTTGTGGCCAGCCCGGCGCAGACGAATAACAAAACAGGCAAAATGGGTTTCATGACTTACTCCGCTTTTGCAAGGGGTGAGGGACAGGCCGCCCTGTTTGACGCAATCTCCCGGGCGTGAAGGATCTGTGCTGTTGCGCACATGTCTGCCACGGCGGCAAAGCTGCCGGTTGCGGTAAGCAGGAATGCGATGCGATCCCAGGAGGGCAGCAGCACAAAGGGATCGGGATCGACCAGCGGGATTTCGGGGATTTGCCAGGCAAGGGCGACCAGCACGCAGACCATGCGAATGGTGGCGCAGATGGTAAAAAGACGGTCGGCCATTGTTTCGTAAAATGCCGCGTTGGGCTTTAGCCAGCCACATCTGAAGGCCAGATAAAGCGGAATAGCGACAATCAGCCAGTAAAAGGCAACTGTCTTGATTTCCAGCGCGAGAAGCAGATAACGTCCCGGGCTGGTAAATCCTGGCGTTGGCATGCCCAGCGTATAGAGTGTCAGCAGCAGCAGACACATCAGGGTTCCGACCCGAAACGACAGGGAGGTAAAATGGGTTCTGATAATCGGGAAGGTATTATTCCCGCCGTCCTGAACTGGATATTTAGCGCCGACCAGGATCACCTCACGGGCGCGATCGTCGTATTGATGATCCTTGCCATCTGCATCTGGATGTTTCGGCAATTCCTGTTTGCGATCATTATGGAGTCGTTTCTGATCAGGATTATTGCCGGTTTTGCCGTTTTTCTCCTGATCCTTTACCTGCTGATCAATTGATTTCATGGGGGAATTCTCCATGACCTACTCCACCTTGGCGATATACCAGTCCATCGAGGGGCGGATTTGAAACCGCGTCCCCTGGGGAATGGTGATGATGGGTTTGAGCGAGAGGGTTTCTTCGAGGATGTTGGCGGTGATCTCGCCAAACTTGTTGGACAGTTCCTCGGCGGCTTTTTCCGAGGCGGCTGTGGCGACCTGGCCGTCATTGCTTTCGGATTTGGTCGAGGCAGCGGCATAGCGCACCGCTGTCGATATGCCGGTCAGAAGGAAGGCATTGCCATAGCGTTCCATAAAGCGCCGGTCCACTTCGCCCGATGCCCCCAACTGGCCTTGCGCATTGGCAACCAGCGATTTGATATTGCGGATTTCGGCACGGTGCCCGGCAATCAGGACCCGTTCGCATTGCATGGCGAGACGTGAACTGCCCATATCCTCGGGCGGCATGTAGTTGCAGATCAGGCGCGAGCCTTTGGGCAGCAGCGCCAGACGGCTGTGATAGCCAAAAACATCGCGGGTGGTTTGAACGACGACCGTGCCGGTATCTTCACCACCCACCTGGCTGTTGATCCCGGTTTCAAGCTGGACCGGGATGTAACGGTCGGCGGTCAAAATACGCGAGTTATCGACCGGCAGGCTCGACGTGCGGCGCGGGCCTTCATAATCGCCCTCGATCTCCATCTTTTTGGCATCGAGGATATGTTCCGGGCTTGCGGCTTCATCCATTTTGGAAAGATCAGGCACGGCAAGGTTGCTGTTAGCGGTAGAGCTGTTTGCGCTGTCTGCCCCCGCAGAAACACCGTTACTGTTGGTCGCCGATGCTGGCGAGCGACCAGAACCGGCTGTCGCGGATGGGCTCGCGGTACCGGCGGTTGGTAGACCGTTGGCGGTTGGCGAATTTGTGCCGTTTACCGTTGCAGCGCCCCCATTTGCAGGGTTGGCCGGGGTCTGGCCAGCCTGCCCGGGCTGGCCGGGAATGCCGCCTGGCTGATCAGACGCATTGGGTATGTCCCCGGCCTGTACGGTCGGAGCCTGTTCTCCTGTCGTCCCCATCCCCGGCTCAAGCCGGGGCGATGCGCCTGGCGCATCCGGGGCACTTACGTTCGGTGCGCCGCGATTGCTGCCGACCGGCACCAGCCCGTCAGGGGCAACCGCCTGTCCCGGTGAGGACGGCAGGGAAGAAGGACCCGTGAGTGAGGCGTTTCCACCTGTTGTCGTGTGACCGGCGGGGGCGTGTGTGTTACCGGCACCGTTCCCGGTTTTGGACAGCTCCATGTCAGGCACAAAAACCGTCAAGGTGTCGTCTTGCTGCGGTGTAATGCCCAGTCCGGGGGTGAGTGAAACCCGCTGTGCAGGGCTGCCCGGGGCGGCCGGGGGCTGGCTGTAACCCGCGACCTGCCAGTTGGCAGGCACGGCTTGCGCCCAGGCGGCTTCAAGAGCCAGCCGGTAGGGGTCCGGTTTTGGTGGCGGAGCCGGTTGCGCGACCGGAGCTGGCGGCGGCGGCGGAGGGGGTGCTGGACGCTCGATATAGACCTTTTTTGTCACCA
>NZ_JPWH01000036.1 GCF_003326755.1 Thalassospira profundimaris | reverse complement strand
GCAGCTGTTCGACCTGCCATGTCTATATTGACCCGGCCTGGGTGGAAAAACTGCCGCCCGCCAGCGACATGGAACAGGAGATGCTGGAATTTGCCAGCGCGCCCGATGCGCGGCTTTCGCGCCTGTCCTGCCAGATCCGCATCACCGATGCGATGGACGGCCTCGTCGTCACAATGCCCGAAACCCAGGCCGAAATCTGACGCGCCAAAACAGACAGCAGGGGCCGGGATCGCCGGAAATGGCTGCATCCTTCTTTCCTGTATAGAAAGAAGGATACAGCGGCCCGAAGGGTTTGTGCATGGCGATATTTTGCAGTGTTGAAGCCTGAGAACCATGCCGCGCTGCCGACAAAACTGCTTTAGTCTCAACTGAAAATAATCTAGCCGCGTCGCCTGTTGCGCGACCTTTATGGGGTATTGGCGCGACCAATGCCGGGGTCGAGACGATAAAGGACAGCCCCTTTTCGCGAAACGGTCCCGACAGATAAAGGCGATTTATGCCAACCGTCGCCTCCAGAAGGACGACGCGTTTATACTTTGTTTTTATGTTTGCTGTTTCTCTTTGACGGAAACCTCCAGACTCCCGCCCGTTCATAAAAACACTATTTGGTTCGCGTTTGGTGTTGTGTCTGACAAGGCATCGCAGGCAGGCCAATAGCCGCTTTTAAGGGAATGTGAACCACCACACAGCCCCCTTCCGCCCCCTTCGGGCCGGTGTATTCTTCTGCGCCGCGACACCAAGAATTTTGCCCTGGACGCGGCCAGGCACCGTAATTCTTTCCGTGCAGAAGGAAAGAATGCGCCAGGTAAAAGGCGTCCATCCACATCAAGAGACGGTCAGGAAACGCTGCGGTTCTGGCCCTTCCAGTAACGCTCCCGAAGAACGTTTTTTTGGATTTTTCCTGCCGCGGTATAGGGGAGCTCGGACACGAATTCCGCTGATACCGGGCATTTGTAACCGGCGATCAGGGTTTTACAATGGTTTCGTAGATCTTCGACGGTAAGCGTGACGTCAGGCTTTGTCACAACGACTGCATGAACCTGTTCGCCCCAGCGTTCACTTGGGATACCGATGACGGCACAAATGGCAATATCAGGATGCTTTGTTAATGCGTTTTCCACTTCGGCCGAATAGACGTTTTCACCGCCCGAGACGATCATGTCCTTGACGCGATCGACAAGGAACAGAAAGCCATCTTCATCGAGAAAACCCGCATCCCCGGAATGCAGCCATCCGCCCCGCAAAGCGTCGGCTGTCTGATCGGGCTTGTTCCAGTATCCCTCCATGACAATCGGTCCTCGACATATGATCTCGCCGACTTCGCCGATGGCAGCAGGACTGTTATCATCTTTGATAACCCTGATTTCAACGCCCGGTGTCGGACCCCCCGCCGAACGCAATCTTGCAGCATGCGGACCGTCAGGATCGCGATGGATGTCGGCCGGAAGAACGGTATAAGGCCCGGTTGTTTCCGTCATGCCATAACCCTGTGCCAGGGATACTTGGGGCAGCTCCTTTATCAGGCGACGAAGCAGTGTCTCGTTGATCGGGGATGCACCATACTGAATAAAACGAAGCGAGCGCAAGCGGGTGGCAAGATTGTCTGAGGCATCAAGCAACCGCTGCATCATCACCGGGACCAGCAGGGTATATGTCACAGCGTCCCGTTCTATCGTCTCGATGACGGTCTGTTCGTCAAAGCGCGGAAGGAACGACAATGTTGCCCCACGCACAAGTGCTCTGATCACAAGGCACATCCCCGCGAGATGAAACAGGGGCGAGACGGCGAGAACGACGTCTGAGGGGGCTACCGGCATTTCCAGCAGATTAAGAAAGGTGTTGGCAAGGACCGACTGCTGCGTCACCGTTACCCCCTTGGGGAAGCCTGTGGTGCCGCCGGTGTAGAAAATGCCCGCCACATCATCGGGATGGCCCATCGCGTTTTGATGTGGCGTGCAGGTTTCAATCATGGACTGGCAGCTCATCAGGTCGCAAACGGCATCTTCTTCCCGAACAGTAATAACCGTGTCGAGCGAGGCTGAAAGTTTGCGAATATCAGGCAGCATGTCGAGAAAGTTCTGGTCAATGACCAGCATGCGGGTATCTGAATCATCCAGAGAATAGGCAATCTCCGCTGCGCACCAACGCGTATTGACGGGATTTATAACCCCGCCGACCCACCAGGCTGCCAGCAGGGCCTCGTAATAATAATCGGCATTTGTTGCCAGGATGCCGATGCGCTTGCCCGGTTCGAGGCCCGCTGCGACAAAACCTGACGCAAGCCGGACAACACGGTCTCCCAGGTCTTTCCATGTGCGTCTGGTGCCTGCATCACAAGTTGCGGTCGCATTTGGTGTATGGCGAATGTGATGCTTTAGAAAATCGACGACTGTAAGCCTCATAAGCCCTCCCTGAGCCATCCATTTTTTTTGGGTTATTTTTATTCTGAGATTTAATAATAAGACGTACATTCGGATTATTCAATAGAGATTTTAACAATTCTCAAATGGTCTTTTTGACCGCAAAAGAGGCTGCCCCACCATCGTCCCGTGTTCAAAAGTCAGAAAAACATGCACTAGAATAAAAATTAAGTTATTGTTTTATAATAATTTTCCATTGAAGTCTTTCTTTTGGCAAGCCTGTCACGGTAGAGATACGGCTTTCTGTTTGTCGGCGAGGCTAGAAGTGGAAGGCCGTAGCAAGACAGAGCCTTTGATAAAAACAGGATGCACGACCTATTTTAATGCGAAAAACAGCCGAAAGGCACAACGCGCCAAAGTTTGATGTAAATTCCGGTGGTCCTTGGGTTTTCGGGCCGGGGATGAACAAAAGATACTTCCTGTCAGGCGGGAAATGATTGTGCCAAGAGGACAAGGTAATATCTGGCTGTTTTGGCGAGAAGCTTGACCCTTATATTGACATGAACTACTTAATCCCCGGATTTCAGCAATGTTTGGGCAAAATGATGTCGGCGTCTGCTAACATGAAGGATGTTGGGCGGAATGACCGCGAGATCATTTTCGCCTCTTATAAAAAAGCGGGCCGTCTTTGCGATATGCGGTGACGGGGACCTGAAACAAGCCGGCCTGGGCGCGGAGTTTGCCGCACCCGTGTAAAAATGAGATGTGCGAGACATGGGGCTTCATAAGGCAGCGGGTACGCCGAAATATGCGCGCGGAGAGCGGACGCGAGAGGAAATCAAGCGGACAGCACTAAAGCTTTATGCGTTAAATGGTCTCGACGGTGTTTCGGCGCGCGAGATTTCCCGCGCGGCAGGGCAAAAGAATGTGGGGTCGGTCAATTATTATTTCAGTTCGCAAGACAGCCTGATTTCCGAGTTAATTCATGATGTCGCAAGTTTGCTCGACAAGCTTCACAATCAGAAACTTGACGCCCTGGAAGCCAGCGGCGGACCCAATTCGATCCGGGATGTCGTGAAAATTCTGATACAGGTGCCGGTGATTGATCTCAAAAACTCCGAGATGGACGAATATTCCTTCCGGTTTGTGATCATGTTGCTGCTGAACCATCGCGAGCGCATTTTTACCGTTATGCAGGGCTATGATTCCGGAGTTCGCCGGTGTTTTGCCCATATCAGGCGCATGGTACCGGATATTGCACCGGCATTGTTACGCCAGCGGCTGATGCTGGCATTCATCTATGTCGTTACGACCGGCTCCGCGCGTGAAGCAGCGCGCAACGACCCGCGCGCCATGAAGAATCTTTGGGGCACGCCCTATGCGCAGGAAAATCTGGCGGATACGGTTGTTGGCATGATCACGACCCCGCCGTCGTCCGAGACCCTTGCCTGCCTGGAAACGCCGGAAGGCACGACGATAGCTGGTGAAACCACCGTCGCGCCTTAAGCGGATTGTCGTCAGACAAAAACCGGCGGTCTTTTTTCACGAAATGCCTTAACACCCTCGACAAAATTCGGGTGGTCGCCCGCCTCGCGCTGAAGGTTTCGTTCCAGCATCAGCTCTGTTTCAAAATCACTGCTTTGCGCCGCCCATACGGCCTTTCGGGCCAGCGCAATCGCGTTGGTGGGGCCCGATGCAATGTTTCGGGCCAGTTCCATTGCGCGATCTTTGACGGCATCATCGGGCACACACCGGGTGATCAGCCCCCAGTCATATGCGTTGCTGGCGGAAATTCTTTCGGCCAGAAGAATCATTTCAAGTGCACGTACACGACCCACCGCCCTGCTGATCAACCACGGGGCACCGCCATCCGGCACCAGGCCGACATGCCGGAAGGGAAGGAAAAAGAAGGCACTTTCGCCTGCAACGATAATATCGCCGACAAGCGCAAGCGAAACACCAATACCCGCCGCTGCACCGCGCACCGCGGTGACAAGCGGAACAGGAAGATTCCGGATGGTCAGAAAAAGCGGATTTAAAATATCTTCCAATGGCTTGCCTGCATCAATCTCGCCAGCATTTTTGACCAGATCGGATGAAAAGTTACCGCCCGAACAGAAGGCCTTTTCATGCCCGCAAAGTACAATCACCTTTGCCGAGCCGGATGCGGTTTTCAAGGCGGCATGCAGTTGTTCGCCCATATCGGCAGAAATGGCATTGCGACTTGCCGGATCGTTAAGTGTCAATATGGCAACATCTGCATCCATTTCAAATTTCACAAGGGGTTCCGTCATGATGCTTCCCTCCTGCTTGTGGTTTAAATGCTGCGGGCAACGACATCTTTCATGATCTCGTCGGTGCCGCCATAAATTCTTTGAATACGGGCATCACGCCAAATGTGGGAAATTTCATATTCCGACATGTAGCCCGCCCCGCCGTGAAGCTGGAGCGCGACATCGGCAACGCGGTCGAGAAGGTTTGTATGATAAAGTTTTGCCGCACAGGCCTCTGCCGTGGTCAGCTCGCCGCGCACATGCCGCGCCAGTGCCCAATCGAGATGGGCCCAGCCAACCTGAAGATCGGTTTGGCATTCGGCGAGCTTAAAGCGCGTATTTTGCAGATCAAAAACAGTGGTACCGAACGCCTTTCTGTCCTTGGTAAAGGAAACGGCCAGATCGAAGGCCCGCTGCGCCTGGGCCTGCGAGGCCACCGCAATGGAGATCCGTTCGCGCGGCAGTTCCGCCATCATGTAATGCAGGGCCGCCCCTTCCTCGCCAAGAAGGTTTTCTGCCGGGACACGCATATTATCAAAGGTCAGCTCCATTGTGTCCGACAGGTCAAGGCCCGCCTTTTTAAGCGGCTTGCCGACGATGAGGCCGGGTGTGTTGCCTTCGACCAGCAGGATGCTCAAACTTTTGCTGCCAGCATCCGGATTGGTTTTCACCACCAGCAAGATGAGATCGGCCTGATAGCCATTGGTGATATAAAGCTTTGCACCATTAACAATGTAGCTGTCCCCGTCGCGCATGGCTGTTGTGCGAATACCCCGAAGATCAGACCCTGTGCCCGGTTCGGTCATGCCGATGGAGGTAATGACATCACCCGATACCATGCCGGGCAGCCATCGCTCTTTTTGTGCCTCGGTGCCATGATGAAGAAGATAGGTGACATTGACATCAGAATGAACTGCCACACCGGGAAGATAGGAGCTATAGCCCATTTCCTCGGATATGATGGCATTGTAAAGATAGTTTGCGTCAACGCCGCCATAGTTTTCAGGCACGGAGGGGCAAAGAATTCCAAGCTCGCCGCAGAGCTTCCAGAAATCGCGATCCATATGGCCCTGGGCGCGCCATTTCTCCAGGCGGGGCACGGCCGTATCGGCCAGAAAGCGACGGACGGTTTCGCGGAAATTCTGGTGTTCCGCTTCATAGATTGTACGTGTGTAGGGTATCGGCATTGTTTTCTCCCGATGGCGACCTGCGGTCGTCTGTTCATGACGGCTGCCGCCGTTGCAGCAGCCGTGTTTTAGTGCAGATTGCTTAAGCGGCGTTTTTACGGGCCGGTTTGCGCATTTTTTCCAGGGCAGAAGGTTTGACCTCGAAACGTTCGCCATATTCTTCGGCAAGTTCGGCGGCGCGTTTTTCAAAGGCGTCGATGCCAACAAAACGGATGTACTGCAAGGCACCGCCCGTCCAGGCCGGGAAGCCGATGCCGAAAATCGAGCCGATATTAGCTTCGACCTCGGAATTCAGAACGCCTTCGTCAAAGCAGCGGAGCGTTTCAATCGCCTGCCGATAGAGCAGGCGGTCTTCGGCATCTTTTATGGAAAGCTGACGATTTCCCGTTGAAAACTGCGACAGGCCTTTCCACAGCGTTTTACTGCCATCTGCGTGGTAGTCGTAGAAACCGGCACCGGCCTTCCGGCCAGTACGGCCCTGTTCGATCAGACCGTAACAAACTGTCTTGGTACCAAGATTTTTGGCAGGGAAACCGTCTGTAACACCCAGCCGCCTGTCCAGATCAAGATGCGTGTCATCCACTTTTTTGATCAATGTCAGGGTGACTTCATCGAAGACCGCAAAGGGGCCTGCGGGCATGCCAACCTTCCATGCGGCGCGCTCGACCGCTGCTGGCGAAAGGCCGTCGCACAGGAGAAGCTGTGCTTCGTCCAGGAAGGTGCTGAAAACGCGACTGGTGAAAAAACCGCGACTGTCATTGACCACAATCGGAATCTTGCCGATCTGCACGCAGTAATCGTAAGCCTTGCGTGTTGTTTCCGGCGACGTCTTTTCACCATTGATGAGTTCGACAAGCTGCATCTTGTCAACTGGCGAGAAGAAATGAATACCGATGAAGCGCTCCGGCTCGGGGCAGCTTTCTGCCAGAATGCTGATTGGCAAGGTCGATGTGTTAGAGCCATAAACGCCGGTTTCGGAAACCAGGCCGAATGTCTCGCCAATGACCTTTTCCTTTAGGGATATGTCCTCGAAAACGGCCTCAACAAGGATATCGACCTTGTCGAAGTCATTTGTTTCAGTAGGTTTGATGAAGCCAAGAAGCGCCTCTTTCGCGGCTTCATCCATGCGACCGCGTTTGATTTGCGCATCACACAGATTTTCGGAATAGGCCTTTCCTTTGTTGGCATTGGCCAGTTCCGTATCCTTGAGATGTGTGGGCAATTTTGAACGTGCATGTGCCCAGGAGATGCCTGCCCCCATCATTCCCGCGCCCAGAACAGCGGCGCTTTCCGCCTTCCAGTGCGCACCGGGCGCCCGATAGCGGCCATTTTTGATGTCTTGCATCCCCAGGAAAAATGTGGAGATGGCCGCCTTGGCATGTGGTGTTGTTACGAGGCTGCAAAATCCGCGTGATTCCGCCGACAGGGCCGCATCAAAGCCCATTCGCATCGAGTTGACGGCAATATCCAGGATTTTTTCCGGCGCGGGCAATTGCCCGCGGGTTTTATTGATCAGCATTGCCGAGGACAGGGTTGCCGTCATCCGGATGTTCATATCTAGCGGCTGGCCACCCGGATATTTAAAGCCCTTTTTGTCCCAGGGTTGGGTATGTTCCTGCGGATTTTCCAAAATCCAGGCCTTGGCGGCGTCAATTAACCCATCGCGGCTGTCAACAAGCTGGTCCACAAGGCCATAATCGAGGGCCGCGCCGGCCTTGAAAGTTCGGCCTTCGAGAAGCACAGGCAGGGCCTTTTCAAGGCCAAGCAGCGCAACGGTGCGGACAATGCCGCCTGCCGCTGGCAGAAGCCCCAGTGTCACTTCAGGCAGGGCAACACTTGCCTCCGGCGAGGCGATGCGCCAGTTGCAGCCCAGGCATAATTCATATCCGCCCCCCATTGCCGCGCCGTTGATTGCGGCGACGACGGGAACCGGAAGCTGCTCTAGCCTGCGGAACATGCTTTTGTTTTCGTTCAGAAAATCCAGATAGTGCATATCGACAGTTTCGACCGCCAGGATTTCCTCCAGATCGCCACCGGCAAAAAAGGTCTTTTTGGCCGAAGCAAAAATAACGCCGGCAAGACCTTCTTCCTTTTCAAGCCGGGCAAGCGTGTCGCGCATCAAAACCAGATATGCAGCACCCATTGTGTTTGCCGATTGACCATCCATGTCCATCGTCACGGTCACGATGCCGGCTGTGTCTTTCTCGTAAACGAAACCCACGATCAAACCCTTTCGATAATAGAAGCAATGCCCATGCCGCCGCCAACGCACATGCAGATCAGCGCGCGCTTGAGATTGCGGCGTTCCAGTTCGTCAAGCATGGTGGAAACCAGCATGCCGCCGGTGGCACCTAACGGATGACCAAGTGCAATGGCCCCGCCCACGACGTTCAGTTTTTCATCCGGAACATCAAGGTCGCGCTGAAGCCTGAGCACCACAGAGGCAAAGGCTTCGTTGATTTCGACAAGGTCGATGTCATCCATTGTCAGTCCGGCCTTCGCGAGCGCCTTTTTTGAGGCGGGCCCGGGACCAATGAGCATGATGGTCGGTTCGGTAGAGGTCAGTGCGACCGAAACGACGCGTCCACGCGGGGTCAGCCCCAGATCCTTGCCCGCCTGTTCGTTGCCGAGCATAACCAGCGATGCACCATCCACGATGCCGCTTGAATTGCCCGGCGTATGAACATGATGGATCTGCTCGACATCGGGATATTTCATCAGCGCGATTTTGTCATAGCCGCCCTTGCCCATTTTCTCGAAACTGGGCGTGAGCGAGGCGAGAGTCTGCATATCGGTGTTTGGCTTGATGAAATCGTCACGCTCAAGCACGACAAACCCGTTTTCGTCCTTTACCGGAATAACGGACCGGTCAAAATGACCGGCATCGCGGGCGGCGGCGGCTTTTTGCTGTGATCGAATCGCCAGTTCGTCAACATCGTCCCGTGTCCATCCGGCCAATGTCGCGATCAGGTCTGCACCGATGCCCTGTGGCACGAATCCGTTTTTGATGACCGTTTCGGGGTCTTCAGTCATCGGGCCGCCGCCCGCATCGATGGGAACACGGCTCATGCTTTCATAGCCGCCAGCACAAACCAGATCCTCCCAGCCGCTGGCGATTTTCGCAGCAGCAATGTTGAAGGTATCAAGGCCGCTTGCGCAAAAACGGTTAAGTTGTGCGCCAGCAACAGTTTCGCTCCACCCTGCCTTCTGAAGGGCGATTTTGGGCAGGACACTGCCCTGTTCCGCCAAAGGACTGGCACATCCCATGATCAGGTCATCAACACGGGATGTATCAAGGTCGTGTCGCTGGCGCATTTCGTCGAGCAGCGTGGTGACAAGATTGACTGGCTTGATCTCGTTGAGTGCGCCGTTGGGTTTTCCCTTTGCCCGCGGCGTGCGGATCGCATCGTAAATATAGGCGGCCTGCGCCATCGTTTCCTCCTGCGTTGATCCAATACAGCCCGCCTGACGATGTCTTGCGGCTGATATTGTCATAAAAACTATAGGGACATTTTCGCGAATTTCAATCAGTGAATTAAATTTGTTCCGACGTTATTTGGCATCGTCGCGGATGCGATCAAAAAATCGGAAAAGAATTATTTTTCAATGAGATAGTCGCGAAACGTTCGGCTGCTCTGCGAGGCAGCCAAGATGTTTTAACAGACGCGGCACTGCTTAAAAGACAGGCTGTCTGTACGTCTTCCAGCTTTCATGTGAAAGCCGCATTTTAGGCTCTGAAGGACACGCCTGTGGCATGTCATGGTTAACTTACCTGCCGGGTTTCCTTTTTCCAGTACCGTTCGCGCAATTGCCGCTTGAGAATCTTGCCCGTGGCATTGCGGGGCAGGATCTCCATGAAATCAACGGATTTTGGACACTTGAAGCCGGCGAGATATTGTCGGCAAAAGGCTATTATTTCCTCTTCCGTCACCGTTTTGCCCGGCCGCAGGGCCACACAGGCCTTGGTCTCTTCGCCCCACTTTTGCGACGGGACGCCAATGACGCCTGCTTCCAGGATGTCAGGATGCCGTGCCAGGACTTGTTCGATTTCAGCGGGGTAAATATTCTCGCCGCCCGAGATGATCATGTCTTTTAGACGGTCACAGATAAACAGATAGCCGTCCTCGGTGATGTAACCGGCGTCGCCAGTATAGTACCAGCCATCCACCAGAACTTCTGCGGTTTCCCTGGGGCGTTTGTAATAGCCTTTCATGATGCAGGGTGATTTGAGGGCGATTTCGCCCGTTGCGCCGATGGGAAGCGGCTTGCGATCCGCATCGACGATGCGGATTTCAGTGTCGCTGTTCGCCTGACCACAGGATTTCAGCAACTCGGGCCGGGAGAGGTCATGATCGTGGGAAAAAAGCGACGTTCCCGCGATGCACGACTCCGTCATTCCGAAGAACTGATGAAACTTGCAGCCAATGTTGCGAATTGCCTGATCCAGCAGTGCCGCCGGGATGGGCGAACCGCCATAGAAGATGTAATCCAGCGTGGCAAATTGATCCTTCGAGAAGCGGGGATGATTGAGGATCATCTGGATAACGGCAGGCACGAAACCGGCCCGCGTGATCGGCGCAGCGGCAAATGCGTCGAAGATGATATCGGGATGCGGTTCCTTGCCGATGAAAGTCCCCGCGCCGATATAGATACCGTAAAAGGTAAAGCAGGTCCCGGCACTGTGAAAAAATGGCAGCGAGATAAAGTTGATGTCGGTCTCACTCCACGGGCCGATGTCACCGGTTTCGGCATGGCGCCCCACATGCAAAACGTTTGAATGCGTCAACATCGCACCTTTGGGCTTGCCTGTGGTTCCCGACGTGTGAAGCTGAAGCAGCACGTCGTCCGGTTTCACATCAATTTGGGGGTCTGTATCCGGCTGAGCGTTTCGCCATGCGTCGAATTCAAGTCCCGTCTCGCTAGCGCCACCAATGCCAACAATGGTCCGGACAGCGGGGCAGTGCCTGCGGATATCCGGTTCCAGGCTGGCGAAGTCCCGGTCCAGCAAAAGGAAGACGATGTCGAAATCGTTGATCATGTCCACGACCTCGGCCGAGGCGAGTCGCCAGTTTATGGGAGACAGGACACACCGAGACTTGGCACATCCAAAAAATGTCTCGAAATAGCGGGAATTGTTTTTGCCGATATAGCCGACTCTGTCGTCCTGGCTGACACCCTCGGCGATCAGGCCATTGGCGATTTGCCGCGCGCGGCGGTCCCATTCGGCAAAGGTCAGGGTTTCATTTTCGTACCAAAGGGCGGTTCTATCACCTCTCACGGCGGCATGATGACTTAAGATGTCTCCGACGCACTGTATTTGTGCACGGATCTCCCGATCCGTCACATTGTTTGTATCTGACATGTTTTTCTTCTTCCTGTTAGGACATTCCTCTCCAAATCCTCCATCACGAGCATAACATGCAGATGACGATTGTCATTTAATAAATAACCGGATAACCGTATTATTAATGTATTATGGCGTAATTTAAAAAAACAATACGCCGTTCCAAGAAAGGCGGGTCCGGTGTTCACGGATGTGACGATCCGGTAAGCTGCCTGTATCAAGGAGTAAAAAGAATGGGTGAAACGCTATCCTGTCCGCCAGAGGAATTACGATTCCCGTTTGCAACACCACCGGCATTCGGCAAGATCATAGAGATTGCCGATGGCATCCTGTGGACTCGTGTTCCGCTTCCCTATCAACTGGACCATATCAATATTTATTTCATCCGCGATGGCGACGGGTGGGCCGTGATTGATACCGGCATCGTCACACCCGAGGCGATCGAGGTCTGGGAAACACTGTTTGCCGGGCCTTTGAAGGATGCGCATATCACGCGAGTCATTGTTACGCATTTTCACCCCGATCATATCGGCCTGGCGGGCTGGCTTTGTGAACGTTTTCAGGCCCCTCTTCTGACCAGCTATTCGACCTATATGGGCTGCCAGGTGATCTCGTTTGGAACGAGCGAAGATGCGACCCGTGACAATTTCAACTTTTATCGCAGCCACGGAATGAGCGAGGAAGTGGCGGGGATCGTGGCGATCCAGGGGCACGAATATTTGCGGCGCGTCGGCAAACTGCCCGGTTCCTTTCTAAGGCTGGTTTGTGCGGATATTTTGACGATTGGCACAAGAACGTTTCGCGTCCTGACCGGCGAAGGTCATGCGCCTGAACAACTGATGTTCTATTGCGAAGAGGAAAAACTGCTTTTTGCCGCCGATCAGGTCATCGAAACGATCTCGCCAAATGTCAGCGTTTACGCAATTGAGGCGATGGGCGACCCGCTTGGTCATTTTTTGCGGTCCATCCGAATGCTGGGCAGCGAAATACCTGATGACGTGCTGGTTATGCCAGGGCACCGGCGACCGTTTTATGGCTTGCATACGCGCTGTTCGGAACTGGAAGCACATCATGAGGAACGCTGTGGCCGGATTCTCAAGGTCTGTGCGGAAAGTCCACAAACGGTTGCTCAACTGGTGCCGGTTATCTTCAACCGGCCTTTGGACCCGCACCAGATGACATTTGCCTTTACCGAAACCCTGGCTCATGTCAACCGGCTGGTGCGCCGGGGCCAAGTCAGCCTGGTCCGACAAGGCGAGCTGGTTTATGTTCACCTTGTGCATGCGGATTGACGGGCGAATTGCTGTTGCAGTGATTGGATCGGCAGCCTCCTGTCTGCCGATCCGGAGCACGGTTTTCCTAAATCCGCTCAATCACAAGGGCCGGTGCCATGCCACCGGCAGCACACATCGTGACCAGGCCACGTTTCAGGTCGCGGCGCTCAAGCTCGTCAAGCAGCGTTCCGACAAGGATTGCCCCCGTTGCGCCAATGGGGTGGCCAAGTGCGATGGCACCGCCATTGACGTTGATTCTGTCGCGGTCGATCTTGAGATCGCGGATGAATTTCTCTGTCACAACAGCGAATGCCTCGTTCACCTCGAAAAGATCGATGTCATCAAGTGTCAGCCCTGCCTTTGCCAGGACCTTTTGCGCTGCCGGGACTGGCGCGTTTAACATAAGTTCCGGGCTGTCACCGACATTGGCGGTGGCGACGATCCGGGCGCGGGCCTTCCAGCCATTCCGGGCAACGGCATCGGGCGATGCCAGAAGTATCGCCGCCGCACCATCGACCACACCCGATGATGTTCCGGCGTGATGGACAAAGGAAATCTCCAGATCCGGAAGCGCACGCCGGATCAGGTCCAGTTGTGTCGTTCCGTTTTCATCAATATCGATGGCCGCCCCTGCCTCGAAGGCGGGATTAAGCCCTGCAAGGCCTTGCAGGGTGGTGTTTGGCCGGGGATGTTCGTCACGGTCAAGGGCAAGCGACCCGTCCTCATTCACGACCGGAACAAGCGACCGCGAAAAATAACCGTGGCGCATGGCGTGATCGGCGCGCCGCTGGCTTTCAACGGCAAATTCCTCCAATGCAAGCCGGCTGATGCCTTCAATGGTGGCGATCGCGTCCGCGCAAATGCCCTGGCCGACCTGCGGGTGAAGTTCCCGCAGGTGCAAATTATCGGCATCCATCAGCGTCGTGCGCCTTGCCCGGGGATCGGCGGCATTATGGGACATCATTTCGCAGCCACCCGCGATAACCACATCCTCCATGCCTGCCATGATTGTTGCCGCGCCGAATATGGTTGCAGTCAGCCCCGAGCCACAAAAGCGATCGAGCGTCACGCCAGAAGCCCGCACATCATAACCGGCCGCCAGTGCCGTCATTCTGCCAAGGTCGGAGGCCTGCTTTGCCTGTTGATTGGAGCAGCCCCAGATGACGTCATCGACTTTGGATGTGTCGATGCCGTTACGGTCGCTTAGTGCTTTGAGCACCGTCGCCCCCAGATATTGCGGATGCAGATGCGCAAGCGCGCCTTTTCCGACCTTTCCGATGCCGCGCGGCGTGCGACAGTGATCGACGATATAAGCCTCTACCATGCTGGATTTTCCTTTTTCTGCGCGGCTGTTCCCGCCCTATGTCATTTATAAATATACCATACGTCCGGATTTATATTCAATCACTGGCAGGGATTTCATGAAGAATCATGTGTCTGTGTATAAAGCCATTTTAATTCAAAATCCTGGATGGGAACGAGTCTGTCATGCGGGGCGCGACAAATGGAAAAATTTATATGCCGATCAAACGGTTTATGTTATGGCGGTTTTCTCGAAAGTTGGAGGTACCCAAGTCATGCCATTGCCAGAATCAGTCAGTCGCACACATCATCATGTCCGACGATTTGCCTTTGACAGTTTCAGTCGGACAGATGGGTTGTGGGACCTCGAAGGTCGGCTTACCGATAGCAAGACATTTGATTATTATGATCTGCGACGCGGCAAAATCGATCCGGGCGGTTTCATCCATGACATTGCGGTGCGCGTAACGATTGACGAAGAAATGACCGTCCGTGACATCGTTGCATCGCTTGATGCGGCACCGTTTCGTCTTTGTCAGGGCGGAGGCGCCAATCTGTCGGCGCTGGTGGGGCAAAATCTTGCGAAAGGGTGGCGCAAGCACGTGAACGAGGCGCTTGCCGGTGCGTCGGGATGCGCCCATATCCGGGAAATGCTGCTTGCGATCCCGACCGTTGCCTTCCAGACATTGGGAACCGTTTGGGAAAACCGGGATCGCCCGGAGGGCATGAACACACATACCCTGACCGAGCGACCTTTTTATCTGGGTGGGTGTTCTGCCCTGGCCCCGGACGGAGCGGTGGTGAAAACACATTATCCGCAGTTTTTTGAAAGTGACTCATAAGTCTATGTGCGTGATTTTGCCAAAAACCGCTCCCGTGCGGCCCGATATTCTTCGGAATTCAGCAGCGTGATATAACTCTCCATCTCTCTTTCAAGGATAGCGTCAAGAGATCCGGCTGCGCTGGCGACCAGCGATTTGACATGTCCCTTTGATTCCTGGGTGAAGGCGGCAAATTCGCGGGCCAGTTCGAAAGCCCGCCCCAACAGGTCTTCGGGGCGTGTCAGTTCATCCGTTAATCGCAATTGCACAGCTTCCGGGGCATCGACAATGCGTGTCGACAACAGCATTCGCCGGGCGGGCGCTTCGCCGATCCGGCGGGGCAATGTCCAGGAAAGTGCAAGGTCGGGCGGCAGGCCGACGCGACCAAAAGAGGCACAAAACCTTGCAGTGTCGTCGCAAATGATCTGATCACAGCACAGCGCAAGCGACAGGCCCGCGCCAAATGCCGGGCCGGACACGGCAGCGATAACCGGTTTCTGACCACCGATCAGCAGACGGACCACATCATGCAGAATTGTCATGCGCCTGCGCGCCAGGTCGCGGTCGCTGGTCATGGCCGAAATATCGCCCCCGGAACAGAAATTCCCCCCTGCGCCTGACAAAACCATGCACTGGATCTGCCGGTCATCCTGAGCTGCCGCGACAGTTTCGCGCAGCTCCGTGCGCAAGGTGTCCGTCAGTGCGTTTTTCTTGGCGGGCGCGTTAAGTTCGATATGCAATATGCCATCGGTCAGCGTGGTGTTCAGTTCCTGCATCACCATTTCTCTCTTTTGTCTGTTACATTGCCCGGCGGAGAATCGCGTGGGCGCGTGTCAGTACCGGCGCATCAATCATTTCTCCGTTAAATGCGCTTGCGCCTTCCTTGCCCGCCGCCACAATGGCCCGCGCCCATGCCAGATCGTCTGAGGAGGGGCTAAAACCTTCGCGCGATGGTGTGATTTGGGACGGGTGAATTAGCAGCTTTCCACCAAACCCCAGCAAGGCAGCGTGTATCGCATCATTCCGGATCAGCGCCGCGTCGCGAATAGCGGTGGTGACACCATCAAGCGGTGGCGGCAAATCGGCTAGTCGGGATTCCAGAACGATGGATTGGCGGGCACCAAGAAGGGCGAGATGGTCATGTGCGCAGCCAAGATCGGCACAATAATCAATTGATCCGAAGGCAAGCCGGTCCGACTTCGGGGCAATCTGGCGCAAATTGGCGATTCCGCGTGCTGTTTCAACAAGCGCAATTACATGCCGGTTCGCAGGCAGTGCCGCGCGGGCCTGATCAAGCTGGTCGCCATATTCACTTTTGGGCAGGACGATACCGCAAACTGGAAGCCGGGCACAAAGTGCCATGTCGTCGGCGTAGGCACTGGTCGTCGCGGCATTGACACGAACGAAGATGGCAATGCCTTCGCCGGCAAGATCGGTCGCGATATTTGCCAGTTCATCGCGGGCGAGGGGTTTGTTTTCCGGGGCGACAGCATCTTCCAGGTCAATAATGACGGCGTCGTGTGCTGCTGCTATCGCCTTCATCACCCGCTCTGGCTTGTCCGCGGGGACAAAGAGGGGAAAATCATAACGGATGGCCGATTTGTTCATGAAACCGCCTCGATATGCAGGGTGCCGGTTAATGTTGTGGTCCCGTCCGGCTTGCGGACCCAGATGTCGTAAATATCGGCTTCTCCCGCGCGTCGTTCGCCGCCCGCAAGGATCGTCTCGCCGACCTTGACGGGGGCTGAAAAACGGATGTCGAGATGTTCGCGAATCGGCTGGTTGGCAAATGTTTCGCTGATGGCCTGCATCAGCAGGTTAAGCGCCATTGTCCCGTGCGCGATGGGCGCACCAAAGGCCGTTGTGGCAGCGAAATCGGCATCAAGATGCAGCGGATTATAATCATGGCTGAGGGCTGCATAGGCCTGCGTCGTTGCACTGGATGTTTCAAGAGTCAGGGTTTTTAAAGTCGCCGGAAATGACATCGGTTTTCTCCCTTATTGCGCCCAGATCGACCGGATGGTTCCACTCAGTACCCTGTTTTCTTCGACAGCGGCCCGTATGCCAAAATCCACCCAGAAACGTCCCTTTTTCTCTTCTTTCGCCTGGCAGGAGACGGCAATGGAGATCGTATCCCCCCAACGCGGCATGTGATCCGTAAAATCAAGCGTCTGGGCGGCATGAATATTGCCTTTCGGGCGCGGCTGGATGGCCCGGATATAGGCCTCCATCATTGCGGCAACCAGCATGCCGCGCGGCAGTGTTTCCTCCGGGCTCGGACCAAATATATCCTGCCAGTTGGCATGTTTTATCGGGTCCATTTGTATATCGACAACGCCAAAAGTCTGGCCGGGCTCAAATCGCCTGTAGGTCCAAATGTCCTCTCCCTGCATGTGGATTCTCCCTGTTTTCTGCCGGTTTGCGCAGTTGTTCGCAAATGCGCAGCGGTAAAATTTTTCTCGAAACGATGTGAAGTGTCTTGCATATACCGGACGTTCGGATTTATTTTGACAGAAATTTAGGAGGATTCCAGTGTTAAAAGATAAAGTCGTTATCGTAACGGGTGCGGGTGGCGGAATTGGCAGGGCGCTCGCGCTTGAAACAGCCAGGGCAGGTGCCCGTGTTGTCGTCAATGACATTGGTGTGTCGCTTAGCGGTGATACGGATGATCGCGGCGCAGCCGACAAGGTTGTTCAGGAAATCAGGGATGCGGGCGGACAGGCCGTTGCGTCAACGCACAGCGTTTCCGATCCGGGCGCAGCACAGGAAATTGTCAACACCGCGGTCACGGCCTTCGGCAGGCTTGACGGGGTGATCAACAATGCCGGCATCCTGCGCGACTCATTTTTTCACAAGATGAGCACCGAAAACTTCGATGCGGTCCTCAAGGTCCATCTCTACGGCACATTCAATGTCAGCCGGGCTGCCGCAGCCCTGTTTAAGGAGCAGAATTCGGGGGCGTTTGTTCATATGACATCTACCTCTGCCCTTATCGGGAATTTCGGCCAGGCCAATTACATGGCAGCGAAGCTGGGTATTGCGGCCCTTTCAAAATCAATCGCGCTGGATATGGAGCGTTTTGGCGTGCGGTCAAACTGCATCGCGCCCTTTGCCTGGAGCCGGATGACCAGCTCGTTACCAACCGATACACCCGAGCAGATCGCCCGCGTTGAAAAATTCAAGCAAATGGTGCCCGAGAAAATCGCCCCATTGGCCATTGCGCTGCTGTCGGGCGGGCCGGACGTTCCCTCCGGACAGATATTTGCCGTGCGGAATAACGAAATCATGCTGATGAGCCAGCCGCGCCCGGTGCGCTCGGTGCATCGCTCCGAAGGCTGGAGCGCCGAAACAGTGATGGACCACGCCCTGCCCGCGATGGCGTCGCAGTTCTATCCGCTGAACCGGTCGGAACATGTTTTCACATGGGACCCGGTCTGAGCCGCACACCGCCCTGCCCTTCAGCAAACAATGATCGGATACAGCATGACAACGACAGACGACTACGACATGATTCGCGACGAAGTGCGCAAACTTTGCGCGCAATATCCGGATGAATATTGGCGAAAACTTGATTCAGCACGAAAATATCCGTCCGAATTTGTCGATGCCCTGACAAAGGCGGGCTATCTTTCCGTTCTGATACCCGAAGAATATGGCGGCACGGGGCTTGGTCTTAGTGCGGCGGCCGCCATTCTGCAGACCGTTCAGGAAATGGGCTGCAATGGTGCCGCCTGCCATGCGCAGCTTTATGTAATGGGCACGTTGCTGCGGCACGGATCGCAGGAACAAAAGGAAAAATATCTGCCGGGTATTGCTGCGGGCGATCTTCGCCTTCAGGCCTTTGGCGTGACCGAACCCACCAGCGGAACCGACACAACCTCGATCCGGACCTTCGCCCGACGCGAGGGTGACTCATATGTGGTCAATGGTCAGAAGGTTTGGACCAGCCGGGCAGAGTATTCCGACCTGATGATCCTGCTGGCGCGCACGACCAAAAAGGAAGAGGTCGGGAAAAAGACCGATGGTATTTCGACCTTCATTGTCGATATGCGCAAAATCCCCCGGGAGCAGATGCAGATCCGCCCCATCCGCACGATGATGAACCACAATACGACGGAAATTTTCTTTGAAAACATGCGGATTCCCGCCGACGCCCTGATTGGCGAGGAAGGCAAGGGATTTAAATATATCCTGACCGGCATGAATGCGGAACGATTGCTGATCGCGTCTGAATGTGTCGGTGATGCGAAATGGTTTATCAAGCGTGCAACCGACTATGCCCGGGACCGCAAGGTTTTTGGCCGGGCGATTGGCGAAAACCAGGGCATCCAGTTCCCGATTGCCAAATCCTATGCCGCGATGCGCGCGGCTGAACTGATGGTCAATGAGGGTGTGCGCAAATACGAAACAGGCGAGAATTGCGGTGCGGAAGCCAATATGGCGAAAATGCTGGCTGCTGATGCCTCGTGGGAGGCCGCAAATGCCTGTATCCAGACACATGGCGGCTTTGGCTTTGCGGAGGAATACGATGTTGAACGCAAATTCCGCGAGACAAGACTTTATCAGGTCGCGCCGATCTCCACGAACCTCATCCTGTCCTTTATCGCCGAACATGTGCTGGGCCTGCCCCGCAGCTATTGAGAGGAATAAACATGACCAATCGCAGGCGTGCAGCAATTATTTCACCCCTCAGAAGTCCGATCGGGCGTTTTGGTGGCGCATTTCGTGATCTTCCCGTCGAGGAGTTGGGCGCAACCGTCATCAAGGCGGTACTGGAGCGCACCGGCATTGACCCGGCCGTCATCGAGGATGTCGTCTTTGCACAATCCTATGCCAACAGCGAAACACCCTGTATCGGACGCTGGCTGGCCCTGGCAGCAGACCTGCCGATAGAGGTTCCCGGCCTGCAACTTGACCGGCGCTGCGGCGGGGGCCTTCAAGCCATTGCCACGGCGGCGATGATGGTGGAAAGCGGTGCCTGCGATGTCGTGCTGGCTGGCGGCATCGAAAGCATGAGCCGCATCGAATATTATTCCACCGACATGCGTTGGGGAAAACGCGCCGGAAGCGCGCAGTTCCATGACCGCCTGGATCGCGGACGCGAACGGTCGCAACCCGTGGATCGCTTTGGCGTTATTTCGGGCATGGTGGAAACGGCGGAAAATCTTGCCCGCGATTACGCCATCACGCGCGAAGCTGCCGACCATTTTGCCGCTGAAAGCCACAAAAGGGCGGATGGCGCATGGAAAGACGGGCGTTTCGCCCAGGAAGTTGTGCCTGTTACAGTCCCACAGGCAAAGCGTGATCCCCGTATTGTGACAGAGGATGAAGGCATCCGCCCCGATACAACCACCGAAACGCTGGCAAAGCTTCGTCCGATCATGACGGACGGCATCGTCACCGCCGGAAATGCCAGTCAGCAAAACGATGCTGCGGCTGCCTGTCTGGTCGTCAGCGAGGATAAACTTCATATGTTGGGGCTGGAGCCTGTCGCCTTCTTGACGGGTTGGGCTGCAGCAGGGTGTGATCCGGCACGGATGGGAATCGGGCCGGTTCCGGCAACCCGTCGGGTGCTGCAAAAGACCGGCCTCAGTCTTGATCAGATGAACCTGATTGAGGTTAACGAGGCCTTTGCCTGCCAGGTGCTTGCGGTGCTAAAGGAATGGGGTTTGCAGGCCGATGACCCGCGCCTGAATGTCAATGGCTCGGGGATTTCGCTGGGTCATCCCATTGGGGCGACGGGCGTGCGCATCATGACGACGCTGCTTCATGAAATGAAGCGCCGGAAGGCGCGCTATGGCCTTGAAACGATGTGCATTGGCGGCGGCCAGGGCATGTCTGCCGTTTTCGAGCTCGCCTGATGCCAAAAGTTGTTCCGTTAGAAGAGCTTGATCTGAAGGACTATATTCGCGCCGGTGATACGATCTTTTGGGGGCAGGCGGCCGCGGAACCGCTTGCCCTGACAACCGCACTGGTCACGCAACGGGCGGAATTGGGTGGCGTGAATGCCTTTGTCGGCATCAGTTGGCATGATACGGTTTCGCAAGACTATTGCGACCATATTGTCTATCGCTCCTATTGTGGCACCGGCAAAAACCGGCTGCTTGCACGTACCGGAAGGCTCGACATCCTGCCGGTTCACTATTCCAGTTTCGCGCAAAAACTGACCGGAAACGTGGACGTGCTGTTTTTGCAACTGGCACCAGGGCGTTCGCCCGGGACATACAGCTTCGGGCTTGCCTGTGAATATCTTTGGCCCTTGATCAGGGCGTCGCGTGTGGTGATTGCAGAAGTGAACGATGCGCTTCCCGCCACACAATCCACCGTCGAAATTTCCGCTGACGATATTGATATCGTCGTTCATACATCGCGAAAGCCGATGACACCGCCAACGGCAGAGCCGGATGCCCTGCAATCAGCCATTGCGCAAAATGTGGCGGCCCTGATTCCCGATGGTGCGACACTTCAGATTGGCCTTGGCGCATTGCCCTCGGCAATTCTCAGTGCGCTGGGGTCTCATCGGCATCTGGGCGTTCATACTGGCCTGTTTGTTGATGGTTTGACGGATCTGATAGAAGCAGGGGTTATTGATAACAGCCGCAAAAAGATTTATCCGGGTATCTCGCTGGCGGGCCTGATCGCCGGGTCGGAGAAGACTTTCAAGCTGTGTAAGGAACCGGATCTGCTTTTTCTTGCTCCAACCAGCCAAACTCACGGGCTGTCGACACTTGCCCGGATCGAGCAATTTACCGCAATTAATTCAGCACTTGAGGTCGACCTTGGCGGACAGGCCAACACCGAAACAACTGGCAGGGATTATGTCGGAGCCATCGGCGGCGGAACGGATTTTGCGCGGGGGGGCGCTGCCTCGAAAGGCGGACTGCCCATTATTGCACTTCCGTCGGCCCGGCGTTTGCGCGATGGAACGCTCAAATCCTGTATCGTGCCGAAATTAAGCGGACCGGCAAGTCTTGCCAGATCGGATGCAGGCATTATCGTGACCGAATATGGCCATGCCGATCTGCGGGGAGTGGGGCTTGCGGAACGCGCATCGCGGCTGTGTTCGATTGCCCACCCGGATTTGCGCGAAACGCTTGAGCGTGAAATGCGAAATCAGGCAATTCCGTAATCCCCGGAGACGGGGCTTCTTTCAGGAATGTCGCGGCACAGGAGATCAATGCTGTGCAGGAAGTGACGGCCAGTATCCGTTCAGGTGCTGGCCATTTCTTTTTGACGTTTCATCAATGCGGCCAGCTCAAAGCCCACCTGTTTCAGGTCGTCCCAAAAAACCGGTTCCGAACCGGTAGCTAGAAGCTTGCGCGCTGTCATATGCTCCCGTGCACTGTTAACGGTTTCAACGCAAACGAGTTTGTTTTCCGCGAACCGATAAACGCAATATTCGTCGCCATTGCCCTTGCGCACAAAGCTTTTGTCCGCGCCCGATGGCAAACCTGCTATTTGCAGTTTGGCATCGAACTGATCGCTCCAGAACCAGGGCAGCGCGGTATAGGCGGCGGGTTTGCCGGTAAGGCGCCTGGCAATTGTGCGGGCATGATCGGAGGCAGCCTGTACCGATTCCAGACGGATAAGTTCACCAGTACGCGGGTCCGGAAAGGCCGCGCAGTCGCCCAGTGCGGAAATATTTGCATCAGACGTCAGCAAGAGCTGATTTACAATGATGCCGTTTGCCGTCGAAAGACCGGTGGCAGCCGCCAGTTCCTGATTTGGACGAACACCCGCAGCCAGCAGAATAAAATCACCGTCAAAGGAGTCGCCGTTTGCCAACCGGGCACGGCACGGTCTGTACGCCCCTTCGTCAGAGACTTCTACAACCGGTTGGCCGAATTTTAACATCGTGCCCCGGTCGCAATGGATACGTTCAAAATGCGATGACATTTCCGGACTGACGGCACGCTCCATTAAACGGCTGGCCGCTTCCAGAACCACAACCTCGCGGCCCATTTCGCGCGCCACAGCGGCAAATTCCAACCCGATGAAGCCTCCGCCGATGATGATAACGTGTTTTGCATCCTCAAGCGTGCTTCGCAGATGGTCGGCATCCATCATCGAGCGCAGGCCAAACACTCGTTCCTCGTGAATACCCTTGATCGGGGTGACTGCATTGCGGGCCCCGGTCGCCAAAATGAGATGGTCATAGGCAATCCTGTCTCCGGCACTGGTGACAACGGCGCGCTCAGCCCGGTCGATCTGCTCGACACGGGTTGCATCGACAAGATTGATCCTGTTTTGCGTGTAGAAGTTTTCAGGGCGGAGTTGTATCCGCTCGATATTGGCTTCTTTCATATAGGCCTTGGAAAGCGGCGGACGCTGATAAGGCAGCCCGGCTTCATCGCCAATCATGGTGATCTCGCCTTCGTAACCTTCCTGCCGAAGGCTGGCTGCGGCCTGAAAACCGCCTTGCCCGGTTCCAACAATGACAATTTTATCCAAAGCCATGTGAGGTCTGCCCCATTTGTTAGCATTGAAGTGCGCAGATGATGACCGGCACAATTTCCTTCCGCCAGTTTGGCATCTTTATAATAAGACGGTCAACCGGATTTATTATAAAGATGCCAAAAATCACGAGCAAGGCTCTGCCACAGGGCGGTTCAGAGGCTCCGACAAACGACGAACATAGCGTAGTTTTGACAACAATCCGCATCACACTATCGGCTTTGATACATTATTTTTTACGGTTCCCTCTTGCCAGAGACCGGCAAGAATCATCCTGTCGCGGCGATTAAAGGAATGCGATGATCGTGTTCTGGCAGCCGCCCGTCGTCAGGGAGGTCCAATTGTGCAACAATTTTCTTTTATATACCGGATGAACGGTTTACTAATTTGCTATTGTTTGACTTGACTGACATATACGGAGGAAACGATGAGCCGCAAAGGACCGCTTTCACACATCACCGTTCTCGAGTTTGCCGGGCTGGGCCCCGGGCCATTGGCAGGCCAGCTTCTGGCCGATCTCGGTGCCAAGGTGATTGTTATCGACAGGGCGTCGGGCAAGCAGGATGTCGCCAATGTCAATCGGCGTAACAAGCGTTCGATTGCACTTGATTTGAAGTCGGAAGCGGGCCGCGAGTCGGTGTTTCGCCTGATTGAAACCTCGGATGCGCTGATTGAAGGTTTTCGGCCGGGCGTCATGGAGCGGCTTGGTCTTGGGCCGACGGAATGCCTTGCACGCAATGAGGGCCTTGTTTATGCGCGCATGACCGGATGGGGGCAGACCGGGCCGCTTGCGCCGCTGGCCGGGCACGATCTGAACTATATGTCACTGTCGGGTGCGCTGGCAGCAATTGGCAGTGCCGACCGGCCGCCAGTCCCGCCATTGAACCTTGTGGCCGATTATGGCGGGGGCTCGATGTTTTTGATCTTCGGTATTCTTGCCGCCCTGCTTGAACGACAGGTTTCTGGCAAGGGACAGGTGGTGGATGCGGCGATTGTCGATGGTGTTCCCGCCTTGATGGGTGTTTTCCACTGGATGTATCAAAACGGTAGCTGGGATCTTGGTCGCGAACACAACATGCTCGACGGCGGTGCGCCTTACTATCGCTGTTACGAAACCGCGGATGGCAAAGCAATATCCGTTGCCCCCATCGAACCGCAGTTTTTTGCCGAACTGTGCGAAAAAGCGGGGCTGGAGCATGTGCCGCCGCGTGAACAGGTCAACAAGGACAACTGGCCGCGCCTGGGCAAAGCCTATGCGGATGTTTTTCGCCAGAAAACACGGGACGAATGGGTCCGGATTTTTGAAGGAAGTGATGCCTGCGTGGCACCGGTTCTGACCCTGGACGAGGTAGAACAGCACCCCCACAACGCCGCGAGAGGCATCTTTGTGCGAGAGGAAGGTGTTGTGCAGGCTGCCCCTGCGCCGCGCTTTGATCGTACACCGGCCGGGCCAATCGAGCCTCCCCGCGCACCGGGCGCGGATACCTTGGAAATATTGCGCGAGGCGGGTTACTCGGACGAGGACATTGCGTTGATGAAATCCTCGGGGGCCCTGACCTGATCCGACATAACCCGATCTGAAAACACGACCGCCACCAGTGGTGGCGGTACAGCCCCCGGACAACCCCCCGGCAAATTATCAGGGGTTTGTCCACATTTTGAGGCCCGGTTGCCCCGGGCCTCTCTCGCACCAGCGCAATCAAATTCGCTTGGCGACCTCTTCGAGCATGACTTCGGTTGCGCCGCCACCGATACGCAGAAGGCGGGCATCCCGGGCCATGCGCTCGATCGGGGTGCCACGCATATAGCCGGTGCCACCATGCAATTGCAGGCAGCCATGCACCACATCATGCAGAACCTCTGGACCGACGGATTTGATCATGGCGGTTTCCAGGCTGACCGGTTGTCCTGCCTCAAGGGCTGCGGCGGTCTGATAGGTAAGCGCCCGCACCATTGCAACCCGCGAGGCAAGTTCGGATAATCGTTGCCGTGTTGCCTGCTGCTCCCACAGGGTTTTTCCAAAGGCGGTTCTGGCGCGGACATAGTCCAGGGTCAGTTCGATGGCTTTTGCGCCTTCGCCCGCACAGAAGGCACCGATCATCAATCTTTCATGCTCAAACCCCCGCATGATGGCATGAAACCCACGATTTTCCTCGCCCAGAAGGTTCTCTGCGGGGATACGCATATCGGTAAAGGAAAGCTCGGCTGTGTCCGAACACAACCAGCCATGTTTTTCGAGCTTGCTGGCAACCTCGAACCCAGGCGTGTCGGTTGGCACAATAAACAGTGAAATGCCGCGTGCACCGGCCGCCAGATCGCCCGTTCTTGCCGCCAGAATGACAATATCGCCATAGACCGCATTGGTGATGAACATTTTTGTTCCATTGATCACCCAGTCGTTTCCATCACGAACGGCGCGTGTTCTTATACTTGCGACATCGGAGCCCGCATTGGCTTCCGTCACGCCAATGGCGCAAACCTTGCGACCGGCGATGATGTCAGGCAGAAAACGTGCTTTTTGTTCAGGTGTTCCCACCCGGGTAATGTGGCTTGCCGACATGTCGGTATGGACGGTTATCGACGCTGTAAAGCCACCAAACGAGGAACGTGACAGCTCTTCGCCGAAGATAACCGAGGCCAGGGCACCCATCTGCGTGCCGCCATACTCTTCTTCATGCTGCATTCCGAGCAGCCCGAGGTCGCCGAGCTTTAAGAACATCTCACGCGGGATCTTGCCATCCCGCTCCCAGGCCTCGCCATGTGGCACGACTTCCTTTTCGACGAAGCGGCGAATCATATCGCGCAGCATCTTGTGCTCTTCTGTGAGAAACACGGGATCGGCGAGCCGAAATTCCTGCGCATGTTTTTCCGAGCTGGTCGATGCGTTGATATTCATCTTGTCTCCTCCTGGACGCCGTTGGCGGCCTTCCGTTTTAATTCGATTGAAAATGGCACAAAGAATATTAATATGCCAAATTAAATACGAACGTCCAGTCGGATTATTTTTGGAGAGATACATGAGCAAGGATCACGGAGTCAGGCTGAGCTACGACGGCGGGCTTGCCGAGATACGTCTAAACCGGCCAAATGCAAGAAACGCCCTGCGCGGAACGGACTGGCTGGCACTGCTTGATGCCGCGCGGGCGGTTGCAGAAAGCGGGGCGCGTGCTGTTGTGATTCGCGGGGACGGTCATAATTTTTGCTCCGGCTTCGATGTGAGCGAGATCGCGCCTGGCAAAACCGACGCCTTTGCGGTTGTTGACGGGCAAGTCAATCCTGCCTTGAAGGCATTGCGGGCCATACCCGTCCCGGTGATTGCGGCTGTTGAAGGGGCCTGTGTTGGTGGCGGTTTTGGGATCGCGGCAGCCTGTGACATCGTCCTATGTTCACAAAATGCCAAGCTGGGATCCCCCTATAGCGCCATCGGAATCATGTGTGATGCCGGGCTTCATACTTTCTTACGCGATACATTGGGTTATCAGCGCGCGGCATATTTGATTTTTACCGGGAAACTTCTGAGTGCCGAAGAGGCACAGGCGCTTGGTCTTTGCGCCGAGGTGTATCCGGACAACATGTTTGAGTCCGCCATGCGCGCCTTTGCAGAGAAACTGGCCGCGGGCCCGACATGCGCACTCACAATGTCCAAGCGTATCCTTCAACATGCCACGGATGACACCGCAGGCATGGAAATGGAGGCAGTTGGTCAGGCACGCGTCTTTTCTTCGGAAGATGCGAAAGCAGGAATATCGGCATTTCTGGCAAAGACCCGCCCATCCTTTACCGGGCGCTAGAGATATTGATCGCCATTTTTTTCCACATGGCAATTGACATGGCTTTTGGGGTCTAATAAAAAGATGAATGTCCGGCTTATTAATTAAGGCAGCTTGACTGATCAAAGTCAGCATTGTCTGAAAGGAATCCCGATGGAGCAGTATGCGCACTCGAAATGGAAAAAGCTGATCCAGCCCGGCTTGGTCCACGGCTCGCTTTATTATGACGAGGAAATCTTCAAGGAAGAGGTCGAGAAGATCTGGTTCCGCACTTGGGTTTATGTCGGTCACGTCAGTGAGGTTCCGAACGTCAACGACTTCGTTACGAAGACAATCGGGCCGATGCCCGTTTTGATGGTTCGTGATCGAAATAATGAAATTCAATTGTTGCTCAACCGGTGCCCGCATCGTGGCAACGCGGTTTGTGTGCAGGAAAAGGGAAACCGGGCACGCTTTACCTGTCCTTATCATTCCTGGACCTTTTCCAATACCGGCGACCTGATTAACTATGCCTTTCCCGATGGTTACCAAGGAACGGACAAATCCAAGCTCGGGCTTGCCAAGGTGGCACGCATCGCAATTTATCGCGGTTTCGTCTTTGGCTGCATGACAGAGGAAGGCCCCACGCTGGAAGAACATCTGGGGGGTGCCAAACGCGCCATTGACCAGCTTTGCGACAATTCCCCAACCGGCGAAATCGAGATTTCGGCGGGTTTCCTGCGGCATCGCACGCGGGCCAACTGGAAGTTCATTCTGGAAAATGAATGCGATGGCTATCATCCCGGCTTTGTGCATTCTTCCATCTTTTCGGTGGCCGACAGTGCCATTGGCAGTCTTTACGGCAGCGATGCGGTAGCCGTGACCCGCAGCTTTGGCAATGGTCATACCGAAGTCGATCCGCGTCCGGAGTTTCGCCGGCGTGACGAACCGCTAAGCTGGTTTGGGACAAGTGCCGATCGCCTGCCGGACTATACCCGTCAGATGAACGAAGCCTATGGCGAGGAGCGTGCCCGCCAGATCATGATTGATGGCGCGCCCCATGTGATGATTTTCCCCAATCTGTTCATTGCCGAAATCCAGATTTTTGTGATTCAGCCGGTTTCGGCAAACGAGTCGATCCAGCACTCGACAGCCATCCAGTTCAAGGGAGCACCAGATATTAACCGGCGGCTTCGCCAGCAGACGATGGGATCGGTAGGGCCTGCGGGCTTCCTTCTTGCCGATGATACAGAGATGTATGAGCGCAATCAGCGTGGCCTGGAAATTCGGAACCCGGAATATCTCTATCTGAAACGCGGAGAACATCGCGAGCGGCGCGACGAGGACGGTTTCCTGATCGGTCACTCCACCGACGATCTGCCCTCGCGCGAGATTTGGCGTCACTATCTTTCAATCATGGAAGCGCAATAAAATGGCAGCGGAAGAAACAGTGATCGACGGCCCCGACATCCTGAAGGAATGGGTTGGCAAGGGGCGCGTTTTTTCAAAATCCTTCGATCAGGAACTCTATCATGAGGTGCAGCAATTCGTGTTTCGTGAGGCGCGCTTGCAGGACATCCATGATTACGATGCCTGGGAAGACCTCTGGACCGATGACGCGATTTACTGGGTTCCCGCCAACGGAACAGACACAGATCCCGAACGGGACATGTCGCTGATCTATGACAACCGGTCGCGGATTTCGCTGCGGATCCGGCAGCTCAAAACCGGCCGGCGGCATTCGCAAACGCCGCCCTCGCAATTGGCCCGCGTCATTTCCAATTTCGAGCTGATCAAATCCGACAACAACGACATCAAGGTCATGTGCAACGCGCAGATTTTCGAGACCAACTTGCGTGGAGACACAATGTGGGCGTCGCGCACTGAATATAGCCTGCGACACATAAATGGCGAGCTTAAGATGGCCTACAAGAAGGTTGTGCTGATCAACAATAACAAGCCAATTTTTACCTTGTCTTTCCTCGTTTGAGAGAATGCAGGGAAAGGGAGAGAACACCATGTTCGCAGGAGACGAGATCCTGGTTGCCGATGGCCCTGTTTGCCTGACCTTTGGCGAAGGCATTGCCAACATCCAGCTCAATCGGCCGGAAGCCGGTAACGGCTTTACCATCGAGCTGATGCGTGCCTTGCAGGACGTCATCATGAAGGTTCATGGCGATCGCAGAGTGCGTGCCGTCATCCTGTCGGGGAATGGCAAGCTTTTCTGCGGCGGTGGCGATGTGAAGGATTTCGCCTCGAAAGGCGAGGCCCTGCCCGATTATCTGCGCATGGCAACGGCCTATCTGCAAATTTGTGTCTCGGCCCTGGTTAATCTGGGGGTTCCCGTCATCACCAAAGTCCACGGCTTTGCCGCAGGCGGAGCAGGGCTGGGTCTTGTGTGCTGTTCAGATATCGTGATTTGCGCGGCATCGGCCAGGATTATGGCCGGGGCCACGCGGGTCGGCATGGCACCCGATGGTGGCGCAACAGCCCTGTTAAGCAAGCTGGTCGGTTTTCGCCGCGCGATGGATCTTGTTCTGACCAACCGGATCGTCGAGGCCGAAGAGGCCGAGCGGATTGGTCTTGTGACCCGGGTTGTCCCGGACGATGTGCTCGATGCAGAAATCCTCAAGGTGGCCCGGCAGATTGCCGCTGGCGCACCAAAATCCCTGGCGGCCACAAAACGGCTGATGTGGAATGGTTTGGGCCGGGGTTTTGATGCCAGCCTGCCTGACGAGGCACGAGAGGTTGCCACCCTGTCAGGCACGGCCGATGCGCTGGAAGGGCTGAACGCCGTCATTGCCAAGCGAAGCCCGATTTTCAAGGGTGAATAAGATGGATGTTGCCAATCGTTTGCGCGGGTTGCGCGCAATGGTCACGGGCGGGGCAAGTGGTATCGGTGCCGCCATTGTCAGGCGGTTGGCCGAAGAAGGCGCGCATGTGGTCATTTTTGATCGCAACGAAACCGCGGCCCGGGAAGTGGCAGAGGCTTGCGGTCCGGATGTTCGCGTTGCCGTGCTCGATCTTGCCGATTTTGAGGCCCTGGACAGTCTGATTGCGCAGACAGGGCCGTTTGACATTGCCGTGAATAATGCAGGCATCGATCAACATGCGTTTTTCACCGACACAACCGAAGCAGACTGGCGTCGGCTTCTTTTGATCAATCTGGAGGCGGCTTTTGCCGTGACAAGAGCCGTCCTGCCCGCCATGCAAAAAGGCCGTTTCGGACGCATCGTCAATATCGGGTCCGAGGCGGGGCGTATGGGATCACGCGGCGGCGCGGTTTATGCGGCGGCAAAGGGGGGGCTCATTGCCTTCACCAAGTCGATAGCGCTGGAAAACGCCCGTTATGGCATTACCGCCAATTCCATCCTGCCCGGACCGATCGACACGCCGCTTTTACGCGAGGCAATAAACGGCGGCGGTGAAAAACTGCTTAAGGCAATGGAGGGCGCAACACTTTTGCGCCGGCTGGGCACGGCGGAAGATGTTGCCGCTGCCGTGGCATTTGTTGCCTCGCGCGAGGCCGGCTACGTGACGGGCGAAACGCTCGGCGTATCCGGAGGAATGGGAATCGCCCAGGCTTGATAGCCGCCGGGTGCGGTTGGGTTCTGCCCGACCGCACCCGTTTTTTTTAAGATAGTGTGTCCTTTAGATAAGCACCAATCTCCCGCAGCGACTGGCGTGCCTCTGGCAATTCGGGAAAGACTTGAAAATGATGAATCATTCCCGGCCAGACCTTAACGTTGACGTTGGTACCGACTTCTGCGGCGCGGTCACGCAATAATTCCGAATCCCCCAGAACCGTTTCCGAACCACCGACATGAACAAGCATCGGCGGCAGGCCCGAAAGGTCCGCCTCAATGGGAGAGGCGAAAGGATCGGTCGGGTCGCCCTGTTTGCCAAGATAGGTTCTTGCCATGCGCAGAACCTTGTCGCGCTGGGTCAAAGGGTCAAGTGCGGCATTGGCCTGGTAAGTTTCGCTGCGCGCCTGCAAATCAAGCCACGGCGAGAGAAAAACCGCCGCAGCCACCTGCGGCAGGCCAAGTTCGCGCAGTTTCAGCATCAGCGCCAGAGCAAGCCCGGCACCGGCCGAATCTCCGGCAATCGCCAGCTTGCCGGGCGAGATACCCTTCGCCAGCAGCCAGCGATAAACAGTCACCGCATCTTCCAGCGCCGCCGGATAACGATGCTCCGGCGCAAGCCGGTAGTCAAAACCAAAAACCTTCGCCCCGCTTTCCACAGCCAGTCTTTCCATAAGATCGCCGTGAGAAAGGATTGATCCCATTTGATAACCGCCGCCGTGGCAATAAAGCACCACACGTTCTGCGGTTTCATCACCGATCCACGCCCCCTGCACGCCTGACGCATCGACAGGCCGTATCATTGCCGGTCGTTTTCCCCCTGATACGAGTTGCGCAAAACCATTGCGCATTTCATCGAGTGTTGTTCCGGCGTGCCAGCTACCAAAGAGATCGGAAATTCGCGTCAGCACGTCATTCATGGGGGTTTGGGGCATGTGAAACCTTTCAGTGTGAATCAGCCCGGACTTGCGGGCGAAAGAAATCCGTCAAGGAAAACATTGACCACCATGTCAGCATATTCGTCAGGCTTGACCGCCCCTTCCGGATCATACCAGGCATAGGTGTAGTTGAGCGAGCCAAGCAGGGACATTGCGTGGGTGGTCGCGTATTTGGGTGTCATGCGGTGTGCGGTATCGAGTCGGATCAGGGCATCCCGGATGATGGCAATGATTTTGCGCTGTGCGGCGGCTGTTTCGGCCTTCTGCTTTTCATCAAGCTGGTTCCAGTCGTTCAACAGCACGATCTGCTCGGCATTGTTGACGGCATTGAGTTCCATGATCTTGCGGGAAACGGCATAAAGGAATTCCCGCGCGTCCAGTTTCTGCTCGCCCAATGTCTGCAATTCGCTGAGCATCTGCGACACATGCTCGCTGATGATGTGGCTCAGAATTTCTTCTTTTGAACCGAAATAGTGATAGAGCGCACCGCGTGAGGAATTGCAGGCTGTGGCAAGATCAATGATCGTGGAAGTCGAGAATCCTTTGCTGGCGAAAACCTTTGCCGAGGATCGCAGGATTTTTTCTCTGATTTCGGGATAGTCCTTGGATTGCGTGCGGGCCATTTTCCGTTTTCCGTCCAACCGTTTTGTATTGTTGAAGAATGCAATGGGGACAAGAACATTTCCGTCAAAAAACTTCAATAGCGCCGTGGGCCTTTGCGGCTTCTGCCGCTTGCGCGACGATCAGCAAGATGCAATAATAATACGAACAGTCGGTTTATTTCAAGAGCCGACACTGTTTTTGTCGAACAATCGGGAGGATCATTTGGAAACGCAGGCAAAGTTTGATGTCGTTGTCATCGGCGCGGGCGCAGGTGGATGCTGTGCTGCGGCCCGTTTCGCCGCTGCTGGCAAGAAAACGCTGTTGATTGATGATCACGACTATCTGGGTGGACGCGCCGGAACCGAGCTTATCGATGGCCACAAGGTCAATATGGGGGCAATCGCCCTTGAACCGGGCGGCATCTTTGAAGAAACGTTCAAGGTTGCGGGTGCCAGCCTTGATATTCGCGAGCCTAAGCCCGCTGCGGTGTTTTTTCTGGACCGCAAGGTCGTTGACGTTTCAAAAGGCGGGCTTGCCCTTCTTCTTGGCGGGATCACCCGGCAGGCCTCGAAGGTTCTTGGCGAATTTGCCAAGGCCCGAACGGGAAGCCTGCCTGACGGACGTCAATCAACCGAAGACTGGTTGAAAGGCTACACCAAAAACGAAACGGTTCACGCGATCTTCCGCAATCTGTGCGCGGCCATCTTTGCAATGAATTCCTCGGAAATTCCGGCACGCGCCTTTCTGACCTATTTTACCTCAAAGGGGGCTTTCAAGCGGTTCGGTTTTCATCCGGAAGGTACGGTCGGGGCCTGGCAGGCACTGGCGGATGCGGTTGTCCGCCTGGGAGGCGAGGTTTGGTTAAGTGCCCCGGCTGAAAAAATCGTTGTCGAGGACAACAGGGCCAAAGCGGTGATTGTCCGTCGTGGTGATCGTACCATTCGGGTTGAGGCCGAAACGATCGTCACCAATTGCGGCCCCAAGGCCACGGTGGCGCTGGCGGGCGAAGCGCATTTCCCGCCCGATTATGTCCGCCAGACCGTCGAGCTTCTCAAACCCGCAGCCAATATCGTTTACAACTTTGCCTCACGCGAAAACCTGATGCCCAAGGCCCCGGGCATCATGACCTTCGGTAAAACCCGGCGTCTGTGCAACATGGCCAATCTGACGGCGACCTGTCCCGAACTGGCCCCGGCGGGCTGGCATCAATATGTCGCTTATGCCGTGCCGATCCCCGCGATGGGCGCGTTCAACAGCGAGGCGGAAATCAATGAAGGCCTTGCCGATCTTCGTGACCAATTCCCCGGATTTGACGAAAAGGTAAAAATGCTGTCAATCCGGGTCATGCGTGACGAATGGCCCGCCCAGCGGACCGGGGCGGGTTACGATATGGATCAGGCAACCGGCATCGAAGGCCTTTGGTGTGTCGGCGATGCGGTGAAGGTTTACGGCAATGGCGGCACGCAGGCCTGTGCCGAGACCGCGAAAATTGTGGTCGAGAAGGTGTTGGGTGACGCCAGCGTTGCAGCGCGCGCCTAAAATCAAAGACCGCTCCGCAGGAAAAACTGCGGCGCGGTTTTCAAAACTTCAGGCTATTGACACATATATTCAAGCGTTGATTAAGATAGCTCCGCTTCAACAGGATGCCTTAGCGGCATCCTTCTGCCGAAACCTGGTGTGCAACCTTCCCAAGGGACAGCGCCGAAGAATAAAACTCGCGAAATGACCTTCGATATTGCAAGGCATCTGTCCCGTATCTTCGGTACGCATGTGCGGTGGCGGCAGATCTTCAGCCCAAATACCCCCTATCCTGCTGCTTTCCAGGCGATTTGCGGTCTGGCAGTCATCCCGCCTGAACACGCATGATGTCTATTATGGCGTGACACATAAGAGGGGCCGGGCATTTAAGGCACACGGGACATAGAATAGGCCGATACCACCCGTTAAGTTAAACGCTTGGCGGCGGCAATACAGATATGACGCACCTGTTTCCCTGCGGCCATAAGTGTTCGTCCTTGACATGACGTGCTTGGGTCTTCTGTCCCGGCAAGACGGGAGATTTATCTCCATGCTCGCCCCATGCCCGGAAAAGGTAGCATCCCGGCAGAGGCTGCCGTAATACAGCCATTTCCGGCGATCTCGGCCCCTGCTATCTGTTTGGACGCGTCAGATTTCGGCCTGGGTTTCGGGCATTGTGACGACGAGGCCGTCCATCGCATCGGTGATGCGGATCTGGCAGGACAGGCGCGACAGCCGCGCATCGGGCGCGCTGGCAAATTCCAGCATCTCCTGTTCCATGTCACTGGCGGGCGGCAGTTTTTCTACCCAGCTCTCATCAATATAGACATGGCAGGTCGAACAGCTGC
>NZ_JPWH01000035.1 GCF_003326755.1 Thalassospira profundimaris | reverse complement strand
CGATACGAGCGGATTTACCGGTACGACCACGCAGGTAGTACAGTTTCGCACGGCGAACGTCGCCACGGCGAACGACTTCGATTTTGTCAATCGCCGGGGAGTAGTTCTGGAAAATACGCTCGACACCTTCACCGGAAGCGATTTTACGCAGGGTGAAAGAAGAATTCAGGCCGCGGTTTTTACGGGCGATGCAAACGCCTTCAAACTGCTGGATACGCTCGCGCGTGCCTTCAACAACTTTCAGGTGAACGCGGATGGTGTCGCCAGCGTCAAATTCCGGCACGGCGCGCTTTTCAGAGATTTTATCAAGCTGATCTTTTTCGATCTGCTGGATGATTGCATTGGTCATGATTTAACCCTCTTTGCTGGGCCCGTGGCAACATACTGATCCCAAAGGTCAGGACGCCGTTCACGAGTGATTTCTTCTGCCTGGTCAAGCCGCCAGGCCTGTATCTTGGCATGATGCCCGGAAAGCAGAATTTCCGGCACGTCACGCCCGTTCCAATTGGCCGGGCGCGTGTAATGCGGATATTCCAGCAACCCGGTTTCAAAGCTTTCCTCGTCAGCGGAGGCTGAGGTATTCAGCACCCCGTCGATGAGGCGTACGCACGATTCAATCAGGACCATGGCCGGCAATTCGCCGCCCATAAGGATGTAATCGCCAATGCTGATTTCCTCGACCTGGTGTTCATCCAGTACACGCTGGTCGATACCTTCGTACCGACCGCATAACAGCATCACACCCGGTCCCGCTGCCAGTTCGCGGCAGCGTTTCTGATTCAGCATTTTTCCCCGCGGGCTGAGATAAATCAGCGGTAATTCCGGTGCCGAAGCACGAAGTTCACGCAGGGCGGCATCGACGATATCCGGGCGCATGACCATACCGGCCCCACCCCCGAAAGGATTATCGTCAACCGTGCGGTGGCGGTCGGTCGCATGGTCGCGAATGTCTTTGACATCAAGCGACCAGATCCCGTTTTCCAGCGCCTTGCCAGCCAGAGCCTGGCCAACAGCACCGGGAAACATTTCCGGGAACAGGGTTGCAACCTTGGCCTGCCACACGGGCATCCTTCAGGCCTCCTTTCCGCTGCCGGTCGCGGTTTCCGCGCCTGCCGCATCTGCGGTCACGGCTTCGGAGTCACGGTCGGCCTGGGTATTGTTGCGCGATTTGGACGCACGACGCGGGCGATTGCCCGGCCCGTCTTCATCCTGCAACAGCCCCTCGGGCGGATTAACCACCAGCTTGCGTTCCGACAAAATCACATCGGGAATAACCGCACGGGTAAACGGCAACACAACGACTTTTCCACGGCTTTCTTCCAGGGCGATTTCGATAACATCGCCCGCCCCGAAATCAGCCACGCCGCGAACGGTCCCGAAAGTCGATCCATCAACATGGATCGCTTTAAGACCGACCAGATCGGCAAGATAGAATTCGTCCTCGGTTTCCGTGTCCGGCAAGGCCGTCCGTGGAATGTGAAGCCGGGTTCCGCGCAGTCGCTCGGCACCGTCACGATCGTTGACCCCTTCGATCTTGGCGATCAACTGGTCACGAACATGGCCAACGGGCGACAGTTTGAATTTCTGTTTCCCTTTGGCATCGAATAACGGGCCATAGCCAACCAGATTATCCGGATCAACGGTATAGCTTTTGACGCGAACGGCACCACGAACCCCGTGCGGGGCCGTGATCATGCCGATGCAGACAAAATCCACGTCGTTTTTGGATTTACGGTTCTCAGCCATGTCAGTTCACAATTACCTGGTATCTGATCAGATCGTACGATCAGCCAATTATTCGCTGGCAGCTTCGGCAGCAGCTTCAGCAGCGGCAGCTTCTTTTTCAGCCTTTTCACGAAGACGTTCCTGGGCTTTCGCCTTCGGAGCGGACTTCTTGGGCTGTTCGGTCGGTTTGAAGGCATCGGCCAGACCGGCTTTACCCAGGAAACGGGCAACGCGTTCGGTCGGCTGGGCACCAACGCCGAGCCAGTATTTAATGCGCTCTTCTTTGAAGGTAACGCGGTTTTCAGCTTCTTTCGGGAGCATCGGATCATAGGTGCCGACTTTCTCGATGAAGCTGCCGTCACGCGGAGCGCGGGCGTCAGCAACTACGATACGGTAGTACGGACGTTTCTTTGCACCGCCACGGGAGAGACGAATCTTGACAGCCATTCGGATAAGTTCCTTTCAGCTCGGGTTTAGTAGTCTTTAAAGTACGGCCTCTTGCGAGACCAATTTGATCCGGTTCGACAGAACCATAAATTCCGGTTCCTGCGAGACCGCATGATGTGGTTCTTGCGAACCGGGGGCTTGGTTATTTCTTTTTACCAAACCCCGGAAAGCCCGGCGGCAAGCCACCGCCGCCCAATCCCGGAAGTTTCGGCATGCCGCCGCCAACCCCGGGAAAACCTTTGGGAAGCTGCATATCGCCAGCATCCCCGCCTTCCAGCATGGACGGGTCCATCTGGGGCATTCCTTTGCCAAACATGCCCTTCTTGCCCATTTTTCCGACCTTTTTGATCATGGTCGACATGGTCTGGTACTGTTTGAGAAGCTTGTTCACATCCTGAACACTCAGACCACAACCCGCCGCAATGCGCTTTTTGCGCGACGCCTTGATGAGTGCGGGGTTTTCGCGCTCTTTCGGGGTCATGGACTGGATAATGGCTTCCTGGTGTTTCAGGAGTTTCGGGTCGATCTTGGTCTGGGCCATCTGCTTTTTCATCGCACCCATGCCCGGCAGCATGCCCATGATGCCCGACAGATCACCCATTTTCTGAAGCTGTTTAAGCTGGGCCAGAAGGTCGTTCAGGTCGAACTGGCCTTTCTGCAGCTTCTTGGCCATCTTTTCAGCGTCTTCACGCTCGATGGTTTCAGCAGCACGCTCCACCAGGCTGACAACGTCGCCCATGCCCAGAATGCGGCCCGCGATACGGTCGGGATGGAAGGGCTCCATCTCGTCGATCTTTTCGCCAACACCGAGCATTTTGATCGGGCAGCCCGTCACCTGGCGCATCGAAAGTGCTGCACCACCGCGCGCATCACCGTCAATACGGGTCAGAACGATACCGGTAATGCCAACCTTGTCGGCAAATTCCTTGGCAACATTGACCGAATCCTGGCCGGTCATCGCATCGGTGACCAGCAGGGTTTCTGTCGGGTTGACCGCATCACGAACCTGGGCGACTTCGCTCATCAGTTCCATGTCGATATGCAGGCGGCCAGCGGTATCAAGGATCACGGCGTCAAAGCCTTCCTTGCGGCCCATATCCATCGCGCGCTTGGCAATCGCAACCGGCTTTTCACCCATGATGATTGGCAGGGCATGCAGGCCATTGGCATCGGCCAGAATTTTAAGCTGCTGCTGGGCGGCAGGGCGATAAATGTCGAGCGATGCCAGCAGGACCTTTTTATTGCGTTTTTTGGTCAGGTGCAGGGCGATCTTGGCCGAGCTGGTGGTTTTACCCGAACCCTGCAAACCGACCATCAGAATCGGCACCGGCGGGGTGGCGGCAAGATTGATGTCTTCGCCTTCGCCCAGCATGTTTTTAAGTTCATCATGGACGATTTTGACGACCATCTGGCCCGGCGTCACCGAACGCAGCACATCCTGGCCGACGGCGCGTTCGGTTGCGTTGGTGATGAATTCCTTGACCACAGGCAGGGCAACGTCAGCCTCAAGCAGGGCGACGCGAACTTCACGCATGGCTTCGCGGACGTCAGATTCCTTTAACGCACCGCGTTTCCGCAGTTTGTCGAGAACGCCGCCAAGCCGATCGCTAAGTCCTTCAAACATCCCATATCCCGTCTGTTTGCTGGTGTTTCCACCGAGTGCGCACAAAAAAAATTTGCCCAGTGCTCGAAAACTCGAGGACTGGGGGAGTCACCATATGGGTGACCTTTGGTGAGGGGTGTTTAAGTCAGTGTGGGATAAGAGTCAAGCGCAAACCAAGGAAAATGGCCCGGTTCGGCTGTTTTTTGATCAAAACGGGTTTGGTTTTTCGCCGCAGAACTGATTCAACCGCGCAACCATTTCGACAGGTCCCGGCAATGCCCTTTACAGTGCGGTGTTGGCCGGGATAATCGCCATATTGTCAATCAGGCGCGCCTTGCCCAGGCGGGCGGCGACAAAAACGCGTGCCGGACGGTCAATTTTACCGTGCAGCAGCTCCAGGTTTTCGGCATCGCGGATTTCCAGATAATCAACCGGATCAAACCCGACCGATGCAATTTGCTGCCGTCCGTTTTCAAGCAGCGGTTCGATGGCATCGCCCCGGCTTGCGCGTTCGGCAATGGAGGAGAGAACCTGTGACAGTGTTGTTGCGGTTTTGCGCTCATCAGGCGAAAGGTAGCGATTGCGCGACGACATTGCCAAACCATCCGCCTCGCGATGAATGGGGCCACCAATGATTTCGACCGGAATATTCAGGTCGGTGACAAACCGCTTGATGACCATGAGCTGCTGGTAATCCTTTTCGCCAAACAGGGCGATATCGGGCAGGGCCTGAAGCAGGAGTTTGGTCACAATTTGCGCCATGCCGTCAAAATGGCCGGGGCGCGCCGCGCCACACAGCATATCGGTCAGATTATCGATATGCAGGCGGGTGGCAAACCCGGCCGGATACATTTCCTCGACCGAGGGGGCAAAGCACAATTCCACCCTGGCATCCGCGAGGATCTTCTGATCCGCAGGCAGGGTGCGCGGATAGGCGGCAAAATCCTCGGTCGGGCCAAACTGGGTCGGATTGACAAAAACACTGACAATCACCCGGTCGGCATATGTCCGCGCCAGTTGGGTCAGGCTGATATGGCCGTCATGCAGCGCGCCCATTGTCGGTACAAGCGCAATTTTCAGGCCCGCTGCGCGCCATTCGGAAACTTGGGCGCGCAGATCGGCGACGGTGTGAACGGTCGTCAGAGTCATGTTCTGATAGGAGCCTGTTTTAGTTTACCGCGCGCAAATTGCCGGGGTTTTTGATGCCATAACAATGTTCATCTGCCGGGAAGCTGCGGCTTTTGACCTCGGCGGCATAATCGCTGGCGGCCTTTTCGACCAGATCGCCAAGATTGGCATAGCGTTTGACGAATTTGGGCGTGAAATCGGAAAACAGGCCCAGCATGTCTTCGGTGACAAGAACCTGTCCGTCACAGGCGGGCGAGGCCCCGATGCCGATGGTTGGAATGTTGATCTCTGCGGAAACGGTACGCGCAACAGCTTCAACCGTGCCTTCAATCACCACGGAAAAGGCGCCTGCCTTGGCGACGGCCTTGGCATCTGCAAGGACACGAGCGGCCGCAGCGTCATCCCGGCCTTGGGATTTGAAGCCCCCCAGTGTATTCACCTGCTGGGGCATCAGGCCGATATGGGCCATGACGGGTACACCACGTTGCGTCAGGAATTCAATCGTGTCGGCCAGTTCGGCTCCGCCTTCAAGTTTGACGGCAGCGCAGCCGGTTTCGGCCATGATGTGCGCTGCGGTGCGAAAGGCCTGTTCTTTTGATTCCTGATAGCTGCCAAAGGGCAGATCAATAACCACGCAAGCATGTTTGCTGCCGCGCATAACGGCCTTGCCGTGATTGACCATCATATCAACCGTAACAGCCAGGGTCGTATCCATGCCATAGACAACCGTGCCAACAGAATCGCCGACCAGCAACAGATCGCAATAGGCATCAAGGCGTTGTGCCATTGGTGTGGTATAGGCTGTCAGACAGACAATCGGTTCGCCACCCTTGCGGGCACGCAGGGCGGGAACCGTGACCCGACCCTTTTTATTGGTGGTGGTACTCATGACGTTTCTCCGCCGGTTAAACCGGGATATGCAGCCCGATCTTTGCCGGGCGGGCAGTCATGTTTACAACAGGATGACAGCGGGCGCGAAATATTTTTTCGCAGTTGCGCATACACTTTGGTTCAGGAAGCCTTGCGTTTTGCGCCCGCCTTTACGGAACTGCCTGATTTTGAAGGATTATAATCCTTCCGCCAAATCTTCGAGCATATCCATGCCAATCGCTTCGATATGCTTGTTATCCTTGAGCGAAATGGTGGATTCCTTGCGAAGCTGGGTTAAGGTGCGCGAAACCGTCTCGATGGTCAGGCCAAGATAGTCGGCAATGTCAGACCGGCTCATGGGGACTTCGATGGCATCGGTATCCTGCCCGCGATGTTCCTGGCGGCGGGCCAGCATCAGCAGGAAGGACGCAACTTTTTCCTTGGCTGTTTTACGACCCAAAAGCAGCATCTGGTCCTGGGCGGCGGCCAGCTCGTCCACCGCCATGCCCAGCATGCGTTTTTCCAGGCGCGGGAATTCGTCAAACAGACGTTCCAGCTTCTGGCGCGGGAAACGGCATGCTGTGACCGGTTCAATTGCTTCGGCGGTGTAACTGTAGCTCTGGTTGAGGGCAAGGCCCAGAAAATCACCGGCGAAAAGAAAACCGGTAATCTGGCGGCGGCCATCGCCCAACAGCTTGTACAACTTTACCGATCCGGATGTGACATTGAACACATAATCCGCATCTTCGGCTTCATGGAAGATGGTGCTGTGACTGTCATATTGCACATGGGTCAGCAACTGGCGCAAACGGGTATGTTCTTCACCGTGCAAGGCAGAGCAGAACGTAAGATCCCGGATATCGCAGGCCTCACAAAGCTGGGAACGAACCGCCATCTCAATCTCCGAGACTGTACAATCATCACGCGCATAAACTGGAATCACTTTAGACGATTGTCATGTATGGTTTCAAGACAATCATTGTTTGTTAATGTTCCGAATTTGTTTGCTTTTTTGTAGCAGCAATTTCGTCATCATCAAACAGGATCCGGTTTGCGGCTCCATCCATATCGTCGAATTGTCCGGACTTCAATGCCCATAAAAAGGCAGCAAGGCCCATCAGGCCCAAAAACAGGGCAATCGGGATTAAAAGCAGCAGATTGCTCATGGCTTTTTCTTCCAGTTAAGACGCAGGGCATTGGCAATCACAACCAGCGAGGATGTTGACATCGCGATGGCCGCGATCAGGGGTGTTACCACCCCGGCAATGGCCAGGGGGATGGTGACAATGTTATAGGCAAATGACAATGTGAAGTTCTGCCGTACCAGTTTGTCCGCCGTTTTTGCTACATCAAGTGCGGTTACAACCGCGCCCAGCCGGTCGCCCTGAAAAACGATGTCAGCCGCATTCTGGCTGATTTCGGCGGCACTGGCGGGTGACATGGAGGCATGGGCCGCGGCAAGGGCCGGGGCATCGTTAATGCCATCACCCACCATCAGGTCGTGATGCCCCAAAAGGCTGCGTTGACGAACAGCATCAACCTTTTGGGCGGGCGACAGGCCTGCCTGCCAGTCCGAAATATCAAGTTCGCTTGCAAGCTGGCGCACATTTTCCGCCCGGTCGCCCGATAGAAGCCGGGTGGGCAAGCCGGCGTGATGCAGGCTGTTAATGGTGCTGGCGGCATCGGGGCGGGGCAGATCCCTAAATCCGAACCGCACAGCCGATTTACCCGGTTCCGCCAGCCAGATTTCAGGGCCGACCCCTTCTGTTGTCGGGATTACGGCGTGGCTGGCACCGCAAAATTTACGGCTGCCCAGGCGAATTTCCCCTGTCGGCGCTGTCATCGACAGGCCCTGGCCGGGATGTTCCTGCACCCGGGTTGCAACAACTGTATTGCCCGCAGCGCGCACCAGTGCCTTTGACAGGGGATGGGCGCTGTTTGCCGCCATCGAGGCGGCCAGCGCCAGGCTTTCCGCATCGGGCGTTGCAACAAGTTCGGGGCGTCCCGTGGTCAGGGTGCCGGTTTTATCGAAAATGACGCCGTCAATTTTGGTCAGTCGTTCCAGCGCGGTAGCCGATTTTACCAGAATACCGGCCTTTAGCAGCCGTCCCGTTGCCAGAACCTGCACCACCGGCACGGCAAGGGCCAGCGCGCACGGGCAGGTGACAATCAGAACGGCAATCGCGTTCATTAACGCATCCTGCCAGTTTGCCCCGGCAATTAACCACCAGCCAACAAATGTAAGGGCTGCCAGGCTGTGAACCACGGGGGCATAGGCGCGCGCCACCCGGTCGGCAAGGGCAACATATTTGGCACGGCCCTGTTCGGCATTTTCCATTAACCGGACAATTTCGGCCAGCAGGGTGGAATCGCCCGTGGCAGTAATACGCACGCGAAGAGGGGCGGAGAGATTCATGGTTCCGGCAAAAACACGGCTGCCGACAGCAACCGCGCTGGGCAGGCTTTCGCCGCTGATCACACTGGTATCAATGTCGGATTGGCCATCGATAATATCGCCATCAATGCCGATGCGTTCGCCAGCAGCCACCAGAACCACCATGCCAGGAGTGGTTTTTTCCGGGGCCATTAATTTACGGGTGCCGTCTTCGGCGATGACGGTGACGGAGCGTGCGCGCAATGTCAGCATGTGTTCGGCCGCAGACCGCGCCTGGCTGCGCGCCCGACCATCAAGGTAACGCCCGATCAGCAAAAAGAACAAAAGCGTGATCGCGGAATCGAAATAGGCATGTTCGGCCCCGCGCATGGTTTCAAACAGGCTCATGCCCAGTGCCAGAATGACGGCCAGGGTAATGGGCACATCCATATTGACGCGCCCGTGCCGCAGTGCCCCAAGGGCCGATTTGAAAAACGGCCGCCCGGCATAAATGACCGCGGGAACGGCAATCAGGGCGGAAAGCCAGTGAAACAGATCGCGGGTAAATTCGCCCATGCCCTGCACGTAACCCGCCCAGATCGAAACCGAGAGCAACATGACGTTGCCCGCGGCAAAGCCTGCAACGGCAAGGCAGCGCAAAAGTTCGCGGTTGCGCTGGTCGGTTGCCCGTTCAAGGGTGGCCGGGTCATAGGGGATCAACCGGTAGCCCATTTGAAAAACCGGACTGATCAGTTGTGTGACGTCTGCGGCCTTGCCCTGCCATTCCAGATGCAGCCGGCGGGTGGTCATATTGACGCGCGCGCGGGTTACAGTTGGCTGTTTTTGCAAAATGCTTTCAATCAGCCAGACACACGCCGCACAATGCAGCCCGTCGATCATCATGTCCAAACGGCAAAAACCGCTCTCGTCGGTGCTGACAAGATCGGTAAAGTCAAACGCGCCAAGCCCTTCTTCTTCGGGTTTTAACGCGCGAATATTGGGATCGACACTGCGCCGCGCATAATAGGACTGCAGGCCCAGATCATTGATCAGGGCATAGGCACCTTCGCAGCCGTGGCAGCAAAAGTCTGGTCCTGCCGGCGAACCGGTCGTAACCGGCTCGCCACAATGGCGGCAGGCGTTAAGGGCATTCATTGTGTAATCAGTACATCCTCGACGACCTGATAGTCGTGGTTCTGGGCATGGGCAACAATCCGCAGCTTCCAGTTCCCGTAAACCGGCACGCTGGCGCGTGTGCGATATTCGCCGGGGCTGACTTCGCTTAGCATGATCTTTTCGTCAACATCGTCACGGTCATTGCGCATCAGGACCGCTTCCATTTTCGCGCCCGAAATCGGGCTTTGGGTCTTGTCGCGAAACAGAACGATGATGGTGGCTTCGTTGTCGATGACACCCGCCACACTGATCTTGGTGCGCCAGCCCAGTTCAGACTGGGCTTTGGCATCGGCAATGGCGGTGTTGTAATTGTTGCCATCCTCAAACGCATGATCGCTGACAAGCCCGACCCAACTGGTTTGGGAAAACACGATCAGGCAGATATTGGCAATCAGCATCACGGCGAAACCGCCAACAAAATACCAGGGAATCAGCCGGTCCGATTTGCGCGGACCTGTCGGATTCTGGATCGGGTCATGTGTGGTTGTTGTGGTCATTTCGAGGGCCCTTTAGGGCCGGTCCGTTATTTTTTCGGACCGGCAAAGATGGTGTCATGGGTTTCGGAAACGCCTGAAGCGGTGTTGGTGACGATGAAATCAATGGGGGTGGCGTCACTTTGCAGGCTTGTGGGGTCGGCAGCAACAAAAACCCGATAGCTTCCGACCTGGTCTGGTGCAACTTCAAGCGAGAATTTGCCATTTGCCATCGGTTTTTGACCGATGATCTGGAAGTCGGTGGCATTTACCCCCGAAAGATCAAGGATATAGGTCTGTTCGCTTTGCTGCTTGTTGAGAATTTTCAGGGTATAGCCATTGCGGACATCGCCCGAAGACAGCGGCACAAACAGCGGGTTGCGATCCCGCAGGACATTGACTTCCATCGTGGTGCGGTTCATCAGGCCAAACAGCATGACGCCGCCAACCAGGGCCAGGATGAGGGTATAGAAAATGGTGCGCGGGCGGATGATACGTACCTTGGTGGCCTGGCCGTGCGCACGCAGTTGCGAATTCTGCACCGAATCAAAGCGGATCAGGTCTTGCGGGAATTGAACCTTTTCCATCATTTCGTTACAGGCATCGATACACAGACCACAGCCGATACATTCAAGCTGAAGGCCGTCACGAATATCGATACCGGTGGGGCAGACATTCACACAGGCGTGACAGTCAATGCAGTGACCGACCTCGGGTACCTCGCCCCGGACCAGATTTTTGCGTTTGATCGGCCCGCGCGGCTCACCACGCCACCCCTCATAGGTGACGATCATGGATTCATCATCAAGCATGGCTGACTGGAAGCGCGGCCACGGGCACATATAGGTGCAAACCTGTTCACGGGCCCAACCTGCCAAAAGGTAGGTTGAAAAGGTCAGGAAGGCGACGGTGGTGTATACACCCATGCTGGCCTGACCGGTGAAAAGATCAACAATCACCGTCGGCGCATCGTTGAAATACAGCACAAAGGCACCGCCGGTCAGAAGCGAGATCACAATCCAGGAGGCATGTGTCGCCCCGATTTTCCAGACCTTTTCAAGGCTCCAGGGGGCTTTGTCCAGGCGCATGCGGGCGTTGCGGTCGCCCTGGATGTGGCGTTCGACCAGCATGAAAAGATCGGTCCAGACGGTTTGCGGGCAGGCATAGCCGCACCAGATACGTCCGAAAAGGGATGTTGCCAGAAACAGACCGACAGCGGCCATGATCAGGATGCCGGTAATGTAATAGACTTCCTGGGGCCAGATTTCGATGAAGAAGAAATAGGCGCGTCCCAGATCCATATCGATCAGAACGGCCTGATGCGGGGCCGAAGGTCCACGGTCCCAGCGCAACCAGGGCACGATCCAGTAGATTGCCAAAAGCGTTACGAGGGCAAACCATTTCAGGTTCCGGAAATGGCCCGAAACACGTTTCGGATAAACCTTTTCGCGGTCCTTATAAAGCGGGATGTCGTCCTCATGCGGTGCATCGTCGTTTTGCGGCGTCATCTTTTGCGGATCCGATGATTGAGTACGGGACAATTGCATGATCTGGGCCTGACCATTCGCCGTGCGATGCAGTCTTGCTGCTCTCTCTTGCCAGTTACAGGGCAACCGGCCAGCAGGTTCTGCGGGGTTCTGTCAGGGCGGCACGCTCGACCCGGCAGACTTGGGATAATTCAAATACCGCAGGCAAAATATTGGAAACGGGTCTTGCTGTTCCATGACACAAATCAATTTTCCGCCGTATCACCGGGCGCACCCGGGGCGGAGAAAACGACCGAGCGGAACCGTTTCGATTTTCCAGCCTGGGTGAGATGGCCTGGCCGGAGGGCAAGTGCTTGATGTGCTTTGGTTTTATATTATTAAAACATGATGAAAGAGTGCCCGTTCAAGGCCGGGCGCATACGCTACTGCTTCGTGAGGCTTTGAAAATTTATGATTTTTTCGTCGAAATGATCGCTCATGCACCCGGAAAACTGGGCCTTTCATCTGTGAAAAGCAGACAATTTTAACCTACAATCACCATACAATACGGGGTGATTTGTTAGGCGTATGTATCAATCAAGACGAGTCTCTTTGGGACGCAGAATAGCGGGGGCATTTGGTGAGTGTGGTAAATGCCCGCATGGGCAGAGTGCGCCTGTTTTCGCACATGGCAGAGCGGCATGGCCGGGCGCTGCAATGCGGCTGGTGACAGGGCATGTGTGATGGTTATGCCGCGTTGATAATGCTGATGCTTGCGGATCGGCGAAGACAGGGATTTTCGCACGTTATGTGCGACCAGATGTCAGGAGCCGATCATTCGCACGGGAATACAAATACGGAAATATAAAAAGACCGGAGTCCTGAAACCCCGGTCTTTTGTCTGGTCTTTACACCGGTTGGACCGGTGATGTCGGTGAGGCGTTACTGACCACCACCAAGCGAGTGAACATAAACCGTCAGCATTTTGATGGTTTCGTCGCTCAGTTTGCCTTCCCAGGCTGGCATGACGCCACGACGTGCATTGGTAACGGTCTGGATCAGGGTGGCCTGGTCGCCACCATAAAGCCAGATATTGTCCGTCAGGTTCGGTGCACCCATTTCAACGATGCCCTTGCCGTTTTCGCCATGACAGGCAGCACAGTTATCAGCAAAGATGACAGCACCACGTTCTGCAGCGGCCGCATCGGTTGCACGACCGCTAAAGGAAAGAACATGCTGCACGACGTCACTGATTTCAGCCTGTGACAGAATGCCGTCCTTGCCAAAAGCAGGCATGTCGTTAAAGCGGGTATCGTCATTGTCCGACGACCGAATACCGACATGGATGGTGTGCGAGATGTCATCAAGCGTGCCACCCCACAGCCAGGCATCGTCCTGCAGGGACGGGAAGCCAACATTGCCGACCCCGCCCGTGCCGTGACACGGTGCGCAATTTTCGGCAAAAATCGCCTTGCCGCCTGCCATCGAGAAGTTCAGCAGTTCCGAATCATTGGCAATCTGGTCAACATCCAGGGCTGCCAGGCGTTCCATGTAAGGAGCACGTTCGGCAGCAACATTTGCCATTGTTTCTTCGATCTTGGAGCGTTCGGTAACACCAAACACCCCTTTCAGGTAGCCGTGTGCGGTTGGAAAGGATGGATAAACCACCCAGTAACCGATCGACCAGATCACGCAGACCCAAAACACATAGACCCACCAGGACGGGAGCGGCGTATTGAGCTCCTTGATGCCGTCCCATTGATGGCCGGTTGTTTCGCGGCCGGTAACTTTGTCTTTTTCGACATGCGTCGACATAGCTCGGTTCTCCCTCTTCCTAGTCCTTGAAAGGGATCTGGGCGTGGTCTTCAAAGTTCTTTTTGCGTTTCTTGCTTGGCCACATAACGAAAGCAATAATCGCGGCAAAGAACATCATCAGCCACAGACCCCACAAGGGCCGGAGAAAATCAGCGAGTGCGGAAAAGAATTCCATAATTCGCGTCCTTGTCTCAGCGCAGATTCTTGCTGGGATCATAGGTCGTGAAATCAACCATGCGTCCCAGGACCTGCAGATACGCAATCAGGGCATCCATCTCGGTCAGTTTTTCCGGGTTGCCGTCAAAGTCCCCCGTGGCGGCTTTCGGATAACGGGCAAGGAAGCCGTCGTCATAGGCGGCGTCTTCGGTTGCCTGGAGATGAAGGTCCGCAAGTGCGTCCTCGATCTGTTCGTCGGTGTAGGGAACACCAACCATGCGCAACGTCTTGAGGTGATCGGCAACGTCGTCGAACTTCAGTTCCGTATTCGCCAGGAACGGATAGCCCGGCATGATCGATTCCGGCACGACCGAACGCGGATCATCAAGGTGGGCAACATGCCAGGCATTGGAATATTTCCCGCCGACACGTGCCAGATCCGGACCGGTACGTTTTGACCCCCACTGGAACGGATGGTCATACATCGATTCAGCCGCAAGGCTGTAATGACCATAACGTTCAACTTCATCGCGGAACGGACGGATCATCTGCGAATGGCAGTTATAACAGCCTTCGCGGATATAGATGTTCCGGCCTGCCTGTTCCAGCGGTGAATAGGGACGAACCCCATCCACCTTTTCGATGGTCTGTTCCATTGTGAACAGCGGCACAATTTCCACGATACCACCGATAATGATGGTCAGAAAAATACCGAGGGTCAGGAAGAAAACGTTCTTCTCGAGGAAGTGGTGTTTTTTAAGAAGCATTTTCCATTCCTCCTTATTGGGCCGCTGCCGGAGCAGTCACACCGATTGGAGCTTCCCGACGGGTATCACCGCGGATCGTCTTGTAGACGTTCCAGACCATCAGCAGCGAACCCAGAACGAACAGGGCACCACCGGTGGCACGAATGATGTAGTAGGGGTGCATCGCTTCAACGGTCTCAATGAAGGAATACTGAAGGAAGCCAAGCTGGTCGTGTGCACGCCACATCAGACCCTGCATGATACCCGAGACCCACATCGAGGTGATGTAGAGCACGATACCAATGGTGCCGAGCCAGAAATGGTGGGCAACCAGACGCATGGAGTAAAGGCGTTCGCGATTCCACAGAACCGGGATCAGGAAGTAGATCGCACCAAACGATACGAAGGCAACCCAGCCCAGAGCACCAGAGTGAACGTGACCAATGGTCCAGTCAGTGTAGTGAGACAGGCCGTTGACCGATTTGATCGACATGACCGGGCCTTCGAAGGTCGACATGCCATAGAAACCGACAGCCGCAACCATGAAGCGCAGAACCGGATCGGTGCGCAGTTTGTCCCAAGCCCCCGAAAGGGTCATCAGACCATTGATCATACCACCCCAGGACGGCATCCACAGCATGACAGAGAAGGTCATGCCAAGGGTTTGTGCCCAGTCAGGCAGGGCGGTGTAATGCAGGTGGTGCGGACCAGCCCAGATATACAGGAAGATCAGCGCCCAGAAGTGAATGATCGACAGGCGATAGGAATAAACCGGACGTTCGGCCCGTTTCGGGATGAAGTAATACATCATGCCGAGGAAGCCAGCCGTCAGGAAGAAGCCCACAGCGTTGTGACCATACCACCACTGGGTCAGGGCATCCTGAACACCAGAGAACATGGAATAGGATTTCGTGCCAAACAGCGAAACCGGAATGGCCAGGTTGTTGCCCAGATGCAGCATCGCAATCGTGACGATGAAGGCCAGGTAGAACCAGTTGGCAACATAAATGTGCGGTTCCTCGCGTTTGAGCAGGGTGCCGACAAAAACAGCCAGATAGGCGACCCAGACAATGGTCAGCCAAATGTCAACGAACCATTCCGGTTCGGCATATTCACGGCCCTGGGTGACACCGAGAACATAGCCAAGTGCGGCCATGACGATGAACAACTGATAACCCCAGAACACGAAGGCAGGCAGGGCCTTGCCACCGAACAGGCTGGTGCGGCAGGTGCGCTGGACGACGTAAAACGACGTACACAGCAGCGCATTGCCGCCAAATGCAAAAATGACCGCCGAGGTGTGAAGCGGACGCAGACGCCCGAAATTCAGATACTCGAAGTCAAAGTTCAATGCGGGAAACGCCAACTGCCAGGCGATAAAATCACCTGCCAGAAAGCCGACGACGCCCCAAAAGACGGTCGCCAGCGCGCCCCAGCGCACTACGTCCATATTGTAGTCAACGGCGGACGAAGCCGTCTGTGCCATGCTCCCCTGGCTCATTCTCGACTCCCGTTTGCGTGTGCGGGTGGATTGCCGCATGGGGCCGGCAATCCGAACAGCCCTGGCGGCATCCTGCAATGACCTGGTCATCCCCCGTGCCGCCGACGATCAAACATTCTGTTTCGTGCAACAATAGTTGTGTTTCACAAAACAAAACACTCATAAATATATATCCTCGGCATCATCGGCCTGTTCTGTTCATGCCACACTGATCAATATCAATCCGGGGTCATTAACACGCAGGCGTTATGTATGCCGAAGACACTCTTCTCGCATGAGAATGTTTTTTCGCAAGAATGCTTATGCCTTGTTATCGGGGCGGTTGTTGTTGATGCACATCAACGCTGGGTCCTTTTCTTTGCGTCATGATCGCCCGATAAATTCGGGGAAAAGACCATGTTGAATACCTATAACGCACAACCTTTAACCGCCGGAATTGCGGACATGATCTTTCCTCTGGTCCAGATGACCGAGGCAAATATCACGCTGCAAAAATGGCAGGACTTCGTTGCCGAATATGTTTGTACCGATGATCCCGTACCGGAAAGTCAATGGCTGCGAGACAAGGGCATCGTTGTGATTCGGAATGACCGGGGCTATGTCCACGGGGTTTTCTCATACGAAATCCGGACGGATATGAGTATCGGAACGGTTCTGCATGTGGACAATGTCAAGGCGGTGGAAATTGTCGCGCGTGAGCATGTTTTGAATTGCATGCGCGAGGCAATGGACCGCCTGTTGCGTCTGCATGGATGTGCCGCGACCTATGTGGCCGTGGATGAACCCAATATGCGTATGAAGTCCTTTTTTTCCGATGCCGGATTTGTGCCGCGCAAAATCCGCTATTGCGCCCCGGCACCAAAGCCGTGATGCTGTCGGCTGTAAACACCTTTATTTGCAGCCGATAGCGATACGGACATGAACGGAATTTCCTTTATCAAAATGCACGGTCTGGGCAATGATTTTGTCGTCTTTGACGGGCGGCGGGATTCTGTTGTTCTGGATATGGACGATGCAACAGCCGCGCGGATTGCCGATCGCAGAACCGGGGTTGGCTGCGATCAGTTGGTCGTGATTGAACCGCCGCGTGATGACGATGCGGATGCCTTTATGCGTATCCGCAATAATGATGGCAGTGAAGTGGGGGCCTGTGGCAACGCCACGCGGTGTGTCGCCGATATTCTGATGGCCGAATTCAAACGGCGTGATGTCACGGTGCAAACCGTTTCCGGCCTGCTGGAGGCACGCGGCCTGGATGATGGCACCGTCACGGTCGATATGGGGCAGGCCCGTTTGGACTGGCGCGAAATCCCGTTGCTAAAGGCGGTGGATACCAACCATATTCCGTTTTCGCTCGGGCCGCTAACTGATGCGGTCGGGGTAAATATGGGCAACCCCCATGCGGTATTTTTTGTCGATGACGCCGAAGCCGTTGACCTGGAAAAATATGGTCCGGTGCTGGAACATCACGATATATTCCCCGAACGCGCCAATATCGAGGTTTGTCACCTGATGGGTGAGAATCGCCTGCGGATGCGGGTCTGGGAACGCGGGGCTGGTATTACCCGTGCCTGCGGGACCGGGGCCTGTGCCACGGGGGTGGCCGCTGCACGGCGTGGCCTGACCGGGCGCAAGGTGGATGTGGTACTTGATGGTGGTGTTTTGGGCATCGAATGGCTGCCCGATGATCATGTGTTGATGACCGGCCCGGTGGCGACCAGTTTTTCCGGGATATTGCATCCGTCACTGTTCGGGGTGCATTAAGGCATCCGATAAATGCCCGTCGCTTCGGGCTTGCGCTGGCCGGGCGGATCGGCCACAAAAGGCATCCGATTGTGCCGCTGTTCTGGCGGCGATACCCGGCGGCAGGGCGCGATCATTTCCGCCCGGTCGGGGCTTGTTAAACGCAAAGGCAGGTTCTGATAATGGTTGATTTCAATACGCTTGACGGTGTTTCAGTCGCAGGCAAGCGCGTGTTGCTGCGTGCCGACCTTAACGTTCCGATGAAAGATGGCGTTGTCAGCGATACGACTCGCATTGACCGCACCGTGCCGGGCCTGGTTGAACTGGCCGATGCCGGGGCGAAACTGGTGATCATTACCCATTTTGGCCGCCCCAAAGGGCAGCGCGTGCCTGAAATGTCGCTTAAACCGGTGGCCGATGCGCTGGCAAAACAGTTGGGCCGCCCGGTTGCCTTTGCCGATGATTGCATTGGTTCGGCTGCGGCGGATGTTGTGAATGGCCTGAAGGATGGCGAGATCGCCATTCTTGAAAACCTGCGTTATCACGCAGAAGAAGAAAAGAACGACCCTGCCTTTGTCGATGAACTGGCAAAGCTGGGCGATATTTTTGTCAATGATGCCTTTTCATGTGCGCACCGCGCCCATGCCTCGACCGAAGGTTTGGCGCATAAGCTGCCCGCCTATGCCGGCCGTTTGATGCAGATCGAGCTGGAAGCTCTGGGCAAGGCGCTGGAAGCACCGAAACACCCGGTAATGGCGATTGTTGGCGGGGCCAAAATTTCCACCAAGCTCGACCTTCTCGGCAATCTGGTGGAAAAGGTGGACCAGCTTGTGATTGGTGGCGGCATGGCGAACACTTTCCTGGCCGCCAAAGGCGTCAATGTGGGCAAATCGCTGTGCGAACATGACCTTTTGGAAACTGCGCGCGAGATTTTCACCAAGGCCGAAGCCGCCAATTGCGAAATTGTGCTGCCGGTTGATGGTTTGGTCGCGAAGGAATTCAAGGAAAATGCCGACCATGTGGTGGCAGACATGACCGGTATTGATGCCGATGGCATGATCCTGGATGCAGGCCCGGCCACCATTGCTGATTTGAACAAGCGTTTGGAAAGCTGTGAAACGCTGGTGTGGAACGGTCCCCTCGGCGCCTTTGAAATTGCGCCTTTTGACACCGCGACCGTTTCCGTGGCCCAGCACGCTGCCAAACTGACCAAGGATGGCAAGCTTCTGTCGGTTGCCGGTGGGGGGGATACCGTTGCTGCCCTGCGCCATGCCGGTGTGGACGAGGATTTCTCCTATGTTTCGACGGCGGGCGGGGCGTTCCTGGAATGGCTGGAAGGCAAGGTTTTGCCCGGTGTTGCCGCCCTGCGCAAGGCGTGACGGCCTAGCTTTAACAGGCCGATATAGGCCACAAGACAAGAGTGCCTGATCAAAGGGTCCCTGGGCGATGCCACAGGGGCCTTTTTTGTGGCGGGTCTTTTGGCCGGGCAGGGGCTGACCCCCTGGATATGGTGGCGCGATCTTTCGTGGCCCGTCGGCTGCTAACTGTTAGAAAGTATAGGGTCTTTCTGATCTGTTATAACGCAATGAGTCGTGTTTGAAATGATTCCCGACTTTGTGCGCAAGCCCTTGGGGAATCCGGAGTTGCGCAGCTTATATGCCTGAAAAGAAGGCAGATTTCTGCAAATTTCCCGCACTTTGACGCCATGTCATATTGTTGCCATGTTCTAGCCGAAAGTTGGGGACGTTAACCCTTCCTGGTTTTGTCACAGCATGGACATTCGTCACAATGACTGGTCATGACAGCCGTTACCTTCACTGCCCGCTCGTTACACCCATTCCTCCCCCCTCGTAACGGGCAGGTTATTTAAATTTCAGCAAAAAGCTGGCGCGTGTCGTTCTCCCCACGATGCGTGAATAAATACATGTGTCCCAACCCGTTCTCACATCCCGTTTACGGAAAGAACAGATGATCAAACTGGAGCATCTGACGCGCTGCTATGGCGATTTCATAGCGGTGGATGACGTCAGTTTTGAAATAAAGCACGGCGAGATCGTCGGTTTGCTTGGCCATAATGGTGCGGGCAAAACCACGATCATGAAAATGATTACCGGCTATCTGGAGCCGACATCGGGCAAAATCGCTGTTGATAACCTTGAAGTCGGTCGTGATACCCGCGCCATCCAGAAGCGCATTGGCTATTTGCCGGAAAACTGCCCGGTCTGGCCGGAAATGACGGTCATTGACTACCTGGATTACCAGGCCAGCCTGCATGGTGTTCCCGTCGATAAACGCGATGCGGCGGTGGCAAGTGCCATTCGTCGCACGGTGCTGGAAGCCAAGGCGACCGACCCGATCCAGACCCTGTCACGCGGGTACCGCCAGCGTGTTGGTGTGGCCCAGGCCATTTTGCATAACCCGGATATTATCATTCTTGATGAACCGACCAACGGCCTTGACCCCACACAGATTCGCCATATGCGCGACCTGATTGCCGATTTGGCCAAAACTGCCACGGTGATTGTGTCGACCCATATTTTGCAGGAAGTGCAGGCCGTGTGTGAACGCGCGCTGATCATGCGGGCGGGCAAGCTGGTGGTGGATGCCCGGATTGATGAATTGCAGCAATCGGGCGGGTTGCTGGTAACAGTGGACCGCAATGCCGACAAGGCATTTTCCGGTATTCCCGAAGTGACCAAAATCGTCAGCCATGCCGAAGAAGGCGGGCATCATCATTACCGGCTGGAGGCCAGCAATGATGCTGCTCCGGTGATTGCCCGGGTGCTGAACCGCGAAGGTTTGCAGCTTTTTGCCTTGCAACCGCAACGCCGCGACCTTGAAACCATTTTCGCCGAGGTGAATGAGGAGGTGGTCAATGGCTGACATCCTGCGCATTTCCCGCAAGGAATTCCGGGGATTTTTTGCCACCCCCGCTGCCTATCTGTTCATCGGCGCGTTCCTGGCGGTTAATCTGTTTGTGTTTTTCTGGGTGGAAACATTTTTTGCCCGCAACATTGCCGATGTGCAGCCATTGTTCAAATGGATGCCGGTATTGCTGATTTTCCTGGTTTCGGCCCTGACCATGCGCTCCTGGTCTGAAGAGCGCCGGGCCGGAACCCTTGAAACCCTGCTAACCGCACCCGTCCGGCCGATTTCGCTGGTGTTGGGCAAATTCGTTGCCGCGATGCTGCTGGTGGTGGTTGCCCTGGTTTTGACCCTGCCATTGCCGATTACCGTATCAATCCTTGGTCCGCTGGATTGGGGACCTGTGATTGGTGGCTATGTCGCCACCCTGTTTTTGGCGGCGGCCTATATCGCCATTGGCCTTTATATGAGCGGGCGGACCGACAACCCGATTGTCGCCCTGATCATGACGGCCTTGGTGTGTGGCGTTTTTTACCTGATCGGCTCTGATACCCTGACATCGCTGTTTGGTGACCGGGTTGGCGGGTTGCTGGCTGCCCTTGGTACCGGGACGCGGTTTGAATCGATCACGCGTGGCGTTCTCGATTTGCGGGACCTTTATTATTACTTGTCGATTGTGGGCGTGTTTTTAACGCTGAACCTGTTCAGCCTGGAAAAACTGCGCTGGTATGGCAATCCGGGTAGCAAAAAGCACCGCCTGTGGGGGGCCTTGGCGACTCTGTGCGTGTTGAATTTCGTTGCGGCCAATTTTTGGCTGGCCCCGATTACGGCGGCCCGTGCCGACATGACCCGCCAGCATATTTATTCGCTGTCCTCCTCGACCAAGCAGGAATTGCAGCATCTGGCCGAACCGCTGGTGATCCGGGCGTATTTCTCGCCGCGCACGCATCCGCTGCTGGCCCCGCTGGTTCCCCGGATCAAGGATTTGCTGTCGGAATACCAGGTGGCGTCCAAGGGGCATGTCCGCGTACAGTTTATTGACCCCACGGCAGACCCGGAAAAAGAACAGGAAGCGGCCTCGAAATACGGGATTCGCCCGGTTCCGTTCCAGACCAACAGCCGGTATCAGTCCTCGGTGGTGAATTCCTATTTCGATATTGTCGTATCCTATGGCGACCAGTTTGAAACCCTGACCTATAGTGACCTGATCGAGGTTAAGGCACGCGGCGAGGGTGACATTAATGTTGGCCTTAAGAACCCGGAATATGAAATCAGCCGTACGATTCGCAAACTGGTGAATGAATATCAGGCGGGGGGCAATCCGTTTGCCAATATGACCCAGCCTGTGACCTTTGAAGGCTTTATTTCACCGGAAAACAAGCTGCCTGCCCAGTTGCAGAAATTCCGCAAGACCCTGGATGACGTGTTGCAGGATTATAAAAAACAGGCAGGCGACAAATTCAACATCACCTTCCAGGACCCGGATGCGGGCGATGGTGCGTTGGCAACGCGCTTGCAGGATGATTACGGCTTTGGCCCGCAGGTGGCGAGCCTGATGAATCCGCAGCCTTTCTGGTTTTATATGATGCTGAAAAGCGGGAAGGACGAAGTACAGGTGCCTTTGCCCGATACCACCGACAAGGACGCCTTGAAACGCGCCATTGATTCGGCCCTGCATCGTATGGCACCGGGCTATCTTAAAACGATTGCCCTGGTCAAACCGGTTTCACCGCCGCCAAGTCCCTATATGCAACAGGCCCCCGGCCCGCAATATACCGCCCTTTATAAAACCCTGTCGGAAAATGCCCGCGTGGAAGAAACCGACCTGAAGGACGGCCATGTGCCCGAAGCCGCCGACCTTTTAATGGTGATGGATCCGGTTAACCTGGATGACAAACAGCGTTTTGCCATTGACCAGTTCCTGATGCGCGGTGGCAGTGTGGTTATGGCGACATCGCCCTTTGATGTCAGCATTACCAACTCGCTTTCGGCCAAAAAGGTGGATTCGGGCCTGAAGGACTGGCTGGCCGGTTATGGCATTACCATTGGCGATAACATGGTGCTGGACCCGCAAAATGCGTCCTTGCCGGTGCCGGTTGAACGCAAAATTGGCGGGATCACCGTTCAGCAAATCAGCATGATGCCTTATCCGCATTTCCCGGATTTGCGCGGTGATCAACTGAACCCAAATAGCCCGATTACCGCCGGGCTGGATCAGTTGACTCTGGACTGGGCGTCACCGATTACGGTGGATGCGGCCAAAAACAAGGGCCGCACGGTAACGCCGCTGTTGCACAGTTCTTCCAAAAGCTGGCTGTCGGACAGCACCGACATCCTGCCCGATTACAAGGCCTATCCTGATAATGGCTTTGCCATTTCGGGCAAGCGCGGGTCGCATGATCTGGCGGTTGCCATCGAGGGTGAATTCAAATCCTTTTATGCAGGCAAGGAATCGCCGCTTTTGGCAGACGAGGCCAAAAAGGCCGATCAGAAGGATGGTCAAAAGGCCGGTGACAGTGCCAAGAAGGACGATGACAAAAACGTTCAGATTGGCGGTGTGATTGACCGTTCGCCTGCTTCGGCGCGGTTGATTCTGGTGGGCTCCAACAGCTTTGCCGATGACATGTCCCTTAGCCTTGCTTCGCGCGGGATGGGTACATCCTATACGGCACCGCTGGAATTCATGCAAAACGTGGTTGATTGGTCGCTGGAAGACCAGTCCCTGCTGGCCTTGCGGGGACGCACCCAGTTTGCCCGGACTCTTATGCCGACATCCGAAGGGACCGAACAGATGTGGGAATATCTGAATTACGGCTTTGCGCTGTTTGGTCTGTTGCTTGTTTGGGGCTGGCGTCGCCAGGTGGCGGCTTCCGAACGCAAACATTACCAACGCATTCTCAAGGAGGTCTGAGAATATGAAACGGACCATACTGATATTGGTGGTGTTGTTCATCGTTCAGGTCGGGTTTGCCATCGGGATCAATTTTTATCAGCCGCAGGCCGATACGAATGAGGGTAATGGCAAACTTGTCGCGACCTCGACCGATGGTGTTGATCATATGACCATCGAGGATTCCGATGGCAGCAAGGTTGTTCTGGCGAAAAACGGCAAGGACTGGCAACTGCCCGACCTTGGCAATTTCCCCGCCGATGGGAACAAGGTGGATGGCCTGATCCGCAAACTTGCCGACCTTAAGGAAGGTTTGCCGATTGCCACATCAAGTGGCTCGGTCAAACGGTTCAAACTGGCAAAGGATGATTTTGAACGCCGTATTACCCTGCAAAAGGGCAAGGATGTGGTGGCAACCCTGTACCTGGGAACATCGCAGGGCACTCATCAGATTCATGCGCGGCGCGATGACCAGAACGAAGTCTATGCCGTGACGATGGGCAGTTACGATGCCCCGGCCAAGGCGGATGACTGGATTGATGCCACCGTTTTGCAAATATCGGCGGATGATATTAGCAAAATGGACGTAAATGGCCTGTCCCTGGACGCCACGACGGCCCCGGCTGCTAAAACCGGCGACACAAAAGCCGACGATAAAACGGCTTCGTCTGAAAATGCCGACAAGGCGGATGCGGACAAGGCCAAGACGGTTGTGACCTGGGCGCTTGCCAACCCGGCAGATGACCAGAAACTGCAACCGGCGGCGGCTGCGACATTGGCAGCGATGGTCGCCAAAATTCGCATTTCGTCGGTTCTGGGCACCGATGCCAAACCGGCATACGGCATGGATCATCCGGTTTTGAAAATGTCCCTATGGCTTAAGGGCAAGGATCAGCCGGTCGATTATGTGATTGGCAAGTCCGATGGCAAGGACGGGGATTACACCCTGAAACTGTCCTCGCGGCCGGAATATTTCCGTATTGCCGGTTATACGGGCAAACAGCTTGTCGAACATGCCGATGCCAAGGCACTTTTGGCGGCCAAACCGGCGGATGCCAAACCGGCAGATGCGCCGTCTGCCGCTGATAAGGTCGACAAGGCAACCCACTGATCGGAAACGGACTGTATCAGCCATGCAAAGCAAAGGCCCGGCGGGATGCGTCGGGCCTTTGTGCATTCGGTTGAATATTTGGGTTTGTCGGGTCTCTAACTGCTGGAACCCGAATCGCCCTTATCGCTTACCCGGTCATCATTGTCATCGTCATGGCCGGCGGGCAGGCTGCGATCGGTTTTGCCGGTTGCGGCGGGTGGTAAATCCGGCAGGCTGTTATCGGCGGTTTCCCTGATGATTTCGGCACGGTCTGCCAAAAAGGCACCATAGCCCGCATCCATTAGAGCCGCCAGTTCGATATAAACGCTAAACAGGCGCGACAGGGTGTCGGTTTCCTCGGGGCCGAGAATGGCAAGCAATTCCGCACTGCGCACTTGGCCGGTTTCAAAATGCTCCCAGGCCTTTTCCAGAAGGTAGGTCCCAAGCTGGTTAAGCTGGTCGTAATTTTTCTGACCGATGGCATTGCGGATTTCACCGATGCTGATATCAGCCGCCAGCAGAATTTCACCGGGAATGGTGACAAGGCGGTCCGGGCCCTTAATATCAACCGGTAGATCGCGCAGAATGTGAATGACATAGCAAAAAATCGCCATGTCGCGCGCATGATAGAGCGGCGATGCCGTCAGGCTGGAGATATAGCCGATTTCATCATCATAGCGCGCGGCCAGCAGATAAACGAAGATGGATGCCGGAGCAGCGGTCGCACCCTCGCAATAGGTGATGAAATCTTCCCATTCATCCAGCGGGTCTTCGGCGACATCCTTGCGCAGGGCATCGGCCAGTTTGACCCACGGGTCCACCGAAAGGTCGCTTTCACCCAGGGTCAGGGTCAGGGCTTCGTAAACGGGGGCGGGCAGCGGGCCGACATCGGGCCAGGGGTTATCCGCCATCACCTTGGCAGCCTCGATCTGGTCCTGCCAGCGGTCGATAATATCAAGGGTATCGTTGCGCAGATTGTCTCGTTCGGCATCGGATTTTTCCAGAAAACCGTCATCGACAATATCGTCAATCACCCGCATCGAGGCATAGGCCGCAAGGAAAAACCGTTGTCTTGCGCCGTTAAGGCGCATCGCGGCCCTGTAAAGGTTGGCGTTCTTGGCAGCAGCCAGTTCCTTGCAGGCAAGAAACGGATCTTCGGAAGACCCGTAAAAGGGCGATGGTGATGCTGTCATTTAATTTCCAGAACCTGCCATAATATCTTTTCCAAAGCTGGCATATTACCATGACTTTGGCCGCTGCATAAAAATGCTCTTGGGGCACCATGCAGCCTTGATGCGGGGCTGGCAAGTGATCTGCCGCATTCCGGGGCAAATTTTGTTAAAATCCGACGCAGCGAGGCTGTTTTCCAAGCCTTAGAATTTCAGCCTGTAACCGGCGGTCAGTCCCAACATTGCGTCAAATCGGTCCGTTGGATTGCTGCTTGATGATGTCAGGTCGCTGGTCAGGCGACCATGAATGCCGATCCATAAATCCTCGAACGGCATATAGGACAGGCTGGCGGCAAGACCGGCACTGTCGGATCCCTGTTCGGCGGCGAAACCTGTGGCGGACAGGGTGCTGTCATGGCGCAAGGTTGGCGTGACAAGGTAATCGTCGTCCTCGCTGGTGGACATGCCCATATGGCTGCCAAGCGATCCATTCAATTGTACAACCGGACCGACAGCGAATCCAAGGGTGCGGTATGGCGAATAGCCGACACCGAACTGCGCGGAAACGCCCTTGCCGCTGGTCTGGTCGCTGCTGGCTTCCAGCCACATTACGCCGCTTTGTTGACGTGCGTCCGATTTTGTTTGTGATCCCGGCAGGGTCAGGATGGCTGTGCGCTGACGCGAGGCATCGGTTGCGAAATAATTGTTAAATCCGTTGCGTCCCGGTGCAGGCAAAATGCCCTGAACCAGATAACCTGAAACCCTTGCCGAAGGAACGGAAGATGCGGACGGGGTGCTGTTAACAGCCATTTCCTGTTCAGAAATAACCTGTTGCGCCCGGACAACAGACGGCACCAGAAGGGAAAGCATCGCAATCCCACCTGCTATTCCTGTACCGATAAGCTGCCGCGTTTTCATTGCCGTGAAAGTCCGTTTTGCCAAGTTTGTCCAGCCTGCACCGGCCCTGATCGTGTTGCCTGAATGGCGAACCCGAAAACAGAACGCGTGCAGCAGATAAAAGAAACGCCCCAAAAGAAATATTTTGCATCTTTGGGCCGAACACAGTTGGGCGACGGGATGCGGATTTTCTGTTTGTGTGTCGAGTGGCGGCAATATGGTTAATTTTGCGTGAAAGGCCAGCCTGAATTTTGCATAGCAACCATTCTATGCCCGTTTTTCGACTTTTTTGCTTCGTTCCAGTTTGCGGTGCAAAATGGCTTTTTTGTGAATTTTCTATCTTTTTAGGAAAATTTTAACCGCTTCAATTTGCGTCCTGGTATTAAGGTAAGGTGCGTGACCACAATTTTCCAGAGACACAACCTGCATTTCCGGCTTGGCGGCTTGCATTTTTTGAACGATCTTTTGCGGGATCAGGTCGGACTTTGCCCCGCTAAACAGGGTGACGGGGCAGGCAATGGCATTGAAAATGTTCCAGGCATCGTAATCGTCGATCTGGTCACGAAAAACATCCATAACCCGCGAATCGTAGTGCATGGCAAATTTGCCATTTGGCAGGCGGCGGGCGGAATTCATTGCCAGTTCGGCCCATTCGGCATCGTTTGACAGGCCAAACGGGCCGTAGATGGTGCGCAGGACGGTTTCGATCTCGGCGATGCTGGCAAATTCCGCTGTGCCCCCGACATAGGCTTTGATCCGGTCTACCGCCTCCTGGGCCAGTTCGGGGCCCATATCGTTTAACAACAGGCGTTCGATCCGTTCCGGGATCATGCTGGTGACAGCCATGCCGATAATCCCGCCCATTGATGTGCCTATCCAGCTACAGCGATCTATATTGAAATGGTCCATCATTTCAATCATTTGCCGGGCATAAAAGGCGGGCACATATTCTTCTTCGGGATTGTTTGCCCAGGCTGAATATCCTCGACCAATAATGTCGGGACACAGAATGAAATAATCATCGGCCAACTGGCTTGCGAGAATGTCAAAGTCATGCGACAGGCGCGCCAGCCCATGCACCATGATGATGGCGGGTTTTCCTGGCGCGCCCCATTGGCGGATACGTGTTTCATAACCGCACAGGGCAACAAAATGGTCACGCACGACCCGGCCCGGAGTCGCTGTATCAGGATTTGAGGTTGGGTTCGGGTGTGTCATTGGGGCCTCCGGGCGGAAAACAGGATGAAGGATGCGACTATTTTTGGGGCCGACATTTGCTGGCTTCGCGTTCTATGTCTTTAATAGACATAACTCTGTCAGGACCATGCGCAATGGCAGGTGGTTAATCCTGTGCGGCACTAAAGGCATCCATCAATTCCTGCAACCGGTCCATTGGCGGAAATTCATCGAACTGGTATTGCGCCGGGGTGGAAACCCAGGAAAGGCGGTTTCGCGTCATTGTTTCAATGAAGGGTGTTGTCCAGCGGTTGTCTTCCAGCAGGGTGGGGCGGACATTGACAAAGGCGTCAATGCCTTCGATGCGGGTGAACATCCATGTCATGCAATGGGGGCAGAAAAAATGATGCTGGTCCGGCCCATGCAGGCCGCCAATGACGGGATCGCCCTGTGTGACCTCAAAGGCATTGCCGGGGATCATGGCCGTTAGGGAAAAGGCGCTGCTGCTCATAACCTGGCAGCCTGCGCAATGACAGGCCGCCGTCATAATTGGGGTTGCGGTGATTTTGAACTGGACCTGCCCGCAACGGCATTGTCCTGTCATAGTGTGGTCTTGCTTTGGCATGGCGGCTTTCCCGTAATGGCGTGCGTCTGTGATGCAGACGTATTCAGGGATTTTGCCGCCGATCAGGCCTTGCTCGCAACAACAAACAGCCGGTTGAACGGAAACAGCGTCAGGCCATCGGGGCGGGGTGGATAAACCTGTTTGAGGCGGGTTTTGTAATGGTCGCAAAAGGCCGCGCGTGCCGTGTCATCGGGCAGGTTTGCCAGTACCGGGCGCAGAGCTGTTGAGAATACCCAGTTAAAAACCGGATCTTCGCCCGAAAGCACATGGCAATATTGGGTTTGCCATAAATCGACATGGCGGCAATGGGGGATCAATACATCAAAATAATCGCCCGGTCGCATGATCTTGATCTGGTCCTGGGCCTCGGCAACTTCCTTTTCCCATTTTTCACCCGCCTCATTGATCAGTTGATGGCTGGGCGCCAGGAAATTGTTGGGTACCTGAATGGCAATTAACCCGCCGGGCCGCACGAAGCGGCAAAGACGCGGCAAAAGGTTGGCGTGCCCCGGAACCCATTGCAACGCCGCGTTGGAAAACAGCAAATCCACCGGTTCATCCGGTTCCCATGCTGCAATATCCTGATGTTGCCAGGTGATGCGATCATCCTGTTGCCGGGCCTTTTCCAGCATTTCCGATGAATGATCAATACCGGTAATGACCGGTTTGTTGCCATCGCACATATAGGCATCTGCCAGCAGGGAGGTCACAGACCCAGGTCCGCAGCCCAGATCAACGATTTGGGCCGGTTTAAAACCCTGTGCCGGTTTGGGAAGGCGGGCGATCAGATCCAGTGCCGGGCGGCGGCGTTCATCGCCGAAAAGGCCATATTTTACGGGGTCCCAATGTGTGTTGGACATAATCGGGTCCTTTCATTTTGCCCCGCCGGGCTGTTCCTGGTCTGGCTTAGTGCGAGGATTTTTCGATTTCGTTGTAGTGGCTGTTGATCAACTGGAACATGAACAGGATGGCACCAAAAAACAGGGCCAGGCCAACGAAATAGGAATATCCGTCATGGGCGGCAGACGCATAGAACAAGCCACCAAGACCAACAATAATGGTCAAAATACCGAAAATCAGGCGATCCAAACCCATTTTAGAACCCTTTCAAAACCAGGGGTGTTAACGATACAGGAATTTAATCAAATACGCGTTTCATTCAAGCACGGAGATCGTCTTATGCCTGATCTTCCGATTGTTTGATTTGATCTGGAACAGTTTTGAAAATTTCTACCAACTGCTGGTAAACCGGACGTTTGAAGGGAACGATCAGGTCGGGCAGGGACAAAAAATCGTTCCATCGCCAGGCATCAAATTCGGGATGTTTGCCGTGAATGACGAAATCCCCGTCTTCTCCGCGATAGTGCATGGCGAACCATTTTTGTTTCTGACCGCGATATTTGCCGCCAAATGCCTTGCCAATCAAATGGTCTGGCAAGTCATAGGTCAGCCAGTCCGGTGTTTCGGCAATGATTTCGGCTTTGTCGGTGCCAATTTCTTCTTTTAACTCGCGCAGGGCGGCTTGTTCAGGCGTTTCATCGCCATCAATGCCACCCTGGGGCAATTGCCACGCGCCTTCAAATCCGATGCGATTGCCAATCCAGACATCGCCCTTATCGTTAAACAGCGCAATGCCGACACAGGGGCGATAGGGAAGATCGATAGTACTTTCGGTTGATTGTCCGGCATCAAGGGGCGGGTTTAAACCGCCCGTCTTGCGTTTTTTGGATTTTTTCTTTTTGTCGGCCTTGGCTTTTTTATCAGGGTCTTTGGACATGGCGGATCAGTTACCCTCGATGGTGTTTTCGCTTCCATCCTTAGTGTCGGATGGTGCGTCGCCCTTGCGAGCATTTTCATCAGATATGTTTTTGCGCTGTGCGGCGTCGGCTTCCTCGGCAGATTGCGGTTTTACCTGTTTATCGGCAAGGGCACTTACGGGGGCAAGTTTGACCCCCTGGCGTTCAAGCCGTTGTGCCCAATTGCGCAGTCGCGAGATTGTAACCGGATAGGACTGGGCCAGACCAATGGCATAACCGTCGGTTTTTGCCTTGTTCACCAGTGCGGCAAGCTGCGCATCAATGGCACGGCGGCTGGGCACGGTATCGATATTGAAATCCACAATGGCATTGGGTTCGCCAGCATTGGCCGCCAGTTGTGCCGCAAGGCTGACCATGCCGGTATTGCTGCCATCCACATACATCAGACCGGTTTTATTCAAAAAGTCTATCACCGGGCGAATGGCACTGTCCAGATTGGCAAATTTTGACCCAAGATGCCCCACCACCCCGGCATAACCGGGAAAACGTGCCAGCAACCATTCGAGCCGAACCAGATTTTCCCCTTCGGGCAGGGTTGTCATCAGGGCGCGCGGGCCAGGGTCTGACAAAGGGAAATCATCCGGTTCCATCGGTAATTGCAGGAAAACCTCGTGTCCCATTTGTCGGGCCCGGGCGGCAATTTTGGGTAAATTGTCGGCATAGGGGGACAGGGCCAGCGAAATATTGAGTGGCAGGTCTTCGATGGCCTTGGTGGTGCGGTCTTCATTCAGGCCAATGCCGGTAACAATCACCGCGACATAGGATTGTTCGGGTTCCAGGGTGAAGGGACGGGCATAGACCTGTGCCGGGGTGCGACCATCTTCGGCAATGCGGGGTACACGGCCGAAACTGCCTTCTTCATCCATGCCGGGAATGGGGGCGGGGCGCAACGGGTCCGGTTCGATTTTTTCGTCAAAGCCGCCTTCTTCGGCCAGGGCGGCAAGTTCTTCGGGCGAGGGGCCGGTATTTCGGGCTGCTGTCGCGGTCTCGTCCGTCTGGTTGGCGTTTGCTGAACGTGCATCATTGCCGCCGCCAGCCAGACCGGCAGATTCCTGCGGAATGTTGGTAATATTCGGGCTATTGCCGGTTTCGCCGCTATTTTTGCGCCGGGCTTCTTCCTCGGCGCGGTTGCGCGCTTCGATATCGAGAACACCCTTGGCAATTTCATCTTGCAATTCGCGTTCCGTGCCAGGAATGGCCTGGGTCACACGCGGGGATCCGGCATGAAAAAGCCGCCAGCCGGTTTCTGGGTCCAGCACGGGAACGGCGGCAAGCGACATGACGCCAAATGGCAGCAGATATAAAACGACCAGCAGGAATTTGGACAACCGCCACCGGCGCGTTGGCGGGCGCAGTGGCAAGCGGCGCAACTGTTCATCGTGGGGCAGTTCTGTAAACGGAACATCCTCCGCCTCCGGTGCGGACAACATTTCGTCGTCCGGTTCGGGTGCAGAGGAGTCCTGTTTGCGGCCCCGCCGCAAGAATTTGAACAGTTTACCGATCACTGCGGGTCAGTCTCTTCCTGTTCCCGTCACGATCTTTCAGCTTTTTGACCGGAAGCTGCCATATAGCGAGATGCCCCGGATCATATCCAGCGCACGGGCAAGCTGATAATCGTCTTCGGTTACTTTTTCGGCATCCTGGCGGCGTTTTTCTGCCTGGGTTTCAGCATCGCCAATGGCTGAATCCTCGTTATGCAGGGCACCGTTCAGGTCGGCTTCGGACCGGCGCTGGCCGGTTTCAATGGTTTCCACCTTTGACTGCGGGACAATGATGTCAGGCACAATGCCGACTTCCTGAATCGAACGACCCGAAGGCGTATAATAACGCGCCGTGGTCAGGCGCAGTGCCACATTGCCCGGCATCGGCAGAATGGTCTGGACCGACCCCTTGCCAAAGCTTCGGGTGCCCATAATGATGGCGCGGCCATGATCCTGTAGCGCACCGGCAACAATTTCGGATGCCGATGCTGACCCGTCATTGATCAGAACAACGATGGGCAGGTTATCGGCAAGGTCGCCTTCCTTGGCATTGTAACGTTCGGTGTTTTTGGTATCGCGCGGGCGGGTTGAGACAATTTCGCCCTTGTTCAGGAACGCATCGGAAACCGCAATCGCCTGGTCCAGCAAACCACCGGGATTGTTGCGAAGATCAATCACGAAACCCTTCAGTTTCGGGCCGATTTCCTTTTTCTGTTCTTCGATGGCGCGTTGCAGGCCGCTAAAGGTCTGCTCGCTGAATTTGGTGATGCGGATATAGCCAACATCGTTTTTCACCTGCGGGCGTACGGACTGGATTTTGATCACCGCGCGGGTCAGCGTCACATCGAACGGGGCCTGTTCGCCCTTGCGCACAATCGTCAGTTTGATGTCGGTATTCACCTTGCCGCGCATCAGATCAACCGCTTCGTTAAGCGGCATGCCGCGCACCGATTTGCCATCGATATGGGTAATGAAGTCACCCGGTTGCAGGCCGGCCTTTTCGGCGGGTGTGTCATAGATGGGGGAAATGACTTTGACAAAGCCGTTTTCCTGCGTCACCTCGATGCCCAGCCCGCCAAATTCACCACGGGTATCAACCTGCATGTCCTTGAAATTATCCATATCCAGATAGGATGAATGCGGGTCCAGTGATGTCAGCATGCCGTTAATCGCGGCTTCGATCAGTTTTTTGTCGTCAACCGGCTCGACATATTTTGCCTTGACCTGTTCAAACACGTCGCCAAACAGATTAAGAAGCCGATAGGTTTCTGCCGATGATGTCGGGGAATCCGCTGTGGCCGGGGATTGCGCCTGTGCCATCGCAGGCGCAGCAAGACCGATATTCAGGCTTGCTGCCAGAGCAAAAATTACCAATCGAGACTTTTTCATCCGCTTACCTTGCCGTTTTGTGATGCCAGCCAGGGAAGCGGATTGATCGCTTCGCCGTCATGGCGCATTTCAAGATAGAGTTTTGGCCTGTTTTCGCCCATCGTTCCAACAGGTTCACCCGCCAACACATATTGTCCTACCACACTGTCAAGGTGATCAAAACCCGCAACAAGACTATGGTATCCCTCGCCGTGTTCGATAATCAAGAGGCGGCCATAGCCCCGAAACGGACCGGCAAACACCACCTTGCCATCAAAAGGCGAGACAACCTGTGCATCGGGGCGGGTTTCAATCTCGATTCCCTTGGCGTGGGTGCCGCCGGGCAGGCCGCTTTGCACACTGCGTTCACCAAAAAGTGTAACAATCTTGCCTGCTACCGGCATCCGTAAATGGCCACGTGCCTGCGTGATCGAGCTTGCGGCGGCCACCTCCTGGCTCGCGTCGCGGTTTGTGCTGCTGTTTTGAGGTTGCTGTTTGTTTGCCGCCACATTCTGTGCGGGCAAAACATCGTCGATTTCGCTGTCTGGCTGTTCCTTTGCCAGTGCGTAGTCCGGTTTGTCGCGCGGTTCGGGCAGCCCCTCGGCGCGGTTTTTGATGCTGGCGAGCAATTCGCCCAGGTTTTTGGCCTCGTCAGCCATTTTTTGAACGGCACGGGCGGCTTCACGGGCTTCTTTTTCCGTATCCTGGCGAAGACTGCGTTTGTCATCAAGCAGGCGGGCAAGGTGGTCACGTTCGTCACGCAATTTGTCGGTGACGCTGGCAAGTTCGCTGCGCCGTGATTTGATGGTGGCGCGCAATTCAGTGATTTCGCCCAGTTCGCGTTTCAAATCCTTGGCATGTTGTTCCACCCCGGGCAGGGCCGCCTTGAGCAATATCGCCGATCGCAAGGTATCCTGCGGGCTGCGCGGCAGGGCGATCATGGCCTCGGGCGGGGTGGTGGACAGCCGTTCCAGCGCCATCAGGATGCGGGCATATTGCCCTGCCTTGTCTTCAAGGGCGGTGGTGGCATCCTTTTCACGGTTTTCCAGCTCGGTCAGTTTGTCTTCGATGCCAGTCAACTCGGTTTCATATTGCTGCACGCGCCGGGCAACGGACACTTCCTCGGATTGCAGGGCCTGTTCTTCGGTCAGTAATTCGTGCGACTTGCGCGATAAAAATTCTTCCTGCTTTTTCTGTTCGGAAAGCTGGCTTTGCACCGCATCAAGGCGTGAGTCAACCTTGCGTAGCGACTGGGCGTCTGCTGTAAAAAACACCCCGGCACTGGCAACCAGAATGGAAGCCAGTGCCGGGGCCATCAGCCATTTTCCAAGATCAGCGTGCCGGGGGCAGCGTATCATCGGGTTTCAGACCTTCGATCAGCGAAGTGCCGGTCATGTCTGCCGGTTGCGGCAGGCCCAGCAATTGCAACAATGTCGGGGCGACGTCGGCCAGGCGGCCGTCGCGCAGTGTAACCCCTTCCGGGCCATTGACCAGAATGGTCGGCACCAGGTTCAGGGTATGGGCGGTATGGGGTTCACCGGTTTCCGGGTCCACCATTGTTTCGCAGTTGCCGTGGTCAGCGGTAATGAACATGGTGCCACCAACCTTGCGCACCGCACTTACCACCTTGCCAACGCATTCATCGACGGCCTCGGCGGCCTTGATGGCGGCCGACAGGATACCGCTATGGCCGACCATGTCGGGGTTGGCGAAATTGACGATGATGGCGTCATAGGTTTCATCTTCAATGGCGGCAACCAGTTTGGCACACACTTCGGGGGCTGACATTTCCGGCTGCAGGTCATAGGTCGCAACCTTGGGCGAGGGGACCAGAATGCGGTCTTCGCCGGGAAATACCTGTTCTTCACCGCCGTTAAAGAAAAACGACACATGCGGGTATTTTTCGGTTTCGGCGATGCGCAACTGCGTCATGCCCGCCTTGGAAACCACTTCGCCAAAAATATTTGGCAGGGTTTTGGGCGGATAAATCGCATCCATATAGTCGGCATGGCTGGATGAATATTCGACCATTCCGGCCTGGATGGCGAATTTCACCGGGGTGCCACGATCAAAGCCGTCAAATTCAGGCGCACACAGGGCGGCCAGAATTTCACGTGCCCGGTCCGCGCGGAAATTGGTCATCAGCAGGCCGTCGCCATCCTTCATCCCGGCATAATCGCCAATGACGGTGGGCAGAATGAACTCGTCGTTGGTATCGGAATCATAGGCATTGGCAATGGCATCTTCGGCGCTGTCGGCCTTTTGGCCATCTTCATAACCAGTGCCTTTGACCATCGCAAAATAGGCCTGACTGACACGTTCCCAGCGATTGTCGCGGTCCATTGCATAGTAGCGCCCGGTGACGGTGGCGATTTCGACATTGGCATCGCCAACAAGCGTGCGGAATTTTTTCAGAAAGTCGCTTGCGCTGCGCGGCGGGGTGTCGCGGCCATCGGTATAGGCATGGATTTTAACCGCAATTCCGGCATCGGAAATGATTTTGGCAAGGGCGGCCATATGGGCCTGGTGCGAATGCACGCCCCCTTCGGACAAAAGCCCGGCAATATGGCACACACCGCCGCTGTCTTTCAGGCGGGCGATCAGCTTTTTGACGGTATCGGTATCGGCGATAGAGCCGCTTTTGACGGCTTCGTCGATTTTGGGCAATTCCTGCATGACAACACGGCCAGCACCCAAATTCATATGGCCGACTTCGGAATTGCCCATTTGCCCTTCGGGCAGGCCGACATACAGCCCGCAGGCCTTCATAAAGCCGGTCGGGTTGTTGGCATACAGCTCGTCCCACACCGGCGTGTTGGCCAGTGCAACGGCGTTATTGTCGCTTTCCTCGCGATAGCCCCAACCGTCCAGAATACATAGCACCACCGGACGGGGACGCTTTGCGGCGTTCGATACAGTCACTGTCATAACCCCACTTCTAGGATAAAAGGCTAAATTACCGGTAAACAAACATGTAATAGGTAAATTGCCCGTGGTCAAAACGGCGCCGGGCGCGGTGGGTTCCGCCATCTGACGCGAATTTGGCCTTAACTTAGCATGAAAGATGCGCCTGAACAGCCCACCTCGCGCGAATTTTTGCCATCTGCGCAGTTGCTGCTTTGACAAGCCCTGTCAAGTACAGGTACCATAATTGTTCTAAACGGTGATACCTCGTATACCGCAACGGGAGAGACCGGCCGGGCAACGTTCCGGATGGCGCCGAAGGAGCAATTCACCCCGAACACTCTCAGGCAGATGGACCGTTGCGGATTGAGGCTCTGGAGAGCGAATGGCTGGCCATGCCTGCCTTTCCACCGAAGGATGAAGTCGGCTCGCAAGGTGCAATGCCCGCCAGCCGACGGACAATCTCAGGTAAGGGTGCGTGCACCCTGGGGACAGAGGGGGCTGGCACCGGTTCATTGACATCGCAAAAAACAAAACGCGATCCAGAGCCGAGGGAGGCCCATGCCTGATACATCCAAACAACGTCCCCAGGACGTCAATCTTTCTGTTGTCGATCTTTACACCATCGGCATTGGTCCATCGAGTTCGCATACGGTGGGGCCAATGCGGGCCGGCTTCCGGTTTTGCCTGGAAATGGATGCCCGCCATCTGCTGGCACAAACCGGCAGTGTGATTGTCGACCTTTACGGGTCGCTGGCCCTTACGGGCAAGGGGCACGCCACCGATATTGCGGTGCTGATGGGGTTAAGCGGGCAGCGTCCGCGCTCTGTTAATCCGGATGACATTCCGCCCACGATTGATGCCATTAAAAAAGACAGTTGCCTGATGCTGTACGGGCAGCAAAAGGTTGATTTCAATTTTGACAACAACCTGGTCTTTCACATGGATGAAAGCCTGCCAGAACATCCCAACGGCATGCGCATTACCGCGTTTGACCATGACGGGGTTAAACTGCATTGCCAGAAATATTTTTCGGTTGGTGGCGGGTTTGTTGTGTCGGGCGATGATCACGGCGCGGAATATTCCGGCGACAACATTATTCTGCCCCATCCTTTTTCATCGGCGGATGAATTGATGGCGATCTGCAAGGAACACAATCTTTCGATTGCCGAAGTCATGATGGAAAATGAAAAATCATGGCGCAGTTCGGATGAAACCTATGAATTTGTTGATCGCGTTTATAAGGCAATGATGGATTGTATCGAGCGTGGTTGTGCCACATCGGGGGTGCTTCCCGGTGGTCTGAATGTCAAACGCCGGGCCAACAAATTGTATCGCGAATTGGTGGACCGGCCCGAAGCCGGGCTGAAAGACCCGCTCACGGTGATTGACTGGGTGAACCTGTATGCCCTGGCAGTGAACGAGGAAAATGCAGCAGGCAGCCGGGTTGTCACCGCGCCCACCAACGGGGCGGCCGGGGTGATCCCGGCGGTATTGCGCTATTATGAACGGTTCTGCCCCAACGTAACCCAGGCGAAAATTCGCGAATTTTTGCTCACGGCGGCGGCAATTGGCTCGATTTACAAAAAACGTGCTTCCATTTCGGCGGCTGAAGTCGGGTGCCAGGGCGAAGTTGGCGTGGCCTGTTCGATGGCAGCGGGCGCTTTGTGTGCTGTTTTGGGCGGGACCCCCGAACAGGTGGAAAATGCCGCCGAAATTGGCATGGAACACAATCTGGGACTGACCTGTGACCCGATTGGCGGGCTGGTGCAGGTGCCCTGTATCGAGCGCAATACAATGGGGGCGGTCAAGGCGATCAATGCCTCGCGCCTGGCCTTGCGCGGGGACGGGCAGCATACCGTGTCGCTGGACCGCGTGATCGAAACCATGCGCCAGACCGGCCTTGATATGCAAAGCAAATACAAGGAAACCAGCCAGGGCGGGTTGGCCGTCAATGTCAATGTGGTGGAGTGCTGATTGCACCCCTCTTGCCGGGCAATCATGACGCCAAAATGATCAATTATGGCTCAATTGGACGCCTCAAAGGCCGGAAAATGACGGCTTTTGGGGCGTTTTTGCTATTTGGGTGATGATATCACCCCATTCCAGCCGGATTATCGCCTCCAATCACCGGTAGCATCCAAAAATTGATACGAAACTAAAACTAAAACAGGCCGGAAAAATCCGGCAGACTGGTTGGATTGAGATCATGGGCAAGAAACTGTTCCGCGTTTATGTCGCGGTCAGTCTGGACAGTTATGTCGCACGGTCAAATGGTGCGGTGGACTGGCTGGACGACTATGACCCGGCAGAATTTGACTTTGAAACCTTTCTGGAAGGCATTGGTACGCTGATTATTGGTCGGCGGACATTTGGACACCCGCAAAAACCTATCGTCAGAGC
>NZ_JPWH01000034.1 GCF_003326755.1 Thalassospira profundimaris | reverse complement strand
CTTTGATGCCGATCTTCGCACCGCTGGTGGTAACAAAATCCTTCGCAGTGATCGAACCATTCTGCGCGGTGATCGCAATACCGGCACCGGTCGTTTGCACCTGATCGAGTGTCAGACTGTCACCCGCCGTCAGCGTAACCTTGTCGCTACCGCCATCGATGGTCGAACCATCGGCCTGGGTGATGTTGCCTTTGGTCGCAGTGATAGTCACGGCACCGCTATCGGTCGAGGTGACATCCGACAGGCCATTGGTGAAGGACACGTCATTGTCACCGGTGATCTCAATTGTTGCATCCGACGTTTTGATAAAGTCGTTGGCGACAACATCGCTCGCTTGCGCCGTGATCTTGATGGCAGAACTGGTCGTCTGCACCTGATCAAGCGTAACTTTCTTACCAGCGGTCAGGGTGACTTTACCCGTACCGCCATCAATCGTGCTGTCATTCTCCTGATAAAGATCACCCGCCGTGGCGGTAATCGTAACATCCCCCGATCCGCTCGAGGTCACATCGGCTTCATCGTTAAACAGCGTCACGTTCTGCGCGGCGGTCATGCCGATTGCGCCGTTGCTGGTCGTGATGAAATCCTTCGCCGTGATCGAACCAGTCTTCGCAGTAATCGCAATATCGGCACCGGCGGTTGTGACCTGATCGAGCGTCAGGCTATCACCCGCCGTCAGCGTGACTTTATCGCTGCCACCGTCGATGGTTGAACCATCGGCCTGGGTGATATTCCCGGCCGTGGCGATGATTTCGACTTCGCCCGCGCCAGAAGACGTCACATCCGCATCGGCAGTATCAAAGGCAACGTTTTGCGCTGCCGTCATAGCGATTTTTGCACCGCTGGTCGTGACGAAGTCTTTGGCGGTGATTGAGCCGGTTTGCGCCGTGAGGGTGATCGCGGCTCCGGCGGTTTTGATCTGATCGAGGGTCAGGCTGTTTTTCGCCGTCAGGCCAATTGTGCCATTCCCGCCATCAATGGTGGAACCGTCAACCTGCGTAATGTCGCCGGACTGTGCCGTTAACAGCACGCCGCCATTCCCCGTCGCAGAGATATCTGCCGTCGCTTTATTCAGCGCAATACCGCCCGCAGAGGTGATTGAGATGGCACCACCGCCGGAAACGTCATTGTTAAGGGTAACATTACCATTTTCAGCCTTGGCCGTGATGGCACCTGCACTGCTGGAAATTTGATCAATGGTCAGGTTTTGATCGGCGGTGAGATCCACCTTGCCAGCACCCCCGTCAACCAGGGTCTGGGCCGCCATGACAAGATCGCCGGTTTGCGCCGTGAGTGTCACATCGCCCGCATTGCGGGATGTAACGCTGGCAAGGCTGCCAACAAGACGCAGGTCTTGGCTGCCGATAAGGTCAATATTGCTACCATTGGTCGAGATGGCATCGGCAATTTTAAGAACACCATTATTTTTGGCATTCAGATAAATCGTGCCTGACGTCGCCGTGATGCCCCCCTTGCCGCTGGCAAGTTCAATATCGCCATCATTGACGATGGAGATACCGGAATTTGAAGCCACAGAGGTGTTCTGGGCAATACGGTTAATGGTCAGATTGCCATTATTTTCAAGCCACAACTTGCCATTGCTGATTTTAACATTATCAAGCGTTGCGACTTTCGAGCGCAGCGTAACGTCACCGCCAGCATCAAGATTAAGGGCCGATGCAATAACGCTGTTGGCCGCCTGATCCGTAATAGTGCCGTTGGTCGTTTTGAGGGTCACGGCATCGAGGCCGGCAATTTTGCCAATCTCCAGCGAACCAGCCGCCGCAACCTCGACCAGGGCCTGCGTTGCCTGCTGGGTAATCGTGCCAACCTTCAGCGTTGCCGCATCCGAGAACCGGATCGCCCCGGACGTTGTATTAGTTGCATTCAGCGTATCAATGCTGGTTTCAAGCGCGTTTGTCGCCCCAATGCCATTGGCAGCGGCAAGTGTAACCACAGCACCGGCATTATTGGCTTCAAGGTCGATGCCCGTATCGCCATTATCGGTGATCGCACCGCTTGTGCTGGTGATTTTGATCGCATCGGAGGTGGCATTTGCCGTGACAATACGCGCAATGCCGATATTACCATCTGCCTGCAAGGTAACGGTACTGGTCCCGGCCTTGATTTGGGCCCCATCTGCCTGGCTGATCGAACCGCCATTCTGCCCTGCCTTGGCCGCTGTTAATGTCAGCGCCTGAGAGAGGGTGCCAAGGTCGATAATACCTCCAGACGTCATGCTGATATTTTTATCGGCAACCAGCGTGGTCTGTACACCGTTCCCGCTAAGGCTTCCCTTAACCGTGATCGAACCGCCCGATTTTGCCGTCAGCGCGATCATCCCGTTCGAGGTGAAATCCTGATCGATTGTCAGATCACCCTGCGCGGTAATCTCGCTTGCCGTGCCGCTTTTGATATCCACGCTATCAAGAACAAGGCTGCCCTTGTCCTCGATCAGGATTTTGCCGCTTTCGCTATTGACCAGGGACAGACGACGAACATCGAGATCAAGAGCATTGGCACGACCAATCCCCTCATCCGAAATCAGGGTCACAAGACCGGCGCTGTTGCTGCTGGAAATATCGTCATTGGTATCGCCACCATCAATAATGTGCCCATCGGCATCCACCTTAATGGCCTCATCGGTCCCATTGCTGGTTACAAGCGATGCCAGGGTAATGTCCCCGCCCGCCTTGACCGTAATCGTCCCCGCACCGGCATTAAGCGTTGCACCGTCATTCTGGGTGATGTTGCTGCCGGTTGCTGTCATCGCAACATTGCCACCGCCAGAGCTTATGCTGCTGGCCGCAAGCATGACGATATCGCCCGCCGAACTGTAGCTTTGGTTATTGCCGTTGCTGTTAACGCTGTTGCGAAGCGTGATGCCGTTATCGGCACTGACATCAAATACGCCTTTGACATTGACAATACCAAGCGCAATCGAGCGACCGGGACCGGAAATATAGGCCGCGCCGTCACTTGTGGTTACGTTAAGGCTACCCGTCGCACTGCTGATGCCAACATCAAGACCGCCCCCCGCAACCGAGCTGCCGATCCCCTTTGAGGCGGCAAGCGTAACGGATTGCGCCACCACATCGGCAATCGCATCATTGGCACCATCAAGAATGCTGCCGTTATCGGCGGTCAGATTGACATTATGGCTGGAGAACAGACCATCGACATAAATATTGCCACTGATTTCATGAAGGAAAATATCATCCGCGGCACGCGCGGTCAGCAGGCTGCCGTCAGACTGATTGATCATGACCGGTGCATCAGCCGTACCGATATGACCATCACTGGCCTCGAAGATCATGCGGTCGCCATCAAAGTTGGCGGCATTGCCATCACGGCCATCGGTAATCGAACCGGCAACCTTGACGCGGATTTCCTTACCCGAAGCATTGAAGACGTTAATGTCCTTTTCCGAGCCCAGGAAAATATCGCCCCCCGCCTTGATGGAGGTCGTGCCCTTGGCATCAATATCGAAATCTTCGCGTTGAACGATGGTCAGGGTCTTTTTGGCGTCATCACGAATAATATCGTCACTTTCCGCTGCCGCCAGCGCCACCTTGACGTCATCAGTCAGCGCGTTCGACTTGGTCAAATCGAGAACGATGTCGCCCTTGTGATTGCCCATGCTGCCAGAAACGTCAATCGAGACATTGCGTGCCGAAACGTTGGCCGTTTCAACGACTGTCGTGGTATCGGTCGTTTCCTTGAAGGCAAAGGATGGCAGAAGGTTGGTCAGTTCCTTTTGCGTCCATTTGTACCCGTCGGTAACAGCGGCAATTTCATCGGACGTGGCCGTGTAGGTGAACCCGGCATCATAGGAAACATCGCCAAATTTTTTGAAAGCGGCCTGATAGCGTTCCGTCTGGCGGTCGGCATAAGCCTGAATGCCCGCGTCATCCAGACCGGCATCAAGCAGGCTGGCGCGTTCGGTATCGCTTACGGTGTAAGTGAAATCGGCATTGGCGGCATCAGCAACATATTTGCCATCGCCATCCTTTTTCAGGTTCCGCATCGAGAAGTAATCGTCATAAAGCGATTTCTGCTCGGTTTCATAGGCTTTGACCTGCGCATCCTTTTTGGCATCCGCATCACTGCCCATCAGATCCAGGCTGTCAAACAGATCCAGAAGCTGCTGGGTGGTGTCGGTATCTTCGGTTTCATCGGTATTGCCGTCAATCAGGCTGCCATCGCTGACCTTGATCGAGACATCGCCCACCGTTTCAATTCGGTTGACGATCAGATCACCCGATGTTTCCTCGACATTGATGTCACCACGCGCGGCCTTGGCCGTCAGTTTGCCACCATTTGCCGCATCGGTATCCACACGCAGCACGCCATCGCTGGTGCCAATGCGACCATTACGGGCGACAAGTTCAACGTCGTGGCCCTTGATCACGCCATTACCCGAGGTAACAATATCAAAGTCGGCACGCAGGCCTATAGAGCCGCTCCCGGCCTGCAGGTCACTTAGCACAAGGCTGCCGCCCGGCGCATCAAGATAGATGTTTTTACCCGACGAAACCGAGACCAGATCGCCCTGTTTCTGCACCAGGTTAAGGTAATTATCCGCCCGGCCAACCGACCCGTTCAGAGCGGAAAGCTGAAGATTGCCGGACTGAACCGCCCCGCCATCACTATAGATATCGCCCATCTGCGACGTCAGGGTTGTGGCACCACCCACATTGCTGAGATTGCCGCCAAGGGCAATGCTACCCTTCGAGGTGACATCCACCTTACCCGTGTCATAACCGATAAAGTTGATGCCAATCGATTTGTCCGCCGCGACAGAGTGGTAGTAATAGGTGTTGGTCCCGGTTTCGGTGATGGTTGTGCGGGTGAATTCATAAGTCCGCGTCCAGCAAACAAACCAGGTGCAGTCACTGCCCCAACTGCGTTCGGAATCCCCCTGATAGACCTGCCGGTTCGAGGTGGTTTCCTCGGCCGAATTAAAGGTGTAATCGGGCTGGCCGGACCGCTGGGCAACATAATCACCGGATGGCAGTTCAGCCTGGCTAAGTTGCTTTTCTTTCGGATAACCTGAAACCAGATTTGAATCCGTGAAAGACCGCTGGGAAATTGGAATAAAACCAAAGACGCTTTTTTGCTGTTTTTTAAACTGCTTTTGCGTCTGGGTCGTGGTGGATTTACCCGCCATCCAGTAATAGCGCATATCCTGCTGCATATTATAGGAAGACGAGCGTGAACCCGCCGACGTCCCCACCAGCTTGGTCGCCTGTGAACTGTCAAGATTGATATTGCTATATTGTTTTATGTCATTCCCCAGGCGTTCATAACGCGTTGTCAGGGCACGACCCTTGCCATTATCCTTGCTTTTGTCGATCAGCGTGATCTGGCCTTCAATTCCGCCGGTATCGACATTATCCAGACGGACGGTATTGCTGGAATTATTAACGATCTTGATACGACCGTAACCGTCAATCACATTGATTTTGCCATTGCCTGTTGACACCAGACGCCCGCTTAACAGAACGGTTCCGCCTTCAACCTTGGCATCGAGAATGCGGATCTCACCGGTGACACGGTCCAGTTCGGCCTTGATGCCACCAACACCCACACGGCCCGATCCCATGCTGATGCCAACATTCTTGACCTCTACATAACGGGCACCGGTGTGCGAGCCGGTATTGTAGGCCGCATCAACATCGGACTGATTGATCACAATTTCCTTATCCGCAATGCCCGACTGGATCACACCATTGATATTAATGGTATCGGCATTGATGAAGACATTGTTCGCCGCAATCGTCGAACTTGAATCACCACCGGACTGGCTGACATTGTTTTCCGAACCGCTGGTGGCCGAACCATTTTCATATTTGTTGACCAGCGACGAGAAACCGGCATCCGGGTTGGGACCAATATTAAGCAGCGTATCGGGGGAATCAAAAACGAAGTCCCCGCCAGTTGAAATTTCAACGGTTTCCCCGCGCATTCCGGCAACCGAATAGATCGAACCCTTATTGCTGGAAACCTTGATCAGACCGTTAATGTTGCTGATCTGACCGGCCAGAATCACATCGGGTGCGGCAATGTCGAGCTTGTCACCCGGGTTATAAACACCGGAATCAGGGTCAAAGTTGTTTTCAATAATGATTTTGGGATCATCGGAAGAGACCGAACTGATCATTTCCATCGACGCGGTGCCATCGGCATCGGTGTTGCGCGCATTGATGTCGGTTGCGTTCAAAACCGACTGGCCGTTAAACAGAATTTGACCACCCAACTCGTCAGGCACGGTCATTTCCGTAATACGGATCGGCATCGGCGAATTATTGATGATTTTGATTTCCGCATCGCCCGGGCTGTTGATTTTGCCCGAACCAACAACGTAATCGGAGAACAGTTCAACATTGCCGGTGGCAGCTTCGGTTGGATCAACCTGGATCACATCGACATAATTATCGGCCTTGCGGCTGGCAATTGCGGCACGCAGGATCGTAAGACGGCTGTTAATGTCGTTTTTAACCTGGACGCTGTTGGCATCGCTCGAACTGCCATAACGGCGCAGGACATTTTCCAGGCGGGTTACTTCCGCCTGAAGGCTCTGTCCGAGATTCTGGTCAGCCAGAATGCTAAAGCCCATACCCTCGCTAATTTCATCGGGCGTGAAAACCTTGATGATTTTCGGGGTCGAGGGATTATCCGGGTCTTGGGTTGCCAGCACCCAGCGATCATTTGCAGTATCATAACTTGGATAATAACGGATCATATTGCCGTTAGCATCCTCGACATAGGAACTGAAATTGGTGCCAAAAGTAATGTAACGCTTGTTGCGAATACCGGTACGCAATTCGCCATCTACCTTGATACCACCAACACCTTCGTTTTTGCTGGTGCCACCCACGACTTCAAGCGACCCTTCGGTATCGGCACCAAAGACTTCACCAATGGCTTCGAGGGCCTTTTTGGCAAGGTCGGTTGCACGGCCCACACCACTGGCAAACAGGTGCCCCTTTGTCGCCTGAACGCGCAAATCCTTGGCCGAGGCAACCAGCGCATCGGAACTGATCGTGACCTTGCTGTTATGAATGGCGTGCGCATCCGCAGTTGGCGGCGTCGGAATGGAAATCGCGGTTTTGTTAAACAGGCGTGTATCGGCCTTGGCATCAATAATGCCCAAACCGGTCGCATCGGCCCCGGCATAAATTTCAACCTCGCCCACACCGACCATGTTGGTTCCATTGCCAACAGTCACACCATCGCTGGCCGTTACTGTCGCCTTGGAAACACCACCCGCCGCACCGGCAAAGCCATATGTTACGGAGCGCGCCCGCGCACTCATGGTCGCATCACTGCGCGCGGCAACCACCAGATCACCAGCCTGGGTTTCAAAGCTGGCATTGTTGCCCAGCGTCACATTGCTGCCAATCGTGGCGCTTTGCTCTGTCGTGGCGATTGGTGCGCTGATCAACCCGCCGCTGTCAAAGCTGGATTCATCATCGACATTCACCTTGGTCAGCGCCTGGATCGAGGCATTGCCCTGATCGGCCGCATTGCCAAACACATAAATGTTTGAATCCGAACCAATACCGATATTGGTCGTGGCATTCATGGTGCCCTTCGATACACCCACAGCCATGTTAAACCCGCCGCCCTGGCTGGTTTTAAAGTTGGATCCATCGACCAGATCCTTGGCAAGATTGTTCAGGGCCGAGAGCGACAATTGATGGGTTTTAAGGCCTGTTTTAGCCCCGAAACCCGCCCAGACATTGCTGGTGCCATCCACCACCAACGCGCCCGCGGCCGCCTGGGCAAGGGCTGCCCCGGTGGTATCGATTTTACCGTCATATTTGCCATTCGAGGTGGCAGAAATCGTTGTTGTGCCATCGGCGTGCAGGTTTGTCAGCGATGTGCTATCAAGCGTCCCAGCCTGCACCGTGCTGTTAAGGTCAACATCGGTCAAACCGGCCTGAACGACACCAATGCCGCCTGCGCCCGATATGGTATCGCCATATGCGTGTTCAGCGCCGACCGAAGTCAGGGAAAGATCGGCCATTGTTGTTGCGGTTGTGCCCGCACCGAACAGGGCCTTGCTGGTTGTATCGACATCCACAACCGCACTATGCCCGCCCAGCGAAATGACACCTGCCGATACCCCAATGGCACGGGCCTCGGCAGCCGTTTCGTTACGCGCCGAAACCGATATGCCGTGGTCGGCCACAGCGGTCGTGACATTGTTTTCATCGGTCTGGGTGCGCTGAATGCCCAATAGTTTGGCGTTGCTGCCGGTTGTGGCCGCAACATTGACATTCGCCTTCGTGACAGCAGATGACCCCGCTGCCCCGACGAGAATACCGCCGCTACCGGCAATGGCCTTTGAATCGGCATTGTTGTTTGACCCTTTCAGCATTTCCGCCTTAAGGGTGATGCTGTCGCCGGTCACACTGGCATTATTGTCAACCAAGGTGCTGATATTGCGGTCCAGCAGGGTTTGAGAGAGCGAAAGACCCAGGCTATACCCCGCACTCAGGGCTGCACCAACCGCCTCGGAACTGGCATCGGGCTGGTCAATGGCAGAAATGACAACATCGCCATCGCTGTAGATAACCGCGTTGGCATCAATCCGGGCGGTTGTATCGCCGTCCAAATCCACCGTGGCATCGGCCCCGGCACCCGTACCGACCAAACCAAGAGCCGCCCCGACCGAATAGGCATCAAATGTGCCGCCATTGGTGGCCGTTACGGTAATATTCCCGGCAGCATCATCCGTCGCACCGAGTTTGGCATTCGACCCGATTTCGGATTTTACATCGTCGTCGGATTTTGTCACCGCGACCGAAATCCCGGCTGCGGCAAAACCGGCCGCCCCGGCAATGGCGCGCGACTGGCCGCCAGAAGCATTTTGCGAGGTAATCGAAATTGCATTGTCAGCCAGAAGATTGGCCCCGGAACCAATCACCGACTGGGTTGTCGTACTGCGATCCAGCACTGCAATGGTTGCACTAAGCCCGACAATACCGGCCGAGGCCCCATAAGCCTCGGCGATGGAGCGATCGGTTTTGTTTTTAAGATCCGACGAAATGCTGATCGCATTTCCGGCATCAAGACCGGCATTCTGCCCGACCAGGGCCTGGGCGGTTGTGCCCATGCTGGCGACTGCGACCCAGCCACCAACACCAACCGCCCCGACAGCCGCACCACCGGCAAAGGCACGGACACGACTTTCGTCGGTCGCCTTGATGTTAATATCGTGGCCCGCCTTGAGGGTGGCGTTATTATCGACAACCGCCGAAACACCATCGTCATAGCTGACATTGCTGGAACTCAGCGGTGCCATGACATTTTGGGTTTTTGATTTTGCCGTGGTGCGGTCACTATTGGCGTCCGCCGCCTGGGAATGCGCCAGCTTCCCGGCATCCGATGTGGACAGATCGGCGGTGCGATCCTTGCCAGCCTCGGCATTTACCTTTTCGGTGATGCTGCCATTGTCCGATGTCAATTGATCGGTCCCGCGGCTGTCCGCATCGCCACCCAGAACGGCAATCGCAACCGAACCTGCAACACCGGCAGCAAGCCCGCCCGCCCCGGCGATACCGGTGGCGGAAATATCCTTTTGTGCACTGGCGGTAACAGAAACATCGTGTTTGGCCGACACCAGCGTATTCGCACCAATACGGGCCGTTGTCGCATTTCGCGCCACGGCAATATCCATCCCAAAGCCAACACCGCCGATACCGCCAATCGCGCCAGCACCGGTTGCCCCGCCAACGGTCAGGCTATTGGTGGCAGACACATTAACAGCCTGATCGCTATCTGCACTGGTTGTGGACTGATTGATTTTTGCGCCGTCGGCAATTTCGGCAACGGTTTGCACGGTGGCCGTACGCACACTGATGGCCCCTTGCAGGGTCAACCCGGCAGAAACACCCCCGGCAACGTTATGTTGCATCAGGCTCTGAACGGAATCGGCACGGACCGATGTAACACCATTGGCATTGGTGGTGGCATTTTTGCCAATACGCGCGGTGATGTCAGACGAGGAAACGGCAACACCAACGGACCCGCCCTGTGCCGTGACCGCAGCAGCCGAGGCCGAACCGATGATCTGGTCAAAATCGCTGTTCTCCTTGGCCGTGACCGTCAGATCATCGCCCGCGACAATAACGGATCCATCCGCGATTTCAGCAAGGACACTATTATCGACAACATCAACCCCCAGCGACAGATTCTGCCCGGCAATGGCACTGGCAGCCCCATTTGCCGAAATGCTGGAAAGGTCCTGGTCAGAATTGGCAAGAACAACAATATCGTCTTTTGCGCTGACAGTACCGCCCATGCGTGCTGTCAGGGTTTTGGAAATAACGTTGGTGGCCGCTGCCGCACTGATGGCCGGGCCCATGCCCGTAACCGCCGCTGTCACCGGCACGGTGTTCAAATCCGTGCTGTCATAGGCCGCAACCAGAACATCCTGCGCATTGACCGCCCCGACATTAAGGGCATTGATGGTGGCATCACCAATTTCAGCCCGGGTTTTCCCGGCAATCACATTAACCGATGCCACACCCGAAAGTGCACCACCCGCACTGGCCCCCGCACTGATCGGCAGGGAGGTGACATCCTGATCGGAACGGGCGACAACAGCCAAACCATTGATGGTTTCGGTATTGCGCGTCAAGGTCGAACGGTCCACATCAATGGCGGAAACCGTCAATGTGCTTTTGTCTTTGTTGGTCTGGGTGGTTTCAGCCAGAACTTCGTCACTGCTTTCGCTGCGCGAACCGCCATCGGCGGCAATTGAAATGGCCGTGCCATTCCCCAGGACATTCAGTTTCGCCCCGTCGGCAACCACGGCCTCGGTGGTTGCCTTGATGGTATTGACGGAAACAACACCCCCAAGGGCCGCCCCGCCCACGGCAACAGATGTTGAAATATCGTCAAGTTCAACATCGTTAAGTGCCTGAACCCGCATATTGCCATAGGCATTTACCGATGCGCCCTCGAGCACGCGTGCCGCCGTATCGGACACAACCGTGTTGACCGCAGCCGTCCCCCCTGCACCAACACCACCGCCCTGCACACTCACCGTGACAGAAACGATATTGTCATCCGAATTGGCATCAACCGTTACATCGCGGTTGGCATCAACCTTGGCATCCTCGCCAATCCAGGCCTGGGTTTCCTTGGCAATGGTCGTCACGTTCGCCGCTGCCCCGACACCGACAATCGCGCCACCAGCAGCACCACTCACGGTGATGACATTGCTGTCGCTTTTGGCATCCAGACTGACATCCTGGCTGCTGCCTGCGGTTATGTCATCATCCTGGTTCACCAGAGCACCGTCACCGATATAGGCCGACGCATCGGAAAGCAGGGTGGTAATGGCGACCGAACCGTTAACAGCAGCATAGAACCCGCCACCGCCAGCAGCAGCCGCATTGATAACGTTATCGTGGCTGGCGGCATTGATGGAAATGGCATTCACCGCATCAACCGCTGCCTGGCTGGCGATATAGGACTGGGCGGAACTGTCCACCGTGGTGATGGTAACACCGCCACCAACCGAGACACCGCCGCTACCGGTTACGGCAAGCGTTCCGGCAATCACCTTGGAGGTATCAGACGAATTGATGTCGATGGTGGAACCGGAATAAACCGTGGCCCCCTGACCAATAAACGCCTTGGTATCGTTACGCGATGCTTCGGCAGTCGCGTTGAAATCGTCGGTAATACTGGTTTTGCCGCGCTGGGCAGCAGCAGCGTCATTGGCGGTTTTCGCTTCGTCGCGATCGCCAAGGGCATCACCGATCAGGTTTTTGTTGGTCGCACCGTCGGCTGCAGACCACGTATTGCCCGGCTTTTCGCTATCATTGCTGGAAAGACGCGATTTGGCATCGTCATCGACGATACCGCCCAAAAACGCCACCGTTACCGCACCGGCGACACCGGCCTGGCCCCCGGCGGCCCCGGCAACACCCAATTGCAGCAACTGCTTTTCCGATGTGGCCGTCAGCGAGATGCTGTCATGGGCGGAAACAAGACTGCCATCCCCGACAAAGGCATTGGCATTATTGCGCAGAATAACCACATCTGCCGCCGCACCAACCCCGGCAACACCCCCGCCGCCAAGGCCACCCGTCACGCTGACCAGACGCACAAAGGCGTCGGCATCAATATCTACATTCTGGCCGCTGACGGAATAATTGCTGTCCTGGTTGACCTTGCCTGCGGCATAGGCCTGGGTCGTGGATGTATGCACGCCCACACGCACCGACCCGGCCACACCGGCACTTCCGCCCCCGGCACCGGCCACAACAGCGGCATATTCTTCCTCATGGCCGCTGGCGGAAATTTTGGTTTTACCCTTGGCATTGGTTTGGGCATGGGTATCGGTATAGGCCTTGGTGGTGTTATCCAGCACCGAAACACCCAGCGCCCCGCCGACACCAGCCGACCCACCGGCACTGATTTGCCCGGCAACCTGGATAAAGGTGGTATCGGTATCGGCATCAATCGTCAGATCACCACCGGTATTCACCAAACCATCAATATAAGCCAGCGTCGTATTGGATGCGACCAGCACCGACAGCGACGCGCCAACTCCGGCATTACCGGCCGCAGCGATATTGGCCGCCACCGAAATGGCATGGGTGGCCTGATCGGCCGCCACACTCACATCATCACCGGCCTTCACATTGGCATTCTGCCCGATATAGGCGCTGGTGTTTTTACTCAGCGTCAGGCTGTCAATCGCCCCGCCAATACCATTGCCGCCCCCAACGGCAACACCGCCAGCGACATCAACCGACAGGGTATCCCCCTCGGCCTGAACAGTGACTTTCTGCGCGGCACCGGCTATACCGGTGGCCTGGTTGATTTGTGCACCGTTGTCGATATAGGCCTTGGTGGTATCGGAAACCACGCCAACAGCAACCGCACCGGCCACCGCATTCCCGCCGCCAGCCGCACCCGTGGCCGAGAAATTGGCAATATCCTGGTCAGAATAGGCCGTGACCGACAAACCCTTGCGGTTTTCGGTATTCAGCGTCTTTTTGAAAAGGGAATCTTTAAGGTCATCAATTGTGGACGCCTTCAATGCCAGCGCATCATCCGACGTTTTTTGCAGTTTATCGCCTGCACTGTCCTTGTCGAGATTTGCAAAACCGTCAAAAAGCGGGCTGCTGATGGTAACACCACCCGTCATGACATCCAGGCCGGTGGCCGAATTGCCAAACGCGGTAACATTGGCATTGCGGCCAATATAGGCCGTGGTTTCCCCAATAAAGGTGGTCACACCAAGTGATGCCCCACCGGCATTGCCACCACCGCCGGCACCCGTACCGTTAATCACTAGGGCATCGGTTTCATCGCTGGCATGAACGGCAATATTGCCGGTGCTGGTTACAGTCGCACGCGAAACACTATCATCATCCGTATCTTCGCGTTCACCAATAACGGCCGTGGTGGTGTTGTCAATCAGGGCCAAACCACCAGACCCGGTAATCGCCGTTCCGCCGACAACAGCCACACCCAGCGACAGGGCGGTGATGTTCTGTTCGCTACCCGCCGTCACTTTAATGTCGGTATCAGCTTTGGCCGTGCCGTTCAAAACAGCACGGGTGGTTTTGGCAATGGCGTTACTGGCCAGCACACCGCCAACACCCGTCCCCGATCCGAATGCACCAGAGCCCATGATGTTGCCAATATCGGTTTTATCCTTCGCCGTTACCGAAATGCTGCGCGCGCCTGCATCATTTGAACTATTGAGCAATGCACCATTGCCCACCGTGGCCGAGGTATCGCTTTTAACCGTATTCGCACCCAGGGTAACAGCAACGGTTGTCCCCCCGGTCGAACCAGCGGCACTGACAGTGGCCGATGCAATATCTTCGCTGGCATCTGCATTCACCGAAATCGCATTGGCCGCCGAGACACTGGCAGCATCACCAATCGAGGCAGCGGTTTTTGCCAAAATCAGGTTGGTTGCCAGCCCGGCACCGACACCGGTCTGGCCGCTAAAGGCAACACCGCCCACAAAGGTGCTGATCCCCGTGGCACTGGTTGCGGCAATGCTGGCCCCCTTGGCCGAGGATATGGTCGATTTCGAGGCAATATCGGCGATGGCTTCGGTTTTAATGACATTAATGCCCACCGAACCGCCAACGGCGGTGCCGCTGGTCGCTGCAGCACCCGCCACAACGATGGAACCAAGATCCTGTTCGGCCTTGGCCTCGATCTTGACATCACCGGTTGATGTCAGGCTGGCACCCGTCGTTGCGCCCGAGGTTCCCAACCGCGCCGAAACCTTGTCGGCCAAAACCATCGCATTTAGCGTAACACCCACGCCGGTCTGCTTGGAGGCGGCAATCGCCCCGCCCAAGGTACGGGCATTCTGACGGTTTTCAGCCGTCAGGGTAATGTCATCGGCGCTAACGGTCGCCGATTTGGCAATGCTGGCCGAGGTTTCGTTTTGCGTGACCGTGACCGAAAAGGAACCGGAAATTGCAGTATTGCCGGTCGAGGCGGCACCGGCCAGCGCCTCGGTATAATAGTTCGAGGTCTGGAACACCGATGTCGGATTAAGCAGGGAATAATCCCCGTCAAAACCAAAGCTTTCTTCGGACTGCCGCAGATTTTTCGCCGAAACCGTCAGATCGCCGGTGGTGGAAATTTTGGCCCCGTCATCGACCAGGGCGGTGTTGGTATTGCCCGCATTGATCAGGGCGAATGTCGCGCCAACAGCCGTCTTGGCTTCCGCCCCGACACTGACACTTGCGGCAAGGGCACGCGAAACAATGTGGTTTTTCTCGCTGGAGGTAACGTTGACCGCCCCGGTGGAGGTGACATCAACATTTTTACCCAGGGTCGCACTGCTGTCATTGTCGGTATTGATCACGCTAAGTGCACCGGCCACGCCAATTTTCTTGGCACCGGAGCCGGCAACAGCCTCGGCCATCAGTTTGTTGGCAAAATCATCCGCCTGGTTTTGCGTGGATTGCGCCGTAACATTGACCCCGGTCGAGCCGGAAATTTTGGTGTAATCGCCCAGCTTGGCCGTGGTTTCATGGCCGGTTGCCGTTACCGCCACACCAACGGCAATGCCGTTGTCCGACAAGACAGCCGCCCCCACACCGCGTGTCTGGGCATTGGCGTCATTTTTGGCGGTAACATCAATATCCCCGCCTGCTGACAGGGTGTTCAGATTACCCGAGGTGCCATCATCAATCGACGCGATGCTTTTGCGATTATTGACGCCAACACCAACGGCCGCCGCAATGCTGATGGATTTACCGCTTTTGGAACTATCGGCATTGCCCTTTTCATCGACCGAGCTGGTTTTATTGTTCCCGGCAGTCTTTTGATCCGCCAGCGCCTGGGCGCTGCGTGGTTTTTTCTTGCCATCGCTGTCATTGCCAAAATCACCGGCCAGCAACATTTCGTCAGTCGCGCCGACAAATTTGTTTTTATAGCCTTCAAGAACCGTGCCGCGTGCGGTTGCCAGTGCCAGGTTTATGTCCTTGGAAAGTGCGGTCGAGGACACAGTCAATGCGCCCTTGGCACTAACCGAACGCGCAAGCGATGCCTTGGTGGTACTGTTGGTCACACCCACGGCAACAGATGCCCCGGCGGCGGCCTTGTCCCCGGCGGCCTCACCATCGGCCTGAACCAGCACTTCCGAGCTTGAATCCGCACTGATCGTGACCTTGCCATCCGAGGTCAGGGTATCTTCATCGCTACCGACCCGGCTTTCGGTTGTTTCATTGCTCACGCCAATAGCAACCGCAGCATCAAGCGAATAGGCCGACGTATCGCTTTTTTCCTCAAGGTTCAAAAGATCGGTTGAGGGTGCGCTGGCAGCTTCGGCATGGGTGGTGCTATCGAGCCCCGAAGTACTGGAAACCGAAACATCACCCTCGTTGGTCGATGTCAGTTTAGCCCCGTCACTTACACGTGCACGGGTAACGGTATTATCCACCGTAATCGCGAAGGATGCGCCAATGCCCAGCTTGCCGCTTTCCCCGCCAGAGCTGCTATCGCCCGAACCCGAACCGGAGCCACCTGAATCCGTACCACCTGAGCCAGTGCCGCCGGAACCCGTGCCGCCGGAACCGCTATCACCAGAACCACTGCCCTCGGAGGTCTTGTTTGCCTCGATCTTTTCACCCACCGAGGTCAGCTTGCCATTGATACGCGCCGTCATCCCGCCAAGGGTGGTGTAACGGTCCTTGAACTCGTCAAGGGTCGGGGTCTTTTCCCCAACCGAACCCGATGACATCGTTTCAATGATGCGGTTGGAGGTCGCAGTCACACTCGCGCCACTTGCCTTGACCGAAATATCGGCATTCTGGCCGACATCCGCCGTTGTGGTCTGGTCAATCAGGGCAATGGCAACAGCACCGGCCAGCGACAGGTTGCCAACCCCGGCCCCGGCAACGGCAGAGGTGACATATTTATTGGCATCATCAATAACGTCTTCGTCATCATCATCCTTCACCGCATTGCCCTCGTCATCAAGCACGGTAAAGCTGTTGGTGATGGCGGAAAGATTGACGCCGGTGCCAGAGACACTGGCGGCACTGCCGATGCTGGCGGTATTGATCACATTGGCAATATTCAGGGCAACCGCAGCCCCGATATTGTTATCGGCCTCCGCCGCACTGCCATCGGCAGCCGCCTGGCTGTCGGTATTATCCGCCGATGTGATTTTGATATTGCCGCCCGAAACCGTGCGCGATGCCGCAATGCCGGCACTGGTTTCGGTATTGGCAACGGTCAGGCCAAGGGCGGCAGCGGCAGAAACCTTGCCACCTTCATCAGCTTCACTGCCCTTGTCTGCCGAGACATTGGCCTTTTGCGCCGTTTTATCGCCATCTGTCTTGTCGCCTTCTTTGGAATACAAATTGCCAAAGGCGGCTGCCTGTTTGATGGTTCCCAGCACATCGCTTTTCGCCTGATCTGCGGGATCTTCTTCCTCTTCGGTGCCAGTATCGCCGGGGTCAGTATTGCTGCCTGCGGCAGCCCCGGTGCGAATATCGCGGGCGGATTTGGCCGCGATGGTAATATCGCCAATTGTCGTCAGGTCACGATCCAGCAAAGATTTGACATCGGCATTCACGGTGCTGATGCCCACCGTCAAACCAACAGCCACATTCGAGGCATCATCGGCATCGCCGCTTGCCCCCTTGCCAACCGACAGGACGGCCAGGTTCTGTTCCGCCGTGACAGAAACCGCCCCGGCCAGGCTAAGACCGGTGCTGGCCGATTCAATACCGGCGGTGACATGATCATTGGCAACCGACAGGGCCAGAACCGGCACAACGGCCACACCGCCTGCCCCTGCCGAATTGGCCGTTGTCTTGACCGACCCATTGGAAAGGGCCGACACATCAAGGCCCGACGCATTCGTCAGACTTGTTCCACCACGAACAGCGGCATCCACCGTGCTGTTAGAAATATTAATCGCAATCGCTGCGCCAATGCCGACACTGGGCTTTTCTTCCTCATCTTCGTCGGTTTTGGTATAGGTTTCATAGGCTTCAAACAGCGCCCCGATAACGGATTCATCCTCGGGCGAACCATCGGCAACCACACCGGCATCAGCCCCGCCGGTCGCACTGACGGTAATGGTGCCATTATTGGCATCGACCGAAACGTTATTGCCAATTTCGGCCAGCGATGAATTGCTGTTGATAATCAGCAGGCCAAGCGCCCCGGCAATGCCAACATCCTTGGCTTCCTGCCCGGCAAAGGCCTCGACACTAAAGCCGTTATTTTCTTCATCGGTGATGTCTTCATCAATGCTTTTGGTTTCGGCATTGACCGTCAGCCCATTGGCATCAATCGTCAAGGTTTTGCCATCGGCAGCGGCAATGCTGGCCAGCAGTTTGTTATCAACCGTTTGAATGGCAACACCGGCACCACCACCGACCTTGCCACCGGCGGTAATGCCGCTTGCCAGGGTATTGGTCTGGGCAATCGCTTCGGCATTGACATTCACCGCGCCCGAAAGCGACAGGGTTTTATCGGCATTGGCCGTAATCAGGGCCTCGGTATCAAAATTGCTCGAAGCATAGGAAAGCGCACCGGCAACCTGTACCCCACCGCTGTCTTCCTCGCCTTCCTTCGGCTTTTCCTTCAGATTGTCACTGACATTTTTCAAAACCCCGTCAAACAGTGCCGAAATCTCGCCTTTGCTCTCGTCACTCAGGGACGTCCGGTCCAGCGCATCGCCAAACAGCTTCGATGCCGTCCCGGTACCATTGGCAACACCCGCGCGCGCGGCGGTATTTTGGGTGGTAACGTTTTGAGCATTGACGGAAAGGCTCGCGGCGTTTGTTACCAGTGCGCCTTCACCAATCTCGGCAATCGCGGTGGCATCAACATCGGAAATCGCAACACCGATAGACGCCCCCGACCCGCCACTATCCACCGTGGCCGCATCGGCAATGGTATCCACCTGGGTTTTACCGGTTGCGCGCACAGTAACAGCATCACCCTTGGAAATTTTGGCCGTGCCGTTCAGGCGGGCAATCGCGCTGTTCTCGATTACGGAGACAGCCGTTGTCACACCCGCCGCCGCCGCAACCGATTTTGCCACGGCTGTGGAATCCGTCACTGCATCGGCGGTCACATCCACATCACCATCCGCCTTCAGGTCCGCCGTACCTGTGACCAGCGTGGTGGCCTTGCTGTCTGTGACCGCAACCGACGCATTGATCGGGCTTGCCAGAAGCGCACCAATCACTTCGCTGGTGATTTTGCTCGACGATGCCAGCGAAATATTGCCACCCGCAACGATCGACCCATTGGTCATGGTCAGGCTGGCGGTGGCACTGCGGGCATCAAAAATACCGGCGGTGATGGTCGGCAGGCCCTGCTCCGCCTTTGCCAGGATCGAGACATTACCAGTAGCATTGATCACTGTATTGGTCAGGGCCACATTTGCCGAAACCTCGGCAAGCGGATTGCTGCTATTTGCAATCGCCGATGCAGTGATCGTAACATTCGCCCCTTTCAGGGTAGCGTTGGTAATTGTGATGGCATGAGTGGCGGAACCTGCCACCTCAAGGGTGATATTACCCGCACCCCTGTTAAAACTCCCATTCGAGGCATCAAGCGCCGAGCCGGTTTCAAAAACAATGTTCTGACCCTTAAGCGTAATATCGCCGGATTTCTTGCTAGTTGATGTGGTCGAGACCTTCACGCCTGCCTTCAGCGTGATCGTGTCACGTCCTTCATAAATGTAATTGGTGCCGTCATTTTGCGTTACATTTGACGAAATCGTCAGATCTTCCGGGTCAATCAGAATCGTGCCAGCCGCACCATCATTTGCCCCGCCCGCAAAAGTACCACCATTGAGATAAACCGCTTTGTGGGCGCTAAATTCGGCAAAACCGCCATCGCCAGACACATCCCCGCCGGAAACATCAATATGGGCACCAGCGGCAAAGGTGGCGTCATTGTCAGCAAAAATCGTGATCGTGCCGCCGCTGGAATTTGCACCAATACCCTTTGCGGAAATATCCGCCCCGGCCTTGACCGCAATATCACCGGTGGCGCGCACATCAATCGTACCGGCATTTTGCCCGTCGGCCCCGTCCGCCGTCAGAACACCGGAAACATCCACCCCGGCCTGGCCGCCTTTGATTTCAATATACCCGTTCTCGTCAATAACGGCTTCCTGCCCGGCATCCAGGCCATCAACATTGACTACATCGGAAAAGGCAATCTGGTTTAAGGCCTGTGCGCCGACAACAATATCGCCGGCCACCTGCACGCCATTGGCGATCAAGGCGGCCTTGCGCGTTGCACGAATGGAGCCTTCAATCGTGATCAGGCCATCTTCGGACAGCGGTACATTCCCCGACAAAAGCTGCTGCAGGGCACCCGAATTGGCCTGGCCCGGGGCATCAAAAAACGATCCGGCATAATCGCTGGTCGGCGCCATGATGGTCAGGCTGCCAACGTTCAGCTGCCCCTGCGCGCCAATGGCAACACCATTGGGGTTAAGCAGATAAACCTGCCCGCCGATTTGGCCGTTTTTGATGGAATTGAGGATCCCGTCAATATGGGAGCGCGGACCATTAACCATATTGATCAGATGGTCGGCCTTGCCCGGCACAAACAGATTGACGGTATTGCCCTGGTAAACGTCAAACTTGCTAAAGGAGTTCAGCGCACTTTTGCCCTGAATGGTCGAGGTCGTCACATCGGTGACATTACCATGCACATTCAGGTTGGTCGCGGTATTGCCATCCGTCACGATTTGCGGATTGGCCATTGCCACAAACGGCACAAGGAATGTCGTCGTACTCAGCGCATAGGCAAATGCCCGCCGGATCACACGACCTTTATTTTCCCCAGTAACCGAAACCATCTCGTCACTTCCCCCATATGTGCCACAAAATGACAGTCATTTCGTGACCTCAAAATCCCCAGACATTTATTAACCGGCACCAAACACCCGTGTCAGACGGTTGATTTTTGTCGATAAAACCAACAGCACCGGCCTGCAGAATTGCCGTATAGACAACGCGACGCTTACGTCACCGCGCAGATCCTATAGATACCCAGCTTTCTGGAAAAAGAAAAACAGCTGGGACATCTTGTTAGAAAAATTCATCTTTTACGGCGATAAACCGGGCAAATGGACCACTCTTTCGACACATGATGTTATTTCCCGACCATCAACGTGAATGCGGCAGACCACCGCACCTGCCCCGCCATGCAACTGTTCAGCCAATCTGATGCAACCAGTCTTCACATTCGCGCCCGGCCTCCCGCGAGAATGGCTGCACGTCCTGATCATATCCCGCCTGACTATTGCGCAATTCGCGCGGCGTCATACCAAACCGACACCGAAAGGCACGGCTGAAATCATTGGCGTGGCTAAAACCGTTTTTGCGCGCAATCACGGCAATTTGCGTATCGGAGTGCGCCAGCAAATCCCGCATCGCCTTTTTCAGCCGCTGTTCACGCAGAAAGTGACGCACCCCGCCTTCTTCCTGGAACAGGCGGTATATTGCACTGCGTGAAATACCGCAGGCATCACAAATCTGGTTCACATCAAGATCGGGATTATCGAGATTTTGCCGAATAAAGGACCGAATACGAAAATCGGCGAGATCCTCGTTTGCTGATGCCTCCGCCTTGCGACCAATTGGTTCAAAACTGTTCAGACAGGATGCCACCATCGCGGCGACAGCAGGCATCAAGCCATCACTGTCCACGCTGTCAAGCAACGGCAAATTGCGATTCAGCAAAATCAAATATTCCGCCAGCATCCGCACAATCGGCAAGGATGAAGGCAAAACCCGAATAGTGTGCTGATCAGGATGGTTCAACAAAGGCGCAATATAGTGGCGCGGAATAATCAGCGTCAGATGCCTTAAATCCGTGGCCTGCGATTTGAGCTCGCAAGCAAGATCAAATACCAGAATGTCTCCCGCACGCACAACATGTTGCCCGGAGCGGTCTTCCCAGGCCGCAGCCCCATTCAGAAACAGTTGAATCATGAAATGATCCAGCCCGTCGCGTGCAATTTCAAGGGGACGCCGCTGCCAGAATTGCGCCACAGCAGTGACATCCGACAAAATCAGATCACCGGCGCAAACGGAGCCAACCCTGCCATTAAAACGGCGTGGATCACGCGTCTCGCGCACCGCATCGACGTCAAAAACGCAGGAGACCGTCTCGCGCCAGACATCATAACGCAGGCGTTCTTCAATACGGGCGGTATCGAAGAATGCTCTCCTGATCGCATCAACGGGCATGAATTCCTTCCCTCACAACTGTTTTACCTAAACAGAATGATCAGTCCGAACTGATTCCACCCCTCTACTTGAGAAGTATTATTATTTCAGTTCATTTTTTGTACCATTTTCACCAAACGGGTACCAGACAAACAAAGAAACCCATACTTGCAAATTATCAAACCTATCCTAAAGTAGTGAATTCCAAATAAAAATAAGCCAGGTTTATTAATGTCGACAGACATTCCGCAAGAATTAAGGAAGATCAATCTGCACTACTATTGAGAGAACCTGAAAAATTTGCACCACCCGAAAGATAAAACTCGGATTTGGTAAAGTTCCTGATCTTTGCGATAGGAAATTGACAAGGCACAATCACCATTTCATTGAAAAAGACTACAACCATAGGCACCCACTGCCCATCGGCAAATACACGCCAAATCATACGACATTTGCGCCAGCAAGCAGGCCTTGCCGATCGCCTGTTTGCTGGCAAAGAAACAACAGCCTTTACATCCCGGTAGAAATTCATCCACCACCGACATTTCCCGGATGTTCGCGGGAAATAGGGCACATGAAACTATTTTCCGGTTATCCCGCGCAAAATGTGCGATCCATCGCCTTTAAAACGCCGTATCGATCGTCACGCCAAGCTTGCGCAGCCAGTTTTCATATTCGGGGCCCGTCTTGCGCGAGGATACATACCTGCCTGTGTCATGGTCCATCCGGCTGCTTCGCAATTCACGTGGCGTCATACCAAATCGGCGCCGAAAGGCACGGCTGAAATCATTGGCGTGGCTAAATCCGTTTTCACGCGCGATCACGGCAATTTGCGTATCGGATTGCGCCAGCAAATCCCGCATTGCCTTGTCCAGACGTTGCTCGCGCAGAAAATGACGCACCCCACCCTCCTCCTGAAACAGGCGATAGAGGGCACTGCGCGAAATCCCGCAGGCGTCACAAATCCGGTTCACATCAAGATCCGGATTACCCAGATTTTGCCGGATAAAAGACCGGATACGAAAATTGACCAGGTCATCGTTTGTTGATGCGCCCGCATTACGGCCAACTGGCCCAAAACTGTTGAGGCAGGATGCCACCATCGCGGTCACGGCGGGCATCAGATCGTTGCCGTCCACTTTGTCGATCAGTGGTAAATTGCGGTTCAGCAACATGATATATTCTGCCAGCATCTGTACGATTGGCATCGAGGCCGGCAAGATGCGCATGTTATGCTGATCGGGATGATTTAACAAAGGCACAATATGATGACGCGGAATAATCAGCGTCAGATGCCGCAGATCCGTCGTCACCGATTGCATTTCGCGCGCCAGGTCAAACACCAGAATGTCTCCGGCACGCGCAGTATGCTGCCCATAACGGTCTTCCCAGGCGGCACTCCCCTCCAGAAAAAGCTGAAACATGAAGTGATCCAGCCCGTCCCGCGCAATTTCTACCGCACGGCGCTGCCAGAATTGCGCCACACTGCGCATGTCCGACAACATCAAATCACCAACACGAAGAGCATTAATCGTCACGTTGAAGCGGCGCGGATCACGGTTCTCGCGCGGCGCATCAACGTCAAAAACGCAGGAAATGCTCTCGCGCCAGACATCATAACGCAGTCTTTCTTCGATACGGGACGTATCAAAGACTGATTTTTCGATCACATGTGTGGGCATGGATCCCTTCCATCACTACTGTTTTACCTAAACAGAATGATCAGTCCCAACTTTCTTTCCCTCTACCTGAGGGATATTTTTTATCGTGTGAAGGTCCAAGCGGCATCAGGAACAAACACCCCCCGTCAGACACCCTGACAAATATGCAAACCATTTTTGCCCATCATCAGGATACCGAACCGAGAAGGGATCTTCCCTATCCAATCAGTTAAGCTTCACGACAGTTGAACCCACTATATCAGGTCGACATTTGGATAGCCAGCCATCTGAAAAAGAAAAACACTTTGGATCATAAAGTTAAGAAACATACGTTTTCCGCCATTTTTTAGCAAAAATCTTGTCCGTCAGGAGCCTGATGTTTGTTGCCGGTCCGACAATCGGGTATACCGCATCCGCGCTATACAATCGAGCTTTCTACTGAAAAGATGTTGCTTGCGAGATGGAAAACCGGATCTTCGCATTAGCAAAACAATTAAAGTGATCAGACCGCTTTGATCATGCTGCCAGAAGGTGAAACATGACCGAGATGGGCCATATTGCCAATCTGGCGCAGCCACAATTCATATTCCCGGTTCGCAGCACTCGACATTGTTTCCCGTTGCGCTTTATAGGCCACATGGGCAGCGCGCAATTCCCGGGGCGTCATCCCAAAACGCCGACGAAAAGCGCGGCTAAAATCATTTGCATGGGTAAAACCATTTCGGGCGGCAATAATGGCAATCTGTTGATCCGGATAAGCCAGCAGCTCGCGCATTGCCCTGTTCAGGCGCTGCTCGCGCAGGAAATAACGCACCCCGCCCTCTTCCCGAAACAAGCGATAAAGAGCACTTCGCGAAATACCACATTCATCGCAAATCCGGTTCACATCCAGATCTTCCTTTCCGATATTGTTTTCGATGAAAGTGCGAATACGAAAATCCGTTAAATTCTCGCTCAGGGCGACTTTGTCATTCACACCACCTGGTCCAACCATATTCAGGCACGCCGCCACCATTGAAACGACTGTCGGAAACAGGTCTACCCCTGTAATATCGTCCATCGCTGACAGGTTGCGATTTAACAGAACGATATAGTCAGCCAGCATTCGCGCCAGTGGCAATGACGACGGTAAAAGCTGCATATGATGGTGATCGGGATGATCCAGCAAGGGTATCAACCGGGAGCGGGGAATGATAACCGAAACATGCCTAAAATCGCTGGTCTGGCTTTGCATCTCGCAGGCAAGGTCAAAGACGACCATGTCGCCAGCCCGGGCGATATGTTCTCCGTAGCGGTTTTTCCATGTCATGCTACCATCAAGAAATAGCTGTATCATGAAATGGTCCAGGCCATCGCGCACAATTTCAACGGGCCTTCTTTGCCACAACTGGGCAACTGTACTGGTTTCCGCCATCACCAGATTGCCGACCCGCAACGACTTGATGACAGCATTGAAGGTCCCTGGATCACGGCTTTCACGCGGACCGTCCACATTAAAGATACAAGAGATACTTTCGCGCCAGACATCATAACGCAGCCTTTCTTCAATACCTTGTGTATCAAAGACAGACTTTTCAATAACAAGTGGGGACATCGGCCAGTTCCACTAAAACTGTTTTACCTAAACAGCGTGATCAACCCGGTTTTTCTGCCTCTTTACCTGAGGGGCTGTTCAGCAGACCGGTTTTGGTATCATTTTAAAAACAAATCTGCCAGCCAAAGCTATGGCACATATCGCCCCCTATACTTCAAACGTAGACAATTACCCCAATGGCTATGAACTAATGGTATAAAAGGTCGCCAAACCTTCACCCTGCAAAAACTGGCCGATATGCCAGCAGTGCGACCGTTTTCGAGTTTTGGGGTTAAACTAAAAACGACATGGCCCTTTAAACCACCGGGCAGATTGGCGGCACGGCCTATCGTATCGAAAGTGAACGCCTGGCTGCGGATGGCACAAAGCTGTCGCTGGGTCTGGGCCTTGCCAGCAGCGACAGCCTTGATTTCCGGTTGCAATATGATGGTGAATTGCGTTCCGGCTATCAGGCGCAAACCGCCACCTTCCGCACAACCTGGCATTTCTAGGCACCGATGAAACATAAAGGCGGTGGATGTTTGGGCATCCATCGCCTTTTTTATTGTCATCTCGCCAGCATGACCGACATCACACCAGAAGCCCGGTTTCACAGCGGGTGCAAAACTGATAAAAACCAAAAAATACATTGCGAAACAGGCACCGGATCGCCCGTGCCCAGCGTGGGAAAAAACGATGGCCTCTACAGATCAAACGGGTTCAAACGACGAACAGCTTACCATCCCCCAGGCCATTGAACGCGCCTATGCCCACTGGAATGCCGGCCAGGCACAACAGGCGGAAATACTGGCCCGTCGCGTTCTTGATGTTTCGCCCCAACAAATTGAATGTTTTCATTTGCTGGGTCTGATTGCGCACGCCTATCAACAACCCGCTCTGGCGCTGGATTACATGCGCAAGGCCTGCCAGCCGGATTATGCACCGGGCGTTTATCTGGCAAATCGCGCCGAAATTTGCCGCCAGCAGGGTTATTTGGCCGAGGCAGAGGCCGCCGCGCGCAAGGCCGTTACCAAAGCACCGGATTATGTGGGGGGATGGAATAATCTGGGTATTATCCTGCAGGAAGAAAACAAACTTGCCGAGGCCGTTTCGTGCCTGGAAAAGGTCGTTGACCTGGAACCGGAAAACCCGGAAGCCCGCAATAATCTGGCCAATACGCTGCTGTTAAGCGGGCGATATGACGATGCCCTTACGCATTACCAGACCGCGCTTGACCTGCATCCCAATTATGCCGAGGCACATAGTAATCTGGCCCATTTGCTGACACGACAGGGCCACTATGACGCGGCGGACAGCCATCTGCGCGAGGCGCTGGAGATCAATCCACAACTGATTGATGCCTATACCAATTTTGTTGACCTGGAGCTTAAGCGCAACAATTCCGGCGCAGCGATGCGCCGTCTGGACAGTCTGCTTCATTTTGCGCCGGACCACCCGTCTGCCCTGATTGCGCGCGCCAAGCTTCTGCGGGGCCGGGGTGCGCTTGACCCCGCGCTGAAATCCATCACGCGTGCTATTGAAATAGCCCCGCATCTGGCCGCTGCACATAACGCCCTGGGCGAAATTTTGCATGAACAGGACAAAATTGACGATGCCCTGACCGCCTATCGCAAGGCCGCAACCCTGCCGGGGCGCGAGCAGGAACAGGCGCAATTGAACGTCGCCCGGCTTTATATGATTCGCGGGAAAAAGCAGCAGGCGGTCGCCGCCTTGCGCGACATTCTGGCCCGCAACCCGCGCTGTCTTGCCGCCTGGAATGACCTTGCCGACCTTAAATCCTTCCGGTCCAGGGATGCCGATTATAAGGCCCTGTTGGCCCTGAAGGCGCAATATGAAAAGGGCGAATTCAGCCTGTCGGTTGACGACGAGATGATGCTGTATTTTCTGCTGGGCAAGGTTCACCTGGATACCGGTGCCTCCAAAACGGCGTTTGACCATCTGACCCGTGCCAACCAGATGAAACGCAAAACATTCCAGTTTGACGTGGATAAAACCCGCGACTGGATGCGCCATATTGCTGCGACCATGACAGAGGACTGGCTGCAAAACCATGCCGGTCAGGGGAATACATCGCAAATGCCGGTTTTCATTGTTGGCATGCCGCGCTCTGGCACCACCCTGACCGAACAAATACTGGGTGCGCATCCCGATATTTTTCCGGCCGGGGAGCTTACGAAACTGCAAAACATCATAGAGGAAGCTGGCCCCTACCCGCAATTTGTTGCCAGTTCAAGCCCGGCCCGGCTCGCCGAAATGGCAGAAAATTATCTGACAATGGCGCAGGAAAATGCCGGAACCTGCCGCTATCATGTTGATAAAATGCCTGCCAATTTCCTCTATGTCGGGCTGATCCATGCGATGTTTCCGAATGCCAAAATCATTCATTGCCGTCGCGACCCGATTGATACCTGCCTGTCCTGCTATAGCAAACTGTTCACGGCAGAACAGTTGTTTTGCTATGACCTGGAAGAGCTGGGCGCGTTTTATCTGGCCTATCAGGAATTAATGGCACATTGGCGCAGCATTTTACCACCCGAAAACTTCATCGAAATCGATTACGAAAAGACCGTCGCCGACCTGGAAGGACAAGCCCGCCGCCTGACCGATTTTATCGGCCTGCCCTGGAATGCGGCCTGCCTTGAATTTTACACATCAGCCCGCAGCATCCGAACTGCCAGCGTTAACCAGGTGCGCGAACCGATTTACACAACCGCCATCGGCCGCTGGCAAAAACACGCCAGGCAGTTAAAACCGCTAACGGATATTCTACTGGCCGAAAAATAGGCCGTTACGGGGTGCTCCAATAGGGAATGCGGGAAAATTCGGGACGCTGCGAGATTTCCCGCCAGTCCCGCGCCCAGCAACAGTGATGATCATACTGATCAAAACCCAGCATTTCCACCTTTGCCCCAGCCGGTAAAGCCGCCATATAGGCCTGTGTCACATCGGGCCCCACGGCATCATCCCGGCCCCCGGCAAGGTGGAGCTGGGCAATATTGGCAATTTTCGGCGCAACATCCGCCGGGTCAATAGACCCGGAAAGTGGCGTTAACCCGTCACGTTGCGCCCAATAAGCCAAATCCAGGTTGCCCACCACGGTTACAATTCCGGTCACATCCGAACGTTCAGATGCCAGTAATACCGCCAGCGCCCCACCGCCGGAATAACCGACCAGAACGATATGACGGGCCTGAAACCGTTGTTTGAACTGGTCAAGGGCCATGCTGAGGCTGGCAACAATTTCGGGGGCATAGCGCCCGGTTGTCCAGTATTTACGGCTGCAATTTCGGCCATGTTCCGGCAGCGTATATTGGCAGGGCCGCGCCAGATACAGCACCGGCTGCGCCGCTTTGCCTGCTGAATGAATATCCTGCACGGCCATGCGCAAAGCGACCGGGTCGCTGGGTGTCGGGTCCTGTGCCGGGCGATAGACCGTCACATAGGCCAGCCCGTCCCCTTCCAGATACACAAACAACGTCTCGCCCGTTGTAACCTGCGACCAGGACGCGGCAATATCAAACAGCCCCGCCTGGACCACGCCAGATTGCCAATCGGCATTTGCAACCAGAGCAGAGCGCACCTCATGGCGTGCGGCAACGCCCCCGCACGCTGTCAGCATCAAAAGCCCGGCAAGGGCGATCATGGAACGGATCGGCGTCACGCAAATTTCTCCGCAAGGGCAGTGCGGATATGGATCATCACACTCTGCCAGTCCCCGATAGATGGCTGGCGAAACAGGCGCACCGAGGGATACCACGGGGTATCATCGCAGTCTAACAGCCAGCGCCAGTCCGGCACAAAAGGCAACATCACCCAGGCCGGACATCCCAGCGCCCCGGCAAGGTGAACCGGCGAACTATCCACCGAGATTAACAGATCCAGCACCTGCAAGATCGCCGCCGTATCTTCAAAATCGTCAATTTCTTCTGACAGGTTCAATAATTTCATGCCTTTGGGCGGCTTTTGGGCATCAACTGCGCGATCGCCCTTTTGCACGGAAACAAAAGTCACCCCGGCATCGGCAAGCGGGGCCAGTTGCGCAAAGGAAAGTGAGCGATTGGCATCATTCAAATGCGTTGGCCGCCCCGCCCAGACCAACCCCACCAGCGGGCGTGGCACATCCTTCAGGCGGTGTTGCCATTTTTCCAAGCGGGCCGGATCCACCGACAGATAGGGTATTTTCCCCGGCAGGTCCGCCATCTTCAACCCCAGGGCCATGGGCAGGGTCATAAGATGGCAATGCTGGTCAAAATCAGGCGGCAGGTCGCCTTGCAATATCACATCATCACTGGTGCCCAGCCGCCTTGCAAAACCTTCCTGTTCCGGGCGCACCTGCAATACGATGCGTGCCTGGCTGCGTTCCTTTGCCGCCTCGACCAAACGCAAAAACTGGAATGTATCGCCAAAGCCCTGCTCGTCATGGATCAGCAGGGTCTGATTGCTTAATCGCCGACCATCCCATAACGGCTTTTGCACCTTGCGATCCATATGGGTGGTATGGCCCAAACTGTAACGATATTTATATTCCCGCCAACCCCGGCCAAATTCGCCCAATAGCAGTAAAACTTCTGCCAGATCAAAACGGATTTCGAGATTGCCGGGCACCTGTTCGACCAGCATTTCAAGAATGGGACGGGCCTCTTCGGCCTTGCCCTGCTGGCGCAAGGCCAGAACCAACCAACGCCAGACATGCAATGGACCCGATTGCACCAGCATCTCGCGGCACAGGGATTCAACGGTTGCATATTCCTGTTTTTCCAGCGCGGAACGGATTTTCTGTTCCATCGCGGAACCATCGGTGGCGGCAGGCATCGGCGTCATTGCTGTTCCATCTGTCATCAGGCTACTGATCCAACAGCATAGACAATTGTCGCTATCAGCCCCGCATGCAAGCTGAAAATCAGCCCCTGAACCGATACGGGAAATACCCGACAAACATCAGGAAATGACGTTCTCTTTAACAGATTCCAATATTGCCGAAAGATACAATGCCCTGCCGGGCCATTTCTGTTCTTTCTTGCAACGTTGATAGGCAGGCAGAACCTGCAGATCGATCTGTTGCCAATAGGCGATCTGGCACAAATCAAGCAATTCATCGTCGCGAAGAGCGGGAAGCGCGAGGGCCGCCTCAAAATTCCGATCAAAGAACGATGCCGGAGACATAGTGCCGGACGGGGTCGCGGCAATTTCGGCAAGAAAAACCGCTTTTAATCTGCCTTTGCGGCTTGATTGCGCTGAATCTTTCAGACCATCAAGTTCTTGTGCATTCAACAACATCATATCGTGCCTCAATACAACGTGCATTTACCCAAAACTTCGACCATCGTGTCTTTCACCCAGGTTTCCACAATGCCCGCTTTTAGGGCGGGTTCGTGCATATATCCGCTTTTATGACCCGTCCGGCGTGATTTGGGCACAGCAGCGGCAAACCGCCCCGAACTGGCTGGCACCGTCATGTCACCTGCACCGCTTGGGGCGGCAATTTTGAAATCCGTGCCAACCCAGCCGCCAGAAATTTCCTTGTCCTCTTCACTGCCCCACAGCAAACCTTCCCGCCGATAATCCTCGGTCCTGTCCGCCGAGACATCTTTTTCACTCACATCCCGCCCCCATGACCCGAAAGGTTTCGCGCTCTCCCAATCAACCCGGTCATAGGTTTTAAGGCCCGGATCATCGCTGTAGCAAAGATACGTCACTTCGTGGAAATCGCCGGAAGAAACCAAAATGTCATGAAACAATTCAGCATCTTTATTTACCTCAGAAAAATACTGAAACCCGGATTTCGTGGGTGGCAGATCCTCCATCCCTTCCGGAAACAGCCATTCCGGATTTGCCGCCCGATACATCCGATCTTCACGACGATAGATTTCGGTATAGGGATTGCGTTTCGGCAGCTCAATAAACGGTTCGTCATCGCTAAACCACTTAACCGCCCAGTTCCGTTCCGGGTTTTTAACCGTCAGCCATTGAGCCTTACCTTCATTATCCTTGTAACGCTTGTTGGGCAGTAATTCCTGCCCACCGGGCATATGCCCCAAAATAGCCGTGACCAACTGACCCTGACGCCCCAACACCACATATCCGGCCCTTTCAAACGCACCATCAATGGGCGAAAAAATACTGAATTCAGGATGTTCAAACCCGAAATGAAAACGTTTATAGGCCGCTGCCGCGCCATCTGTTGGCATAACTGTGTGTAAAACGGCGAATATATCACCTGCCGCACCGTGGATCATGGCCGCAGACCGGGCAACAAGCCCGCCCATCGAATGGGTCAAAACAATCGCCCCGGGGCATTGTGCACCAATATCTGCCGCGCGCTGCTTTGCCTTTGCGACCCACTGCTTTATTTTATCTGCGGCATATTTTCCAGAATCGTCATTGGATGCCGACCAGTTATATCCCAACGCAAAAACCGGCATTTCCACCAGATTGAATTCCGGGTTAACCTCTTTTACAGTCAGGCTTAGTGTTTGTGGAAATTGCTGTTCCAGTTTTTCCAAGATGGATCCATAAGAACTCCAGGCGACAGATCCCCAATTTCGTTCGACCTGCGATCCCCAAAACCCATCAGAAGCATTGGAAATATTCTCATGGTCCGAATATTCCATTGGTTCAAGATAGTCTTTGTTGAATGACGCCCCACCAATAAGAGCCTTTTTTCGTGCACTGGCAGACAAAGCTACAGAAGCTCCCTCCAACGTATGATCGCCAGGCACAGACATGTCGGCGTTTTCAAAGGCTTTCCCTATCCCGGTAAAGTGTAATGGGTTAATATAAAACCCGCCTGCAAGACCGTATTTTTTTAGCATAAGAGCAACATCATCAGGATCCCACATTACTTTATCTGGATTGGCCTTCTGCCTTAAGCGCGACCCCATGATCCCGGGAATGAAAATAACGGGTACAACAACATCTTTAGGACACTGAATCAAAATACGCCTCCTCAATTAGGTTTAATATTACCCAGGAACCCCAAGAACTCTTTTTTGTCATGTTCCCAATTCCGGGCACGAATATCACCAATCGTCTCTATCGCGATAAGAGGCGTTTTGACATTCTTCTTTGGCCCCATGAAAAGCGCCTTGATCCAGTGCCGGTCAGCGCCATCCTGGGCATCCCAAATGTGTGTCATGGAACCGCGATATCCACGACCTCCGGTAATATCCTCTTGTTCAGACTGGATAATATTGGGAAACATATTGATATCCCCAACCGGGGCCAACGGTCGATCATCTGACTTTGGAGACTCCATCTTTTGCGAAAGTACCAGTTCAAATCCATGACGGCCTTTTTCAGATCCACTCAAAATATCAACGGTGAAATCATATAAATGGCGAGGATTATAACCGGAGAAAACATATCCATCATAACAAAACCCGGTTGATTTGTTCTTTTCGGTGGCAGGCTCGGCGTTCAAATTTTCGTAAAAAGTACGATATTTAGGATCAGAACCATCACCTACAATTGAGACTGATGCGTCTTGGCTGAACGATAAAACATCATCTGCAACCTTCTTTGCACCAAAAAATACTAAGCTATTATCTGAAATTCTTCTCGAGCGCTGTTCTTTCGCAACAACAAAATCCCAACCATTCACCCGCGTAGAAAAAACAGCTTCACCAAAACGTTCATGTCCATGAATATAATCCAGCGCCGAACCCTGAAAATTGCGTTCGATATGCGGGTATTGCCAGTCAATATTCGTGGCCGGGTGGAACGAGGGTTTCAGCCCGGGCGGAATTTTTAAAGAATGATAGCCAACGCAATAATCACGCCAGTCGCTGGTATCCACTTTCACATCATCAATATTGATCGTATCCACGTCCGCCTCCTGTTTACAGGCCATAACCAGCGTGCAAAGCACGAGCATGAGAACTTTGCGACTATGTAAAACCAGTTTTTCAAACACGTCGGATGATCCTGCCTGCGTTGGGGTTTGCTGTTAGCGCAACAAATGTGAGGTCTTTGGCAAAAAACTGCTTTCCGTTTTCCGGCGTTAATATGGCGGGAAGCTGGTTCAGGACGGATGGCTCCCAGAACCGGAAATAAAACCATTTTCCGCTTTCATCCTGAATACGGACAAACTTGCGGAAATGCCGCCAGATATCCTCGAACCCCATGCGGGAGCGGATGTAAATTCCCGGCTCCTTGTGCCACAAATGGGCGGTTGTCATGCTCTCGGGCAGTTTGGGATTATAGGTCAATAACCGGCGCGTCATATCAGCGGACGGATCAAGCTCCAGCAGTAAAGGTGCGACATCTTTAAGGTCCTGCGCGGCCTGCCCTTTAAAAAGACATCGATAACGCAAACCGCATTCCGCGATCTCGTCAAAGCCGGATTGCAGTTTGGCGGCGTCTATGACCGCATAGGTCCGCATCACGGGAACCTGTGCGACATCGCCATCATCTTCAATCGCGGAGGAATCAGGTTCCGGCTGCCCAAATAGCGGGTCAAGCAACATCTTCGGGACGTTTTTAACCGGCCAAGCCCCAAACTGGTCGTCCAGTGGGGCTGTATCGGCAATGTCTTCGTAAACGAGGTAATTTTGTTCTGTATCTAGCCCAACCCCGACATTGTGAAAATTCAGCGGGCCAAATTCAACAGGATGTCCGGCATGTACCGCACGGGCCAGAACACCAATCCGGCTTTGTTGATCTCGATGACGGCGCAGATAATGCGGGGCGCTAAGACCTTCTTCCACCCACAGTAAACTCAGGCCTTGCGCCTGAAGGTGTTCTTCAAGACGGGCGTGAAAAACGTCAAAACCATCGGCCCAGACGGCGACCTGACAGCAACATTCTCGCTGCCCGTCGATCTCTTTTAGATGACAATCCCCAATCCAGGCCTCGGATACAGACATCACGTCCACCCAACCTATGACAGAATCACGTTCCCTAAATCGTCAAATCACCGTCAAATTTGTTCGTCCAGTTGACCCGTTTTTGGGTCAGGGCTTTACCTTTGCCGTTGGCGAGCCCGAGGTAATGGTGCCGCCACAGCTAATGGCGCAGCCGACATAGGCAATCGGCTTGCCATTATCCATCGACTGGCTGGATCCCTGGGTGATGGTGCCACCGCAACTGCATTTATCGCCCACACGGGCCACCGGCTTGCCATCCACCAACGACTGCCCGCCCGCCGAAATGGTGCCGCTGCCATGTTTGGAACAATCCACCTTGTCGCCAACCCGTGCTACCGGTTTCATGGCTTACTCCTCCGCGGCTTTTTTGGCGCATTCTTCGCAAATCGGCAGACCTTCGTTGGCGGCCATCGAAAGCGTCGGCACCTGGGCGGAGCCTGATCCGCCCATCGACACCGCACCCTTCAGGTTGATTTTCGGCGCTTCAAGCGTGATGCCCGATGAATCCAGGGTGATTTTGCCGCCAGGCCCCTTGATGATGAATTTTTCAAACGCCATCAAGGTATGGGTGCCGGTATTCGTCGTGATGGTTTTACCCACATCCATCTTGTAGGTTCCAGCGACCGAGCCCTCGTAGTTGCGGCCGGTTTCGTAAAGATGGTCGGCATAGATCGACTGTTTGTGAATATTGCCCACCGTATGGACGTGATCCTTGCCGTATTTTTCCTGCTGGTTACGGCCAACAGAATAGGTCATGTCATTACCGATATTTTCGGTATGATCGTTTTTGACATTGATGGTCTTGTCGTTACCGATGCTTTCGCTCTGATCATGGGCAACGGTTTTGGACCGGTCATTACCGATCTGGTGGGTTTCATTGTTTTCAATGATGGTATTGTGGTCTTTCTGCGCGTGCATAAAGACTTCTTCACGCCCCGCCTCGTCTTCAAAGCGCAGTTCGTTATAACCCTCCCCCTTGTGGGTTTGGGATTTGATTGTCATCCGGGTTTTATTTTCCGGCAGGCCATAAGGCGGGCGGTTGGTGGCATGATAGGTGCGGCCGGTAACAATCGGCTGGTCCGGGTCGCCTTCCAGATAATCGACAATCACTTCATGGCCGATACGCGGGATCGCCATGTGCCCCCAGGCCCCCCCGGCCCAGTTCTGGCTGACACGGATCCAGCAGGATGAATTTTCGTTCTTTTCCCCATGACGGTCCCACGGAAACCAAACCTTGATGCGGCCAAATTCATCACAGTAAATTTCCTCGCCTTCCGGTCCGGTCACATGCGCGATCTGCGGACCATCCACCAGCGGCTTTTGCGCCAGCGGCGGACGATAGGGCAAATGGCCCGGCATGGTGGTGAAACTGGCCTTGTAGGTGGTGGCCCCACTGCCCGCATCCTCTTCAAGGGCGGCGGATTGTGTGCCGCTATGCTGGACCGACAAAATACGATGGCGGCCATTGGCGCTGGCATCGTCATGGCCGGTCAGCTCGAAATGAAAACCGGGGCAAAGCTGGATATTGCTGGTCTGGCCGTGGCCGGTGGTGGCATCGACCCGCACACTTTCAATCCGGTGTTTGGTAAAATCGCTGCCAACACGCGGGTCCTTGTAACGACCGGGGTAATCATACAGGGCATAATCCGCCTGCAAGCCGTTATTTTCCTGCGCGGCCTGATTACGGCGCTGATTGGCAGGCGGGTTTTTAAAGGTATAGTCGTTCATCTCGTAGCTGGACGAACGCAGCTTTTCACGCTGGGAAAAGGCACTGATCCAGCTACCGCGATTTTGCCCGCCAGGACGGGAATTATATTCGATCTTGCCGGCATTCGGCAGCATTGGCGTTGCTAGCGGCGCGTCGGTCAGGATCAGCTTGTGGCTGTTTTCAGAATGTTCAAAATAATAGAAAATGCCCTCTTCCGACAACAGGCGTTCAATAAAAGCGCGATGGGTTTCCCGGTATTGGGTGCAATATTCACGCGGGGCATGCTGACCATTCAGGCGCCATTCCACATCGGTAATGCTGTATTCCTTGAACACCTCGGACACGATCTCGGGCACGGTTTTGGTTTGCCAGATGCGGCTGTCCGATCCGTGATCAAGGCGGCTTAATGTCGGGCGCAGGGTAACGGAATAAAAGGTGCGGCGAATGCCGCTATCGCCCCGTTCCACCTCGGTTACGATCCCGTGCAAATACCGCACTTCATCATATTTATTATAAATGCCCAGGCATCCCGGCGCATCGATCAGGGAATGCAGGTCTATCGCCGGGTCGGGAGAGGCGAGATTGATGGAAATCTCGAACGGTGCATTAATGGTTTCGCGTGCTTCAAAGCCAACCACGGAAAAATCACCGACCGCACCGGTAAAGGCGAATGCCAGATCCTGGTCCTGCGATAAAAACCGTTTTGCCAGCCCCGAGAGGGTTTCTTCCGAAATGATATGATTCATGGTGCGCCTCTTGCTGCGAACGCGATTACATTAAAACACCCCAACCGGGAGATCCTTTAAACCAAAAGAACCGGTTTTCACCCGGAAGCTGCAACCCTGACGTGCGGAAGTGGCAAAAACGTGGCCGAATGACAAAAAATCCTGCCAGCCCTTGTACACAACCGCACAAACAGAGGAAGCCGGACCCGATAAACAGGTCCGGCAGGTCTGGTTGGGAAAAACAGACCTTAAGCCTGGACAGGGGCGCGCCAGTCGTCGGAACCGGAAGTCCCGGCAACCACGTGTTCCCACATGATTTTACGATAGGTCATTTTGATATCGACCAGCTGGGTGAAGTCCTTGGTGGCCGGATCTTTGGCATGCGGCATGGCGCAGTTGATATCAACGATCAGGGCTTCTTCAAACGAAGTGGTGAAGAAGTGAACCTGCTCGGATGCCTGGGTGCGGTACCATTTCAGTTCAACCTTCGGCAGCAGCTCGCCGGTGACAAGGGCGTTATACATCAGCGGAACAGCCTTGTTCAGGGTGCAGGTGAAGGTCACCGGCTGATGAATACGGGTGCCAGTCGGATTACCCGACTGCGGGTCACGCGGCGTGATCACGGAATGATCAAAAGCCTGAACCATGATTTCATCTTCATGGCCGGCCTGCCATTCGTTGGTGATACTGTCAAAGGTGGTGGCACCCTGGGTGATCAGGCCCTGGGTTTCGCCTTCGATGGTAAGATATGCTGGCATCGGCATAGGAAAATCTCCATTAACAAGTTGGACAAATCGTTTCACCGCGTTCGGTGTGAAAGAACCATGCCTCAACCCATTGAGCAGCGTCTGCCCGAAATTTCACAAATTTCGCATTTTTTTCATTTCGGAATAACTTATTGATAATATTGATTAAAACAGGGTTTTCACCAATTCAAATTTTGAAATATCGGGCGGATTTCCGCCCGCCCGAGCGGAAATCCGCCCGCACGCCGTAATTGAGGGCCTTTTTCAGTACCATTTGAAAGCGCAATGACACTGTGATTCGCACAGCCCCAAAAAACGAAATCCCGCTTCATATTGCAAAGCGGGATACGGTCGACATTGACAGCATGCACATGACTATGAAGCCGACAGATCAGCATGCCTTTTCATCCATGCAGCAGCCTGATCATGAATGTCTGACGGAAATTTCTTGCGCCCCTGAATTGAACGCTCCCACCACTTATAGGTATTCAACAAATTCAAATCTTCGTAACTGAAGTCTTGCCGCCCAAGCAACAATGAACGCAGTTTAAAGGCGAGATTCAAATTTGTTAAAACAGCCATGTTAATTACGTCACCAATACCAAACATCTTTCTTTTCGGCGGATTGTGACCAAGAAACAATTTGACAAAAACCGCTTGGTCCGGGCGGTTGGCCTCAATCAAGCTTTTCACTCTATCATCACTTTGATAACTTCCGCCGATAGACAATATCCACAACTTACCCCGTTCCCAAGTGTATATTGCGCCAATATCCATATTTACGATTAAGCCCCGCGGTTTGCGATAAAAAAACACTCCCAAAAACGACACCAAAGTCCAGGCAAGAAGTACAACATCCATTAGATAGTTTGAAAGATTCATATCGATAATCTGAAGAAAATATTCAAATCGCGAAGTTGAACTCGTGCAACCATAATAATGGTCCTTCAAGCAATATTTTTCGTACCCAATTGTCCATAACTTCGATTCCCCCCATAAATAGCCCCTCCCGTAACGATCAAGAAACGAATCACTAAAGGTTTTACCCTCATCAAGTGAAAAAATGCCAATGTCAGGTTTGTATGGGGAAGGGTTCACAACATATACGTAATACATCAAGACCGGATAGGAGAAAAGAAGAGAGAGAAAAACTAACTTGAACCTCTTAAAACCAACCTCATCCAACACGAAACATCTCATATATACATTCCGTTTTTCAAAATTTCTTCTTTAACCTTACGGCACTGTCAAGATCGGAAGAGAGCAAAGAGAAACGTACCGGTTAAATGAAAATAGTATTATTTTCGTAATGCAACATTGATTATACTGAATCGTCGATTACTGGAAAACCACAGCACTTCATGTCATAACCCTTTATTCGCGTAGTCGCCTATCTGGATTTTTATCCATCCGGGTTTGGGAGCCCATTATTAATCAAAACTTTGTTTATCACGCAGATTTTTGGCATATTTCAACTTCCAGTCCGTTGCCTTGGAATCAATATTCTTGGGCAAACTCGCCACACCAAATAGCGAGCTTTGCCACCATTTTAGTGGCATGTGATCGGGCGCATTTGCGATGCGGTCGTCGCCAGGTTTCCCTGCCAGGAAATGTTGAAGGGCCGCGCCAAGCTGTTTGCCATATTCATCGCAGTCCGGCGGATAGGCGCCTAACGCAAATTTACGTTTTTGCGGTGGTTTTCGCGCATTTCGCAGCCAGACCGTCATCGGTCCACTGCTGTTAAACCGACCGGAAAGCGGATCCCATTCACCGCGATAAACAAAGTCAAAATCCGCCGCCGGGAGGATCCAGAATTTACCGGCAGAAACCCCATAAACGGCACCAATCTTGCGGTTAAATCGCACAGGAGCCGGACGTCGCATGAAGAACCAGGCAAAAGCGCAGATCGCGACCAAGCCGAGTGCGAACATGGGGACGATATAAGACTTGGGACTGGCGTGAAATTGCAGGACAATAAATTCAAACGGTGTGGTATCGCCTGAACAGCCAAAATAGTTTTTTGTCAGGCACTGGTTTGCATAAGTCTGCGCCCAAAGCGAATCTTCACCCCATAAATAACCGCGTCCGATTTTACCGAGAAAATTATCAATCGGAGTTGCCTGCCCCATCACATAGGGCAAAAATAACCACCACAAGGTCGCAAGCCATGTTGCGAGGGCAACAAGACCTGCGGCCATTTTCCAGCGACCGAACGAATACTGGGCCACATCAATCACATCCGCATGCGGACGTGCCACACCGTCAAGCCCGGATGCCGGTTTATCAGACAAAGACACCATTAAAGATGCCCTTCCCCGCTAAGACGTGCCGTATAGGTTTGGCCGGTTTCACCACGGGTATATTCCGCACGCACAAAATCGCCCGTATCAACCGGCCCGTAATAATACCCGGTCATGGGCGTATGACGTTGCTGATCGGGCCCTGCGGGCGGATCAATTTTAACGACAATTGTCGAAGACCCCGCCATTGCATCAACATGGATCTGCCCGCTGTCATCGCCACTGATTTCCCCGTTGGACAAATCATAGCTCAAACGCCACGAACGGCCATAAAGCTCGCGGATACTCAAATCGAGTGTACCGGGCGTTTCTTCGGTAAAGGCCGGGCTTTCAATGACAAACATGCCATCGTCGGCGGTTTTATTCTCAATCGTCATGGTCCAGAGCAAATCTTCAAACCAGTGGATTTCCTCTTCAAGATGCTGTTTCCACGGCCCCGGCAGATTACGGGTTTCCTCGATCAGTTCCTGAGGTGACGGTCGAACCTGCAATTCCCAATAGGGCGCATGACTGCCCCAGAAACATTTGCGCACCACATCCTCGATATCGGAATAGGCCAAAAACGTAACGCCAAGCCCGACCAGCAGCACAACCGCCCCAAGCCAGGCGGTCGCCGGAAACAGCATCAGCACCGTCCCGATCAGCATGGCGGAATTGCCAATGATTTCGGCGGGGTCATCGCGCTCGACCCCCCGATAAATGCCGCCTACCGACATCACCAGGCCCAGGCAAATCGAAACACGCGGCAGCCAGGTCGTCACCACACGCCCGATCCCGGAGGCAGAGGCCAGACGCGGCGCATAAATAAGATCGTCCGCGCCTTGCGGAATGGCCTTTTTATACAAGACCTCCAGCGCGTCCTGGGTGATCTGCTGGGCGGGCGCGACCATTTTCATGGTTTTGGAGGCTAGGCCCAGCGACGCATCCGCCACCCCGATTGCCGTTGCCGTCAGGGTAAATTCCTTGCTGGTCAGAAAGCCTGTCATTGCCCCCTTTTCAAAAAGCTCGTTGGCCTTTTTATGGGCGGTTGCCGTTTCAACCAATGCCCAGGCGCCGAGCAACACGCCAATTCCGGCGGTTCCGGTTTCAATCGATCGAATGGTACGATCCGCCCGCAAACCGCCAACCAGCTCCAGCTTGCCGTTCATTTCAACGGCCGGGATGTCCACCGTTGGCATCCTTGTATCAAGGGCGGACATGTGCAATTGCCCTGTCGGGCTAATACCGGCCAGAAGATCTTCCACCTGCGCGTCATCAAAGGCACCTTGCAGGAACTTCACGGCATCGACATAGGAAACCGTGCGTTTGGTCAGCATAATTGTGCCGGTTGACGACCGACGATAGGCATTAGACACGGCATTGCGAAATTCGTCCCCCTCCAGCACCGCCCGCTCGGCGGCAACCTCAAGCGCGATCGCTTCCAGGGTAATATCAAACGAAAACTGCCAGTTCCGGATGCGTTCAAACACGCCGGGGCTAAATCCGCTCCAGGCTTTCATGAACAGGCGCAACGGTTTATTCAGGGACGAGCCACTATTCTGGTCGGCATCGGGAATATCCTCTGCCCCGCCAAGCCCCTTGCGAATGGCAATATGCCCCTTGGCCGTCGCCCCCAGACCGGCAAGCGCACGCCCCAACAACAGGGACGCATAACCCACGGCATCCGGGTCATTTTGCTGTTCAAAGCCAAGTGTTAAATGCTTGCCAAGATGATGGTCATTTTCATTACCAATGCTGAGATTGATCGCTGTGACCAGTTCGTCCAGCGTATTGTCAATTGCATCAATGATCGATTTCAGATTCTGATAACTCACCTCCCAGCCATCGGCAAAGGCGGGATCCTGAAACTGATACCATTCATCCCGCTTGGGAACCTGGTCTTTCACCGCCTCGCAAAACCGGCCAATCGTTAACGGATAAACATTGGCATTGGCGAAATTCTGCTTGTGCTCGATTTTCGCGGCATAGCGAAACTGCATTTCCAGAATATCACCCAGCGGATCATGCAGGGCCGCAACAATGGCACATTCATCCGAAATTTGCGGCGGGGTTGCCGTGGCAAATTTGGTTTGCGACAGGCTTAAACGGGCGGCCAGCGTCGGGTCTGTGCGCAAGGGTGTTGGTTTATATTCCTCCACCAGTTCTTCGGCCCTGCCAATATAGGCCGCCCACTGGTTTTGCCCGCGCAAATTAACCGGCTGCATGATCTGCTGGCGGAAACTTTCCTGATGGCCTTGCCGGAAAAATGACGGCGGCCAGCGATATTCGCTATAGGCCAGCCACACCTTGCTGGCCCATTTCGGCACCCAGATGGTTTTGCTGGCCGGGGTGGAACTGTCATATTTCCAGGTATCGGCGCCGTAATTATCCGTCCACTCATATTTGGTGAAGCTGTAATCGGCACGATGGTAGCTGTCGGTATCACTAGGAACGAAGTCGCCATTAATATCCTGGCCCTTGGTGTCATAGCGAAACACATACCAGGCGCCAGGCCCCTTGCGGTCGCTGGCGTCATCGGTTTCCTGCGGGTTTTCGACATACACATAAACAAACCCGCGCCTTAGCGTGCGGATGATATATGATCCCGGATTGCCGATCGAGGTCGGTTCCTGCACACCTTCAAGGTCATAGGGCAACAGTGAAAACCGCACCGGCAGAATGGGAATACTGCTCCGCTGGCAGGGGAAAAACGTTTCTTCTGAATCTGCATTCGCAGAAAAATCACCATATTCCATGTCGTTTGCTCGCTTTTTTGTGTTCCAACCGGGCTTTGCCCCGATGCAGTTTAATCTGCACCTTCATTGTCTTTAATTTCGCCCGCAAGGGCGTGGATCAGTGTGTTTTCTTTTGTTGAGACCGCAACCATTCTTCCGCACGTTGATCAATATCCTCCGGCAGTTTCTTCCGACCCAAAACAGACCGGTGCCACCAGCGATATTTCAGATTTTTCGGCCAGCCGCGTTCGCTATCCTCATAAGTACCCAACATGAATTCATGCAGTATTTCGCCCAGGAATAGGCCATATTCTTCACCAGGAAAGGGATATATTCCAAGTCTGAAAGTTTTTCTCTTCTTCAGATTTTGCGATGATCTTAATTTTATATCCATTGGGCCGTTAAACCCACCGCCATTCCAAACATCCCGGCTCAACTGGCAGCTGTAATCAAATATGTATAGAGGATGTATCCAAAGCTTTCCCCGATGCCACGTATAAATAGCACCGAGATTACGATTAAAGCGCACGGGAGCCGGACGGCGCAGAAAAAAATAACCGAAGCTAAGACAGCCCCAACCTAAAAAAAAGATACATATATCGAAATATGTCCTCGGGTGCCGTTTCATCTGAAGCAACATAAACTGGAAAGGCGTCGTATCTTTGGTGCATCCATAAGACTCATCTTGAACACACCCCTTCAAATAAGTACGCTGCCAAGACTCATGATGCCCCCACAAATATCCATAACCAAAATAACCCAGAAAATATGCTCTATCCTCCCACGCGCTCATTTCCTGATCCTGATCATATGTTCCCGCTTCATCATTCTTTTCATAAGGTTGAAAAAAATAAATCAGGGTAGAGGCCATGATAAAAACTGCTGTGAACCCAGCAACAAATTTTAAACCATGAAAAAAACGCTCGACATCCGCTATTCCTGATGCACGAAGCGCGATCCCCAGATAAATGGCATTTGACTTTTCTGTCGTCATCAAAAGTTCCTAAAATTCTCCAGATAGGCAAAGCCAAAAGGTTACAAATATTTATGTTTCTTGAGCCACTTTTCGGCGCGGGCATCAATATCGTCTGGCAGTTTTGCCACAGGGAAAATAGACCATTTCCACCATGCCAGAGGTAATCGTTTAGGCGCATTTTCAATAATGTCCGGCGTTCGCGATGTTTTCAGGAACGCAGTGATCGCTTTTCCCAAAACCTGGCCATGTAATCGATCCCAATGCGGATAACCGCCCAGTTTGAATTTACGCGTCTCGTTCGGGTTTTTCGCGTTCTGCAGGCGAACAACCATTGGACCACTGGTAAAGAACCGGCATGACAGCGGGTCCCATTCGCCTCTATATGAAAATTCAAATTCAGAAGCCGGCAAGATCCAGAACTTCCCCAGGCCCCAGCCATAAATAGCACCAATTTTCCGATTAACTCTGAACGGAGCCGGACGACGGATAAAAAAATAAAAAAAAAGCCAATAATATAATAAAGGCACCAATAATTGTTATAATATAGTGCTTCGGATCGTCATAAAATTGAATGACAACATATTGCAATGGCGTCGTCGTATTTTTACAAGCCAAGATATGATTTCGCAAACAATCATTCAAATAAGATTCTCTCCAACTTTCATCCACCCCCCACAAATATCCACGCCCTAAAAGACCTAAAAAATGATCAATCTGTTCAAATCCGCCGTTTAGATAAGGTAGAACCGCATATCTTACAGTACTGATCCAAGTAGCAACTGCGGTAATACCCGCAATCATTTTCCGACGACCAAAATCATATTTCTCTACATCAACAATATCCTGGGAAATACGTGATATCCCTTCAAATTGAGACGCGTTAAAATATTTTTCCAGCGTTATGCCCAACCCTGATTTCTTTGATTTTAACATATTGGACTTATGACACCTTTATGCTCAAAGAATTATCCATGCGGAGACAAAAACCCTACAATTACTATATTCCGATCTCATGCCTCATTTTTTCTGATGTAATCGCAACCACTCTTCCGCACGTTGATCAATATCCTCCGGCAGTTTTGCTACTGGAAAAACGGCCCATTTCCACCATGTCAGGTGTAATTTCTTAGGCGCATTTTCAATAATGTCCGGCGTTC
>NZ_JPWH01000033.1 GCF_003326755.1 Thalassospira profundimaris | reverse complement strand
CGCGCCCCGTCGGTGGAGGCGGGTTATAGGGGCCTATCGCTAACCTGTAAACACCTTTTTTGAAGAAAATGTGATTTTTTACAAAAACGGCAGAATTCCGCCATTTTTATCCTGCGCGGTACATCATTTTGAAATGACGCACCACGAAATCAGGCTCAAAAAAGGAGGTACGAGAGATCAGATAGCGCGAAACAGCACATTTGCAAGCGCCCGGAACAAAACAAATGAAAAAGGCCCTGTCGCGAAACACAACAAGGGCCTTTAAGCATATAATAGATGTCGACGACCGATCAGAGATAATCGGCCATTTCGGCATTATAATAGGTTTTGGTGCGCGGGCCGGTGATGATCGGGTCAATCCGGCGAACACATTCCTTGTAATGCGGGGTATTGCGATGCACATCAAGCGCCGCATCATCCCGGAAGACTTCATAGATGGTAAATTTGTGCGGATTTTCGGGATCGCGCAGCACATCAAAGCGCAGATTACCCTCTTCCTTGCGCGAGCCTTCGTAATTGATCCGGAAGGCTTCGATGAATTCATCGACATGGCCTTCTTTCACATCAATATGAACCATTTGTACAAGCATGGTATTTCCTGTGGTTATGAAGATTGATTTCAAGAGAATCAGAAGAAAAAGACCCTAGAGGCCCGGTGCCTTCCACATCGAAGTGGTGACATTCTGGTCAACCAGGGCCAGTTGGGCCGCGTAGGCCGCCGCCCAGCGATCACCAAGGGCGTCGTAATCCGGTTTCAGGGAAAGATCAGGTTCAAAAGTGCGATCCCAATTCACCCATTCGCGACCAAGACCCGCCAGATCTGTATAAAACCCGGCCCCCACGGCAGCCGCACTGGCACAGCCCAAGGCGGTTGCTTCTTTAACCCTGGGGGTTTTCACCACCAGCCCGGTCACATCGGCCAGCATCTGGGCCCAATGCGGGCTTTTGGCCGCCCCGGCAGCAAAAACAATATGCTGGGGCACCGTCCCGGCAAGATCGAAGATCGATTTGAGATTGCGTGCCGCCACCACACAGGCATTTTCCTGCAAGGCCCGAAACAAAACGGCCTTGCCGGATTTTTCCGGATCGAGACTGAGATTAAGGAAAGATGGTGCCGCGTGATACCAGGCCCCATAGCGCATGACATCGGAAAAAATCGGGATCACACCATAAGATCCCAGCGGCACATTGGCCGATTTCTGTTCGAGCAGAGTGTAAGCCTGACCGGGATCATCGACAGCAGCGAGTTCTTCCTGGCCGAATGTATCGCGGAACCAGCGCATGACCGCACCGACAAAGAAGCTGATCGCCTCTGCCTGGTTAAGTCCGGTAATAACGTGCGGATTGATGCGCACATTCATTTCCGGGTCAATCAGGGTCGGTTCGACATTGACGATTTGCTGCCAAAAGGTACCGCCCATAACGGCGCAATCGCCAATCGCGGTAACACCGAGCCCGACTGTCCCCATTTGGCAGTCCCCGCCGCCAACCACAACCGTCACATTGGTTGAAAGGCCGGTTTCGGCACTGGCCTTTGCCGTAACAGTGCCAACCGCCGTACCGGTTTCGCAAGCTGGCGGAAAAATATCGTCACGCAGGCCCAGACGGGACATGGCCGATGGCAGCCAGTCGCGGTCGCGCAAGCCAAAAATACCCGTGGTACCCGCATTGGAGGGATCAGAGGCAATCACCCCGGAAAGGCGCGCTACAACCCAGTCGGACAGCATACAGATTTTATCAATACGTTCGTAAATATCGGGCATTTGCTGACGCAGCCATAAAAGGCGCGGCAAGGCCCCCAGCGCAAAAGTTTGTCCGGTTTGAGTGTAAAGGTCGCGCTCCACCCCGGGGAAGTCGGTTTTAAGCTGACGGACCTGATCAACCGCGCGGCCATCAACATTGGCACAGGCCCAGATTTCGCGTCCCTCGCGGTCAAAGGCAACAAAGGCCTCGCGCATGCTGGTCGCACTGACAGCGGCAATATCTGAACCCGAAATACCGGCAGCTTCCAATGCGCCCTGAATGCAGGCACAAATCAGCGCCCAGTTGCCTTCAACATCAAAATCCATCGATCCGGGATAGCGCGGGTCGGTTTTATGCCACCATTCGCGCTGCATGGCACCCAGCTGATTGCCATCACGATCAAACACCACGGCGCGGCCACTGCCAGTCCCGGCATCAATCGCCAGCAGATAATCCCCTTTTGTCATGTCAGTTTTCCTCCAGCAGCTTTTCGGCGGTTTTTTCATCGGTAATCAGGATGTCGACATATTTGCCCTTCAGCGCGGACTGAATAGCCCGCACCTTGCTGAGCCCGCCCGCCGCAGCAATGACATTTTCGGAATTTGACAGTGCGGCAAGACGCGCGCCCACCACCCGCTGATGCAACGGCAGGTCAAGAGACTGGCCGCTATCATCAAAGAACTGACAAAGAATATCGCCAACGGCCCCTTTGCGACGCAAAGGCTCCACCTCTACCGGGGTGATATAGCCGCTGCGTACCACGGTGGAATCGACATTTAGTTCGCCAATCCCGACAAGCTGATAGGCCGCATTCAGCGCCATCTCCAAAACAGCGGATATGGCAGGTTCCGCCATCAGGGCAGAAGCCACATTCTGATCGGAAACCACCAGGGGTGCTGGAACAAGATGCACGCTGCTGCCCCAGTTTGCGGTGCGCATGCCATCAACATAAGTGGCAACACCGCCGGTTAAGCTGACCAGCGAGACATTGCGTTCATTGGCCATGTGACCAAGACGCTGGATGGTGTGACTGACCGTTGCCCCCCAGCCCACCGCCAGCAGATCATCGGGACGCAGGCGTTGCATAAGAAACTGGGCTGCCGCCTGACCAAGACGTTCGCTCAGATCGCCGCCTTCGAGATGGGGAATAACGCGGACTTCACGCAGCCCCCAGTGATCCTGAAGGTGCTGTTCATATTCAAGGCAGCCCTGATGGCGGGAATTGATGCGCACCTGAATGATGCCGGTGCGGCGGCCACTTTCAAGCAGGCGCGAAACCTTGATTCGCGACAGCCCCAGCTTGTCGCCGATTTCGCCCTGGGTCAGACCGTCATTATAATAGTACCACGCAATACGGGTGAGGGTTTCTTCCTCCGCGTCCGCGTAGCTCCAATCCGTATTATCTGACACCATGAACGCCATCCCAAATTCGTGTTATTTGTTCAGATGATTATTCAATAAACAATTGATCACGTCAACTGTTCCAAATTGCAATTTTCCAAAAACGCGAAAATCCTTAAAAATAGCTCTTATTCTGGAAATATTGCCGCATTGCACAATGGAAATGAGCAATAATACATATTGACGACCTCGCCCCATTGTGATCACATGTTTTTTAGAAAAACAAATGAACAGGCCCCAGGGATGGAACGGAACAACCACGATAAAGCCGCCGTTCGTGTCAGCGACATATGGAAATCATATGGTGGCACCGCGGTTCTCAAGGGTGTGGACATCACCCTTCTGCCCGGGCAGGTCCATGCCCTGCTTGGCGGTAATGGTGCTGGCAAATCCACCTTGATGAAATCCATCGCCGGGCTGGTCAGCCCGGAATCGGGCAGCATCGAGATCAATGGTCAGGCGTTGAACAATCCGTCACCGGCGGCAGCCCAGGCCCTGGGCCTGTATCTGGTGCCCCAGGAAGCACAAATCCTGCCCAACCAGTCGGTGCTGGAGAATATCTGCCTTGGCCTGCGATCGTCGGCAAAGGCCCTTCGCGGCGATATTGAAAAGCTGGTCAATGACCTTTCGGTCCGTTTGGACCTTGATGCGCAGGCCGCCACCCTTGAGATTGCCGACCGCCAGATTGTGGAAATTCTGCGCGGCCTCATTCGCAAGGCAAGGGTTCTGATTCTGGATGAACCGACCTCGGCGTTAACACCCCATGAAGCCAATGCCCTGTTTGACCGTGTCCGCCAGCTTCAGGAACAAGGCGTTGGCATTTTCTTTATTTCGCACAAATTACGCGAAATTCGCGAGATTTGCGATGTCATCAGCGTGTTGCGCGATGGGGCGATTGTTCTTTATGGCACACTGGATGACTATAACGATCACCAGATCGTCGAGGCCATGACCAAATCGGCAGGCGGCGAGACCGCAAATGTCACCGCGCCCAAACGCCAGCGCACTACGGATTTCAACCTTGCCAGCAATGTATTGGAAATCACGGGTTTCAGTGGCGAAGGTTTTCGCGACATATCCTTTGATGTGCGCGCAGGCGAGATTGTCGGCCTGGCGGGCGTCGTCGGCGCCGGGCGGTCCGAGCTTGCCGAAACCCTGTTTGGTTTGCGCCCGTCTGGCAGTGGCACGGTAAAACTCCAGGGCAAGGACCTTATTAACCGCTCGCCGCGCACATGTGTGGATGCCGGGCTGGTGTACCTGCCAGAGGATCGCCAGCAAAACGGCCTGTTTCTTGAGGCGTCACTGGCCTGGAACATGTCGGGCTATACCATGCACCGCATGGGATTTTTCCCCAAAGGCAAACGCGAAACCGGCGAATTTTCCGAATTTCGCGAGGCCCTTGGCATCAAATGCGAAGGACCGGGGCAGGCGGCGGGCCGTCTTTCGGGCGGGAACCAGCAAAAGGTGCTGCTGGCGAAATGCCTTGCGGCCAACCCGCGGGTGTTGATCCTTGATGAACCGACCCGCGGGGTGGATGTCGCCGCACGCAACGATATTTATCGCCTGATCCATCAACTGGCCGAAAAAGGCCTGGGTGTGCTGCTGATTTCGTCGGATTTCGATGAAATTGAACAATTGGCGGACCGCGTGATTGTGATGGCACATGGCCATCAATGCGGTGAACTTTCGCGCCAGGCCATCAATGTTGATGCCATCGCCCATTTGGCCTTTGAATCCGGAGCGGCCAGCCATGCTTGATTTTTTTGCCCGCAACCGCGTTGCCACCCTGTTTGGCGTGACCGTTCTGGCCTTTCTCCTGATCGGGATGGTCGCCCCTGGCTATCTGTCACTGTCCACCGCATCGGTCATCATGTCCAACAGCCTGGTGCTGATGACAGTCGCCCTGGGAACCATGCTGGTGATTTTGACCCGTAATATTGATGTATCAAGCGGGTCGGTTCTGGGGTTGAGTGCGGTTATTTTGGGCCTGTTGCTTAATAACGGCATGGGACTGGCCCCCGCCATTATCATCTGCCTGTTATGTGGGGCGCTGGCTGGCCTGTTTAACGGTATCCTTGTCACATTCTTTAGCGTGCCGTCGATTATTGCGACCTTGGGCACACTGGGCCTGTTTCGCGGGATCATGCTGATCCTGACGGGCGGCAAATGGATCGAGGAATTGCCGCAATCCCTTAAATTTCTGGCAGAAAACGGCAGTATCGGGATTTCGGTCCTGACGGTGGCTGTGGTGATTGCCCTTGCTGGGGTTTGGGCAATCACCCGCCATACGCGCTTTGGCCGCTATTTTTATGCCGTTGGCGATAACCGCGAGGCTGCCCGCCATCTTGGTATCCGCATTCATCTGGTGCAAATCAGTGCCTTTGTTGCCGCAGGCACACTGGCCGCGCTGGCCGGGATCATTTTTGCCGCCCAGATCGGCTTTATTCCCAACCAGGCCGGAAATGGCGTGGAGCTGAAAGCGATTGCCGCCAATGTTTTGGGCGGGGTCAGCCTTCTGGGTGGCAGCGGATCCGTGCCCGGTGTTTTTGTTGGCGTGATTTTTATGACGTCAATTGACAGTGCGCTGGTCTTTTTGAAGATCCCGGCCTTCTGGAACGACTTTATCGCCGGTGCCGTATTGCTGCTGGTATTGCTGCTGGATGGGCGGGTCCGCATTGCCGTGGAAAAGGCCATTCGTGCCAAACGCTATGCGGTGCATAGCCCCAATACCGGGTCTGGCACAACCGGCCCTGTTCATAATACCCCCTCGCCCACCTCCTCCACCCCCGGCCCGCAGGAGCACGCACAATGAAACGTTTCTTTCTGCGCTGGGAAATGGCGCTGTTTGGAATGCTGGTGGCGGAATTTGCCATTTTCGGTGCCCTCAATCCCAATTTTTTAAATCTGTCAAACCTGCTTTACAGCACCAGTGACTTTGCCCAGATCGGCATTATCGCCCTGCCGCTGACCATCGTGATTATCGCAGGCGGGATTGATGTCTCCTTTGCCTCGACCATTGGTTTATGCGCCATCATTTTTGGCATCGCCAATTTCTTTGGTCTGCCGCTTGCGCTGTGTATCGCTGCCGCCCTTGGTGCGGGTGCGATTGCCGGGCTGTTCAATGCCACGATCATTCATCTGTCGCGCATCCAGCCCCTGGTGGTGACACTGGGCAGCCTTTATCTGTTTAGCGGGGCTGCCACCGTGCTTTCGGGTGTGGTTGGTGCAGGCGGCTATGAAGGTATCGGCAATTTCCCCGACAGCTTTACCAGCTTTGCCTATATCGATGTCGCAGGATTGCCCGCGCCGTTTCTGGTGTTGCTGGCCGAGGCGATCATTCTGTTTGTCATTTTACATTTTTCGCGCTTTGGCCGGTCGGTTTTCCTGTGCGGTCTTAGCGAACATGCCGCCCGTTACAGCGGGCTTCCCATTCGCACCATTCAAACCATCACCTATATGATGACCGGCATTTTTGCCGCCGTCGCCGGGCTGGTTTTGTCGGCCTATTTCGGGTCCGCCCGTGTCGATCTGGGCACGGCCACCCTGCTGCCTGCCATTACCGCTGCCGTTCTGGGCGGGGCCTCCATTTATGGCGGGCAGGGATCGATTATCGGAACATTTCTGGCAACGCTTGTTATTGGCTACCTGCAACAGGGCCTGCAAATGAGCGGTGTCCCCAGTCAGATTTCCAGCGCGCTCTCTGGTGCGTTGCTGGTGGTTGCGGTCGCATTGCGCCACGGAAGCGCCTTGCTGACCAACTTTGTCGCTGCGCGAATAATGGCGACGAACCGAAAACGCGCAGCATCATGAGGAGGAACGACATGTTTGGACGTCACGTTAAATGGACTATCGCGGCAGCACTTACGGGGTCTTTGCTTGCCGCCGCATCGCCTGCCCTGGCCGAAAGCCAGATTGCCTTTATTCCGAAACTGGTTGGCGTGGGCTTTTTCACCAGTGGCGGCAATGGCGCACTGGAAGCGGGCAAGGAACTGAACGATAAAGTGACTTATGACGGCCCGACGGAACCGAGTGTTTCCGGTCAGGTGCAGTTTGTGAACAACTTTGTCAATCAGGGTTATAATGCCATTATCCTGTCGTCGGTTTCGCCCGACGGTTTGTGCCCGGCGCTGAAACGTGCGATGCAGCGCAATGTGCTGGTCATGACCTGGGATAGCGACGTAAAGCCGGAATGCCGCAGCTATTATGTCAATCAGGGAACACCCGATCAACTGGGTGGCCTGCTGGTGGATATGGCAAATGACGGCATTAAAAAGGAAAAGGCCAAGGTCGCCTTTTTCTATTCCAGCCCGACCGTGACCGACCAGAACGCCTGGGCCAATGCCGCCAAGGCCAAAATTGCCAAGGAACATCCGGGCTGGGAAATTGTCACCACCCAGTATGGCTATAACGATGCGCAGAAATCCCTGCAAACCGCCGAAAGCATCCTGAAAGCCTATCCGGACCTGGATGCCATTATTGCCCCGGATGCCAATGCCCTGCCTGCATCGGCACAGGCGGCCGAAAACCTGGATCGCGCCGGCAAAGTCACCATTGTTGGCTTTAGCACGCCCAACGTCATGCGCCCCTATGTCAAGCGCGGCACGGTGGAACGGTTTGGTCTTTGGGATGTGACCCAACAGGGCAAGATCGCGGTTTATGTTGCCGATCATGTCCTGAAAGACGGCCCGATGAATGTGGGCGACAAGCTTGATATTCCGGGGATCGGCACGGTTGAAGTCTCGCCCAACAGTGTTCAGGGCTATGACTATGAGGCCAAAGGCAACGGCATTATCCTGCTGCCCAAACGGACCGTGTTTACCAAAGACAATATCGACGATTTCGACTTCTGATTTCGGAAATCAGGCACGGCACCGTTCTCCCTCGGTGTCGTGCCTTTTCATTTGTTATTGAATTTCATCTTTCAAATTTCAGCCTAACGGACATGCCCGATGCAGAATTTATGGAACGATCAGGACGCCCAAAGCTATATTGACCAGGCCATTGCCCAGGGTCAGCCTGCCGATCTGGGGTTGCGGGTTTATACATCGCGCATTATCGGCCAGGTCCCCGACCTTGTTTTACATGGCGGGGGCAATACATCGGTCAAAATCACCCAGGATGACGGAACCCGCATCATCCATGTCAAAGGCAGCGGCTGGGACCTTGAAACCATCGAGGCACCGGGCCTGCCTGCCGTTTATTTGCAACCTTTGCTTGATGCCCGCCATCAGGGCCGCCTGAGCGACCCGGAAATGGTGGCGCTTCTGCGCAAAAACCTGCTGGAAGCCGATGCGCCGAACCCCTCGGTCGAGGCACTGTTGCACGCCTACCTGCCCGATACATTTGTCGATCACACCCATTCAACCGCCGTTCTGGTGCTGGCGGACCAGGATAATTCCGAAGAGATCATGCGCGAGATTTACGGCGACCGGCTGGCATTTTTGCCCTATGTCATGCCCGGCTATGACCTGTCGATCGCCGGGGCGGACCTGTTTGACCAGTTCCCGGATTGCCAGGGGCTTTGGCTTAAAAATCATGGTCTTTTCACCTTTGGCGCAACGGCCAAAGAATCCTATGACCGCATGATCGATTTTGTCACCGAGGCGGAAAATTACATTGAAGCCAAAGGCATTGCCCTGCCCGGGCCGGAAAAATCGGACGGCAGCCTGAGCCAAACCCTGCGTGACAAGCTGCAATCCGCCCTGCAAAAAGGCGGATCACCGTTTGCCAATGCCATTGCGATGGATTTTCGCACCACACCCTCCATTCGCACCTATTTGGCCAACCCGGCCCTGGAAGACATTGCCACGCGCGGCACGGCAACACCGGACCATGTTATCCGGATCAAACCCTTTCCGATGATCATTGATGAAAATGCGAATGAAAGCACCATTTCTGCCGCAATTGAAGATTACCAGCAAAAATACAGTGCCTATTTCAATCGCAATGCGCCCAATGCCAGCGAACCTAAGGTGCAACTGGACCCTTGGCCGCGCATTGTCCTGATCAGAAATGTGGGTCTTGTCGGCTTGGGCAAGGATGCCAAAGCAGCAGCCATTGCCGGTGATTTGGGCGAACAAACTGCCCGTATCATCAATGCGGCCGAAAAAATTGGCCGTTTCCAGCCGATCAACGAGGCTGATCTGTTCGATATGGAATATTGGTCACTTGAACAGGCCAAACTGCAAAAGAAATAACCTTTCGGATGCAGTAACGCTCTGTCCGCCACCCGGCATCAACCGCCAGCCGGGTGGCATTTTTTTTGATTTGCGTTCCCCAGCCCGAAAAAGAAAATGCCACGGAAATCATCCGTGGCACCAATATGAAAGCATCATTGCGCGCGGAAAACCGGGGCTTTATGCGGACATACGGCTGCGCGGGGCCCAGTTGTCGGGCAATTCGCCCTTGATGATCAGGCTTAAGATGTCGTCCTTATTCACATCTTCCACCTTGTGTTCACCCACCTTGCGGCCGTTTTTCATTACCACAATGCGATCACACAATTCGCACACATCGTCCATGTCATGGCTGATCAGGAAAATGCCAATGCCTTTTTCGCGCAGTTTTTCAATCAGTTCTGCCACCATCGCGGTTTCCGACGGGCCAAGGGCGGCTGTTGGTTCATCCATAATAACGATGCGGGCATTGAAATAAATCGCCCGGGCAATCGCAATGACCTGGCGCTGCCCGCCCGACATATTCATGACCGCCTCGGTAATGTTGCGGAAATTGGGGTTAAGACTGCGCAATGCCTTGCGGGTTTCTTCTTCCATTTTGCGGTCATCAAGCATCCCGAACCGGGTTTTAAGCTCGCGCCCCAAAAACAGGTTGGCAGGTGCGTTCAAATGATCGGCCAGCGCCAGGGTCTGGTATATGGTTTCAATCCCGCAATGGCGCGCATCAATCGGGCTGGACATTTCCACCGCATTGCCCTGAATTTTTATTTCCCCGGAATCATAGGCCATTGCCCCGGATAAAATCTTCATCAGGCAGGATTTACCGGCACCATTATGCCCCAAAACCCCAACAACTTCACCCGGATACAGGTTTAACGACACATCCTCAACCGCGTGGATACCGCCAAACCGCTTGACGATGTTGTTCATTTCAACAACGGGGGAAAGGGCATTCATCCGAATTTCTCCTGGATATTTCAAGCGCGGCGATGTTGCACCAGCCCGGCACAACATCGCCTGACAGCTTAATTAGTACAGAACGTTCTGGGCTTCGGGGGTATCAAGATTGTCCTTGGTGACAAGAACAACACCGGTATTGATGAAGCTGTCGACTTTGTCGCCCTTCAGCAGTTTGGCAATGGTTTCAATGCCTTTTTCACCCATCTGGTAAGACCCCTGAACGGCAATGGCATCCAGCGTGCCGTCACGCACGAAACCCTGCAAATCTTCGTTGCCATCAAAACCAATGGCAACAAGCTGGCCCTTTTTACCGGCCTGAACAATGGCACGGCCCATGCCAATTGCGGTCGGTTCATTGGCCCCAAAAATACCCTTAAGGTCCGGGTTGGCGGCCAGTACGTCGGTCGTCTGGTTCAGGGCCTTGGCCATTTGTGATTCCGAATAGAACGGACCGACAATTTCAAGCTTGGAATTGGCCTTGATATAGTCGGTAAAACCGCCAACACGACCAATTTCCGAGCCCACACCGGCGACATAGGACATGATGGCGATTTTGCCGGTTGTCCCCACCTTTTCAATCATCTGCTTGGCGCATAGCTCGCCCGCCTTGCGGTTATCGGTGGACAGAAACGCCTGATAATAGTCCTTGCCCGCATCAGACAGGGCTGAATCGATAATCACAACGGGAATGCCGTTTTCATAGGCCTTTTTAACCGAGGGCACCAGCGCATCCGGATCAGAGGGTGCCAGCACGATACCGGCAACTTTACGGTTAATCGCGTTCTGCACCATGTTGACTTCATCGGCAACAGCCGATTCCGTTGCCGGACCCTGGAACGACATTTTATAGCCGTCCAGTTTACCAATGGCGCTTTCTGCCCCTTTGTGAACGTTCTGCCAGTAATTGGAACTTGTGGTTTTCACAATCACGGCAATTTCGTTGCTTTGGGCAGCAGCGATGCCTGTCATCCCGACCAGGGCAAAGACAGCCCCCAAAAGTAACTTTTTCATCTTTTTCCTCCACTGAACTGATTATTATTAGGCTTGAATATAATCACCGGCGATTGCGCAGATGATCGACATAAACGGTTCCGATAATCACGCAACCGATGATGATTTGCTGGATGAATGATGAAACGCCGTTCATATTCAATCCATTCCGCAAAATTCCGATAACAAACGCGCCAATCATGGTGCCCGAAATCGTGCCCACACCGCCCATCAGCGAGGTGCCGCCGATCACGGCTGCGGCAATGGCATCAAGTTCATACATCACACCTTCATTCGGCTGGGCCGTCACCAGGCGGGACATCAGGATGATCCCGGTAACACCCGCCAGGAAACCGGATGTGGCATAGGCAAACATTTTGGTGCCGTTCACATTGACACCAGCAAGCCGCGAGGCTTCCTCGTTCGATCCAACAGCATAAACGTGACGGCCAATGGACAAACGGCGCAAAATAAATGCCACCACAATCGCCATTAACACCATCAACACCACCGGATAGGGAATACCGGGGAAAATCATATGCGGCAGGCCGTTGGCCCCTTTTTCCAGCATCCGGAAAAATGCGCCGTTGCCAAGTTCGCCAAAGGCCTCGCCCAATTGGGATACCGGTGCGGCCCCGGTAAGCTGCAAGGCAACACCACGGGCAATCATCATCATGCCCAGGGTAGCAATAAAGGGGGCCAACTTCAGCCGTGTCACCACCAGGCCATTGATAATGCCACATAATGTGCCAACCAGCACACCAACCCCCATCCCGGCATAAACCGGCCAGCCCGCCTTGACCAGCAAGCCTGCCACGGTACCGGAAAGGGCCAGCACCGAACCGACACTCAAATCAATGCCGCCGGTCAGAATTACCACTGTCACCCCGATCCCCAGAAAGGCAATCGATGTTGTCTGCAAGGACACCGTCATGGCATTGCCCAGCGAGAAAAAGGCATCACTGGTCAGGGAAAAGGCAACAATCAGAACCACCAGGCTGAACAGGGCGGCAAATTTCTGAACCAGATCTTTGCGCTCGTCTCCCGTCATGTTCATCCAGAAGAAGAATGATGACGGGTTGCTCGGAGGCGGCGTTTGCTCCGTGGTTCGTTCTGGCGTCACGACGTATGTCTCCCGGTTGTAAATATCGATCTTGCGCCCCGCCTGCCGTTGAACGCATTGGCAAAAACGGAGCCGTAATGAACCAATCAAAACAGAAAGACGCGGCAGATTTGCATTCTGGCAATGACCGAAAAACAGACCGCCAGCAAAACCTTAAACTCGCCGATAACGAGGACGCCTACCCTGTTTTGATTGTTTTTTATCGTTAAAAGACATTTTTAGCGCAGCCCGAACGCTTGTCAAATGTTTTGTATGGATTAAAAACATTTTTCTGTAAGGGATGCGAAAACAGGCAGCCAGCCGCGCCTGCCGCTGCCTCTGGAAAGCCCGGTTAATCCCAGGAAACGGATGCCAGCAACGTCCGCCGGGCGGTTTGCAAATGCTCGCGAAAACGAATTCGGCCCACATCAAAATCCCCGGAAACCAGGGCATCAATCACGCGCAGATGCTCTTCCACCGCATCGGCATTGCGGCCCTTTTCCCCGGTTTTGTTCCAGCGGTAATGATAATGAAAAATCAGCGCCACCAGATCGTAAAAATCATCGGCAAACCGATTGTGAAAGGCGGAAATGATCAGCCGGTGGAATCGGTCATCCAGGCGGGGGAACTGCATATAGCGCCCGTCCATGTCTTCCTGCAAATACCGGTGTTCGTTACCCAGGGCCTTCAGTTTTTGCCAGTTTGCATGATCGGCGGGCAGTTTGACAAAGGTGTCAAAGGCGCGCAGCTCGAACATTTCGCGCACATCAAACAGCTCCATCGCAAAATCGCGGGTAAAACCGTTCAACACCCAGTAACGATTGGGTTTTTTCTCGATCAGGCCAAAGCGGGAAAAGCGGATCAGATATTCCCGTACCGATGATGCACTGACACCAAAATTTTTGGCAAGCTCGCTTTCGCGCAAAACCGTTCCCGGTGCCAAATCGCCGCCAACAATATATTGCATAAAGGCCGGTTCGATCAGATCGGCGGTCGGTCGCGTCTCGCTGGCCTGAAAATAATCGTCCTTGACGGGAAGGCGCAAAACCGTTTTGTCCCGGCCCTTCCAGTGAATGATTTTTTCTTCGGAAAGATGATCCAGAACCGCGCGCACCGTACTGCGACTGATCGACCACTTGCCCGCCATTTCCTTTTCCGGCGGCAGGCATGCCCCTTCACCAAGCGCGACAATATAATCCAGGCAGGCGTTATAGGTTTCCTTGTATGTCCGATTGGTTTTCGCCACGTTCTTTCCCGTCTCCCCGCACATTGCCCTGAAAATGCCCACTGTTGCCCCAAAACGCAATTGCTTTGTCATCGAAGAAACCATAGGCACTGGTATTTTATTCATAAAAAACGATTGACGGCAAACCGAACTTGTTTTTTATGTATAAAATACAATTTGGTCGATGCAGAGCCAAAACACAAATAGCAGAGAAGCAGCCATGACCCTGATGAAAACCATCCTATGTGAGAAACCGGGCACACTCAGCAACGGATCAGCCCCGTTTCCGGCGAAAAAGGCGGGGCATATCCGCGTTGCGATTCGCGCGATTGGCATTTGTGGCACCGATTATCACATCATGGAAGGCCTGCATCCGTTTTTGCAATATCCCCGGGTCATGGGCCACGAACTATCGGGCATTGCACTTGACCCGTCGTCAAATGGTGAAATTGCCGAGGGCGACCTTGTGGTTGTAAACCCCTATGTCACCTGCGGCACCTGCCATGCCTGCCGTATTGGCAAACCCAATTGCTGCATGTCGATTTCGGTGCTGGGCGTACATAGTGATGGTGGCATGTGCGATCAAATCAGCGTGCCTGAAGGCAACCTTTACCCGGCAACGGGCCTTTCTGCCCGCGATGCGGCGATGGTGGAATTTCTCGCCATTGGGGCCCATGCGGTCAGCCGGTCGCGCATTCAAAAGGGCACCAAGGCCCTTGTCATCGGGGCGGGCCCCATCGGTATTGGCACGGCCCTGTTTGCCAGCTTTGCCGGTGCGGAAATTACCCTGCGTGATACCAGCCAGCAACGCCTTGACCGCGCCTGCGCCATCGTCAAAGGCTCCAAGGGCGTTTTGGTCAATGATGCCAATGCCGACCTGCCCAAAGATGGCTTTGAAACCGTGTTTGATGCCACCGGCAACATCAATGCCATGAATGCTGCCATTCATGATCTTGCACATGGCGGCACGCTGGTTTTTGTCGGCGTGGTCAAGGGCGAGTTACGCATTGATGACCCGGAATTTCACAAGCGCGAAACCACCCTGATGGGCAGCCGCAATGCGCTGCGCGCCGATTTTGACAAGGTCATGTCGCATATGCGGGCCGGGGATGTGCCGGTTGATCTGTTAAACACCCACGAAGGATCGTTCGATAACGGTCTAGAACAACTGACAAGCTGGCTGCATGACCGCGAAGAAATCGTGAAGGCGGTTCTGCATGTCCGCTAAAAGCCCCACCCCGATCCTGCAATTTGGCACCAGTCGCTTTCTCCAGGCCCATTTTGATCTGTTCGTGGACGAGGCCTTAAAGAACGATCAGGCTATCGGCCCGATCACGGTTGTGCAATCCAGCGGGGCCAGCGCGCGCAGCGGCCGCCTTGCCGCCCTGGCGGCGGAGGATGGTTATCCTGTCAAAATTCGCGGCCTTGAAAACGGCAGTATTGTTGATCGTGAACAACAGATCGTGTCAATTACGCGCGCCCTGTCCACCGCAACAGACTGGCCCAAAATCGTCGCCATTTTTGTCAATGAAGTCGAATATCTGGTGTCAAACACTGCCGATGCCGGTTATGCCCCTCAACCTGCAGATAAAGGCGACGCTTTCGATCAGGCCATGTCCTTTCCGGCAAAATTACGCCTGTTGCTTAAGGAACGCTTCCTCGCACATGGTCGCCCGTTAACAATCATGCCAATGGAGTTGATCCCCGAAAACGGCGCGGTATTGCGGGCCTGTGTTCTGGCGCTGGCCGAACAGGATGACAGCGATTTTCAGGACTGGCTGCAAAACCGGATCATCTGGGTCAACTCGCTGGTGGACCGGATCGTTTCCGAACCGATCGACCCTGCCGGGGCCATTTGTGAACCCTATGCCCTGTGGGCGATTGAAAATCAGCCGGGGCTTGCACTGCCGTGCCAGCATTCCGCGATTGAACTGGTCGATACGCTTGACGACATCGAAGCCCTGAAACTGTTTATCCTGAATTTGGGTCACACCTGGCTTGCCGACCGCTGGCAGCAACAGGGCAGTGATCGTGCGATGTCGGTCAAGACGTTTCTGGAAGACAGTGAAACACTCAATGCCCTGCAAGGCATGTACGAGGCCGAAGTCATCCCCGGTTTCGCCGCTGCCGGAATGGAACAGCGCGCACGCACCTATCTGGCAACCACGATAGATCGTTTCCGCAATCCTTTCCTGGATCACAAACTGGCCGATATTGCACAAAATCATCGCCAAAAAATAGAGCGCCGCATCCGTGGTTTTGTCGATTGGGCGCAAAGCCACGGCGATACCACACCAAAACCGGCACTTGCCGCCCTGATCAACAAGGTTCCCGCACCATGAAGATTAACGCCCTTCGCCTCAATGACACCGACAATGTGCTTATTGCACTTATGCCTTTAAAAGCCGGGGATCAGTCGTCGCCCGGAATTGATGTTGCCGAGGATATTGGCGCTGGTCACAAATTTGCCGCGCGCGACATCGCCAAAGGCGAACAGATTGTAAAATATGGTCAGGTGATCGGCGTTGCCACCGCCGACATTGCCATTGGCACCTTGGTGCACAGCCACAACCTGGCAATGGGCGAAGCCCGCCTGGGTGCAAACAAGGCCGAAGCCCCTGTTCTGCCGCGCCCGGAACGCGACAGCTTTATGGGCTATCGCCGTAAAAATGGCCGGGTTGGCACGCGCAACTATATCGGTATTATCTCCACCGTGAACTGTTCGGCCACGGTATGCCGCGCCATTGCCGATGCCGCCACCCGCACCTTGTTGCACAAATATCCCGGTATTGATGGCTTTGCCCCGATTGTCCATGACCAGGGCTGTGGCATGGTCAATCGCGGTGAAGGCTATGACATTCTGGTGCGCACCCTTGCGGGCTACCGTGATCATCCCAATTTCGGCGGCGTCTTGCTGGTCGGGCTGGGATGCGAGGTCAACCAGCTTAGTGCTTATGGCGAAAAGGAAGACCCCGACACCGCCGCGCGCTATGCCAGCTTTAATATCCAGTCTGCTGCCGGGTCGGCCTCGGCGGTGCGCAAGGCGGTCGAGATGCTTGATGGCATTGCTGCTGTTGTCTCCAAAGACCAGCGCGAAACCTGCCCGGCCTCCGAACTGGTTTTGGGCATGCAATGTGGCGGGTCGGACGGTTTTTCGGGGCTGTCGGCCAATCCGGCGCTAGGCGTTGCCAGCGATCTTCTGGTCGCGGCGGGCGGCACCAGCCTGCTTTCCGAAACACCGGAAATTTTTGGCGCCGAACATTTGCTGATCGCCCGGTCGGATGCCGAAACCGGGGCCCGTATTGCCGGGATGATCGACTGGTGGAAAGATTACGCCGAAAAGAACGACGCCGAACTTGATAACAATCCCTCGCCGGGCAACAAGCGCGGCGGGCTGACCACCATTCTGGAAAAATCGCTGGGTGCAGTTGCCAAGTCAGGCCGCGCACCGGTGGCCGATGCCATTGGCTATGCTTACCCGGTGCGTAAAAACGGCCTCGTTTACATGGACAGCCCCGGTTATGACCCGGTTTCCGCCACCGGCCAGGTCGCCAGTGGTGCCAATATCATTGCCTTTACCACCGGTCGCGGCTCGTGCTTTGGGGCAAAACCGGCCCCGTCACTGAAACTTGCCTCCAGCAGCAGCCTTTACGCCCGCATGCCCGAGGATATGGATATTAATTGCGGTACCGTGATTACCGGCGAACAAACCCACGAGGAACTGGGTTTGCAAATTTATAACACCCTGCTTGATACGGCCTCGGGCGCCAAAACCAAAAGCGAAGAATTCGGCTATGGCGACAACGAATTCGTACCCTGGAAGATCGGCGCGGTTCTTTAGCGGTTTATCTTATAAACAGACAAAAAAACATCTTCCAAAAACCGGGAAACAGCCAATACTGTTTCCCGGTTTTGTTTTGTCCAGCCTTAGCGCCTTCATGATTGCTTTTTTAAACCAATCCAAAACGCCGGGCGCGGGTCAACAGCCTTTCGGCGCGCTTGCGCATGGGGGCGTCTATCATTCGACCATTCAAAACCGCAGCCCCCCTGCCTTGCGCTGCGGCGGTTTTCAGGGTTGCGATCACCGCGCGGGCATGGGCAATTTGTTCGGAACCGGGCGAAAAGGCCTGGTTCAAAACCGGCACCAAAGCCGGATGGACACAAGTTGACCCCTCAAAGCCAAACCGTGCCGCGCGGCGCGCAATATCCCTTGTTTTGTCAAGGTTGGCATAATCAGCTGCACTTTCGAGCAAACCATAGGGCACCAGCCCGGCCTTGCGCGCGGCAAATACCAATTGCTGGCGCGGCAATAACAGGGTTTCAGGGTCCGGTTCCATCCCGGCTTCCGTTGCGAAATCCTCGCTGCCCAGCAACAAACCAACAGCCCGCGACGATGCTGTTGCAACCTCACTGGCAGCGAAAAAACCCGCCGGAGATTCGATCATCGGAATGAATTTGATGCCGCCGGGCACAAGGCCCCGTTCGGCTTCCAGTTCGTCAAGCGTTTCCGCGAGCAAAGCCACTTTGTCAGGCCGGTCGGCCTTGGGCAGCAAAATGGCCGTTAAACCCGGTTGCACGATTTTTTCCAGATCGGGAATGGCCTTTCGCAGGCTGGCATTAATCCGAACCAGAACATCGCTCGGGCCATCAACCATTTCTGCAACAGTCTCGGCACACAGGTTCCGCGCATTTGCCTTGTCTGTATCGGGAACGCTGTCTTCAAGATCGAGGACGATGCCATCAGCACCGCGCTGCTGCGCCTTGGCGACAAATCGTGCATTATTGGCTGGCACATATAAAAGCGAGCGCCACGAACAATGTAAATGATCCTGCATCGCTGTCATCTATCCATGCCCTGGCGAACCAACCCGCTGGCAAAAGCCGCAGCAATCCGTGTGTCATCATATCCGATTTCACGCCAAATCCGTTCGCTATACGCTCCCGAAGGCGGGGCGGCAAAATGCAGGGTTCCGGGTGTCTCTGACAATCCTGGAACCGGGCTGAGCATGGCAACGTCCCCCAAATCCACATCCGGGACATCCTTATAAACGCCAAGCCCGATAAAATGACGATCCTTATGGATATCTTCGATGTCATAAATGGGCGATGCCGTAATTTCGGCGGCTTGAAATTTTTCCATTACCTCGTCACGGCTGTATTAAGCAATCCAGTTTCCAACAATCCTATCGACCTCGCCACGATACGCAACACGTACCGCATTGCTCGCGTTGGTCGTATTGATCCCATAGCACGGATCATGGTTCATATCATCATGCCCCACCAGGCGAAACAGCCTTTCCGCCATACGCTACATGGACCCGGACAGCGCGACATACATGCCATCCGCCATTTTGTAAACATAGCGCGGGCCCTGCCAGATCGCCCCACCGCAAAAACACATGATCCAGCGACAATGCCGGAAAAGGTCGTTGTGCCATCACTTCGGGGTGCCAAACTCAAAAAACGAAGAAGATGGCTATCCCCATTGCCAATGAGGGCGCCGAAAAATCGACGTGATTCTGTAATACGCTGTTCGGCCCTGCCGATGATATATTCCAAAACAGAATTCAGATCGCCGTCCCCATGATGCGGTGCATTCCTGAAGGACCATGCCGCACCATTTTGTAGATCTGCCGTATATTTATACGCATTTTCGAGGTCTGCCGTGCGTTTCAGACTTTATCATATTTACAGCGTCTTCACATTTCCGCCATCATTTATGCTCGACTCTTGGTTCAAACTCGACTAGCGTTTGATTAATCGATTAATCATTGTTTTAGCAAATGTGACGTTCGAGCAGTAGATGGCTGGCAAGCGGACAGGTCCAAATCTGAGCAAAATAGCCGAGGCCCTTGGGGTTTCGTCGGCCACTGTGTCCAATGCCCTGTCGGGCAAGGGCCGGGTCTCGGCGGATCTGGTTAAAAAAATTCGCAAAAAAGCCGGCGAAATGGGCTATGTCCCCAGCCGTGCCGGGCGGGCCCTGCGCACCGGGCGATCCGGGGTTTTGGGGCTGGTCCTGCCCGATATTGGCAACCCGCTTTTCCCGCAGATTGCCCAGGCGATGGAGCGTGCGGCGGCGACAAATGATTATGGCGTGCTGATTGCCGATTCCCGCGACGACGTGACCACCCAGACCGATGCCATCGGCCGCCTGATCGAACGCGGGGTGGACGGGCTTATTGTTATTCCGCGTCGCGGCACACGCATTGGCACGGTGGGCTGCCCGGTGGCGATGATCGATACCCCCTCGACCCCCGGCAATACCGTCTCGGCCGATCATTGGCAGGCGGGCGAACAAATTGCCCGCCATCTGATGGAGCTGGGCCACAAAAATATTCTGCTGCTGGGCAACGACCCGGCATCGAATGTGCAAAATGACCGTATTGGCGGCATGAAAGCCGCCTTTAAACGCGATATTTCGTGCCAGACGCTCTGGCTGCAACCCCTGTTACGCAAGGGCGGCACAGCAGCATCATTGAACCTGTCCGAACGGATCTCACAAGGTGTAAGCGCCATTGCAACCGTATCTGACCTTCTGGCCCTGCGGGTTTTGACCGAACTGCAAACAGCCGGTTTCCAAGTCCCCACCCAGGTCAGCGTGACCGGATTTGATGATTTGATTTTTTCGCCAGTCATCAGCCCCGCCCTGACCACGGTGCGGATGAATATGTCGCAAATTGCCAATATCGCCGTTGCTGCCCTGATTGATGAAATCAATGGCAACCGTGATCCCAAGCCCAAAACATCCTTGCAAAAAAAACGAACGGTCCCCGATACCGTCATGGCTGATACGTCCAGGGTTCCGATGGAACTGATTATTCGGTCTTCCACCGGCCCGGCCCCTTTTGACCAAACACCCCATTCCAATGGAGAGACGTTGTGAAAAAACTGCTGCTGGCTTCCTGTGCGCTGATCGCATCCCTGAATGCGGCCCAGGCCGACGAAAACAAACTGACCATTTCGGTTTACGGCTTTGCCCAGGATGCCTTTAAGGAAATCCTCTATAAACCGTTCGAGGAAAAATGCGGCTGTGAACTGGTTGTTGAAACCGGCAACTCGGTTGAACGCCTTGCCAAAATGGAAGCCAACAAGGACCATCCGGTTGTGGACCTTGCCGTGATGACATCCCAGGATGCCCTTGCCGCACGCCGCAAGGACCTGACCGACACCATCGACACTTCCAAACTGGAAAATTTTGACAAGCTTTATGACATCGCCAAAGATCCGAATGGCGATGGTCACAGCGTTGGTTACACCTTTTACAGCACCTCGATTGCCTATCGGTCCGACAAGGTTGACATAACGTCCTGGCAAGATCTTTTGTCTGATAAACTGGCAGGCCATGTCGCCCTGCCCAATATCACCACCAGCCAGGGGCCGCTTGTGCTTTATATGCTGGGCAAGGCAATGGGCGACGACGATGCCAGCCTGAAGGCCCCGATTGCAGAAGTTGGCAAGCACAAGGATGACATTGTTACCTTTTATGTCCGGTCATCCCAACTGGTTCAGTTGATGCAGCAGGAAGAAATCTGGGCCGCCCCCATTGGCCGTTTCGCCTGGAAGGGTTTTTCCAAAATGGACCTGCCGATCAAATGGGCCACCCCGAAAGAAGGCCAGTCCGGCGGCATGAATGTGATGGTCCTGACCAAGGGCAGCAAGCATCGTGACCTTGCCCTGCAATTCATGGATTTCTGGCTGTCAACCGACATTCAGACCAAACTTGCCGAAGGCCTGGTTGACAGCCCGGCCAACAAGGATGTCAAGGTTTCCGACGACATTGCCGATAACCTGACCTATGGCGCCGATACGGTTGCCAATCTTCACCTGATCCCGTCGGACGTCATGATTGATCATCGTGATGCCTGGCTGGAACAGTGGAACGAAAAAGTCGGCCAGTAACATTCAGGTGGCAGGGTGCCATAGGGTGCCCTGCCAATCCTGACTTTGTCCGCGAAATACCGAATGACCAAGCCGCTCCACGTATCATTACGCCGGGCAATTACCGACAAATCCCTACAGAGCACTTAAAATGTTTCAGAACCGGGCCGAAGCCATTGCACTGGTCCTGCCTGCCGCCGTTTTTGCCGGAGCCGTTTTTCTGGTTCCCGTGATGATCCTTCTGTCAGAAGGGTTTCGCACGGCCGATGGCTGGTCTATCCAGGCCTATATTGATTTCTTTTCCCATTCGCTTAATCAGGCGGTGTTTTTTCGCACCCTGAAGCTGGCGGCAATGGTAACAGCAGCATCAGCCGTCATTGGCTATGCGGCGGCCTTTGCCATTGTCAACCTGCCTGCCAAGGGCAAGGGCCGTGTCACCGGGCTGGTGGTTTTACCGCTGATGATTTCACCCGTTGCGCGCACCTATGCCTGGCTGGTTATTTTGGGACGTACCGGTTTTGTCAACAAGGCGCTGGTTGCCGTTGGCCTGAGTGATGAACCGATCCGTTTCCTGTTTACCGAAACCGCCGTTTTCATTGGTTTGTTACAACTGTTTTTGCCGCTTATGATCATTTCCCTGATCAGTGCGCTGGAAAACATGCCGCGCGATGCGGTGCCTGCCGCCCGGGTTCTGGGGGCCAACTGGTTGCAGGTTTTCACCCGCGTGATTTTGCCGCTCACCCGCGAGGGGCTGGTGATTGGCGGCACCCTGGTTTTTACCGGCTCCATGACCGCCTATATCACCCCGGCCATCCTGGGCGGGTCCAAGGTTTTGATGCTGGAAACCCTGATGTATCAGCGGGTCACGGTTGCCAATGATTTTGTCTCGGCCAGTGTGATTGCGCTGATCCTGATCGTCATGGCCTTTTCGGCCAACCTGCTGCTTAAACGGCTGGCAACGGCGAGGAACAAGAAATGACATCACGCCTGTTTTCCCCCCTCGTTTTGCTGTTGGTGCTGGCGTTTTTGATCGGCCCGTTTGCCATTATTATTGCCGCGTCCCTTTCCGCTGGTGAAACCCTTGCCTTTCCGCCCCAGGGCCTGTCGCTGCGCTGGGTGTTCAAGGTTTTTGAAATCGAAAGTTTCCGTCAAAGTTTTGGCATTTCGATGTTTCTGGCCATTGGCGGCACCCTGATGGCCCTGATTTTGGGTGTCCCTGCCAGCTATGCGCTATCGCGTTACAAGGTGCCTGGGGCTGAAACCATCCGTACGATTGTGTCCTCGCCCATCATTGTGCCGGGCATTATCGTGGGTTTGGCGTTGCTGCGCTATTTTGTCGTGCCGTTTAACACCGGCATTCTGTTTGCCCTGTTTGTCGCCCATACCGCGCTTATTTTGCCTTATGCCGTGCGGGTTGTTTCCGCCAGCCTGACCAATTTGCGATCCGACATCGAAGAAGCCGCGGTTTTGCTGGGTGCATCACGTATGGGAGCGTTTTTCCGCGTGGTGTTGCCCAATATTCGCGGTGGTATTTTGGCGGCCTTTATTCTGGGTTTTGTCACCAGTTTTAACCAGGTGCCGGTATCGCTGTTTTTGTCCGGGCCCGGTGTACGCACCCTACCCATTGATATGCTGGCCTATATGGAAATCACCTACGACCCGTCGGTTGCCGCCCTGTCGGCGCTGCTGGCCTTCATGTCGCTGGGTATTGTGTTTCTGGCCGAACGTTTCCTAGGATTTTCCCGCTATGTCTGATGCAAAATTTCTAAGCCTTGAAAAACTGACCCTTTCATATGGCAAAAATGTTGCCGTGCCGGAAATGGATCTGGATATTGGCAAAGGCGAACTGGTGGCGCTGCTGGGCCCGTCGGGCTGCGGTAAAACAACCACCATGCGGGCAATTGCCGGTTTGCTGACCCCGTCATCGGGCAGCATTCGCCTGGATGGGGTTGATATTACCAGAACGCCTGCCAACAAACGGCCTGTCGGGCTGGTGTTTCAGTCCTATGCCCTGTTTCCGCACCTTAATGTGTATGAAAACGTTGCCTTTGGCCTGCGCCTGATGGGGGTTAAAGGCAATGATCTGGATACGCGGGTCAAACAGGGCCTTAAAACCGTGGGGCTGGAAAAATTCACCACCCGCAAACCCGCCGAGCTTTCGGGCGGGCAGCAACAGCGTGTGTCGCTGGCGCGATCGATGGTGATGGAACCCAAGGTATTGTTGCTGGACGAACCGCTTTCCAACCTGGATGCCCGCCTGCGCCTTGAAATGCGCACCGAATTGCAGCGCGTGCAAAAAGAAAGCGGTGTCACCATGATTTTCGTTACCCATGACCAGGTTGAAGCCCTGGCAATGGCCGACCGGATTATTGTGATGAAGGACGGCCTGATCGAACAGATCGGCACGCCCGAGCAGATTTATAACCACCCGGTTTCGGATTTTGTGGCCGATTTTGTCGGTTTTGAAAATGTCTTTGCCCTGCATAACGGCATGCTGAAAACCGGCGAGCACGAAATTGACCTGCACGGCACTGTTCCAGCCCATACCAGGGGCCTTGCCTGGCGCCCGGGAACCATCACGCTGGGGTCCGGCCCCTATCGCGGCAAGGTGCGCGGCACATCCTTTGCCGGTGGCACGCGGGAATATCTGCTTGATACGCCGCTGGGGCAAATCAAGGCGGAATGTGATGCCAGCCTGCCGGTGCATCCGTTTGGCGGGGAGGTTGCCTTTGATCTGAACGTCAAAAAGGCGGCACCGCTTGCGCGCTTTGGGGGCCTGTAATGGGAATCTGGATTGACACCGACATGGGCTTTGACGACATCGCCGCTGTGCTGTGCGTCATCCACGGTGGCAAAATAATTGATGGCATGTCGCTGGTGGCGGGGAATTCCCCATTGCCACAAGTGGCAAGCAATGCCGCTGCAGCCGCCAGCCTGTTTGGCTGGCAGTTCCCCATTCATCAGGGGCGCGACCGGGCAACATTGGGCACCCTTGAAACCGCCGAACGCATTATGGGGCCCACCGGCATGTTATCAGCGGGCAAAACCCTGCCCGATGCCACGTTAAAACCGGCCAAGCCAGCCTTTGACGCCCTGTGCGCGTGGCTGCAAAGCCCGGCCCCGGCAGGCGAAGAGCGCCATATCCTGGCCCTGGGGCCACTGGGCAATATTGCCGCCTTGCTGCTGGCCCGGCCAGAACTGGCCGCAAAAATGGACCAGATCACCTGGATGGGCGGAGCATTCAGCCTGGGCAACCATACTGCATCGGCGGAATATAACGCCTTTGCCGACCCGGAAGCCCTGGCAATTGTGCTGGCCCATAATGTGCCCTTTCGCATGGTGGACCTGGATTTGTGCCGGCAGGTTCTGGCTGCACCGGAAGATGTGCCCGCCATTCGCCATGCCGGGGGCAAAAATGCCGCCCTTTTGGCCGATTTGACAGAGGGCTATATCAACATCGCCGTGACACGGGGCCGCACGGCAATGGCCCTGTTTGACCCCTGTGCCGCCATCGCGCTGACCCGTGATGACGTCATCGAATTTGCCCCGGCCCATATCACCGTTGATTTGAATAGCGGCCCGTCACGCGGACGCACCATTATTGATCCAAGGCCTTCATCGCCCAAGAACGGCGCCTATGCGGTGCGGGTCAATGCCACTGCCGCCCGCGACATGATTTTCAGCGCCCTGCAAGCAGAAGCAAAAAAATGAACACCAGAACCAGCGAACCTGCCGATTTGAATAACGAAGCCCTGCGCAGCCGCGCCATTGCCGCCGCACGGGGGGATGCGCCCTTTGATGTGCTGATTATTGGCGGCAATGTGGTTGATATGGTCACAAGCGAAATTCGTGCGGCTGATATTGGCCTGGTTGGCCCGCTGATCGCCAGCGTGCACAAGCCCGGCCAGTTTAAACAGGCGCAACAAACCATCGATGCCAGCGGGAAATTCATTACCCCGGGGCTGATCGACACGCATTTGCATGTTGAAAGTTCGATGGTGACACCGGCCATTTATGCGCAAACCGTTGTGCCACGCGGTGTGACCACAATCGTCTGGGACCCGCACGAACTGGGTAATGTTTTGGGCAAGGACGGCGTAAAATGGGCCGTTGATGCCACCCGCAACCTGCCCTTGCGTGCGCTGGTACTCGCCCCTTCCTGTGTTCCGGCGGCACCGGGGCTTGAAATTTCGGGCGCGGATTTTGACGGATCGGCCCTGGCCGATATTTTAAGCTGGCCGGCCATTGCCGGTTTGGCCGAAGTCATGAATATGCGCGGCGTTATTAACCGCACCAGCCGCATGACACATATCATGCAGGCCGGGCTGACATCGGGTAAAATGGTGTGTGGTCATGCCCGCGGCCTGAGCGGATGCGACCTTCAGGCCTTCATGACCGCCGGTGTCAGTTCCGACCATGAACTGACCTCAAACGAAGATTTGATGGAAAAATTGCGTGCCGGTATTCATGTTGAAATGCGCGGATCGCACGATCATCTTTTGCCGGGATTTGTCAAAACCCTGAACAAACTGGGCTTTATGCCGCAAACGGTATCGCTGTGTACCGACGATGTTTTCCCCGATGATCTGGTCCAAAAGGGCGGGCTGGATGATGTGGTCCGCCGGTTGGTATCTTACGGGATGCCTGCCATTTGGGCGTTGCGGGCCGCAACCCTGAATGCGGCAATGCACCTTAAGCGCGATGATTTGGGGCTGATTGCCGCCGGGCGACGGGGTGATATCGTCCTGTTTGATGATCTGGAAAATTTCACGGCCAGCCATGTTTTTGCCAATGGCAAACTGGTTGCCAATAACGGTGACATCTGCGAAACCGCCCCGGCAAAAGACCCTGGCATTTTGCACAACACCATGAAAATCAAGGCCCTTTCGGCCGATGATTTTCGTATTCGTGCCAGTGGCAACAAGGTACGCCTTGCCACCATTGACCAGCCCCGCTTTACCCGTTGGGGTGAAGTTGAGGCACCGGTCAAGGATGGTTTTGTCATCCCGCCCAAAGAGGCAACCCTGATTGCCGTTGCCCACCGCCACGGCAAAGCCGACAGCCAGCCGCGCGTTGGCCTGCTGACCGGGTGGGGCCAGTGGCGCGGTGCGGTATGCACAAGCGTTTCCCATGACAGCCACAACCTGACGGTTTTTGGTGGCAATGCCGAGGACATGGCCGTTGCCGCCAATGCCGTGATTGCCGCAGGCGGCGGCATGGCGGTTGCCTCCAACGGTAAAATAGACGCCCTGTTGCCCCTGCCGCTTTGCGGATTGCTGACCGAAACATCGATGCAGGAAACCGCCGGTCAATTTGCCGCCATTCGCGCGGCAACCGACAGGATTGTGGACTGGAACCCGCCCTACCTTGTGTTCAAGGCCCTGTTTGGCGCCACACTGGCCTGCAATATCGGCCCGCACCAAACCGACCGGGGCATTGCCGATGTGATCAGCGATACGGTGCTGGAAACACCGGTTCTGGAAATTCTGTCCTGAAACCATCCGGGCTATGGTGCGTAATCCACCATAGCCCGAACTGCATATGATCAGGCCAATCAAGCCGTATCAATTTTATATAAAACCGCATCAACGCGATCTGTCAGGCGGTCATACAGGCGCTGGGCCGCAATATTGTCCCCGGCGGTTAACCAGTATAACCGGCCCCAGTCCTGCTGTTTGGCCACAATGGTCAGGGCCTTGATCATCTGGCTGCCAATACCCTTGCCCCGTTGGGTATCGGGGACCCAGAAATCTTCCAGATAGGCGACATCGCGCAGGGAAAAGGTATGGGGATGGACAATGATATGTGCCAGCCCCACCACGTCATCATCCGCCGGTCCAGTCTGGCCGGTCTTTTCCAGTGCCAGCCAGGCCTGCATGGGATGATCGGGGTTCAAAATACGCTGCCATAAGGTTTCAATCACATCATCTGTCATATCCGCCGCACCAAAATGGACGATATTCTGACGCCACAAGGTTTCCCATACGGAACGGTGAGAGGGTTTTGCCTGCAAAATGTCAATCATGCTTTTCTTTCTGATGCGACATAAGGACCGTTCCTGGCGTGTCATCTGGCAAGCTGCCATTTTGCAGCCAGTGTAGTGCAACGGGCCATAAACTGGCTTCAAACCGGTCATGAAAAAAGGCGAAATGACCAATCGCCTCAACACCAATATCCCCCGGCGCAATACGCAGATGGGTCCGGTTTGAGCCGCGATAATATCCAAGCAGCCGTTCAACGGCGGCAACCGTACCAAACGGGTCGTCCGTCAGGCCAATTGCCAGTAATTCGGCATTGATTGCGGCAAAATTCTGCTCCAGCCGGGCGGCGGCCACGGCCGATGACAGGCTTTTTTCCACACGGGGGCCCATTTTGCTCCAGTCGCGCACGACATGGGCCGGTACATCTTCCAGCCAGCCCAGCCTTGCGCCGGGGAAATACCCGATGGACCGGGCAAGAAGCGGCATAAAAACATGCCATTTCAGATACATGCGGCGCCGGAGTTCCCGCGCGTAATCGCGCCAATAGGCAAATTGCGCACCCACTGTGACCACATGTTTAAACATATGACTGGACGGTGCCAGGCCCAGGGCAAAGCCGCCAATCGAATGACCCACAGCATAAACCGGCTGGCGGGGAAATCGCACGCTGGCATAGTGCAATATACTTTCAACATCAAAAAATCCCCAATCCCCCCAACCGGCAGCAAAACCGCGCAAACGGGCAGGCCGGGATTCCCCGATACCACGATAATCAAATGTCAGAACATCAAACCCGTTGCGGTGCAAATAGGCGGCAAAACGGGTGTAATATTTGCACCGTACCGCCGTTGCCGCGCAAATAATAACAACCGGGCGACGCCATGCTTCATCCCGGTTGTCACATCGCCATTCAAACCCGGAAATCGCAACGCCATCCTGTGTATGGGTGGTAAAGCGAACCGGATCTGCTTTTTGCATCATGGCAGTCCTCCTTTCGCCAAACCCAAACAGACATGTCGATAGTGACCGGCATTGGCGGGCAAATGCAATTGATGTTTTCTCGTGACAAGTTGAGACATCCTCAATTGCAAACTACCCCCGGATTGATCTTTCATAACGGACCATATGATCGGAGATGCGCCATGAAACAGGACAAACCCGCTTCCTGCCCCGTTATTCACCTTGATAATCTTGAGCTCACACCCCAAACAAACGGACAAAATTTTGCCGCCGCCTTTGCCGCCATTGCCGCCCCGCTGGGCGCAAGCAAGCTGGGGGCAAGGCTGGTCGAGGTTCCGGCGGGTAAAAAGGCATGGCCCTTTCATTGCCATCATGCCAATGACGAAATGTTTGTCATTCTTGCTGGTAGCGGCACCTTGCGCTTTGGCGACACGCGCTGGCCGGTCAGACCGGGGGAAGTCATTGTCTGCCCGGCGGGCGGGCCGGAAACCGCCCATCAGTTGCAGGCCGATGACAATGGCCCGCTGCGCTATATCGCAATTAGCAGCATGAACGAACCCGATATTCTGGAATACCCGGATTCCGGCAAGGTGGCCCTTTTTGCCGGTGCCGCACCGGGGGGTGACAAGGCAAAACGCCGCCTGTCGCTTAATTTTGCAACCCGCGATGCTGTCGATTACTGGGAGGGCGAGGTGTGAGCAAAGGTTTGAGCGGGAACTGGATCAACAATACCCAACAGCCAGTGCCGCAAATTGCGCAATCGCCTGTCCCGTTTCAGGCGGTCGGGATAAACCAGGTAATATCCCGCACCCGATGCAACCTTGTGCGGTAATAACGGAGCCAGTCGCCCTGCGGCAATATCACTGGCGGCAATTTCGCTGCTGGCGAGTGTCATACCGGCCCCGTCAATGGCGGCACGCAAACCCAGCCCGGCGGAATCAACATATGTTATTGCAGCGGGCGTGACAGGCCCGCCGGGCAGCGTTGCATTCCAGGTGGCAAAATTCCCGCGCCGGTGCTGGGATAAAAACAGGTTGGCGTGGCTGATCCGTGCGCGAATGTCATCTGTACTGCCCCGCGCCATTTCGGGCGTGCCCAGAAGCGTCACGCTTTCGTTAAACAGCAAATCCGCCGCAAGACCGGGCCACTGCCCCTGCCCGTGGCGAATGGCACTATCAGCGACACCCGCCTGTAAATCCACCGCCTGCTGACTGGTAGAAATCAGCAATTCAAACCCCGCCTTTTCAAAGGGATACTGAACCAAACGGGGCGAGAGCCAATGCGCGGCAAATGTCGGCAACATGGATAAACGCAACGGCCCCTGCACCGCCCCGGTTTGCAAATTGCCCACGGCATGGATAATCCTGGCGAAACCATCCGTCAAATCGGGCACCAGTTTTTCCCCGCTTTCGGTCAGTTCCAGCCCACCCCCGGCCCGACGCAGCAGTTCAACACCCAGAATATTTTCCAATATTCTGATCTGATGACTGATCGCAGATGGCGTAACCCCCAATTCAAATGCGGCATCCTTTACCGATAAATGCCGTGCTGCCGCCTCAAAGGCACGCAAGGCATTCAATGGCACATTCAACCGCATCGATTTTTCCGGGTGATCCATCGTGTCTGACTGTTCCCTGGATATGAATGCAGCATTTTTACCGCCCTTTGCCAAAATGGCAATGTGATGTCAAACCCGCGCAAAATGCGGTTAACAAATTCTGGCCCTGGGGCCAGTCGCCAAGATTGCTGGCGGTATTGATGTGCCCTAATGCTCCGGCCATCACACAGGCAGCACGCCAGTCCCGGGCGCAGCGATTGACATAATCCACCGACCCGTAAGGGTCATTCTGGCTTCCGACCAGCAAGGTGGCAAACGGCAATGGGTCGCGGGGGACAGACTGGAATGATGCCGCCTGCGACGGAAAGGCCGGCCCGCCTGGATCGGGTACCGCCACCAGAAACGCCCCCAAAACCTGACCCCACGCCTTATCGGCCCGTTTTGCCGCCCGCTGTGCCATCCGCTTTGCCACCCAGTGGGCCACCAACAGGCAGGACAGGCTGTGTGCCACCAGCACGGCAGGTTCGCCAATATGTTTCAGGGCCTCATCAAGGGCGGCCAGCCAGTCTTCAAGCCGGGGTTCATCCCAGTTTGGCGGTGACAGGCGAACAACCTTGCGGTTTTCCGCACGCCAGCGGCCTTCCCATATACTTTGCCAGTGGTCATCGCCAGACCCGCCAATACCGGGCAAAATCACAATCGGGTTTTGCATCTATGCCATCCCTGAAAAATCTATCACTGATGGCGTTGATTATGGCTCATATTCACAAAACGTATATGGCAAGTCATCGGTCAATGTTTGAATTTTCCGATGATTTAACGGTTTTCAGCGGGATTACAACAGATGAAACAGCCCACAATCGACCGGCTTGATATTGCGATTATTGAAGCCCTGCAGGAAAATGCCCGCACCCCGCTGTCGGAACTGGGGCGGCGTATTGGCCTGTCACAACCCGCCATGTCCGAACGGGTCAAACGGCTGGAAGAACGCGGTATCATTACCGGCTATGGCGCGCGCATTGACCCGGCGGCACTGGGATTGGGCTTAATGGCGATTATCCGCCTGAAAACCACCCATGACCATATTCAGCCCTGCCTGCGCGATTTTGCCCGCATGCCCCATATCATCGAAGTCCACCGCCTGACCGGCGAGGACTGTTTTATGTTAAAGGTGCTGGTGCCAACACCGGGCGACCTTGAATCCATCGTTGATCGCATCGCCCGCCACGGGGCGGTTACAACATCGCTGGTTTTGCGCACCGAACCGGCCAAACCGATTGGCGCGGCCCTGTTGCAATATCGACATCCCGGATAACGGGTGCAGCACCGCCATAGGCACAGGTTTGCAACACCCGCAACCGGCACGATCAGCTTTCGGTAAAGGCGTTTTTCTTGACCTTGACCACCGGTTCGACAAAATAGTTCAAAACGGTTTTACTGCCGGTCAGAATATTGATTTCCGCCACCATGCCCGGAACAATATCCAGCGGCTTGCCGCTGGCATCGGTCAGCCGGGAAAACACCCGCACCACCACCGGATAGACCGGCTCCTTTGTTTCGGGCAGTTCAATCGCATCGGCGCCAATGGTTGAAAGCTCTCCATCGAGCGAGCCATAGCGGGCAAAATCATAGGCCGTCAGTTTGACCTTGACCCGCTGGCCCGGATGCAAAAAGCCGATATCGGCGGGTTTGATGTGGGCCTCGACCAGAAAATCATCATCAACCGGCACAATTTCGACAAGCGATTCACCGGGCTGGGCAACACCACCAATGGTGGTTTTTAAAATCTGGTTCACAATGCCATCCACTGGCGACCGGATCTCGGACCGTTCCACCTTGCTGGCATAGGCCGGCAGGCTTTGTTCCAGTTCGGCCAGCTCCGCCGTTGCTTTGGAAAGTTCCTGCAATGCCTCCTTGCGGAAGGTTTCGTGCATGGTTTTGAACCGTTCGGCAATCTCGGCCAGCGCCAGGGTTAACCGTTCGATACGGATTTTTGCGGTCTGCTGTTTGCCCTGCAATTCGGCGTGGGTGCGCTGAAGTTGAATCAGCGATAGTTTCGGTTCGATCCCGCGTTCCACCAGCGGCTGGATCATGCTGATCTCGGACTGCGAAAAAACAAGCCCTTCGGTCGCGGTATCGAACTCGCTTTGCGCCTCGCTCATTTCCTTGATCTTCTGGCGCTTTTGCTGTTCCAAAACCGCCAATTCCGATGCCAGTTCGGACCGGCGGCCTTCAAAAAGGCGCTGTTGGGTCAGGGTCACAGCAGGGGCGCTTTGTTCCAATCCCGGTGAAAATGCAAGGTCAGCCCCCTTGATTTCAGCGGTCAGGCGTTCAATTTGCGCCTGCAGGGCGAATTTTTTCTGTTCCAGCTGGTTATATTCGCTTTGTGAGGCCGTGGTATCAAGTACCAGCAACAAATCGCCGCGCTGCACCCGCTGCCCTTCATGCACCAGCATATCCTTGATCATGCCGCCGTGCATGGTTTGCACCTTTTGCAAATCCTGCGATGGAATAATTTTGCCCGACCCGCGTGTGACCTCGTCCACCTCGGCAACGGCCGCCCAACTGATCATGCAGGCAAGGAACAGACCAATCACACTCAACAAAGCCCAACCGGAAAAAACGGATTTTCGGCCATTGATCTGGCGGATAATGGCGGCATTCAAATCACGCTTTGCCATTGCCGGTCTCCTTTTCTTCCATCATCGCGGCATCTGCGCCCGCAACTCTGTGGCGCACAATTCTGGCGAAGGGACGACGTTTTGTTGCGCCAGAATTTATCGCCGTGACAGAAGCCGGTTTGTCTTCAGAAGGTGCGTCTTCACCGGGGCGCGGGGATGCACTTTCTGCGCCATCTGTTGTTGGCGGTTCCGGTTTGTCATGATCATCCGGGTCCCCTGCCGCCGGGCTCTTTTTATTGACAATCGATTTGGGGCCCCGCGCCACCACAGCCCCGGCATCAAGCACCAGCACCGTATCAACCAGATCGAGCATGCTGGGCCGGTGGGTGACAACCAGAATGGTCTGGTCCTTGGCCTCTTCACGCAGGCGGTTCACCACCAATTGTTCGGTTTGCATGTCCATCATGCTGGTGGGCTCATCCATCAGCAAAACCGGTGGCGCACCGACCAGCCCGCGCGCCAGCGAAATGGATTGCCGCTGCCCGCCCGACAGACCCTCGCCACGTTCCTGAATCATCAAATCATAGCCGCTGGGATGGCGGCTGATGAAATCATGCGCGCCGGAAAGGCTGGCCGCCCGCAGAATTTCTTCGTCATTGGGGCGAAAGGCCCCGACCGAGATATTCTGTTTTACCGTGCCGGAAAACAGCCACGCATCCTGCAATACCGCCGAGATATTGGCCCGCAAATCTGCCGGGTCGATCTGGCGAATGTCGGTGCCATCAATCAGGATCGATCCGCTATCAGGTTCATAAAGACCCAGCATCAGCCGCAAAATCGTGCTTTTGCCCGAGCCGATCCGCCCCAGAAGGGCAATTTTCTCGCCCGGTTCAATCACAAAGGAAACATCGCGCAGGGCGGCGACATTTTGCCCGGGATAGGAAAAATTGACATTCTGAAATTCGATCCGTCCCGCCAGACGCGGACGCGAGAGATAATGCCGCCCGTCCTGGCGTTCGGTCGACTGTTTCATCAACCCGTTCAAATTACGATAGGATGTGCGCACCTGGTTAAGGCGTGTAAGCGTTTGCGCAATTTGCCCCAACGGCGCCAAAGCCCGCCCCACAAGGATCACGGAACCGACAAGCGCACCCATCGAGGTTTCGCCCGCCGCAATCAGGAAAACCCCAAACACGACAATGCCAATTTGCGAAATCTGCTGGGCCGAGGCCGTCATATTGACAACCATATGCGAAATACGGCGGCTGCGCGCCCCCACACCGGCCTGGAATTTCAGGCTGTCTTTCCAGCGTTGGCGCATCAGGCGGGCCGCGCCCGATGTTTTTACCGTTTCCAGCCCGGAAATGGTTTCCACCAGCACGCCCTGCTTGGTCTGCCCTTCTTCAAAGGCCGACTGGGCATAACGCGCCAATAGGGGCTGAACCGCAATGCCCAGAATGATGATGGTCGGTACCGCAATGGCCGGAACCAGCACCAGCGGCCCGCCAATGCCATAAATGACAAACAAAAACAGCACGATAAACGGAATATCGACCAGCGCGACCAGCGAGGCAGAGGTAAAAAATTCACGCAATGTTTCAAATTCGCGCAGGGTATTGGCAAAGGCCCCCGATGACCCGCGCCGGTCCTTCATTTGCATTTCCAGCAAATGGTCAAAAATCTCGCTGCCAATTTCCTGATCGGCCTTTATCCCTGCCCGGTCGATAAAATGGGCGCGCAGCATTTTGATGATAAAATCAAAACAGATGGCAAAGCCCACCCCGACCGTCATCGCGATCAGTGAGTCAATCGCCTCGTTAGGCAGGATGCGGTCATAGACCACCATCGTGAATAGCGAGACCGTCAGGCTTAAAAAGTTGGTCAGGGCGGCGGCAATAATCACCTGAAAATAGATCGGTTTGTTTTTACCCAGCGCCGACCAGAACCAGTGCCGGCCCCGTTTTTCCAATTGATGGTCAACATGGCGGCTTTCACGAAAATAGGGGCGCACGGCAATGCCAAGACCGCTAAACACCCCGCGCAAATCGGCAACCGACATGATCACCGGCGCATCGCCGTAATCCGGGTCATAGACCGCCAGCCTGTGCGGGCCTTCGCGGCTGACAATCACAACAACCTTGCCATCATCCAGAAAGGCTGCAACCGGCAGGGTTGTGTGGGTCAGGGTTTCAAGTTTCACATCGCCTGCAATGCAGGCCAGCCCCACCTTGCGCGCCATCTCGGCAAAGCCCTTTGGGCCGGTTTCCTGCAGGCCATCGGCCAAATTGCGAAAATGATTGACCGTGATCGACATGTCATAATGGCGGCACAAATACACCAGGCATTGCTCGGCATAGTCAATGCGGTTTTGCGGGCTTTCATCCTGATCTGGCGTTGAATCCAATGGCAAGCTGGCGGCTTGCGATGTCTGGTTCTGCTGATCGGCGGTGTTCCGGTTTGTTGAATCTTCCAACGGGTTTATGCGACCTAGCGATTGGTTCATTTCACCTCACCTCCCAGCCAAAATCCTCCAGACCGAAACGGGGCAACAACTCGCCGGTCAGGGACAACAACACATAGCGCGACAGGTCCGCCATCACGCGGGCGTCAATCAGGGCACTGGCGGTCTGGTAAAATTCGCGCTGGCTATCCAGCACATCGACCAAATCGCGTCGGCCAATTGAAAACAGGTCCAGATAGGTCAGGAAGGTTTCTTTTTCCGCCCGGGCGGCCAATGACAGGGCATGAAGGCGCTGTTCACGGGTGGCAATATCACTTAGGGAGCTGGCAATCTGGCGTTCCAGTTCCAGGCGCGACTGACGTTCGCGTTCTTTGGCTTGCGACAGGCGGTTTGCCGCCCGGCTTTCGCGGGCCCGGTCGCTGCCACCGTCAAACAGGTTATAATTAAACCGCACATAGAACCGCATTTCATTGTCACTGCCACGCGGTTCGGACAGGTCATATTGCCGCCCTTCCACCACCACCGAAACCTTGGGGTACCAGGCCGCCTTGCTGGCATCATATTCAAAGGAGGCCGCCCGTGTCCCCGCCTCGCTTTGCGCAAGGGTCGGGTTGTGATCCAGGGCATATTGCAGGGCAGCTTCGGCATTTTGGGGAATATCGGGAATATAATCCGGCCGGGTCCGATGGGTCGGCATATCGCCAAAAACTTCCTTATAACTGGCCCGCATCCGCGCCAGTTCACCGGTCAGTTCGGTCAAATTGGCATTGGCTTCGGCCAGGCGGCCTTCGGTGCGATACACATCTGCCGTTGTGCCGGCCCCACCCGCGGCACGGTCATTGACACTTTTGAAAATCAGTTCATGCCGGTTCCGATTATCAATTGCCAGCAACACCTTGGTTTGCAGGCGGACAATATCGAAATAGGCCGAAATCGCCCGCAGGCAAAATTGCTGGGCGGTATCGCGGGCGGCATGTTTGCTGCCAGTGACATTCTCGCGTGCGGCATCAATGCGGTTAAAGGTTTCACCGGCATCATATAAAAGCTGGCTGACCGATAACACCCCGTCCGGGTCATTATCCGCCCCTGCCCGGTTATCGGCCCGCGAAACGTTATACCCCCCCTCCAGGGCAAAATCGACCTGGGGGTAAAGCGCCCCATCTGCTTCATTCAGGCTGTCATTTGCCTGGCGGGCCCCATAAAGGGTGCTTTGGATTGAGGGATGCGTCTCCACTGCCTGGCGCACCTTGGCAACAAAATCGTCCGGTTGGTCTGGCGTTGTTTGTAAATTGCCTTTTTGTCCGTTTTCGGCAAAAGCCGCCCCGGGTTGCTGCAAAAAGCCATTCACAAGCCGTTCAGATCCATTCATGCTTTTGGCAATTTCACGAAAAAGCGGCGTCATCGCCGCCGAACCAGCGGCATCCTCGCCAATTTTGCGGGCCTTTTCCTCCTGTGGCGCGATGCCGACAGGTGTCGCCCCGCCTTCGCCAACAGGGGCGGCATGCAGGGGAGCCGACCATAAAATTGTGCCGATCATCCCCATCATCAGCACCAAACAGGCAAATTTATTTTCCATCCCGGGCAAAATACCAATTCTGTCTTATACCAACCTGCACTGATCGAAACCGATCAGTGCAGCCCTCAATCGGCGGGCGGGCTTCTCTGAAGCCCTTGTCTTTCGCTCTCAAGCCGCGCGGCGCCGTCGCGCCTAACCCGTTCTCTATGAGTAAAACTCATAGAGAACGGGTATCAGTTACATGCAAAGACCGTTCGTCCCCGAAAATAACAGGGGGTGAACGTGCCCCCCCTGCCCCCCAATTTCGGGTCCCGCCTTATGTTTCCGAATAGAAAAGATCGGCAACGCTGGCGCTGTTAATATCCCCGCTAATCCCCGTCACATTGATGAAAAGGTCCTCGGACGTGTTAACGGCCCCATCTCCGTTATCGACAACCAGATATGTGCGGTCTTCAACACCGTCGGTCGCCTGGACAAACATTGCCGCCCCGTTATCGATCTCAAGCCCTGAAAACATGCTTTCGTCAAAGGTGGTGACAGAAACCGAATCGCCCACCGAGACCCCGGTCGGAACGGTGTGCCCGCCGCCCAAGGCAGACAAATCGAACTTGTCTTCGCCAATGACAAAATCGGTAATCACATCGGTCATGGAAGCAATACTGTCAGATACCGCACTTGCCGTATCTTCAACACCATTGTCGGATTCCTGACCCGCCTGATAGGCGGCAATGGAATGGCCGTTTATGGCCTCGTCGGAGGCAACAAAAAGATTGGTGTCATCCTCGACCCCGACCGTGTAGCCATAACTGCGCAGATTATCGGCAAAGCGGGAAATGATGTCCGACAGGGTATCATTTTCCTGCACCGGCTGGGTCAGGGTGAAATCGTCAATCGCCAGAACAAAGGTGCCATGATCGGTCAGGGACTGGACGGAATTGGCAAAATCCTCGAAATCAAAGATCACTGCGGCAAAAGTATCGTTCTCGCCCTCGGCCGGGTCGATATAGGACGAATTTGGCCCCAGATCACCCAGGAAGGTAGCATCCAGACTGAAACTGGAGCCGACTTCCTTGCCGACAAATTCAATGGCGCCGTTATTTAACGTTATGCTGTCAAAGAAGGTGGCATTGGCATCCCCGTCAGCACGGGCGCTCGCGGCATCCTGCGCCTTGATTTCATCGATAAAGTCCTGGATGCTTTTGGCCGCGTTCCCTTCCGTCACCGCCGTTGAAACATAGTTGGTTTCTGTTTCGCCACCGCTAAGGGTGATGGTCAGCACCGCCGAAAGGAAGCTGCCTGCAGCATAATCCTGATCGTTGGTGGAAAGCGTGAGCGTTCCCGTCTGGGCCGTTTGGGAATCAGCGGCAACATCCACATTAAAGCTGTCACCCGCATCGGTTTCGACAAAGACCGAGCCGCCTAAGGCACGAATGGTGCCGGAATGATCAAAATCAACCGTTTCACCCTGCGGAATATGCAGGAACAGACGGTCCGGCAGATTTTCGCTATCGCCATCCGTATCCAGGGCGACCGCATCCACTACATCGGCATTTTCATCATCAGCATAGGCAGCTTCGGCCCTGGCGGAAATCTGGGTGGCAAGCTGGAACATCAGGCTGCCCGGGGTGTCCCCGTCGCTCATCTGAACCTGAAAAACCTCATCCCCCACCGTCAAACGCAGAAAATCACCCGGTTCCGGCATGGTGGTATCGGTAAAGCTGAAAGCAAACAGATCTTCCGAGGCTGGTTGCTGGCTATAGGCATCCCCCTGGGCATAGGTTTTTGCATCAACCGTTGCATTGGCATCCACACCGGCAATCTGCAAAACACCGTCCTGCACCCGGGCGTGATAATTATGCCCGTTGTCACTATTGATCACGCTGGCAATGTCGGACAAAACGCTGTCGATTGAGGTTTCGCTTTCATCTGCACGCGCACCATAGGCATAACCATCAATCACCACCTCGAAATAATCACCCTGGGTGGGTGTGTAATCCGGGTATTCCACGGTTACGGCATCGCCGCCAAGGCTCATGGCAAATATATCGTTGCCCGCCCCGCCAGACATCACATCGGCACCGCTGCCCCCCGTCAGGTAATCATCGCCGCCATTGCCAATCAGGGTATCGTCGCCATTGCCACCTTCCAGGGTGTCATTCCCGGCACCGCCGATCATGGTATCGTTGCCGTCAAAGCCACCATAATCCCCATCCTCGGGGTCATTGCGCACTTCGCCTTCAACAATCAGGCTTTGTTCCGATGTCAGATCCGAGCCGTCAATAACAACATTATTGGTGAAGGGGACATCAAGGTCATTGCTGTCAAAAACACGGCTGACCACCGATATATCGCCAACTGTACCATCCATATTGGCATCGGCCGTCGATGCCAGCCCGGCACCGATTTTCAATACATTGCCGGACGCATCATCGCGCAATTCGATGCGGTCAATATTGGTGATGGTCACATTGCCATCGCTCAATGCCTGATCGCTCAGGTCGTAACTTCCGGCTGCCGAAAGCAGCAAACGGTCATTTGTCGCGGCTTCCAGGGTGCCATCAATCATCAAACCCGCCGCAAGGGCCGCCGTTGTGATGTAAAACCGGTCCCGTCCGGTGCCGCCAATCAGGGTGTCGGCACCGCCGTTATAATAAATCCGGTCATCACCAGCCCCGCCATTAATGGTGTCGTCTCCCAGCCCCCCGCGAATGCGGTCATCACCGGAAAAACCGCCATATTCCAGGCTGGTTTCATCATCGATCAGGATTTCACCCTGAAAATGGATGGACTGATTGGCCGAAAGGCCGCTTGCATCCACAGTCACACCGGCAGTAATGGGAACATCGGTTTCGGTCTCCTCATCGACAACACTGGCGCGCGAAACGATCTGGATATCGCCCAGGGTGCCATCGCCATTGGCATCTGCCGTGGAAACAACGCCATCCCCCAACACCAGTTCATATCCCGCCGCATTATCGCGAAATTCAATGCGGTCAATCTGGGCGATCTGGATGTTGTGATCGACAAGGTTGCTATCGCTCAGGTCATAGCTTGCTGCCTGACCGAAAATCAGACGGTCATTGGTATCGGTCTCTGCCAAGCCCAACACGTCATTATCAATGTCGTAATCGCCGCCAACAATGATGCTGCCATCCGCAAGGTCACTGGCCTGGTCGACATAAAGCCGGTCCGTGCCCAGGCCTCCGATCATGGTGTCTGCGCCCGCACCGCCATGAATACGGTCCGATCCATTGCCGCCAAACAGCACATCATCGCCATCATTGCCGTTCATACGATCATCGCCATCGCCTGCAGCAATGAAGTCTCCCCCGGCACCGCCCAGGATCGTATCATCGCCACTAAAACCGCCATAGGTTTCATCACCCGTTTGAAGGTCGTTCTCGCTGACATGAACGTCGCCATCAAACTGAAGTGAATCTGTACCCTCCAGCGCACTGGCATCGACAAAAATGCCGTTGGTGATGGGCGATGCCGTCACGCCGATCTGGCTTTCATTATCCACATAAACGCGGCTGGTAATGCGGATATCACCTGTGTCGCCATCACCATTGGCATCCGCCGTACTTGCCAGACCATGATCAAGAACAAGCTCCAGCCCCGCAGCGTCCTGCGCAATATCGATGCGGTCAATATTGCTGACAGTTACGTTGCTGAAATCGACATTGCCCCCGTCGGCCAGATCAAGGATCAGCCTGTCATTGGAAAGCTCGGCGCCTTCGGTTGATGATCCACCGTTACCGTCAATTACCGTGCCAACAGCATCGGTAACGTTGGTGATATAGAAACGGTCGGACCCGGCACCGCCAATCAGGGTATTGACGCCACCGCCCGCATAAAGCCGGTCATTGCCATCGCCACCGTCAAGGGTATCGTTGCCGTCCTCACCATACAGCCGGTCATTGCCCGCCCCGCCAAACAGGGTGTCGTCCCCGGCACCGCCATAAACGGTGTCATCACCGCTAAAGCCACCATAGGTTTCAAGGCCGGTATTGGCGTCGTTCTGTCCGACATGAACTTCGCCGTCAAAAAACAGGCTGTCGGTCGTTTCCAGCCCCCGGCCATCAACAATGATGCCATTTGTAATCGGTGATGCCGTCAGGCCGATTTCGCTTTCGTTGTCTACATATACGCGACTGTTAATGCGAATATCGCCAAGGGTGTCGTCCTGGTTATTATCCGCCGTCGATGCCAGGGCATGATCCAGCGTGATGGTCAGCCCGGCGACATCTGATCCAACGTCAATTCGGTCGATACCGGCAATTTGCACATTGCTGGCTGTCAGATCAACCGCCTGCGCCCCCCCGCTATCGGCAAGCTGAATAATCAGCCGGTCCTGCCCGGTATTGCCCACCGATGTGCCATCGCCAGAAAGTGTAAGGCCATTGGCAAGGTCCGCCGCCGAGGTCAGATAGAAACGGTCTTTGCCATCACCGCCAATCAGAGTATCCCCGTCATCGTCAATAAAGAACCGGTCATCACCCGCGCCCCCCATCAGGGTATCAACACCAGCACCACCTGTAAGAGTGTCATTGCCTTCTTCACCCAGCAGAACGTCATCCCTGCTTCCGCCGGAAAGGGTATCATTCCCCTCGCCGCCCATCAGCGTATCAGCGCCCTTGCCGCCGGTAATCGTGTCGTTGCCGTCATTCCCGAGGAAATAACCACCGTCATCGCCATTATCGAGAATATCGTCCCCGGAAGAGCCATAGATGGTGCCATCAATCAGTTCACCAATTGTCGCATTTGCAAGTGCCGCTTCAAGATTGGTGGCGAAATTCTCGTTATAGGCAACAAGGGTATCGTAGGCGGCATCCTGGAAATCGCCGTTACTGTCAAACAGATCATTGATCAAATCTGCCAGGGTAGAACCCGCTGCCGCCTGAATTTTAATCGCGGAAATCAGCAGGGATAGGGCATCAATATCGGTCGGGTTTTGAAGTTCAGATGATGTTGGCTGCAACTGGTCAAGCGCATGGATGGTATTGCCCACCAGTTCGGCGATTTCGGCAAATACCGTATCTAAAGGAATGTTATTGCTGCCAACTGTCTGGTTGCCGTCAAAGTTTTCGCTGCCGACAATGGCTTTGCCGGTCTCGTTAATCAGGTTGGTTAAAACCGTTCCATCGGTCCAGTCTACTTCAGCGCCATTGGCTGCATTGATGGCCGATGCAATCTGGCGCATGATTACTTGCGAGATTTCGCTCTGGCTTGAGTCATTCCCCAGATTTTGCAGAACCGGCTGAAGGCCTTTTGCCAGTTCACTGGTCAGCACCAGTATTTCGGCGGAGGCGATGTGCAAAGAGGCGGCATTTGCCATTTCCGCAGCCGTCGCACTGCTTGATGTCACGGTGCTGACAGGATCAATTGTCAGCAAATTGGCGCCTGAAAGCGCGGTTGCATCCAGACCCAGACCGGCAATCACGTCGCTTTGGGCCGCGGCACTATCGGCAGCGGCATCGCTGGCAACAAGATAGTGCATAACCGTCGTCAAACCGGTTGCAACACTTGCACTTTGCCCGGCAGAAACCAGCAACACCCCGTCAAAGGACTGGCCGGTCGTAAGATCCGTCCCGCCGGTGATGCGCACGGCAACATCTTCGGGCAGAATGCCGGTAAACTGGAAATTGCTGATGCTGTAATGGCCGTTTTCATCGGTCGTCCAGGTCTGCTGACCTACCTGATTGCCATTTCCATCCACCAGCATGACGGTAGCATTGGCAAGGTATCCATCAAGCGCCACTCCACTTTCGTTATAGGTTACGCTCGCCTGATAATCGACATTGCCGGTAAAATGAGATGTATCATAATCATCGACTGTTTTACCTTCTGGCAACGCAACAATAATGGTGCCGTTATCAGGCGCACTAAAGGTAATGGTCAAACCATCAACATCATCAGCCTGCAGATAGACTTTACCTGTCCCGGCAACTTCAATTTCATCAATGCCGTTCAGTTCAAGACTGCTGATCGTGACATCACCGTTGCTGGTATCAATCACCAGCTTTACAGTATCGCCCGAAAGCGTGCTGAAATCGTAATCGCCACTTGCCGAAACCGTCACATTGACGTCACCGGTTGCGGTGATCGCCACGTTTTTCCCTTCAATATCCTCATAGGTCAGATTGACGGCGGAGGTATCGCTCTCGCTAACCGTGATGGAAATTGTACCGGTCTCAGAGGAAAGTTTTGCCAAATCGCTGGCGACATTGGCACTGCTGGCATCGCTTAGGGTGATACTGCCGGTGCCGGTGGCGGCAAGCCCGCCAAGTTTGCCCAGGTCCGTTTCCGTGATCGACAGATTTTGGTCTGCGACCGCAGAAATGCTGATGCTGCCGCTCTCAACAGTCAGATTATCCAGAACGGCACCGACATCGCCCGAAACCCCGGTAACGGTGATATTGCCCGTTCCTGTTACCTCAACCGACCCGTAAGAAGCCGCTTCAGCCTGGGTCAGAGTCAGGTTTTCACCATCGGCGGCAATAATGCTTATCTTGCCCGTATCAACGGTGATTTTGGCGACATCGTTGGTCAAGGACGCTGCGGTCACATCGGTTAATGTCACGCCCCCCGAACCGGTAACGGTAAACTGGTTGATGCCCGCCAAAACCGTCTTGGAAATCGAAAAGTTTTCACCCTCTGCACCGGAAAGAACCAGCCCGCCATTTGCCGAAACTTTGGCAAGGTCGTTTGCAAAATCCGGCCCGGTTAGCCCGGCGATGGTCAGCGTTCCGCCATCGGCAACATTAAGGGTTGTCAGACCATCCAACTGCGCCTTGGTGACGGACAGGTTTTCACCATCGGCCCCGTTCACCGTCAAATTGCCAATCTCGGTAACGGAGAGTTTTGCCAGATCGGCATTAAGACCACTGGCCGTCGCCCCGTTCAGAACGATATTGCCATCACCTGTTGCTTCAAGGCTGGCGAGCTTATTAAGGTCGGTTTCCGAAATCGTCAGGCTGTAGCCTGCCGCCCCGGTAATACTGAAATCGCCATTTTCAACCGAAACAGCCGACAGGGCCGCCGCAAGACGATCCCCTGTTACTTCAGAAAGCGTTACATTACCCGTGCCTGTCGCATTCAGAACATCAACATCATCAAGGTCGCTTTGCGTAAGGACAAAACTGGTTCCGGCTGCCCCGTTCACGGTCAGGGTGCCGTCAACCGATGTTTTACTGATCGCAGCTTCCAGAGAGGCGGAATTATATCCGTTCAGGGTGAGGTTGCCGCTACCCGTCGTGGAGATGCTGTCGATTTGAGCGAATTCAGCCTGCGAGAGAACAATATTTTCGCCAGAGGCGGCGTGCACAGCAAAAATACCGCTATCAACCGTCACCTTGCCAATCGCCGCCGAAACGCCGGTCGCGGTTACGCCTGTCAGCGTTACAGTGCCGCTGCCGGTTGCCTCGAACGTGGCGTAATCGGCCAATTGCTGTTCAGTCAGGCTAAAACTTTCATTTGTAGCCCCGGAAACGGAAATTGTTCCGTCAACCACACTCAGCTTTGGCAGGTCAGCCATCACAGCGCCCTGATAGGTAATGGTACCATCACCCGTTGCCGCAAAGGCGGCGTAGTTATCAAGGAAGGTTTTATCAAAAACAAAATCTTCACCAGCTGCCCCGGTAAGCGAAGTTGTGCCATCAACCGTCAGCTTGGCGAGGTCGGCCGTCAGATCAGCGGCGGTCAAGCCGGTTACGGTCAAATTACCCGAAACCGTGGTAAAATGACCAAGCTGATCCAGAAGTGATTTCGCGAGATCGAAATTCTGCCCCGATGCCCCGGTGATCGAAATTTTTTCGCTACCGGCTAAAAGCTGCCCGAGATCATTTTCAAGGTCCGCACTGGTCGCCCCGCTCAAGGCAATTTCTCCGGTGCCACTGACCGTCAGGGTGGCGATATTATCAAGCTGGGCTTTGGTGATGGCGATGTTTTCGTCTGCGGCGGCCACCAACGAAATTGTCGAACCCGTTGCAACCGTCAGCTTGGTCTGAATGGCCAAAATATCATCGCCATTATCAAGGCTGGTGATCGTGATGGTTCCGGTGCCCTGGGCGGTCAAATGTCCCAGATTTGCAAGCTGGTCATCGGTAACGGAGAAACTTTCATTCATCGCCCCCGTCACATTGATCACAACGGTGTGGCCCGTCGTGTCGATCTTGGCAAGGTCACTGGTAAGCGCCAAACTGGTAGCACCACTATAATTAATGGTGCCGTCATCAACATTGAAATCCAGCGCGGATAAACGGCCCAACAGCGTTTTGGACAGCGCCAGAGTGCTACCACCGGGCAATTCCCCGGATACTTCCGCCGAAATTGTTCCGGCTGTTCCTGTGGAAAGTTTGGCAACCGATGCGGCGAGATTTTCTGTCGTCGCCCCGGTCAGCGAAATATTGCCACTCCCCGTTGCCGCCAGACTGTAAAATTCGCCAAGGTTGGTTGCCGTAATCGTGAAATCAATATTTTCGGCGCCGACAACGGCAATTTGCGCCGTTGATTCTGCCGCTTTAATATCACTGACCAGCGTGTAAAAATCGCTGTTGGTACTTTCATCGAGATCAGAAATGCCGGTAATACGGAATGTAAACAGGCCCGTCACCGCGCTGTCCCCGTTGGATGTCGGGATGAAATCGCGCAGGGTCTGGTACGATCCGACGATGGTGGTGCGGGCATCACTTGCGCCGGTCAGGGTGGTGACGGCACCAAAATCATTAATGATCACCGGACGACCAACACCGGCAAGGTTTAGCGAGGTCACGGTGTTTGTATCGGGAATGGTCAGCGTGCCGCCGCTATAAACCACCGTCCCGCCACCATCGCTATCCAGTGTCAGGGTGATATTTCCCGATGTCGGCAGGTTTTTAAAGGACAGTTCCCCCTGCTCTGTCACCGAAACCGTAAAAGATCCAACCCCGCCATTGCTCAGCGAAACATTTTGCGCCTTGGCCGCCTGGGCATCGGCATCATATTCGGTTGCTGTTTGCGACAGGCTGCCCGATGCCGCCCCCTCCTGAATGGCATTTGCGGCCTCGCCTTGGGCGATATACTGGCTTTTGACAATGTCATCGGTCGTGGCTGCATTCTGAATATTGGTGTTACTGGCCGAAATGATCGAGGCCGTGTCGCCCGAAAGCGTGGTATCCACGCCGGCATTTTGCAGCACATTGGTAATCGCCGAACTGTCAAGGTTAACTGCGGCATTTGCGCCCTTGATCGAGGTTGCCAGCGCATCCGCCACCGATTTTATGGCGTCAGCTTCCGATTGGCCCCCCGCAGCCCCCGTAATGGCCTTGGCCCCCATCGTCAGAATATTGGCAACCTGGACCCCGGCCTTGAACAGATCGGTATTGTTGGTCGCAACCGGGTCCACCGTTTTCAAATCTTCGGTAACGTTAAAAGCCGCCTTGACGGCATTAAGGGCATCGGTTTCGCTTTCACCTGAATCAATCAGGCTTTGCACCAGGGTTGTCAGTGGTGTCACCACCGTCGAACCATCCGGTGCTGTCAGTTTGCCGTTAAAGGCAAGGCCGGTGCTAATGTCGGTACCGCCCGTAATTTGAATGGCGCCCGTCCCCGTCAGTCCGGTGAAATTACCGTTGGCATCAGTGGTGACAGTATTGCCCGAGCCATTAACGCGCGAAACAGTCGCCCCGGAAATATAACCATCAACCACGCGCCCGCCGGACCCGCCACCGCCCAAAGCACCAGCAAGACCGCCACCCCCGCCGCCGCCGCAGGCCGCCAGTGGCAGGATCAGCGTTGAAACGATGCCCAGCTTAAGGTTGGCCTGATATTTTTGCTGCCAGTCGGCGATAAATTGCAAAAACGCCTTTCGCCCCCGGGGAATTTCAATTTCCCGCGTCTGCTGCCCGGCAAATTCATCAAGATCAACATCCTGATGTGCCACACGAATGGAAGGCAGAAAATGACCCGCCAGAAAGGCTGCATTGGTGTCACGATCAATTGCAGTTGCAAGTTCACCAACGACTGCCTGTGCAGACGCATCGACGCTGTTCATTTTTGAAGTCATAACGAAATTTCCCGTTTTTGCTAAAAGCGCGTTCAGGCACTTTTCAAATACGTCCCCGAATTCCTGTTTTGGTTATCGGCCTCATGTCCCAAAGACCGAACCATCCGTTTGGCGGGTTTGTGAAGTCGACCGCATGGTCTTTTTCGCAAACACCCCTAAAGTATAGTTTCAATAACTATTCTTCAGGATCATGTATTCTATACAGAGATACATAAATTACTTTTTCCAGACTGAAAGCTGCGGAAATGAAGCAAATTCTTCATTATACCTTTGCAGCCAAATACCCCGTTTTTGCTGGAAGCCTGGTTATTTTCGTCTTATAAATTCTTAGGGTCAGAACTCATTAACCTTTAACTGAT
>NZ_JPWH01000032.1 GCF_003326755.1 Thalassospira profundimaris | reverse complement strand
TGACGCGATAGGTTTTTGCGGGTGTCCAGCTATTGGCGCAAATTGCGGTCGCGGCGTGGGCGCAGGGGCGATAAGGCGCGTTAGCGGCAAAGGCCTTTAGTTGGTCCAGGCCATCGGTTTGGGCAGGCGCGTTTCGCTGACGCCGTATTTTTCCAGGATGTCATCATAAAGACCATTGATGCGAATGGTTTGAAGCCCGTAATTGAGGGTTTCAAGCAGCGCGTAAGCATCATCGAGACGTCGCGAAATGCAGCCGTAATAGGGGGCGCGGCTCAGTTCGTGATATTGCAGCGAAATGGGAATGTCGTGTTTTTTTTGTGCCACAAGAACCGGGGCACGAAAGGAATAAATCATATCGATCTGGTTGGTATATAACATGCCCAGCAAATTTTGTTCGCTGGTCGCCGTAATGATGTTCAGACCCGAATTTTCGGCCGATTTTTCAAGGCTATAGCCTGAAACCACACCAATGCGTAAATTGCGCACATCCTCCAGCCGGGTTATGTATTGCGGCACGTGACCAACGATGGAAAACAGGCCGATACGCACCTGGCCAAGCTCTGCGGAATAAAGCAGGTCGCTTTCACGTTCGATCGAATATGAACAGGAGCACAGCCCGTCAAGCCGTCCTTCCGATGCCAGAAGGTAGGCCCGTTTCCAAGGGTAAAAAGGTGTTTTGACATCAATATTGCTAACGGCAAAGGCCGCGCGCAGAATTTCGACGTCATAGCCCGGCATGTCCTGGTGATCGGCAATTTTTGACGGTGGAAACGGGTTACAGGCCAGGGTTACGGTACGGCGCTGATTTTCGTGGGCATCGGCGACAAAACCGGTATGACACAACAGGATCGCCACCCAAAATCCGATAACGAGATTCCAGTTGCGCAACCGTGCCATCCCCGTTCTCCCTTTATGTTCGGTTTTTCTTGCGACAATATTCGAATCCCGGGGTCATTTTTTACGAATTTTTTTGTGGCAACTTTATACCATAAAAAAAGACCGACCCGAATGGGGTCGGCCCTCTTAGTGCTAAATAAACCAGATTTTATTCGGCAGCTTTGATTTCGGCGCTGTTGCGAATGGCGATTTCCTTCACCGCGTCATCGACATGTTCTTCAAACTTGGCAAAGTTCTTTTCAAAACGTGCCGTCAGGTTGGCAGCGGCTTTGTCATAGGCTGCCTTGTTGGCCCAGCTTTCACGCGGGTTAAGAACACTTGCCGGAACATCGCCACATTCGGTCGGATAGGACAGGCCAAAGAACGGATCGGTTGCGAACGGAACGTTTTTCAAATCGCCATTCAGTGCGGCATTGAGAAGCGCACGGGTATAGCCGATTTTCATGCGTGCCCCTTCACCAAAACCGCCACCGGACCAGCCGGTATTGACCAGCCAGCAGTCCGAACCGTGCTTTTCAATCAGCTCACCCAGCAGTTTGGCGTAAACCGAGGGATGACGCGGCATGAAAGGTGCGCCAAAGCAGGCGGAAAATGCTGCGGTTGGTTCCTTGACACCTTTTTCGGTACCGGCAACCTTGGCGGTATAACCCGACAGGAAGTGATACATTGCCTGGGCCGAACTGAGCTTGGCAATTGGCGGCAAAACGCCAAAGGCATCACAGGTCAGCATGACGATGTTTTTCGGATGCCCGCCCCGGCCACTTTTCGACGCATTGGGAATGAATTCGATCGGATAGCTTGAGCGGGTATTTTCGGTATGGCGCTGGTCATCAAGATCAAGCTCGCGGGTTTGCTTGTTCATGACAACATTTTCCAGAACCGTCCCGAAGGTCTGGGTGGTGGCGTAAATTTCCGGTTCTGCCTCTTTGGACAGTTTGATCACCTTGGCATAGCAGCCGCCTTCAAAATTGAAGACGCCATCCTCGCCCCAGCCATGTTCGTCATCGCCGATCAGGGTGCGCGACGCATCGGCCGAGAGGGTGGTTTTACCGGTGCCAGACAGGCCAAAGAATACAGCGGTATCGCCGTTCGGGCCAATATTGGCCGAGCAGTGCATGGGCAAAACGTTTTTGGCTGGCAGGATGTGGTTGAGGACAGAGAAGATCGATTTCTTCATTTCGCCCGCATACCAGGTGCCACCGATCAGCACCATTTTACGCTCAAAGCTGACCATGACGAAAACATCGGAGCGGGTGCCGTCCGTTTCCGGGTCGGACTGAAGGCCCGGCGCATGGAGAATGGTAAAGCCGGGGTCAAAATCGCGCAGGTCTTCTTTGGGCGGCTGAATGAACATGTTGCGCACAAACAGGTTGTGCCAGGCATTTTCATTGACAATGCGCACCGGCAGGCGGAATTGCGGGTCGGAACCGGCATAACAATCCTGCACGAACAATTCGGTTCCCTGAAAATAGGCGCGAATTTTCTGATACATGCGCTCAAATACTTCCGGGGAAACCGGGCGGTTCACATCGCCCCAGTCAATGTCGGCCTTAACCGATTCCTCTTCGACAATATAACGGTCCTGCGGGGAGCGACCGGTATGTTCGCCGGTCAGGGCGACAAAGGCACCCCCTTTGGCAATTTTGCCCTCCGAACGGCGGATGGCATGTTCATAAAGGCCGGCAGCGTCCAAATTCCAGTGAACGGCGCCAAGGTTTTTGAGGCCATGTTTTTCAAGGCCTACACGGCTGACAACGGGTCCTGATTGCAGCACGGATCTCTCCTAGTGGGAACGAAAGTCTGGGGTTTAAAAGAGCAAATATGAAAGTAACCCGTGGGGTGGGTCCCTGACATTGCGACATATTGTTACAATGGCATGGCAAAAGCAACCGCTGCTTTGGTCAAATAACCCGCATTTTTCCCGCTTTTGTCGAATATGAAAATGGCATGTTCACATATGCTGAAACTGCCGGAAAACCGCCGTTTTATGTCTGGATTTCGTTCTTTTTCTGGCCCATTTTCACCAGAATGTTTTGCGCATCTTCCACGCTGAAAATTGTATGAGGAAATTCGATTCGCAGTATTGTATCGTTACAAGCGAAATGCGCGCCGTCACAGTCGATTGTAACCGGTTTCCAGTTTGTTTCGCAGTCGCAATTTTCCGGGCCATGCAACGGCACGATTTGTCCGGTAAGTTCCGGCTGCTTTCCCTGCAGCATATCGATTAGTGTGTCATGGTTCGCAATCAGGCTGTCTGCGACGGGGCATCGCAATTGGTCGCCACGCAGGCGGCGCTGTTTGCCAAATCCGCCGACCCAATAGGCGGCTTCAATGTCGATCCGGTAAAAGGCAAAATCGGCGAAACCGGCATAAAGGGCGGCTGCGGGTTGAATGGCAAGGTAGCGTCGTTTGATCCTGTGATCTTCCATTTTGCGCGCCGTCCCAAAAACCGTCAGGCGCTGGGTATCTGTCACCGGTTTATCGCGGCCTGTTTCCGATGCTTCGTCCCGGGTGTCCCAAGATGAAAAGGGGCGAAATAACAGCGAAACACGCGGGTTATTTTGAATGTGTCGGGTATGATCGGCCAGTTCCGAAATCAGCATAACCGGCGTGCCGTCCATATCGATCACCGGTTGCACCATCGAGGTCACAGGCCAACCATTGGCAACCTGGCTGTGGTCATGGGCAAGGGTCGCCAGGGTTGCTTCGGGGGCTCTGCGCATCAGGCGACGCAAACTGGCGGCATCATTGGCGGGCGCAACGGGATCCTGTTCCATTTTACCTCTTGAAGTTGAAAGTTTTTGCAGTAACCTTGCCTATAAGGAGACGCTGCAGGTGTTTTACTCGGCCAGTGGTTGTTAAGCGTGTCGATCGTCCCAATGTAATATCAGATAAGCCTGAATTACGAAATGGACAGACAGTGTTGGCAGGGGATGATTGGGGCTGATTGATGACACAACGGGCTTTTCCAGGGGCAAACGGGGCATAAAGGGTAAAGGGGGTGGATGGCTTGAAAGGACCAAGTCTCGTTTATGCACTAAATCTGTTGATTGATAATCAATTGGTTAAGGGAAAAGCCGTGTTTCGGACATAGCAGGTTTGACGCCCTGATTCCAATTTGCAGATCGAACATACAAGGCAGGCTGATGGAGGCCGATTTTTATTCCCTGGGGAGGGACGTCCCGTTGGCAGGCATTTGAAGGCTTTAAGGGGATCGGGATAAAGTGGATAACAACGAAAATGATTTTATTGAAATTTTCGACGGCGCCGATGAGGGGGCTGAAAATGGTGCGGGTCAACACGATTTTATAGATGATTCCCTGCTGCCCTCGACGATTTCGTCCTGGAAAATTCTGGTGGTGGATGACGATCCTGATGTCCACGAGGCGACCGAATTTGCCTTGCGCAAAGTTGCCATTCTGGATCGCCCGCTTGAACTGATCCATGCCCATTCCGGTGCCGAGGCGGAACGGATTTTCAATTCCGTGTCGGGTATTGCGGTGATTCTTCTGGATGTCGTGATGGAAGAGGAACATGCCGGGCTGCATCTGGTGCGCAAATTGCGTGAACAGGGGCATATCAAAACCCGGATTATTTTGCGCACCGGTCATCCCGGTTATGCCCCCGAAAGCCGGATCATCCGGGATTATGACATTAATGATTACCGCACCAAGGACGAACTGACGCGCACAAGACTGATCACAACCCTGACCGCCTCTATCCGTGCTTATGATTACATCAATACTCTTGAACAAACGCGCAACGGGCTGGAACTGATCATTAAAAGCACGCGCGATCTTTATAGTCGCCGCAGCTTTGATCTGTTTGCGCAGGGGGTGCTTGTGCAGCTTGCCGCCCTGTTGCATCTGGAACCCGAAGGGGCCATTTGTGCCATCGGCCCGGCGCAGGAAGGCAGTGATACATTGATGCGCCTGCCGATCATTGCCGGGCTGGGACGGTTTCGTGATCAGGTGGGGCTGGATATTTCCAGTATCCCCGGTATTGATATCGCTTCGCTATGCACGTTGCCCTTTGACAGTCACGAACCCGTTTTGATTGGTAACAGCGTTGCCATGCGCTTTGCAGCCAATCGTGACCGGGAATTGCTGGTTTATTTTGAACATGCGGGCCGGGTCAATAATGATGCCATCTCGCTGTTAAGGCTGTTTTCGGGCAATCTGGCGCTATGTTTTGAAAATCTTGCCTTGCTCAAGCGTCTTGATGAACTGGCCTTTGTTGATCAGAAACTCGGTATTCCCAATCAGAATGCCTATTTTCGCAAGCTGTACGATATTATCGATATGGATGACCGGCATTGCCATGTCGCCCTGGTTTTGATTGACGAAGCCCCGCAATTTGCCGTGGCCTTTGGCACGGAATTTGTCGACCGGCTGATCATGGCGGTTCATGCGCGGATGAAAGACATGATTGGCGATGATGTTTTTGTCGCCCGTCTGGGGGAATTTCGCCTTGCCGTGATTGATGAAAATTGCAGCATTGACGAAACCAGCCTGTTGTCGGTTTTTGAAAAACCCATTTTAATTGATGGAAACAGCATTACTCTTTCCGCGACCATTGGCGTGGTGCGGGAGGGTGTTGAAAACCATGAATCCGTTGCCGTGGACCGTGCGGTGCGGACAACATTGCTGCGTGCGGCACAAAAAACACCCGGCAAAGCCATGCTGTATACCCCGGACCTGCAAGACAATATTGCCCGGTCGGTTCAATTGCGCAGCGGTCTGCACGATGCCCTGCGCAATGGCGAGATCACTTTTCATTTTCAGCCACAAATCGAACTGGCAAACGGCGGCCTCTCGGGTATGGAAATTCTGGCCCGCTGGACATTTGAAGGCGAACCGGTTTCACCGGCACATTTTATTCCCCTGGCGGAAAAAAGCGGCCTTATTTCGGAACTGACCTTTCAGGCGGTGGCGGCGGCGGGGCGCTTTGTACAACGTCGCCAACAGCTTGGTCTGTCCGAAGTGCGGGTTTCGCTTAATCTTTCGGTTTCCGATATCAATCAGAACGGGTTTGTCCCCCGGTTATTGTCCCGTGTGCGTGATGCGCAACTGGGGCCGGAAAACCTTCAATTTGAAATTACCGAAAGCTTTGCCATGCAAAGCGCGCGCGAGGGCATTACGGTTATTTCCACCCTGAAAGAAGCCGGTTTCCGCCTGTCGCTGGATGATTTTGGCACCGGTTTTTCCTCGCTGAGTTATCTGGATCGCCTGCCGATTGACGAGGTAAAAATTGACCGTTCCTTTGTCAGCCCCCTGCAGGTGGTGACAGCACGGCAAAGTATTGCGGCCTCCACCCAGACCATTGCCGATAATCTGGGGCTGGAAGTCCTGGCTGAAGGGGTGGAAACGGTCGAACAGCATCAGATTTTGCGCTTTATCGGCGTAAAATACGTGCAGGGCTTTTTATATGCTCGCCCGATGCCGGAAGATGATTTTCTATCCTGGGAAAAAGACTGGGATCTTTCCAGGGTATTCGCCTCATGACAACGGCCCGTCGTGCCATGATCAGACGGGCACAGGAAGGTTTGCGTTCTCGCGCCGGAACTTTGCACAATACCTTGTTATCTTTGCGTTTCTGGTGGGTTTTCGGGCTGATTTTTTTGTTCTGTTCGCTGCTTTTGGGGGCCGGCCTTCTGGGCTGGTATCAGGCAGAACAGAAATCCGTGCGTGAAGATCGTGAACTGGTGCTGGAACGTTTTACAAACCGTCGCGAGAATGTTCTTTACAACGCCTTTATCAGTTTCGAGCAACAATTGCTGATCGCTGCGGAAACCGAAGACATCCGGAATTATTTAACCGATGATCAGTCAGCAGCTCAGCACCTTTCGGTGATCGTCAAACAGCTTCCCGATATTTTCCAGGCCCGTATTCTTGGTACCAATGGCCGGGAGGTTGTGCGGGTGGACCACACAGCCGATGGCGTTGTGCGCATTCCCGACCAGGATTTGCAGGACAAGTCCGACCGTTATTATTACCAGCGGGCCACAAAAATTACGGCAGACGAGGTTTATATCTCGGCGCTGGATCTCAATGTTGAAAATGGCAAGGTCGAAGTGCCGTGGCGGCCAACGGTGCGTTTGATCTCGCAAATACTTGGCAAGTCGGGCCAGAAGGAAGGTTATCTGGTTTTTAATGTCGATGTGTCAAACATATTGGGTGAATTTGGTTATTTTGCGCCCCGCAATGTTCAAACGACTCTTTTGAATAATGATGGCTACTGGCTGGCCGGTAAACCAAGGTCGGAACTTTGGGGCTTTATGAAGGAAAACGGGAACACCCTGGCAAAAAGTGACCCTGTATTGTGGCAAAAACTGCAAGGTGAAAAAGGCAACGCCGTTTTTGAATATGACGGCACGCTTTATACGGTACGTCATTTGCCGCTGTCGGGCATTATCGCGGGCGGGGCGCTGATTGCACGCCAGATCGAGGATAATGGCCTGTTGATTTTAGGCTCGGTCAGTTTGGACAGTCGTCTGACAGCCTTTGAAAAACGCGATTTCATTTTTGTCGCGATCTGGGTGCTGTTAAGCGGTCTGTTATCCTGGGTCGGGGCGCATTATTTTGTCAAATGGCGGCAAACCCGCAATGTGCAAAAACGTATTGATGCGCAATTGCTGGAAGTTCAGCGGATGGCGTCACTGGGCCGGATTGTGGCTGGTGTCGCCCATGAATTGCGCACGCCGATTGGCAATGCGCTCACCACGGTTTCCGCCCTTTCCGAAGATGTGGACGAATTGGGAACGGCCTTCCGGTCATCGCAAATCAGGCGCAGCACGGTCGAGGAACATCTGGAACATCTTAAGGGCGGGTGCCGGATTGCGCAGTCCAATATCGAGCGCGCGGTTGCCCTGATTGGTCATTTCAAACGCACCGCCGTTGACCAGAGCACCCAAAGCCGCCGCAAGTTTGACCTGGCAAGTGTGTTAAACTCGCTGCTTGAAACCGTCCGGCCTGAATTTCGGAAATCCGGCATCATCGTACGCAAAAGCTGCCCGAGTGGCCTGATACTGGAGAGCTATCCCAGCGCGATTGACCAGGTCATTTTGAATCTTTTGCAAAATGCCAAAATTCATGCCTTTGCCGGGCGCAAGTCGGGGTTGGTTTCGGTCCGGGCCTTTCCCCTGACCCGCGATACGATTTGTATCGAGATTGTGGATGACGGGGTGGGAATTCCGGCGGAATATTCAGACCGTATCTTTGAACCTTTTTGGTCCACCAAATGGAACAAGGGTGGCAGTGGCCTTGGCCTGAGCGTGGTGGCAAATGTTGTGAACCGGGTTTTGATGGGCGAGATCACGGTCAATAGTGTTGAAGGCGAGGGAACGACGTTTCGCATTGTGATCCCGACCACAGCACCCCTGGCCTCTGTCGATACCGATCTGCATTACAATTCGGATTAAGTCTGATTATGTGATGTCGGTGTGCAGGGCGAATTTTCTCAGTTCTTTTCAAACTGTTTTTTGCGCGTGCGTGCCTGTTGTATAATGCGTTTTTTCTGGCCGTCGCTGGCTGTGCGCCACGCGCCGATTTCATCGATGTGACGAAAACACCCGGTGCAGACCTGTTTTTCTGAATCCAGTTCGCAGATGCCGATACAGGGCGATGAAACTGCCATTTTCCAACCTGAAATCCTATTATTCCGTTGCCAGTGATTTTTAACATCCTTGCCAGATATGAAAACCCCTTTTCGCGCAGGGGGATGCGCAAAAAGGGGTTAGGGGGATGCCGCAAAAATTATTGCGGTCTTTGGTTTCCGGCCCACAGGATGTCGGGCCTGGGGGATCGGGCCGGATGAAAACCGTGTTAAAGGCGATCAAACCAATCACTGACCTGACGATCGGCTTCTTCGCGTTCAATGCCATAGGCTTCCTGAATTTTACCGACAAGCTGGTCGCGGTTGCCATCAATGAAATCAATATCGTCTTCTGTCAGTTTGCCCCATTGTTCTTTGACATTGCCGCGCAACTGTTTCCATTTACCTTCGATTTGATCCCAATTCATTGTGGATCTCCTGTCATTTGGGAGTGTGCGTTTTTCGTCTCGGATAACGGGACTTTCACACCAAAGGGTGTTATTTCCACCTCGTTAACTGGTCATGTAACGATGTGGCATGCCATATGTTCCGACATCTTGGTGTTGCGGGCTGTTTTGTCATGTTTGCCGCCTTTGCTTGATCCGTCGGGGGCTTCGGGCTATAGCCGGGGGGCAATTTTTTATTTTGGAGTGTGTGAAAGCGCACAAGGCGTGCAGCACGGAGGAATATGATGCGCGGTTATTTTGGAATCGGGATTGAGGGGGCCAGCAAACCCTTGAATGTTGGCACGCTGTTTCGGTCCGCCCATGCCTTTGGTGCCAGCTTTGCCTTTACCGTCGATGCGGATTTTGAAACGGAGTCCCCGCACGGAACGGATACCTCCAAGGCATCCGAACAGATGCCCTATTACCATTTCCCCAACCTGGATAATATGATGTTGCCGACAGGCTGCACGCTGGTGGGGGTGGAACTGACACCTGACGCCATCGAACTGCCCAGTTTTAAACACCCGGCGCGCGCAGCCTATGTTTTTGGTCCGGAACGGGGCGATCTGTCGCCTGAAACCCAGGAACATTGTGAATTCATCCTGAAAATCCCGATGAAATTTTGCATCAATGTCGCCATTGCCGCCAATATCGTGATGTATGACCGCCTGATCACCCTGGGCCGTTTTGCCCCGCGCCCGGTGCGCGCTGGTGGCCCGACCGAAGAAAAGCCGGTGCCGTTTCACGGTCGTCAGCTTTTCCGCACCATCCGCGATAAAAAGAAAGGCAATCCCGATGCCTTCCGCCGCACCCCGCCGCCCGATTACAGCGTGGTGGACGGTACCCTTGGCGATGACGAGGACTGAGCCGAAAAAGGATAGCCGGGATAAAAAAAACGACCATGCAAAGTGCCGCATGGTCGCTGGAGGGAACCACCGGGGTCTCAGGGGGGACCGGTGGTGGGGGAGGCTGGCGTATGATGCCGCTTGGCAGGGTGCTAAACGGCACATGTCTGTGTTATGCGGCTTTGTCTGCTTTATCGGTTTCATCAATTTCTTTGTCGCCGGGGCGGCCCATTGGATGGCGCAACAGATTGGCAATCATGTGCATCCCGGCTTCGCCCTGAAGGGTCAAAAGACTTTCGGGGTGGAACTGCACTGCGCTGATGGGCAGGGATTTATGACGAATGCCCATAATCACGCCATCGCTGCTTTTGGCCGTCACGATCAGGTCGGAGGGCAGGGTTTCCGGGTTGGCAAACAGCGAATGATAGCGCCCGACAACGACATGTTCCGGTAGTCCGGCAAATAGCGGGTCGCCGGTTTGCAAATGCACCTTGGAGGGTTTGCCGTGCATCGGCGTATCCAACTGCCCCAGCGACCCGCCAAAAAATTCGACAATCCCCTGTAGGCCAAGGCACACGCCAAAGACCGGCAGGCCATGTGCCAGGGCGCGTTCAATATTGCCGCGCAGGCCATAATCATCCGGTCGGCCCGGACCGGGCGATAAAAACACCAGGTCGGGCTGGAAATCATCAAACACTTCATCAGGGAAGCCAGGTCGCATGGTCAGGGTTTCGGCCCCGGTTGCACGGATATAGCTGGCAAGATTTTGTACAAAGCTGTCTTCGTGATCAATCAGCAAAACCCGTTTGCCAATGCCCGACCGGGTGGGGTCATCGCTGACGTGATCAGTATCCGGGCGGGTGATGGCATCAATCATCGCCGATGCCTTTAGCACGGTTTCGGCTTCTTCGGCGGCGGATTCTGAATCATACAGCAACGTTGCCCCGGCGCGCACTTCGGCAATGCCCTGTTTCAAGCGCACGGTACGCAATGTCAGGCCGGTATTAAGGTCGCCATTGCACAAAACAGCGCCAATTGCCCCGCCATACCAGGCGCGCGGGCTGCGTTCGACATTTTCAATATGGGTCATGGCCGCCCGTTTGGGGGCACCGGTTACGGTGACGGCCCAGCAATGGGTCAAAAACGCATCCAGCGCATCAAATCCGTCGCGAAGCCTGCCTTCCACATGGTCCACGGTATGGATCAGCCGGGAATACATTTCAATCTGGCGGCGGCCAATAATACGGATCGAACCGGGGTTGCACACGCGTGCCTTGTCGTTGCGGTCCACATCGGTGCACATCGTCAGTTCGGATTCTTCCTTGGCCGAATTCAGCAGGGTCCGGATATTTTCCGCATCCTCGATCGCATCGCGGCCGCGCGCAATGGTGCCCGAAATCGGGCAGGTTTCAACGCGTTTGCCGGTAACGCGCACATACATTTCCGGCGATGCCCCAATTAAATGTTCGCCATGCCCCAGATTGATCAAAAAGCCATAAGGGGCCGGGTTGCGCCGTTTCAGACGGCGGAAAATTTCCGATGGGGGCGTGGTGCAGGCGGTACGAAACACCCGTGATGGCACCACTTCAAACAGCTCGCCGCGCGCAAAACGCGGTTTGGCATCATCGACAATGGCGGCATATTCGCCCTCGGCCATGTCGTTTCGGGCCGTATGGTTGGCCCCGCGTGAGGGCGGATGCGCGGCACCCTTGCGGTCCAGCCCCTGGGTGCTTTGGGTGGTTTCGCCGCGGGTGATGGTGAAATCGTAATCCAGGCGCACGGCACGGCGGGCCGCGTGATCCACGGTGATGATGCTGTCGGGCAGGTATAAATGCAGGTCTTTATGGTCGGCGGGCCGGTCCTGTTTCAGGGCGATCTGTTCAAATTGCAGGGCCAGGTCATAGCCAAAGCTGCCATACAGCCCCAGCCGTTCGTCGCCCGCATGGGCAAACAGGTCGCGCAAAATCCGCACCACCGAAAACAGGCTGGGCTGCTGGCTGCGTTCTTCCTCGGCAAACCATTTGGCAGGCTGGCCCACGGTGCCAAAAATACCCTCATCGCCCAGCGTGAAACCTTCGATATGCGGATGATTTTCCAAAATCGGGGCAATGGCAGGCAGCAATACCTGACCGCGTTCATTAAGGGCATGAATGGCAAAGCCCCGGTCCCGCCCGGTCAGTTCCAGCGGGGGTTGGGAAAACCCCATGTCCCACCGTGAATAACGCCCGGGAAATTCGTAAGACGATGACAGCAAAACACCCTTGGCGCTATCAAGACTGTCAATCAGTCCGGCGGTGGCGTTTTCATACATAATGTTGGTTTCACGGCGCGCAATGCGAATGCCGCCATCGGTGACATAGTGATAATCGCGCGGAGCTTCATCATCCTGACGTGAAGGCTGCGAGAGGCGGGCTGGCTGGGTCGGGGTGGTCACGGGTTGTCTCCTGTTGTGGGGCACTGCCACAGACGGAGATCGTTTTTCAGAAAGACATGGAAGATGACTGAAAACAAAAAACCGCCTGCAAAATCAGGCGGCCGGTAAAATGATCAAGACATGGGTTGGCCGCCCGCTTTAAGCGCGCCACCACCAACGATTTGCAATGCGGTTTTGGGTCATGTCCTGTGTTTTCATGGGCAAACTATGCGCGGGCTTTTTTATAACGTCAAGGCTTTTGAACCCGTTATTGCAAAAAGCCGTTTAACGGTTGCGTGAACGGTCCGAAACCTCGATGCGCAGCGGTTTGCGGCAATGCGGGCAAAACAGCGTATCATCGACGATATGCCCGCGATGCACTTCGCGCACATCATTAATAATCATTTCGGCCTGTTCATCGGTTAAACCCAGTTCTTCCTGGTGGTTTTGCAACCGTTCGCGCATGGCATCGGTCAGGTGCAGTCCGCCTTGCATATGCTGGGTGGCGGTCTGGCGATAGGTTTCCTCGCGGCGGCGCAATTCGCTGCTGAATGCCGATGCCAGAATACCGGCTGGCACGGCAACCATGCCAATGCCGCTCAGGGCGATGATGGCAGCCAGAACTTTGCCGCCAGCCGTAACGGGCACAACATCGCCATAGCCCACGGTGGATAGGGTAATGATTGACCAGTACAGGGTTTTGGGCAAATTGCCGAAGGTTTCGGGCTGCACCTGGTGTTCAAGCAGATAAATCGCCCCGGAACTTAAAATCAGAAAGCAGGCCAGGGCGGAACTGGCAGCCCCCAACATGCCCAGTTGCTGGCGCAGAACCGTTGTCAGCAGGTCCATTCCGTGGGAATAACGGGTAAATTTCAACAGGCGCAGCAACCGCATGATGCGGATAAAACGCAAATCAATGCTGGTCAGCAACAGCAGAAAAACCGGTAAAATCGAGATCAGATCAACCAGGGCCATCGGGCTTGCGATATAGCGCAAGCGACCAAATCGCCCGCTAAAACGGTCATCCTCCGGTGCGCTCCAGATTCTGAGCAGATATTCGACGCTAAAGGCTGCGCTACAAATAATTTCAATGCCCCAGAACCAGTCGATATGGTTGCGGGCAAAGGGTTCGACAGTGTCCATCACCACCGATGCGACATTGATGACAATCAGCAGCGACAACGCCACATGTACCACCATCGTGACCGGTTCGTTGCGCACCCTGGCACGCAATATATCCGAACAGCGTTGGCGCAATGGCGCATTCATTCAGGAAAACTCCGGCTATGGCATTGATGTCGCATCAAAAATGCGCCCAGAACGTTAAGGTGGGAAGGGCGTACTTGAGAAAACAATAATTTATGGATGATGGCAATCATTGCGAGACGGGATCAACAAAAAACCGCCCCCGGACATTTATCTCGGTCAGGGGGCGGTTTTATCTGCTTTGGCCATCAATATCCTTTGGCGGCCCGAATAAAGGCATTGATCTTGCGTGCATCCTTTACGCCGCGCGTGCGCTCCACCCCGGATGAAACATCCACCCACGGGGCGTTGGAAATTTCAACGGCTTCGGCCACATTGTCGGGGGTCAGGCCACCGGCCAGCATCCAGTTGCTTTTCCAGTCACGCCCGGCCAGAAGCGTCCAGTCAAAGCTGACGGCATTGCCACCGGGCAGGGTGCTGTCTTTGGGCGGTTTGGCATCAAACAGCAGGAAGTCGGCCACGCCGTCATAGGTTTCAGCCGCGCGGTCCAGGTCTTCGGCGGTGCTAACGGAAATGGCCTTCATCACGCGCAGGCCCAAAACGTCCTGCACTTCCTTCACGCGGTCCGGTGTTTCGCTGCCATGAAGCTGGATCACATCCAGGTGGCCCGCTTTTACTGCATTGGCAATGGCTTCGTTGCCCGCATCGACAAACAGGCCAACTTTCAAAATGCTGTCGGGCACACGTTCGGTCAGGGTGGCAGCACCCTTAAGCGAAATGTGCCGGGGGCTGGGCGGGAAAAACACATAACCCAGGGCATCCGCCCCGGCACTCATGGCTGCAATAACCGCATCCTCAGTGTTGATTCCGCATATTTTGACCATACAGCTCATGGCAGATCCTGTTTGTGGTGATTTTAGATATCAGGGTGACGTTATTTTTCCTTAGCAGAAACATCCGCCCTTCAACAGGATATTTCTAAAAAGTGCCGCTTTCCACTGGCGGGCGGGCGGCGGCTGCGCTATTTTCCGGCCATGAGCAAGCATCAAGGCCCAGCCGCGGGCGAAACCGGCGAAAAAACAACCCACTTTGGTTTCCGCGATGTGCCGGAAAACCAAAAGGCATCCATGGTGCGCGAGGTGTTTGACACGGTCGCGTCCAAATATGATGTGATGAACGATCTTATGAGCGGTGGCATCCATCGCTTGTGGAAAGACAGTTTTATCAACGAACTGAAGCCGCGCCCCGACATGCACCTGATTGATGTGGCCGGTGGCACGGGTGATATTGCTTTTCGATTCCTGAAAAATGGCGGGGGTGCTGTTACGGTATGCGACATCAATTATGAAATGTTGCATGTCGGTCGGGACCGCGCGGCCAATCATGGCCTGCTTAAAAATATCGACTGGATGGTGGGCGATGCGCAGAAATTGCCGCTGCCCGACCAGTCGATGGATGCCTATACCATTGCCTTTGGCATTCGCAATGTGACCCGCATTCAGGAAGCCTTGAACGAAGCCTACCGGGTGCTTAAACCGGGCGGCCGATTCCTGTGCCTGGAATTTTCCAAGGTGATTGTGCCGGGTTTCGATAAAATCTACGATATGTATTCCTTTAAGCTGCTGCCTGAAATTGGCCGGTTTGTGGCGGGCAACCGCGAGGCTTACCAGTATCTGGCCGAAAGTATCCGCCAGTTTCCCGATCAGGAAACGTTTGCTGGCATGATCCGCGAAGCAGGCTTTGGCCGGGTGCGCTATCGCAATTTGTCCGGCGGGATCGCCGCCATTCATTCCGGTTGGCGAATCTGAGGTTCTGGTTAAATGATTCGCTTTGTTCGTAACAGTTTCCGCCTGATTGGCATGGCGCGGACTTTGGCGCGCCATGATGCCCTGTTTCCGCTTGATCTGGTGCCGGGGGGCAAATTTCTGGCGGTTCTGGCGCGTTTGACGGCACCCTTTTCGGGGGGCTCCAGCCTGCCGCCGGGCAAAAGACTGGCCCGCGCACTCGAAGAACTGGGCCCGGCCTTTATCAAGCTGGGGCAAACCCTTGCCACCCGTGCCGATCTGATTGGCGAGGACGTGGCAGCCGACCTTTCCTCGCTTCAGGACCGCTTGCCGCCTTTTTCCGCCGATATTGCCAAACGGCTGATTTCGCGCCAGCTTGAAGCGCCGTTTAACACTCTGTTTGCCGAATTTGACGAAACGCCGGTGGCCGCCGCCTCGATTGCACAGGTGCATTTTGCCACCACATCCGATGGTCGCGACGTTGCGGTCAAGGTATTGCGCCCCGATATTGAACGGCGTTTTGGCCGCGATCTGGACCTGTTTTACTGGTTTGCCGAAATTGTTGAATGGACACAGCCACGCCTGCGTCGCTTAAAGCCGATTGAAACCATCAAAACGCTGGAAGACAGCGTTAAGATGGAAATGGATTTCCGCTATGAGGCCGCCGCAGCATCCGAGTTTCGCGACAATTTCAAGGATGATCCGACCTATTACATTCCGGAAATTGATTGGGAGCGAACCGCCCAGCATGTTCTGACAATGGAACGGGTGCGTGGTGTGCGCATCGACAATGTCGAGGCGCTGGACAATATGGGCATTAACCGGACCGAATTGCTGGCAAAGGCGGCGGCTGCCTTTTTTCAGCAGGTTTTCCGCGATGGTTTTTTCCATGCCGATATGCACCCGGGCAACCTGTTTGTTGATGAAAGCGGGCGCGTCAGTGTTGTTGATTTTGGCATTATGGGCCGGGTGGACCGGCAAACGCGGCTTTATCTGGCCGAAATGCTGCTGGGCTTTTTAACCCGCGATTATCGCCGGGTGGCCGAAATCCATTTCGAGGCCGGTTATGTGCCGCGTCATCAATCGCTGGAAAATTTTCAACAGGTGTGCCGGTCAATTGGCGAGCCGATTTTGGGCAAGGAACTGGCCGATATTTCGGTCGGGCGTTTGCTGGGCCAGTTGTTTCAGGTGACGGAAACCTTTGGCATGGAAACCCAGCCCCAGCTTTTGATGCTGCAAAAAACCATGATCGTGGCCGAGGGGTTGTCGCGTATTCTTAATCCCAACGAAAATATGTGGAACCTGTCACGTCCGTTAATCGAGGAATGGATGCGCGACAATCTGGGCCCCGAAGCCAAAATGGCCGAAGCCGCCCGCCAGGCGGGTACCATGTTGCGCCGTCTTCCCCGTGTGATCGAGGCGGCAGAACGTGCATCAGGCGTTCTGACCGAACAGGGCCTTAAACTGCATCCCGAAACGGTTGCGTCGATGGCGCGTCGCGGTAAAGGTGTCGGTGCGACGCTGAATGGCCTGCTGTTATGGGCGGCGATCATAGGTCTTACCGTGGCGCTTGTTTTGAAATAGGATGGGGCGCGGGCTGTCTTATGCGGCCCGGCCTGTTCCCTGTTTGACATGTCTGGACCTGATTCATGGAAGACCAGTCTTTGATTGAAATCACCTGCGATCGCCACCGGGTTGACCTCGATTATTGCTACGGGTTTATCAAAGATTCCTACTGGGCGATGAACCGTTCGCGCGGCGAATTTGAGACTTCGGTGGAAAAATCTGTTTGCGCCAGTGCCTTTTGTGATGGCCGCCAGGTCGGTTTCGCGCGCGTTGTCAGCGATAATATTTCGGTGGCCTATATTGCCGATGTTTTTGTTGATGAAGCTTATCGCCGTCGCGGCATTGCGGTGAAACTGGTTTCCGCCCTGCATGACCACCCCGGTATGCGCCGCGTGCGCCGCTGGTTGCTGGCAACCCGCGATATGCACCCGGTTTATCGCAAGCTGGGTTATGTCGCGCTGGATGATAAAGTCATGATGCGTCTTGATGAAAATGCGGCGACCCGGCCGCCGCTGCGATAACGTATTTGGACTTGCCCGTCCGATAAGGCAAAGGCACCCGCCATTTGCGCGGATGCCTTTGGTGTCGTTGCCTTGTTTTCTTGCGAAATCCTGGTCAGCTTTCGCGCACATCACGCAGGAAATTGCTGACCTCGCTGCGCAATGTACCCGATTGCGACCCCAGTTTTTCCGACGCATCCAGAACCTGCCGGGCGGCCTGGCCGGTCTGGCTGGCGGCATCCTGCATGTCCTGGATATGGGCGGTGACTTCCTGGGTGCTGGTCACGGCCTGCTGAACCGAATTGGAAATTTCACTGGTGGCACTGCCCTGTTGTTGCACGGCAGCGGCGACCTCGGCTGAAATTTCATTCAGGTCATGGATGATGCGGGTGATGCCGTCAATGGCGCTGACGGTATCCTGTGTGGACCCCTGAATGCCTGAAATCTGGGCTGAAATATCCTCGGTTGCCCTTGCTGTCTGGTTGGCAAGGTTTTTCACCTCGTTGGCAACCACGGCAAAACCTTTGCCGGCATCGCCCGCACGGGCGGCCTCGATGGTGGCATTGAGGGCCAGAAGGTTGGTTTGTTCGGCAATGGCCTGAATGATCTGAACCACTTCGCCCACCTTTTGCGCCGAAACATCCAGCCCCTGCACCATTTCGTTGGCGCGGCTGGCTTCGGTCGCCGCGCGTTCGGTAATGGTCGATGTGTCATTGACCCGCGCGCTGATTTCCTGGATCGATCGCGCCAGTTCCTCGGCCGCACTGGCGACGGTTTCGACACTGCGATTGGCCTGGTCTACTGCCGAAACAACGGCTTGCGAGCCCGCCTCGTTCTGGTGAACGGCGGCGACCATGCTTTGGGCAACCTGTTGCATTTCATGGGATGCCCCTGAAACCCCGTCCACAACCCCCAGAACGGTATGTTCAAACCGGCCCGCCAGATTGTGCATTGTTTCCTGGCGCTGTTGCTCGGCACGCTGGCGTTCGTTTTCACGTTCGCGGTCCAACTGGCTGACGCGAATGGCATTTTTTTTGAAAACTTCAACCGATCCCGCCATTTCGCCAATTTCATCGCGGCGTTGCAGGCCCGGAATGTCAATTTGCAGGTTGCCATGTGCCAGTTCGGTCATGACGGCATTGATTTTGCGCAAGGGGACCAATATCTGACCGCGCAGAACAAACCAAGTCGCCCCCAGCAAAACGATCAGAATGATCGCCGCCAGGGCAAGCTGCATCATGACGGCTTTCGTTACCGAGGCCCGGACATTTTCCAGGCTCCAGGCGGTTAGAAGCATACCGCGATAAACATCTTCGTCTTTGCGTTTGGAATATTTGGTAATCGGGGCCGCAACGATAACCGCGCCATCCGTGACAAAGCTGACAACGTCCTTGTTTTCCAGTTTGGGCAGATACGGTTCGATCAGAGCTTTCAGGTCATAAGTCTGCATGTTTTCGGCCTGAAACTGGGCAATATTGGTGCCATCGGGCATGTTGGCCTGCAAACTGGCCAATTCGCTGTCAGCACTGTCAGTCAGCTTGCGAAATTCCTTTTCAATCGAATTGGCATCCATCGCAATGAAGCCCGCCTGAACGGCAGTGGACAGCATTTCGGTTTTTTTGACAGATTCACGATACATCAAATCGATCATGGCATCGCGCTGCGATACTGCCTGGATGCTCATCATTGCGGCAAATCCAACTACCAGCAATGCGACAAGCACCACAATCACTTTGCGTCCGACAGATGCGCCGGACTTTCCCTTTGTGGCCATAGATGTCTCCCGGTCCATTAAGCCTTGCCTGTTTTTGTTTCCTCCCGGCCGGTATCAGATCATGCCGGTTGTTTTTTTCCGGTTCGGATCCGTCTTCCGGGGGTGTTTTTTTGTAATCCCTGTTATCGGGGTTTTTGTCTGTGCCGGTTGTGAAACCGGCGCGCGAATATCCCAATCACGGTTTTCGGATCGCGTGAAAGTTACAAATTCGCTTACCCTTGTGAGTAAGGCTATCCGAAGGTTCCGAATAACTGAACTGTTTAAAACGAACTTTCCGAAAATAGTTTTAAAGGCGAACTTCATGAGATTTTGCCCTGAAATTCGGTCCTCGGACCGATAATTATTCGGTAAAACCGGCGGAGACAGCCGGGCCAGGCGACTCGATATAATGGTTTTGTCGCGTTATCCCATTTGCGTTGCGCGTCAGACCGGGTATTTTGTCCCGGTTGAAAATCGATGGGGGAAGCCGGGGCACCGGTGTGACGGGGATTGGTGAATGGCGAAATCCAAATCAAAGGCGCGCAAGCGTGCGCGGGATCATGTCAAGTCTGACGGTATTTCGTCTGGCGCATCAGATATAAAGGTCAAGGCGGCGGAATCTTCGGTTAATCCGCCTCCGGCGGGCAACGGGGTGTTACCCGCTTCTGATACATCCTTGTCGTCTGGCGCTGTGCAGGCACCGAAGGCTTCGGCAGGGACCGGTATATTGCCAGCCCCTGGTGATGATGCGGCCGCCATTGCGCCTAACGGGAACACCCCGTCTGTGGCGAAAAGCCCGGCGGCCACCACAATTTCCTCTCAGCCGCGCAAGTTGACGGTGCATCGTGGCGGTGTGGCGGGCGATAATATTTTTGCCCGTGCCGTGGCGGCGCATCGTGCAGGTCGGCTCGACGAGGCGATTGCCCTTTATGGCGCGATTTTGCGAAACCGGCCCGATCAGCCCGATATTTTGAACAATCTGGGGGTGGCCCTGCGGCGAAGCAAGCAGTTTGATGCGGCGATGGTGGCCTATCGTCGCTCAGCTGCCTTGCGGCCTGACAATGCCGGGCTGTGGTCCAATATGGGTAACTGCCTGCGCGAAATGATGCGTTTTGACGAAGCGCGGGCGGCGCATGAACAATCGCTGGCGCGTGATACCAACGATAAGTCCCATCTGTTTAATGCCGGGCTGGTTTATCGCGACCTTAACCGCTTTGCCGAGGCGATTGATTATTTCAACAAGGCCCTTGCCATTGACCCCGATTATACCGAAGCCCTGTGGGATCGCTCCCTGGCTTATCTGGCGCTTGGGCAGTATGAAGCAGGCTGGAAAGCCTATGAGGTGCGCCGTCGCCTGGCCGATAACCCCATACGCCCGTTACCCGATGCCGTGGAATGGGATGGCAAAGCGGACCTGCGCGGGAAAACCCTGCTGTTGCGGGCCGAACAGGGCTTTGGTGATATGATCCAGTTTGCCCGTTTCATTCCCCGGGTTGCGAAAAAGGCCGCCCATGTGATTGTGGAATGCCGCAAGGAAATGCTGGGCATCATGCAAACGGTGCCCGGCGTGGGCCAGGTGATTGAAAAGGGGGCCAAGCCGCCAAAATTTGACCTGCACGCCCCGCTTCTGAGTTTGCCATATTTGTTAAATATTGGCGCACGGGAGCTGTTTCAGGCCTCTGCCAGTCCCTATATGACCCCGCCGCACAAAATGGCGCTAGGCGGTATTGTCGGCGAAGTTGTGCTGAAGGTTGGCATTATCTGGGCGGGCAAACTTAATCCGCGGGATCGATCCTGCCCGCTGGAAAAATTCATGGGGTTGATGGGCCAGCCCGGCGCGGCCTTTTTCAGTTTCCAGATCGATGACCGCCGGGGCGATATTGCCAAACTTGGTGCCTCGGCCTTTATCCACGATCTGGGCGACCGGATTGGTGATTTTGGCGACAGTGCCGCCCTGATGGCGGAAATGGACCTGATCATCACCATCGATAGCGCGCCTGCCCATCTTGCCGGGGCCCTGGGACTGCCGGTGTGGATGTTGCAGCTTTTTACCACTGACTGGCGCTGGATGGTGGGTCGGGCCGATAGCCCCTGGTACCCCACCATGCGTATTTACCGCCAGCAACAGCCCAATAACTGGGATGCCCCCTTTGCCGCGCTGAAACAGGATTTTGAAAATCTGCTGGCTGCACGCGCGCAGGCAGCACAACAGGCTGGCTAATGGTTAAGAAAAACCCTGCAAACGAATAGTATGAAATAGTCCAAAATTCATGCAAAAATTGAACGAGATTGCCTTGGGACGGCAATCATGTGAATTGGGGGACTGCATGAATAAATCTGCTACCGGTGTTTTGCCGGTCGGGCGTTTGCGCCGTGCCGGAATGCTGCTTGGGGCGGCTTTTGTCTGTTTTGCGGGCGGGGTTTTGGCCCCGGCACTACCGGCACATGCCGCCGGAAACGTTCGTTCTGCCGTCGAAGTACAAATGCCGATGCTTGATGTTGACCTATATGACGCGCCCGGGCGTGATCGCAAGATGGTCAAATCCATTCCGGGCACTGAATTTCCTGCCGAGGTGGAATATATCGGCACCGATATTTCTGCCGGGCGCATGCACCATATTCGCTTTGCGAACCAGCCGGGGGATTTCTGGGTTGATGGCAACGAAGTGTGGATTTCCGCCTATGACGGCGTGATCGAGGTTTTTTGCGATGCCGATCAGACCCGGGCATTGGGGAATACCGGGCGTGGGGCGGGCGGTCGTTCGACCTGCCGCAAGAAATAGGGCAGGGACATGATGAAAAAATTCAAATGGGCATGGCCGGGCGCGGCGATGCTGTTTTTGGCCGGATGTGTGACCAACCAGACGGGTATCAATCTGCCATTATGGTCCAGCATCCCGGACGATGCCAAATATATCGACCAGGTGAAACTGCCTGCCGCCAAAACCGACACGACCGAGGGCCTGAAAAAGGCCCGGACCAAGGTGATGGCATCATCGGTTGGTATTGCCGATTTTCCGCAATTGCAGGCCTATGCCCAGTCGGTTCTTGATCGCATCATTCAGGGCGCACCGGCCGGCGCCCCCAAGGCGCGGGTTTACCTGCTGGCAAATGCCGGGCCGGGCGCGATGGCCGTTCCCGAAGGCGCGATTTATATTCACTTTTCCGCCTTTCAGTATTTGCAATCCGAAGACCAGTTGGCGTTTTTGCTGGCCCATGAATACAGCCATGTCGCCTTGCAACATTCGCCCGATAATCTGTTGCGCATGTTGCGGCCCTACCTTGTTACGGCAATGGATTATGCCGTGTCGCGCTCTGGCGGGGATGACCAGCTTCGCAAGGCTTTCCAGCTTTATGGCAGCGATATTGTCTCGCGCGATGTTCTGTTGCCGGTCTGGGACCGTGCGGCTGAAAAGGAAGCCGATTTTCTCGGCCTCGACCTGATGACAAAGGCGGGCTACAACCCGTCGGAATCATTGCGTTTTCTTGCCATTGTCGGCAAATATGACGACAGCTTTGAAAGGCTGCATCTCGCAACCCGCAATCAGCTTGAAAAGCAGCTCTCTGCCCAGTTCCAGCCAACCGGGCAGAATGCGCTGTGGGACAAGTTTACCAGCGAGTTTCGCGATGCGATTGGCAAAATCCAGGATCAGCTTGCCAGTCGCCATGAAGATGCGCAGGACCGCATGGTGGCCCTGGTGGGTTATATGAAACGCGAATATCCGATGGAGCGCCGCCGCCCCATCAATAACGCCTATTATATGCGCACCGTGGACGCCAATGCCGAGTTGCTGGATCATTATATTGCCGCCCATCGTGTTGTGGCCGAATTGCAGCAGGCGGAATTTGAGGAAGGCTACAAGGTCAATTTCCGCAAGCTCGAAGCATTGGCGCGCACCGCTGTCAGCGGTGAAACCGCCGATCATGCCTATACCCGTTATGCCTTTTCCAAATTGCGGGCCTATCAGGGAAAATATGGTCTTGCGCTTAAGAATATCGATCTCGTTTCCCCGCCCGAGGCAGGCGATATTCTGCCATTCCAACTGGCGCTGGAACGGGCGGAACTGCAAAACCGGATGGGTCAGAAAAAGCAGGCTGTTGAAGGCATGGAAATGGCTGCCGCCCATTATGACTGGCCGGTGGAGGCCTATCATTTCCTGATTCCGGTTCTGGAACGCGCCGGGGACAAGGGCCGGGTCAACGAGCTTAAGCTGCGCTGTGTTGCAACCTATCCGCAGCAGCGTGAATTGTGTGCCACGGCAAATTAGGATGTCGTGACCGGGCAGCGAAGGGGGCAGCCCCTTCGTTCCGGCTTGGCACATGACAGGTAAAATCATGTCACCAGATGACCTGACGGGCGGACAATCCGACGAGATCGACGAGTCCGATGATGCCACCGGACAAAAACCGCTCCGGCAACGGGGCAGGGCGGGGCCGGGGCTGGCCTATTTGAACTGGGCGGTCATTACTTTCCTGTTGGCCGGGCTGATTGTTTTTTTCGAGCCCGAGGAATTCACCCAGCCGGTTGATGAATACAGCTATCAGCTATTCAATCGTCTTTTTGGCGCGGCGGTTTATGATGCGCCCCATAAAGACGATATTGGCATTGTTCTGTTTGACCAGAAATCCATGTATGACCTGGATACAAGCTGGCCGCCGCTTTTTATGACTCACGGCATGGTCCTACGGTCTTTCATGCGCAAGGACACGCCGCTGCCACTGGCGGTTTTTATCGACTTTACCTTGCAGGATGCGCGCAATACCGAAGTGACGACATCGGTTGATGCTTACAAGCCGCCGCAATTCACCCTGCGTGACGACACCCTAAGCGAGCTGGTGCGGATTATCGAGGGGTATCGCAAGCTGGGCATTCCCGTTTATGTCAGTGCCGGGCGGCATGATGATGATCGCTTTCCCGAAGTGCTGGCTGATTTGAAAGACAAGGTCAAACTGGTGGCCGGATGGGGCGATGCGCGCAGCAGTGCCGATATTCGCGGTTTGAATTATGCCCTGTTTCCCAATCGCCCGGGCCTGAATGACGATAAGGATCTGGCGCAGAAGCCCGATACACCTGATATAACAGCGGAAAACAACCGCTCGACCGATTATTATCCGGCTGCGGCCTTGCAGATCTATCTGGATTTATGTGCCCGCCGTGCTGGAGCCATTGCCCGGGGAGAGCTGGAGACATCTCCTTTTGCCGGTCGTAACTGGAATTGTGACAAGGCCCTTGTTGGCGATGTCCCCGCTCCGTCGCAGATGGCGGCCTGGCAGCAGCAGAACCTTGATTTGTGGCGCGGCTATGCCCGGGAACGGCCAATGAATTTGATCTGGCCCGACCGCCAGCCCGATTATGCCGGCTGGCCTGTTTTGCAATCTGTTGCCAGAAAAGGCGACGGAACGGACGTGATTCGCGATCACTTCCCGTCAAACTGCCCTGCTGGTCAGGAAAAGGATTTTTCTTTTCTGGTCGGTCTGGTGCATGACTTTGTGATCAAAACAATGCTGGGCCGTCGCGGGGAGGCTAATTTTTGTGGCCCGTTTGACACTGTCACCGCCGGTCAGGCGCAAAAAGGCACGCCTGATGCCGAAAATAGCTGGATCGGTCAATTGGGCGGCCGGGTGATCATGTACAGCTTCAACCTTCAGGGGTTGCAGGACATCGTTCATCCGCCAACCGTTGAAGCCGATATTGCCGGGGTCAATGTGCATGCAATGGCGCTGGAAAACCTGTTACATTTTGGTCCGGCCTATTTATCCGACACAGCAAGGACCGATACCGCCCGGTCTTTGGGCTTCCTTGATTCCAATAATCTTGAATTGCTGACAATGCTGGGGCTGTTTTTGATCCGGCTGGTGTTTCTTGTTCTGGTGCGCCTTTGGGGCGGAAAAACGGATACGGATATACCGGGCCGCGATGCCGCCGCCCATGAGGACGCGGCAGACGAACCTGATGAAAAACTCTGTACCGTAACGGATGGCGCCATGCTGTATTATCGCACGGTGCTGTTTGATTTGCTGGGCTGGTGTCGCAGGCTGCCGGGTCGAGTTATGGCCTTTTCGCGCGAAACGGTTGATATTGTTGGCCAAAAACGGGTGCCGGTTTTTGTGATTCTGGTTGTAGAAGCCTGTGTGGTCGTGGCGTTTGTGTTTGCGGTGGCCTTTTGGCTGGAATTCAGTGTGTTGCGCATTGCGCCATCGAACTGGTTGTCCATCCTTGGCCTCGCCGGTTTAACCTATCCGGTTTATATTCGGGCGCTGTTTTCGCAATCTGTCCGGTCCCGGCATCGGCCGGCGGGGCGCGATGCAGAAGAAGCCAGCGCAGCAACAGAAAATCTTCCCTCGCCTGCGGATTGAGAAAATTCCGCCTGAAATGCGCTATCCACAATTCCGAAGGCTTGTGTTTCAATCAGACAAGGCGTAGGAAAGCGCCTTGTCATTTTTGGGTGTTTGCCTGGCGATGTGTGCCAAGGGCTGACACAGTGGTTTTTGCAGGAGAAACGTTGTGAGCGAAGCCGCATACAACAAGGGATTCCCGGTTTCCTGGGAGCAAATGCACCGTGATGCACGTGCCCTGGCGTGGCGCTTGCTGGAAAAAGGCCCGTATAAGGGCATCGTCGCCATTACCCGGGGCGGGCTTGTGCCTGCTGCGATCATTGCACGCGAACTTGATATCCGTTGGATTGATACGGTGTGCGTTCGCAGCTATTCTGACAAAAGCCGTGGCGACCTGGAGTGGCTCAAGGATGTCGAAGGTGATGGCGAAAACATGCTGATTATCGATGATTTGGTCGATACCGGCAAAACCGCCAAAGCCGTGCGTGAAAAGCTGCCCAAGGCGCATTTTGCCACCGTCTATGCCAAACCGCAGGGCCGCGAAGTGGTAGACAGCTTTGTCACCGAGGTTTCCCAGGATACCTGGATTTATTTCCCCTGGGATATGGAACTGTCGGTCAACGCACCGATTTCCGAACGCGCCCGTTAACCGGCCCGTGTTTTTCCCCGGGCCCCGCGCCCAAAGGAGAAAACCATGCCCCGCACGATGCAATTCCGCCCGTTTTCATTCCCATTCCGTCCGCATGTTGGTCACGGGGGGCATGAAGGCGGGTGTTTTTTATCACGCTTGCTGCAAAAAACGGGGTCCGGCAGGTTGCGGGGCGCCGGATTGGTTGCTTTGCCCCTTCTGATGATTGTTCTGGCAACCTCGCCATTCTCGCATGCTTTTGCCGATGAACAAACAGATCGGCTGGAAAAAATCGGGGCCCAGCTCACCGTTGCCGATGGTTATAAGCTGTCGGTTTTTGCCCTGGTGCCCAATGCCCGGTCCATCGCCCTTGCCCCGGATCAGGGCGGGATGTTTGTCGGAACACGCGGACGCAACCTCTATTTCGTGCCGGTTGACGGGCAGGGAAAGGCTGGCGAGGCCCGCAACATTTCATCTGATTTTACCTCGGCCAATGGGGTGGCCTATCAAAAAGGCACATTATTTATTGCCGATCAGGATCGTGTTGTTTCGTTTGATCTTGCCAATTTTAACGGCAAAGAACTTGGTTCCCCGTCAAATGTCCTGTTTGATGGCCTGCCGGATAAAAGCCATCATGGCTGGCGTTATGCCACCCTGTCACCCGATGGCGAAAAGCTGTTTGTTGCGGTGGGGGCCCCTTGCAATATCTGCAAGGTTTCGGGGCTGGAAGGTACCATCATCACCCTGCCGGTTGGGGGTGGGGATCCGGAAATTTATGCCTCGGGCATTCGTAATTCCGTCGGGCTGACCTTTGATCCCGATAGTGGCGATTTGTGGTTTACCGATAATGGCGGCGATGGCCTGGGTGACAATATCCCGCGCGAGGAACTGAACCATGCCACCGCATCGGGCGGTTTTTATGGCTATCCGTGGTTTGCGGGCAATGATACACGCGCGCCGGATTTCAAAAACGAAGATGTGCCGCAAAAGGTAACTTTCCCGGCCTTTACCTTTAACGCCCATAACGCGCCGCTCGGCCTGCATTTTTATCAGGGCGACCTTTTGGTGGCCCTGCATGGCTCGTGGAATCGTACGGTGCCGGATGGGTACGAAGTGGTGCGGGTGAAATTCGCCGCAGGCAAGCCACAAACCGCAAAGCCCTTCCTGTCCGGCTTCCTGCGCGATAATGGTGCGGTTTTGGGCCGCCCGGTGGATATCAAGCCCTTTGGCGATGATGGATCGGTGCTGATTTCCGATGACCATGCCGGGGTGATTTGGAAGATGACACCGCGCTCCTGAGCGGGCGAAAATATTTGCGGAGGCAATTGCGTGATTGTCTTGCACAGCCGGGGCAGTCAGGCTATAAAGCGTGCCGCAAAGCGGGTGTAGCTCAATGGTAGAGCAGAAGCTTCCCAAGCTTACGACGAGGGTTCGATTCCCTTCACCCGCTCCAATTTCCCCAAAATCATATATGTTGACGTGTTGTGGTTCCAGGGTTCCACACGCCTTATTTGTATTTGTGGGCTTTTCATATTATTAATTTGAGAATGATAATCATAATCTATATGGTGCCTGTTCCGCGCGGCCAGGGTCCCTGGTAATCGCAGGCGTTCAGGAATGTATTTGCAGCGTAACCATATGACCAGGCGACGTTTCTCCAATTTGGCACAAGTTGTTGAAGAATATTACGACGAGCTGCTGGGCTTTGTGGTTCGTCGGACTGGATCGCGCCCACTGGCGGAAGAAATTGTCCATGAAACCTGGATCCGCGCCAGCATTACCCGTGTGGTCATGCCCGGAAATCCGCGTGCTTATGTTTATAGTATGGTGCGCAATCTGGTCATTGATCATCATCGTCATCATTCAGTACGCCAGATGGTTGAACTTTCTCCCGTTCCACATGATGAAAACAGCGAGGGGGAAAACTGTGCGCCCCAGCATGATGTTGCTGTGCCGTCGCATGAAGATATGGTTTCGGCCCGTCAGGAACTTGCCTTGATTTCCGATGTGGTGACACGGCTGCCGCAAAAATGCCGACAGGTTTTTTTGATGTATCGGGGGCAGGAGCTTTCGATGTCGGAAATTGCCAAAACGCTGGATATTTCGGTCCGCACGGTGGAAAACCATATTGCGCGGGCCATGGTTGAATGTCGGCGTTGCCTGCAGGATGCGAGGCGTGAATTGTGAGACAACATCACGTAAATCATATCGGGCATGATGACGGTAAAGGGGCAAACCGGCCCGGTTGTTTGGCCGCGCAAAAGGATGGCTGAGGCGGATTAGCATGAATGAACGCGATGCGGATTTTACCGCAGAGATTTCTTACGAGCTGTTTCAGGAAGCCGTGATCTGGCATGGCCGCCTGCGCGAGGCCGCGTTTCATGCCGGGTCGCAGGAAACGGTAATGGCTGAATTTGAAAGCTGGCAGCAACAATCTTCGTTGCACCCGGCCGCCTTTCGCGAGGTTGAGCTTCTGTGGGGCAAACTGGAATTGCCCGTTAAACGGATATGGCGGGCGCAAGGCCAGGTTTCCCCGGTTATGCCCGACGCACAAGAAGCACAATCACAGGCTGGAAGGCAAAAACCTTCTAACGGATGGCGCATTGCCGCCCTTGCCGCCGTTATCTTGCTGTGCATTGTAACGGGCGGTTATTTCAAAAATGATGTCGAACAATATTTTAATCCGGGTCTGTACATCACCAGCCAACAGCCCATGACTCAAACCCTGCCGGACGGGTCCCAAATAACGATGAATGTGCATAGCCGGCTGGAGGTCGCCTTTGGGGCGGATAAGCGGCTGGTGAAATTGCAGGCGGGGGAAGTGTGGTTTGATGTGGCCCATAATGCCCAAAAGCCATTTGTCGTGGAAACGGCGCAGGGGACCATTACGGTTTTGGGAACCCGGTTTAATGTGCGCAAAATGGCGGATTCCGTTATTGTCAGCCTGGTGCAAGGCAAGGTGGCCTTACGGGATAAGGCCACCGCGTCGCAGGCACCGACCCTACTGGCCCCGGGAATGGCGGCCGATTTAACACCGACCGGAGTTGGCAAGGCCCATTCGTTTGATGCCTTTGCAACCACTGCCTGGCAAAAGGACCAGATGGTTTTTTACGACGCCCCGGTTTCCGAGGTGGTCAGGGAATTGAACCGTTATTATCCGGGGAAAATCGTCATCGCAAATCGCCATTTGGCTGATTTGCATATCAGCGGTGTCTTTCGCACGGATAATATTGGCCGGGTTTTGGATGCGATCGAAAATACGCTTTCTGTACGTGTGATCCGGGTGACAGATTATCTGGTATTCCTTGCCGGGCAGGATGATGCCTGATTTTGTTTGTAAAACAGGGGCTTGAACCTGTCGGTAGATGCGTGTGCCGTCTTTTCCCTTTTTGCTGTGAATAAGAATTTTTAAAAAAATGATAGGGGACTAGGGGATGATTGTTTCTGGTCCGTCTTACTCATATGTCGCGAATGCGCCGTATTCGCAATTTGATGATGTATAGAGTTTGGGGGACGGAATTGGGAACCTTGGCAAGACCAAAAATCGGCTTCGGGATATGCCTTATGGTGTCGTTTGGGGCACTGATGAGCAGCCATGCTGCCTGGGGGGACGAGGCACAGCAAAAACCGGTCGCCGATGGCAAGTTGGAGAACAGCGATCAGACAGCCTATGCCTTTGACATTGCATCACAGCCTTTGCCCCAGGCATTGGCGGCTTTTTCGGCGATAACCGGCCTTCAGGTTCTTTATACGGATAAATCCATTTATGCCCATCGCTCGGCGGCCCTGAAGGGCACGTTTGGCGCCAATGACGGGTTGCGTACCCTGCTGGCGGGAACGGGTCTTCAATATCGTTATACGGCGGATCAGTCCGTTACGATTGAAAAACGCCCGGCAGCATCCGGCCTGAATGACGGTATTACGCTGAATGCGATTACCGTGATTGGCACCCGGCAGTCGCGCTATGACAGCCGCTATTCCGAAACCGGCACACTGCTTGCCAAGGATGTGACCGATATTCCCCGTACGGTCGATGTGATCCCGGAACAGCTTTTGCTCGATCAGCATGCCAGCGAACTCGAGGATGTTTACCGGCTGTCCCCCAATGTGGTGAATGTTGATGGCTATGGCGGCAGCCGTGAAGATTTTCTGATCAGAGGGTTTCGCCGCCGGGATGATATTTACCGCAATGGCGTGCGCCTGAAAACCAATGGCCGCGTGAACCCCGATACTGTCGATAGTGTGCAGATCGTCAAGGGGCCGGTGGCCGAGATCGGGCAGATGACGCCGGGCGGTTTGGTTAATATCATTACCAAAAAGCCCAAATTCACCCGCGAAAATCATGTTGCGACCGATTTTAACGAATATGGTGAACGCCAGGTTCAGGCGGACTTTACCGGGCCGCTGAATGATGAAAAAACAATGGCCTACCGCCTGACGACATCGGCGGAAAACAGCCGCAATTTCCGCAAGGCCGATATTGACCGTCAGTTCGTTTCTTCCTCTTTTTACTGGGAGGGGGAAACGGGTGCGAATGTGAACTTCAATTATGAATATACCCATGACGAACGGCCGATTGACCGGGGTGTGATTACCGTTCCGGCGGGCGGGGAAAAGCGCAGCATTGTCAATACAGCCGTTGATACCCGCTTTGATCAGTCGAACTTGAACAATCGCGATGTATCGACCCACATTTTTGAACTTGATACGGCGATACCGGTTTTCAATGAAAACTGGACGTTTGAAAACAAGTTGTTTTATGCCTACGAACAGGTGGATGAAATCCGTAATGAGGTCGTCAATGTTTCCAATACCGGTGTTTTGACGCGCCGTGTGCAGGGCAATGATGATCGTGAATTGGGCACGGCCTTTATGCGCATGCAAATGCGCGGCGAAGTTGATGCCGGGTTGCCGGTGGATCTGGTTTCCGGGGTTGAATTGCGCCATCAGGATGAATCCTGGACCAACTTTGCCGGTGCCAACCAAACCGGCGGCACCGTTTCCAACCCGTCCTCATTTACTTTGGTGGATAATACCGACAGCAATCCGATTCTGCGGCGCTATACCAAGGTCAAACAGCTTTCCTATGGCCCCTATGCCCAGGGGTATATTCACCTGACCGATGCCGTGACCCTGACATTGGGCGCACGTTATGAAGTGGTTGCCAACGAATATAGCCAGATTGACCGTTTGACGGATACCGCCAGCGGTTTTGATCCGGGGTCGGACGGGCATTTGACCAAATCGGCAGGGCTGGTCTGGAAACCGGTGGAAGACCTGTCGCTTTATGCCTCCTATGCGGAAACGTTCCAGTCCCAGAATATTTATTCGGGCAATGAAACCACGGCGGTTTTCTCTCCGGAGCAGGGCCGCCAATATGAAGTCGGGGCAAAATGGTCCGGTTGGAATGACCGTATTTTGTTAAGTGGTGCCCTGTTTGACATTCACCAGAAAAATGTCGTCGAAACGGTGAATGGCACCCCGGAACTGACCGGTGGTATTCGTTCACGCGGGGCCGAAGCGGTTGTCACGGCCAATCCGGTTCAGGGTTTTAACCTTCGGGCCGGTGTTGGTCTGCTGGATGCCGAGATTGAAAGCGAGAACGCCAATAACGGCAATACCCCCACCAACACGCCTGATATTACGACCAGCCTTTGGGCCAGCTACGAGTTCCAAAAGGCCGCAAGCAGCCTGAAGGGGCTGGGCTTTGGTGCCGGGCTTTATCATGTGGGTAATCGTTATGGCGATAGTGCGCACAGTTTTGAGCTGGGTGACTATACCCTGCTGGATTTGGGCATGTGGTATTACCTGCCGGTGCGCAACGAGTCCCGTGTACGGTTTGACCTTGGGGTTAAAAACGTGACGGACGAAAAATACTATGTCGCATCGGGCGGAACCTATCGTGTGAGTGTTGGCGCACCGCGCACATTCTACGGGAGCATCCGATTTGAATTCTGATCCTGCGCCTCTTGGCAGGAAACAGACCGGCAAGCCAGTTAAACCCAGGTGGTTTGACTGGCATAGCTGGATCGGTGTCTGTTTGGGGCTGATGTTGTTTTCCATATGCTGGAGCGGCGCCTTTGCCGCTTTGTCGCAGGAACTGGACTGGTTATTCACACCTGCCGCACATTTGCCCCCCTTTGCCGGGGATATTGATTTTTCGGGTATTTTTGCTGCCGTTACGCAACAGTTCCCCCATGCCCGGGTCGAATTTTTGCAAGAACCGCTTTATGCCGTTTTCCCGGCAAGCGTTGATATTATCACCGCGCAGGGAGAACGGCGGATTGTCCAGGTTGATCCGGCAACGCTGGCGGTGCTGGGAACCCAGTCACTTTTCACGATCGAGCGGTTCTTTCGCGAATATCACGAAGCCCTGTTTGGCTTTTACGGGGTGGGTAAATTCATCATCACCGTGTTTTCTCTGCCATTGATGTTGGGAATGGTCAGTGCCCTGCTGTTTTATCGGCGCTGGTGGCGACGGTTTTTTGAATTGCGTACAGGCAAAACCCGGGTCAGTTTCTGGAGCAGCCTGCACAAACTCGCCGGTTTGTGGAGCCTGTGGTTCGTGGTGCTGATCGCCCTGACCGGTTTTTGGTACCTGTTCGAGGAAGGGCGCTACAAACTGGGCGATGGCAAGTTTGCCTATACGGATTCCTTTCCCTTGGCAGTGCATGTCCTGCCGAAAATCCAGATAAAACCGCAGAACCGACTACCATTTGAAACCTTATTGGTGCGCGCGCAATCCGCCCGGCCCGATATGCGCATTACCGGCATTTATCCCAATCGTGGCGGGTATTTTTATGTCATCGGGCAGTCCGATGATGTGCTGGTGCGCGACCGCGCCAATAAAATCTATCTTGATCCCCAAACGGGTGCGGTTGTTTTCAATCAGCATGCCGATGATTTATCGGCCTATTGGCGCTGGTCCGACATGGCCGATCCGTTGCATTTTGGCACCTTTGGCGGGGTGACAAGCAAAATTATATGGTTTGTCTTTGGCCTGGTTTTATCCGGTCTGGCGTTGAGTGGCGCCTGGCTGCATCTGAAAAAACGTCAACGTTCAGGCAAAACTGGTGCAGGATGGCGCGGTACATTTGTCATGGCCGCATTTTTTACCATCCTGCCCCTGGCTTCTTTGCCGATCATGGCGGTGTATCTGCTGCGCATCGGCCCGTTGATCGACGGCCAACGGCACATGGCCGAACTGCCATTGGGCGTTGCAGCCTTTGTTGCATGCTGGCTTGTGCTGACATTCGCGATCAAGCTGATTTGGCTTTGGTGCTGCTATCGTTTGAATAAGGGCAAGAAGCCTGAAAACAGCTTCAGGGCGGTTGAAGAAGGTACTTAGTCTTTGGGTAAATATTCCAGCCCCAATTTGCGGGCTTCCTCGTCGCTGCAGACGGTTTGCGGCGGGTTTTCGCTGGCATAATTGACAAAGCGCGGGTCCAGCGAGCTGATGTAATGGCCCTTGCCATCGCCGACAAACAGGCAGCGTTTCTTTTCGCCGGGCAGGCGTTTGCCCGCCCGCCACTGTGCTGGGGGAATCATTTTGGCACCATAAAGGCCGATGCCGGCATTGGCGGCCTGTTTGGCCTGGTCGTCATAATCCAGTGAAAAGCCCGGAATTGGCAGCGCCTCGCCATCGGCGATCATGGCGGTGCCGACATCGCGATCCCCAATCGAGCATTCGACGCGCAGCCAGCTTTTGCCATTTTGGCCGCTGTTTTTGCTGCCATCGTCGCGCTGGTCATCGGCCAGGACGCATTCGGCGGGAAAGGGCGACATGGTGAAATATTTCTGCAACTGCATCCCGGCAGATAATCCACAATCCTGCAATTTGTCGTCATGCAGACATTGCTGGCCCAGTTCGGGCGCATCGATCCCGGCAATGTCAAAGACATGTCCGTCAATCAGGATGGTGTCGCCATCAATGGCAAAAACCTTGTGCCCGTCGGCTTTGAACACCGTCTGGTTGCTGACATCGGGCGGGGTGGCCGGTTTGGCGGTGGTTTTGGTGGTGGCCGCAAGCGGGCTGGCGGCAAAACCCGTTGCCAGTAGGGCGATGATCAGAACCGCAAAAGAAACGCGACGGTGCAGGATTTTTTGCCAGAATGCAGCACGCAGGATCATGGATGTTCTCTTTGCTTTTGTCTTTGTTGTGGCCTGCATCCTTTATCATGTATCTGATCGTGCCGGGGGCATAATCGGGCGCATGATGTTTTTGGGACCGGAAGGCAGGGACAGGCCAGTGAACCGGGCCATAATGCAGACCATAGCATTCATGATGGGAAAACACGGCGAAAAGATGCCTGATTGACGCCAAGTTTGCGATAACGGGATGCACACAAGGCTATTTGCGGTTATAGAGCATAGGATAAAAGAAGGATCGGGGAAAAGGGCGTGGCAGAAAATAGGGCCATGCAGGCGTCGCCCGCGCGATAACGGGTATATCAAATCCTCTCCCGGGCCAAAGCCGCGGCATGGTAAATGCCGATTGTACGAACTTGCATGGATGCTGCCTTGTTACGACTGCAACCGATTTTCTTTGTTGTTGGGCTGATGGTGATCATCATCGGTGCAGCCATGCTGATTCCGGCAAGTGTTGATCTGTATTTTGGCAATCCGGACTGGCTGATTTTTACCCAGGCATCCTTTACCAGCATTGGTGTGGGCGGCATGACCTGCCTCGCCTGCCGCTCCGATATTGGCCCGCGCGTGACCGCCCGGCAGGGTTATGTTTTAACGGGCTTTTCCTGGATTGCCGTGAGTGTTACCGGGGCCTTGCCGCTGTGGTTTTCCTCGCTCGACATCAGTTTTTGCGATGCGGTGTTTGAAACCATTTCCGGGCTGACCACAACGGGCTCCACGGTGCTTTCCGGGCTGGACCGGATGCCGCCGGGCCTGCTTTTGTGGCGTTCCATCATGCAATGGCTGGGCGGGATTGGCATTATCGTTACCGCCCTTGCCCTGTTACCCATGATGCGGGTTGGCGGCATGCAGCTTTTTCAAATGGAAAGTTCCGATAGGTCGGAAAAACTCAGCCCGCGCATGCGCGATATGTGCCTGCAAATCGTGGTGATTTATGCCGTGCTGTCGTTAACCTGCATGGTTTTGTACCGTGTTTTTGGCATGACCTGGTTTGAGGCCGTCAATCACGCCATGACGACACTGGCGACCGGCGGTTATTCCACGACTGATCAGTCCTTTGGCAAATTTGCCGGAAATTGGCCTTTGCACTGGGTGGGAACGGTGTTCATGTTTGCTGGCGGGCTTCCCTTTACCGCCTATGCGGTCATGGTGCGCAAACGCAGCATCCGTGCTTTGTTTGATAACCAGCAAATCCGGCTTTTGTTGCTGGTATCGGGCTTTTTCATCGCCCTTCTCACAGTCCGTCTGATGCAAATCTCTGACGATGGATTGTGGGCCAGCTTTACCCTGGCATCGTTTAACCTGGTGTCGGTCATTACCACCACCGGCTTTGCCTCGGGCGATTATTTGCAATGGGGGCCGGTGGCCGTCATGCTGTTTTTCTTTGCCACCTTTGTGGGCGGTTGTTCGGGCTCGACGGCGGGCGGGTTTAAAATGTTCCGCCTTTATGTGGTGTTTAGCGGCCTGCGCGCCCATTTTCTGCGTTTGCGCAGCCCCAGTGCCGTGGTTGTCAGTTATATTGACCGCAATGAAATCACCAGCGACATCTATAATGCGGTCACGGTTTTCGTTTTTCTGCTCTCCATCAGTTATATCGGGGTCACTGTGGCGCTGGGTCTTGCCGGTCTGGATTTGATTACCGCCATGAGTGCGGCGGCAACCGCCCTTGCCAATGTGGGGCCGGGTATGGGGCCGATCATCGGCCCGGCAGGCAATTTCCAAAGTCTGCCCGATTCCGCCAAATGGGTGCTGGATATAGCGATGATCTTGGGGCGGCTGGAATTTGAAACGCTGCTGGTGCTGTTGCTGCCTGCTTTTTGGCGCGATTAGAGGCAACCAGGACACTGCCCTGTTTTTGCCCCATCGGTATTTTATCGTTCTGGTGAAATAAACCGGAACGGAGGATCACGATGGGATGGATGCAAAGACTCCTGATCGCCCTGGCCGCCATGATGGTAACACTGACACTGGTGGCCTGCGCCCCCGAGATCGGCAGCCGGGACTGGTGTAATACCATGCAACATACGCCCAAACCGGACTGGACGGCCAATCAGACCAGCGATTTTGCCAAATATTGCCTGTCCTGAGGGCATGACGCCCCCTTTTTGCGCAATGTTCCCCATGTGATTGGGAACAATTGGCGGGCTTGTGCGTTTTTGATGCTGTCATTATGCGGGATAACCCGCACGAAGCCTGATTTGCGTTATATCGGGAAATCAATATAATGCACGACCCGCGAATGATCGCGGCAGTCGAAAACGATACAACAATATACGAGGATAGTCAGATATTATGAGTGCCGAAAATCTCCATGTCGGTGTGATCGGCGCAACCGGTGCGGTTGGCGTCGAGCTGATCAATGTTATGTTTGATCGTAATTTTCCTGTGGGTGAACTGACCCTTTTTGCCTCCGAACGTTCGGCAGGAAAAACCGTGGAGACTAAATACGGCACTAAAACCGTGACCCTGTTCTCGGTTGAAGATGCCAAGAAATGCGACATCGTGTTTCTGGCCGTATCTGGCGATTTTGCCAAGGAATACGCCCCGCAAATTGCCGAGGGTGCCCTTGTGATCGACAATTCGTCGGCTTTCCGTCTGAATGACGATGTGCCGCTGATTGTGCCTGAAATCAATGGCGATCTTGCCAAGAAAGCCAAGCTGATTGCCAATCCGAACTGCACCACGGCCATTGCCGCTGTCGCCCTGTGGCCGCTGCATCAGGCTTTTGGTCTGAAAAAGGTGTTTGTATCGACCTATCAGGCGGCATCAGGTGCCGGTCAACCGGGCATGAACGAACTGCGCGAAGGCCTGGCATCGGGCCTGAAGGGCGAGGAAATCAAGGCGGAAGTATTTGCACATCCGCTGGCTTTCAACGTTATTCCGCATATCGATACCTTCCAGGATAACGGTTATACCCGTGAAGAAATGAAGGTAACGTGGGAAACCCGCAAAATCTTTGGGGCGCCGGATCTGCCGGTTTCCTGTACTGCCGTGCGGATTCCGACGGAACGGACCCATTCGGAATCCATCGTGGTTGAAACCGAAAAGGCCGTCACACCGCAGGAAGCCCGCGATGTGCTGGCCAAGGCCAAGGGTGTGAAGCTGGTGGATAATCCTGAAAAGCTGGAATATCCGATGCCGATCAACGCGACCCGTCAATATGATGTCGAAGTTGGCCGTATCCGCACCAACCTGATCTTTGGTGATCATGGTCTGGAACTGTTTGTTGCTGGTGATCAGTTGCTGAAGGGTGCAGCCCTTAATGCCGTCCAGATTGCCGAGGCCTCGATTGCCTGAACCTGATTGTTCTGCTTTTTATCGGGCAGATCCATGATTGATAAAAATGGCCCCGTCTGCGTTATCAGGCGGGGCCATTTCAGATTGCTTACCCTGTGAGAGATCGGGTTTGCCACAAGTTTATTGACACTTCTGTCAATCAGAGTAGATTGTACCGCACAAGGTGCATTTGTTAATATGAAGAAAATTCGGGCCGTTTTCTACAAAACGACAGGTGGTATTGAGCCTGTTCGGGAATTCCTGAAGGAGCACAGTGCTCCGGACAAAAGAATCGTCGGAGCAGATATTGCGACTGTAGAGTTTGGCTGGCCGATAGGAATGCCAACCTGCAAGCCTCTTGGAGAGGGTCTTTGGGAGGTCCGGAGCAATATCTCGGATGGCCGGATCGTCAGAATAATTTTTTGTATCATAAATGGTCAGATGATTTTGTTGCACGGTTTTATCAAAAAAGACCGAAAAACGCCGAAGGTCGACCTCGATCTTGCAAAGCATCGCAAAAAGGAGTTGCAGTGATGGCAGCTGAACATATTGGATCTTCTTTTGATGATTTCCTTTCCGAGGAGGGGATTCTTGAAGAGGTCGAAGCCGTTGCTGTCAAGAGAGTGATTGCTTGGCAGATTCAACAGGAAATGCAGCAGCAGCATCTTTCCAAAAAGATGATGGCAGAACGAATGCAGACCAGTCGTACCCAACTTGAGCGACTGCTTGATCCCCTTAACGACAAGGTTCAGCTTGATACGATTATACGGGGTGCAAAGGCCGTTGGTCGTAAAATCAAGCTTGAGCTGGCTTGATCCTTATTGCTTTTTATTTCCAACAGATAGGGCCGCTCCTTTGGAGCGGCCCTATCTGTATTTCTGTGCTGTTTGCCAATTCTGAATATGAAACAATGGCTGCGCAAACTGGTATCAGGCCTGCGAAATCTGGTCGCGTCCGGCATTTTTGGAACTGTAAAGTGCCTGGTCCACCCGGTTGATGATCGATGACAGGATCTCACTGTCGCGATATTCGGTGACACCGGCGCTGATGGTCAGCGAGATGTTTTCGCGGCCAAAACGAACGCCGTTTTGACGGATCATATCGGCAATGCGCCGGGCGACTTGCATGGCATTGCTGCGGTCGCGGCCCGGCAGCAGGATAACAAATTCGTCCCCGCCCCAACGGCAGAGCGTGTCTTCATCGGAAATCTGGCTTCTGATCATGGATGCCACCTCGCGCAGGGCCGTATCCCCGCCGGGATGACCATAGGTGTCGTTGATTTCCTTGAACTGGTCCAGATCCAGGCAGATCATGGCCAGCGGTTCCTTGCGGCGTCGGCAGGCCTTGGTGACTTTTTCAAATACCAGGTCAAAAACCTGGCGGTTGCACGCCGATGTCAGCTTGTCGAATGATGCCAGTTCTTCAAGCCGTTTCTGATAGCTGCGTATGGTGAAATAGGCGGTAAAACCGACCAGTAATGTGATGAACAGTGAAATCGCGATATTGATCAGAAGCGTATTTTCAATACGCTGGTCGCCGATATGTTCGTGCTGTTCGACCAGCAGCAACCAGTTGAATTCGGGGACCAGGCGGCTATTGACGAAAATGGTTTCATTGCCGTCATTGTAACTGAGCGACGTTCCGGGAGATGTCAGAATCTGGGTCGCCAGCGGGCTGATGCTTTCATGCGCCTGAAGGGTTTTGTCATCGCCAAAATCGCTGCCATGCAGGGTAATATTACCCTGGCGGTCGGAAAAATAGATCGTGCGGCCATATCGCTTCTGATAGGTCTCGATCAGGTTGGTCACGGAATTGACCGCCAGGCCGACGCCAGTTACGCCAATGACTTTGCCTTCGTAATCGCGAACCTGGTAATTGACAAAAATCGTCAGGCGGGACCGGTCAGCCGTGTCGTGATCTACATTGATTTCATAGGGTTCTTTCATGTCCCGGGAATGAAAATACCAGGAATCATCGGGGTCGTCGGGCGAAACCTGCTTGATAATCCCGTCCGTGTGGTAATAGTTCCGGGTTTTATCCGAGACAAAAAACGCTGTCACCGTGCCGTAACGTTTCTGGATTTCACTTAAATAACGTGTGACCTGTTGCGTGTCTTTTTCGCCATTCAGGGTCCAGTCACGGAAAAACGTGTCATGCGCCATCAGCGAGGAAATGAAAATCGGCTGAAGCAGGTCACGCTGGATTTCGGAATAGATATTGTCGCTGGTCAGCGGCAATGTGCTTTCGGCAATCTGTTCCTGCAGGGAATCACGTGCGACATAAAAGCTGACAAAGCTGGTGGTGAGAAACCCTATTCCCAGCAGGATACACAGGATCAGGGCGAAATGTAGCTTCTTTCCCGGCACGTTCGATTCCATTTTAAAACAGTCTTGCGCCGACGAAGGACGCGATATTTGCATTTGTGAATATGCAATCTATGAGAAAATTGCCTGTAACACCATGCTCCATTTACTATCTGTAATGATAGGTTTTCCCATATTTTACACGAAAAAACCCGGTCACATACAGGTATGACCGGGATTTTTAAACGTTAAGCCGTGTTTGTGACGAATTTCACTATCGCCGGAAAATAACCGTCTTGCTGCCATTGCGAAAAACGCGGTGTTCGCAGTGCATTTGGATGGCGCGGGAAAACACGACCGATTCAATATCGCGACCGATTTCCACCATGTCTTCGGCGGTCATGGTGTGGTCCACCCGTTCGACAGCCTGATGAATGATCGGGCCTTCATCCAAATCGGCAGTCACATAATGTGCCGTGCCACCAATCAGCTTTACCCCGCGCTTGTGCGCCTGGTGATAGGGCTTTGCGCCTTTGAAACTGGGCAGGAAGGAATGGTGGATATTGATGCAACGCCCTTCCAGTTCCTGGCACAGATCGGTTGAAAGAACCTGCATGTAGCGCGCAAGCCCGACCAGATCAGCCTTGTGTTCGCCAATCAGATCCAGAAGTTTGCCTTCCTGGGCGGCTTTGTTGTCGCGATTAACCGGCAGGTGGTAATAGGGAATGCCGTTCCATTCGACAATGCCGCGCATGTCTTCGTGGTTGGAAACCACGGCGGGAATGTCGATCCCCAAATTGTTTGATGCTACCCGGTGCAGAATATCGTGCAGGCAATGGCCGAATTTTGACACCATCAAAATCACGCGCGGTTTGCGGAAATAGTCGTGCAGTTTCCAGTCCATCGAAAACCGTTCGCCAATCGGCGTGAATTTTTCGACAAATTCGGCTTCGGTGCGCAATGCGCGCCCGGCATCAAACTTGACCCGCATGAAAAACCGGTTGCTTTCCGGGTCGCCAAACTGTTCAAGCTTGGTCACAAATGCCCCTTCATCCGCCAGAAAGCTGGTGACACTTGCGACAATGCCAAAGGTATCCGGGCAGGTGATGGTCAGGATAAAGGTTTTGGATAATTCGGACATTTCCGTTGCGGCTTTCAGTTGGGAATGTGACGTGACCTTGCGATATAAAGGCTGGCCGGGCTGCTGCCAACCCGCTTGTTGCCAGAACGTGCGGGTTGGCAGGTGAACCAAAGGGCTTTTTATGCAAAATACGTAATATTGCGGACTTTGCGACCTCATAGGCCTCACAGGATCGGGAAAACTGGACATTGCCCGCACTTTCCCCAAAAATCCGCTACCAACAGTGCTGTGTGTTGTTCGCACAGGGAATCCCTGTCTGTGAAGCGGTTCAGGATGGCGCATTGGGATGCAACGGATCAAAGCAGGATGCAATTAAACGGCGTCCATGATATGGCGTAGACCACATGCAGGACGGTCAGTTACCGACAGGGGAAGACGGGGCTATTCATTGATCGATTTTCGACCAATCCTTTTCATCATTGGCATTTTGCTCGGCACCCTTGCCATTGGCATGATCGTACCGGGGCTGGTGGACCTGTATTACGGCCATCCGGACTGGCTGGTATTTTCGGCGGCCTCGGCGGTTTCGCTGTTTATTGGCGGTGCCCTGGTGATGATGAACCGGACCGACACCCTGCGTATGACCTCGCGCCAGGCCTTTATCCTGACGACCGCAAGCTGGCTGGTGCTCACAGCGGTTTCCGCCCTGCCTTTTGCCTTTTCCAACCTGAATATGAGCTATACCGACGCGTTTTTCGAGGCGATGTCGGGCATATCGACCACCGGCTCTACGGTGATGGTGGGCCTGGATACGGCCCCGCCGGGCATTTTGCTGTGGCGGGCGTTGCTGCAATGGCTGGGCGGGATCGGGATTATCGTGATGGCGATTGCCGTCATGCCGATGCTGCGCGTGGGCGGGATGCAGCTTTTCCGCATGGAAAATTCCGATAAATCCGACAAGGCCTTTCCCCGGGCGACGCAAATTGCGATGGGCATTTTTACCCTGTATGTCGTTTTTACCATTATCTGGTCGTTTTTGCTGTGGTGGGCGGGCATGTCGGGCTTTGATGCGATCGCACACGCCATGACAACGATTGCCACCGGCGGGTTTTCCACCCGTGATGCCTCGATCGGGTATTACGACAATCCGCTGATTGACGTGATCATCACACTTGGTATGACAACCGGTGCCTTGCCGTTTTTGCTGTATTTGCAAAGCCTGCGCGGCCAGCCCTTTGTCCTGTTTCGCGATTCCCAGGTGCGCTGGTTTGTCACCATTGCACTTACCATTATTCTTAGTGTTGCCCTGTGGCATAGCGAGGTGAACGATGTCAGCTTTCTGACCGCTTTGCGCTTTGCCTCTTTTAATATCATTTCCGTTATGACCGGCACGGGCTATGCCACCACCGACTATGGTTTGTGGGGGGCTTTTGCGGTGGCGGTGTTCTTTTTTGTCATGTTTATTGGCGGTTGTGCGGGGTCCACGACCTGCGGGGTGAAAATCTTCCGTCTTCAGGTGCTCTATGAAATTGCCAAAATCCAGCTGAACCATATGCTGCGCCCGCATGGCGTTTTCATTGCCTATTATAACCGCAAGCCCCTGACCGAGGATGTGACGGAATCGGTTCTCAGCTTTTTCTTTTTGTTTGTGTTCTGCTTTGTGGTGCTGGCCGCCGCCCTGGGGGCGATGGGGCTGGATTTCATTACCGCCATTTCCAGCGCGGGTACCGCGATTGCCAATGTCGGGCCGGGGCTTGGCCCGATTGTGGGGCCGTCGGGTAATTTTGCCACCTTGCCCGACGGGGCAAAATGGATGATGGCGATTGGGATGCTGATCGGCCGGCTGGAGGTCTTCACCGTGCTGATCCTGCTCTCGCCCCAATTCTGGCGTGACTGATTTCAAATAGTGAAATCATATTGCTATATTTGAAAAATAAAACCCCGTCGGGGGAGGACGGGGTTTTACGGGGTATCTGCAAGGGAGTGGACAGATACCGTTACCAGTTGGGGGGCTGGTATAAGGATTTTGTGGTTTTTTGTATTGGCATGACCACTTTGTGTGGCGGCCTGTTTTCTCGAAATAGTACCGGATTTGTCTTTCGCAAGTCCGAAAAGAAGAAAAGGCGACACCAGGCCCAGGGTCAGGAGCGGATCGGGGTTCGGGATAAAGCCCGGCATCGCCTGAAAACAACTATGCCAAAGGCGCTTCTGTTGGTTAAATCGAATAAAATGTTATTTTTGATAGGTAGAAACTATAACTCTGCGACTGTCATTCCGGATGGGCGATGGCGGCATTGACCGGCAGGATCGCGGCAAAGGTTGTTCCGTCCGGTCCGGAGGCGCGCAGGCGAAGCGTGCCGCCATGTGCCATCATCAATTCGCGGGCAATGGCAAGGCCAAGCCCGGTACCGCCCTGGCGTGCGGTGCCGGCAAAGGGGACAAACAGGTTCTTGATGGTTTTTTCCGGCAGGCCGGGTCCGTTATCGGTGATCAGAATCTGAATGGTCTGACGGTGTTGGTGCGGCAACATATCGTCCAGGTCATCGTTGCCTGCGGATGGTGTTGCCAGATCAAGCGGTCCGGCCATATCCGCACTATGTGTCAGTTCTCCACTGTCGCAACGGGTTGCCTGTACCGTCACATGGCTGGCCCCTGCCTCGAACGCGTTGCGGACCAGGTTGCCAAAAACCCGCAAAAGCTGGTCATAGTCGGCCTCGATCACCAGTTCGTCGGCAATATCAAGGGTGACATCACGTGTGTGTCGTGAAGAATCCGGCATGGCAACGGGCCGGGCAGCGAGATCGGACTCCTCAAGGTGGGGAGGATTTTCGGTGGCAATCTGTTCCAGAATGGTTTCGCTACATTCTTCAAACAGTTCGCGCAGGGTAAAACGCGCAATATCAAGTACCGGCGGGGCTTCACGGGCATAGGACAGGGTTTGTTCGCTGATGTAAACCGCACGCTCCATTGATGCGAGCAGGCGTGGCAGTACGGCGCGGACCTCTTTGTCCTCGCTGCTGGCAAGGCGTTCGGTCATCAGCATCGAGGTGGCAAGGGCATTGCGCAAATCATGGCTGATTTTGGTCGCGGCCGTGCCGAGGGCGGCAAGACGGCGACGCTGATTGAGCATGGCCTGCAAGTCATGCTGCATATTGGCCAGTTCCTGCTGGGCGATGCCGATTTCGTCCTCGCGCTGGTCGGGCACGATGATGTTGGCGTTATCCTGCGGGTTGCGGCGAAACCGGATCATTTCACGGGTAAAGCGCCGCATGGGCCGGACCAGCAACAGGTTCAGGGCAAAATAAACCAGGGCAGCGGTGCAAAACGAAATCACCAGTGACAGCCCCAGCACCCGCCAGCCAAATTCGTACATTTCGTGGGCCAGTTTGCTTTCATGGACCAGAATTTCAATTTTGAAATTCGGTGCCATTGACGGCATGCCCATCACGCGCAACATGCGGTCTTTGGGCTGGATCAGGGTTTCAAATGCTTCCGAGATGGCTGAGGCGAAGGAAAACTGCCCGAGATCGACATTGTGATCGACTTTTTCGGGCATATCGTCACGTTGCAGCAGCAATTTGCGGTCATCGCGACGCAGGACAACCGCCTCGACACCGGCATTGGACAGTAATTCGCGGGCCAGGTCCTTTGACACCATCAGGTCGGGGGTGGCTTCCAGCGCCAGGGCGGCCAGATAGGCCGAATCAAGATGGGCGCGCAGCCAGTCAATACGAAAGCGCGCGACTGACGGGGCAAAAACGAAGATTTCGGCCAGCATCACAAAACCGACCGTCAAAAACAGCAACCGGGCCGAAAGCGACTTGGTCCAGGGGGGGAGACGAAGATGTGGTCTGTCCATAGGGCGGCTTCATGTTGTGGGCGGTGGGGGCGCGATGTGCCGTACCATGCTGCATGTTCGTGTTTGCCGGTGCAAACCGGGAATTGTCAGTTTATCCCAAAGCCAGCAAGAACCGCACAATTTTACGGGTTTTTTTGCTAAAAAGGCTGGGCGTGTACCAGGCCCCGGCCACCCGCTTGGAAATTTCGCCCAGCGTGGGGTAGGGCGCAATATGGCCCGCCACGGCACCAATTTTCAGTTTCCGGTCAATCGCCAGCGACCACAGGCCAATCAGTTCGCCTGCCTGTGGCCCGGCAATGCCAGCCCCCAGAATGCGCCCGGACGAGGTGGTGACGATTTTGATCAGTCCGTCGGTGCGCCGTTCGGTCCGGGCACGGTCATTGTCCGCGTAATGCCAGCTTGCGGTGCGAATGCAATTGCCATGCGCTTTGCGTGCGGCATCCTCGTTCAGGCCGACCTGGGCAATTTCCGGGTCCATATATGTCACCCACGGTACGGCGCGGTAATTGACTTTGGCAGGCAGGCGAAACAGGGCATTGCGGATGACAATGCCCGCATCATAGGACGCCATATGGGTAAATTGCAGGCCGCCCGTGACATCGCCAATGGCAAAAATGCGCTTGTTGCTGGTGCGCAGGCGGGCATCTACCTGTATTGCCCCATTGCGACACGCCACCCCGGCCTCGTCCAGGCCCAAATCCTCGATATTGGCGTGGCGGCCGGTGGCAATCAGCAGGTGGCTGCCTTCAAGGGTCAGTTCCGCGCCCTTGTGCATCATGGTCAGGCGGTAATCCGTACCATGTCGCACCACCTGCTTTGCCATTGCGTTTTCATACAGGCTGACGCCCTCATTTTCCAGCGTCTGGCGGGCGATCGCCACCAGTTCCGGGTCATCTTTGGGCAGGATCCGGCCCTGTTCGGTCACGGTCACACGGGCACCCAGTCTTTTATGGGCCTGTGCCATTTCGATGCCAATCGGCCCGCCGCCGACAATAATCAGGTGTCGGGGGCGGGTATTATTGTCAAAAATGGTTTCATTGGTCAGAAACGGCACATCCAGAAGCCCCGGTATGGGCGGGATAGCGGCGTGTGACCCTGTGGCAATGACAAAACGTTTCGCCCGCACGGTTGTGCCCCCGGCAACAAGAGTTTTGGGGCCGGTAAAGCGCGCCTGATCGTTGATGACGGTGCAGCCCAGCCGTTCAAACCGTTCGACGGAGTCATGGGGCGCAATACCGGCAATCACATCGCGCACATGCGCCATCACAGCGGCAAAATCAATGTCGGGCGGGCTGGTATGCAGGCCAAATTCGGGGCTGCGGGTGATGGCATGGGCATGATGTGCCGCGGCCAGCAAGGCCTTGGAGGGCACACAGCCGGTATTAAGACAGTCGCCGCCCATGCGGCCCTTTTCAACCAGAACCACGCGCGCGCCCATCTGCACCGCCCCCGCCGCGACAGACAACCCGGCCGATCCGCCACCAATAATGCAAATGTCGGTGTCAATATGGCTGGTCATGATGTCGGGCTTCCGGCCTTGTGTTTGCGGTATTTTTTATAAGCAACCGGGATCAGGGCCAATATCGCCAGCCCGATGATCGGGGTTAAAATGCGCGGATCAAAGATAATGCCAAAATCCGGTGTTTTGCCCTGGTCAAATAGCGCGCCCAAACCATCGCCAATCGACACATACACAAATGTACCGGGGATAATGCCAATCAGCGTGCCTAGTAAAAAGGCGCGAATTTTTACACCCAGCAAAGCAGGGACCAGATTAACCAGCCAAAACGGAAAAAGCGGGACCAGGCGCAACACCATCAGATAGGACAGGGCATCCTCGGCAAAGCCATCCTGCATTTTGCGAAGGGCATTTCCCGCTTTGGCGCGCATATAGTCATAAAACGCATATCGCGCGGCCAGATAAACGATCAACGCGCCAAGGGTTGCGGCCGTGACAACATAAAGGGTGCCGGCTGTCACTCCGAACAGAAAACCGCCTACAATTGTCAGGATCGACCCGGCAGGCAGCGACAGGGCAACAACAACAATATAAATCAGCATAAAGACCGCAACGCTTAAAACCGGGTTTTGCGCCACCAGGCCTTCCAGTTCGTCGCGATGAACATGCAGGGTTTTAAAAGACAGAAAATCGGTTGCCCCCAGGCAATAGGCTATGACCAGACCGGCAATCAAAACCCCGATCGGAACCAGACGGTGCAGCGCAAAACGCGATGATCCGCGTTCCGCTGTGTCCGCAGGGCGTCCTTTGTGCGGTGTGCGGTTTGAAAAGGGCCGGTTACTGGCTGTCATCAAGGCGCTCGTTGGTGGTTCTGATTATGTAACGTTCGGCAGGGGTGATATGTGCCGTCAATATTGAGGATGTGTGTTGCAAAGCCGTCTCACAACATCTCACGTATCTTTCTGACAATAGAACCTTATTTGCCCTTTGGCACATGAACTGCTTTCACCATTGCGTGAAGAAAACTTGCGGTTTTGTTCGGGCATGGAAGGGGGATTATCGCGTTTTGGCCCTTGGTCGACCCGGCCATTACGGGCAGGCGCGATGCCATAAAAATGTTCTTTAAAAAAAGGATCTTGAACGAACAAAGGGTATTTTGGGGCGGTTTTCCGCCTGCCGATGTCTTGACGTTGGCAAGTGTCGGGCGTAGTCTGCCTGCGCGTGGGATTTGTTGACCGGCTTGCGGCCACGTTAAAAACCGCTAAAGAGGACAGGATGGCATCGCCCCCCTGACCTGATCATGTGCCGGTCGGGTTTTTTTATGCCCGGTTTACGCAACGCAGCCGGGCACAGGAGCAAGACGATGACGACCGACAAAAAGGCTTCCGATACATGGCGCCCTGCCACCCGTTCCGTGCGCGGTGGCACCAAACGCAGCGGTTTTAACGAAACGTCCGAAGCCATTTTCATGAATTCCGGCTATGTCTATGACAGTGCTGCCGAGGCGGAAGCCTCGTTTGATGGCAGTGGGCCGGAACGTTTTGTCTATTCGCGTTTTGCCAACCCCACCGTTGCCATGTTCGAGGAACGCCTTGCCCTGCTCGAAGGGGCAGAACATTGTCGCGCCACCGCATCGGGCATGTCGGCGGTCTGGAATGCGCTGGCCGCCTGCACCAAGGCAGGCGGGCGTGTTGTGGGCTCACGCGCCCTTTTTGGCTCTTGCGAATTTATTCTCACCACCCTGTTGCCGCGTTTTGGCGTTGAAACCGAACTGGTTGATGGCACGGACCATGCTGCCTGGGAAAAGGCGCTGTCCAAACCGGCCGATGCGGTTTTTCTTGAAACCCCGTCCAATCCGACACTGGAAGTGATCGACATTGCCTTTGTTTCCGAACTGGCCCACAAGGCCGGTGCCAGGGTTGTTGTCGATAACGTTTTTGCAACACCGATTTTGCAGCATCCGTTTGAGCTCGGTGCCGATGTGGTTGTCTATTCGGCGACCAAGCATATCGATGGTCAGGGCCGGTGTCTGGGCGGGGCGATCCTGTTTAACGACAAGGAATGGCACGATAACCATTTAACCCAGTTTTTGCGTCATACCGGGCCGAGCATGAGCCCGTTTAATGCCTGGACCTTGCTGAAGGGACTTGAAACCCTGAGCCTGCGCGTGGATGCCCATATTCGCAATGCGACAGAACTGGCAAATTTCCTGTCCGAACAGCCGCAGATTTCCAATGTGATCTATCCGGGTCTTGCCAGCCATCCGCAGCATGAACTGGCGATGAAGCAGATGTCGGGACGTGGCGGCGGGTTGATCGCACTGGAACTGGCCGGGGGTAAAGCGGCTGCCTTTTCATTGCTCGACAATCTTCAGCTTATTGATATTTCCAACAATCTTGGCGATGCCAAAAGCCTTGCCACCCATCCCTGGACGACAACGCACCAGCGTGTTCCGGCCGAAGACAAGGTGACAATGGGCATTACCGAGGGCATGTTGCGTCTTTCTGTCGGGCTGGAAGATATTGATGATCTGAAAGAAGATCTGTTCGCGGCGTTGAACGTATAGTCTATTGCACAACCTGACAGGGTATCCATTCGGCCCGCCATGTGCGGGCCGTTTCTTTTTTAAGGATTTATGGCACAAATATTGGACGCTTTGCGTTTAGAAAGGTAGCGATTTGAACCGTGACTGTCTAAATGCTGAAAAATGGAAAACCGGATTATCCGTTTTGCGGGGTGATCCGGTCTGGAGTTCTGAATGTACAAGGCTGTAACACATAACATCAGAGTGTCGGTGACACCGAGCTTTCTTGATGAACAGTCAGACCCGGATCGGCATCGTTTTGTCTGGGCCTATCGTGTTCTGATCGAGAATTTGGGAAGTCGTGCGGTAAAATTGCTGCGCCGACACTGGAAAATTACCGATTCACGCGGGACGACCCAAATCGTCGATGGTGAGGGTGTCGTGGGCGAACAGCCGGTGATCGAGGCGGGGGAAAGTTTCAAATATACCAGCGGTGCGCCGCTCTCGACGCCAGGTGGTTTTATGGTGGGGCATTATGTGATGGAGGACGGCGATGGAAACCAGTTTAACATTGAAATTCCGGCTTTCTCACTTGATAGTCCGCACAGTAGCGTGACATTGAACTGATTGAAAAAGACAGGGAACCTTTGCCAGGGTCAGGTGCAAAGAACCGTTCAGGACAGATAAAGAGGAACAAATATGTGCAATGAGGAAACGGCAGTGAACCGCCCCAGCCGTGAAGAGGCTGAAGAAGCGGTAAGGACATTGCTGCGCTGGGCGGGAGATGACCCGGAGCGTGAAGGTTTGCTGGGAACGCCTGATCGTGTTGTACGCTCTTATGGCGAGTTTTTTGCCGGTTATCAGCAGGATCCGGCGGAAATATTACGCCGTACCTTTGAAGAAACCGACGGCTATGACGAAATTGTCCTGTTGCGCGACATTCGCGTTGAATCCTATTGCGAACATCACATGGTGCCGATTATTGGGGTTGCCCATGTTGCCTATCTGCCGCGCAAGCGTGTTGTCGGTATTTCCAAACTGGCCCGTGTGGTCGAGGTTTATGCCAAGCGTTTGCAAATCCAGGAAAAAATGACCTCGCAAATCGCCAACACCATTCAGGAAGAGCTTGATCCCCTGGGTGTTGCTGTTGTTATTGATGCCAATCACCAGTGCATGAGCACGCGCGGGGTTCACAAAACCGGTGTCTCGATGGTCACAAGCCGTATGCTTGGTTCTTTCCGGGATGACCCTGATACGCGTCGTGAATTTTTCTCCATGATCGGTAAATAAATTTCTGTCAGGGAAATGTTTTTCGCGGGCCGCATCGCGTTGATGCGGCCCTTTTGCGTCATATTCCCATTTCGTCAGAGGATGGTCCTCCTGCTCTGACATGGTACTGGCTGACGGTGCCAATCGATGTCCGATAAGGTCGCCTCACTTTTCGATTTGGCTATTTTGCA
>NZ_JPWH01000031.1 GCF_003326755.1 Thalassospira profundimaris | reverse complement strand
TCCCGCAAGGTAGCCGTGAGGGGACGCTTACCTACCTTGCAAAAAAAAGCCTCTCTCAAAGCCAATTTAAGCAACCGCGAAGTAGACGTTCAGAAGCGCTTGTCGCTCTTGCTGATTAACAATGGATGTTACTCATTACGTGCCGTCTCAATGGCAGGCCGTTTTCCAAGCTGTACTAAACCCTCGAAAATGGACCTTTCATTCGTAGTCTCACTGTCCGAATTTCTGAACGAGCTTTCGCAACTCCATCACCGCTGCACTTTCCTCATTCCGGCCCCTGAGGCCTTGGGCCGCGTCGAAGCTCTCAATCTCAAGGTCTTTCATGTGAAAAAAACCATAGGTGTAAGCTGCCTTGTCGGTATCCCGGCATATGATTTTTACAATATTCTTGGCGTTCACCTGGACTGCTAGCCGTGTCAGATGATCGTCCCACAGGTCAAAGTTAGGGTGCACAAACCGGTAATTATCGCTCTGTGCCAGAGCCGTGGCATTATCGCAATCAATCACGAAATCATCACCACTTCGCTTGAATTGCATATTGCAGCGTTTGCACGCCGCAGCGAGATTCCAAAGCGTATAGCTCAGCGCCCTATATGCTGGATTACTCTTTGGTAGAATATGCTCGCGATCCGTCATAAATGGACCAGCGCCCTTCAGGTTGGTCCGGCAATAGCAACAGGTACAACCATGGCGCTGAAGGTGCAGGTTTAGTATCTTTGTCTTTGCGCTCTTCAGTGCGGTGATTTCAGCGGCGGTACCGGGTACATAATCCCAAGGTTTCTCGCTAGCTAAAGCTAGATTGATTACTGCGATTTCGTCTTCTTCATATGCAAAGTCGTCCAGCGGCGGCTGATAAGGATCAACCATCGCGGCCCTGCCTTTCGCGCTCTGCAACAACCTTCTTTATCAACGTGCGCACTGCTTCAAAGAATGCGCGCTGCCCATTATCAAAACTTTGTTGGTCCATAACGTTGACGCAAGCAAGTGCTGCTTCACTATCGATGCCACCCTCCTCAAGTTTTCTCAGAATACTGGATAATTCCTCGCTGACGTAGTGGCTGGCAGGGGTGATCACATCGAAGGCACGCCATAAAATCTCTTCGATGCTCTCAGTTGAGAGTGCCGAGTTTTCCAAATTGATCTTCTTAGGTTTATCACGATCAATCTGGAACACTGAAATTACATCACGTGCGTTGGCAAGTGCGCCAGTCACAATCAATGGTGCATGAGTGGCTATGACAATGGTGGCATTTCGATATTCGAGTGCGTTAAGAAGTTTGTCGACATATTCGCGCTGCCAGTTCGGATGAAGGCTGTTCTCTGGTTCATCAACCAGAACTAAAGGATCGGCGTCGCGATTGGCGATCAGAAAGAGTAAGGATGAGATCAGGGAGAGTTCACCAGAGCTGGCGGTCAAGAGTTCGATAGTCGGACCATCTCTCCGCTGCAGATACACCTTAATGTCGCTTAAATATCCAGCTTTGCGTAAGGTTTTTTCCAAACGCAATACGCTCGCAAACTCCCGCCCCTGCGAATAACTTAAGAGGCGCTCGCGATCACCCACCCAATGGATTTCATCTGACTCGAAACGCTCAAAATAGCTGGTTGCTAGAGCGATGTCGCGCGGAACTCCACCGTCATTCAACAGAACCTGCGGATCAAGGTGCTTGTGCTGGTTCTTCAGTTTGACTTTGAAACCTATCCGATCACGATAGCCGCAATAATCGAGAACCTTGGCAATTTGATAGAAGCGACTGTCATCGTCATCGAGAGTGTCTGCAACTGCGAACTTAACCACAGATTTAGGTGAACGCTCGGTACGACCAGCCGAGATGCGCTTTATGCCTCGCATCCCCAAAAAACGGTCATATGCGGTATTGCAGATTACTGCGAGATTCCTAGATTGACGAAGGTTTGAAGCTAATTCGCGCAGGAAATTGCTTTTGCCTGCGCCATTAGGCCCTACCAAGATGGCAACCTGTTCTCTGCCCAGCGAGCTAAAGCGGTCAAAGTCCAAAGATTCAATCATTCCCGATTACCCATCCTGAAAGCGCTAGCAAAGAATCCATTTCAATAACACCGACGAAAACGCGGAAATTTCAACGGATGGTGTTCATCTTGCTCCGTAAAACTTTTGACCAATCCTTCAATGCCTGAATATCGGCCATGACTTCGGCAGGCTCTGGTGGCTCAGGATCATGACCGCGGGACGGGTCGTGCGCATCGACGAAATCACAACATTTCTTGAATCCGCTCTCGAAGGTTCGCACATCGATTTCTTCGAGAGCAGTAACCTGCTTCAAGCGCTTGGTATCAATATAGTCGCGGTGACGTATCACGACGTTGGCAAATACGATATCTTCCAGCGCCCGTTCCCAAGTTGCTCGAAGGCGACTGTAGAGCGATGCCACTTCCGTTTTGTAGCCTTCGTCGTCATGCGCCTCGAATAAGCACTTTGCGGCACGCGCCGCTTTTTCAAGCTTGTCGATCCGGTCGCGAATGCTCGACGCCGTCCACGGCAAATCCTTGTTGACGATGCCGACGACATCCTGACCGCGCGTGAGATGCGCGAGCGCAATCGGCGTATTACGCTCCAAGGCCAACTGTGCTAAATCGTTTACGAAGATCATGTCATGCGTGAACACGATAACCTGCCGTACGCCGGCTTCCTTGGCCAGGCGCTTAGCGACATTTGATCGCCAGCGATGGTCCAGCGAGGAAACCGGATCATCGAACACAAGCGCTGATGTATGCGATGCGTTGGCCAGTTCGGTAAGATATGAGGCCAACGCTACACAGGTCTGCTCTCCCTCGCTGAGGACATCATGAACCTTGGCTTTCGGGTTGGCATAGAGCTTCACCTCGTATTGTGGTGAACCGAATTTCCCCCCCGAGCGCACGACCTCGACCCGCACGCGGTTACCGGCCAGCGCGACAATTTCTTGTTGAAACCGGTCGCGCATGCGCGGTGTAATCAGATTGTCGGCAATCTCGTTTCCAAGCCGCGTGATCGCCGTCGTCGCGGTATCGCGCAAGCAGTCTTCAATTCGCTTTAGCTCAACAAGCCGTGCGATTTCCGTTTTCGCGATATCCAGTAGATCGCGACTTTGTTTCCTATCCTGCAAGTCTGCCTGTTCATTGAGAACAGCTTCCCGTGCTTCACCGCCGGATGTGTCATAGAGAGAAGTAGCATAGGCGCGCGTGTTTGTGGCTTCGTTGCGTACGGCATCTGTAACGGATTCAGGCAGAGCCAGCGGATTCGGAACTTCTTCGCCCGAGATCTGCGCAAGGGTCTGGGCCTGGACGCGCCGTGCGAGGGCGATGAATCTCAGCACTTGCTTCGCGAGTGCGAAATTACTGGCCTTCAATCTCCGATAGGCCACAGAGATCTTGTTGACGTGGACGGGGGCAGCGCGGAACTTCTGCTCCGTTTCCTGAAAGACGCGCTCGACCGCGGCAGCTTTGGTTTCCGTGTCCTTCTTGATGAACTCTTCGAAGCCAAGCATCCGCGCGGCGGTAGGCTCGTCGATCTCCTGATGGCACAGAACGCAGATATCCCCTGACGATGGCGGAAACGCGGTACCGTCTTCTTTGGCTACTTGCGAATATGCCCTGGCGGACTCCCAAAGAGTCCGCCAGACGTTCTCACCGACGCCCTCAAGCGCCAATCTGGAAAATGCATCATGAGCTGCCGTATTGGCGGCCGAGCGCATGTCGTCGGCACTCTTCTTAGCAGCATGAAGCGCTTGAGTGGCGTCGGCATTAAGCGCTTGCTCGATACGCTTCAAATAGGTTTCCAGTTGATCGAGCTGGGTCGCGTAATCGCGCTGCGCTTTCGCCGCGACGGCGGGGTCTTGCGCGAGGTCGGCTTGCAGTTTTGTCAGACGTGCTTCGTCAGCATCCGAAAATGGTGACTTGGGCGTTATGGCCGAGATATCGGTATCATGTCGAAGCGCGGAGAGAGCTTTGCCGAGCGCTGACCGGCTAGACCAGACTGGATTCGCGAAAACGGAATTACGCTTTCCTTCCAATGTTTCCTTCTCGATCATCAGGCGCGCTTTGATTTCCTGGCAGACACCGGCGAGGTCATCCGGAATATCAAGACCGAAGGGGCGGAACCAAACCTCGTTCTTCTTTTGAACGTGAACCGAAGCCGCGTCACGGTCAAAAACCGTTATCGCTGCAAGCAATTCGGCAGACTTGCCATTATTCTCCCATGAGACGGTTTCCGTGGCGGCGCTGGTACGGGCGATTGTCAAATCGGCCCTTGCTGTTCGTGTAGGGGAAGCGCTGTAAACGTCGGACATGATCTCGCAGGCATGCCTTGAGCGGCAAGCGTTCTTGAGTATCCGCGTATAGCCGGATTTTCCGGTGCCGTTCTGCCCGTAGACAATGGTAATGCCAGCTTCTTCAAATGCAAGCGTCTGACCGGTCGCGAGTTGATTAACACCTGCGACATTTGTGATGCCGGTCAGTGAAATTGACTCGCCTGCGCCAGGATCAACTGGAAGATGGTCTTTTGACAGTGCCTCCGCCGTTAGTGTTACCGATTGATCGCCATGCTCTTTCTTGCAAAGCGCCAATACCTCCTCGAATGCGTTTTCGTCTGGATAGCCGTTCAAGACAATGCGGCGAAGCGCGTCGCGCTGCCAGAGCGGTCGGTTCTGCGACCAAACCAGAATCCTTTTTGGCACCGTATCATCAGTTTTTTCAGATAGATTGCTTGTCGACATAAGAGACTTCAATGTTCCTAGATTCAACGCTCTCGCGAACCTTACCGCGACATCGATGCGCGCTCAACTTTTTGTTGTATTCAACTGGATTTCGTAACTCAAAGCCTGCAAAAAACATTCGGTTTTGAAATGCGAACGAAACAAAGATAGGGTCGGGCAAACAACCGTTATCGGAGTTGCCAAGTCATTCGCCATGGATGAGCGGAACGTCATCTAAGGGCCGTTCTTGTAAGGGTAACCAAAGCTAAAAACATAACGGTATGATTAAAATTGCTATTCCACATAATCGTTTGATCGAGCTACGGCGCAGCCATCATTGTGGAAAGGACGATGACAGGACGGCCGCGTAGCGATGGACCGAATCGCCGGTGAGCCGGAAAAGAAGATTGCAGAAGGGTGCTCAATGAAATCGTTCAGATCGAATGATCGCCCGGAGTAGTCCTCGGCAGGCGAAGGAAACCCTGCTGGGACAGGACTGTCGGCCAGCGGACGGGGTAGGGTGGTTTTCACCAGAAAGGGGGCAATTAATGAAAATATAATAGGAATTTTGTCCCGGTTGATCCCAGAGTCAAGTTTTTTTAGTTTTTTAAGGTCTTCTGACGCCGCAGTGATCAGAGGGAGCACGAAAACTAATATGTAGCCATGCGCGATGATAAGATCTTGGTAACAGATTGGTTGCGAACAAGTTAGGAGAAAATATATCTGATTTTGTTATTATGATCGTCTTCATACCAGTAACTGTTGTGCTGAATTTCCCTGAACCACATCCTGCCTGGCAAGCCGCAGCAAAACGCCTATATCGAGGGATATAACCGGACTGTCCGGCATAAATGGCTGGACCAATACATCATTGAAAGCATTTCGCAGGCGCAAGAGTTCGCCACTAAATGGCTCTGGACGTACAACAACCAACGGCCCAATATGGGCATCGGCGGCATAACACTCACACAGAAACTAAAAACCGCCGCGTGAATTCTACCTGACAGCCCCGTTAAAAATGGGGGGATTACCGCACGTGCCGACCTTCTGGGGATTGTTGATTATATCTCTGATGATAATCCCGACGCTGCACAGCGTGTAAAAGACGACATACAGATGAAGGCAGAAAAGCTGATAACGTTTCCCGGAATTGGCCGTTCGGGCCGAGTTGAGAATACCAGGGAACTTGTTGTCGGAGAGAACTACATCATTGTGTATCAGGAAGACGGGCTAAGGATACGCATACTGCGTGTGTTACATGCTACGCAGCTTTGGCCTGTGGGTGTTTAACGCGTTTAGGGTGACGTTAAGCGAAACTTCCTAATCAATTTGGACCGGACGGGCTATGGATCGGGATTTGCGATTGTTTAGGGAGAGAACCAAATTGCAAACCAGTTTTATGCAATATTTCACTTACTTGTCTTGTGTCTTTATGTAGCAATAGTTCGCCGAACGATATGACATTTCGCTTCCTGTCGTTCTCCGAAAGTGGTGGAACAACCAGCGTGCCATTGACGGCCTTCGCCGCCTCTTTCGCCAACGCCATCGGTCGGTTTTCCTTGGTCATATGCGCATCCGTTGCCGCAACAACGATTTCGCGCTTGGGGTTAAATCGTCGCAATGTCTCAGCCACAGCCTTCAGGTTTTCTGCCTTTACCGCCCAGACCACCGCTTTTCCCGTCAGACGGTTCAGCTCAATCGCGCTGATAAAGTCATCGGCAATTAGAACTGGCTCTTTCGAATTTTTGGAGAGTCTGCCCCCGACGATATGATGCAGCCCTTTGTCATCACCTGGCCCGGTCAGCATTTCACCTGATCCGTCTTGATCCATTTGGTATATCGCACAGAGGCGATTTCCGCTGTCCTTGAGTGGCACAAGAACCTTGCCGTCTTGGTCTAGACGATACCCCGCCCAAGCTGTGGCTGATCCCATCTCTGGCCGTGCCGCGATGGTTTTCTTGTCGGGTGTGGATGCGTTTTGCCAGACAAGCCATGCATCATCCCCGACCGGCTGGGCCAGTTCGTTGCGCAGGGTGGTCATGGTAGGGGCCGCAGCAGGATCTGGCACAATGTCAGCTTTCCAGACATTGCGGTGCGTCTCGATGCTCCGGCTTTGCCAAAGACCCTTCTCGTCGCGATAACGTTCCTTTACCTGGACTTTCTTCTTTTCGGCAATTTCAAGCATGATCCAGTCGTCTTTGGCGGCACCGGATTGTCTGACACAATCAGCAATATCGACCCCCCAAAGAGTGCGTTCGGACCCGTCAGTGTTTTGTAGCTTCACAAAGCTCGATTGTGATTTCCCGGGATCAAAATTGTAAGGAGCGCGCCCCAGTTCCATTAGTTGGGCCGCATTCCGCGTAGATCTATTGCGTGCATAGTCCTTGAATGAGGACGCCTTTTCTGGCCGGACGATCTGCGCACCGAGTTTTGCCGCTTTCTCGCTGTCGTCGGGCTGTTCTGTTGCGCCGAGTGCCACGATGATTTCAGTGTCGTTATTTTTCTCGCGCATTTCGCGGGCCAGATCCGCCCAGTCCGCCGGTCTGGCGGGCACCATCACCGGGCAGTTTGTTGCCCGATGCAGGGCTGCCGCATCGGCGTAATCCCGGGCAATGATCAGTGTATCTTTGTCCCGGCGTCTTTGCGGATCAATCCTGTGCATCAGCATCTGATCGGACGGGGTATCCTGCACCAGGCTTTGGCGGCCCTGTTTGTCGATCAGCATGACATTTTCAATACGGCCGGAGCGGTCGCGCAGCGGTACGGAAATGTTGCCTTTGTCTGTCAGCTTGACACCATAGCCGCGCAGGCCGGTGGCTTCCAGCCAGGCTGAATTTTTTGGTTTGGCCCAGTCGGTGCAGGCATCCCAGACCATGAAGGCTTTGTCATTAGTCGCTTGAGCGAAGGCACGGCGAATGTCGGTGGCATCATCCTGATCGGGCAGCGACACAATCGGCACATTGGGTTGGCGGGGTATATCTGGATCGGCAATGATCGCCTTGCCGTCCGGGTATTTCCGTTGATGCTCTTTAAGCACCTGGCGCATGTCATCGGGATTGGCCAGAACAATTACGGGACGCCGTATCGCATCATGGATTTTAACGGCATCGGCGTAATCGGCGGTAAAGATCACTGGGCCTTTGTCGATCTGCTTTCGGGGATCAATAAGATGCACCAACCCACGTGCGCGTTCATTGCCAATGTCCAGGCTTTTGCCGTCGGGGGAATAGAGCCTCACGGCCTGCAAATGACCATTGCGGTCCCTGAACGGCACCAGAAGGTTGCCGTCTTCATCCATGCGACAGCCCCGACCGGTCGAGCGGGTCTCTGACAGCCAGGACAGCGATTTGGCCTTGGCCCAGTTCCCGGCTTCTTTCCAGGCTTTCAGTGCCGGGTTGGCCAGCTTTGTGACCGGTGTGGGCCTGTCATTACCAAACACCAGGTGAAGCAGTTCCTGCTGAGCAATCAGGAACACCATGGCCAGCGGATCGCGATAAGCCTCACTGATCAGAAACAGTTTCCAGTTCGAGAGGGATCGACCGAGTAAGGTGCTGTGGGTCGGGACCAGCTTGCGGGTGCCAAGATATTTGCGCCAGAGCGGCGGCATGGCAGGATGGCGCAAGGTGGGCCGGTTTTTATAACGGCGTTTGGGCCGCGCCTGTTTTTCCTTATTAGGTCCCTGTTCCTCGACCGGTGGCTTGAACTGCCCGAGCTTCTTTTCAAGAGCGGCTTTGCTCATGGAACGATCCAGCGCCGACGCTTTCATGCCCTGACTATCCGGCCCCATCAGAACAAAACCATTACCGCGCTTTTTGATCCTGATGTCGTATTCAGCAAGAACGTCATGTAGTTCCGGCCAGTTCTTTGCTTCTGCCGTTTCTTTCAAAATATCGTCACGATGGCCAAGCACGTGGTTTTGGAAACTTTCCTGCCAGGTTTGGGATTCATAATCGCGGGCGGAAGGGGAGAGTTTGGCACTATTGTCTTTGCGTTGTGCCATGCCGTTATCAACAAACAGGCCATATTTCTTTTCAAGCTGGCGTGAGATCAGATCCAGAACTTTGTAATCGCGAAAGGGGGTAACGAGCCGGAGCGTTTCTGGATGCACCCGGTTAAAGGCAATGTGCATATGGAAATTGTCGGTATTGATATGGGTGCCGGCGACATATTGATGCTCGGCAAAGCCAAGTCCCTTGGCATAGGCCGTTGCAATGTCCTTGAGGTCCTGTTCAGACAGTCTTTCTTTCTCCCCGGGGCGGAAAGAAACAATCATGTGGTAGGACTTGTCCTTGACGTCAGGCTTCAAACGCCGAACCGCGTCAATTTCGACGAGCGCGAGATCAAGATCCTCGCGCTTTTCGCCAGCGCCGCAATTGGCAATCCAGAATCTGTCGAGCTTCTCCCCGGGTTCCTTGGCCGCTGCGATATAATGCGCCAGTTCCTTGTAATTATCGGCGACATTCGGGTCTTTGGGGATCTTCTTGGCGATCATGAGGTTTTGTGCCGGATAGAGTGGTCAATCTGTCGCACCAGGTCTTTTAACGCATTTTGCGTCCCCTCGATCTCGATGATCAGCTGATCAAACCTGGCCAAGAGATCGGCACTGAGCGGTTCATCGAGTGCCAGCTTGAACAGATTGCCAAGGCGCGCCTGATCGGCATTGATTTTGAGCAGATCGAGAATGGCCTCGGAGGCGGCAAAGTCGCGGGCATTGGGCAAGCGTGTACCGACGATCAGACGGCGGAGCAGTTCCGACCGGCTGAGACGGAGTTGGCCGGTCAGGGTGTCGAGACGGGCCAGTTCGGCGGGGTCGAGATAGGTTTTAACCAGGTTGCGGGTGGTGGCCATGAGGTCGTTCTTTGTCGTGAGAGAAACGAAGCGAGATGACCGGCAACGTCCCTGCGCTGCCGGTCATGCCAATTGACGATCACATCGCCACTTGCTGACGCTGCTGCTGTTTGGGCGCGGGCAGGGACCGGGTTTTTTGCACCTTCTGCGCAAGGCCCAGTTCCTTGATCTGCTGTTTGACGGTTTTGGCGAAGCTCTCCATGCCGCGCGTCCCATGCAGATCGTTAAAGTCGGTCAGCCCGGCCTGTTTCTCGACCGGGGAGAGGTTGGGTCGGATGATGGCCGCATCGACCAGTGCTGCCGCCCGTTCGGCCCCCTTGAGGCCGGGATTAACGCCCTGTTTGGCTTCCACCCCATGATCATCATCGGCGGCAAGGATCAAAGGCCGGTCGGGGAAAGCCTTTTGCAGGGCTTCGGCGACCGGGGCGAGGTTGCCGCTATCCATGGCAATGGCGGTTTGATGGCCGGTGGCCATGTTCAGGCTTTTGCCGGTGGCATAGCCTTCGGCAATCAGGATCGGGCCTGTGCTGTTTTTGTTGGTGCCCGGGATCATGTGCATCAACCCGGTTTTGCGCCCATCCTTGAGGAACCGTTTGCTGCCATCGGGCGTGATGACCTGGACATTCTCGATGAAGCCTTTGGCATTTGTCATCGGCATCAACAGATTGTTGTGAATGTCTTCTTTTAGCGTTTCGCCGCTTACCTGTTTGCGTTGCAGATAAACGTGATCACTGCTGGCCGTATCCGCGCCCTGCACCATGGCATAGGCGCGTTTGGCCACCTGCTTGTATTGCGCCTTGAGGTTTTCTTCCATCTGCGCCTTGCGCGCAGCGGCTTCGGCCTTGCTGCGTTCAATCTCGGCGGGGTTGCGCTCGGCGGCTGAGCTGACCCATTTAAGTGCCTCGTTGCCGGATTTGTAATTGACGATATTGCCCGCCGGAATGCCCTCGATAAAGCCGCGATAGGAGCCGCTTTTCTGGCCCTTGCGGTCGCCTTCAACCGCGACCCGGTGCCATTTGCCATCCATGGTCGGCGGGCCATCAATCACCAGCCCGTTTTCCCGACAGGCGAGAGCAAACTCTTCTTCTGGCCGCATCCGCGATTGTGGCTGTTTGGTTGTTGCTTCGTTCCAGCGCGCAAAGGGCTTGAGATCGGCATCGTCGCGCACATACCAGGACTTGGCGCGGCGATCCCACTTGGCCCCGAGCGCCTTGGCATCGTTCTTCTCGCTGTAAGGCACGTTGAGATAATGACGTTTCTTCGAGGTATTTGGTTCTGTCCCCGGGGCGAGATCATTTGCCTCAGCTTCTTTGAGACGGGGGGCAGGTGCCGCTATACCTTCCAGCACCGCCGCCCGGCTTTCCTGCCGGGCCTGTTTTTGCTCGGCGATGAACCGCTCCGCCATCGTCTGTCCCGGATCAGCCCCAAGACTTTTGACCAGATCACTGGTGCGGTTTTCTTCCGGCACGAACCATTGCGGGCGGAGCGGCTTAAAATAGTCCTGATCGCGATGGGCGTCATACATGGCCGAGAGCAGTTCGGCATGTTTGGCTGAGCGGCCTGCAAGGTCGGCCATCGTCGAGAAGGTTTCCCGTTCCTGGTTAAAAGACCGTTCTTTCTTGTCGGGATCATCAGAATATTGCCACCAGACATCGATGCGTTGGAAAGACCCCTTTGCGTCATTCAAGGCCCGGGCCTCGGCATCGGGCAGACCGTCAAGACGGGCGGCATGCAGCATCCAGTCCGATTTGATCTTGACCGCCGTGTTTTCCGCCTGCCGCTCAAAGACCCGATCCGCAACCCCCTGTGCCGGATCCGTGCCAAGGCTTTTGGCCAGATCGTTTGTGCGTTGTTCGGCAGGAATGAACCAGTCAGGACGACGCGGTTTAAAATGATCCTGATCAGGATGGGCGTCATACATCACCGAAAGCAGTTCGGCGCACCGCGAGGAGGACTCTGCCGGTTTGGCCATGAGGGCAAAGGCTTTTTGTTCGTACCGTGTTGCGCGTTCGCGAAGGGCCGGATCGTCAGAGCCTTGTCCGACGATATCGATCTGATCAAAGGCGTTTTTGGCCTCGATCATTCTTTCGATATCCATGTTGATCATGTTTTCAAGCCGGCCAGCATGCAGCATCCAGTTCTGTTTGACCTCTTTTTCATTCCAGCCGGGGATGTCTTCGTTGTGTTCGGGTACAATCCTGTTTTTCGTGACCATGTTGGCGGCCTCCTTGCGCTTGTCTTGCGCCAGAACCGGTTTGAGCTGCTCGCGCCGTCCCGGTTCCATGATCCAGCTTTTGATGTTTTCGGCATCGCGCGCGGCGGTGAAGAGAACGTTGCGATCTTCTTTGATCGCCTTCATCCAGCTGCCAACATAGGCGGCATGGCGCTCTGGATAATGGCCGAGCCCCAGTTCGGTGCTCAGCATGTAGCTGCCAATCTCGGCGCGCAGTTCTTCTTTGGCATAGGTTTCCGAGCCAAACGGGCCAAACTCGCGGGCCATGCGGTTTTGATGGCCGGTGGCATGGCCAAGCTCATGAAGCGCGGTTGCGTAATAGTCATATGGGCTGCCAAAGGCATCTTGCGGCGGCAGATGAATTTCATCGCTCATCGGACGGTAAAAGGCCCGGTCCCGCTGATCATGAAAGATTGGCACTTCGCCCTGGCGCAATAATTCCTCGGCCCGTTCCACCGGCTCGAAGGTCGGTTCCGGGGCAATCCACGGGGCCAGCCCGTCGATCTGTTCGGCGTTAAAGACCACAGCATGAAAGACCTGGGGACGATCAAGACGGACTTCGCGGTTTTTGACCTTGCCGTTGTCATCAAGGACCGGCTTGCCGTCCTCATCAAGCACGGGGCGTTTGTCGGTCCATTTCCAGTATTCGATTTTGGTGCCTTTTTCGCCCTTGCGCACCTGGGCATTGTGTTGGGTGGCCTGGCGATAGGTCATCCAGCGCGGGTCTTCATGGCCGCGCAGCTCCAGCCACAACGCATTGATGCCGCGATAATTGGCCCCCGAGACCGGATTGAACGGCCCAAGGCGGACTTTGCCCGGGTCCCAGGGCTTTTGCCAGGGGGCGGTGCCGGCTTCGATGTGGGTGAGCAATTCTTCGACCACCTGGTCGCGATAGGATTTTTTCTCGCTCATTTGCCGCGCCCTCCATCGAGAGCGTCATTCCGGCGTGCATTGTCATTCCCGCCGGGATCATTATCGCCGTTGGGATCGCCATCCCCGGTCGGATCAAGCCCGTCAAAATGACTGTCGAGCGCGTCCTGATCGGACAGGCCGGTTTCCCAAAATGCCCCCATGTCCTCGGCAACGTCGGGATCCACACTGAGCGGGCCGTTTTCGCCCGCGCGGGTGACACTTTCGGTCGCGAGCTTGAGATAGTCGGCCTCGGAGAGGTGAGCATTGGCGCTCGCGGTGACGTTGGCATTGGCATCAGTGTCGATGTTGGGGCCGGTCTCTCCGGTTTTAACCAGGTAGATTTTGGGTGTGTCAGACATGGGAAGTCTCCTTTTGAGGGCTGGACGGGGGAGGGGTTTGCGCCATTTTGGGCGGACGGACCTTGCTTCGGGTGCGCAAAACCGGATCGAGAAAATAGAGCTTCTGTCGTCCCAGAATGGGCGGGCGACCGCCAACAAAGATCAGGGCATCGCCAGGGTGCGGTTTCTTTTTGCCGTCGGGGTCCACATCGATCATGCGCAGCCGCATGATTTCATCGGCGGTCAGAAGATCGCGCGAGACTTCCTGAAGGTTTTCCGAGTGGGATCCTTGCGATCCGGGCTTGCCCGAGCGCGAATGTTTGCGCTGAACAATGGTCTGTTTACCGGCCAGCTTTGACAGCAACTCGGCGGTTGGCAGTTTGTTGGGCGTAAAGGCAATGCGGACATGGCAGTTGGCAAAGATCGATTCATCCTTGCCGTATTTTTTATAAAGCTGCTCGATATTCTGAATGATGATGTAGGCCTTGATGCCATAGCCCGCCATGAAGGCCAGGGCCTCTTCAAAGATCTCGAGCTTGCCAAGCGACGGGAACTCGTCGAGCATCAGCAACAGGCGGTGTTTGTACCCTTGCTTTTGCTCGCCATCGCCAAACTCCATCTTTTCCGTCAGGCGGCGCATGAACAGGTTCATCATGATGCGGATCAGCGGGATCAGCCGGTCCTTGTCGGCGGGCGAGAACACCAGGTAAAGCATGGTGGGCTTTTCGCCATTCATCAGATCATCAAGGCGAAAATCACTGATCGCGGTGTTTTCGGCAATGATGGGATCGGCATACAGGGTCAGCTGGGTTTTGGCATTGGAATGAACCCCGGAGCGTTCCTGCGGGGCCTTGATCGCCATGCTGTTGGCCCCGCGTTTGACCTCCTTGTTGACATGGGCAAAGCCATGGTCATAGGCGGCCATGGATTGCAAAATGGCGACGAAGTTGTCTTCGGCATCCATGTCTTCGCCGTTCGAGGAGGATGGGGAGGAGGGTGTTGGATCGTCCTCGTCACTCTCAACCGCTCCGTCGGGCGGGGCGACGGTGCTAATACCTGAGAGAAAGATATTCACATCATCAAAATTGGCGGTGCGATGCTGTTCCTTTTGCACCTTGTAGCAAACATGGAGCAGTACGACGGAAAGCCAGCCCCAGCCTTCCTCGCGCCAGTAATTGCCGGCAATGCCCTTGCCGTCGGGGTCGACCACCATATTGGCAATGTTCTGGCAATCGGCGATGTCACGTCGGCTGTTGATGCGGATTTCGGCGAGTGGATTAAAGCGCACCGTTTCATCACGGTTGGGATTGCTGGGATCAAAGCGCAGCACGGTTTTGCCCTGATCGCGGTTCCAGCCGGCGGTCTTGGCATAGTTCTCGCCCTTGATGTCGAGAACCAAAGCACTTTCGGGCCATGACAGCAGGGTGGGGAGAATAATGCTGACCCCTTTACCGCTGCGCGTCGGGGCAAAGGCCAGCACATGTTCGGGACCGTGATGGCGCAGTTCACGTACCTTGCCAAAAAAACGCGGAAAGCCGCCAATCACCACCCCTTTGGCGGTGAGCAAGCGGGCCTTTTTAACATCGCGCCAGGTCGCCCAGCGGGCCGAGCCATGCAGCTCCTTGCCCTTGCGTGTCCCCGAGACGGTATCGTTGCGCGCCCGGGCCGAGAAGATGGCCAGCACAATTAAGACCAGCATGCCGGAGCCGAGAATGACCAGGGCCGGGTTTTGCATATTGTCGGGTAGACCGGCGGGATGAATGAGGGTGGCATAAAGCCATTGCCACCAGTCGAGATGGCGCGGATCAAAGCCGACCACAACATGCCAGTCGGCAATGACGCCGGCCAGCATGCCAAGGACGACGACGAACATGGCAAAATGATAAAGTTTTGCGGTCATGATTGTTACCCTCCCTCGTTATGGGGCAGAGACGCGGCAACAACATCGCCAGATGCTGTCATCAGGGCACAGCAGGCTGCGCTGAACAGGGCTGCGATATGGATCATGCGTGAAAGGTGAAGCAGTTCGGGCATATCGCGGGCAATGCCAAGCGCGAGAACGCCAAGAAGCATGGCGACAAGTGCCATCGCCACCCGGGAGGCAATGAATTCATCGAGAAGGCCCGGATGGTCTTTAAGCAGGGTATGGCCGGGCCGGAAAAGCCATCTTGCTGCCATCCAAAGCAGGACATAAACTGACAGAAAGACAAGCAGCGCCCACATTCCGGCAAACAGGCACATCAGGGCGCAATAGACGGAATATATCTTCTTCATGCCGCCCTCCCGTCTTTGAGGATGTAATGGTCATTGGCGGGCTGCCAGAGATCGGTAATGCGGCGAAAGCCATCCGGCCCGCGTTTGATCTGAACGACAAGATCAATCATCTCGGTGAGGAACTCCGGGATGCGGTCCATCTTCATGCCTGCCCAGGCAATGTTCTGATCGAACTTGCGATGAATGGCCTGTCTGGGGCTGGTGGCATGAATGGTGAAGGTGACACCGGTGGTGCCGGCATTGAGCGTGCCCAGGGCGGCAAAGGCGTTTTTGGTGGAAATCTCGCCAAACAGCACCCGGTCGGGCGTGATGCGATTGACGTGATCAAACAGAATCCGCCAATCGACCATGCCGGTGGTGGCGGAACTTTCACGCGCCGCCAAAAGCCCGTTGCCATCCCAGAAGGGATCAAGGGCCAGCTCCATGGTGTCTTCCAGGGCAATGACACGAATGTCATCGGCCAGCGTTGAGAGCAGCAGGTTAAGCAGGGTGGTTTTGCCGGTATTGGTGCCGCCCGAGATCATGATGTTCTTGGCACTCAACATCGCCTCGGTCAGAACATCGCGCACTTCGGTTTCGCAGGCGATGCGATGAAGGGGCAGGGTTTCTTCGAGCGGTGCGCCGGCATTCTTGCTGGCCGGCGGGACAATCTGATCCCAGCCCGGGGTGAAGGGATGTTTGCAGCGAATGGCGAGGCTGAGCCCGCTTCGCACAGATGGGCCGACCAGACATTCAAAACGATGGCCTTCTTCAAGGGCGGTCGAGAGAATGGGATGGGTATCACCATCAAAGGGCAGGCCACGCTGGTTGCCCAGACTGCGACAGATCCGTTCGATTTCGGCGAGACTAAGGGCGGCATCATAAATGCGGGTTTTGCCTTCACCGCGCCGGTCCACAATGATCTCGCCGGGGCGGTTCAGCCGTACCTCGACGGTTTGCGGATCGTCGTAATAGCGCGCCAGCGGGGCCATGATGTTTTTATAGAGCGGGTTGATGGCGTTCATTACTGCCACCCCCATGTCAGGGCGCAGTTGTTTTTGGCAACCGCCGTCAGGGCCGGGTAACTCCATCCGCCATACCAGCTGATACCGCGCACAAAGGGCGGGTTATGGGGTTCGCGGCGAATGAACTGTTTGGGATCGCTGCGACAGGCTCTGGTTTCAGGCACGCCGACGATCTCGCCGTCATCCCGGACAATGGTTTTGGTGCCGTTCGAGAGCGTCCAGGAGCAGTGATAATAATCGGTGTAATGTTCGGTACGTTCGTCACCCTGCCAGTCGAATGAATAGCTGCCGCATTTATTCACAGGGTTTGAGTAAACAGAGTTTTCCCACTGGTCGTGATAATCCGGTCCCCAGGTGATCTGTACCGAACAGACATCGCCCAGACTGACAGGGTCGGCTTCCCCGACGACCAGGCTATATTTGGTGCCATCCGGGCGGGTATAATTCTTGACCCGGTTCTGCCCCTGATATTTGGTGCAGTCCTCGTAAGTAATCTCGTTGGTCGAGGCCGTGGTTTCACCGTCATAGGTGTAGGGGGTTTGTGCGGTGCCGGGCAGCACTTCGCTGGTCTTGATGTTATAGCGCCCTTGCGGCGTACCATCGATATAGACGGTGGACAGGGCATAGGCAAAAAGCTGGTCGTCATGGGGCTGCCAGCCGGTAATCTCGACCTGGTGGGTATAGACCTGATCGCTTTTCTGGCAGTCGCTGATGAATTCCTGCTTGTCGTCATAGAAATAATAATAGCGTTCGCTGCCATAACTCTGCCCGGCACTGAGGCTATGGGTCCAATAGGCCGGATCCTCGCAGCCTTCGGTGGTGGCGACCACGTCCATGCTGGTGGTGTCGGGCGTACAGGCGGTGCGAAACTGTTCGAGGCCATTGACCAGAATACGCACCCGGCTTTGCAGGGTGACGGTCTTGCTGTTGGCATTGATCAGCGGGGTGCAGACATAATCACCGCCATCGGTTTTATAGACGGTTTCATGGGCAAACTCGGTGCCGCTATCGGTGCAGGCGGTGCTGTAGGAAACGCCGCCCAGCTCATAGACATATTTGTGGCGCTGATAGGAAACACCGGCATCAAAATCATCGCGAATGTCACAGCCTTCGCTGGTCGCCGACATCACAGCCGGGGCAACATCTTCGGACGGGCTGCAATCACGCACTTCGATCTTGCGGCCATTCTGGTTGGTATAAACCAGCTTGGCATTGGTGATCACGGTGCCGGCGTCATAATCAAGGCTGACCCGGCAGGCCGAACTGTCTTCGACAATGTCAAAGCGGGCTTCGGGATCGGGCTGGCATTCGCCATGCTCAACCCGGTTGCCCGAGCCATCGGTGTAATAATAAAGGAACGAGGCCGTGGCGGTGCGGGCATCGAGATCTTCGATATAGGCGCACGCACTATAGCTTTTATTGATCTTGTAGCGTTCGTCGCCATCAGCACAGGTGCCGTAAGAGGTCTCGCCATCGGTGGTGGTGGCCATGCGGGTTTGCTGGATCGCCTGGAGCTGATCGAGATCGATGCGCATCTTGCAACCCTCTGCCGTGATGCGGGTTGAGGTTTGTGGCGTATCATCCAGTTCCAGCGCACCCGGGGTGGTGTAGGACCCGGCATCGGGATTGCTGGCGGCATTGGAGGCAACGGCACCATCCGAGGCCCCGACGCCAGCCTCTTCGACTTCTTTTTTACTGGCCGTTTCCTCATCCCCGGCCACAGCCAGACGCTTGAGCGCAGCAATCAGTTCGCTCTGATCGCCTTCAATCGTGATCGGGGCGGTCGGATCCAGTGTGGGATCGTTTTCAAGGGAGAACTGGGCAACAAAATCATCGGAGTTCAGCGCTTCGGCCCGGCCATCCTTTTCAACACCGGAAAGCACAAGCTGGCCGACCTTTTGTTCTTCTACCTTCACATAGCGGGCATAGGCTTTGGCCGTGACACCCTCGGTCAGCTTGCTATCGGCCCCGGGCACATCGACCAGCCCCAGATCAAGGGCAATCGGGGTGTTTTCGGGAAGCTCGGTGGCACTTTTGCTGCGCGTGATGATTTTGACCTTTTTGACCATGGCGGCCATGTCGGGATCATCACTCGATACATTCCCGTTTGACCCTGAAGGGGTTTGCGTGACGGCAGCCCGGGCAGCAGCAAGATCTTCATCGGGGCTTTGGGCATGGGCGGGCAGGCTGGTTGCGGCCAGCCCGGCGCAGAGAAACAACAAGACAGGCAAAATGGGTTTCATGACTTACTCCACCTTGGCGATATACCAGTCCATCGAGGGGCGGATTTGAAACCGCGTCCCCTGGGGAATGGTGATGATGGGTTTGAGCGAGAGGGTTTCTTCGAGGATGTTGGCGGTGATCTCGCCAAACTTGTTGGAGAGTTCCTCGGCGGCTTTTTCAGAGGCCGCCGTGGCGACCTGGCCGTCATTGCTTTCCGACTTGGTCGAGGCAGCGGCATAACGCACCGCTGTCGAAATCCCGGTCAGCAAGAACGCATTGCCGTAGCGTTCCATAAAGCGCCGGTCGACCTCGCCAGAGGCCCCCAACTGGCCTTGGGCATTGGCGACAAGTGATTTGATGTTGCGGATTTCGGCCCGGTGCCCGGCAATCAGGACGCGCTCGCACTGCATGGCCAGACGTGAACTGCCCATGTCTTCGGGCGGCATATAGTTGCAGATCAGGCGCGAGCCTTTGGGCAGCAGCGCCAGGCGACTGTGATAACCAAAGACATCGCGGGTGGTTTGCACCACCACCGTACCGGTATCTTCGCCGCCCACCTGGCTGTTGATCCCGGTTTCAAGCTGGACCGGGATATAGCGGTCGGCGGTTAGAATACGGGAGTTATCGACCGGCAGGCTTGAGGTGCGGCGCGGTCCTTCATAATCACCCTCGATCTCCATCTTTTTGGCATCGAGGATATGTTCCGGGCGGGCGGCTTCATCCATTTTGGAAAGATCGGGCACGGCAAGGTTGCTGGCAGCGGCAGAACCGTTTGCACTGTCTGGACCGGAAGAAGCACCGTTCGTGTTGGTCGCAGTTGCTGGTGAATGGCTAGAACCGTTGTTAGTCGGTTGGATCGCGGTACCGTTTGGTTGACCGTTGGCAGTTGCCGCTTTTGTGCCGTTTACCGTTGCAGCGTCCCCATTTGCAGGGTTGATCTGGGTCTGAGTCTGGGTCTGGCCAGCTTGCTCGGGCTTGCCGGGAATGCCGCCCGGTTGATCCGGCGACATCGGAATGTCACCAGCTTGTACATTGGGAGCCTGTTCTTCTGTCGTCCCCATCCCCGGCTCCAGCCGGACGGCTGTGCCAGATGCATCGGGCGTAGCTGGTGTGTTGGGGATAGCGCCATTGCTGCCGACCCGCACCATTCCGTCCGTGCTAAGCGGCTGACCTGAAGGTGATGACGGCAGGGAAGAAGGACCCGTGAGTGTGGCGTTTCCACCTGTTGTCGTGTGACCAGCGGGGGCGTGTGCGTTACCGGCACCGTTCCCGGTTTTCGACAGTTCCATGTCTGGGACAAACACCGCCAATGTATCGTCTTGCTGCGGTGTAACGCCCAGCCCGGGTGTGAGCGAGACCCGCTGTGCCGGGCTGCCCGGGGCAGCCGGGGGCTGGCTGTAACCCGCAACCTGCCAGTTGGCAGGCACGGCTTGCGCCCAGGCGGCTTCAAGAGCCAGCCGGTAAGGATCGGGCTGTGGCGGCGGTGCGGGGTGCACGGCCGGAGCTGGCGCAGGCGGGGGAGGTGGTGCCGGACGCTCGATATAGACCTTTTTTGTCACCACCACCGGCGGAAAGCTCGGAGCCGGTTCGGGCGCTTTGGGCGGGGCCGGTGGGGCGCTTGGCACGCCCCACACGGTTTTGTCATCCGCCGGAAGTTGCGGCGGGGTTTTGAGTGCGCCCGGATCCGCACAGGTGCCCCCAAAGGTCAGGCCGAGTACCAGGGCAATGTCACAAAATGCCGTGCTCATCAGTCCCCCTCATATTCAATGCAGAGGAACTTCATGCCGCTTTTAAGCGAGATCAGGCGCTGGGTGCTTTCGATGATATAGGTGTGGCCCTGAATGCGGGTATTGACCAGCTCGTCCACCCCATCGACGACGACATAGGCCGTCGGCAGTTCCAGATCCTTCCAGCGGTCGCCAAAGCGGATATAGGTAAAATAGTCATCGCGAAACACCGTGACCGGGCGCAGTTCGTCGTCACCCCACAGGTCATAATCCCCCCAGCCGCGCAGCTTGTTGGGATCAAACCCGGCATCGGCAATAAAGTCATCTTTCGGCGTGCCGGGGTCGGTATCGCCAAGATCATGAACCGCAGCGGCAAGTTCCTGATTGTCGGCGCTATCGTTTTTGGCCGTCATGTCAGAAGATCCGCCGTCGATTGTTGTGGAAGTCCCTGGCGACATGCCAGTTCCGGTTGATGCGGACGTGACGGGTTTGTTGCTATATGTCCGGCCTGTACTGGTAATTGTGCCGTTTTGAGTTCTGGTAATGGTCGCGCCCGGGCCAGAGACATTTTTGCCAGCCGGCGTGCCAGCATCTGTTTGCCCGGCGTTGTCGGCATAAACCGGCAGGGTGCCATCATAGGACAGCGGTGCAATCAGATTGCCCTCGCTGTCAAACCGTCCCGCCACCAGATCGGGCCGGGAAGTGCCAGGCGTACCGGTCGGGGATGTCTCGATAATCGGACGGCCCTGGTAATAGCCGGTAACACGCGATTGGTAGGCATTGCCGGTGTCATCAAGAGAGATGCCATCGGGACCGGTCAGTCGTACCGGATTGCCTTGCGCATCAAGCGGGATTTCCTGAATGTCGTGATATTGACCGGTAACCGGATCGGGCAGGATAATCCCGGCCTCGTTTTGCAAGGCGGTGCGCTGCATCCCGCTGCCATAACGCATCCGCTGTTGCGGGCGGATCATCGCCACGGTCATGTCGTCCTTGGTGGTAACCGAGCCTTTAAGCCGCACCAGCAGATCGGGCATATTGATGGAATTGACCCCTTCGGCGCGCAGATAGAAGGGATAGACATGGCCCGACCCGCCATAAACAATCATGGAGGTATCGTAGCCATAGCTGGCCGGGCGAATGGCAATACGCCGTTCATCGCGTTTATTGACCGACCAGCTGCGCGGATCGCCGACATCAATGCGGGTGATTTCTTCGCCAGCGGGAAGCTCGATCAGGGTGACGAGATATTCCCGTGTGCGCACCCGATAGGTGCAGGTTTCACAAACGTCGGTGACATAAACCCCGTCGCTTTTCTCGGCATAATCCCAGGCATCCTGAATTTGCCCGCTGGTGCGCGGGCGCACCATAGGACCAAAGCGGCCCTCGGCCTGATCCTTGGCCTGTTTGACGACGGAATCAGGAACCGGCATGGTGGGCGCTTTCGGGGCCGGGCTGGCACTCACAGCAGCATCAGTCTGTTGGCCATTTGAGTTTGCCGTGTTTGCCTGATTATTGGCATTCTGGCGCTGCCCCGGCATGGGCGGGCGCGACGAGGTAAAAGCCGCAGTCTGGGCGCGGGCCGTGTGAATGACAAAGACGGCAGCCAGCGCCACCAGCAGCGTGGCGACTGCGAAAGTCCAGGCGAATTTGCGAAGACGGTTTTTCATGAAATCTATTCTCCTGCACCGGACGGATTGCGTTTGCGCAAGACCAGGCCGGTCACGGTAAGGCCGAAGGGATTGGTGTATTTTTCAGAAACCGGCACATCTTTTTGCGGGCGCGTGATCAGCGAGAGGTAGGCGCGCAGGCGTTGCGGGCGGCTCAGCGGGCGACCGTTGATGCTGTCGGTCTGGATAAAATCGATGGCGAACTTGTAATCATCGGTCAGGCTGGCAACCCGGTTGATGGTTTCCACATCAATCGATCTGACCACGCCGCGATCCAGCGCATCGCGGATTTCGCCGCTGCTAATGCGTTCCTTGCGAAACTGCTCCCAATAAGCCGATGACGACAGTTTGGAGGCTTCGCGCAGCCGTTCTTCCTGGGTGACCGGATCAATCGCCAGCAGGATGCGAATAAAGCGCCGCGCGGTTGCTTCCAAAAACAGATCAAAGCCTTCGACCTGTTTGGAGATCGGCTCGATCTGGTAGGTGCGATCATCCGCGCCGTAGGTGCGGACAAAGACAAATTCCTTTTCCTTGAGCGGCACCAAAGCCGAGATGGTTTGCAGGGAGACCACCTGACCGGCACCGAGCACAATCACCGCTGCGGTCAATAACCGGCACATCCAGGCAAGACGGCGATGGCTGGCCTGAAAGCTGTAGGGATCATTGGCTGCAATGCTGGCATGGGGACCAGCTTGGGCAACCGGATCGCCCTTTCTGTGTCGCCGGGGCTTTAGCCACGCCATGTAAAGCCCTCGCTATTGAACTCGACCGGGTCACAGACGCACGGGCTTTCCTTGAGTTTGTCGACACCGCTGCCATCCTTGGGGAGTTCGATGTCATCGAAGGCACAACCGGCCAGCAAGGTGAACAGAGTGACGACAGAGACAAAACGGATTGGGCGAAGGTGTTTCATTGCGGGGCTCCTGTGGCATTTGGGGCGTTATCGGAAAGGGATTTTTTGGGGTGGTTGGTGGTGCGGGATTGCCAGAACGGCAGCACGCCGAGCAGCAGCAAAAAGAAGAAGCCAAGGGCAAAAAGCTGTGACCAGATCACCAGAGCGGTTTGCATGATCCCGGAAAGCTGTTGGGGCGTGATCACCTGAAGCGCCTTGATGGTTTTGATCAGGGCGTCGGGTTCAAACAGGGCCAGCCAGATCAACACGATGTGCAGGCTGAGAAGCCCGAGCAGGCAGTAGGATTTAATCAGGCCACCGATAAACAGCAGGGTTTGACGGGCACGCTGGCCGCATTGGGCGCAGACATGTTTGAAGGCTTGCATGGTCATTTACCGGACCCTTTGCTTGATGTTGGATTTTTGAGACGGTCAGCCACACGCTGGCGATGGGCGTTGAAGCGCTCGGCAAAAGAGCCGGCTGATCCTTTGGGATCGGCAAAAAACGACTGGCCCGCGCCAAAGGCCCCGGCAGCCGCCCCACTTGCGCCTTTTGCGGCATTCAGCAGGCGACCGGACTTGACGCTGTTAACGACAGACATCCCGGTGGCCAGCGCCCCACCCGTCATGGCGGCAACGGCGGAATTGGTGAATTGCGACTGGGTGATGGAATTGGCCATGCCGGTGGCCTCGGTGACAAAGGCAAAGCCCATCCAGCCGAGCACGACCGGGACAATGACCTTCATGTCCTGAAGATCACCCGAGGCATCGACATAACCGTCAAGTTGCAGGGCGGCGACCGCATAAAGCACCAGCCCAATGGCAAGGGTGGCTCCAAACAGCACCATATAGGCGGCCAGCAGGGATTTAAGGGCCTGGACGGCCATGCCCCGGCTCCAGCCAAAACCGATGCCCATCATCAGATAGGGCGACAGCGCGGCCAGCATCATGACGCGGAAAATACTGACTGCAATCTGGCTGAAATAGATCACCATCAGAAGCAGCCAGGGAATGGCGATCAGCACGCCGTAAACGCCCGCCATCAGATTGCCGAGCGAGAATTCGGACCACACTTCAAACGCCATCCGAATGACAGCGCGAAAGCCGATTTCGGCGACATAAACCAGTTGCGTCATGCCCTTGTAGTTTGTCGCGGCATCGCTAATCAGTTTGTTAGTTTCACCGCCAGCGGTTGCAGCGGCATTAAGCACGACACTGGCCGCCCCGCCCATTGTGGCAAGCGAGGTGTTGTAGATCAGATTGACAAGAATGGCGCCCTGGCCTGATAAAAGACCGGCACCTATTGTGATGAAGAACAACTCATGCGAGAATCCGATCAGATCGGACTTTGCCATCACCATCTTGATACCGTGGACGATAAACCAAATGGCGACGACAGACCCAAAGATGACCACCATCGGCGTGGTTAGTACCTTGCTTAAAGCATCGGTATATCCGGCAGCAGCATCGAGATACCGCTGCATCGGTTCGCACATGAAGCAATTGACGGTTGGTGGGTTAATTGCCATGGCCGTTTACCTTTTTGTACTTGCTGTACCAGCGCAGGCCGGATGCAACACATGTGCAAAGCAGAGTGATTTCTTTGATTTCGCCTATGCCAAGCGGATGTGGACCGAATTGCGCACACGCGACCAACTGGAAGCGGAATGGGAAAGAGTGGGCACGCAGTATGAAGCGGCTCAGAAGCAGGGCGTGTTTGTGGGCTCTGGCAACGAAATTCGCGCCCGCCTTAAAGAGTTGCCCAATGCCAAAGAAATCATGCAGGGACATGATCTGGACGTGACCTACAACCGCGTCTGGGTGAAGGTCGCGAGCGATCAATATGCTGCCGGATCTATCGCGGGGATCAATCAGGCTGACGAGGACCGTCAAATGTGCGAGTGGGCGCGTCGGGATGATATTTTTAACCATCAATGCAACGCTCTGCCCGATTGGCGCACCAAAGAGCAGGTGGCGGCGGATGCTGCTCTTCAGATAAAAATCGCAAATCAATAGGCTGTTCGATGAGGCAATCTTCATTCATCGCCTCCTTCCTGCTCACCGCCATCGCCAGTGGGACGGAACTGCATGAGCATGTTGGCCTGAATGCGAATGAGCTGCGCCATTTGCTGCTGTTGCTGCACCTGGATGCGGCTTTGATGCAGTTCCGCCTTAAGCAGGGTGGCGATGAAGGTTTTAAGATCGCCCGCCTGTTCGCCTTGTGATTCCAGCTCTTCGATAATGTCCTGATTGATCTCGGCCAGTTCGGTCGAGGTGCGATCCGCTTGCGCCAGTCCGGTATTAACCGCCTCACGCGCCATTTTCGCCCGACGTTCCTCGGTCGCCTTGCGGGCTGCCGCCCGGGCAGCAAAATAAAGCCGTTGTTCTGCCGGGCTGTCGGGGTTTTTCCAGTTCGGCGCATTGCCGTCTCCGCCCGAACTGCCGCCCCAGCTCCCACCTTCCGGCATCGCCCAGTCATCGGGGCTGCCTTCCTCGCCAAACTTCCAGCTTTCCGGGTCTTTGGGATCAAACCACAGGGTGGAGTTATAAAAGAACCTGCGCGCACAGATGCTTTTCCAGTCGACATCATCAAGATTGATGCCGGGCATTAGCTTGGAGAAATCGGGCAGCAAACACGAGATGTCGCGATTGATCTGCTGGCCGAGTTTGGCAAGGTTGAGAATGGGGACGGCGACCTGGCCGAGCTTGCCAATGGCATTGATCTGGTCCTGGGCCGTCTTGCTGATCTTGCCGAGAATCTCGGTTTGCTTCATCAGCTCGTCAAACTGCTGTTGCAGCTTGTTGAACTGTTCGGTGATTTTAACAAACGAGGTGGCGTCAAATACCGGATAGGTGGCCAAGGCGGGCAGGCTGGCACAGCTTAACAGTCCGGCAATGGCAAGGATGCGCAGATGCTTTCTGTTCATTTCATCCCCCGTTTCAAACGGCAGACAAGAACAGCGCGCAGAACCATGAGCAGGCTTGCGAGACATTGCAGGCTTACCAGGATCAGCCCGGCAAGCGGTGCCACGACCAGAAGCCCGGCGGTCAGGACCAACCCGGCCAGTGTGACGATCAGAAAGACCAGGTCATCCCGGGATGCTGTGATTGAGGATGCGATCAGGGTTTTGTTCTGCCGTGGGGCTGTGAACCGCCCCGGGGCAGAGCTCAAAGGTGGTTGCGCCATGCGTCCCCCCATTTGCTTTGCAAGGTTTCCATCAGTTTGTTTTCGTCAGGACCGGAGCGGTAAAAGCGCAGCGGATCGCCGAGCGGCGAAAGATCGACATTGAGAATGGCGCTTTCTTCATAGCCGCTGACTTCATCGCGCTTGATGATCAGCACCCGGCGATCATTGAACTCTTCCGAGCGCGTGCGGCCCTTCACAAAGGCCTTTTGTTCGTCATTGAGATTGAAGGGTTCCAGGCTTTCATCATCGATCTTGGAATTGGGAAAGAAGATGAACACGGCGGTGTTTTCGATAAAGGCTTCCGCCTTGCCGCTCTTGACCAGTGCTGCCGGGTCCTGAAAAATCATGCCGACAATGCCGTTGAGCTTGCGATATTCCCGGTACATCTCGGCAGCCAGATCGCAAAAACCGGGATTGCGCAGCAAATTGGCCGCTTCCTCGATCAATATGATGAAACCGCGCAAGTTCGGCGCGACCGACTTGGCAATGGTCTCGGCGATGTGGCCAACAATCGGCGCGCCCAGCGACGGGTCTTTCAACGCCTCGTTCATATTGATGCCCACCATATGCGACTGGTTGAGCATGCCGCCGAGACTGTCATGGGGCGCATTCATGATGTGGCTGCGCAGCCCGGCATTGCCCTTGTCATCAATCACCCATTGCGAAAACGCCCGGCGCAGTTCGGAGCGTTTGGCAAAGGCATAGGGAAACAGGGCATTAAGCGTGCGATTGGGCGGATCGATCTGAAAGGCCAGATCAATTGCATGCGACAGGGCCTCGCGATCATCCGGGGCCAGTTCAATCCCGGCCATGGCCTTGAGAATGAAATTGATGCGTTCGCGATTGGCCGGATTGTCTTCCCCGACATCCAGCGGGTTTAAGGCCAGCTTCTCATAGGGCTGATACAGCCCGCCCAGCGCCTCGACCATGAAGCGCGAACCTTCCTTGGAATCAAAGATAAAGGAGCGAATGCGATCAAACTTTGACGCCCCGCTCAGAAGATGCATCGGCAGTGTTGATTTACCGCTGCCCGCCGGGGCAAAGACGAGAAAGTTGGCCAGTGTCTTGGGCTTGTTGGTGACATGGAAGTTCGCCGCATAGGCCTGACCACTCGTCGTGGTAAACCAGCGCAACGGGGCTGGACCGAGCGGGCTTTCCGTCAGGCCGGTGGCGGAATGCTGCATCGCCCACAGGGCGGCAATATTCTCGCTGCGCAGTTCGAGCGAGGACATGAAGCGCCCGCCCGGGATCAGCCTGGCCCGGGATCGGGCCGGAATGCGGTTAAACCAGCAGACCGGCGCGCCGCGTACCTGGACATGATAAAGGATCTGGCGATTTGACAGTCGCCGGGTGATCTTGCGGATCAGGGTATCAAGTTTGACGGATGTATCTGCCCGGGCAATGATCTGGAATTGCGTCGCAAACAGGGTGGCATCCCCCTGATTGATCATGGCGATCAGGGCATCGGTTTCGGCGGCGGCCTCGGCATTGCCAAACAGGGCACTTTGTTCACCACTGAGACGACGGGTGAGATAAAGCAGGGCCTTGTGCTGATCAAAGGGATCGCAGATCTGGCAAATCTCGATCTCGCCATCGAGCGTCATGATGTCGTTAATGATCTGGCCCGTCACCGTGCCCGGCCATTTGGCGACTGTAATCACCTTTTGCAATTTCTCGGTCGGGGTGAAACTGCGGATCACCCCGTTATCCTTGTGAAAGTTCAGATCTGACGCGGGCAGGCCGCCCGAGATGTCTTGCGGGATCGGGCCGAGATCGTGGCGATATTCGCCGCAGACAATGCCGTTTAAAAACCCGGTCAGATCACAGCTTTGGCCCTCGGGCGCTTTGGCCAGCAGATCAACCCCGTATTTTGCCCCATCGGCATCAATGATGTCGGTGGCTTCATGCAGGGCGGGCATCGAAGTGCCGGTAATCACCAGGTACCAGTCGATAAAATAGCTGGAGCGAAACTGTTTGGCTTCGGCGTCGCCGACTTCCTGCAAGGGCGCATTGGGCCATGTCGCCCGGGCATTGATGGCGCGTTTGCGCTTGATGCCAAACCAGCGCAGGCTCAGGCCCAACTGGCCCAGCTTGTGAACCAGGATCGAGCGGGCTTGCAGCAGGTTGTCCTGCTCGGCTTCTATCTTGGCGTCATAGGACGTGCCGAGAAAGCGAAAGACACGCGACAGGCTGTTATCCTTGCCGCGGATGGTGGTGGCATCACTTTCGATACAGTCAAGTTCAAGCTGGTCCTGCAACCAGTCATATTTGACATCACCGAGCAGCAGGCGGCGGCTGGCGGGGACGACAAGGCCCCCGGCCATGGTGGCGACAAGGGAGGTGGCAAGGACGGAAGGCCAGATCATGGTTTCTTCCTCCCGGCATTGAGCAACCGGTTGCCGCGGCCTGCCCGCCAGAAGCGGGGCGGCAGCGACAGTTCCCGGTCAAAGTGCATGTTGTCCTTGGTCTTGCGGATGAAGAACATCCAGGCCCCGGCAATGCCCAGAACCATTGTCGGGAGCATCAGCCAAAAGATCTCCAGAAGCACCATGAGCACGAGGCCAATCGAGCCAATGGCGACACTGAGTATCATCAGCGGCATGGGCAGACCAAACATGGTCATCTGGTTTTGAATGCGGGTGAGAACGGCGCTGCCGGCTTTCATGATCAGGACCCGCCAAACAGGCCAGCCGAGATCGCCGGGCCGGAGGTGACCAGCACCCCGCCAATGACGATCATGCCCGCCCGGATCCAGTCCATGCGTCCGGTCAACCCGGCCCAGATGCCAAGCGCCATCACGCCAAGGCCAACGACGATGGTGCCGATCTTGCCAACACCGGTCTGAACACTTTCAAACAGGCTAATGATCGGTTCGTACCATTCGCCGGAGGCAGAGGTGGAGGCCGCCTGGGCAAAGGCGGGCTCGGTGAGAATGACGGTTGCCACGGCAACCAGCAGGCACAGGGACAATTTGTTTTTGGTCATGGTTTCCTCGGAATGAAGTCGGGTTCAAATCGGAATAAATGCGGGTTCAAAGGGTCAGGGCGCTGAGCACACCGACGACGAAGACGACGGCGATGATGTTGAGCGTGGTCAGGATCTTCTGGGTGCGCAGCAGGCGGGAGAACTGGCGGATGGCGTCTTCCGCCATCTCTGCCGTTTCATTCATGGTTTTGATGCGTTCGCGCACCACATCGCCCAGCGCCTCGGCCTTGAAGGCTTCAATGGCGGCCAGTACATCTTTCGTGAAATCCTGCGAGGCATCGCGGACGGTCTGGGAAAGGGCGCGGTTATACTGGTCATTGATCCGGCGTTGCTCATCAAGCGACAGGCGCAGGATGGTATGGACCAGCAGTACCGGATCATCGGCATCGACCGTGATCTGATGTTGCTGCCACAAATAAGTGCGCAGCTCCTCGACACTGTCCATTGTGACGGGTGGCGGCGGGGTATCGTCGAGCAGGCCTGCCATCACAGCACCGCCTGTTCCATGGTGGCGTGCAAAGTCCGCCATGTCATTTTGAGGCGCTGGCGGGCCATCACGGCAAACTCGGGCGACTGGACCGCTTCATCAAAGGTCAGACGGGCGCGCATCATCTGCTCGATGTCATGGCCGAAAGTTTCCTTGCGGACTTCGGGCAGGCGCACCAGCGCGTGAATGCGCTCCTTGTTCTTTTTATAAAGGCCGGATTGCTCGAAGCCTTCGATCTCGCCATTTGCGGCGCGCCGCTCCACACGCCCGAAATATTCATTGAGCCAGACGACAATGGTCAGCTCGGGCAGGTGGGTCAGGATCTGACCCAGCCCTTGAACGGTATCGGTTGAGGCTTGCCCACCGGTGACGATGGTATGCAGGCGGATTTCGTGTCCGAGTTCATGCAGAACGTCAAAAGCCTGGGCTTCCACCAGGTAACCCAGAAGCGGCAAAAACGTTGATGCTCCGTTATCAATGACCACCACGGACTCTTCTGGCAGGTCGATGATCTTTTCAATCAGGGCATCGAAATAGCGGGCATTGATTTCGTCCTGTCGTTCGCCCAGGCGGATGGTCTCGACGGGGAAGGCCTTGTAACCGGCAAAGGTCTGATTGACCGGATCGGTGTCAAAACATTGCAGATTATCGGCACGGGGCAGGTAATATTGCGCCAGCAGGCTGGAGATAAAGGATTTGCCGACACCGCCCTTGCCCTGCAATGTCATGTTGATAAGTGCCATTCTGGAATGCTCCCTAAGAAATAAGAATCTGGATGCCCAATGCCTGGGCGAGTTTGAACAGCCGGCTTGACGAGAGATCGCTTTTGCCAGCTTCAAAATCCCGGTAGCTGCGTTCGCACACGCCAATCAGGTTGGCGGCCTCGATCTGGCTTAAGCCTTTGTTGAGGCGCTGTTTGCGAATGCGGTAAGTCAGCAGAACAAAGTCTGCCTGCCAGCTCATCCGGCGCACCTTGCGGCAGGCATGAGGCGGTGTGGTTGGCCTGTGCAAATCGTCATGAAATGGTTCCCCAATGGTTCTGTCCTTTGATGCCGGTGGCCCGACCCGGTCTTCAAACCGGGTAACGGGCCGGATGGGGCAAATCCTTTAGACATCACCAGACCAGGTCCGAACCCTGGCGGTAATGAAAGGGCAGGTCAGGCGGATCGTTGCCGCTCAACGGCACTTCTGCGCTCATTGCTCGTCTTCCTGATTGTCGAGAGGGGAAGGGGTGTTCTGGGGGAGGGGATGGTGTTGCGTGCGCTTCGTGCGCATTGAGGCAATATCCGCCGCGACCATGAGAGGACCGGATAGACGTTCATGGCGCAGCCAGCCGTAAAAAGACCGTTGCGACATTTTGATGCGATTTTGGGATTTTAAGTCGGCGTGAATGCGCTTGGCTGTTTTGCCACAGGCAAGGGCTTTGTGTATTTCTTCGCGCAGGGCGAGAAATTCAAATTTGGCCTGTCCCCATTCCATCACGGTATCTCTCTTGTCAATTTTAACGGCTTGACAAGAAAGAGAGGGTTATGATTTCAATTCGTTGCGGGTTAGGAGTTTGTCTTCTTGGGGTTTAATAACCCGGACCCGCAAATTTGAATCGAAATTCGGCGATTGCCCCCGCAACCACTTCTGTTATAAATCGCTCCTTTGTGAGATATAACAAAGCCCCAAAGTAAAACACCCCGCTTAGCGAAAGCCAAGCGGGGTGTTTTATATGCTTTTCAATCTTCCTTATCGGCTTCGGAAAAGTTGTCGGGCGATATGATTGGCAACCGGATAACAAACTCGGCTCCTTCACCTTCATTGCCGATGACATCAATTGTGCCACCGTGCTTTTGCACGACGATATCCTGACAGATCGCCAAGCCTTGTCCGGTTCCCTGTCCTGGTTCTTTGGTTGTAAAGAACGGATCAAAGATGCGTTCGCACAGCGCTTCGTCTATCCCGGTGCCTGTGTCTGATATCCGTACTTCAATAGAGTCTTGGTTTTGTGTTGTCGTAACAAAAATCTTGCCTGGATAAGGTTTTCCCGATTTTTCGATAGCGTGGGCAGCATTAACAATCAGATTGAGAAAGACCTGATTTAATTTTCCAATGTCACACAGAAGAGGGCGCAAATTGGGATCGAAATTTTGCTCAAGCGTCGCGACATGCTTCCACTGGTTTTGCGATACCGTTAACGCATTTTCCAAAGCCCGGTTTATGTCAGCTTCAATTCTGTCAGTAATCCCGGGATGGGAGAACTCTTTCATGGACGTAACAATTCCGGAAATATGTTTTATGCCTTCGCGAGAATCTGAGATGGCAGATGCAACTTCTGTCAAATCATCCTGCCAGGATGAGCATGCCGGATCTTTTGCCATGTTTTCGGCAATGGTACGAATGAACTGCAGATTGTCGCCGATATACTGAGCAGGCGTATTGATTTCATGAGCGATGCCCGCAGCCAATTGGCCAACAGCTATGAAGCGGGCTGTATGGGCTGCTTCCTGCTGAACCTTTGCCAGTTGTTGACGCTCTTTCATATATTGCTCTACAGCGCGAGCCATTTCGCCAATTTCGTCATCACCGGTCACAGGTACGCCAGCATCTTTTGATGGAGCTTCTCCGGCTCTGCGTAAATAATGGCTCACCTTCTGAAGGCGGGATATGACAACCTTTCCCAGAAAGCGGGTCGATATAAACCAGGCTACGACCAGAGAGATAGCCAGCAGCCCCAGAACCTGAAAACGCCGGTTTTCCGCTTTTTGAGTTAGCTGCTGCACAGATTGCCGGTAGTCAGAGGTAAAGTCATTTGAAAGAGCTTCTGAAGCAACCAGAAGTTCCTGCCCTTGCTGAGCCAGATTCCGATTGAAAAGGTCCAGTCTGGTAGCCAGAATCCCGTTCTGGCTCTCCTCAATCTCGGTGTTCAATGCCTGATCATGCAGCTTGGCAAGTATATGAATGGAGCCTCTAAACAGCTGTGCAGTATGCTGGAACGCCAGAACAGAGATATTAATGCCAGCCCGCCCCAAATTGCTGACGAGATTGTCCATCTCATCAAGATGAGCAAGGATCCGGTTGTAGTGGCTCTGCATTTCTGCAGGTTCGGAAGCCATTTGCATCATCCGGGCTTCTCTCTCAAGCAGGAGTGCCGTGCGTACCAATGTTTGTGCGTCCTCCATATGCGTGAGACGATCTTCACTTAATCGATAGGAACCATTGCGCTGAAGGCGCCGGAGACACTGGGTTAACGCCTTTTGGGAAATGCCCTCTAGTTGGCGTTTGATCTCATTAAAACGCAGAGGGCCGTCTTCCAGTACAGTCAGCGTCATCATTGACCATTTGTCCGCGATCTGGTCGAAGAGAACACGGCTAGGACAGGCTGACGAGAAGTATTTAGGTTCGAGGTTGGGCACTATGTTTGTTGCCAATCTGGTTCCAAGAAGACAAACGCGAAATTTGCGTTGATTATATCACATTCGCCTTCACTTTGGTCAACCCCAATGAATATATCATTTGGCAATAGTGTACCGGCGACGTCTTGAAAGGTAAGGGAAGGTGTTTCAGTTTATTGTCTTTTTTTTGAGATTGATTGTCTATAGGTAATTTTTATCTCTGTTTTTCGAAGTGCAGGTCTTTGTACTTCATGTCTTTAACTATGTCGACATTGTTTTCTGTTTTCTCGAATGAAATGAACTTAGATTTAGTGTTTAGAAATGTTAATTGAGGCTCGTTTTCTAAAGATAATTTTACGTTCCCGTAACAGTTGGTATTCTTGGTTCAGCAACATCATGTTGGACGCGTGCTGCAACGGCAACAGTCAGGGCCTGCGCTAGACACATTGGTGCAGCTAACGAACGAGAAAATGTGTAGTCATGTTCCGGAACAGAAAAAAGAACTTTGGCCGATTTGGCTAGAGGAGATAGGGTGCTATCCGAAATTGCTACGACTGGGACGTTGGACTTCTCTGCTTCTTCTACAATATTCACGACTTCATTAGCATAAAATCGAAAAGAGACGGCAATCAGTACATCTTCAGGTTTCATGGTTTTTGCCATATGGGTGGCAAGCCCTCCGCCAGCATCAAGCAAGATGCATCGCTTTCCCAACATCGTCAGAATATATCGAAGCAATTCTACTACGGGAGCAGAACGCAGTTGACCGATAAGATAAACGTTTTCCGCATCTTCGATGAGGTCTGCTGCTAGTGCAAGTTCCTCGGGGATAGTCTTTTCGAGCATATCTTGTAGTGAGGCAATGTCACGGACAATGAGATCGCGTAAAAAGCTATATTCAGATTGGTCTTGCCGATCTTGTAGTTCGCTTTCCAAGGCCTTTCTGCGCGCTTCAAAACCTGGTGCCGCAGTTGCAAGCCGCTTTTGGAAAAGAGTTTGAAGCTCTTTAAATCCTTTATAGCCTAACGCTTGAGCAAACCGGACAAAACTCGAAGCATGAATGTCGCAACGTTCTGCAATGGCGTTGACTGACTGAACGGCAACGTCGTTTGGGTTCTGCGTCAAAAATACAGAAATCCGTTGATAGGTTTTGCTCATTTCATCATGGCGTTCGTGAATGAGGCGGATCAATTCTTCATAATTTTCTGGAGCAGTTTGTTCGGTTGCGTCTTTCCGCACGCTAATAGCCCTTGATTTTTTTGTGAACATTAAAATTGCAACTATTAACGGCATAGTGCAGGATCGCAATATTCATTGCAAGTTGCCCGGATTAGTTTTGTGGGAGCAACGGTCCTATTAGCTAGTCTCCTTTCAGAATTTAGTGATCTGGCGCCGTGTCAAGTTTGGTAATTTCTATGGCAAAGTGCTGTGCCAACGTGACTGCCTGGATGATGCTTGGATTGCATCAACGAGCTGCTGGATTCGCAGGCCTTTCCGAAAGTTGAAAGGCTCTACCCCGTTATTGGCTATTGCGCTGACATAGCCTGCTACTTCAATTGCCTTGAGATCGTTAAAGCCAAGTTGATGTCCAGGTGCTACGCAGAAGTTAGCATAGGGTGGGTGTTCAACTGCTGCTTCAATGCGGCGAAATCCCTGACGTCCGCTGGGGTCGTTTGTGGAATAAAAGTGAAGCTCGTTGAAATGCTCTTGACTGAAGACTAAGGCACCTTGGGTTCCATATATCTCGAAGTCATGCTGCATTTTGCGACCTGTTGCAATCCAGTTCCCCTCTATTGAACCGGTTGCTCCGCTAGCAAAACGTACAAATGCTCGTCCGATGTCATCCACTTCGACCTTGCGTGTTCCACCGAAACCATTGGGGCGTTCATTGATCATGGTTACACAATCCCCCAAGACGTCAGTGATAGGGCCGAGCAAGTACTCCGCAGTGGCTAAAGCATGACTTCCTAGGTCAGCGAGTGCCCCGCCGCCGGCGAGCGAATGACGAAAGCTGAAGGGAGTGCTGTCCGATGCCATATAGTCTTCGCAATGAAGACCGCGATAACCACGAATGTGTCCCAACTCACCGGCTGCGATCATCTCTTTGGCAAGCTGAAGCATCGGGTTGCAGATATAATTGAAGCCTACCTGTGTTTTTGCCCCGAATTTCTCGGCGGCAAGGGTCATTTCGAGAGCATCTTCTGCGGTACAGGCAAGCGGTTTTTCGCAATAGACATGCTTGCCTGCCGCAATTGCTACGAGCGCCATCTCTTTATGGAGACTGTTGGGTGCAGTAATATCGATAACATCTATTTCTGGATCATCGATCATTTCGTGCCAATTGGAGGTCCAATTGGCAAAGCCCAATTCATCTGCGGCACGACTTGCTGTTTCGTCAGTGACATCGGCAACTGTGTGTAAGTTGATCTGCATTGGCAGGTCAAAAACTCTTTGTGCGGCAGAAAAACCAACTGCGTGGGCTTTCCCCATAAAGCCGGTACCAATGAGACCGATACTAAGTTTTGGTTTGTCACACATCTATCGTTCCCGCATTTACAATCAGGGAGCGATCAATTCTCCCTGAGAGGTAATTGACAGCGTTGTGAATAGAGGCAAGAGCCATTCGCTCGCTGCATTCCCTGGTTAATCCGGCTGTGTGTGGAGATAGCACCGCATTATCGTAAGTAAATAAGGGAGAGCCTTTTAGAGGGGGTTCCTGTTCGAAAACGTCTACACCAGCAGCGCCAACCTGACCGGAAGCAAGAGCGTCGGCGAGAGCTTTTTCGCAAATGACGCCCCCCCTTGCCGTATTGGCAATTATAACGCCGGCTTTCATTCGAGCAATCTCGTCTGCTCCTATTGCCGGTTTGTCGCCCTTCGGGATGTGGACAGAAATGCAATCGGCCCAGGCAAGGCCTTCATTCAGATTGGATATTGGTTCAACTGTACCTTCGGGCCACCCCTTTTTTTCCAGGAAAGGATCGTATGCCTTGACCTCCATCTCGAAGCCAGATGCCATACGTGCAAGATGTCTACCTATTCTTCCATAACCCAGAATGAGCAGACGTTTTCCCGAAATTTCCTGTTGTTCAAGGTTGTTGCGCCATTCCCAATTGTCTGGTTTTCGAACGGCCAAGTCTGAGCGTAAAACGCGTTTGGCTGCAGCCAGAAGCTGCATCATCGAATGTTCGGCAACGGAGACGGAATTAACATCACCCACGATGGTTAGTGCGATTTTCCTTGCGTTAAGTGCGTTGAGATCGACGGAATCGTAGCCAACACCATGCCTGGACACGACCTTCAGTTTTGTCGCCATTGCGATCGTATCTGCGGAAAGCGGTTGTGTTCTGATAACAAGAGCGTCGGCTTTATGAATGAGAGGTGCGTAAGAGGCTTCCGAGACTTCCTGGATGTAGTCGACGTGAACAATACCATCGGTCTCCAGTCTCTCCAGCAGCTTCTCGCCAGCGGGATGGAGTTTCCCGGCAACAAGCAGGTTCGGCATCAGTATCCCCTGTTCTTTGACGACTTGCCAGATAGCCCAGTGAGTTCGCGCCACGAATTGACGGAGGCCGAAGCCGCAGCAGCCAGAAGACGGGAATCTCCGGAAACGGTGGTCAGATCGAAACCCCATTCTATCGCGCGCGCGGCATATTCAGGTGTACCGCAATGCAGACAAGCTTTTATACCGTTCTCTTTGCACGCATTCAGAATACGCTTGATCGTCGCAATCATTTCGTCTTCCTCACGATCAAAACCTGGAGCAAGACGGCCATTTTGTGTCCCTAACGTAAGATCCGCAGGTCCGACATAGATTCCGTCAAGGCCTGGTGTTGCAGCAATCTTGTCGAGATTGTCCATGCCCGCCTGTGTTTCAATCATTGCCAGTGCGAGCAGTTCGTTGTTGGCTGTCAGGTCATATCCACCATAAGCGACGTTTGCACGCGTCGGCCCAAAACTGCGTTGCCCTTGAGGGGGGTAGCGCATAAAACTGACAAACTCCGCTGCTTCTTCGGGGGTGTTGATCATAGGACAAATGATCCCCATGGCACCGGCATCAAGTGCTTTCATGATTATGCCAGGTTCTCGCCATGGCACGCGTGCCATTGGTACAACACCGGAGCCACGCATGGCTTGAAACATTGGCAGACAGGATGAATAATCCAGGGCGCCATGCTGTATGTCGATGGTGATGGAATCGTAGCCTTGCTCCGCCATAATTTCAGCAGTAAAGGGGTTTCCTATCGACAGCCAGCCATTTAGAACAGGGTGTTGTTCTGCCCAAATAGATTTGAGTTTATTACTAATCATAAGTCAGCCTTTCAAAAGACTATCTGTGCGAGCTTGGTATCAAGGTAATCTTCAATACCCTCGCAACCGCCCTCACGCCCCATGCCGGAGTGGTTCGTTCCACCAAAAGGTACCTCAGATGCCGCAAGGGCAAAGCTGTTGATACCAACCATGCCGGACTTTAATGCTGCGACAGTGCGACGTGCGCGGTCCGGAGATCTGGTAAAGGCATAGGCCGCAAGCCCCATGTCAGAAGAGTTGGCGCGTTCAAGGACTTCCTCTTCTTCTGAAAAGCGGGAAATGGCGGCAATTGGGCCGAAGTTTTCTTCGATGGACACTTTCATATCATCAGATACGTTCGTGAGTACGGTCGGTTCGAAGAAATAGCCGGCATTGAATTGCGTTGGACGATTGCCGCCAAAAGCCAAGGTGGCTCCCTCTTTGAGGGCTCCTTCAACAATGTTTTCGATCTCCTCGAGCCGTGCTCTATTGATGAGTGGCCCCATTGCTGTTGCAGGATTTAGTCCATCGCCGACCTTGATTTTTGCTGTTCGTTCTACAAATCCCTCGACAAAGGTGTCATGAAGGCTGTCATGAATGAAAAAGCGATCCGGCGTAACGCAAACCTGTCCGCAGTTTGCGTATTTCGTTGGTACGATAGCGTCCAGCGCCGGTTCAATATCTGCATCCTCGTAGACGATGAGCGGCGCGTTTCCTCCTAATTCCATTGATACTTTTTTAACAGTGTCGGCCGCATCTCGGATCATTTGCTGACCGACCCGAGTGGAGCCGGTTAGGGAAACTTTGCGCACACGCTTGTCTGCCATGATTGTGGCATAGGTATCACTCGTTGACCCGACGACAAGGTTGATTGCTCCGTTGGGAAGTCCTGCATCCTTTAGGCAATCGACCATGACCATGGCGACGCCTGGTGTTTGCGATGATGGCCGTAATACGACGGAGCAGCCTGCAGCTAAAGCTGGAGCAAGCTTACGAGCTGGTAGTGCTGCTGGGAAATTCCATGCAGTGAATGCTCCTACAATACCAACAGGTTCGGCGGTAATTTCGAAACGTCCACCGGGGACACGGCTTTCCACAACCCTGCCGTAGATTCTGCGTGCTTCTTCTGCGTACCAGCGGAACTGATCGCAAGCCAGACTCCATTCCCGTTCAGCCTGAGCGATTGGTTTGCCCGTTTCAGAGGAGATCATATGTGCTGCTTCGCTTTTGCGTGAGATCATCGCATCAGCAGCGCGATGCAACGCATCTGCACGTTCGAAGCCGCCCATTTTGCGTAAGTCGGTCATAGCCCTTTCAGCAGCATCAATCGCAGATACAGTATCTCTGGGGGATGCCATTGATACTGTTCCAAGTACCCCTTCAGTGACCGGCGAACGGACTTCTCCATTTTGAAAACTCTTAATCCAGTCACCGTTGATGAACAGTCCGAATTTCTCGTACATTTTTTATCCGATTTCGCTAATGTTTACCGTGCGCGATTCTTTAGCAGAGCGGATTGCCGCCTCTGCGAGTATCAGCGCTTGGCGTCCGTCTTCGAAGCCGACTTCCGGGGCTATTCCACGCTCAATCGAATCAACGAACGCGTCGATTTCAGCTGCAAAAGCTGTGTCGTATCGATCAATGAAGAAATTGAGCAGCGGTGCTGCCTGGTCCGTGAAACCGGCGTTGTAAAGCCGTGTATGGTTCATCGGGCGATTTTCGGAAATCGCCATGCCCAGACTTCCCAGAGCTTCAACACGTTGGTCGTAACCGTAAACGGCACGGCGCGAATTGTTAATGATGCACTGTTTGCCGCTTGCCGTGGTAAGCACGGCAGAAACGGTGTCATAGTCGTCGCAGCGTTCCATTAATGCAGGAGACACGAGTCTTGAACCAGTCGCGCTGACAGTTGTTATATCTTCGCCCAAGATGAAGCGTGCCATATCGAAGTCGTGGATCGTCATATCGCGGAAGATTCCACCCGACACTTCAATGTAACTATCTGGTGCAATGTCGGGATCACGAGATGTGATGACTACCTGATGGAGGTCTCCGATCTTGCCTTCTTCGATGGCTTTTCGAACACCGCGATGTCCGATATCGAAGCGTCGTACAAAACCCAGCATGATCGGCACATTGGAATCGGCGATTTTTGAAGCGCAGGCATTAACCCGTTCTAGTGAAAGATCAATAGGTTTCTCGCAAAGCACTGGCTTTCCGCCGGCGATTGCCATCTCAATATAGTCTGCATGCGTGGGAGTTGAGGTTGCAATAAGGACGGCGTCAACCTCAGCTGACGAGAATACAGCCTCTGATGACTCAAAATTTGTTACGTTAAGAAGCTCTGAGACAGAGTGTGCTGCCGGCGGGTGGGCATCATATATGCCTGCAAGTGTTGCCCGAGGGTGTTGTGCGATATTTTCAGCGTGCATACGACCAATACGGCCAACGCCGAGTACTGCGATTCTTAGCATTCAAGATCCTCCCGAGTGTTATTTTGCAATATTCATTGCAAATGTATTGATTTGTCAATACTCATTCCTTACTGTTTCGGAAAGCCAGTTATCAGGAGGAAAAGCAATGCAGAAAAAAATACGCCTGACGATGTCTCAGGCACTGGTCAAATATCTTTGCAATCAGTTCACTGAGATTGACGGTGAGCAAGTTCCGCTCTTTGCCGGATTGTTCGGGATTTTCGGTCACGGGAACGTGACGTGTCTGTCTGAGGCGTTAGAACAGGTTCAAGATCAACTACCGACCTATCGCGGACAGAATGAGCAGTCTATGGCTCTTGCTGCTATAGGATTTGCAAAGGCAAAACGTCGTCGCCAAATTATGATTGCAGCGACTTCAATAGGACCGGGTGCCGCCAATATGGTAACTGCGGCCGGAACTGCGATGGCGAACCGTCTGCCTGTACTGCTTCTGGCAGGGGATACTTTCGCAAACCGTCTTCCTGATCCGGTATTGCAGCAGGTTGAGCATTTTGACGATCCAACCGTAACGGTCAATGACGCATTCAAGCCTGTCGTGCGCTACTGGGACAGGATTACCCAGCCCGAGCAGATCATCACATCGCTGCCTCAGGCTATCGCGACCATGCTTGATCCAGCCGATTGCGGTCCAGCATTTGTAGGTCTTGCACAGGATACCCAGGAAAAGGTTTTTGATTATCCTGAAGCCTTTTTTGAGCCGAAGGTATGGAAGATCCCACGCCCGCGTCCAGATCGCGGTGCACTAAGTGCGGCTGTTAAGCTTCTGATGACTGCGAAGAGGCCTCTAATCATCTCGGGAGGTGGGGTTCGCTATTCGTTAGCAGAGGAACAGCTGGCCGAGTTTGCTGCAAAGAGAGGTATTCCGGTTGTAGAAACGATCGCGGGAAAAGGTGCTCTTACACATGATCATCCTGTTCATGCCGGGCCAATAGGAATTGTCGGTTCAACATCTGCAAATGCGCTTGCGAAGGATGCAGATGTTATTCTTGCGATTGGAACACGACTTCAGGATTTCACAACGGGATCATGGACAGCCTTCTCACAAGAGGCGGAGTTTATTTCAATCAACACGTCCCGCTTTGATGCAACCAAGCATCGCGCGCTCTCGGTTGTCGGAGACGCTTTGGAAACATTGATCGACATTGACGCTGAACTGGATAACTGGATAGCGCCACCGGAGCGGATGGCACATGCAAAGGATCTGTTCGCTAAATGGAATGAAATTCTTGATGAGCACCAAAAACCTACTAATGCCTTGGTGCCTTCTTATGCACAAGTCATCGGTGTGATGAACAAAGTCGCCAGGCCGGAAGATACACTGATCGGTGCAGCCGGGGGAACACCAGGCGAGATCACCAAAGGATGGCGCGTAAAGAATCCCAACACATTTGATTGTGAGTTCGGATTCAGTTGCATGGGGTATGAAATTGCTGCTGGCTGGGGATGTGCGATAGCGCAGCAAGGGCCGGGGACAGCTGGAGGTACGCCGATCGTCATGCTTGGGGACGGCACTTATATGATGATGAACTCCGACATTTATTCTGCAGTTCTGACCGGCCACAAGATGATTGTCGTTGTATGCGATAACGGTGGCTACGCAGTGATAAACCGATTGCAACAATCGAAAGGGGTACCTGGCTTTAATAATCTGCTCACGGATTGTAACATTCAGTACCCAGAAAATCCTCCTCATGTGGACTTCGCGAAACATGCCGAAGCAATGGGCGCTGCAACCCGGAATGTTGAAAGTCTGGCAGAATTAGAGACAGCTCTTCAGTGGGCACAAGAAAATGATCGTACTACGGTAATTTCGATCGTGTCCGATGCCTGGAAGTGGGTTCCGGGGGATGCTGATTGGGATGTAGGTGTCCCGGAGAGCTCCAATTTTGAAAAAGTCAGAGAAGCTCGCCGAGCACAGGACGAGATCCGCGCTAGACAGCGTGTCGGAGTGTGAGAGGTGAAAGCAAAACTGGGAATTGCACCAATAGCTTGGTGGAATGATGATCTTGAGGAGCTTTCTGATGACGTGAGCCTTCAAGAATGTCTTCGGCAAGCTTCCGTTGCCGGTTTCACCGGGATGGAAACAGGCCGCCGCTTTCCTATGGATATGGACGAACTGGGACTGCTTCTAACGAAGCACAGTATGTCGGTTTGCGGTGGTTGGTTCTCCGGTCAGCTTCTTGATGGAGATATGGACATGGAGAAAGACCGGATTGCAGAACAGTTAGACTTTTTCAAAGCAGCGGGGGCCCCATGCTTGGTTTATGGGGAAACAGCCCGATCAATACAGGGGATAAAATCGGCTCCGCTCGCAACCAAGCCTAAGCTGACAGAGGCTGAAATTGCAGCTTACGGTCGCAAGGTTAGTGATTTCGCAGATTGGTGTGTCCATAACGGGATGCCACTTGCGTATCATCATCACATGGCGGCGGTGATTGAAACTGAAGACGAGCTCGACCTCTTGATGAAACATTCCTCTGTTCCCTTGTTGTTTGACACTGGGCACATGGCTTTCGCCGGAGGAGAAGTGCTGCGTGTTATCGAGAAGCATCATAACCGGATCAGCCATGTGCACGTGAAAGACGTTCGCCGGAACGTCGTTGACGAGATCAACCGTGAACAAGAAAGCTTCCTTGATGCGGTAGTTAAGGGGGCATTTACGGTGCCGGGAGATGGATCGCTTGATTTCGAGGAAATTGTGAAAGCACTTGCGGCGAATGGTTACGAAGGTTGGTTCGTCGTTGAGGCGGAGCAAAATCCGAAAATATCTCCGCCGCTGGAAATGGCAAAAAAGGGTCACAAAGAACTTATTCGCGTGATGGCGCTGTCCGGTTACGCAGTTGAGTAGTCGTAGGAGGAAATACAGTGAATAGAATAGATGGAAAGGTAGCCGTCATAACCGGCGGCACACAAGGGCTCGGCGCGGCTATCGCTCGGCTTTTCTCCGAAGCCGGTGCGGCGGGTATTGCGATTGTGGGGCGAGGTGAGGAAAAGGGACAGAAAGTCGCAAACGACATAGAATCCACCACTGGTGTCCCAACGAAAATGATTACAGCTGATCTCGGAAATATCGCCGATGTGCGTCGGGTCATTTCGGAAGCCGATGAACGTTTCGGACGGATTGACATTCTTGTGAATGCGGCTGGTCTCACCGATCGTGGCAATTTTCTCAACACCTCGCCGGAACTGTTTGACCAAATCTTTGCTGTTAACACTCGAGCTCCATTCTTCCTGATGCAAGATGCGGCAAAGGTTATGGTCCGCGAAAGACTTGAAGGGCGAATCATCAATATCGGTTCAATGTCACAATTGGCTGGCCAACCATTCCTTGCGCCATATTCTGCGTCAAAAGGTGCACTAGCAACTTTGACCCGTAATGGAGCATTCGCTCTGATGCGGCATCGTATTCACATCAATCAACTCGATATCGGGTGGATGTCATCGGATCATGAGCGTGCTCTTGTGCTTGAAGAAACCGGAGACCCCGAGTTTTTGGATCGTGCGGCTGCCAGTAAGCCCTTCGGTCGAATATTGGACCCGGCAGAAGTGGCCCGGGCCGTGCTTTGGATGGCCTCGGACGATAGCGGCATGATTACAGGGGCAGTGATTCCGTTCGATCAATCGGTCTATGGCGGATATGACGATGCACCAGTTCCTGCGACAAAACTGGGGGCATAAAAATGCGAACGATCAAAGGACCTGGTGTTTTTCTTGCGCAATTCGCCTCTGATGAGGCACCTTACAATTCTTTGCCTAGCCTTGCAAAATGGGCGGCGCAGAAAGGGTTCAAGGGAGTACAGATCCCGACATGGGACACTCGGCTGATTGATATGCGATTGGCGGCCGAGAGCGCTGTCTATTGTGATGAGTTGAAGGGGATGCTTGCTGATGAGGGTTTGGAGATTACAGAACTCTCCTCGCATATTACGGGGCAACTGGTAGCTGTCCATCCGGCGCACGATCAGATTATGGATGGATTTGCTCCAGAGCATGTACGAGGAAATCCAAAGAAACGGCGCGCTTGGGCGGAAGAGCAGATGCAATTTGCTGCGCATGCTTCGAAACGTCTTGGGATTGATCGACATGTGACGTTCTCTGGCGCGCTGTTGTGGCCCTATCTGTATCCCTATCCACAGTGGCCCGAGGGCTTAGTGGAAGAGGGGTTTGATGAACTTGCTCAACGCTGGATGCCAATACTCAACGAGTTCGATGCTCATGGTGTGGATGTTTGTTACGAGATACATCCGTGTGAAGATTTGCATGATGGGCATAGTTGGGAGATGTTTCTTGAGCGCGTAGGAGGACATCCTCGTGCAAACCTTATGTATGATCCTAGCCATTTTGTACTTCAGGCACTCGATTATCTGGCGTTCATCGACCACTATCACGACAGGATCAAAACCTTCCATGTGAAAGATGCCGAGTTCCGGCCTGATGGAAAATCGGGTGCTTATGGGGGGTATCAACCTTGGGCAAAGCGTGCAGGACGTTTCCGCAGTCCCGGTGACGGGCAGATCGACTTCGGGGCAATTTTTTCCAAACTATCCACTTACGACTTCGATGGTTGGGCTGTTCTCGAATGGGAATGTTTCCTGAAAAACCCGGAAGATGGGGCGGCAGAAGGTGCCCGCTTTATTGAAGATCACATCATACGTGTTTCAGATCGTGCTTTTGATGACTTCGTCAAATCAGGTGCAGATCGTAACGCAAATAGAGCCATGCTTGGATTGGAGGAAAAATGAGTATCGCAAAACCGCTACGCCTAGGAATGATTGGAGGCGGGCAAGGTGCATATATTGGTAATATCCACCGGATTGCGGCTCGGTTGGATGGCGAATGGCAACTGGTCGCGGGAGCCTTTGATGTTAATCCTGAATTTGGGCGTGAATTCGCACGGTCTCAGGGCATTGATGACGATCGAAGCTACGGGACTTATGACGAATTTATTGCTGGGGAGGTGGCGCGCGAAGATCGTGTTGATGCTGTTGCAATTTGTACTCCTAACTTCACGCACTATCCGATTGCAAAGGCATTGATTGAAGCTGGATTTGACGTCATCTGTGAAAAGCCATTAACGGCTACTCTTGAAGATGCGGTTCAGCTTGAGAATTTGGCAACGGAAACTGGTCGGTTTGTTGGTGTTACCTACACTTACTCCGGTTATCCAATGGTTCATGAAGCCCGCGTGCGTGTTGCGCGCGGTGACATCGGAAATATCAGAACCGTTCAGGTTGAGTATCCACTCGAATGGATGGCGACTGCCATTGAGCAAAAAGGAAATGCACAGGCAGCGTGGCGTACAGATCCGAAAAAGAACGGTCGCGGCGGCTCTATTGGCGATATTGGTACGCATGCATATCATCTGGCGGGCTTTGTTACAGGCTTGAAGCTCCAATTCTTGACGGCTGACCTTGCAACTTTTGTAGAAGGGCGAGCGCTTGACGATAACGCACATGTCATGATGCGTTACGAAGGGGGTGCGCGTGGCCTTTTGTGGTCCTCACAGGTTGCGCTGGGTAATTCTAACGGTGTGCGGCTGCGTGTCTTTGGCGAAACAGGATCTTTATCCTGGTATCAAGAGCAGCCAAATGAACTCATTTACGCTCCTCTGGACGGATGTGTTCAGGTGGTCAAACGTGGTGCTGAGAATTTGTCTGAGGATGCAAAAGTACGTACACGTACACCGCCGGGGCATCCAGAAGGATATCTTGAGGCCTTTGCAAATCTTTATGCGGGGTTTGCCGAGGCAATTGTTGCTCGTCGCGAAGGGCGTGCCCCAGAAGCGCTCGGGCAGAATTTGCCTTTAGCTTATGATGGGCTTAAAGGAGTGGCATTCGTCGAAGCTGTTGTAGATAGTAGCGAAGCGACCGAGCCTGTCTGGCTAAGGCCAATCGCCGTATAAAGCTAAAGACAAACGCTTAAATCAAAACACCCCGCCTTGCTTCATTGAAAGGCGGGGTGTTTTGTAATTTAACCATTCTGTTTGATGGTCATTGTCGCTACGAATTTACTTCGCCTGGATAGAAAAAACCCGTCCCGAATGGGTTCGGAACGGGCAGGGAGGCATTAGGCTCAAGGACCGCTCAGGAGGCTTTTGCTCGTTTTTTCTGACGGTAAACGTCGGTTACAACGGCAGCAACGATAATCCCGCCCTTGACGATTTCTTGATAATAGGCATCAACACGAAGAAATGTGAAACCCGACATCATCAGGCCCAAGATTATCGTTCCAATTACAGTTCCAAAGATACGACCACGGCCACCGGCCAATGATGTACCGCCGATAACAGCTGCTGCAATTGCATCGAGTTCATACATCATGCCCATGCCAGCTTGGGCTGTTTCGGCTCTGGCGGCGGTTACCAATCCTGCCAGCCCTGCAAGTAAGCCGGCAACGGCGTAAACTTTGATAATATGTGATTGAACATTAATGCCGGAAACGCGCGCAGCTTGAGGGTTTGCTCCGATTGCATAAGTAAATTTGCCATACCGGGTGTATTTCAAGCCAAAATGAAAAATCAGTGCAACACCGAGGAAAATAACAACAGGCCATACGCCGTCACCGATAGCAGCGAAGTCATCAGAAGGAAACGAAACTGGCTGTCCTTCAGTATACCATTTCGCGATTCCGCGTGCGGTCACCATCATTCCCAATGTTGCAATGAAAGGAGGAATGCCAGTTTTTGCGATAAGGAAACCGTTAATCATACCGGCAAAGAGACCCACGCCCAAACCGACGGCGACCGGCACAATAACAGGGAGGTCGGTTAGCTCAGGATAAACAGCGCGCGCGTAAGTCCCCACTTGAGCAAAACTCATTGCAATCATTGCTGTCATCGCGACAACAGACCCAGAGGACAAATCAATGCCTCCGGTAATGATCACTTGAGTAACTCCGACGGCAATGATCCCGATGACAGAGACTTGCAAAATCATAATGGTTAGTCGTTGAGGATTAATCAGGAAACTTTGCCCTTTAATAACCCATCCGAGTATCTCGAAGATGATCGCAACCCCAATCAAGACCGAGAGTATGTTAAGCTCTTGCGGAAGTTTGGGCCTCTGATTTGCTGCTGGTTTTGTTTTATCCAATGGTGTCATGTTTCCTCTCCAGGAGTGCGGAAATTTGCGCCTTTCGGGCGTTTCAACGCGCCGCCAGTTCCATAATTTTCACTTGATTTGCATCTTTACGGTCAAGAATGCCTGTCATGTGCCCTTCATGCATGACCATTATCCGGTCCGACATCCCTAGAACCTCAGGCAGTTCGGATGAGATCATGATGATTGCGACACCCTCGCTGGCCAGTTGTGAAACCAACCGGTGAATCTCAGCTTTCGCCCCTACATCAATCCCGCGTGTCGGTTCATCAAGGATCAGGATACGTGGCTTGGTCAGGAGCCATCGAGCAATCAAGGCTTTTTGCTGATTGCCGCCTGACAAGTTCTCGATACGTTCATCAAGGTCAGGTGTTTTAATTCGAAGAGCAGTTTCCATTTCGACACATAGCTTGTTGATGGACTGCTGATCGACGATCCCATAACGAGAATAGCTTTCTTTGAGCGCGGCAATTTGCATGTTTTCCCGCACTGAAAGAGGCAGAAAACAGCCGGTTTCTTTTCTGTCTTCGGTGAGAAAAGCCATTCCCTGTGCCATTGCTTTTCCTGGGCTGTCGATGACGATTTCCTGGTCTGATATTTTGATCTTCCCGCTTGTGGCAGGAGTCACACCAAAAAGAGTTTCAGCGACATTTGAGCGCCCTGACCCAACCAGACCAGCCATTCCAATGATTTCGCCTTCCCGCAGTTGGAAGGAGATATCCTTGAAAACACCATCGAGTGTCAGTCCTTCGACTTCCATGATTGGCGCACCAATGTTCGCTTCTATTTTGGGGAACATGTCGGTAACTTCCCGTCCGACCATCATTCGGATGATGTCATCTCGGGAAACTTCTGAACTGGCATGAGTGCCTACATATGTTCCGTCGCGGAAGACAGAGAACTCATCTGCTATTTCGAACAGTTCGTTCATTTTATGAGTGATATAGACAATACCGATCCCGTGTGCTTTGAGTTCGCGGATGATCTCGAAGAGGTGTTCAACTTCAGTTTCGGTGAGTGCCGATGTGGGTTCGTCCATAATAAGGACATCTGACTCGTAGCTTACAGCCTTTGCTATTTCGACCATTTGGCGTTGAGCGACCGTGAGAAAACGCACCTCAGTCAAAGGGTCGATCAAAATGCGAAGTCGATCGAAAAGTTCCTGAGTTTGTGCCGCCATCTTTTTGTGATCTATGATCCCCAATGCATTTTGAGGTTCTCGTCTGATCCAGATATTCTCTGCTACGGTCATAAACGGCATCAACGCAAGTTCCTGGTGGATCATTGCGATGCCGTGTTCTAGCGCGTCTAATGGACTCAGAAATCTGATTTCGTCTCCCCGCAGGCGGATCGTGCCTTTGTCTGGGGTATAGATACCGGCGATGATTTTCATCAATGTCGATTTTCCGGCTCCATTCTCCCCCATGAGAGCGTGAACTGTACCTTTTTGCAATCGGAACTGAACATCATCAAGGGCAACGACGCCCGGAAATTCTTTGCGAATTCCTGTGATCTCTAAGACGGTCTCGGTGAGGTTCTCTTTGTATGCTTTAACAGCCTTGGATGTTTTTGACGAAAGCATGGTTTCTCCCTGTCGGGTTTGGCCGAGGGAAACCCTCGGCCACTAACTCATGAGTGCAGTCTTGATTTTCGGACCGACAGGTCGGTTAATTCTTGGTTTTGTACTGCTCTAGATTTTCAGGAGTGACTAGTTCGAACGGGACGACAACTTTTTGTTCAAAGTTTTCATCTTTTGCAATTTTCAGCACTGTATCGAGCGAGCCGTATCCTTGGCCCTTTGCTGACTGATAGACTGTAACGTCCAAGTCTCCCGCTTGCATCGCGGCGAGTGCATCCTGGGTAGCGTCAACACCTGCAACAACTACATCATCCATCGAGAAACCAGCGGATTTCAGTGCCTGAATAGCCCCTAACGCCATTTCGTCATTATTGGCGATGATTGCGTCTGGGATAATGCCGGAAGTAAGCCAGTTTGTCGTCAAGTCCAGTGCAGGAGTGCGCATCCAGTTAGCAGTTTGTTCGTCAAGAATCTTGATTTCACTGCATTCATCTGAAGCGAGCACTTCTTTTGTGGCTTTGGTGCGTCCGCGTTGCCCTGTCGTGCCAAGTTGCCCCATTAGGATAACGGCTTCGCCTTCCCCACCCATGAGTTTACAGACTTCTGTTGCTTCAAGACGCCCAGCCTGTTCTTCGTCAGAACCTACCCAAGCTTGCTTTGCCGGGAAGTTCTCAATATTCGAAGGCAGCATGTTGACGAATACTAGGGGGATGTCTGCATTTGCGGCAATTTTAGACATTGCCTGACCGGAATCAGCATCCACTAACATGACAATGATGCCATCGACCCCGGATGCGACGAAGTTTTCAATTTGTGATTGCTGACGTGCGATATCGCCCTGAGCGTCTTCCATCTGAACCGTGACGCCAAGCTCGTCCGCATGCTTCTGGATGTTGTGTCTCAATACTGTCAGAAAGTTGTCATCGAAGAGTGACATGGCTACGCCGATTGTTTCAGCGTGCGCTGATGTTCCAAGCAACATTGCAGTAGTAGCAATTGACAAAAAGCGTTTCATTTTGGGTCTCCTCCATTTAGGCCATTTGGCCACCCTGTGTAGCGAGGCAAACTCAAGATTGATGGTCGATCAACATGGTGTTTGATAGATGACGAAAGACTGACACACTAGCTAATCCAAAACGTGAGGATGCTTATTTGAATGCCTCTTCCTGAGCCGGATGCGTCATCCCTGTTTTTGCCTCTGAATTTATTGATGTGCTTCTGTTTGGTCGTTTCAGACACTTAAAGTAACCCGGCTCCAATTTCGTGTTGTAGCGCCATTGCAACGTGATTGCAATTAAAATTGCTATTGCAAAAAATGTCAATTTTTGTTGAATTGAGGTGAGGGTGTTGAGGAGCGTCAAGTAACTCTTCAAAAGCGTGGGGTATTCCAGTGGACTGAGTTTTCATTGGTTGTAACCAGCTACCTAATTAGAAAAGCGCTCGAGATATCTGTGACATTGTTAATGAGAGGGCTCGTGTTGAGATGACTGATTGGCTTGAGGAAAAGGCAAGATGACCAAATGGGTGTACGGTTTCGGTGGCGGTAGCGCCGAAGGCCGTTCGGATATGCGTGAACTTCTGGGCGGCAAGGGCGCGAACCTTGCCGAGATGAGCAATCTCGGCCTTCCGGTCCCGCCCGGCTTTACCATCACGACCGAAGTCTGCACGGCGTTTTATGATAATGACCGCGCCTATCCCGACGGTCTTGAAGCCGAAGTCGAAAAGTCGCTCGCTGCTGTCGAAGCCCTGGTCGGTCGTAAATTCGGCAATCCCAAGGACCCGTTGCTGGTGTCGGTCCGTTCCGGCGCACGTGCCTCGATGCCGGGCATGATGGACACGGTTCTCAATCTGGGCCTGAATGACGAAACGGTTGAAGGTTTGGCGGCGGTCTCTGGGGATCGCCGTTTTGCGTATGACAGCTATCGCCGTTTCATTCAGATGTATGGCGATGTCGTTCTTGGCGTCGATCACTACCATTTCGAGGAAATCCTTGAAATCCACAAGGA
>NZ_JPWH01000030.1 GCF_003326755.1 Thalassospira profundimaris | reverse complement strand
ATGTTCACATATCCTCAAATAGGGATAATCGAAAAAACAACATCCTGAAAGTACAATTTTCTATAAAAATTCTTTATTTTCAATGACTTATTATTATTCTTAATCCGAAACCCACCCCAAAAAAGAACGGGGCATCGTTCAAAACGATGCCCCCGACACGTTATTTTTGCGCCATTTACGCCGAAGAAAAAAGATTATTTCTCGACAAAGGCCTTTTCGATCACGAAATGCCCGGGTTCATTCATATTGCCTTCCTTGCCGCCCCATTCCAGCAGCATCGCCCTTGTATCGGCAATCATTTGCGGATTACCGCACAGCATGAAACGGTCATTTTCCAGCGTCGGCTTTTCCAGCCCCAGATCATCGTAAATCTTGCCCGAGGCCATCAATTCGGTAATGCGGCCCTGATGGGTAAATTCTTCACGGGTGACGGTCGGATAATACAGAAGCTTTTTCTGCACTTCCTCGCCAAAGAACTCGTTATGCGGCAATTCATTATGGATGAATTCCTGATAGGCCAATTCACGCACTTCGCGGCAGCCATGTACCAGAATCACCTTTTCATAGCGTTCATAGGTCTCGTAATCGCGAATAACGCTCATGAACGGGGCAAGGCCTGTCCCGGTGGAAAGCAGCCACAAATTTTTGCCCGGCAACAGATTGTCATGGATCAGGGTTCCCGTCGGCTTGCGCCCGACCAGAATTTTATCCCCCACCTTGATATGCTGTAACCGCGAGGTCAAAGGACCATTGGGTACCTTGATCGAGAAAAACTCCAGTTCCTCGTCATAATTGGCGCTGACCATCGAATAGGCGCGAACAAGCGGCTTGCCCTCGACTTCGAGTCCAATCATGGCGAACTGACCATTGAGAAACCGGAAACCCGGGTCCCGCGTGGTTTTGAAAGTGAACAGGGTATCCGTCCAGTGATGAACGTAAGTGACGGTTTCTTCGTTAAAATTGCTAGCCATAGTGCTGCATCAATCCGTTTCGACAGTAGCTTTCAGTCAGACCGTGGCGGGAAAGCAATACACGGTTCCCGGCCCGATATGGATGCCAAGTTGAGGCGATTTAACATCAATACACCGTATATCGCAAGAAAACATTCGCTGAAGGTGTATTTTTATCGAAACCAACTTTGATCCATATCAATTTTGTGTAAAATATTGTCTGACAATCTCGCAGGCATTTCATGTCATCTTGCACTGCAATATGTGGCCAGGGGGCCATCATGGCAAGTCCAACCCGGTCCACACGGCTCTGCCAAACGGAAAACACCCATGCCCGCGCCACACACTATCCCGACCGTTCAACATGTTTGCCAAACCCTGACCCGGGCCATTCACGAGGGGCGCCTTGTTCCCGGACAACGCCTGACCGAACTGGAATTAAGCCGCAAGCTTTCTGTCAGCCGTCCCACCATCCGCGAGGCCTTTCGCCAGCTTTGCGTTGATGGCCTACTGCATTCCCAGCCCCATCGCGGGGTGTGCGTACGCCACCTTACCCGGCAAGACGTTGACGAACATTTTATGATTCGCGCCAATCTGGAGGTGTTGGCCGTGCGTCTGGCAGCACCGATACTCCAACAGGCACCTGCCCCGCTGCTCACGCTTCAGGACCATCTCAACAAGGCAGAACAGGATGGAAACGGGGCGGACATCGCCTTTTATAATCACGCATTTCATCAGCTGTTTGCCAAAACCAGCGGCAACAGCCTGCTGCAATCCATCCTCAACCGGATTGCCAGTTTGATTTATGGACTGCAATTAAAGGCGTTGATCGAAGATCAACAGACGGGGCATCTCAGCAGTGCCCATCAGGACATCACATCCGCCATTCTGGCAGGCCGGAACGAGGACGCCGCCCGTCTCATGGCCGATCATATCGACCACTCCCGTCAACGGATCCAGTGGCTTGATGATTCCTGTTTTGCCCCGCCGCAATAAAGACCGGTTTTGTAACCCCGCAAAGTGCCCGCCGGTTCCGCCGCCACAGCACGCAACCGAAAAGTTTGCGCTTACCGATGCCCGATCGGCAGGATCAGCCGTACACGAAGACCGCCGCCTGGCGACTCTTCCAGTAACACATCACCACCATGACCACGGGCGGAATCCCGGGCAATCGTCATGCCCAGACCAACCCCGCCGGTCGCCTGATTGCGCGATTCTTCAAGCCGGTAAAACGGCTTGAAAACATCTTCGCGTTTTTCTGGCGGAATCCCTGGCCCGTCATCATCGAAGACAATCTCGAAATCAGTCCCCCGCCGTCCGGCCCGGATCGACAGGTTGGAGGCATAACGCCCGGCATTGCCAATAATATTGGCAACACAGCGCCGGACCGACTGTCGGCGAAGATCCATCATTTGATTGTCTTCAATATGAAGGTCAATCTGCTGGCCTTCGCGCAGGGCCTCGCCCACCAGTTCCGTCAGCAATTTGCCAATATCGGTTTCAACCGCCTGTTCGCCCTCTTCGCCACGGGCGAAGGCCAGGTAGGCATCCACCATGCGTTCCATATCCAAAACATCCTGCTTTAAGGCATCCACCCCGGGCGAGGATCCCTGCATCGCCAGTTCCAGTTTCATCCGGGTCAGTGGTGTGCGCAAATCATGCGACACCCCGGCCAAAAGGGCGGTTCGTTGCGAAAGGTGGCGCTGGATACGGTCGCGCATCGCCATAAAGGATGTGGCTGCCATGCGCACTTCGGAGGCACCTTCGGGTTTGAAATCATCCACATTCACGCCGCGGCCAAACTGGTCGGCCGCCTTGGCAAGACGGCGGATGGGGCGCACCTGGTTGCGCATGAACAAAACCGCCACCCCATAGAGGATCAGTGCAGTGCCCGCGATCCACATGAAAAAGATATAGGTCGTCGAGGTATAAAGCCGCTTGCGCGGGGCCACCACGGATAACACGCCGTCACGCAACTGCACCCGGATTTCCAGCAAACGGTCATCAATCGCCAGATCAAAATAGAACGGACGGTCAAGGCGTTCCTTCAAGGCTGTAAACAGCTCCTCAGAAACCAGGCCATAGGGCGGCTGGGTGATCTGTTTTTCCAAAATGGCGTCGGGTTCAAACACAATATCAAGCTGCATCCGGCGCCGGGCATTTTCCACCAGGGCATCAAAATGGCTTTGATCGGGATATTGGCCGATATAATCCACCACATAGGCCACATCGCCCGCCAGCCCGCGACTCAGTTGCTTGGCAATCGTGTCCCAGTGCCGCTCGAAAAAGATCAGCACGGTCACGATCTGCAACAGCAGCATCGGCGTCATCAGGATCAGCAAAGACCGGCCCAGAAGGCCTGTCGGCAGCAGGGATTTGACCCATCCGGAAAGTGCGTTGCCCAAAACCGTCACCTTTTATCGACGTGATCGACCATTATGCGTCCCGCTGCAATGCAGCAGTTCAATCTGTATAAAGGACATATCCCCGACCACGTACTGTCTGCAAGTATCTTGGCTGTTTTGGGTCATCTTCCAGTTTCCGGCGCAATCGTGTTACCTGCACATCAATGCTGCGTGACGCGGCAGGATCAGCACTGCCGGTGCCGCCCGTCAACTCAAAAAGCTGTTCGCGCGAGGTGGTTTGCCCGGTGCGCCGCGCCAGGGCCGCCAGCAGGTCCTGCTCTGCCGTGGTCAGATAAATATGCTCTTCGCCACGCTGAAGGATCATGCGGTCCATATCAAAGCAAAAATCACCAAACTTCACGTCACTGGTTTCGGCCTTGCCGGGCATATCCTGTTCCGGACGGGTGCCATAGCGGCGCAAAATCGCCTCGATCCGCAAAACAAGTTCGCGCGGTTCAAACGGTTTTGCCAGATAATCATCCGCCCCGGCTTCAAGCCCGGCAATACGGTCATCGGTTTCGGAAAGGGCGGTTAACATCATGATCGGCACCGTCATACCGCCATCGCGAAGGGACCGTGCCAGATCAACCCCTTTTTCCCCGGGCATCAGCACGTCAATCACCAGAAGGTCAAAGGTAAATGCCTCCAGGCGCGCCCGCGCCTCGAGGGCATCACGCGCAACTGTCACCATAAACCCGTTTTCACCGAGATAGCGTTTAAGCAAATCGCGCAGCCGGTCATCATCGTCAACAACCAGGATATGCGGCAACCCGATATCGACCATTCACCCCATCCAAAAAACTTTCAAGCATCCGGCACTATAGCTGCCCGGCCCTTGCGCGCAATCCATGATCACGCGCCCAACCTTTTGCCGCACAGGAGCCTGCCTTATCCCATACGGCGACGCAGGCCATTGGGCAACAATTCGTCTTCAAACCGGGCCCGGTCATTTGGCCCCAACATACCCAGCAACACCTTGCGAAAACCTTCAACCGCTTCCGCACCGGCCTCGCGATAGGCATTGGCAATCAGCACCCGCTGGTTTTCCGACAGTTTGCGTTCCAGCTCCTCGCCCTTTTCCGTCACGGTCAACAACCGCTGGCGACGGTCCTGCACGCCGGTTTTCTGTTCAATAAACCCTTCGCGCACAAGCTGGCCCAGCACCCGTGACAGGGATTGCTTGGTAATTTGCAGGATTCCCAAAAGGTCACTCACATTAATGCCGGGATTGCGGCTGACGAAATGAATGACCCGGTGATGGGCGCGGCCGAAATTATATTGCTCCAAAATCAAATCGGCTTCGGCCGTAAAATCACGATAGGCATAAAACAGCAGTTCCATGCCCTGACGAAGCTCTTCCTCGCGCAGGAAAAGCGGATTGACCTTGCGTGTCGAGATATCTGCCATGCTGTTCCGTTATGTCAGTTTTATTGACATATTAATCTATGAATGTTACTTCGGCTACATGTTTAGGGACATAAAGTTACGTTCAAGCGACCCTTTTAAATGGAATTTGGCAAATGACGACTCCCACCTTTGATAACCGCGACGGTTTTATCTGGTTTAATGGCGAACTCAAACCCTGGCGTGACAGCACGCTGCATGTTCTCAGCCATGCCCTGCATTATGCCAGCGCCGTATTTGAAGGGGAACGCTCTTATAACGGGAAAGTCTTCAAACTTGCCGAACATGGCGAACGCCTGATCAAATCGGGCAAAATTCTCGACATGACCATTCCCTATAGCGCAGCCGAGCTGGACGCTGCCGTTCTTGAAACGCTTAAGGCCAACAACATTGTTGATGGCTATGTGCGCCGCATTGCCTGGCGCGGCAGCGAAATGATGGGGGTCGCCGCCCAGACCACCAAAATCAATGTTGCCATCGCCACCTGGCAATGGCCGAGCTATTTCAAACCGGAAGAGCGCCTCAAAGGCATTCGCCTTGACCTGTCAAAATGGGCGCGCCCGGCACCGAACACGGCACCGACCGATGCCAAGGCCGCCGGCCTTTACATGATCTGCACCATGTCCAAGCATGATGCCGAACGCAAAGGCTATGCCGATGCCATGCTGCTGGATTACCGCGGTCATGTGGCCGAGGCCACCGGGGCCAACGTTTTCTTTGCCAAAGACGGCAAATTGCACACCCCGACCCCGGATTGCTTCTTAAACGGTATTACGCGGCGCACCGTGATCGACCTTGCCAAGGCACGCGGTATTGAAGTCATTGAACGGACGATCCTGCCCGAAGAAATGGCCGATTTTGAAGAATGCTTCCTGACCGGCACGGCCGCCGAAGTCACCCCGGTTTCGGAAATCGGCCAGTACACCTTCACCCCGGGTCAGATCTGCAAAACCCTGATGGAAGATTACATGGCCCTTGTTACCGGCCAGAAAGACGCGGTTGCGGCTGAATAAACCCACGTTTGCCGGTTCCATAAACATCAAGCCCGCCCTGGGATTTCAGGACGGGCTTTTCGTTTTTGTCGTCGTAGCCTCTTTATGCCTGCGGCTTGGTGATCAGGCGCTCAATGCCGTCTGATTTTTGGCTTTCAGGGCAAAATGCGCTGCCAGATGTGCACGCAGACGCACCACGTCATTTTCAATTTGCGGTGCCTTGATCACGTCATAGCAGGAAAATGACGGTACGATCTCCGCCCCGCAAAACCGGTAGCAGGCGGCGATATGCAAAAAGGCATCATCCGCCGTTTTACCCTGATACAGCACCTGGTCCGGGTTCCCAAACGCGGCCTCGGGGGCATTCCAGGTCAGCGACATCATGAATTTTTTGCCCTGCATATTGCCGCCCATTCCATATTGGCGCGACGCGTCCTTGCGGCTGCGGCCATCGTCGGTAATCAGCTTTTTCTGCGCCAGCCCGTCATTAAACACCTCATCAAGGTATTTTTTGTGAATCCAGGGTGCACCAAACCAGTTCACCGGGCATTGCAGAACAATCACATCCGCCCAGACATGCTTGTCGACCTCTTCGCCAATGTCATAGCCCCCGTCGATATGTGAATGCCGCACGTCATGCCCGGCACCGGCAAAGCTGGCATCAATTTCATTGGCCAGGTGTCGGTTCAGCGTCCCTTCGGACCAGCCCTCATAACGTTTATGCGCATTGATGATCAGAATATTCGCCATGTTTGTCTCCATCCTTGTCCGCAACCTGCGGCGATCCGTTGTGATGAAAACAAGGTAAGGGCATTGGCCAAATTCTGTTTGCCGGTTGTGATGCCAGTTTTGCCCAAAACGCCGAGAGCACAAAAAACACCCTCATCCATGCTATGGTTCGCAGGCAATATCCTTTATCTATGATGGCAGGCACAAAGCAGCGATTACCCTATCAGGCGCAAAGGAAAACATCATGTCCGAGGATGCCCAAAAGCTGGCAAAAGCCATTGCAAAGATTGCCCAAAAGGACGGGGAATATCCCATCCTGCAATCGCATATGCGGCTTTATCGCAGCTCGGACCCGTCTCGGCCCATGCCCTGCATGTATTTTTTCGGCCTGGGCATCACGGCATCGGGCCGCAAGGATATCATGATCGGCAATACGGTTTATCCAATGCAGCCCGGCCAGGTCATGCTGCCGCCCGCCGACCTGCCGGTTATTACCTCCGTCACCCATGCCACGCCCGATCAGCCCTATCTGGGTTTATGGATCGATCTTGACATCCGCCTGATGGGCGAACTGGCTATCGAAATTCCGGCTCCCAAACCTGCACCGGGTGACGAACTTTCCTGCGTGAATGTCATCACCCTTGATAGCGGCATTAACGATGCCGTTATCCGCCTGCTTGAACTGCATGAAACGCCGGAACTAGCGACGCACCTTTTGCCGGTGATCCAGCGCGAAATCACCATTCGCCTGTTGCACGGCCCGTTGGGTGCCTGCCTGCGCCATCATCTGGCCCAGGAATCACCAATACAGCGCATCACGCGCATTCTGTCCTGGCTGCGTGAAAACTTTACCCAGGACATAACCGCTGCCAACCTTGCCACCCGCGCCAATATGAGCGGCTCGACCTTTCGCCAGCATTTCAAATCGGTCACGGGTATCAGCCCGCTGCAATATCTAAAACAGATCCGCCTGCTTGAAGCACGGCAACTGATGTTGAATGACCGCGTTGATGCCGGCAGTGCCGCATTCCATGTCGGTTATGAAAGCGCATCGCAGTTCAGCCGGGAATATACCCGCATGTTTGGCGCACCGCCCATTCGCGATATTCGCCGCCTGCGCGAAACCGTGCATAGCGCCAGCGAAATTTCCACCCAAAGCGAAATCATCCCGGCGCGACATACTATATAATATAAGTATCACCACATATTGCAGTGCACCACGCCAAAGCCGACGCCCGGCAGTGCGCCACTTCCGCAACGACAGGTTGGAACTAGAAAACACACCCGCGCCGCAAACCACATCCGCGCCAGCCTGTTCGCCTATTGGGGTTCTGGCCCTACATAAACGGCACGGGGCCGGATCAACTGTCCCTGGCGGCGTTGCTCCAGGGCATGGGCGATCCAGCCCACCGCCCTTCCCAGGGCAAACACACAAAATGCAGCACCTTCGGGCAGGGTCAAATACCGCCGCATCGCCACCAGGGCAAAATCAATGCCGGGGGCCTTCCCTGTCAGCTCTGTCATGGTTTCGGCAATGTCACCGGCCATATGAAATTCCGGTTCAATCAAATCGAGCAGGGCCTTTGCCCGCACATCCCCCGCCGGATAAAGCGGATGCCCGAAACCGGGAAATTCCATCCCCGCGGCCAGTTGGCGGCGCAATTGTTGCGCTATCTGCCGTGGCTCAAGGGCCTGCCAGGCCGTTTCAATCCGTTCGGTCATGCCACCATGCAAACCACCGCTCAGGGCCGCCAGCCCGCCCATAATCGCCATGCGCAGACTGGCCTCGGTCGAGGCGACACAGCGGGCGGTAAAGCTCGAGGCATTCAATTCATGATCCGCACACAGCACAAGTGCGCGGCGTACCAGATCGGCCCCGATGGCATCCAGGCCCCAGGCCCGCGCCAATTGCATATGTAACGGATGCCGATCCCCACCCTGCCCGGTCACACAGGCAAATAATGCGCCCAGCAACCGGGCGGCACCGGCGGCAAGGCGCGTTTCGTCGCGCTGCCAGATCCCGGTTTCGCCATCCTCCGATGCAATGGCAAACAGGGGCAACAGCGCCTCGATCACCGGAATTTTTCCATAATGCGTTTTTAATTGCGCCCACCCGTCAGGCAGAACCGTTGCTGAAATATCGGCACCGTCAAAGCATGGCAAGTCCCACAGCAGACTTGCCACCTCCTCCAGGCTGGCCTGGTCGGCAAGGTCAACCGCGCTTTTGCCACGATAATAAAGCTGCCCGTCCCGGATCAGCGTGATTCCCGATTCGAGAACCGGCATCCCCCAATCCAGGGTGGATTTGGCAATATCAACCGGTTTGCGCCCGCGTCTGCGTTTGCCCGCCAGTTCAGCCACGTCATCGCGGGCATAACAATGGCGGCGGCTGTCGCCCTCTACGGGGTGTGCACGCAAAAGCCCGCGGCTGACATAGGCATATAGCGTTGCCCGCGACACCCCCAACTGATCGGCAGCCTGCGCGGCACTGATAAAACGGGACCTATCGATATGCTGATTCTTCATGACCAATATATGTTGATTTATAGAATCAATATTGACGATATATTGATTCTGGCATGTTGTATAGATCTGTTTATCAGACAAACACGACCGCCAAGGAGGCCGCCATGACTGGTGCCAACGCCCCGTCTTCCAACAGCCCGTTCTCTTCCGGTGGAAAGCCGGATGCTCCGGTGCCGTTCAATGAATTTGTGCGCGAAATCTGGACCGCCGCCGGCGGTGATCCGGCCATGACCATCGCCATCTCACAAACCGGGTCTGGCGCGCTGCCTTCGGTCTTTGCGGTAAGTGACCTTGCGGCGTCTTCGGTCGCCTGTGCCGGGCTGGCAATCGCGGAGCTTTCGGCGCTAATTGGTGATCCGGGCGGGCATAACGTCCCGGTCCCTGCGGTGAGCGTTGACCGACGGCTGGCCTCGGCCTGGTTTTCAACAAGCTATCGACCGGTTGGCTGGGCCCCCGCACCCAAGTGGGATGCGATTGCCGGAGATTATCACGGGCAGGATGGCTGGATCAGGCTGCATACCAATGCCCCGCATCATCGACAGGCCGCCCTTGCCGTGCTGGGGATCGCACCGGATGATGCCACCCGGCAAACCGTTGCCGCGACCGTCAAAAACTGGCCGATCAATGCGCTGGAAACCGCGATTGTCGAAAAAGGGGGCTGTGCTGCTGCCATGCGTTCCATCACGGCATGGCAACAGCATCCCCAGGGTCAGGCCGTTGCCAGCGAACCGCTGGTGCATGTGGAAACACATCCGCTTCCCGCTTCGGAACCCCACAAAAACGCAAATTCCCCCTTTACCGGCACGATTGACCGTCCGCTTGCGGGGATAAAGGTGCTGGATCTAACCCGCATTCTCGCCGGGCCGGTTGGCACCCGGTTTCTGGCAGGTTTTGGCGCCGATGTGTTGCGCATCGATCCGCCCGGCTGGGATGAACCGACGATATTGCCCGACGTGACCCTGGGCAAACGCTGTGCGCGGCTTGATTTGCGTAACGATCACGATCGCAAGACCTTTCGCGCCCTCCTGGCCGAGGCCGATATTCTCGTGCATGGCTATCGCGCCGACGCGCTGGAACGTCTCGGTCTGGGGGACGCGGCCCGCCGCGCCCTTAATCCCGGTTTGATTGATGTGGCCCTGAATGCCTATGGCTGGTCCGGACCGTGGCGGTTTCGGCGCGGCTTTGACAGTTTGGTGCAAATGAGCAGCGGCATCGCCGATCACGGCATGAAAAGGTACCAATCGGATAAACCCACACCCTTGCCGGTACAGGCGCTGGATCATGCGGCGGGGTATATCCTGGCGACCTGCGCCATTCGTGGCCTGATCAAGCGCCACAAAAACGGACACGGCACATGCTACCGCACGTCGCTGGCCCGGGTCGCCGCATTGCTGTGCCAACATCCCCCCGCAAGTCCGGACGTCGTATCATCTCCACCCTTCGCCGGGCTTGCAGATAACGATTACATGCAGGCCACCGAACCATCCGGCAGCGGAAATGTGCAGCGATTGCGACCACCGCTTGACATTGAAGGGATCCCGATGCGCTGGTCCCTGCCCGCCGGGCTTTTGGGCGCAAGCCCGCCTGCATGGTAACAAAACACACCCGCGTATCAGACGCACAAAAGGCCTGCATCACACAGGCCTTTTGGCATCCTGTCAGGTGATCAACATGCCCACAGCCTAGGGCCAGTTCGCCATTGGCGGCAGGGACATCAGGATGGCTTCGGTATTGCCACCCGTCATCAAACCAAAGCGCGTGCCCCGGTCATGCAGGAGGTTAAACTCAACATACCGGCCGCGTTTGACCAGTTGCGCCTCGCGCTGGTCCATCGTCCAGTCATCGTTGTAATGGCGCTCCACCAGGGTGGGATATACGTCAAGAAACGCCTTGCCGACATCCTGGGTAAAGGCGAAGTCAGCCTCCCAGTCATCTTCCAGATAATCGTAAAAAATACCACCAACGCCGCGCGGTTCATTGCGATGCGGCAGCCAGAAATAGTCGTCGCACCATTTTTTAAACCGATCGTAATAATCCTCGCCATGCGCGTCACAGGCGGCTTTGAAGGCCTCGTGAAAATCGGCGGTATCGGTATCGTCGGGAAAAACGGGGGTTAAATCCGCCCCGCCGCCAAACCATGCCTTGGATGTCACGATATGGCGGGTATTCATATGCACGGCGGGTACCAGCGGTGAACAGGGATGGGCCACCAGCGAAATGCCTGCCGCCCAGAAATTGGGGTTTTCATCGGCCCCCGGTATTTCCTTGCGGAATTTTTCGGAAAATTCGCCGTAAACGGTGGAAATATTAACACCCACCTTTTCAAAAACCCGGCCGCGCATGACCGACATTTCACCCCCGCCCTGGTTTTCGCCGCGATCCCAGCGGGTGCGCTCAAACCGGCCAGCAGGGCGGTCCGATAACGGGCCGGTGCAGGCATCTTCAAGCTGTTCAAAACGTTCACAAATCTGGTCTCGCAGGGATTTAAACCAGTCAGCGGCCTGTTTTTGACGCGCTTCGGTCTGGCGGGCTGTTTCATCACTCATTCAGGGGTTCCCGGAAAACTGTTGGTCTGACGCAGGGCTTCACCGACGGTCATAGCCGCCGCCATTGCCACATTCAAGGATCGCATGCCCGGACGCAACGGAATAACCACCCGTGCATCAACCGATTCATGCACCTGGTCAGGCACACCCCGGCTTTCTGCCCCCAGCATCAAAATATCATCGGCGCGATAATTAAAATCGCAATAGGGCACCGCCCCCTTGGTCGTCATCAGCACCAGCCGACCCGGCAGATCGCCCGCCGCGCGCGCGTCCTGAAAAGTCTGCCAGTCCGCATGACGCTGATAATTTGCCGCTTCAAGATAATCCATCCCGGCACGCTTCAGGCTGGCCGATGTCAAAAGGAAACCACAGGGTTCGATAATATCAACCCCGACACCCAGACAAGCCGCCATACGCAAAATTGTCCCGGTATTCTGCGGAATATCGGGCTCGAACAAACAAATTCTCATGATGGATCAACAGACTCGCGCAATTTTGTGTGAAAATGCCGTAAAAAATGTTACCAAAAGTTTCATAGCGTTACAGGAGTTTCCCGCTTCTGGGACCGGGTCTTTAATTAGGGAGTTTGTTATAGCGGGTATCGCGCAGGGGTACCAGTGCCAGCAAAAGCCTTGTTTGACGTAAGGTTTTTAGAGTGCTTCCAAAACCACAGCGTTTATTAATGCACACCTTTCCCGCCAACTTCTCCTTAACAAAGGCCGTTATTGTTAGTATACGAAATTCGATTCAGGCCTGAAGGGCGCGGGAGAAGAAAACTTTTTTCGAATTGAAGTAAGTCAATGATCCCGGCGATGAATTCAGGCATTCCGCATGCCTGTTTTGGGGGCAGAAAGAGGAATACATCATGTCGCAAACGGCGCAATCATCCGGGGAGAACCCGGACGAGAACCGCAGGGATTTCCTGACCCTTGCGACCACAGCGGTCGGTGTTGTCGGCACCGGCATGGCACTGTGGCCGTTCGTGGACAGCATGAACCCGTCCAAGGACGTTCTGGCACTGGCCTCGGTCGAAGTGAACCTGTCAAACATTCCTGTCGGACAGGCCATCAAGGTCATGTGGCGCGGCAAACCGGTTTTTATCCGGCACCGCACGGAACGCGAAATCAAAGAAGCAGAAGACGTGGCATTGAACCAGCTGGTCGATCCCGAGACCGACGATGCCCGTGTGAAGAAAAAAGAATGGCTGATCGTCGTCGGCGTTTGCACCCATCTGGGCTGCATTCCAATGGGCACCGCAACCGGGGAACCCCGCGGTGACTTTGACGGCTGGTATTGCCCGTGTCACGGGTCGCACTATGACAGTTCAGGCCGCATCCGCAAGGGTCCGGCACCAAGGAACCTTGTTGTGCCGACCTATACCTTCCTCACCGACACGTCGGTCAAGATCGGCTAAGGGAGTGTAAGATGAGCGCGCCTGTATGGAATAACAAAGTGGTAAAATGGGTCGATGACCGCCTTCCGGTTTTTTCGATGCTGCACCATTCCGCTTACGAATATCCGACACCGAAAAACCTGTCCTATATGTGGAACTTCGGTTCCCTGGCCGGTCTGGTTCTGGTGACGATGATCCTTACCGGGATTTTCCTGGTGATGAACTACACGCCACATGCCGATATGGCATTTGATTCCGTCGAACGCATCATGCGTGACGTGAATTATGGCTGGCTGATCCGCTATTTGCATATGAATGGCGCATCGATGTTTTTCATCGCTGTCTATATTCACATTTTCCGTGGTCTTTATTACGGGTCATACAAGGCCCCGCGTGAAGTTCTGTGGTGGATCGGCATCCTGATCCTGCTTGCCATGATGGCAACGGCATTCATGGGCTATGTTCTGCCCTGGGGCCAGATGTCATTCTGGGGGGCAACGGTGATTACCAACCTGTTCTCGGCCTTCCCGGTTATTGGCGATCCGCTGGTGACGTGGCTTTGGGGCGGTTTCTCGGTTGGCAACCCGACGCTGAACCGGTTCTTCTCCCTGCACTATCTGCTGCCTTTTGTCATTCTGGGCCTTGTTGTCCTCCATGTCTGGGCACTGCATACCGTGCGCTCGAACAACCCGACCGGGGTTGAAATCAAAACGCCGCAGGACAGCATTCCGTTCCATCCTTACTACACGATCAAGGATCTGTTCGGGATGGGTGTGTTTTTGATCATCTATCTCTATTTCGTGTTCTTCGCGCCGAACTTCTTTGGCGAGCCGGACAACTACATTATGGCCAACCCGTTATCGACGCCGGCCCATATCGTTCCGGAATGGTATTTCCTGCCATTCTACGCGATCCTGCGTTCGATCGACTTTGAATTCCTTGGTATGCCGGCAAAACTGCTGGGCGTGCTGGCGATGTTCGCGGCCATTATCGTGCTGTTTGTCATTCCCTGGCTCGATACCTCCAAGGTGCGCAGCTCGCGTTTCCGTCCGGTTTACAAATGGTTCTTTGTCGTGCTGATCATTGACTGCTTTGTACTGGGCTATTGTGGTGCAAAGGCCCCGTCGGATCCGTTCATGGGGCTGCATGGCTTGCAGGTGATTACGGTTGGCCAGTTGGCAACCCTGTATTATTTCCTGCATTTCCTTGTCGTCATGCCTGTGGTTGGCAAAATGGAACGGCCCAAACCGCTTCCGGCCAGCATCAGCGAATCTGTTCTCAAGGGAGGTGCAAATGCGTAAATTTGCTCTCACCGCAATTGCTGCTGCTTTCGCGCTGACCGCTTTTGCCAACACATCGTCAAAGGCTGCGGAAGGCGTAGTGCCGCCCGCAATGGAATGGAGCTGGCAGGGCCTGTTTGGCACCTATGACCGTGCACAATTGCAGCGCGGTTTCCAGGTGTTCAAAACGGTCTGTGCAACCTGCCACAGCATGCGTTACCTTGCTTTCCGCAATCTGGAAGGTATTGGCTTTAACGAAGACCAGATCAAGGCGATTGCCGCGGAATACGAAGTCCAGGACGGCCCCAATGACGATGGTGAAATGTTCACCCGTACGGCAAAACCGTCTGACCACTTCCCGCATCCTTTTGCAAACGACAAGGCAGCCGCCGCTGCCAATGGCGGGGCAACACCACCCGATCTGTCGCTGATGGCAAAAGCCCGCCCGCATGGCCCGGATTACATCCATGCCCTGCTGACCGGCTATGAAGAAGAGGCACCGGCCGGTGTCGAAATGGCAGACGGGAAATACTACAACCATTACTTCCCCAGCCATCAAATTTCGATGCCCCCGCCCCTTTATGGTAACGACGTCGAATATACTGACGGCACAGAGGCCACAGTTGACCAGGAAGTTCTTGACGTTACCGCATTCCTGAACTGGATTGCCGAGCCGGAACTGGAAGCCCGCAAGGCAATGGGTATGAAGGTTCTGCTGTTCCTGATCGTGCTGACAGCAATGCTGTATGCCGTGAAGCGTAAAATCTGGGCCAAGATCGAACATTAAGTCGATCCTGATACCTTGAAAATCAAAGGCCGCTGGCTTCATGCTGGCGGCCTTTTTTGTTTTCTTTCAAAAAGATATTGTCATAATCAAAAGACCGACAAAAGATGCCGTCAATTTTCATGCCCGTTGCCATAACAAATTCATGCGCGACCATGCCCGTCTTCACCGCCTCAACCAGTGCCCCATCTGGCCCAATTTACACCGACCCAATTTACAGAGTGTTTTATGTCGCTTGACCAATATGGCCTGTATATCATCGCGGTCCTGATTGCCGTTTTAACGCCTGGCCCGGCCGTGATGCTGGCGATCACCAATACCGTTCGCCACAACACCATAACTGCGATGATTGGTGCCCTGGGCTGCGTTACCGCGACCGGCCTGATGGGCGCCCTCTCGGCGATGGGACTGGGCGCGATGATCATGGCATCGGCCATTTTATTTGATATCGTCCGTTTTGCCGGTGCGGCCTATCTGATCTGGCTGGGGCTCAAAATGTGGCGGGCAACCGGCAAGGGGGCGGTCACTGTCTCTGCCAACCCGGCAATGGCCCATCCCGGTTATATGCGCATCTATCTGCGCGGTTTCGTTGTTTCTGCGAGCAATCCCAAGGCCATTGCCTTTTTCACCGCCCTGTTCCCGATGTTCCTGGCTCCGAATGCGCCGCTATTGACGCAATTCGCGGTTCTTGATGGCACCTTTATGGTCCTGTCTTTTTCCGGGATCATGGGCTATTCGCTGCTGGCAGCCCGCAGCAAGAGTTTTTTGCTGGGCTCTGCCCGAAAATGGTTTGATCGTATTGCCGGGGGTGTTTTTGTCAGCTTTGGTGTTGCCCTGGCTGTCAGCCGTCGCTAAACGCAGTATTGCCACACAGGGGCGCTCTGGCGGCCAAACACAAGCAGCACAGAAATGCGGCAAAACGCCTACATCATGTACCCTTTCAATATCGCATCAATTTCGCCATTTGCGTGCATCTTGCGTAACACGTCATCCAGCGCATTGGCAAAATCGTCGCGAAAAGGCCACTTTCCCGCATCATCGGGGCCATAGGCAATGCCGCCCTGATGCGATCCCAACAGGGCGGTTTCCCTGAGATGATAATAGCCTTCATCGGAAGCCGGGCCAATCGCGCGCAAGGCAACATCAATCGCCCGGCGATCATTGACATAACAATCAATGCGCCCGGCAAGCAGGCGGCGCAAATTGATTTCCGTCGTATGCGCTTCCTCAAGAGTCACTTCATGCCGTTTTGCCATATCAAAAAGCGCCTGACCCGCCATTTTATAACCCGACGTGTTGCCAAACCGCGCGCCAATATAATCATAAGGATAGTTTAACAATGTGCGATAGCGGGCAAAGTCATCGGTACACAGCACAACAGGTGTTTGGGTTACGACCGGAACCGAATACCGTTCCACCCAGTCGCGTGCTGGTTTCAGATAAGGGGGATAAAACCCCATGATCTTGCCGCGCTTGAGCAAGTCAATGCCGCGCTTGAACGGTACCGGCGAAAATTCAATGTCATATTGCGGCATCTGCAAGGCGGCCCGACGCAGGATATCGGAATAAATCCCCATCATGACATTGCCCTGCAAATAGGCGTAGGGCGGATTATTTTCCTCGCCATACAGAACAACATGCTGGGGTGCATTGCGTTTTTGCACCACGGATTGCGCAAAAACAGCCCCGCCAAATGCTGTCAGCACACAGAAAACCAGGAAAAAGACAAATGCAGGGCGCATCGACATAACAATGTCCGCTTCACATAAGGGCGATTTACAGGAAAGGGTAGCACCAACGAGAGCACGTCGGGTTTAATCTGCACCATTTTGCCGGAGACAGTCTTCTGTCGCACAAGGAAAGATCCGCAGAGCGTAGCGGGGCTACGGTCAAGGATCCTGACGCAGTGGGGCGGAAGACTGTCTCGGCCCGAAGGATTTGTTTTTGGCGACGTTTCGCGGCGTTACACCGTTTGAACGATGCGCCGCATCGCTCTGCACGCCGTGCCTTGCCAAACGGTTCGCCAAAAACAAACAAAATGGTGCAGATTAAACGCGACGTGCTCTAACAGCAAAACGCATCGGGTACCATTGCTATGGGCGAGACAGAGCCATGCACAACTGTAAGGCGATGAACCTGGAACAGGGCCGATGAAAAGTACTGAAATCACCTTGAAAACGATGGGAAACGGGCATTTTTTGTCTGGGAAAACAAAACCTTGGCGTGTCAGGGAAAACACGGATATAGCGTGAAAATCACGCACAATCGACCTTTTCGGGCGGTGCGATTTGCGCTGTCTTTTCCCCTGGCGGTGCCGCACGGGATGTTACACGCCCTTCCAGTTCATCCTGCGCATGGGAACGGGTGCCAACATGATTGCCATCCACCGGGCGCATCGGCGGCACCGTAACAGGAATATGCACCAGCTTGCGTTTGTGCTGCGGGGTGCCGGTGCTGGCATAAAGCTGCTTGCCGGCCTCGACAATGCTGACCCCGGCAAAGGCCTTGAACAGGCGCGACCCCACATTTTCGATGCCCTGGGACCAGCGCAGCAAAAAGCGGTTGCGCGTGGGCGGCAAAAACAGCGCCCGGCTGTGTTGCACGGGCAGGAACATGTTTTCACGCATCAGATTCTGAAGCTGGCTGACACTGTAGGGATGCCCAAAGCCGAACGGCGTGTTTTCCGACCAGCTCCAAAGCGAGCTTCGGTTGGGCGTCAGCACCACAATGCGGCCATTGGGCGTAAGCACCCGCCAGCATTCGCGCATCAGGCGGCGTTGCGAATCGGAATGTTCGATCAAATGCACCAGCAAAATGCGATCTACCGAACTATCGGGCAGCGGCAACATGGTTTCTTCGGTCAGGGCAACGCGGTTGGATTCTCCTGCGGGCCAATGCACGCATCCCTGCGGGGCGGGCATAAACGCCATCACGCGTTCCGCCTCGCCCAGAAACGGGCGCAAATAGGGGGTGGCATAGCCAAACCCAAGCACCCGCATTCCCCGGACATCCGACCACATCAGTCGCAGCCGGCGGCGAATAAGCCGCCGGGCCGCCTGACCCAGGCTTGTCGCATAAAAGCGGTGTAAATCAACAACATCCTGACGCATGGTCAAACCCTATCATTGTCGGACGGAAGGGCGAAACAAATTGCAGCACAATTGTTTCCCCCGCGCCAGCCTGTTAGGCTTTGGCATATCCCAAACAAGCGAGGCCAAATATGCCAGCAGACGACATCATCCTGATCCCGAACCGTTCGGACAATTATATTTATCTGCTGCGCTGCCCCAATAGCGGCGTTACCGCCGTGATTGATCCGGGCGATAGCGCACCGGTGATGGAAGAACTTTCAAAACGTGGCTGGTCGCTTGATATCATATTAAACACCCATCATCACAATGACCATGTGGGTGGAAACGCTGAACTCAAGGAAAAGTTCGGGGCAAAAATCATTGGCCCGGCGGCAGAGGCCACCAAAATTGGCAATCTCGATGAAACCGTTGCCGAGGGGGATATGGTTAAGGTCGGCGATCTTGAAGCCCGCATTTACGATGTACCGGGTCACACCGCCGGTCATATCGCGTTTTATTTTCCGGCCATTTCCGCCCTGTTTTCCGGTGACAGCCTGTTTGCGCTGGGCTGTGGACGCCTGTTTGAGGGCACAGCGGAACAGATGTGGCATTCGCTGGTCAAATTCCGCACTCTGCCTGTCGATACACGGGTTTATTGCGGCCATGAATATACCCTGACCAATGCCCGTTTCTCGCTGACCATCGAACCGGAAAACGCCGCCCTTCAGGCCCGGGCCAGCGCGATTGAAACCCTGCGCAAGGCCGGGCGTCCCACCATCCCCTCCACGATTGGCGAAGAAATCGATACCAACCCGTTTCTTCGGGCGGATGTTCCCGCACTCGGCCAGGCGCTGGGCATGTCCGGTGCACCAGCGGCAATTGTTTTTACCGAAATCCGCCATCGCAAAGACAATTTCTGACCCCTCTTATCAAGGCCCCTATCGTACCCCAAAGCGGTTTGGACCTTTGCAAGGGTGGCGGTCGCCCCTCAGGAGTCCACCTGCTTGAACAGGACATTCTGATCAAGCAGGTAGCGCGAAAACAGGGGCAGACTGGCGGCACCGATGGCGCGTGCCCCACGACCAACCGCGCCGGGCTGAACACGGGGCATGGCAATGCCCTGCAGGTCGAGCCCGCCAAACTCTTTCACAATTTCAGCGACAATCCGGTCGCGAACAAATGTCGGGAAACCGCCATCAACGATCACGGTTTCAAAATCAATCACGGAACAGACCGACGTGATCGCCAGGGCAAGGCTGCGTGCAGCCTGCGCAATCCAGCAATCCAGATGCGGGGTTATTTCGTCCCAGCTTTGAGGATCGCGCCATAAGCGAATCGGTTCAAAACCCGATTCCTCAAGCATTTTTTCCAGGGCAAAAAGGCTGGCCTGATCAATCAATTGCGAGGGTTTCCCCTGGTCATCCACCACCGGCATCGAGCCAAAGGCGCCCGCATTACCCGTGCGCCCGGCATATACCGCCTGATTAAGAACAACACCACCGCCGATGAAGGACCCAATGAAGAAATAGGCAAAATCGTCGTAATTGGCCCCCTGCCCAAAAACAAGCTCTGCCCCGCAGGCCGCCGTCGCATCATTCTGGATGAAAACCGGAAAAGGAACGATTTCGCCAATTTCCTCCGCCAAATCGATATTCTTCCAGGCGGCCATGTCCTGTTCCGGCGCGCCCATTTCATCAACCCAGTTCCACAATTCAAACGGCAGGGCAATGCCCAGCCCGGCGATACGCGAACGCTGTGACGGTGTTAAAGGGGCCGTCAAATGGTTGGTTGCCTCGCGCACGAAACGGCGAATATTTTCGGGTGTCGGGTATTTATAGGTTTCAATATTGCTGTCGCGCACATTGCCGACAAAATCCATTAACACCAGTTCGGCACTGCGACGGCCAATTTTAAGACCCAGCGAATAAACCCCGTCGGGATTAAGCGCCATTGGCACCGAAGGTTTGCCCACCCGCCCGCGTACCGGTTCGCCCCGCATCAACAGTCCGTCTTTTTCCAGTGCCCGGATAATCACCGACGCCGTTTGCGCCGACAGGCCCGAAATCCGGGCAATATCGGCCTTGGAAAGTCCTGCCGTGCGACGCACAAGCGACAATAACAGCCGTTCATTATAGGCCCGGACCCGCACCTGATTCGCACCGCCGCCTGCATGTGCCCCGACCGACATAGAGGATGCACCCGGCATTTCCTCAACCGGATCAATATGTTCAGACATTATTAAGTCCTCCCGAACGGCACATTGGCCTTATTTGTTGTGCCCGCCAGCATCAACAATTTTAATTAATAAATCAAATGGATTTATTAATTGACAGCTTCATCAATTTCGTGTGGTGTATATGCGACGGACGCCGGTAAAGGCTGCGAAGAAAAGCTGCGCCGGATGTATCCAGGACAAAAATTGACAAATTGCCAGTTATCAGGGAACTCCCTGGGAGGAAATATAGATGAAGAAAGCACTTCTTGGCGCCACCCTTGGTGCGCTTGCCCTTTCCATTGCCACCATCGCCCCCCATCAGGCCAAAGCCGACGAAATCGGTGCCTGCCTTATCACCAAAACCGATATCAACCCGTTCTTTGTTAAAATGAAGGAAGGGGCCACCGCTGCTTCGCTGGCGATGAATATCGACCTTTCGACCTATGCCGGTAAAATTGATGGCGACCATGAAACCCAGGTTCAGGCGGTTGAATCCTGCATTGCATCGGGGGCGAAGGGTATTCTGATCACGGCATCGGACACCAAGGCCATTGTTCCGGTTCTGAAAAAGGCCCGCGATGCCGGTATCCTTGTCATTGCGCTTGATACCCCGCTTGAGCCGATTGACGCCGCCGATGCCACCTTTGCTACCGACAATTTCAAGGCAGGCCAGTTGATTGGCGAATGGGCCAAGGCCAAACTGGGCGACAAAGCCGCCGATGCCAAAATTGCCATGCTGGACTTGACCCCGTCGGCCCCGTCTGTTGACGTTCTGCGCGACCAGGGTTTCCTTGACGGTTTTGGCGTTGACATCAAAGACAAAAACAAAATTGGTGACGAAGACGACAAACGCATCGTTGGTCACGATGTGACCAACGGCAATGAAGAAGGTGGCCGCAAGGCGATGGAAAACCTGCTTCAGCGTGATTCGGGCATCAATGTTGTTTACACCATCAACGAACCGGCCGCCGCCGGGGCCTATGAAGCCCTGAAAGCCTTTAACATGGAAAAGGGTGTGCTGATTGTATCGGTTGATGGCGGTTGCCCGGGCGTCCTGAACGTCAAGGACGGTGTCATTGGTGCCACCTCGCAGCAATATCCGGTTGATATGGCCTATAAGGGCATCGAGGCCATCCGCGCCTGGGCCGATAACGGCACCAAGCCGGAAAATACCAAAGGCCTGAACTTCTATGACACCGGCGTTAACCTTGTCACCGATTCTCCGGCCGAAGGCGTGCCCTCGATCGGTGTGGATGAAGGCATGAGCCGCTGCTGGGGTTAATCCCGCCAAACAGACGAACCCGAAACCGGGGCAAGGGCACCAGGTGCATTGCCCCGGTTCTCGATAAATCAATCCCTGCCATATCAAACGGTCCCGTAGCCTTTCAAGACAGGCAAAACCCTGCATCATGACCTGTGTTGCCCGGTATTATTGACCAGGGCCACACAACCAGGACCCCGGAGGAAGCGATGAGCGACGAAAACCGTACGCCACGCAAAAAACAGGATTTTGAAGAAACGCTGGGGCGCAGCGACACCAATGTCGCCTCTTTTGCCCCCAAACAGCGTACTTTCCTGCAATCAGCCCAACACCTGCTTCACGGCAATCCCACAATGGTTCCGGTCATTGTGCTGATTATGTCGATTATCATTTTTGGCGCACTTGCCGGGCCAAAGTTTTTTTCGCCCTTTAACCTGTCGCTGATTCTGCAACAGGTATCGGTGATCGGTATTCTTGCTGCCGCCCAAAGCCTTGTTATCCTGACGGCGGGCATCGACCTTTCGGTCGGCGCCATCATGGTGCTGATCTCGGTGATCATGGGGCAGCTTGCCGTATCCCTGGGTGTGCCAAGCCCGCTTGCCGTTCTGATCGGTTTTGGCTGTGGGGCCCTGGCGGGCGGCATGAACGGTTTTCTTGTCACCCGTATCAAACTGCCGCCTTTCATTGTCACGCTGGGGTCGTGGAATATTTTCTTTGCCCTTAATCTGTGGCTGTCCGGCGCGCAATCCATTCGCAGCCAGACGCTCGATGAAGTCGCCCCGCTCTTGAAATTTTTTGGCGAAAGCATCGCCATTGGTGGCGCGCGTGTCACCTATGGTTCCATCCTGATGCTGGCGATTTTTGCCGTATTGTGGTTCCTGCTTAATCATACCGCCTGGGGACGCCATGTTTATGCCCTGGGCGATGACAAGGAATCGGCCGAACTTTCGGGCATTCGCACCAACCGCACCCTGATTTCGGTTTATATTCTCGCCGGTCTTGTTTGTGCGATTGGCGGCTGGGCCTCGATTGGCCGTGTGGGCTCCGTCTCGCCGCAAAGTTTCCAGGAAGCCAATTTGCAATCGATCACCGCTGTGGTGATTGGCGGTATTTCGCTGTTTGGTGGGCGTGGTTCGATTGCCGGGCCGCTGATTGGCGCGCTGATTGTCGGTGTTTTCAATTCCGGCCTGCGTATGGTGGGCGTGGATGTGCTCTGGCAACTGTTTGCCATTGGCTGGCTGACCATCATTGCCGTTGCCATTGACCAGTGGATCAGAAAGGTATCGTCATGACCAACACACAAAACACCCCTCAACCGGTTCTGTCAGGCCGTGGGCTGGTCAAACGTTATGGCCGGGTAACAGCCCTTGATCATGCCGATTTTGACCTTTATCCCGGTGAAATTCTGGCCGTGATTGGCGATAACGGCGCGGGGAAATCCTCGCTGATCAAGGCCCTTTCCGGCGCGATTACCCTTGATGAAGGGGAAATCCTGCTCGAAGGCAAGCCGGTCAGTTTTTCATCGCCGATGGATGCGCGCGATGCCGGGATTGAAACGGTTTATCAGACCCTGGCATTGTCCCCGGCGCTATCGATTGCGGATAACATGTTCATGGGCCGCGAATTGCGCCGCCCCGGCTTTGCCGGCAAGTTCCTGAAAATGCTGGATCATCCGGGAATGCAGCGCATCGCCCGGGAAAAGCTGAATGAGCTGGGCCTGATGACCATCCAAAACATCAACCAGGCAGTTGAAACCCTGTCGGGCGGACAGCGCCAGGGGGTGGCCGTGGCCCGTGCGGCGGCCTTTGGCTCGCGCGTGGTGATCATGGATGAACCGACGGCTGCCCTTGGCGTCAAGGAAAGCCGCCGGGTTTTGGAACTGATCCAGGATGTACGTTCGCGCGGGATGCCCATTGTGCTGATTTCGCACAATATGCCCCATGTGTTCGAGGTGGCGGACCGCATTCATATCCACCGCCTGGGCAAACGGCTTTGCACCATCAAACCCGATGATTACTCCATGTCCGATGCCGTTGCCTTTATGACCGGAGCACTTGAAGCCCCGGAAGCGGCATAAGACCAGATAAAGATCGGACCCCGGAAAGAATGACCATCGATCTTGATCACATCGCTTCGCTTATTGCCAACCGTCGTTCCGGGAACAGCCGGATGATTGTGGCAATTGCCGGCGCCCCTGCTTCGGGCAAGTCAACCCTGTCCGAACGGCTTCATCACCATCTGGGGGGTGATGAAGCCGGGGTTGCCATTTTTCCGATGGATGGTTTTCATTTCGATGATGCCATCCTGCGTGACCGGGGCGACCTTGCCCGCAAGGGGGCCCCGCATACCTTTGATGTCGGTGGCTTTGCCCGCTACCTTGCCGCCATTCGCGAGGATGGCGAGGATGTTTTTGTCCCGGTCTTTGATCGCAAGCTGGAACTGTCCCGTGGCTCCGCCCGCTGCATTGGCCAGCGTCACCGGCTGGTGTTGGTAGAAGGCAATTACCTGCTGCTCAATCAGGCTCCGTGGCAGCAATTGGCTCCTCTGTTCGATCTCAAACTGTTTCTCGACGTGCCGGTTGCCGTGCTGGAACAACGCCTGATCCAACGCTGGCTTGATCACGGGTTTGATAGCGAAACCGCGACCCGCCGCGCGCTTGAAAACGACATTCCCAATGCCCGTGTCGTACAAAGCCAGTCTGTCGGCGCGGATCATATCTTTCAGCCCGGCATTACCTCCTAGTCCTGCCTTACACAACACCGGACTGTTTCATAATGTCCGCCACCCAATCCATCACCACGCGGATATGGGGCAAATGCACCATGTCCTGATGCACCAGCAACCACACCTCGCGCCCGGCACTTACATCATATTGCGTTAGCCGATGCAGCCCCGCGACACGATCGCCAATACATACCGGCAATAAACAGCACGCATCGCCCGCCTGCGCCATCCCCGCCAGCAGGGTCGCGCGATTGGCCCGGCCAATGATGGTGCGCGGCCCAAAAACATATTGCAGCCATTGCTGTTCGGGTTTGTCTGACAAACCTTCTGCCAGTTCAACCCAGTTGGCACGCTGCACATCCATATCCATGCGCGGCGCATAAATGGCAAATCGCATGAAGCCAATACGGCGGCTGCGAAACACCCCGCTTTCAGGCAAGGCGAGGCGGATGGCGATGTCGGTTTCGCGCTGGGCAATGTTCAAATTGCGATTCTCGCCGGTCAGGTCCAGTTGCACCGCCGGATAATTCAGGTGAAAATCGGCAAAGGCGGGCACCAGCAAACCATCCAGGATCGCATCCACCGCCGAAAGGCGGACCACACCCGACGGCGCGGTTTTATCTATTCCGTCGGCCAGCACCGGTAAACTGTCGAGATAGGCCGCAAGGTTTTGTTCCATTGCCGCTGCCGTTGCCAATAAGTGCTGCCCCTGGACTGTCGGGCTTAAATGCCCGTCCTCCCGGTTGAGAACGTCATGGCCCAACGCTTCCTCCAGCCGGGCCAGGCGGCGGCTGACCGTGGTTTGGTTAATGCCCAACTCACGGGCGGCAGCACTCATAGTACCCGCGCGGCACAGCACGACAAAGGTGCGCAACCCATCCCAGTCCGGTGTTTTCACGGCACGTCCTTTCTGCATTTTTGCAGATTATAGCCGCATATATGCGCATTCCAACTGCATTGATGCAGGATTAACATCATGCCATCTCATCACAAGGAAAAATGCCATGTCTGCACAAACATTGCTGTCGCTTGCCAATGCCAACCCGGCCCCCGGCACCCCCGAAAACGCCGCCCTGATCCTGATTGATGCCCAGGAAGAATACCGTTCCGGCGCACTGCCCCTGCCCGGTATCAAGGGTGCGCTTGAAAACGCCGCCTCTCTGCTGGCGCACTGGCGGGCAAAGGGCGGGCTGGTGGTACATATTGTCCATCACAGTGGCCCCGGCGACGTTATTTTTGACCCGAACGGCGATTTTGTTGCCATCCTGCCCGAAGTCGTCCCGCAGGACGACGAAGCCATCCATATCAAAAACGTGCCCAATTCCTTTGGCGGCACCGGGCTTCAGGAAAGCCTGGAAAAGGCCGGACGGAAAAACATCGTGCTGGCGGGTTTCATGACGCATTTATGTGTCTCCACCACCGCGCGGGCCGGGCATGAATTGGGCTATGGCGTCACCGTGGTCAGCGATGCCACCGCCACCCGCGACCTGCCGCTGCCAAACGCCATCGCCGGGGCGGAACAGGCCGACAGTACAGCATCCTTCATCGCCGCCGATAAACTGCATCAGGCCGAACTGACCATGCTGGGTGATATTTTTGCCACCATCGCCAGCACCCAAACGCTGGTAAGCGGCGAATAAACCAAAAACAAAAATGCCGCGCAAATCCGGTTTTTGCGCGGCATTTGACATTTTGGCCGTCCGGCGGCTTTACGCTCCGGCCAATACCAGATCATCGGAATGGATGATGGCATTGCCCCGGCTAAAACCCAAAATCGGTTCAATATCGTGGCTGTTATGGCCCATCAATTGCCGGGTTTCCTCGGCCGAATAGGATGAAATACCGCGTGCTATTTCTGCCCCCTCGGCCGACAGAACCCGCACGGCATCGCCTGCCTTGAAGCTGCCCTGCAAGGACACAATACCCGGTGCCAGCAGGTTTTTCCCGGCGCGAAGGGCGCGTTCCGCCCCGCCATCAATCACAATCGCACCGCGTGCCGAAAGCGAGGTCGCAATCCAGTGACGCCGGGCCGCCAGCGGCGTTTCGGAGGGTTTAAACAGGGTATGCAAACCACCCTCAAGCTGTGCTTTCAACGGATGATAAATCGTGCCCCGGGCAATCATCATGCGGCACCCGGCCTTCATGGCAATTTCGGCGGCCTGAAGTTTCGTCACCATCCCGCCGGAGCTATACATGGTGGGCGCGGCACCAGCCATGCCCATAATTTCCGGGGTCAGTTCGCCCACCTCGGGGATCAGTTCGGCATCCGGGTTTTTACGCGGATCGGCGGTATAAAGCCCGTCAATGTCAGACAGCAGCACCAGCATATCGGCCGAAATCATATGTGCGACCTTGGCCGCCAGCCGGTCATTATCGCCAAAGCGGATTTCCGCCGTTGCCACCGTGTCATTCTCGTTGATCAGCGGCACCGCCCCCCGCGCCAGCAACGCATTGAGCGTACCACGCGCATTGAGATACCGGCGACGCGCTTCCATATCTTCCAGCGTCACCAGCACCTGGGCCATGACCAGACCATTGCGATGCAGGGCCTCCTGCCACACTTGCGACAGCGAAATCTGCCCGGTTGCGGCGGCGGCCTGTTTATCGGCCAGGCTGATGGTGCGATGATCCAGGCCCAGGATACGCCGCCCCATCGCAATCGCGCCGCTAGAGACGATAATCACCTCGGTCCCGCGTTCGCGCAGGGCGGCAATATCGTCCGCCAGAGCCTCCAGCCAGGCGCGGCGCAGCTTGCCGGTGGTTTCATCCACCAGCAGGGCCGAACCAACCTTGACAATCAGGCGTTTTGCATCGGCAAGGCTCAAGGCTGGAACCCCTCATCATCCTGGTTTTCTTCGGCCCGGCGGCGGCGTTCTTCAAGAATATGCGCGCGCAATTTGCGATGTATCTCGGTCACACCCTGCTGGGTCGCGCCCGATACCACAAATACCTGCTTGCCAATGCCCTTTTCCAGAATCTGGCGCTGTTCCTCGACCATTTCCGGCAAAAGCTGATCGGCCTTGGACAGGGCAACCACTTCAGGTTTGTCGATAAGTTCTTCGGCATAGTTATCAAGCTCTTCGCGCACGGTGCGATAAGTACCTACCGGGTCTTCATCGGCACAATCGATCAGATGCAGCAAAACCTCGCAGCGTTCGATATGGCCCAAAAAGCGTGTGCCAATGCCCTTGCCTTCCGATGCACCTTCGATCAGGCCGGGAATATCGGCCAGCACGAACTCGCCATCATCGACACTGACCACACCCAATTGCGGATGCAGGGTGGTAAACGGGTAATCGGCAATTTTGGGCCGGGCGGCCGATGATGCGGCCAGGAAGGTGGATTTACCGGCATTGGGCAGGCCCACCAGCCCGGCATCGGCAATCAGCTTTAAGCGCAGCCAAACCCACATTTCCTCATTCGGCCAGCCTTCTTCGGCCCGGCGCGGGGCCTGGTTGGTCGATGATTTGAAATGCGTGTTGCCCCGCCCGCCATCACCACCGTGGCACAGAACATATTGCTGGCCGGGTTCGATCATATCGACAATCAGGGTTTCGCGGTCTTCCTGCAACACTTGCGTTCCGACCGGCACCTTAATGATAACCGACTTCCCCGCACGCCCGGTGCGGTTGCGGCCCATGCCGTGCATGCCGATTTCAGCCTTGAAATGCTGCTGATAGCGAAAATCGATCAGGGTATTGAGGTTTTCTTCGGCCTCAAGTATGACATCGCCGCCCCGGCCGCCATCGCCGCCATCGGGGCCGCCATATTCCACGAACTTCTCCCGCCGGAAGCTGACGGATCCGGCGCCGCCGCGACCGCTTCGCACATAAATCTTTGCTTCATCCAGAAACTTCATAACCCGTCCTTTGGGATCCATTCGATGGGGATAGGTCCCCGTCATGCCCGCCTGGGCATCAAAAAATTATTTTGCCTGAAACATATAAAACAGGGGAGGAATGATTGCTCATTCCTCCCCTGCAAATTCTTGGCACGTTGTGCCCGGAACGGGAGGCTTACGCCTCGGCCGGGACGACGCTTACAAAGGTGCGACCCTTGAAACCCGATTTGAACTGGACGCTGCCGCCAGCAGTTGCAAACAGAGTGTGGTCTTTGGCAACGCCAACATTGTCACCGGCATGGAACTTGGTTCCGCGCTGACGAACGAGAATGTTACCTGCAACAACCGCCTGGCCACCGAATTTCTTGACGCCGAGGCGCCGACCTTCGGAGTCGCGACCGTTACGGGAGCTACCACCAGCTTTTTTATGAGCCATGAAACCCTCCTAAAACTGCATCCACCTGATAAATCAGGCGTTGATGCCCGTGATGCGCAGAACGGTCAGGTTCTGGCGATGACCATTTTTGCGACGGTAATTGTGCCGGCGCTTTTTCTTGAAAACGATCACTTTGTCGCCCTTGGCCTGTTCCAGAACTTCCGCACTAACAGAAGCACCAGCGACCAACGGAGCACCAACCTTCGGCGCACCGTCGCCAGCAACCATGAGAACCTGATCCAGGGTCACGGTTTCACCAGCTTGGGCAGCGATCTTTTCGACTTTGATAACGTCGTTGGCGGCAACCTTGTACTGCTTGCCACCGGTTTTGATGATTGCATACATCTAAATAGTTCCTGAAAAAAGAATTCGGAAACGCAAACGCGCAGCCCGGTGTCGCTGCAAACTGAAACCGGACCGCTGCGAGAGACGGGTGAATTACCGTTTTAGCCCGCAAATGTCAACTCCAAAGCGGCTCAATGCCCTGCAAATTCACCCGCCCTGCACGCATGGCAACCCTGCAAACCCAAAACCGGTCCGCCCGGAGCACCCCATACCGGCCCTACCAGCCAGGAACATCCCCGGCCCGAAGCACACACCGCCCTGTCCCCCCCACCACTAACGCGCCTGCCCCTGCCCAAAACAAGATTTTCACCGCAAGAATGAAAGTTTTGCGTTTTCCCTCTTGCAATCTCGCGCACAGACCGTTAAACACCGCGTCGAACGCCAGACCACACATGCGGAGAGGTGCCGGAGTGGTCGAACGGGGCGGTCTCGAAAACCGTTGTACTGGCAACAGTACCGTGGGTTCGAATCCCACCCTCTCCGCCATATCTGTTTGATGCTAAGTAGCCACTGACTCAGATTAGCAAAATCACACCGCAAGACATAGTTTCTAAATACTGCACTTAGAGTTGGTTGAGCATTAAGCCCTCCCAAAGGTTACATGCAACACCAACTGATTACATCGTTGTTTACACTAAAGACTTGCTATATCAACAGTGTAAAGAAACAATGACTTGCTGGCTTTCTCCGAGGTAGACGCGCTTCAGACCCAAAAAAGAGCCTGGCGCTTGTCATCGGAACGAGGCACAATGCAATAATGCAGCAGAAAACTAATTCAAATCGATTCATAGATATCTTCGCCGGTTGTGGCGGACTATCTCTTGGATTGATACGCGCTGGATGGAAATGTGCATTCGCAATCGAAAAGAATTCTGATGCGTTTTTAACCTACAAACACAATTTGTTAGAGGGCAAATACGCAAGCAATTTTGATTGGCCCGAATGGCTTGATCGATCAGCCCACGACATTGATGAACTTCTGGAAAATCACAGGGAACGACTTCAAAGTCTAAACGGAAAAATTGATCTAATTGCAGGCGGACCTCCTTGCCAAGGTTTTTCATCTGCCGGGAGACGGCAGCACGATGACCCAAGAAATCGGCTTTTTGAAAGCTATCTGGAAGTAGTTGATTTACTAAACCCAAAAACCATTCTAATAGAAAATGTTAGAGGATTCACTTCTGACTTCTCCAAAACATCGAGCATTAAAAATTACTCGGTCGAGTTAGCAGATAGACTATCTGCTAACTACGACGTGTATTTCCAACTTTGTAATTTATCTGAATTTGGTGTGCCGCAATCTCGTGTGCGGTTCTTTTTAATCGCAATTCTCAAAGGTACAAATTCACGGAACCCATTTGAGTTCGTAAACGCCGCGCTTCCTAAATTCTTACAAAAAAACAACTTAAGAGTACCGGTCTCCGCTAAACAGGCACTATCAAGTCTTGAATTGAGTAAAGGAGGCGTCCGTCCCTCCTGCGAAACAAATGGTTTTATGGAAATTTGCCCTACACCTCCCACAACGTCATACCAAAAGTACCTAGCGCTAGACGGTTCTGATATCCATGACTTACGTCTAGCAAGACACTCAGACGCTGTAGCAAAGCGTTTCCAGACCATTATCGACAACAGTCATAAGATGGGGAGACTTAATACCGCTATTGACGGCGATCTAAGGGAACAATTAGGGATTAAGAAAAAGGCGCTACGCGTTTTGGATCCAGATCGGCCAGCGCCAACAATTACCAGCATGCCTGATGACCTCTTGCATTACTCAGAACCCAGGGCATTAACTGTCCGTGAGAACGCGCGACTTCAGGGATTTCCCGACTCCTTTGCATTCAAAGGAAAATATACGACAGGTGGCGAACGTAGGAAATATGAGGTTCCGAGATTCACTCAGGTTGCCAATGCTGTTCCTCCGATTGTGGCCGAAGTTTTCGGTATTGCCTTAATGGAACTTACCGATCAAGTGCAACAAACTACGAAAGCAGCCAACACTTTAATCAATCAAAGCCGCATGGAGATCCCGAAACTGACTGCGTAGAGACAGAAGAGCACAACGAAGTTCTCGCATCTCCTCGACCGTGATTGGTGAACTTCCCTCAACCACATCAGCAAGCTCTCTACTGGTTGGATTTAAAACCTGATGACCAAGACTATTACGCTTTGGAACAACCTTCTCAATATATTCGGTAACAGCAACTCGGTAGGCTTTCCCTTTCTCACTGCTCTTAAGCGCCGTACTTAGCATTCGCAACCGATCAATCGCTGTGAATAACATGTGCTCCTTTAGTATACTCGCAAACTCGGCGTCTACATGCAGTTTATCAGCGCACTCCCTCATCCTTTCAACTTTCTTGGCTATGCGACTAAGCGCATCCTTAACAAACTCCATTCTAGCCTGTTCATCTAGCGCACGATACATTGCAATTAAGCATTGCCCAGCTAACAGATCAATGTCACTGGTCGCCCCCATAACAATTCCACGCGTGTGATCCAGATCAAGTACCTTTTTGACCAAAGATTCAAATACCCCACTAACCTCGTCAACCAGCTCTGAACGACGAACGCAGAACACCCCCTCAAGGTTATTGTCAAACACTAATTTTCGAAGCTCGTCAGCTTCAGTCATCGCTGAATAGAACACAACATCCTTATATGGGACTCTCTCTCTAATTTCACGAATAGCTTCCTGACCTTGCACCCCACCACCCAAGTCCCAGTCTACAAGAACCAAGTCTATTTCATCACAGAACACATTATCCGCTATTTTTTCTTTCACTCTATCGACGGATTGGCACTTCGTTGGATTAAACTCAAACCCCTCATCAAGCATAGCAATTTTTATTGCCTTAATCTGCGCATCAATCCGGTCAGGCTGATCATCAACCCATAGAACGTTGAAATCGAGCCTCATTTCTTCTTCCCTGACTTTGCAATCACTATAGAAAACCCAACACCAGCCAATGAATAATCTTCCAATACTTCAATACTCCCCCCCATCTGTCCCAACACCTGTCGAACATGATATAGCCCAAGGCCGGAACCATGCGTTGTCGTGTAGCCCATCTCAAATATACGCTCTTTGTCTACACCACGTCCAAAACCACGCCCGTTATCTGATACCAAAATAGCCAACCCCTTGCTCTGTGTTTGGCTCAGCTTAAATTTTATTTCAGATGATCTTGCTCTTCGTGCATTACTAACCAAATTATCAACAATAATTGAAACATCGATCGGATTAAATCGCTCTAAGAATCCAGGATGTTCATTCTCAACTGATACCTTCAGTCTAGCTCCTCCTGCACCTTTAGCGACACCTTCAATATACTCTTCAATAAAAGAAGCTAGATCAACTTCGATCTTCTCTGAGTCTAACTGGAAGTTAGCTTTCGTAGCAAACCTTGTGATGGCTTGAATTTTTCGATTGAGAAATGCCATTTGTTCCAGCGCCTGAAGTAAACGTTCACGCGAAATCTCTTTCTGCCCCTCAGTATCAACAATCAGGTTTTCTATTTGCTGATTTATATCAACGGAGTAGATCGTCACCTGGTGATGTAAATTTAATATAGTTGCAGTGTCTAAATTCACCGTGGACTCTAAGAAATGAGCCCTACGCTTCTCGACCTCCACAGCGGCTTCTGCTACTTCCGCTCTTTCTGTCGCCTTGAGAGCAATTTCTCGCTCCCGATCGGCAACCTTTCTCGCCTCAATCTCAGACTTTCTCAGCTCATCAAAGCGTTTCTCAGCCTGATCAATACTATCTAAAAAGCTCCTATCTCCGACTTTCCCTGCAATAGCACGTAAATTAACTAGGCTTTTCTCAAACTGAGATGATCGTTCATTCAGGAGACCAATAAGTCGGTGGCTAAATTCCATAAGTTCTACGTCATCATTATCGATCAATGACGCCACAGCTGCCGAAACGCGCGCACGACCAGGATCAGTTAAAAGACGTGATAGGTCGTCAGTTTCACCGTCGGCCTTGTCCACCCAAGAAACCGGAACCACATATTTTTCAAGCCGCTTCAGGCAGTGGTCCATTACGCATTTTTGAAGTTGCCGAACTGCCGGAGTATCAATTAGTCCCTGATTTCGACTAGAGGATTCTTGAAAATTCTCATCGGTTCCATACACGTCCACACGCCCAATAACTTCACGAGTACCGAGATATCGACTATGTCCTTGTTGCTTACGCCGTGCAAAGCCAAACCAGTCATCTCCGTTTTCACCTACCGGATAAACCCGAAATCCATTCCTGAACAAAAAAACAGAACCAAATTGCACAGACGGCAACCCAACACGACGAGCAAACGTCAACTTTGCAGAGAAATTCAGATAGTAAATCTCACATCTAAAGCCAGAATCATTTAATTCATGATAGGGGTTTGGCTCCCGAATATGATAAACGAGCTCCCCCCTGTCCATCAATTTACTTTGTAGTTTATCACCATGTATCTCAACTGCTATAAATGTTGTTTTCTCTTGAAGGTCACTGAAAATAAAATTCCCCACTTTCCCATTTAAAATATCTCGGCTAGTGGGTTCATTACCCTTTTCCTCTGCCTTTCTTATGACTTCAGCATCGCCAACCTTCTCGTGCGGAGCGATAATCTCAATGGAAAACTCATCAACATCCGAGCCAAAAGGGTTTATAAGCTTTGCAAGGGATGACTTTAAATTTTTGATATCATCTCTATTCCACTCGAATCTGAGGTTTCTAATCTCAATCACTGTTCCGTTACGAATACTTGCTACGAATTCTCTCAAATCGTCAGTAGAATCAAAATCACTATTTTGCTCATAAGAAACGGGAATAGCTTCAAATTTTTCTTTAATATTTTTATCAAAAAGCGACCAATTTATATCAAGACGATGAACACTTTGCCCATTTTGCAAAGATCGTGTCTGAAGAGTTATATCTTCACCAAGACGATCTGTTGAAAAACGACCGATACCTTTGCTACCTGCATAGTGCGTTCTGCTTGCTATCTTGTCACGAAAGCCTTCTTTCGACGCATCTCGCTTGGCAGAGTATGCTACAAAAAGCCATCTATTTATCAGATCATCATACGACATACCCGATCCGTTATCGGCCACAACAATCCGATCACAATCAAATAAGATCTTTACAGTGGTAGCGCCTGCATCAAAAGAATTTTTGACCAATTCAAAAATTGCGACTTCGTCATCCGTAATTAACTCTTGACCAAGTACACGTTTAAGGCCAGAACTCACATCAAAATGTAGGTTTTTCTTATTCATGATAGATACTTTATTAAAGTCCCAGATTACATACGCACTTTTTGTTGCTCACAACTGCTTCAAAAAACCTAACGACATCCAGGAAGATTTTTAACGTATTTAATTACCCGTTCCCAGAGTACTTTCATATGCTATTCCTCGATAGCCCACTTTTCCTAAATTTCACATTTTTTTATTGTCACTTTAACGTTTTGTATGCTGCGCTTCTCTATTGTGCTCCCTTAAAATTATGACCTAACGACAATCAGAGTTTAGACCCGAGGCGTTCGCAAACGCATATCATCACCAATAACTCATATCCAACCCAAACAAACACCACCACAACTGCCATCAGGATCAAAAGAGCTGCCATTTTAGCATAGAACCCCGTTTTTACTCTGTTCGTAGTGCCATTTTATGGCAAAAAACAGTATAATACAGAGCTCGACAACCTTGAACGTACAAGAAGCGGCTCAATAATCCGGGAAGTATTGTTCATGAGATGCTAAACGGGACGGTGAATAGTTCTAACTGTTCAGTATTGCTTGAATATGTCAATATAGTTTTGCAGGATCTGATCCCAACCAGCTCCCGGTAAATTACCATCCTGTCCCGCGCGCCGCAATCCAGTTACAGATCGTATCCAGAACACGCGGCGCCCAGGCATGGCGACCTTCAAGAAGAAATCTTAATGTCACATACCACGGCCATTGACGGGTAAGTTGCGCGTTATATGGCGCTGATTTTAACAGGCCATGTGTGGCGTTCGGTACGACAATGATACGATTTGCCGCGTTATTGGACAGGACGGTTTCACGATAGATCGCGGCATCATGCGCGGCATCAACATTCAGATCATTCGCCCCCCAGAGGGCCAGCAAGGGCACATCAAATCCGCGCAGATCTTTTGTCGCATCCGCATGACGTTTTTTTCGGATGAAGGCCCAACGCTCTGGCGTCAGGTCAGGTGGAAGATCCACACGATTAACCTGCTGTTTTCCAAACAAACCATCATCGCTGCGCGATAACCGTGCCACCTCACGCTTGCGCTCCTCTGTTGGTACCCCTGCCAGCCGCAGCCGCGTATCGGTGTAATAATCGCCCTGCTGTTGCCAGGAAACGGCACCGCCGATGAGAACGGCGAAGTCAGCCTCGCGATGCGAGAGCTTTGGTATCACCCATCCCGCCTGTGAAAACCCCATCGCGCCAACAGATATATGCGTGAAATGCCCCTTAAGTATCACCAGTGCTTTGCGCACGACATCAGCCCGGTCTTCCATCGATTGTGCAAGCCAGTTCCCTTGCGACGCACCAATGCCGGGTTTATCCCAGGACGCGACGGCAATACCGGCATCGAGCAAGCTATTGACCAAAGGCGCATAGCCGCCCTGCGAGGTTCTATCCTGCGGGCCATCGCCATGCACCAGAACCAGTGCTGCCAATGCGGGGCGATCGGGCAGCCATAATGTCCCGGCCAAATGCAGTCCATTGGCGGTAAAAGAAAAATCCTCGTGGCGGCGTCCATCCAGGTCGAGATCATTTAATCGCCAAAGCAGCAAAGATGCCACAATAACGATCACAAGAAATATAACGAACAGGATGTTTCTGATACGCATCATACACTGCCTTCACCAACCGCACGCCTTTTATGGCGCTGCTCGTATTAAGAGCGATCCCTCGCCCCCGTTCAATGGGGAAAATCGCGCCTGTTTCTGAGGCTAAAAGGCGTTGCGCGGCACAACCTGTTTAACAGCAGGTAGCAGGACTTCAAAACGACGCCTCCGTTTGAAACCGTGTTTTCTCCGTCATCCGCGTCTCAAGCGCGCTACTTCTGGACCTGTCATCCCAACTGACATATTCTGGCAGTTGGGATGACGTAATGATGCACGACCGCTTGGTTAGACAAACAGGAGTATCCAATGTCGAAGAATGTCATCGAAACCGTCACCTTCACGCTCAATGACGGTGTTCGCCGCGAAGATTTTATTGCCGCCGCCAGGGAAATGAGTTCCTGGCTTCAAACCTGTCCGGGTTTCATATGCCGCCGTCTTTCCCGCACCGAGGATGGAACATGGATCGAGCATGTTCAGTGGGAAAATATGAACGCAGCAAAATCTGCTGCCGCCGAAATTGGTAAAATCCGCGGCAACGCCGCCTTCCTTTCCGCCATTAACGGGCCGACTGTTCAGCTCACGCATTCCGAGCTGGAAGTAGCCCTTAGCTGACACAATCATGCGGCGTAGCGAGCGACTTGCGGAAATTGTCGAGATCGTCCGGGACGGGCGGCTCCACCTTGCCCGTGACATCGCCGATGCGCTTGGCGTTTCCATCCGCACCGTCTATCGGGACATCGACACGCTGGTTGCCTCTGGCGTCCCGATAGACGGAGAGCGCGGTGTGGGCTATTTGCTGCGCGAACCGGTCTTTCTTCCGCCCATCGCCCTGTCATTTACCGAGCTTGAGGCCCTGAGCCTGGGCATGGCCATTGTACAGGAAGCTGCCGATAACGAACTGCAAGCCGCTGCGGCTTCGGTCATGAAAAAAGTCGGCGAACAAGCGTCAAACCGCCGGCAGGCACCAAAATCCTGGGGGTTTGGCGTTTATGCGTTCAAGCGCGCACAGACAGGCTTCAAACATATGCCCCTAATCCGTCGCGCCATTCGGGAAGGGCATAAACTTCAGATCGACTATCGATCTTTGGATGACCGGGCCTCCACCCGCGTCATTTGCCCTTTGCAAATCGAATATTGGGGCCAGGTCTGGACATGTTCTGCCTGGTGCGAAATGCGCAACAGCTTTCGAGCCTTCCGAATTGACCGGATGCAAAGCTGTGAGCCTACCGGAAAGAGCTTCCAGCCCGAATACGGCAAAACACTTGAAGATTATCTGAAACAGGTCGCGGAACAGATGGCACGAGAGACTGACCGGCCCTAAATTGCGCAGTCAATAACGCAATAATTCAATAACTCATATCCAGCCCAAACCAGCGGACAAGCCCAAAGGTAATAAGCGCCACCACAACCGCCGCCAGAATCAACAGTGCTGCCCTTTTGGCAATAGAGCGTAAAAGGGCTTTGCGGTCGCCCTTTTTGCCCTGATCGTAGTGCCATTTGACGGCAAAAAACATCGCGACACAGCAGGTGTAACGGCTGCGCGGTGATCATATCGGTGAAGGCGCGCCCGGCGACCAGCGAAGCAACGTATCTTGCGAACGTCAGTTCACCTGCGGTGGCGGGGTTGCGGCCGGGGCACCCATATTCATCGCCACCTCGCGCCCGCCATAACCTTCGATCAGGGCGTCCTGATCGGCAAAGGCCAAATCGTTCATCGCCGCAGGATCACAGATGGCATTCAGTTCCCGGTAAAGATCATCGAGGATATGCTTGCAGGCCGGATCTTCCGCCCGGTTTTCAGTTTCGTCAGGATCGCCCGCAAGGTCAAAAAGCTCGGGCGCGAAACCGTGATAATGGATCAGTTTCCAGCCTCCCTTACGCAACATGTAACAGGCCGAGACCGCACCGACTGCATGGTATTCGCTGAAAATCACCCTGTCAGGAGCCTCGGGTTCCGACGCGATGTCATAGAGCGAACGCCCCGGCCGATCGCCTTCCAATGTCGCACCAAAGTGACTGACGATGGTTTCGGAAACGTCAAGCAGGCTGACCGGGGTGGCACAGACCGAAGATGTGCAGCCTGGTTCGGCCAAGATCAACGGGACTGCAACCGATTCCTCATACATGTTCGACTTGCCCCACAGGCCACGGGCACCAACATTGTCGCCATGGTCCGAGGTATAGATGATGGTCGTCTCATCAAGCAGGCCTTGTGCTTGTAACGCTTTAACAATCCGGCCAACATTGTTGTCCATCCAGGTGCAAAGCGCATAATAACAGGCGCGCGCCAGTTGCCGCTCTGCCTCGTCTTTCATCGCAATATCACCTGCAAGTGCGGTGTCTTGCTTGGCAACCCACGGATGATGAACGTAGCCATCGCGCGGGTGCAGCTTCAACGGAGGCAGGCTATCGGCTGGATAAAGGTCAAGATATTCCTGCGGAACGATCAGCGGGAAATGCGGCGCAACAAGACCAACATAGAGACACCAGGGACGCTGGTCCTGCGCTGCAGCCGCCAGCCATTCCTCCGTGCGCTCGACAACAGAGGTATCATACCGGGTGTAATTGCTTTCACCAGGACCGATATAATCGCCCAGCATGCGGCCATCCTTTACCACACGTTCATCCTCGCGCCGGATTGATCCCCAGACCATGCCATGTCCACCGGCCACCTGCATCGGAATATGCTCGACATCGAACCCCGCCGGGTCCTCTGCCGCGCGATAATGCAGCTTGCCGATCGACTCAACCCGCGTGCCCTGGTCCTGAAGCGCATGCCCCCAGCCGCGAGGCTTGCCGGTATAGGGCATGGCATTGTCCCAGAGCCGAATATCATGAACATACCGCCCCGAGGCAAAGGCCGCGCGGGCAGGCACACAAATCGGCGATGGCGTGTAGGCATTGGAAAACCGCACACCGCGCGCGGCCAGTGCATCTAGGTTCGGCGTCTTTACGAACGCCCCCGCACAGCCCATCGCCCGGGCTTGGTGCTCGTCCGACATGATGACGAGAAGGTTCTTGGATCGGGGCATGATGATCAGTCCTCGGTGCTGGGTGTCTCAAGAAAATCAATAGTTTCGGCAGCCTCTGCGAGAGCACGGATCGCCGGAAAGATCACCGCGCGCTGATCGGGTGTGAGCGCCGCCATCAAATGCCGCTGACGTGCGTCGAGTTCAGGAGCGAGACGTTCATGTGCGGCATGTCCCTTTGGCGTCAGCACGATTTCGAACTGTCGCTGGTCTCCGGCGCAGGGTCGGGTGAGGATATAACCCTGGTCAACCAGGACGTTGATCGTCTTACTGAACTGCCCTTTGTCGATTCCGGAACTTTTACGCACAGCCGTCGAACGGCTGGCAACTCCAGCCGCAACGATACGGATAATGCGCCACTGGGGTAGTGTCAGATCCCCGTGCCGCGCGATAATGCGGCGTGCTTGAGCCGCAAGCCTGGTGCTGAGTTGGGTGATCTGAAATGGCAGCAACAGATTAATGTCAAAACCGCCTGTCACTGGCTCCTTGTCCTTAGACATGCTTGTCCTCCCCTTTTCACGTAAGCTGCCCTCATTAAAGTGGACATGTCAACCTTGTTCGTTGACATGTCCACTTTCCTCTGCAAACCTAATGGCAATCAGGGAGGAAAAAATGAAAAAATTTCTAAAACCGCTGACACTGGCGGCAGCACTTTTATCGCTATCCTTTGCCGCAAATGCCGAAAGCTGGACGCCCCCGGGCCCCATCAAAATGATGATTGGTTTCTCTGCTGGCGGCGGGGCCGACACCCAGGCCCGACTGATCGCACAGGCAATTGAGAACAAGTATGGCTGGAAGATATTGCCCGAGCAGATCACCGGCAATGGCGGCCTCAATCTTGCCAAGCAGCTCAAGAGCGAACCTGCCGACGGCACTGCGATCGGTATGGTGGTGTCTGAAACGCTCACCTACAGCGCATTGTCAGCAAACCAGCCTGGCTTGACCACCGAAAATTTTACCCCGCTTGCCTCGACCGTGGCATTCCAGACCGGGCTTGTCGCCATGAAGGGGGGAGCCTTTGACAGTTGGGACAAGATCACGGCGGCGGCCAAGGCAGGCACGCCGATCCGTTTTGGGGTTGCAACCGACCGCTGGGCCGATGTGACCTACCTTTTAGGCAAGGAAAACGGGATCGATTTCAATATCGTGCAAGTCAAAGGTGGCGCTGGCGTGATGAATGGGCTGCGCGGCGGCGACCTCGACATCGGATGGGTCGGCGGTGCCCAATCCAAGCCCGTGCAACAGGGCGAAATGGTCAATGTCGCGAGCGCCGTGTCACACAGGCTGGCGGATTCACCCGACGCCCCGCTGATTACCGATCTGGGCAGCAAGTATACGTTAAATGGTTACTTCATGTTCATCGCGCCAAAGGGCCTTGATCCCGATGCCCGCAAGGCGCTCGGCGATGCGATTGCCGAGGTGTTGAACGATCCCTCCACCCAGGCCCATGCGCTTGTCGTCAAGAATTTCGGCGGACCGGCCGTTCTGACCGGCACGGCGCTGAACGATACGCTAACCAATCTGATGTCCGATTCCCAAAACCTGCTTGCCGCCGCCTCGGCCAACTAGGCCCCGGTGACAGGCACGCGCGGTTCGGCCCGGAAAGGCAGTGGACATGCGACGTATGAATACTGACGTGATGCTTGGCCTTGGCGTGGTCCTGCTGGCACTTTTGGCGATCTTCATCTGGGTGCCGGATGATACCGCAACCGGCCTGATCGTAAAACTGCGCGGGCGGGTTTCCATTGGTGATGCACTTGCCCCTACCGCAGCCTTCGTTCTGATGGTCGTGGCGGGCGTTCTTATCGCTTTTGAAGGTCACGGAAAGGATGATGTTCCGCATCTCTCACTGGCCAATCTGCGGTTTGTGGGGCTGTTCGCCGCACTGTTCCTTGTATCGGTGATCCTGATGCGCTGGACGGGACCGGCTCTCGTCGGCCTGGTTCATCTGCTTGGCAGCACCGATGCCAGCTACCGCGATCTGCGAGACACCGTGCCCTGGAAATATGCAGGCTTCGTTACCGGGGGTACCTTCCTTGTCACGATGCTGATGTCACTGATCGAGCGTCGACTGAGTTGGCGTGCGCTGCTCGTGGGATTGGCGGTGACGGCACTGCTGATCCTGATCTTCGATGTACCCTTCTCCGACCTTCTGCTGCCGCCAAATGGTGACGTATGACCGAGGTTCTTCACTATATCTGGCTTGGTATCCTTGCTGTGTTCAACGGATACCCGCTATTCACACTCGGCGGGATCGCCATCCCGGCTGCCCCGATCATGGTTTGTGGCGGCCTTTTGACCGGTATCGCGGTCGGGGCGACACCGGGGCTGGCCGGGCCGATGGCGATGGCGATCGCTCTGCCAATCCTGATCTCGGTATTCGGCTTCACCCCCGATGCACTGTTGCCAGTTTTCGGCTTCCTGATCGGCATCATGAAAGGGGCAACAGTCGGGGGTGCAGTACCTGCGATCCTGTTCAACATGCCCGGCACACCGGATTCCGTAATGACCACGCTGGATGGTCATCCAATGGCAAAGGCCGGTCAGCCACGCCGGGCCCTGCGCATCGCGCAGCTATCATCGGTAACAGGCGATACCTTCTCGGACCTTGTACTGTTTGTCTGCGCGCCCTTCCTTGCTGTCGCGGTTGAAGCCTATCTTGACCTGCCCGAGAAAACCGCCCTTCTGATCCTCTCGATCTCGTTCATCGCGGCGGTAATGGGCAATTCAAGGGGCAAGGGCCTGCTTGCGGTGGCGCTGGGACTTGCAACAGCCTTTGTCGGGACGGGACAGGCCCTGACCCCAAGGCTGACATTCGGAAACAACGATCTCTCAAGCGGCTTTTCACTGGTCTCGGTGATCCTGGGCGTTCTGATCATCGGGGAAATCCTGATCGGGATCGAAGGTCTCTGGCAGGCAAGCCGCCTTGGCAAAAAGAAAGAAGATGCACCGCACGACCCGGCCCAGGACGACCTCCAGCCGGGCGATATCGGCCGTATCGCCCCCTATGTCGCGCGTTCTGCCTTCATTGGCACGATCATCGGCGCACTTCCCGGTATCGGTTCGACCCTTGCCGCGACGCTTGGCTACAGCCTTGGCGCACGGCGGCATTTCAAACGCGGCAAACCTGGCGACACGCCCTTTGGCGAGGGTGCACCAGAGGGGATCGCCGCGACCGAGGCCGCCAACTCTGCCGTCTCCGGTGCCAATTTGATCCCGGTGCTGTCACTCGGCATTCCCGGTAACGCGGCGGCTGTTTTTCTGATCCTTGCGGCCGACAGCATCGGCGGCTTCAATCCGGGCCCTCAAGTTTTCCATTTTACCTCGCCCCAGGTGAACCCGGAACTGGTTACAGCCTTCGGCATTTTCACCCTGATGTCGATCGGGAACATCCTGAACTGGACCTTCGGTGGCCGCTTCATGCGCGCAATGGGCGTACTCGCCCGAATCCCCGGACCAATTCTGTTGCCTATGGTTTTATTGGTCACTTTAACGGCAATTTACGTCCAGCAGACCTCATTCTTCGCCCTCTGGGTAACAATGGGCTTCGGCGTTCTGGGCTACGTGTTCCGCCGCAGCAACATACCCGTCCTTCCCTTCGTCATTGCATTCATTCTTGCACGACCGCTGGAACAGAACGCGCGCGAGGCTTTTTCTGCAACAGGTGGCGACCCCTGGTTCCTGTTTCACAGCGCCACCTCAATCGCCTTGATTCTGGCCGCGATTGCGTCGGTCATTTTCCTCGGACGAAAGCAGGCAGAAAGTTAGCCTTTTCCCTTCAGTCCTTAAGCAAGCACATAACGCTGTATTAGTAACTCATATCCAGCCCGAACCACCGGACAAGCCCAAAGGTAATAAGCGCCACCGCAACCGCCGCCAGAATCAACAGTGCTGCCATTTTGGCAATAGAGCGCAAAAGGGCTTTGCGGTCGCCCTTTTTGCCCTGATCGTAGTGCCATTTGATGGCAAAAAACATCGCGACACAGAGTGCGACAACCTTGAACGTACCAAAAGCGATCGGAACCCAATCCATTTTTTAAAAACTCTCATGTGCATCCATTCGTGGTGTTATGGACGTATCGTCGGCACGCGTACAGTTTTTATTCTGCAACGCTGATATGTAAGCGTAGTCAATAACTTATAACAAAACACTCCTGGTTGGAGAACGGTTCGACGGACACAATTTCGGCTTCGCAGACACCTTCCATACAATCGAACGCGGCCTGAAAACCGCTGCTCTCACCCCGCAAAAAGCGCCCGGATGGGAGAGACTGTCCATATCCCCACTGGTCATCTGCCATTTACGGATTAAGTTCGGTACAAGAACGTCTTAAACGGGAAACACACACAGGCAGGTGAGGTATCATGTCCAAGAAGCTGATCAATAACCCGAAGAATGTTGTTCGCGAGATGCTCGAAGGGGTGGTGGACAGTTCGGATGAACTGGCATTGCTGGAACATGCCAATGTCGCCCTGCTGGCCGATCTGCCGGAGGCGGAAAAGCGCCCTGTCGCGGTTATTTCCGGGGGAGGCAGCGGGCACGAACCGGCCCATGCCGGATATGTCGGCAAGGGCATGTTAAGTGCTGCCGTGGCGGGGGATATTTTTACCTCCCCCTCGACCGATGCGGTATTACATGCCATTCGTGCCTGTGCCGGGCCCGCCGGGGCGGTCTTGGTGGTTAAAAACTATACTGGCGACCGGCTTAATTTTGGTCTGGCGGCCGAACTGGCCCAGACAGAGGGTATTCCGGTTGAAATTGTCGTTGTTGCCGATGATGTGTCGCTGCGTGAAACCGTCAGCGAAGAGCGCCGGCGCGGCATTGCCGGAACCGTTTTGATCCACAAAATTGCCGGTGCCGCAGCCGCAAAGGGCAAATCCCTTTCCGACGTCGCAGAGATTGCCCGCAAGGCGGCAGGCGCGCTGGGATCGATGGGAGTTGCGCTGGGAGCCTGCACCCTGCCCGGTGCAAAGGGACCGGGCTTTGAGCTTGAAAGCGACGAAATCGAACTGGGCCTTGGCATTCATGGCGAAAAGGGCGTGGAACGCCGCGAAATCGCCCCGGCAGACGACCTTTGCAAAACCATCCTCAAAACCATCATTGATGATCGCAACATCACCACATCAGACCGCGTGGCCCTTCTGGTCAACGGGCTGGGGGCAACATCGGCACTGGAGCTGTCGATCATGACGCGCGGCGCAGTTAATTATTTGCGCGACCAGAATATCACCATCGAGCGGATCTGGTGCGGCACCCTGTTAAGCGCGCTCGATATGCCAGGCTGTTCGCTCTCGCTATTAAAACTCGATGATGAACGGTGCGCGTTGCTGGATGCCGAAACATCGGCCCGGGCCTGGCCCGGTTCCGGTCGTATCAGCCACAAACGGCGCGAAATCGCCGACCCCAAAGGCAGCAGTGACGAAATCAACTATCCCGAAGCCGGTCCGCTGGCGGAAAAAATCGAGAAAATCGGTCGCGCTGTGGCGCAAAAAATCAAAGATGAGGAACCGCATCTGACCGACCTGGACACAAAGGCGGGGGATGGCGACCTTGGGGCCAGCCTGGAGCGCGGTGCCGATGCCATGCTGGATTTGCCTGCCAAAGCCTGGGCCACCCCGGCCACCGCGCTGATTGCCACGGGCAATGCGCTGCGCAAGGCAATTGCGGGCAGTTCCGGCCCGTTTTATGCCAATGCCCTGATCCGTGCCGGGCGGCATTTGCAGGAATGTGACAATCCCGGCCCCAGGGAATGGGCCGAAGCCTTTGACATCGGGGCCAACGCGATTGCCGAACTGGGCGGAGCCAAAGAAGGCGACCGCACCATGCTAGATGCGCTGCTTCCTGCGGCGCGGGCCTTTGATGAGGCAGCCAAAGCCGGAAAATCCGGCAAAGAAGCCTGGCAGGCAGCCTGCGATGCGGCGCGCAAAGGGGCGGATGGCACCGCCGAAATGAAACCGGAACTGGGCCGCGCAAGTTACCTTGGCGAACGTGCCGTTGGCGTGCCCGATGGCGGGGCGATTGCCATTGCCATCTGGATGCAGGAAATTGCCGATAACCTGTAATCGCGCAATACATCACGGGCGCCGGCATTTCCTTGATGTCGGAGCCCGCAAACAGGGAACCGCGGATTGCAAAAAAGCGTGACAAAGGCGCGATTTCATCGGTTCATAGAGGCAGGAACGTTCCTTGCAAAAATTCCATAAAGCGGATCAGCCATGAAAATCGCCATTCTTGATGACTATCAAAACCTTGCCCTGCAATCGGCCGACTGGTCAGCCCTGCAAAAGCAGGCGGAAATTACCGTTTTTCACGACACGATCCGCAACGAGGATGACCTGGCAGCGCGCCTGGCGCCGTTTGATGTTTTGTGCATCATGCGCGAGCGCACGCCCCTTCCCGGCACGCTTTTGGACCGGCTTTCAAACCTGAAACTGATTGTCACCACCGGCAAACGCAATGATGCGATTGATATGAAGGGTGCTGCCCGCAACAATATCACCGTTTGCGGCACCGAAAGCCCGTCTACCGCCACACCGGAACTGACCTTTGCCCTGATGCTGGGCCTGGCCCGCGGCATTGTGCCGGAAAATACCTCCATGAAGCAGGGTGGCTGGCAAATTGGCCTGGGGCAGGACCTGGCGGGCTCTACACTCGGTATTATCGGGTTGGGGCGCCTTGGCGGCAAAGTGGCGCACATCGCCCAGGCTTTTGGCATGAAGGTGATTGCCTGGTCAGAAAATCTGACCGAGGCCCGCTGTACCGAAATGGGTGTCACCTATGCCCGCAAGGATGATTTGCTGGCAAACAGCGATTTCATCACCATTCATCAGCGCCTGTCAGACCGCACGATCAACCTGATCAGCGCATCCGATTTCGCCAAAATGAAACCAACCGCCTTTTTGATCAACACATCGCGCGGGCCGATTGTGAATGTCCCCGACCTGATCAAAGCGACCAATGACGGTACCATCGCCGGGGCCGGCATTGATGTATATGACGAAGAACCCCTGCCTGCCGACCACCCGTTACGGGCATGCAAAAACCTGCTGCTGACCCCACATCTGGGCTATGTCACGCGTCATACATGGCAGGTCTTTTACGGGCAGACGGTTGAGGCGGTTTTGGCCTGGCTGAATAACGCCCCCATCCGGGTGATCACATAACACCCCGGCACTTTGGTCCAGCATTCGCGAACCAAGAACAGGGGGTACGCCAAACGCGCATAGCCGAAGGCCTGGCGACCTGTTATGCCTCGCGCGTCTTGCCGCAGCTGTCATTGGGCCAAGAACAGGTATTTCCGCGCAAACGTGACCCGGACCTCCTCCCGGCGGGTGCGTAATTGCTGCAGAAAACCCGCTTTCCGCCAGGCGACTGCACCGCAGACAATTTGAGATGCAGCCTTTACTGGCGCAAACATGATCTGGCAGAAGGTCGATCCCACCCCGACCTTCTGCCTTTTCTTTAAAACGACATTTCCCTGATCAGGGCCGCCACCACGGCCTGATACATGCGCACCGCAAGACTTTGGGCCGGGGCCTCGATTTCCAGGGTGCCGCGCAAAATGGTTTCAAGTTTTGCCGGTTCCCTGTGGGCCTGACCGTCCCTGATGTCCTCCGTCCCGGTCACATAGCCCGAAACCCGGTAAATGGCATCATCCGGAACAAGTGCACCATTATTGTCCGGACGGGTTGCCAGCGGGCCGCCATTGCTGGCACTCAGGGCCGGGGTATCAAGCGTTGGGGAATTAAAACGGTCCACCCGGTCAATTTGCACGTTCAAAACCGGCCGGGTAATCTGGTCGGGATAAAAACGCGCCGCAGCCGTTTCGGGCAGCAGCATCACATCGCGCTGCGAAACATATCCCACCAAACGCCGCGTCCCCGCCTGGTCAACAATTCGCATCAGATTTTTGCGGCTGGCAATCCAGGTCCCCGGATAAACCGCATCAACCACATCGCGCACGGTGCCACTGATCGGTGCACGCACATCAAGCTGCGCCTGGCGGGCCTTTATCGCCGTCAGACTGGCCTGAAGGCGCAACACTTCCTGCATCTGGCTGGCAACATCTTCCAAAAATTCGTTGCTGCTGCGCGACTGGGCCAGCACAATTTCCGCCTCGCGCAATTGCAATTCCAGATCGCGCTGTTTGCTGGTCAGTTCGGGCGAGCGCATCCGCAGTAAAACTTCTCCCGCCGCAACGCGCTGTCCGTCGGTGACAAATATCTCGTTAATCCGGCCATTCGCCGGGCTGATGATTTCAGCTTCGGCGGCCGCCTGCAATTGTGCACTGGCAGCAATGGTTGTGCGCCACGGCACCAGCAGGGCCACAATTCCGCCCGCCAACAGCATCATCACAATAATATTGGCCACCGTCCAGCGCGCCCGATGACGCAGTTTCCACCACATTTTCATCTCGTTTACAATCGGCAGCAGAATGAACCACAGAATTTCCACTGCAAACAAAACAATGCCCAACACTTTGAAAAACAGGTGGTAAACCACCAGGGCAATACCAAGAAACAGAAAAAACCGGTATATCCACACGGCTATGGAATAGGTGATCAAAACCCGGCGACGATGGGCTGTCGCCGGTTCGGGCGCGGGCACATCAATTGCAAATAAAACCCGCCTTAGCGACCATTTGGTCATGGCAAAGGCCCGATTTTGCAAATTGGGAATGCGCAAATAATCCGACAGCAGATAATAGCCATCAAAACGCATCAGCGGGCTTAAATTGATCACCAGGGTCGTAATCCAGGTGGCGGATGCCATCAGGAATACCGCACTTCTGGCAGGCCCGGCAGGCACCACATGCCATAAAAAAGTCGCCACCAGGGCCAGCATCAGTTCCACCCGGATCCCCGCCGCCGCCACCCGCAATTTTTCGCGGTGATTTGTCAGTCGCCAGGCATCGGACGTATCGGTATATAAAACCGGATACATCACCAAAAACGCCACCCCCATTGTCGGCACCCGGCAGCCATATCGCCGCGCGGTATAGGCATGGCCCAGCTCATGCAAAATCTTGACCGCCGTTAAGGTAACAGCCATCCAGACGATGCCCTGAAAATTGGCAAAACCCATAAAGGTTGCCCAAAACGCATCCCACTGGCGAATGGTCATGATAATGCCGATCACCCCGACAACCAGAACCAGCCATGTCACAAAGCGGGAGGCAAAAAAATCGGCCAGCCACTGGGTTTGGGATAAAAACCGGTCGGGCCGGAACAAAGGCACACGCACAAACAGATAATTATGAACCAGCCATTTCCAGAAGGGCGGTTTGCCTGCCCTGGCAATTCGGGAAAATTCGGCAATCGCTTCAGGCCCGGCCCGCATCAGCAAACCATTACCATGCAGAAACGTGACCAGATTGCGAATATCGGCAAAATCGGGGGTAAGGATGGTTTCATTTTCAATGCGCTGGCACAGGGCCGATGCCATGCCCGCCGACCAGCGGTGCAGTATTTCAAACGCGGCATACCCAATGCGGAAATAACGGTTGCGCACCGGGTCATGAATGGTCCAGCCCGGCGCGCCATATTCGTCATTTTCAGCAGGCAACAATTTCAGGTCCTGGCGCAGGGGCGGCAAAGGGAAATCTTCCTCCCTGCCCGTTTCTGCCATGTCCCCGGCCATATTCCCTGCGGCCCTCCCGCCTGCCAGCGCAACCATCGCCTACCACCCGATTTTCTGGCGCAACGCAACAAGGGGACGGCGCAGTAAAAACAGCACCAGCGGCACCTTGTCGCCCAACAGCTTGGCCGAGCCCTTCAGGCCAATGCGCGGCGGCGCGGTTTCGTCGGCAAAACGGGCAATGGCACGATAGGCCAAAACGCCATCAGCCGTTTTAACAGGTTGATAGGATGACAGTTCCAGCGCCGCCGGAATGGAATGAAGCGGATCCACATCGAGAAACAGCCGCACTTCCGCACCGGGTTCCAGATTGATGGCATCGGAAACCGGAATAAAAATTGCCAGTTCCGCCTGATCAGGCCGGGCCAGCGACATCACCTGTTCGCCAGTTGAAACCGGGCGCCCACGCCAGCGGTTGGGGTCGCCAAACACGGCAATGCCGTCTATGGGCGCACGCACCTCCACCTGGGATAGCTGATAGGCGGCATATTGCGCCTGTTCCTCACGCAGGGCCAAGCGCGCCTGCCTCAGCGCGACTTCGGCCCGCCCCTTGGCATCGCCAAAGGCCTGCTGCGCGGCACGGCGCAGTTCGGCCCGGGCCTCGTCAACCGAGCGCAGGGCAACATCATAATTGGCGCGCAGTTCGGCATCCTCGAAGGAAAACAGCATATCCCCTGCCGCAACTTCGGCATTGGGCCGCACATTAACCTCGCGGATCACACCATTAATGGGTGCCGCCACCGGGACCGGGTCATGGGCAATCACATCGGCAGGGGCAATCACGCTTTGAGATACCGGAAAGGCCAACACCGCCAGCGTAACAAGCACGGCAACAAGACCCAAAGCCTTGCGCAACCCGGGGCGGGATTTGCGCAACCGGGCCGAGGGTTTTTGCAGCGAATGCCACGCATGGCCCACCGTATCGGCCAACTGGTCAAGCAAAACCAGCTCTGCCGTCTGCCAGGGGTGCGTGCGGACCAAAATCAATCCGCCCATATCCCGGCCATCCGGGGCCTTTAACGGTTGCCACAGCACCGCTTCAGGCCAGAATTCGGGCCAGTCCCCCCGCAGATTTTCCGGTAGTTGGGCAGCGGACACCACACTGGCCTTTTCCAGGCTGTCCTGTTTGCCCAGGGCCTTTAACACCCGTTCGACAAAACGGATATAGGGGGCATTGCGGTCCAGTGTTGGCACATTCGAGACCGAAATCACCCGAAAAGCCGACGCGCCGTTTTTTGCCACCAGCACCGCCTGCTGATAGGCAATCAAACGGCGCGGTTCACTGACCACGGCGAAGCGAAACGATACCAGATCCGGCGCATGACGGATTGAACGTTCGATCCCCATTAACAGTGCCCACGGGGTCTCGGATGGTGCAGAGTTTTCTACCATAGGGAAATCGCGCCTGTCTTTAACCTGCCCAGCCCGTCATCTGTCAGTGATCCGGCCTGCCATCCATCACGGCCCGGCCGCTCATACCGGGCAGAAGACCCTTTGAGCTTTCCAGGGCCGCATATATTTTCACCGTTTGGCTGACCGGATCAATCCGGGCACCAATGCGGGCGACCTTTGCCCGAACATCTTTATCGGTTTCATCGATATGGGCCATGACCCCCTGACCAACCGAAAGCCAGCCAAGCCATTGCGACGGCACAATCAATTCCAGTTCCAAATCCCCCGAACCGACAATATCGATCAACTGATCGCCCGGTGTCGCCGTTTGATAGGGCTGGCTTTGCCAATCAACCACCGCCCCTTCATAGGGGGCGGTAATTTTACAGCGGTTCAGATACACATCCTGCAACTGCAATTGCGCCTTGACGCTTTCCATTGCCGCCTGTGCCATCACCACATCCAGTTCGCCCACGGTGCGCAGCTCCGCCAGGCGTTTTTGCGCCTTATATTGCGCATCGGCCTGGCGCAAATCGGCGGCCACGGCAGCCCGCTGCGCACGATAGGCCGCGCAGTCAAACACAACCAGAACATCGCCCTTGGCAAACCGTTCGCCGGGGCGCTTGGGCATGTCGGCAATACGGGCGGAAATCTCGGCCGATAATACGGCACGGTTGCGCGTCGCCACCAAGGCCCGTGCCGATGACATGTCATCGCCCGCTTGCGACATGGCATCCCCCCCATAAGAGGCACTATTGCCACCAGAATCACCCGTGCCTGACGCCCCGGATGCAGACGGAACGGCAGCACCACCGCCATAGGGATCATTCTGTTGGGCAAGCACGGCAATGGGCAGCATAAAGCCACCCATTACCATTACACCACATACCCGCCGGATCACCTTTAAAAGGCCGGACAATTTGCCTCTCGGCGGGGCCATATGTCGGGCAAAAATCATTGCATCGCCTGTTTATCCGTTCCGGTCATGACGGTTTGCTGTTCTGCTGGCTGTTGTTGCACGTCGTCAGCAACCGCAATGCCCCGGGCATCATATTCGCCGTTCTGCCACTGTCTCATAACGGTGTGAATGGCCTGTGCAATGCTGTCAACCGAATCATCGGCCACATCCCTGGGTAAGGGATCCACCCCGATCGAGGCAAAAACCTGCCCATAAGCAGCCTGCAAATCGGCATAGGCCATATCGCGTTGCAAGCCGGACAGCAAAGAACGCACTTCAGCACGGATCGCATCACTTTCACCAACCGTATTGGCCGAACGCTGCGCCTGCATACTATTCACGATCCGGTCCTGGACACCGGAAATCCGGTCGGCCAGTTTGAAATCATCCAGCGCATGATGATAACGCAATTGCGCAATATTGACCTGGCTGATCACCGCCATGCTCAATGCCAGGCTTCGCACTTTGGAAAGTTCGATCTGGCTATCGGCAAGTTTCATATTGGCCGGTGCCTTGAAAACCTGCATCAAATTCCAAGACAGGTTCAGCGCCCCGTCATACCAGCGCGAATTCACCTTATAACTGTCAGTGGTATGATTGATCCCGGCAGAAAAATTCAACCCCGGCACCATCTGAATCAGGGCGATTTTTGAATCCCGCTGATTGATACGAAGCTGATAGGCCTCCGAACGCAACTCGGAGCGATTATGCAGGGCTTCAAGCTCAAGCTGGTCCGAACTCATGGCAATGGCGGGCAGCGGATGGGCCTCGGTGGCACTGTCCACCAGGGTAAAATCGCTGTCCGGATGAATATTCATCAGAACGGCCAGTTCGGTCCGCGCCTCGATCAATTGCCGGCGACGGGTTTCAAGCTCGCGCAGTGTAACCAGCAGATCTTCCTGATAGCTCAGAGCCTCAAGCTGCCCGCCAATGCCTTCGTCGATCTGCTTTTGCGACCGGCCAAGCGCCCCGCGCACGCGATCAAGCACCTGATCAAAACTTTTGAGCGCCCGATCCGCCGCCACGGCACGCCAATAGGCGGCACGGGTTTCATTGACCACACTGTGAATAACCTGCCGGCGACGTTCGGCCACGATCAGGGCCATATCGGCCTGCTGGTGGGCGCGCATATAGCCAATGGCAAAATCCAGCACATTCCAGCTGACCGACAGGTCGGTTTTGCGAATGCTGCGGTCCGAACTGACAGAGGTGGATGTTTTCTGTTCGTTATAGGGTCAGAACTCATTAACCTTTAACTGAT
>NZ_JPWH01000003.1 GCF_003326755.1 Thalassospira profundimaris | reverse complement strand
CTGTCAAGGTAGCCGTGAGAGGACGCTTACGATGAGCAGTGACAGCACCGCCGCGAAGATCGGGCGATCGATAAAAAATTTCGAGATGTTCATAAATTTGGTGTCCCGTAACCCTGATTAAGAGCGGGAATCTCCCTTGGCTGCGCTACCGGCCTCGGCGATGGAACGACGATCCATAGAGACGATTTCGGGCGCGACGGTCATACCGGGGCGAATATGCTGCAATCCTTCGACGACGACACGTTCGCCATCTTTCAGGCCGCTGGTAACAATGCGCATGCCATCCTGTTCGCCACCGACACGAATTTCGCGATATTCGACAACGTTTTGCGGATTTACCACCAGAACGAACTTTTTATCCTGATCGGTTCCAACGGCCCGTTCGGCAACCATCATTGCTTTTCCGGCGCTGGCCTGGCCCAATTCAAGGCGGGCAAATTGCCCGGGGACAAGCCGCCCGTTTTTGTTATCAAATATGGCCTGTACACGAATGGTGCCACTTTTTGAATTGAATTCATTGTCGATCATTTGAACATGACCAGTAATGGCATCAGGACCGATAAAATCGTTGCTCAATTGAACCGGGATTTTCTGCACCGTATTTACCGATGGCTCGCTATTTTGCTGCATGGCCTGCAACAATGCCTGTTCATTGACATCAAAGGTCGCATAAATCGGATCCACCGACACCAGTGTGGTGAGAATTTCGGCATTTGCACCGGCATCAACCAAATTACCCGGAGTGAGACGAATATCGCCGACGCGGCCCGAAATTGGCGCCCTTATTTCGGTATAACCCAGATTAAGTTTGGCAAAACGAAGCTGTGCCTGCGCCGAATGCAGGTCGGCCTCGGCATTCTGTTTGGTTTCCTGGCGCTGATCCAGAACCGTGCGGGTAATGACACGGGTTTTCCAAAGTTCATTGCCGCGCTCAAGCTCCGTTTTTGCCAGCTTCAAGCGGGATTGAGCCGAAAAAACGGCGGCTTCTGCACGGGCAACTTCGGTTTCAAATGGGGCAGGGTCCAGGGTAAACAGCAAATCTCCCTGTTTGACCAAATCCCCCTCGTGAAAATGAACCGCCTGGATCGCCCCGGCAACACGTGGACGTATTTCAACACGATCAATGGCTTCCAATCGGCCTGAAAATCGCGACCAACGGGTGATATTCTGACTGTGAATTTCGGCAACAGTCGCCGGGACAGGTGCGGGTGCCTGGGCCGGTGCAGGGGATTCTTGCTGTTCTTCGGCGTGAATAAACGGAATTGGCAATACGCCCGCCACGCCAGCGGCCGTCAACACAATAGCGACGGCGCCAACCGCATATCGGAATTTGGATTTCGATGACATCACGTCTCTCCAGATTTCATTGAGCATATGACATGCAACTTTGTCGCGACCATATGCGCAGATGGCAGATTGCAATAGCCGGTGTTTCCAACACTTAGCGTTCCAAAATAAGAACGAACCTAAATTGCAATGTCGGATCAACTGATCGGGCCGCCGTTAAAACCGGCCGAAAAATGACGCATTGCAATGTAAATGAAGGATTTTCCCGGACAGACAATCTGGGATATTGGTTGGAAAGATAAGGGATATCAGCGACAAGGCGTTAGACTGATCGTCGCGGGTTTTTGCACAATCGTGCAAATTTTTACGGCATCTGCGAAAAGTAATATGGGACGGAGTCACAAGGCGTTGCACATTTGGGACAATCTTTTTCCTTACAGTTTCCGACAGGACACCGTAATCACGCGCCGATATTGCCGTGATTAGGCAAATATCATTTCATGTTGAGCTGACAGAATTACCGGGCAAGAGCAGGCACTTGTTTGGAAAACAAAGCCACGTACAAAAGAGTTATAATATATATTATGACAAATAATGGCAATTCTATAAATGACGACGATGCAGTTCCCGCATGCGCTGTCTTTCGCTACGAGACCGGCATTGTCCGGTTTCGGCATCACGTGGATAAACATGACCGTGCTCGTCAAGATCGAATGTCCTGCTGGCACCAATAACACCTTTTTCCGAACTGTAGACGCCCATAACCATAATCTCAAAGGAACGGCAATTGGCACCGTTTTCTGTTACAAGCCCGGTTTCCCCTGGATTGTCGGCGTTTGTCTGGGTTTGAACCAAGGTATCACGCTGCGTTATCAATCGTTTAATGTCGCCAATATCTAGTGAACATCCGGCCGCTAGCGGACCTTGAAAGGTACCATAAGCATTTGTGTCCGCCTGACTGTCATCTGACATAGGCTCCCAATCGCTGACCTTGTGCCATGTTTGTTCTTCGTTACCAAACAGACCAACAAGAATGACTTCAATATGGACGCTTTCGAGGCTCATATTGCTAACCAGAAACCGCGAATGCAATGTGCGCCCACGGGTTTGATTGATCAAAATTTTTGGGCGTCTGGTACGCCGATATTGCGCCAACAGGATTTGGGCATAAAAAATCCAAACACCTAAGGTTAAAAAACTGATGGTGATTTGGAGAACGGTATGATGATTCTTGATCCATTCGAGCATTCAAACCTGCGATCCAGTGAATTGAAACAACCTTCAAGGCGCGAGCCTAACGTTACAAAACCGCAAGAGGTTCCGAATACTCGGAGGAAAGACAATAAGAGAACTATGTCAGTCAGCATAAATACACCCGACAGCTACGCTGCCCTTGCGCCCTGCCCGACATAGAATCAGTTGAAGATCAGCCTGCAATCGGCTCAAACATTTTTCAATGTTTCGGAATTCTTTTCGACAATGGCTTCGTGATCAAGAAGCGGCGCGACATCGATATCTCCCGCGTCCATCATCGTGGAGACCCGCTGCAAAGCGGCAACGAGAAAGCTTTGCTCCCATTCCTCAAGATTTTTGAATTTCTCGGAAAAACGGTCATGCAACGCCATTGGTGCTTTGGCCAGCACTTCATGCGCCATGTCCGTCAGCCGGACATATACTTTACGTTTGTCGGTATGTCCGCGGGCCCGCTGCACCAGCCCCATAGACTGCAACTTGTCGACCAGCGCCGTTGTCGAGGCCTGGGCAAGATTTACTTTTGCCGCAATTTCGCCAACGGTCATTTCCCCCGCATCATCAAGAGATTGCAAAACAAGCAATTGCGAAGTTTTCAAGCCGGCCAGTTTGCCCAGCCGTTTGGCATGAATGTCACTGGCGCGAAGAATGCGGCGAATTGAAATCAATGCGTCGTGCAGCTTGTCCATTTGCAGATCCGATAGAACTCTTTCCAAATTTGGTTATAGCCTTCAAACCCCTGAAAGACAACGGATTTTCTAGTGATCAATCGTAAAGAGATACAAATTTATATAGAATTACTATGATTTTGTGACGCTGAAAAACTTTGATAACAAATTTGTTCCCACGCCAAGGTAAAATTAATTTTTCCATATATATCAATAATTTAAGTCATTTTTCTCCAATATCGCGATCAATCATGTTGATTAAAATACATCGATAATCTATGTTTCTCGTCATTCATCTAGATCGATTGGCGAAACAATTAGGCAGATAGAACGATGAAAGTTGCCACAAGCGACGGCAAGTCGAAAAGCAAGACCAAGAATCTGGTTATTCGTAAACCGAATTCCACAGACGGAGCGGCGGTGAACGAATTGATTGCAGATTGCAAGCCGCTTGATGAGAACTCTGTTTACTGCAACCTGCTTCAATGCTCCCATTTCGCGCCGACCTGCGCCCTTGCAGAGCTGAACGGCGAAGTTGTGGGCTTTGTTTCAGGCTACCTTGTGCCCGAAACCCCGGAGCGCCTGTTTATTTGGCAGGTTGCGGTTTCCCCCAAGGCACGCGGCCTGAAGCTTGGCAAGCGCATGATCCTTGATATCCTTGATCGCGGCGTTTGCCACGATGTCACGGAGCTTCATACGACTATTACGACCTCCAATGCGCCGTCGCAGGGTGTGTTCAGGTCGGTGGCCCGTGAATTGGAAACCGATGTCAACCGCAAGGTGCTTTTTGACCGTGAGAAGCATTTTGATGGCGCAGCCGCCAGCGAAATTCTCTGGCAGATCGGCCCGTTTGAACGGGTTGATGTTGAACGCGTTGCTGCCTGAGGCTCTCACGCCTTGATTTTGGAAAAGCGCCGAATTTCCGGGAACAAAACCGGACCTTCGGCGTTTAATTTGCCATACGAATTTTATTTCTCCCCAAAAGAAAGAGAAAGTTATGACTGTATTTGATCGCCTTGAATCGGAAGTTCAGAGCTATGCACGCTCCTTCCCTGTCACCTTTGATAAAGCCGAAGGTGCCTGGCTGACGGATACGGATGGAAATCGCTATTTGGACTTCCTCGCCGGTGCTGGCAGCCTGAATTACGGGCATAATAACCCTGTTCTTCAAGAAGCCCTAGTTGACTATATCAAGTCAAACGGTATTACCCACGGGCTGGACATGCACAGCAGCGCCAAGGAGAAATTCCTGACCGCGATGGAAGAGAAACTCTTCAAGCCGCGCAATATGGAATATAAGATCCAGTTTACCGGCCCGACCGGCACCAATGCTGTTGAAGCCGCCCTGAAACTGGCACGCCGTGTTAAAGGCCGTGAAAATGTCATTTCCTTTACCAATGGCTTTCATGGCGTAACCCTTGGGGCGCTGGCTGTCACCGGGAATGAGCACCACCGTGGTGCTGCAGGTGTCTCGCTGGATAATGCCGTTGCCGTGCCGTTTGACGGTTATATGGGCGATGGTGTGGACACCACCGACTATCTTGACCGCGTCCTGAGCGATAATTCCAGTGGTGTTGAGCTTCCTGCTGCGATCATTGTCGAAACCGTTCAGGGTGAAGGTGGCCTCAATGCCGCTGACTTTGACTGGCTCAAAAAGGTCGAGGCCCTGTGCCGCAAGCACGACATTCTTTTGATTGTCGATGACATTCAGGCGGGTTGTGGCCGTACCGGTACCTTCTTCAGCTTTGAACCGGCTGGTATCAAGCCGGACATGATCACGCTGTCAAAATCGCTCTCGGCATACGGACTGCCGTTTGCCGTTGTGCTGATCAAGCCGGAATATGATGTATGGCATCCGGGTGAACATAACGGCACCTTCCGTGGTAACAATCATGCCTTTGTCACGGCTGCGGCGGCGCTGGAACATTTCTGGTCAGATGATGAATTTGCCAAAAGTGTCCAGGAAAAAGGTGAATTTCTTGGCAAACGCCTTGAAGAGATCGCCTCGCGCTATGGTGAGAATGGCAGCATTTACCGCAAGGGTCGCGGCCTGATGCAGGGCATTTGCTTTGAAAGCGGCGAGATTGCCGACAAGGTGACTTCTGAATGTTTCACCCATAATCTGATTATCGAAACCAGTGGCCCGGAAGATGAAGTTGTCAAATGCCTGGTGCCGCTGATTATTTCGATGGAAGATCTGGCGCATGGCCTGGATATTCTGGAAATGTCGACTGCCAAAATTATGGGTAAGGACGTTGTGACCGCCCAGGCCGCAGCCGAATAACAAACCTTTTTTAGGGTGACGGTATACGCCGTCACCCGGCTCACCAATTATACTAATAGATCAAAGAGTTAGAGATGATTGTTCGTACGCTTAAAGAATGTGAAGAATCTGGCCGCCGGATTGTTGCCGACAATTGGGAAAGCACCCGTTTGTCTTTGGCCGACGATGGCATGGGTTTTTCGTTCCATATCACGACCATATACGCCGGTACAGAAACTGAAATCTGCTATGCCAACCACTTTGAAACGGTTTACTGCATTTCGGGCAATGGCGAAGTTGAAACCATTGAAGATGGCAAGAAATACAAGATCGTACCGGGCACTGTTTACATCCTGAACAAACATGATCGCCACTATCTGCGGGGTGGTACGGAAGACATGGTGGTTGCCTGCGCTTTCAATCCGCCGTTAAACGGTAGTGAAACCCACGATGAAAATGGTGTTTATCCGCTCGATGGCGAAGCCCTTGCCAGCTAAAACCCGTAAAACGGGGCAGGTACATACCCTGCCCCGCTCCGTGAAGAGAGAAACTTTCAAGGAAACGGCCCCTAAAGGAGGCATCATGGTTTCAGCCCGTAAACAAGCGGACGCCGGACATAGTGTCCACAAGATCGGTGGAACGTCCATGACGCAGGTTCAGGCTGTGATGGATAATATTCTGGTTGGTGATCGTAGCGAGAGCGACCTTTATAACAGAATTTTTGTTGTTTCGGCCTATGGCGGCTTTACCGACCTGCTGCTTGAAAACAAAAAAACTGGCGAAGCGGGCGTTTACCAGCTTTATGCCGGTTCGGAAACGGACTGGGCATGGGGTGATGCCCTAACCAGGGTCGCCGATAAAATGTGCGCCTTGAACGAGGAAATTTTTCAGGATCAGAATGATCTGAAACTGGCAAATTCCTTTGTTCAGGAACGCGTTGAAGGCACACGCAGCTGCCTGATGGATTTGCATCGCCTGTGCAGCTTTGGCCATTTCAAGCTGGAAAAGCACCTGCTGACCGTGCGTGAAATGTTAAGCGCAATTGGCGAAGCCCACAGTGCGCACAACACCATGCTGCTTTTGCGCAGCCAGGGCGTAAATGCGGTATTTGCCGATCTTTCCGGCTGGCGCGAGCCTGAAGCTTCGACCCTGGATGAACGCATCAACAGTGTTTTTGACAATATTGATGTTAGCTCCCAGCTGCCAATTGTCACCGGCTATGCCCAGTGCAGCGAAGGTTTGATGAGCATCTATGGCCGTGGTTACAGTGAAGTGACCTTCTCGCGCATTGCCTGTCTGACAGGTGCGCATGAGGCCATCATTCACAAGGAATTTCACCTTAGCAGTGCGGATCCGCGCATTGTGGGCGAAGATGCGGTTCGTCCGATCGGGCGCACCAGCTATGATGTGGCGGACCAGCTTTCAAATATGGGGATGGAAGCCATTCATCCGCGTGCAGCCAAGGGCCTGCGTCAGAATGGTATCCCGCTGCGCATTGCCAATACCTTTGAACCCGAACATCCGGGCACTGTTATTGACGATGACTGGAACCCGGATGACAGCCGTGTCGAGATTGTAACCGGCATTGGCGCTGCCTTCGAGATCGAGGTCTTTAACCAGGATATGGTGGGCGTACCTGGTGCCGAAGAGGAAGTGCTGAGTGTTCTGAAACGCTACAAGGTTCCGACCGTTACAAAGAACCTGAATGCCAACACAATTACGCATTATGTTTCGGCCCCGCTCAAGCAGATCCGCCGCTGTGTTGAAGAGATTGAGAGCCGCCAGCCCGAGGCCTCGGTCAAAACACGCAAGGTGGCAATTGTTTCGGTTATCGGTGCGAATATCAATCAGCCCGGTCTGTTTGCCCGTGCGGTAAGCATTCTTGATGATGCCGGTGTTGAGCTGGTTGCCAGCCATTCGCCCAGCCGTCGGGTTGACCTGCAATTCGTGGTGACAGAAAGCGACTTTAACAAAGCAATCGTTGCCCTGCATCGCGGTCTGGTCGAAGGCAAGAAAAATCCTTCAAAGGAAACCAAATCCTCCGACGCGGAAAGCGGTTCAGAAGATCAGGTTAAACTGTCTGCCGCCTGATTTTTGTTCCATCACACTATATCCAAACAGCCACGTCATTAATTTGACGTGGCTGTTGCCGTTTGGGTGACTGTTTCATTGCTCAAACATGACAGAGAAAAGAACTTTTCGCCCGGTACTAGCAAGCTGCCCCGCCCTCACCTTATTATCCAACAAAATTTCCTGTCAAATACCTGACGATGCAGCCGAGTTTCTTTTTCCGTCGTTGCAAGCCAGTGATTTCATGCAAATAGACACATATGACCAATGATGCTGCGATGGATATTCATGTGCGAAAACCGGGTGTAACGCCGCTTTTATCGCGTTTCCGCCCGTCAGGCATAAGCAGTGACCTGATATTGCCGCTGGTGCTGTTTTTCATGGGTGTGATCGCCTATTTACCAGGCCTGTGGCAGGTGCCGCCGCTTGATCGCGACGAACCACGCTTTACCCAGGCCACCAAGCAAATGCTTGAAACCAATCAATATATCGATATCCGCTTTCAGGATCAGCCGCGCTATAAAAAACCTGTTGGCATATACTGGCTGCAATCTGCCGCTGTTCTTTTGACCGGGCACGACGCCAAGGCCCCGCTTTGGGTTTACCGGCTGCCTTCCTTTGTCGGCGGCATTTTGGCTATTCTGTTAACTTATTGGGTTGCAAGGGCTTTTTGCGATCCCAAAACCTCTTTTATTGCCGCTCTTTTTGTCGGATCGACTATTATTTTAGGTGTTGAGGCGCGTCTGGCAAAAACCGACACTTCCCTTTTATGGACCATTCTGTGGGCGCAGGGGGCTCTGGCGCGCCTTTGGCTACATCCAACGCCGAAACCAGACTGGCGGCTGGCTTTCTGTTTCTGGACGGCCCTTGCGCTTGGAATTTTGATCAAAGGGCCAATTGCACCTATGGTCGTCGGCTTTACAGTGTTGGGGCTTTGTCTCATCAAACGGGACATCACATGGCTTAAATCGGCAACACCCTTATATGGGTTTTTATGGCTGTGCGTTCTGATTTTGCCGTGGTTTTTTGCCATTGCAAAATTGACTGACTATTCCTTTTTTCAGGAATCTCTCGGCCATGACCTGCTGGGAAAAGTTGTCGGTGGTCAGGAAAGTCATGGCAAGCCACCAGGAATGCACCTGGTGTTTATGTTTTTTGTGTTCTGGCCGCTTACCGGTTTTTTTGTTCTGGCGCTGCCCCATCTATGGCGCAGCCGTTCCCAAAAAATGGTCCAGTTTTGCGCCTGTTGGTTTGTCCCGTCCTGGATTGTCTTTGAGCTGACAGGCACAAAATTACCGCACTACACCATGCCGCTTTTACCGGCTCTCGCAATATGCGTGACGGCAAGCCTCTGGAATAACAATACCGTTCGGCAGACCAACAAATATCTTGCCTGGGGCAGTGCTATTGTGTTGACCCTGCCAGCAGTCTTGTTGCCGATTGCAACAATCGTGCTTCCCCTGCATCTGAAAATCTCTCCCTCTGTCCCGGGTGTCGGCGTATCCATTCTTGCTGCCGTCCTGGCTATAATCGCGGCCATCTACATCATCAAACATCGTGTTCATCACGCCATGCCCTTTGCAATTATTGGCGCCATTATAATGAGCACCGGTTTTTGGGGATTTGTCGCGCCATCCCTAAGCCCGATCTGGATCAGTTCACGCCTGGTAGCGGCCATTTCAAAGGTCGCCCCCTGCCCTTATCCCGCCGTCGCCATTGCCGGGTTTAACGAACCCAGTTTTATATTTCTTGAAGGCACGCATACGCGCGTTTTTTCTGGTGCACAGGCAGCGGATTTTCTTTCAACCAGTCAGGTCTCAGTACCGGCTGATGCCCTTGCCCCTGCGGCGTCTCTCACAAACACCTGTCGGGTTGCCGCAATTGAAAGCCATCAAAAGGCGGCCTTTGTCAACGAGGCAGACAAAATGGGGCTCGTCATCAAGCCATCTGCATCCGTGCAAGGTCTGAACATTAATGGCGGTCATCACATGAATATCGACATTTATGTAAATTCCCGACGATAACGGATCAATGACGGATCATGTCATGCGCTTTCGAGAGCTAATTTCCCGCACCTGCCAACGCATTGTTGCAAATGCCGCAGGGTCATATCGCATTTTCAAAAACCGCAAAGGCAGGATTCTGAAATCGTTCAGTCCTGTTCAGCCGATATATTATCCGCAAAATCTTGCTGCCCTTGTGCTGATCGGCACGGGTTTGTGCATGATCTTTCTGGACGAGCCAAGCCATTACTGGCGCGAAACTTTGCCGGTCGGATTTTTGCATACATTTGGCTGGCTCAATGCGTTGGGGAATTCATCCTGGCTTTTGCTCGGCAGTGGTGTTTTGTGCCTTGTTTTGCTTGCCCAAAACACCCGAAAATTTGGCCTTCGGTTGCGAATGGCCCTTTATTCCACCTTTATATATAGCGCATTTTTATTTTACACGGTGGCAGTCAGTGGTTTGCTGGTCATCGCCATCAAGTGGCCGTTGGGGCGCGCCCGGCCAAAGCTATTCGACACGATGGGGGCTTTTCACTTTGATCCCCTGATCTTCAAGGCCGCCTATTCCAGTTTTCCATCCGGTCATGCCACCACGGTTGGGGCGACAATTGTGACATTGGCGTTGATTTTTCCATCCTGGCGCGGCTTTATTTTCGCGACCGGTTTCTGGGTTGCGATTAGTCGTGTGATATGGGGAGCACATTATCCTTCTGATGCCTTTACCGGTGTTTTGCTGGGGGCCACCTTTTCTTATTACAGTGCGCGTGTGCTGGCCCGTCGGCATATCGGGTTCAAATTATCCGCTGGTGGGCGTTTGCATCGATCATTAGGGGTTTCATCTGCCCGCCAATGCAGGCATGTTGTGGGCAACATGCTGAAAAAACCAAAGAACGGTCAGGCACCCGCATCTTCTTCAGTCCGGGATGCCGTTGTGCAATCAACCACCCCTTTAAGGTCGAGAAATTAGAATGCCCGATAGCGCCAAAACAGCAATAAATGACCTGCTTATGGTCATGGCCCGACTGCGCGATCCGAAAACAGGCTGCCCGTGGGATATAGAGCAGAATTTCTCGACGATTTCGCCCTACACCATCGAAGAAGCCTATGAAGTGGCTGATGCCATTGCTCATAACGATATGGTGGAATTGCGCGAAGAGCTGGGAGACTTGTTATTGCAGGTCGTCTTTCATGCGCAAATGGCTGAAGAATTGAACTTGTTTACCTTTAATGACGTCGCCCAAGGCATCACCGATAAAATGATTGCCCGTCATCCTCATGTCTTTGGCACTGGCGATGCCAAAACCCCGGAAAATATCAACCAAACCTGGGAAAAACTGAAAGCGGCCGAGCGGGCGCGCAAAGCTGATCGGAAAGGTAAGAACATTCCAAGTGCGCTAGATGGCGTGGCTTCCGCCCTGCCGGCGCTGATGCGGGCTGAAAAGCTGACCAAACGCGCGGCCCGTGTCGGTTTTGACTGGCCAGATATTGAGCAGGTTTTTGATAAACTGGCCGAAGAAATTAGCGAATTACGTGCCGAAATGACTGAAAACCCGGTTCAGGACCGCTTGGAAGATGAATTGGGGGACATGTTGTTTGTCATGGCCAATCTGGCCCGCAAAATGAAAATAGACCCTGAGGTCGCCTTGCGCCGTGCAAATCACAAATTTACGCGCCGTTTTCAATTCATTGAACAGGAATTGGCACAGATGGGCAAGACACCCGATCAATCCAGCCTCGATGAAATGGACGACCTTTGGAATGCTGCCAAAATTGCCGAACGAAAAAAGGCCGCCAGCGAAAACTGACGACCTTAAATCAGATTATTTATTGCCAAACAGGTTGCAGCAATTGGTTGATCTCGTCCCACAATTCAGGTGAGGATGCGCAAATCAGGGCTGCTCCACTGCCATTGGCGTGATAATCGTGTTTTTGGCCATCTTTCGAGAAATACCTGTCAACCCCGCCAGCCTCACGAACCAGCAGGGTTCCCGGTGCGTGGTCCCAGGGCTTTAAAGTACGATAAACACAAAAATCGTAATTTCCCTGCGCAACATCCTGGTATTCCGCCCCACAGCAGGAATAATAGGACAGTTTTTCAAAAAAATCGCGCTTGCCATATGCCTTGGCAAGACGGGTGCGAATATAGGAAATCAGAAAACCACGTGCGTTGAAAGCAGACGTAATTTCAGAACGGACCTTAACTGGTTTTCCATTGTGAAAGGTGCCACTTCCCTGTTCCGCGACAGTAACGTCACCGCTCAAGGGATCAACGATCCAGGCGGCCACCGTCTGACCATCTTGATAAAGTGCTAGCATGGAGCGAAACGGCTGGCGCTGGTGGGCAAAGTTTTTTGTCCCGTCAACCGGATCAATAATCCAGATCGGTGCATTTTGAGCAAAGATTGTTTTTTGCAAAGAGGCATCATGGTGAGCAGCCTCTTCACCCAACGCAACACTGCCTGGAAGCAGTGCTGTCAAACGCCGGGTCAACACGCGTTCGGCTTCGGTATCGGCAATGGTTACAAGGTCCTGCGCATGGGTCTTAATGTCAATATCACCAGCATCAAGCTGCCCGAATCGCGGCGCAATTTCTTCTGCGGCGACCTCGCGGATAATGGCTGTAACCTTGTCTATATCCGGTGTCATCACGTTAAAGTTCCTGCGTCCTATTCGGGTTAAGCGATTAAACGGAATAAAGTTCCAGACCGTTTTTTTGACACCAGTCCTCGAATCGGCCCAGCCGTGTTTCGTCAAGGCGGATTTCTATGCTGATGCCGTCATTACCTTCGATACGGTTTAATACCTCGCCCTGCTGGTATAATCCAGCCAGCGCCTTGCCATTGGCATAGGGCACCAGAACCTGAAAAACCGGCATTTCGGCGGTCAGGCGGTCTTCGATCAACCGCAACAGGCTGTCACAGTTTTCCCCGGTTAATGCCGAAACCACGATGGTGTTGTTCTGACGGCTGCTTTGTTCCAGCACCGCCAGACGGTCCTCTTCATCCAGAAGGTCAACCTTGTTCAGGGCCTCAACCAGTTCTGCCCCGTCGATGACCTGTTGCAAGCCAAGTTCTTTCAGGACTTCCAGCACATCCTGTTTTTGTGCATCCGTTTCCGGCGAGGACGCATCCCGAACATGAACAATCAGGTCAGCTTCCAAAACCTCTTCCAGGGTCGCACGGAAGGCGGCAACCAGGTCGTGCGGCAAATCGGAAACAAAACCAACCGTGTCAGACATAATGACTTTGCGACCGCTAGGCAGCTCCAACCCGCGCATGGTGGGGTCAAGAGTCGCAAACAGCATGTCTTCGGCAAAAACGTCGGACTGTGTTAAGCGGTTAAACAGCGTTGATTTCCCGGCATTGGTATAGCCGACCAAGGCCACAATCGGATAAGGTACACGTCTGCGCGCCTTGCGATGCAAGTCGCGTGTGCGTTTTACCTCGTCAAGTTCGCGCCGCAGTTTTGCCAGTTTGTCCCCGATCAGGCGACGGTCAATTTCGATCTGCCTTTCACCCGGGCCCGCCAAAAAGCCACGGCCACCACGCTGGCGCTCAAGGTGCGTCCAGGTACGAACCAGGCGCGACCTTTGATAACTCAGCAGGGCCAGCTGCACCTGAAGGCTACCTTCACGCGTTTGTGCGCGATTGGCAAAAATCTCCAGGATCAAACCCGTCCGGTCAATAACCTTGGCCTTCCATTCACGTTCCAGGTTACGTTGCTGAATAGGCGTTAACTGGCCGTTGACCATGACAAGGTCGGCTTCTTCGTCCCGGATCCAGCCGCCGATTTTTTCGACGGTACCCGTTCCGAAAAGCGTGGCCGGGCGCGGCTTTGCCACCGAGACGATTTCCGCCCCGGATACGTCAAAGTCGAGCGCGCCCGTAAGATTTACAGCTTCGTCAAGGCGCGACTGAGCGTCACGCCAAACCGAATCGGCGTCGATACGTTTGGGATCCGGATGGATCACCAAGACGCGGGGGCGAGCGTCTTTGTCGTCCACCCCCGATGTCAAAGTTTCGTCAGCTATTTTCTTCGTCCGTGGCTGGCTGGCTTGGATCAAACAATTTAATAGGCGTCGTCGGCATTACCGTCGAAATCGCATGTTTGTAAACAAGCTGTGTATGGGCATCGCGCCGCAGCAAAACAGAAAAATTGTCAAACCAGGTAATAATCCCCTGAAGCTTGACTCCGTTGACCAGAAATACGGTAACCGGCGTTTTGTTTTTACGGCAATAATTCAGGAATACGTCCTGAACATTTTGTGATTTTTCCGCCATTGGTTAGACCTAGCCTTCTTTTATGAGCGTTTTTTTGGTTTTGGGCGGTCAAGGAAAATACCGAACCATTACCCCCCTCAGGAATTAATAGTTCGCGTCCCACCTTCTTATGACCTGGAGGAACTATAAGACTTTCCCCAAGTGTTTTACAACCCCTGCAAGCTCTTCGCAATCACGGAAATGCCAATCAGGGCAAAAAGCCGCCATTTCCGAGGCATCAGCACCACCGGTTACTTCATCGCCAACGATGATGGCAACGGCCCCGGCATTGCGTGCACACTGAATATCAACGACGCTATCGCCGACAAACCACAGAGTCCCGGTTTGCATTGCAGCATTTTCACCCAGCGCCATATGAACCGGATCAATTGCCGGTTTATCCTGTGGAGCATCGGTTGCGCCCACCTGATTGCCAAAAAAGTGCCCCCATTCGAGATGAGCAACCTCGGCCCGCAAAAATGCGCCCTGTTTGTTACTGACGATTGCCGTGTAAATACCGGCATCCTTCAATGCCTGCAACAGGTCATGCGCCCCCTTCAGGGGTTCGACCTTTTCAAGGTGAATGCGTGCAAAATGTTCATAAAACCGGTCCTTGGCCCCTTCCCAGTCATCGCCGAACAGGGCCGGAAAACTGTCACGCATGGAACGGGCAACGCGGATATGGGCTTCTTCCATTGTCCAGCGTTCAAGGCCGTAATCATCAAATGTCAAATTCAGCGCCACAAGAATCGGCCCCCAACTATCAACAAGGGTATTGTCCCAGTCAAAAAGGACAGCATCCGGACGCGCAAGCTCAGATTTTGACATTGTCATAATTTCAGTTCGTTAGAATGTAAAATACCCCCCTGTTTGACAAGATACCGTATCAAACAGGAGAAGATGAAAAGAGCGGGCAACGGCAACGCACCCTACCAGTCTTGATCCAGCGATCAACAGCCCTGTTTTGCCTGGTCAGCCAGTTTTTCCATCGCGTCGAAATAGGCGTCACGCAAGGTCCTGGCAACCGGCCCCATCTCGCCATTGCTAATGGCAACTTCATCGATTTTCCAAACTGGCATCACAAAGGTCGAGGCACTGGAGATAAACGCTTCACGCGCATTTTGCGCTTCTTCAACGGTAAAGGCGCGTTCTTCAAAACGAAAACCGTTCTCGCGGGCAAATTCAAGAAGGGCCATGCGCGTAATGCCGCGCAGGATATTATGATCCGCCTGTCGGGTGACGATGACGTTATCCTTTGTCACGATCCAGGCATTCGATGATGCCCCCTCGGTGACGTAGCCGTCGTCATCAACCTGCCATGCCTCAAAGGCCTTTGCTTCGCGGGCTTTTTGTTTGGCAAGGGCCGCAGGCAACAGACCAACCGTTTTAATATCGCGCCGCGCCCAGCGTTGATCGCGGGTTGTAATCACCATTACCGGTTTCACATCGCGCCCCGGAAAGGTCTTGCTGCGTGCGGTGACAACAATGGTGGGCATGGCGGCATAGGGAAACGGAAAATCACGCGGTGCAACACCGCGTGTAACCTGAAAATAAACCAGCCCGTCGCGCACCAGATTTAACCGCACCATCCGCCGCAAAACCTGTGACAAGGCCGCCCGCGCCATTGGCATGGCGATTTGCAATTCAGAAAGTGATCGTTCCAGACGGTCAAGATGCCCTGCCTCGTCGATCAACTGACCTTTGTAAACCGCCACGACCTCGTAAACGCCATCTGCGAACTGAAAACCACGGTCTTCGACATGAACCGACGCTTCTGAATGCGGAACATAACGTCCATTCACATAAGCAATACGAGACATTTGGTAATTCCCGCTTAAATCAATAGGATGACGGAATTTGCAAAAGCATTTCGCAAGATTGTCGGAGCCGCAGGTTAGAAATATTCCAGCCGGACCGCAAACATCTTTTCAACCTTTTTGATTTGCTCGGATCCAGCAAAAACCACGATACGGTCATTGGCCTCGATCACGGTATTTGCACGCGGCATGACAACCTTTTCGTCACGCAGGATCGCCCCGAAAACCACCCCTGGCGGCATTGCGATATCTTTAATGGCCTTCCCAACAATTGGTGCTGTTTCAAGGGCTTCCGCCTCAAGCACCTCGCCAAATCCCTCGGAAAGGCTATGAACCGCACGGATACGACCACGACGCACATGTTGCAGGATTGTTGAAACTGTCGTCATACGCGGGCTGATCACCACGTCGACTCCCAGTTCGGATACCAGTGAGGTATAAGTACTTTTATTGACCAGCGTCAGTGCGCGCGGACAGCCATAGCGTTTGGCCAGAAGCGACGACAAAATGTTGGTTTCGTCATCATTTGTCAGGGCGACCACAGCTTCGGCATTGGCAACGTTGGCTTCTTCAAGCAGTTCGGGGTCCAGAACGTCCCCACACAGAACAACGCTTTTCTTCGGTAACTTCTGGGCAACAAACCGGGCCCGTTCCGGATCCGATTCAATAAGTCGTGTCGTTACCCCCGGGAAATTGTTGTTGATCTCTTCAGCCAGGAACAGGGCAATGTTACCACCACCAAAAATAACAATACGGCGTGCTTCGGGGTCTTCGTGGCCAAAGGCCGACATCGCCCGGTCCACCTGATCGCTGGAAACAGCCAGATAAACGAGGTCGCCCGCCAACATCGGATCTTCGCCTTTGGGGTAAACCGGTTTATCGTTTCGAATCATGCCCAGAATGGAAATATTGAGATCCGGGAACAACTGATGCAACTGGCGCAATGGCGTATTGATCACCGGGCAGTCTTCATTACACCGCAACCCGAGAATTTTGACCATGTCATCGGCAAACGGGATCATATCAAATGCACCGGGCGCGCGCAGACGGCGCGCCACCGCTCGGGCCACTTCCATTTCCGGCGAAATGACAACATCAATCGGCAGTTTTTCCCGGCCAAACAACCCGGCCCATTCGGGCTGCAGGTAGGTCTGGCTACGAATACGGGCAATCTTGGTGGGAACGTTAAACAGCGAATGTGCGACCTGGCAGGCTGTCATATTGACTTCATCGGCAAAGGTCACGGCGATCAGCATGTCGGCTTCTTCGGCGCCGGCCTGCTGCAACACATCGGGGTGTGACCCAAAGCCGATAATGCCCTTGACTTCCAGTGTATCGGAAATCTTGCGAATCAGTTCTTCGGACTGATCAATAACCGTCACATCGTTTTGTTCGGCTGCAAGATATTTGGCAATATGGAACCCCACCTGCCCTGCGCCACAAATGATGACTTTCATTTAGATTTTCTCCTGATCAAAACCCTGTAGATCACACCCGATGGCATCAATCGCCAACGCGGTCGCCGTAAATTCCCAGGCTTTTGAGCTTTCTATGCAAAGCGGAACGTTCCATTCCGATAAAATTGGCGGTTTTCGAGATGTTGCCGCCAAATCTGTCCACTTGTGTTTGCAAATATTCCTTTTCAAACAATTCGCGGGCTTCACGTAAAGGCAGGGCCATGATTTCACTGGTTTTATCAAACGCCAGCGATTCAGGCATGTCGGAAAACAATTCACTCGGCAGCATTTTGCCGCTGATCATCTGGGTGCTATCCCCTGGCGCCATGATCATCAAACGCTCGATCACGTTTTTAAGCTGGCGCACATTTCCCGGCCAGTCATAAGCATGCAGGGCGGCGATTGCTTCGGGGGACAGGGTGCGACGCGGCAGACCGGTGGCATCTGCATAGCGCGACAGAAAATAGTCCGCCAGTTCGGGAATATCATCGCGCCGGGCGACCAAAGGCGGAACCTCCAGCGGTACAACATTGAGCCGGTAATAGAGATCCTGGCGAAATTTCTGTTCTTCGATTTTTTCTTCGAGATCACGTGACGTGGTTGCGATTACACGAACATCTACACTGACCGGTACAGAACCGCCAACCCGCACAAAGGTTTGATCTTGCAGCACCCGCACAATTTTGCCCTGGGTTTCAAGCGGCATATCAGCCACTTCGTCAAGCAACAGGGTTCCGCCATGTGCAATTTCCAACATCCCGGTACGTGCTTCACGTGTCGCATTTCCAACCGCACCAAACAGGGATTCTTCCATCGTTTCTGGCGATATATTTGCACAATTCAGTACAACAAAGGGGCCATCTGCCCGTGCGGAGTTCTTGTGAACCAGCCGTGCAACCACTTCTTTGCCAACCCCGGCCGGGCCGGAAATAAGAATACGACTGCCGGTTCGGGCGACACGGTCAATCGACTGGCGCAAATTGACGATCGAGGGGGTTTTTCCGACAATTTCAACATCGCCGCCAGCGCGCAGTGTCAGTTCACGGTTCTCGCGACGCAGACGCGCATCTTCAATGGCACGTTCAACAACCAGCAGCAAACGGTCGGTATTAAACGGTTTTTCAATGAAGTCATATGCACCGTTGCGCGAAGCTTCCAGCGCGGTTTCGATATTGCCGTGACCGGAAATCATGACAACGGGGACTTCCGGATGCTCGCGCTGGATCAGCTTTAAGGTCTCGATCCCGTCATGCTCGCTTCCCTCCATCCAGATATCAAGTACCACCAGTGTCGGGCGCCGTGCGGCAACCTCGGAGAGAGCCTGCTGGCTCGATGCCGCAGCCCGGGTGGTGTAACCTTCGTCTTCCAGAATGCCAGCAATGAGCGACCGGATGTCTTCTTCATCGTCGACGATTAAAATATCGTGCGCCATGTTTCGACAATAACCTTGGTGTTTATATCATTATTTTTCGTACCGCATAAAACACATCATACGGTCGGCGGCAAACTACCATTTTCCGAAGAATTTTCCGTTAACTTTGTCGAATGCTTTGGAAAAGACAATGTAACCTGCGCACCTGTTTCTTCTCTGTCGGCGAGTATAAGCTCTCCACCGTGGTCTTCCATGATTTTCTTAACGATAGCCAGTCCAAGCCCGGTTCCTTTGCTGCGTGTCGTAACATAAGGCTCGGTCAAACGTTCGCGGTGTTCGGTGGGCAGCCCCCTGCCATTATCCTCTATCACAATATCAATACGCGCGTCCGGCTCCTGAGCAGCGCGAATATAAACGCTAATGTGTCCGGGTGGCAGCGCGCCTTCCCCTTCCCTTGCATCACGTCCGGCAATCGCCTCCGCCGCATTTTTAAGGGTATTGATCAGGCACTGGTTCACCTGACGGGAATCACACTGGATATGTGTATCGATCCCGTCCTCAATGACAAAGTCATATTTAATTGCTGAATGCGCCTGCTGTTGCAAAAACAGGGCATTTTTTGCCAGATCCGCCAGGTTTTCATTACGCATTTTCGGGCTGGGCATGCGGGCAAAAGATGAAAATTCATCCACCATACGGCCAATATCACCAACCTGGCGAATAATGGTTTCAATGCAGGTTTTAAATATCTCTGTATCGCTTTGAATTTCCTTAAGATATTTACGGCGCAGCCTTTCCGCCGAGAGCTGGATCGGTGTCAGCGGGTTTTTGATTTCATGTGCGATACGCCGTGCAACATCTGCCCAGGCTGCCATGCGCTGCGCATTCTGAAGCTCGGTTACATCATCAAATGTGACGACATAGCCAAAAATGGAGCGATCCCCCGCACGTTCCACCGTCACCCGGGCAAGCAGCATCAGGTTTAGCCCGTCACGGCGAATTTCGATCTGGCGGGGTTTGGAGCGTTCCCCTTCCTTGATGGCTTCATCAAACAGCACATTAAATTCGGGAATAACCTCGCATATGGGCTGCCCCAGTTTGTCATCTAATTCCAGCCCCAACAGTTCCGATGCGCTGCGGTTTGGCAGATTGATGCGGCAGTCGGCATCAAGGCCAATTACACCGGCTGTAACCCCGCCCAAAATGGCCTCGGTAAAACGCCGCCTTTCATCATTGAGGCGATTCGCCGCAATCAATTCAGCACGCTGCGTATCCAGCTGTGCCGTCATACGGTTAAAGGCCCGGCTTAAGGCCTCCAGCTCGTCTCCCTGCCCGTCTAACGGCACCCGGAAGGACAAATCACCGTCGCGGACCTTTTCGGCCCCGTTAATCAATTGGGAAATAGGTTCCACCAGCCGCGTTGCAACGGTAAGGCCCAGCATCACGGCAGCAAGCAACAGGACGACAGCGATGATGACGAAAATCATCACAAAGGTTACGACAATGCCGGAACGTTCACCTTCAAGGTTTTCATAGGCCTTCACTGCACGCCGGGCCTGCTCGATGCGGTCCAGTACGCTGCTGTCAACAAACCGGCCCACCAGCAAAAAGCCGTCGATAAAATTATCCAGCCGCACAACAGCACGAATACGGTCTTCGGTATCGCCCAACATCAACACAACGTCATTGACCCGCGCCCGGTCAAAAACTTCCTGCGGAACAGGCGCTCCTTCGGGGTCGTAGGAAAAGCTGTAATCGGACTGGGCAATGACCTTGCCACTCCCGTCAATGATCAGGGCTTCGGGCAAGCCACGCGCATCGGCCTGGGCGGTTAAAATGCGGGACAAACGGCTGGGATCGGTCGCAAAGGAAACACCCAGGCGTTGCAAGTCGCTGGCGGTTGCCAGGGCATCGGCGCGAATAAGTTCCTGATGTTCCTGAAGATAAGCCTGGGCAATAACCATGCTTTCTTCTACCGCCGTGCGGATACGGTCGCTAAACCAGCCCTGAATGCCAAAATGCAGAAACAGGGCTGAAAATACCGCCACGATAATGGCGGGCGTCACCGCAACCAGACTGAACATCAGTACCAGCCTTGTATGCAGCTTTGCCCCGGCGGTTCCCTTGCGCCGCTCTACCCATATCTGCACCAGTTTGCGTGCCACCAGGGTTGCCAGTGCCAGCAACAATATCAAATCGATATTAAGCAGGATAATGATGGTCCGTGGATCGGGCCGCAATGGCGCCGTTCCTGTCATCGCAAGGTAGGTAACTGTCGCGGAAATCAGGGCAGCGATCACCAGCCCGATTGCAAATTTGCGCGACTGCGCGATCCGTCCCAGCAATTTGACAAATGCCGATTGCTGCCATGCCTTGCGGCGCTGGCGCACGGGTAAGCTCATTTTGCGCCCCGTACCACTTCCAAACCCAGATCCCGGATTTTCTTGCGTAACGTATTGCGGTTAAGCCCCAAAACTTCGGCGGCCTTGACCTGATTGCCCCGTGTTGCCTCGAGCGTCACGGTCAATAAGGGCCGTTCCATTTCGCGCAATATGCGGTCATAAAGACCACTGGAGGGCAAATCATCATCATGGGCGTCGTAATATTCGCGCACATGACGTTCGATCGATTCCGCCAAAGATTGTGGTTCGCCGACCGGCGCTGTTTCTGTCACGCTGTTTTCGGCAAACTCGGTTTCAATCACATCAACGCCAATCACGTCTTGCGAATAAAGTGCTGTCAAACGCCGCACCATATTTTCAAGTTCGCGAATATTGCCAGGCCAGCGATGGGCCTTCAACCGCGCCATGGCTTCGGCAGACAGGGTTTTACGCGGCAACCCCTGCTCGCTTGCCTGGGCCAGGAAGTGATTAACCAGTTCGGGAATATCTTCCAAACGTTCACGCAAACTGGGCAAGCGGATGGGAACCACATTCAAACGATAGAAAAGATCCTCGCGGAAACTGCCTTCGCGGATCAGTTTGCGCAAATCGCGGTGCGTTGCCGCAACAATCCGCACATTGACACGAATGGGGGTTCGCCCGCCAACACGGGTATATTCGCCTTCCTGCAAAACACGCAAAAGCCGGGTTTGCGCCTCTAGCGGCATGTCTCCGATTTCATCAAGAAACAGGGTACCGCCTTCGGCCTGCTCAAACCGGCCAACCTTGCGTTCATTCGCACCGGTAAACGCCCCTTTCTCGTGGCCAAAAAGCTCGCTTTCAATGAGCTCACGCGGGATGGCGGCCATATTGATAGCAACAAACGGACCATGCCGACGCGCCCCATATTCATGTAATGCGCGTGCCACCAGTTCCTTGCCGGTCCCGCTTTCGCCCGTTACCATGACGGTCAGATCGGTATTCATCAGGCGCGCAAGAGAACGATAAATTTCCTGCATCGCGGCTGATCGGCCGATCAGCGGCAGACGATCATCGCCCTCTTCATTTGCAGGTTTGGCATTTTCCGGATTAACCGGTGTTTCAAGTGCACGATCAACAATTCCCATCAACTCGTTCAAGTCAAAGGGTTTTGGAAGATATTCAAATGCACCACGCTGGGCTGCTTTAACCGCTGTTAACAGGGTATTTTGCGCGCTCATGACAATGACACGCAGATCGGGGCGCAACTTGCGAATGCGCGGCACCATATCCAGACCATTTTCATCTGGCATCATCACATCGGTGATCACCAGATCGCCCTCGCCATCCGCGATCCAGTCCCACAGGGTTTTACCGTGTCCGGTACTGCGAACTTCGTGTCCCTGACGGGACAGTGCCTGAGTCAACACGGTGCGTATGGCACGATCGTCATCAGCGACAAGAATACGGGCGGGATGCGCACTCATAATGCTTCTTCCTTGATCCAGCTATCTTTTTGATTGGCCTGGGCATCGTCGGCCAGAGTTCGATGATAAATCGGCAACATGATTTGAAACTCCGCCCCGCCTGTTGGCACGTCTTTCACTTCGATCACGCCGCCATGATCGGCAATGATTTTTGCAACCAAAGCCAACCCCAGACCCGACCCTGTGGGTTTGGTGGTGACAAAAGGGTCAAACAGGCTTTCGCGCATATCGGGCGGAATGCCTGGGCCGTTATCACGCACCGAAACCACCAGCGGCAGGTGTACACGGGTATCACCCCCTGCAACAGCAAGGCGAACACCATGTTGATACCGGGTGGAAATCGTAATAAGACCAGTTTCTGACTGCACGGCCTCAGCGGCATTTTTCAGCAGATTTAAAAAGACCTGGATCAGTTGGTCTCTGTTGCCGTAAACCGGCGGCAAGGACGGGTCATAAACCTCTTCAAAATGCAGATTATGGCCAAAGCCATTTTCGGCAAGGCGGCGTACATGTTCCAGCACCGTATGAATATTGACCGCCCCGCGCTCCAGCGGCTTGTCAGAAAATATTTCCATGCGGTCAACCAGGTTCACAATCCGGTCTGCTTCATCGCAAATCAGACGGGTTAATACCCGGTCATCCTCGGTTGCCGTTTGTTCGATCAACTGAGCGGCCCCGCGGATACCCGATAGGGGATTCTTGATTTCATGGGCCAAAATCGCGGCCATCGCACTGACGGAACGGGCTGAATTGCGACTTAGCAACTGATTGTCAATTTTTTGTGCAATTGACCGTGGCTCGAATGTCAAAACGGCACAACCCGTTTCATCCGCCATTGAACCAACCGTCAAATTGACGGCATGGCGACCAATTTTCGGGCTTTCGATCAGCAAGTCATGGTCGGCAACCAGGGTAGCCTCGTCAATCGCCTGCGCAACAAGCGAAAAAACCGGGCTGTCTTCAGGGATGAAATCCTTCAGGTTGCTGCGGCACAAGACTGCTGCACTCGTATTAAACAGTTGTTCGCTCGCCTGATTGACAAACCGGATTTTGCCATCACGATCAGCAACTACAACTGCACTGGCAATAGCGTTCAGAACGCCAGCGGGATCAACAGAATGACCCTTGCCAAAGCCTAGCCTCATTTTTGTCCCCCGATCGTCCATCAGTTGGCAGGTAAATGATAACAGCCTGTTCAGGCAGCACATTCCCGTAATTCGGTTTCAATTTTTGGTTCATAAAAGGCGCGAATGGCAGCTTTAACCTGAACCGGATCATCCAGCACATTAACAGTACGGCGAAACTCGGTGGCGTCGCGTAAACCATTGCAATACCAGCCAAGATGCTTGCGCGCGATCCGATAACCGGGAACAAGGCCATGATGATCCAGGATGGCATCATAATGGGCCAAAATGGTTTCAAGCTGCCGTCCGAGCGTCGGTGATGGCAGTTTTGTGCCTGTTTTCAGATAATGGGAGACCTGTTTTAAAAACCACGGTCTCCCCTGCACCCCGCGCCCGATCATGACACCATCGGCACCGGATCGCCGCAAAAGCTCTGCGGCGTCTTCTTCGCTTTGCACATCGCCATTCCCAATGACTGGTATGGATACGGCGGCTTTGACATCCGCAATCGCGTCCCAGTCCGCCTCCCCCTTATAGAACTGGCAGCGGGTGCGGCCATGAATGGTCAGCATCTGGATCCCCAGATCCTCGGCAATGCGGGCCAGACGCGGTGCATTGCGATCATCATCATCCCAGCCAAGACGCATTTTAAGGGTAACGGGCACCTTCACCGCCTTTACGGTGGCTTCCATAATCTCGGCAGCCAGCTTTTCCTGGCGCATCAGGGCCGAACCGGCATATCCCTTGGTCACTTTCTTGGCCGGGCAGCCCATATTGATATCAATGATCATGGCGCCGCGGGCTTCGTTCATTTTCGCAGCTTGCGCCATTTCCTGCGGTTCTGTTCCGGCAAGCTGCACGGAAAGCGGGCTTTCGGCTGCACAATCCCCGTGCATTTTGCGCACTTCTTTTTGATGCTGCTGAATACGGGTCATGGCATCAGACGCAATCATTTCAGACACAACAAGATGATCGCCAAAACGGCGCACCTGCTGACGAAACGGGAGGTCAGTAACACCCGACATCGGTGCCAGAACAACATTTTCCGGCACAGTCACAGAACCGATCTGCAAAGACATGAAGAACTTCCGATTGCCTAAAACTTGGGCAGATTAATGAAACTGAAGGCAGAGTGCAACAACTCTAAGCGCGATAGTCTTGTAAATGACAGAAACAGACCAAATTTGCCGGTTTTTATCCTAAAAGATAAACCGTTACAAACCGCACCCCGGGAAATGCCAGCGTGAGCAACAACCACGCACCAAGAACAAACCTGACCGCCATGCGCCCGCGCAAACTGGAACGTTCATGAATCCAGATGAGTGTGCAGATAACGGCAAAACCTGACAGCGTCAGCAGCATTTTATGGTCAATTGTCCATAAAGCGGTACCCTCGATCTGGCGCAAGGCAAAACCGGTGACAATGCCAACGACAAGCACCCAGGCCGACCATTTAAGATAACTGATCAACATCAGTTCACTGTCGCGCAACGGCGGCAGACGTCGGCTCCAGCGATTGGGACGCCGGTTTTTAAGGGCGTTTTCCTGCACGACATAGGCCATCGCCGCAATGGCCGCGATGGTGACAAGGGCATAGGTGATCAGCGATGTTCCGATATGCACCCACAACCAGGCGGAATAAAGCACCTGTTCCTCGACCTGGCCGGGGGCGGCACCGCCAATGGTCTCGAAAATGGCAGCAATAATGCCAAACAGGATCAGATATGCCCCAACATATCCCCCCAGCCGCCAAACCTGCTGATGCAGCACGCAGGTTGCTACGCCCCCAAATACAAACAGCACCGTTAGCTCCGACCAATGCAAAGCAGCGGAAAACCCGCGTGATTGCAAGGCCTCACCCGTTAGGCTCAATACCGCAATGGTGCCGGCAATGCCCACCCCGATCGAGGCATAAAACCAGAAATCACGCTGTGGCTCACGCCGCATGATCTGGCATGTCAGGGGCAAAAGGGACAGAATATGGATGGCGGTGGCGAACATGCAAAAATGTCCAGAATGGTTGCAGGCAACAGAAGATAAAATTTGGCGACTTGGCAAACCGGGTTGGTACAGTTAGCTTGTCGCCCACTTCATTGATGTGAGCATATATCGTTTATGAACAAAAAAATCTCGGTTGTCATCGTTGCTGCCGGTAGCGGTAGCAGATTTGGCGATCCGCTGCCAAAACAATATCATCACATAGGTGACAAAACGCTTCTGCGTCATAGCATCGAAGCGTTCATGCAGCTTTGCCCGGCCCATCACATTCAGGTTGTTTATAATCCCCTGCATCAAAATCATCTGGACGCCGCGATTGGTGATTTGATAACGGGCAAGAACTTACGCGCGGCCGTTGCCGGTGGTGTTACGCGCCAGCAATCGGTACTAAATGGCTTGCGTGCCCTAAAGGATGTCACACCGGACTATGTCCTTGTACATGACGCAGCCCGCCCCGGCATTGATCCTGATGTTATTTATCGCGTTCTGGATGCCCTGCAAGAACACAAAGGGGCCATTCCCGGCATTGCCGTTCACGACACCATTAAACAATGCAATGATGACAAGGTCATTTTACGTACCATTGCGCGTGATACCCTGATGCGGGCACAAACCCCGCAGGGATTTGATTTTAACACCATCCTGATGGCGCACACCAAATTCGAGGGTCTGGAAATGACCGATGATGCCAGCCTGCTTGAACAGATGGGCATCTCTGTCAAATGTGTACAAGGCAGTGAACGGAACGACAAAATCACCCGACGGCACGACCTGATCCGATTGGGTGAACATTTAAGCCCGGAAAATAGCCCCGAAAATTCCCTGAAAGCGCATACCATGATTGCAGAAGAATACCGCACTGGCACCGGCTTTGATGTCCATCGCTTTGCACCGGGTGATGCCTGTATGTTGTGCGGTGTTTCGGTGCCGCATAAGGCCCGGCTAGAGGGGCATTCCGATGCTGATGTTGGCCTTCACGCCCTGACCGATGCCATTTTAGGCGCAATCGCTGCCGGCGACATTGGCCAGCACTTCCCGCCCAGTGATCCACAATGGAAAGGCGCAGCATCGGACCAGTTTTTGAAACATGCCGCCGACCTTGTTACCCGGCGCAACGGGCGCATTGTGAATGTCGATGTGACGCTGATTTGCGAACGCCCGAAAATTGGCCCGCATACACCTGCCATGCGACAGGCCATTGCAAATATCCTTTCCATTGATGTGGATCGCGTCAATGTAAAGGCCACCACGTCCGAACGTTTGGGCTTTACCGGTCGCCAAGAAGGCATTGCCGCACAGGCCGCAGCCAGCATTGCCCTTCCCCGTACGGCATAAACGCGCAATACAACCGATAAACGCTGCATATGACAACAGGCGGGCCACTTGACCCGCCTGTTTCTGTTTTACAGCCAAATGATCTTTCAGGCTTCGGCTTTTTCTTCTTCCGGCAACTGGTGCTTTAAGATCACCGGCACCTGCGCCAAACCAAACAGCAATGTGATGGGGGTAACGGCCCAAACCTTGAAGGCGACCCAAAAGTCGGTACCAAAATTGCGCCAGACCACCTCATTGGCAATGGCCAGCACCACAAAAAACAGGCCCCAACGCCAGGTCAAACGACGCCATCCTTCGTCTGTTACCTGAAAAGCGGTTTCCAAAACGAGCTTCAAAAACAGCTTTCCCATTGCCAAACCACCAAACAAAATGGCCGCGAACATCAAATTCACGATGGTCGGTTTGATCTTGATGAAAAGCTCGTCTTGAAGATACAGCGTTAAGCCACCGAAAATAATAACAAAAACGCCACCAATAAGCGGCATCATCGGAATGGTGCGATTGATCAGAAACGACACAGCAAGCGCAACGACTGTCGCCAAAACAAAAACCAGCGTCGCCGTCATCAGATTGTGTGTGATGCTGTTGATTGCAAAAAACAGCACCAGCGGCCCCATTTCCAGGACCAGTTTGGTTACATGGTTCATTGTGTCACTTCTATTGTCATGAAGGCTCCATCCTATTGTCGGGAGCGGCGCGACGCAACCGAACGATTGCCTTATGGCCCCTCAAATTTCCGTCAGCTTATTTGCTGGTGCAGCCAGGTCGCATAATCATCATTAATGCGGCCAAGCGGCACTTCCAGCACACAAGGGGTTTCGTAAGGATGAATGTCGAGCACATGGGCCTGCAATTTGGGAAAAATCCGTTTGTCGGTTTTCAGCAGCAAAACGGTTTCATCTGCTTCCTCCACCTCGCCGTTCCATTCATAAACCGATGTCATTGTCGGTAAAATGTTGGCGCAGGCCGCCAGCCTTGCGTCGATCACGGAACGGGCGATTTTGCGCGCACAATCCATGTCTGGTACCGTGACATAAGCCATTACCATTTCAAGCACGTCGGTTTTGATATTTGTCATGGCAGTTGCCCTTTCCTGGAAATTCGGCAAGACTTTAACTCTGATTTACATATCAGATCGAACCCGTTCAGGGGACGTGAAACAGGGAGTTTTGATCATGCCAGCGGCAAAGGCGACAAAGCCGACCAGCACCCAGAAAAACTGGCTGAAACGCGGCCTGACGCAGCCAGGTGGCAAATTGCCACTTTTTGACGAACAGGGAAAGCAGGTATCGGCAAAAACGGTTCAGGCCTGCATTGACCGTGGCTGGGCGGAACCCTGGTTTGCCAACCCGTTAAAGCCCGACTGGCTGGTCTGCAAGCTTACCGATGATGGCCGCAATGTGATCAAAGAATAATAATCCTTCGGCAACTTGGCATATTTGCAATCTCTGCCAATACCCTTCCCGGTTTTGATGAAGGCAATAAAAAACCCGCGCCAGAAACTGGTGCAGGTTAAATGATTTATTTCCAAGAAGGAATTGGTCGGAGCGAGAGGATTCGAACCTCCGACCCCCTGCACCCCATGCAGGTGCGCTACCAGGCTGCGCCACGCTCCGACCGATGTGCGCCTTGCGGCGCGGACAGATACATAGCCCTGCCGCGCCCAAGACGCAAATGATTTTTATGGATTTTTTTTCACTTCCTGAAGAGCAGCCTTCAAAAGCGATTGCAACCCTTCAAGTTCGCCTAGAACGTTCATCAAAGATTGTCGATCAATCACTTTATTTGGCGAATCTGAAACAACATCAACGGAATCGCCCGAAACTGATTCGGCGCGAAACACAGGTTCGCCATTCTCTGACGAAACATTCTGCGTCGCGGGACGAATTGCACCACCTGGCAACGTACCACCATTTTGCGCGATCAGCTTTTGCACACCTTTGATGGTATAACCCTGATCGTGCAGCAGGGCACGAATACCTTTTAGAAACTCAATATCATCCGGTCGGTAATAACGACGGCCACCAGCCCGCTTCATCGGTTTGATTTGCGGAAATTTCTGCTCCCAAAAACGAAGAACGTGCTGCTGCAAGCCCAATTCGGTTGCCGCCTCGCTGATTGTTCTGAAAGCAGAGTCAGATTTCATGGTACGGCGACTTTTCGCCGTCTCCCCCAATTCATTTTTCATTGATCGCGTTTATTCGTAAATTTAAGCGTTAATGCGCGATTTGAGAACCTGAGACGGTCTGAAAACGAGCACTTTACGGGGCAGAATCGGTACTTCTTCGCCCGTTTTCGGGTTTCGACCGATACGTTCGCCCTTGCTGCGAACAGAAAAACTGCCAAAAGATGATATTTTGACAACTTCATCCCGAATCAGCGCACTGGAGATTTCATCCAGAACTGTTTCCAGCAACTGGGCAGATTCATTTCGCGACAGGCCGACTTCCTGATAGACCGCTTCGGCTAGATCGGCGCGGGTAACCGTTGTTTCCGACATGCAGACCGCCTCCTCATAACAGGGCAATGAACACAAAGGTATAGTTGGTGGCTAAATCAGTCAATATCAATAGGATACACTCGATTGTGGCGGAAAGTTGCACTTTTTACGCCAAATCACTGATTTTTAATTGTTTTTCCTGATTTTGACCAATTTTTACCGTCAAAACAGGTTTAAATTTTACCACCTTACCAGCGAAGCGCCCCAGGTAAATCCGCCGCCCATTGCCTCAAGAACAACAATATCGCCGCGCTTGATACGTCCGTCATGCACGGCTTCACTTAGCGCCAGCGGAATGGACGCCGCTGATGTGTTGGCATGACGGTCAACCGTCACGACCACACGATCCGGCGAAATGCCAAATTTACGCGCTGTACCATCCAGAATGCGCTGGTTGGCCTGATGCGGCACCAGCCAATCGATTTGCTCTGCATCGATCCCTGTATCTGCAAGGACTTCACGAATAACCGATGCCAGATTGGTAACAGCATGACGGAAAACCTCGCGGCCTTCCATTTGAAGGTGCCCCACGGTCTGGGTTGAAGACGGCCCGCCATCGACATAAAGCAGTTCGTATTTACTGCCATCAGAATGAAGTCGCGATGCTAGAATACCCTGGTCTTCAATTGTGCCGGTTCCTTCATATCCTTGCACAATAACGGCCCCTGCTCCATCACCAAACAACACGCAGGTCCGACGGTCCTCCCAGTCAAGAATGCGCGAAAAAGTCTCGGCACCAATCACAAGAACGGTTTTGGCCTGACCATTGCGAATATACATATCCGCCGTTGTCAGCGCATAAACAAAGCCCGAACAAACCGCCTGCACATCAAAGGCAAAACCGACCACACCAAGGCGATGCTGAATCTTTGTTGCCGTCGCCGGAAAAGTATTATCCGGTGTGGCCGTGGCAACAATGATCATATCGATGTCAGAGGCCGAGACCCGGGCATGCTCCATCGCCTGAACAGCAGCATGATAGGCCAGATCACTGGTTGTTTCGTTTTCGGCCGCGATATGGCGCTGACGAATGCCCGTACGGGCGACAATCCATTCATCCGTCGTGTCGACACGGCGCGAAAGCTCCTCGTTGGTCAGCACATTAGAAGGAAGATAGGAACCGCAACCAATGATGCGTGAACGAATGGTCATGATGATGAACTGCCAATATGCGAAGGTTTAAACAAGGGATTATTGTGCGGTATCTTCAGGCGCAATATCGGGGTCTTTGACTTCAGCCTTGGACATATCGGCCTCGAAAGAGGCAATTTCCGCCTTGATCGTTTCATTCAGCCGGTTGGCAATCAGGTCGTGACACACCCCTATGGCATTGGAAAACCCCAAGGCATCCGTGCCACCGTGACTTTTGACTGCAATACCATTGAGCCCCAAAAGCATCGCGCCATTATAACGACGCGGGTCCATGCGTTCGCGAAAACGCTGAAGTGAACGACGTGCCAGCAAATACCCAATTTTTGCCCAAAAAGAACTGCGAAAGGTTTCGCGCAGGAAATGCACCAAAAGACGTGCGGTTCCCTCTGCCGTCTTCAGGGCAACATTTCCGGTAAAACCGTCGGTAACAATGACATCTACAGTCCCTTTTGCCAGATCGTCCCCCTCGACGAAACCGGCAAACTGGATGGGCAAATTGATTTCCCGCAGGATCGATGCTGCCTTTTTCACCGACTCATTGCCCTTGAGTTCCTCTATGCCAACATTTAGCAACCCTACGGAAGGTTTTTCGATGCCAAACAAAACCCGGGCAAAAACTTCGCCCAACAAGGCGAACTGCACCAGGTTTTCTTCATTGCATTCAATATTGGCTCCCAAATCCAGCACGATGGTCTCACCACGCTGGGTTGGCATATAAGTGGCGATTGCCGGACGATCAATTCCCGGCAATGTTTTAAGAACAAATTTCGCCATAGCCATTAATGCGCCGGTATTTCCGGCAGAAACGACACCCTGGGCGTCGCCTTCTTTTACGGCGTTGATCGCCAGACGCATACTGGAGTCACGACGCTGACGCAGGGCAACAGATGGCTTGTCATCCATCGTGACTTCCTGCGTTGCATGGCGGACCTCGGTCACAGCCGCAACTTCCGGACAATTATCCAGAAGCGGTTTGATCCGCGCCTCGTCGCCATACATCAAGAACTTCAAATGCGGCAAGCGTTTAAGCGCGATTTCAGCCCCCGCGACCACCATGTCGGGCGCGTGGTCTCCCCCCATCGCGTCAAGTGAAATGCGAACCTGTTCAGGCAATGTATTCTCTTGTCGTTGTTTTAAACATTATATACAGGAAAACGTAACCGCCGCGAAACCGGTTTGCGCCGCGGTTCAGCGAGATACGCCCGGAACGCCCGTAATTACCGGAAATTCCGTTGCGGCACAAGGTAAAGCATCAGAAGCTTCAGTTCTTGTTTTCCAGTTTTTCCTTCAGGCCCGCCAGTTTGGCGAACGGGTTCGGCTTTTCCTCAACTTCCTCTTCCTCGGCGAAATCATCAATATCGACCCCTTCCTTGCGCGGATACGGGTCCATTGAAATGGCCAGAAACTGGGATGCCACTTCACCAAGATCAATTTCACCATCGGTCAAGGGTTCAGGCTGGTCAAGCAATGCCATCAGTTCTTCTTCGCTCAGACCTTCAAGGTCATCTGCGGTCGATGGCAGGTTATCTTCGCTGACATGCGGGGAATACAGAACCTCGATTTCATCATCAACGGTTTCGGGCACCGGCTCCAGGGAAACAACACAACGCTGTGTAATTTCGGCATGCAACGGCCCGCGCACGGTGACTTCACCATTTCCGGCAACAGTCAGGGTCAATTTGGCCACCAGTTTTTCGATACCAACCAAATCGAACCGGTCAGAAAGAGCCGCGCGCTCGGCAGCAGTGGCTTCAATATCATGGGTGGTTTTCTTGGCGGTAAGTTCGTGCACTTTGACAATGCGCGAAAATTCCGGCGTCAGATGTTCAGACATTACGTAAGCTCTTTTGTTTTCAGTTTTTACTGTCCGGCTGCTTCGTATGGTGGCGCCGGAAACGAGACTTCACCACGCAAAAGCGCATCATCATCCAAAAGTGAAAGATGCTCTAACGTGGCAAAAACATAGGCCGTCATTGCTGCAAGCTGATCGGGTGTGACCTGGGTATCGGCAAACAGGTTGCGATCCAGTGCCGCAGCCAGGCTGGCTTCACCGGCTAGAACACCCTCCTCATAGGCGACAATGCGACCATGATAGGATTCTGACATTTTGCGTATGCGTTTGAGGATACCAACATCGCCAATCCCCATTTCCCGCATATTCTGATCAAGATCAGCAAACATCACATCAAATACCTGCTGGGCAAGTTCTTTTTGTGCAGAGCTGCCTTTCATGCGCCGAAACAGCATAAAGGCATGAACCAGAATCAGATCAAACCGACCTTCCTTTGTATCGGCAACTCCACCCCTTAAATAAAATTCGGGCTGGCGCGCCTGGCTCACCAAAGCAGTATATAACGCATAGGCAGAATCAGGGTTTTTGCCTTTTTTTGTTAACCAGCCGAACAAGGTGCCACTCCTTCGTTGACATTCGTGCCACAGCAAGCAGAATGCCTTAAAATTTTTCGGGACACACGTCCCGTTCTGTTGCCCGGCACTATCATGCGCTCTGCGCTGAAACTCAAGGCAATTCATTTAAGATGTCAACAAACGGATCAATCCGGTGGGTTCAATGGATTCAAGACTAAAACGCTTCACCTTTTTTTGCGTCGCCGGTTTAACCGCCGCCTATCTTGCCGCCTGTAGCCCACAAATAGCCAATCGTGGCAATTTGCCAGAGCCTGAAGATCTGGCCCAGATCAAGGTCGGACAATCGACCAAGGGGGATGTGACCGATCTCCTTGGAACACCATCAAGCGTTGCAACATTTGATCCAAATGTGTGGCTTTATATCTCGCGCCAGGTTGAAACGCTGGCCTTTTTCAAGCCGGAAGTCACCAAGCAGGAAGTGGTCGTTATCAGCTTTGACGCGGCAAACCGGGTTGATCTGGTGAAAGAATATCATCTTGAAGATGGCAAACGGGTTGAACCCAGCGATCGCGTTACACCGACGGCGGGCCGCGAACTGACCATTCTGCAACAGCTATTTGGCAATCTCGGGCGCTTTAGCGACACCGCAAAATAACGCTGTCCTGATATGATTTATCAAATCAGGAAAAGATTTTAAGATGTTGAAAAGTGGTCGAATCCGCCTTTGGCGAGTTCGGCCATTTTGCCATCCAGGGATGTCATTAAAATCTCGCCTGGTGTGTCTGTTACCGTGCCAATAACAGTAACATCATTTCCTAAACGGGCTATGTCGTCCACTGGTCCGCACAACAGAAGTTCGTAATCATCGCCACCCGTCATAATCTGCTGCCAGCAGGTCTCGTCCTGATTAACAGCCGCCCTGGCCGCAGCAGATAGCGGAATGGCGGCCTGATCCAGAATCACACCGACATTGGAGGCCTCAGCAATTTTCCGAATATCGCCTGCCAACCCATCCGAAATATCCATTGCAGCAATACGTCGCCCAAGCGCAGATGCCTGCATCCCGGTTTGCAGTCGGGGCTGCGGCAGCAAATAGCGATCCGTTAAAAACGCGCTCAGATGCTGTTGGGCCAGTGCCAGCCGATTTTGCAATATCGCCAGCCCGAGCGCGGCATCCCCCAAAGTTCCGGTAACAGCAACCACATCCCCTGGTTTTGCCGCATCACGCCGCAAGGCATGTTTGGCAACAACCTCCCCTATTGCTGTTAAACTGAAAAAGCTGGGGCCATTTGTCGAAACTGTATCACCGCCATAAAGCTCGACCCCCCAATGGGCACAATCATCGCCAAAGGCGCGGGCAAAAGCGACAATCCAGTCTTCCGGCAGATCGCGATTATAGCCACAGGCCAGCACGACACCGGTTGGCTGTGCGCCCATTGCCGCAATATCGGACAAATTAACGCGCAAGACCTTGCGCGCAATGGTTTCCGGCGTATCAACAGCGCGAAAATGCACATCGGCCACTAACGCATCGCACGTTACAACGCTGCTTTTCCCGGGACTTTGTGAAAAAATAGCGGCATCGTCGGATAAACCCAACGATGCCGCCGAATCACGGGCAATCGGCGTGAAACAGCGTGCGATCAGTTCAAATTCACCTGATCGCTGCACGGATCACTCCTTATTTGCTTCAAGCGGACGCAATGATTTACCGATACGGTCCAGTACCGCATTGACCAAACGGGGTTCGTTTTCATCAAAAAACGAATGCGCTACATCCACATATTCGGTGATGACAACCCGCATCGGAACATCTTCACGCATCATCAATTCATAGGTCCCGGCCCGCATGATGCTGCGCAAAACAGATTCCAGCCGTTTTGTCGTCCAGCCTTTTTCAAGGGCACCGTCAATCAGGGCATCAATATCAATCAACCGGTTTTCAACACCCTGCACCAGATCGGCAAAAAAACCGCGATCCGGATCAATCAGGTTTTCATTCGGTTCGTCACTGTCACGCTGCCCCTGTCCATCAAGGCGGAATTCGGAATATTCCTGCACAACACGCCCTGCGCCAGCCTGCGACAGATCAGCCTGATACAATGCCTGTATGGCGGCAAAACGCGCGGCACTACGACGCTGGGCGATGGAGGGTTTCGATTTGTCGGTCATTACTTGTGATGTATTCCAAAATGGTTTTGAACTTCGATCATACGCAGAACGGCATTGGCAGCCTCGCCGCCCTTGTTTTTTTCGTCCGCGCTGGCACGTGCCAAAGCCTGGGCTTCGTTTTCAACGGTCAGAATACCATTGCCGATGGCCAGGTTGTAATCCAGGCAAAGCTGCATCAGCGCCCGGTTGGCTTCGTTACAGATATGATCATAATGCGTGGTTTCCCCGCGGATCACACAGCCAAGCGCCATATAACCGTCATAACGCGGGCCGGTTGCCAGTTCATTCATCGACTGCACGGCATAGCGGATCGCAATGGGAACCTCGAAGGCACCGCTAACGGAAAGACGGTCCCAGGTTGCCCCGGCCGATTCAAGCGTGCTGGCAGCACCTTTCACCAGATCCTCAACGATATGGGTGTAATATGGCGCATCAACAATCAGGATGTGCGGGGAACTTGTGCTTTTCATTTTTCCTCCGAGACGCAAAGCGGACGCTGATCAACCAGATTTAGACCAAATCCGTCAAGCCCTACGATGTGACGTTTGGTGTTTGAGAGCAAAATCATGTCTCGCACTCCCAAATCATGCAAAATCTGGGCGCCGACACCGTAGTCCCTAAGATCTGAGTCTACCGAGTCTGTGCCCGCAATATCATTACGCAATCCTGATCCATCACCCCCGTGACGGTCGATAAGGCCGGCAACAGCACTGGAAAGGCTATTGGCACGTGCCTCGCGGATAAGGACAATAGCACCCCTTCCTTCCTCGGCAACAGCATTCATCGCGGCATGCAAATCACCACCATGCCCGGTCTGGCGGTCGCCCAGCACATCCTCAAGCACATTTAAGGCGTGAACACGCGTCAACACAGGTGCGCCATCCGAAATATCGCCTTTGGTCAGGGCAACATGCTCGGCATAGTTCAGAGTATTAACAAACAGATGCAGATCAAATTCACCGCCATGAATGCTTTCGATTTTGGTGGTCGCTTTACGTTGCACAACTTTTTCATGCTTGCGACGGTACCGGATCAAATCGGCAATCTGGGCGATTTTCAAATTGTGCTTTTGCGCAAATTCCACCAGTTCGGGCAAACGGGCCATTTCGCCGTTTTCATTCATGATCTCGCAAATCACCCCCGACGGATTAAGCCCCGCCAGGCGGGCAATATCCACCGATGCCTCGGTATGGCCCGCACGGACCAGAACGCCGCCATCACGCGCACGCAACGGGAAAACATGCCCTGGTGTCACAATGTCATGCCGGTCACTTGTCGGATCGATGGCAACCGCAATCGTCCGGGCACGATCAGGGGCCGAAATGCCGGTGGTTACACCGGTTTTGGCCTCGATCGACACGGTAAACGCGGTTTCGTGCCGTGTTCCGTTGGTTGCCGTCATTAAAGACAACCCCAAATGATCGCACCGGGTGGATTCCAGTGTCAGACAAATTAAACCGCGCCCGTGCGTCGCCATAAAATTAATGGCCTCTGGTGTCGCCATTTGGGCCGGTATCACCAGATCCCCTTCATTCTCGCGATCTTCATCATCTACAAGAATGAACATGCGCCCGTTGCGGGCTTCCTCGATAACATCTTCGATGGGCGACAAATGACGATGCGGCATAACGATCAGTCCTTTCCAACCATTCGGGCTACATAACGGGCCAGCATATCGATTTCAAAATTAAACCGATCGCCCACTTTACGACCGCCCAGGGTGGTGTGAGCCTGGGTATGCGAGATGACGTTAATGCCAAAACTGTTGCCCTCAACCTCGTTCACCGTCAGGGAAACACCATCAAGCGTGATTGATCCCTTGCGGGCAACGTAACGGGCAAATTCGGCGGGTAGCTCGAAGGTCATGCGCATGGAATCGCCTTCAGGATGCAATGCCGTCAGGATTGCCACACCGTCAACATGCCCCGAGACAATATGCCCGCCAAGTTCGTCGCCCAGACGGAGGGATTGCTCAAGATTCACACGGCTCCCGACATCAAGATCGCCCATTGTGGTCATTGCCAGACTTTCGGCCGAGGCTTCGATCGCAAACCACCCCTCGCCCTTTTCAACAACCGTCATGCAGGCACCACTACATGCTATCGATGCACCCAGGTCAATTTTTGACGTATCGAATGCCGTCGTGAACTCGAACCGGGTATCACCCTTTTTTTCAATTTTACGAACGGTTCCGATATCGGTGATAATGCCAGTAAACATATAAATTAATCCGTTATTTTATCGTAACTTATCAAAACATCCTGACCAACGGCCTCAACTGAGCGACGGTTGAAACGCGGCATATTTCCGAGGTTATCCAACCCCAGTTCCGCAATAAGGCCTCGCCCGTCCGCACCGATAATGCCAGGGGCCTGAAAATGCAGAATCCTGTCGACCAGGTCTTGCCGCACAAAAGCCGCGGCAAGCGCCCCGCCACTTTCGACAAGAATACGCGTAAGCCCCTGTTCTGCAAGAACATGCAATACATCATGTAGGTCAAAATGTCCGTCCGCGCATCGGGCGGAAAACACTTTTACGGCTGTTTGGGCAAAATTCTTTTCAGCGCGTGCTTTATATTGGGATGCGACGAGCAGCCAGGTCGGTGTTTCGCCTGCTGAACGCGCCAGATGACAATCGGGCGAGATACAAGCGGTTCGATCCAGAATAATCCTGACGGGAGAGTTCTGTTGTCGACCAGGAATGCGACATCGCAAATCAGGATTATCCGCCAGAACCGTCGTGGCACCAACAAGAATGGCATCGTGATTGGCGCGATAAAAATGGCCTTTTTCCCTGGCACGGCCGCCTGTAATCCATTGGCTGGCCCCATTGGCCAGGCTGGAACGCCCATCAAGGCTGCCTGCCAGCTTTAATGTCACAAGCGGCCTGTTTGCGCTCACACGCATTAGAAAACCGGCATTATGCGCGTAGGCCTCTGACGCCATAAGGCCAGTTTGAACAACAATACCGGCATCTTTCAACATTTGATGACCGCGCCCGGAAACCCGGGGATCAGGGTCTTCCAGGGCACTGACCACACGGGAAACCCCCGCCTCGATCAAGCCAAGGGCGCAAGGCGGTGATTTGCCAAAATGACTGCACGGTTCCAGTGTAACATAGGCTGTTGCGCCCTGCGCATTCTTACCGGCCTGATCAAGTGCAACCCGTTCCGCATGGGGACGCCCGCCGGGCTTGGTCCAACCCCGACCAACTATTTCGCCCTGGGCAGATACAATAACGCATCCTACAGCCGGATTAGGCCAGACATTTCCCAATCCGCGCCGCGACAGGCTGAGGGCAACCCGCATAAAATGACGGTCATCATCACTAAAGATCGCCCCGGGCATGATTCCTATTCCGATGCCTCTTCGCTATCCTGCATGTTTTCCACGAAAGCCTCAAAATCCTTGGCTTCACAGAAATCCTTGTAAACAGAGGCATAACGTACGTAAGCCACCTGATCGAGGGCATGTAATGCCTCCATCACAATACCGCCGATGGTATCTGTCGTAATGTCGCTTTCACCACTGCTTTCAAGACGGCGCTGAATACCATTCAGGGCCTTTTCAACGCGTTCATCCTCGATCGGACGTTTGCGGCAGGCCAGAAAAATAGACCTTGCCAGCTTGTCGCGATCAAAAAGTTCGCGCTGTCCGTCTTTTTTAACCACCATCAATTCCCGCAATTGAACACGTTCAAATGTGGTGAAGCGTGACCCGCAAGCCGGACAAAACCGACGCCGACGAATGGCATGGTTTTCCTCGGTCGGACGAGAGTCCTTCACCTGGGTATCGTCGTGACTGCAAAACGGACAGCGCATTATCTGTTCTCGCTATATTTCAGAGAAATCAGCTATAGATCGGGAACTTGTTGCAAAGGTCCTGAACCTGGGCCCGCACCGAAGCTTCAACTTCAGCATCACCTTCCGGCTGATCAACCAGTGCATCAAGAACATCGGCAATCAGCTTGCCAATCAGCTTGAATTCTTCGGTGCCGAAACCGCGCGTGGTGCCCGCGGGTGTGCCAAGACGAATGCCCGAAGTTACCGTCGGCTTTTCGGTATCAAACGGAATACCGTTTTTGTTACAGGTGATCCCTGCCCGCTCGAGCGCCACATCAGCAACGTTGCCCTTTAACCCCTTTGGCCGCAAATCAACCAGCATCAAATGGGTGTCTGTACCATTGGTGACAATATTGAACCCGCGCGACTGGATAACATCCGCCAACACCCGGGCATTATCAACAACCTGCTGGGCATAGGCCTTGAATTCCGGACGCAGTGCCTCGCCAAAGGCAACGGCCTTGGCCGCAATAACGTGCATCAGCGGGCCACCCTGCAGGCCCGGAAAGACGGCCGAATTGATTTTTTTGCCGATTTCCAGGTTGTTCGACAGGATCATGCCGCCCCGCGGACCACGCAGCGTTTTATGGGTGGTCGTGGTAACAACATCGGCATAGGGCAGCGGGCTCGGGTGAACGCCACCAGCGACCAAACCGGCAAAATGCGCCATGTCGACCATCAAATAAGCGCCAACTTTATCGGCGATTTCACGGAAACGTTTGAAATCGATCTGGCGGGGAATGGCCGAGCCACCGGCAATGATCAGTTTCGGATTATGCTCGACAGCCAGGGCTTCAACATCATCATAATCAATCAGGAAGTCCTGTTCACGTACGCCATACTGAATGGCGTTGAACCATTTACCCGACTGGGCCGGTCGCGCGCCATGTGTCAGGTGACCACCGGCATCAAGCGACATGCCCAGAACAGTATCACCCGGCTGAAGAAGTGCCAGCATAACGGCACCATTGGCCTGCGCACCCGAATGCGGCTGAACGTTGACGAATTCACAACCAAACAGTTCTTTTGCCCGATTAATGGCCAGCTCTTCGGCAACATCAACATATTCGCAGCCACCATAATAGCGGCGTGACGGATAACCTTCGGCATATTTGTTGGTCAGTACCGACCCTTGCGCTTCCATCACCGCCTTGGAAACGATGTTCTCCGAGGCAATCAGTTCGATCTGGTTTTTCTGACGGTCAAGCTCGTCGGAGATGGATTTGAACAGTGCCGGGTCTGCGTCTGACAGGCCGGTTGAGAAAAAGCCGTTAAAAGACATGCGCGAGCCTTTCGATAAAACGGAAAATAAAGAGCCCAAGAGCCCTGGTGCGTGCCATATGGCAAATTCGATTATTCGGGGTGAGTGAGCTTTTCAACACGGCGTTGATGGCGTCCGCCTTCAAAAGCCGTCGAAACAAACACGTTGACACAATCCAGCGCTACGGCCTCCCCTAACAGGCGGGCGCCAAGACACAACACGTTTGCGTTATTGTGCTGACGGCACAATTCAGCCGAAAGCCGGTCATGAACCAGGGCAGCGCGAATTTCGGGATACCGGTTTGCCGCGATGCTCATGCCAATGCCGGATCCGCACACCAAAATACCGCTTTGCGCTTTCCCCTCGATAATGGTTTTGCTCACGGCATAGGCATAATCGGGATAATCAACTGATTCGGAACCATCAGTTCCAAGATCAAGAACCTCGTATCCCTGCCCGGTAAGCTGCGAGACGATCAAGGTTTTGAGGTCGACACCGCCGTGATCGGCAGCAATCGCAATGGTTTTGGTCGACATTCCCAGCACCCTTTTCAAACTGACAGTGAAATTTGAGCGCCTTTTAGCACATCACCATCACGATGCCAACGCACAGTCGCGCTGTCAGGTGTGGGTTCTGCTATGCGCATTGTGCGACCAAAAGCACTTGGCTGCGTGATCATTGGTTCGGCATCATTCAAATACAGGGCATTAGCTGCGAGGCCTGCGATAAATAAATCTCGAAAAATCGGGTAACATCCTAGTCATCGTGCAGAAATTGACTATATTACAGGAATAAGCGAAATGTCATTTTTTCCTGTCAACTATACCGCTGTACCTTTGTTTGAATTAATGTTATTTGTTAAGTATAAAAATGACGTTTGCTCTAAATTTTTCCGCCATTATTGAACAAACGTAAATGCTGATTATCTACCCTTCCTGCCGCATTGTTTGCCGCACTTGGGGACTGGTTTAAGGACGCAAGAAAAAATGAATGACGTTCCAAATGACACCTTTGATCGTGATGAGCTTCTGCAAATGACAGTCGATATCGTTTCGGCTTATGTCAGCAACAATGCGCTTGCAGCAACACAGCTTCCGGAACTGATCACAACAACCTTCCGGTCACTTGAAGATTTACGGGGTGTCGAGGAGATTGAGGAAGAAGAGCCGCTGAAACCGGCGGTCCCGATCAAGAAATCAATTGGTGATGACTATATTATCTGTCTTGAAGACGGCAAAAAACTGAAAATGCTTAAACGTCATCTTCGTACTACTTATGATATGACACCGGAAGAATACCGTGCAAAATGGGGTTTGTCGGCCGATTATCCGATGGTAGCGCCCAATTATGCAAAGCAGCGTTCGCAATTTGCCAAAAAGATCGGGCTTGGCCGCAAAGCTGATTGATCCAAAGCCGCGATAGCCTTTAATAAACTTGCTTTCCGGCGCCCTTACTGCAAGGGCGCCTTTTATTTATCTGATATAAAACTGTATTTGAGCTTTCTTTTTTGCAAGTAAACGAAAATCATTTTTAAAACGCGAGGCTTGGCAAATAGCGCCGTGCGTTCCAAAAGAAAAGTCCGGCGCATGACACGCCGGACTAAAAGGAAATCACCCCAGATTAGCAAGACTTAGTCTGCATAATCGTAAGTGCCGTTTTCCCACTTGTAGAAAACGTAACCCGGTGCTGCAACGTCACCTTTGGAGTCAAAAGAGATTGAACCAAGGACGGTATCAAATTTGTCTCCGCTCTTGAGTTCTTTGACAACCGGATCAAAGTCGGTCGTACCAGCTTTATTTGCGGCCTCTGCCCAAGCCTGAATCGCACCGTAGGTATAGAGAGTGTAACCTTCCGGTTTGTAGCCTTTGGCTTCAAAATATTTGACGAGATCGGCGTTACGCGGATCTTTTTCAAGTGCCGGACCAGCGGTGAACATGGTGCCAGCACCGGCATCACCCGTAATGGACCAGTATTCCAGGGTGTTGATCGCATCACCAGACATTGCCAGCGTATCCATACCCTGAGCACGCATCTGACGCACAATCAAACCAAGTTCGGTATGATAGCCACCATAATACAGCACATCGACATTTTCGGATTTCAGCTTTGTCACCAGTGCCGAATAGTCTTTTTCGCCCGGCGTGATGGCTTCATACATCACTTCCTTGACGCCAGCCTCATTCAGGAACTTCTTGGTTTCGTCGGCAAGCCCCTTGGAATAAGCCTGTTTGTCATGAACGATGGCAATACGTTTATCCGCAAAATGTTTCGCCAGATATTTACCGGCAACTTCACCCTGCTGATCGTCACGGCCGCAAACGCGGAACACGTTGTCCAGACCACGTTCCGTCAGCTGCGGATTGGTCGAAGCCGGTGAAATCTGAATGATGCCTTCTTCATTGTACACTTCCGATGCCGGGATAGACGAACCCGAGCAGAAGTGACCGGCAACAAGGGCCACATCCTTGCTCACCAACTGGTTGGCAACAGCAACAGCCTGCTTGGGATCGCAGGCATCATCGCCAACTTCCAGAACCAGCTTTTCACCGTTCACACCACCGGCCGCATTGATATCTTCAACCGCTTTGGTTGCACCCTGACGCATCTGTTCACCGAATGCAGCATATGGACCGGTCATTGGGCCAACGGTTGCAATGGTGATGTCAGCCTTTGCCGCCCCCATCGACAGGACAAGCGCAGATGCAGTTGCCAGAAGGCCAAGCTTGGTTTTCGACATAAGAGAAGTCTCCCTGTTCCAAAGGTTGGTTCCGACACCATGCCAGAACCATCTTTTAGGATATGAAACCGGCCTGGTTATTTTGTCCATTTACCGGTTTCATCTCCTGGTACTCTAGCACCCCGTTACGAGTGTGCAATAGTACAAATCCACTCTTCACCAACAAATGGTTGTATAGACATGTTGGTGAAATGTTATTTCATTCAACCCCTTCGCGAGAACGATAGGCAAATGGGCCAACACGCTCATACAACCAGGGATACTGGGACAGCATCTTGTTCACCCGCACAACCCGAAAAGAGGTCATGGCAATGGCAAACAGGATCACCGTGTCAAAGATGAACCCGGACAATGACAGCAGTTCACCGCCAAACAGGGCGTATCCAAGAAAACGGGATGTTAACCCCAGCAGAATTGAATAAGGCACAAGATGACCCACTGGACGCCAGGTATTGGCGACGGCCTGACCGGTCATCATGGCGCAAAAGCCCATCAGGATAATCGTAATCCCGATTGTGACACCAAGGCTGGTACCTGTAATTGCTTCCATTACGCTTTCTCCTAGTGTCCACCTTCAAGATACGCCGCGCGCACTTCGGGATTTGCCAGCAATTCAGCGCCGCCACCGGACATGGTAATGTTGCCATTAACCATGACATAGCCGCGATGTGCGAGTTTCAACGCATGGAAGGCGTTCTGTTCAACCAGGAACACAGTTACCTTGTTTTCCTTGTTGATCTTTTTGATGGTGTCAAAAATCTGCTTGACCACCAGCGGCGCCAGCCCCAGCGAAGGCTCATCGAGCAACAACAGACGCGGACGGCCCATCAGGGCGCGACCAATCGCCAACATTTGCTGTTCACCACCCGACATGGTACCGGCACGCTGGCTGATGCGTTCCTTAAGACGCGGAAACAGGTCAAACACCATTTCCAGGTCTGAATCGAAATGCTTGGGATCCTGGGTACAGGCCCCCATTTGCAGATTTTCATAGACCGACATCCGCGGGAAAATACGGCGTCCTTCCGGTGACTGCTGAATGCCAAGCTGACATATCTCGTGTGTCGGCATCCGGCTGATGTCGGTACCTTCAAACAGGATACGCCCCTTTGTCGCCTGCGGGGCCCCGCAGCATGTCATCAGAAGGGTTGTTTTGCCCGCACCATTGGCACCAATCAGCGTGACAATTTCACCTTCATTGACTTCCATATCAATGCCCTTGAGGGCTTCGATATTACCGTAGAAGGTATGCACACCTTCAATTTTCAACATGGTCATATCGATGTCTCCCTCACTGCGCCTTCGGATCAAGGTGAAGATCACTGGCGACTTCCGGCGGAAGTTCGTCATCTTCTTCTTCACCAAGATACGCACGGATCACCGCCGGGTCGTTCTTCACGGCATCGGGGTTTCCGTCTGCAATTTTCTTGCCGTAATCGAGCACGATCACATGGTCTGAAATCTGCATGACCACGCTCATATCGTGCTCGATCAGCAACAGACCAATGCCCTGCTCGTCACGGATGCTCTGCAATAGCAGGTTCAATTCCGCAGATTCACGCGGATTGAGGCCTGCCGCCGGCTCGTCAAGGCAGAGAAGTGACGGTTCGACGCACATTGCACGGGCAATTTCAAGGCGACGCTGATTGCCGTAGGGAAGATTACCGGCATTCCAGTCTGCAAATTCGTACAGACCCGTCTTGTTCAGCCAAAACTTCGCCCTTTCCAGAGCCTCCTTTTCGGCACTGGCATATCGCTTCAAATTGAATAGCCCGGCCAGTGAAAACAGGGAGGCATCCATCAGACGGTTATGCTGGGCGACAATCAGGTTTTCCAAAACAGTCATCCCGGTAAACAGACGAATATTCTGGAAAGTACGGGCAACTCCGTTGTTGCGCGAAATCCTGAAACCCTCGGCACGTTCCAAAAGGCGCGGACCATCTTTGGCGTGCAATGTCAGACGGCCCTCGGTCGGAACATAAAAGCCCGTAAGGCAGTTAAAAACCGTGGTTTTACCCGCACCATTCGGACCGATAATCGCGGTAATCTCACGTTTATTGGCAGTAAAGGACAGATTATCAATCGCCACCAGACCGCCGAAACGCATTGTAAGATGTTCGACTTCAAGCAATTTGTTGTCGGTCATGAGTTTTCTCCGGCAACTTTTTCTTTTTTGCTCATATTCAGCAAAATCGTCGGATCACGGAAAGACAGAAGGCCGCGCGGACGCCACAACATGATGGCAACCATCCCTGCCCCGAAAATCAGCATGCGATATTCGGCCAGTTCACGGAACATTTCCGGGAAACCGATCATGACGATCGCCGCAAGAACCACCCCGATCTGACTGCCCATGCCGCCCATCACAACGATGGCCAGGATGACGGCCGATTCAAGAAAGGTGAAGCTTTCCGGGCTGATAAAGCCCTGACGGGTAGCAAAGAACGCCCCGGCAAAGCCGCCAAACATGGCCCCAATGGCAAACGCCGAAAGTTTGGTATTGGTCGGATTAATGCCAAGCGAACGACAGGCGATTTCATCCTCGCGTAATGCTTCCCATGCCCGGCCGATCGGCAACTTGCGCAGGCGCATGGTGACAAAGTTCGTCACCAAGGCGAGAATAAGGATCAGATAATACAGGAAAATCAGGCGGTGCATCGACGAATAATCGATGCCAAACAAGTCGGAAAAACTTGTGACACCTTCTGGTACCCGGCGCGAGAATTCCGCCAGACCGAAGAAAGACGGACGTTCGATCGACGCAATACCGTCCGGGCCACCGGTAAGATTGTACCAGTTAATCAGGACAACACGGATGATTTCCCCGAAACCCAGCGTCACGATGGCAAGATAGTCCCCCCGCAAGCGCAGAACCGGGAAACCAAGGATAATCCCGAAGCTGGCCGAGAAAATACCCGCCATCGGCAGGCAAAGCCAGAAGCTGAGACCGAAATGCTGGGACAACAGGGCATAGGAATAGGCACCAACAGCATAAAAAGCCACATATCCCAGATCCAGCAGACCAGCCAGCCCCACCACGATATTCAACCCCCAACCCAGCATGATGTAGATCATCACAAGGGTTGCAAGGTCGATGGCAGACCGGTTTTCGCCAAAAAGCAGCGGGAAGATGAAGAAGAAAAGAATCCCGACAAAACCGATTTTTTTGGTGTTTGTCCGATAGGCAACCTGCAAACGCGAAGAAATGCTTTGAGCTTTTTCTTCCTCGGTCACAACCCGTTTGGTGGAGGCCGAAAAATAGGCAATGGCAAAGACGACAGCAATCATCGCGACAAAGACGATGACACTGGTAACGCTTTGAAAGGCCATATCAAAGGTAACAGGTGCAGCCCAACGGTCGTCCATGTCACGAAACCGGACGAACATTTCAAACACCATCACCGCCGAAACCACTATCAGCACCGCCTGCAATAGACGCGACATGTGTTCGCGACGAACGATCAACCCAAGACGCCCGACAAGCGTCGAGGCGATAGCAAGGATCACCAGATCCCAGCGAAGGGCCAGTTCCAGCCCGGTCGGACGGTCAACCGTTTCCACGCCGAGGATCATAATCGACATCATGAAAGCGATGACGGCAAAGAACGCGAGTTCCTTGGCGATTTCAGCGGGCGTAACACGCGCAGATGTAAGCAAAGACGACATCAGACTTTCTCCACCTCCGGCTTGCCGAGAAGACCCCACGGACGGAAGATCAGCACCAGAACCAGAATGCCGAATGTGGCGACATCCTTGTATTCGATGGTGAGATACCCCGACCAGAAGGACTCAATAAGGCCAATCAGCAATCCGCCGAGCATTGCGCCTGGAAGAGAACCAATGCCGCCAAGAACCGCAGCGGTGAAAGCTTTCACACCGGCAAGGAAGCCGATATAGAAATCGATCACGCCGTAATACAGTGTCACCATCATCCCGGCGACCGAGGCCAGGGCAGCGCCCATGACAAAGGTGGTTGAAATGGTACGGTCGACATTGATGCCCAGCAGGCCGGCCATCGTACGGTCCTGCTCGCAGGCGCGCTGCGCACGTCCAAGCGATGTTTTGGCAATCAGGGTTGAGAAAACAACCATCAGAACAAAGGTCAGCACGATAATAATGATCTGCATGTAACTTAGCTGAACATTAAAATTCGGGCTTTCCATCAGCGTGATCCCGCCCTTGATAAAGGGCTGCATTGCCTTGACACGCGCACCCTGCGCAATCTGGACAAAGTTCTGAAGGAAAATCGACATCCCGATGGCAGAAATCAGGGCTGCCAAGCGGAATGAACCACGCAAGGGTCGATATGCAATGCGTTCAACGCCCCAGCCATAAACCGAGGTCATCACCATTGATACAACCAGCATCAAAAGAAGTGTTAACGGCAGAATGCCGCTAATTCCCGCCGCCTGACAGATCAGGAACGTAATCAGGGAATGAAAAGCGCCCAGCATATAGATTTCGCCATGCGCAAAGTTGATCATACCGATGATGCCATAGACCATCGTGTAACCGATCGCAATGAGCCCATAAATGGCGCCCAGCGTCAGACCATTGATCAATTGTTGTAAAAAATAAGCCCAATCCATTGCTCAACCTTAGATTTGGCACAGACAAACGCCGTCCTCGACAGCAAGGCCGCAGGCATAGAACAAGGATATACAAATGTTTTTGGGTAAGAACCCATCTCCCCATTGCCCCCTCGCAAACCTCCGCAGCCTCCGTCTTTTTGTTATCGGGGTATCCCCGCTTTTAAGTTACCGGACGCGACCATTCTTTTGTGGTTCTGGGTCCGACAACGCGATTTACGATTGAAACCTTAGACACATGTGTTCAAAGGCTGCAAGCGTGTTTGGAAAATTGGATGAATCTCCGGTTTTCCCACTCCCGGATAGAATCTTTTACCATAAAGAAGAAACAACCAACGCTTCCAATATTGTATATTTTATTCCTTATTCAAAATGTATTCAAGTTTTTGTATTGCAACGCGCTTCAGTTGTTCCGGATTACGCGACACCGGCCCCGCAACCGTAACCTCTTTTCCCGTTACGGAATCAATGGCAGTACAGCGAAGGTATTGGCCTACCTGCTTGAATTCTATGTAAATTTCGCGGTTTTTAGATGAAGCTGGTGCCATGACTGAATGTGGTACCCTTGTTTATTCCCGCCTTCAGGAATGCGTAAAAGTCGGTATGGAAACCAGAATACTACCAAACCTGCCGAATCTGGATACAAAAAATGCGAAGGACCGAAATCCCTCGCATGACATAATAGTGGATTATGCTGTCCAGGGTCAAAACTGCCTTACGAAGTTTCGTTATTCCCCATCGAGCATTTTGACAATTGCCGAAAAATCGCGACCGCCGTTACCACCTGCGCTATACATCGCATACAGGCTTTCGGCCAGTGCCCCCATCGGGGTGGTTGCATTTGCCGATGCCGACGCTTGTTGCGCCAGTTTCAAGTCCTTTAGCATCATATCAACAGCAAAACCCGGCTGATAATCCCGGTTGGCGGGGGATGCAGGCACCGGCCCGGGAACCGGACAATAACTGGTCAGCGACCAGCACTGGCCAGATGCCTTGGACGAAATATCAAACAGTTTCTGGGCATCGACCCCAAGCCGCTTTGCCAGCATAAACGCCTCGGAGACCGCAATCATGCTGACACCGAGGATCATGTTGTTGCAAATCTTGGCCGCCTGCCCGGCCCCGCTATCACCCGCATGAATAATGTTGCTGCCCATTGCCTGCAAAATCGGCTCTGCTGCTGCAAATGCTTCTGCTTCGCCGCCGACCATAAAGGTCAGGGTCCCCGCTGTTGCCCCGGCAACTCCGCCAGATATGGGGGCATCAACCGCCCGCATTCCCTTTTGTTTGGCCAGTTCTGCGGCCTTGCGCGCGGCATCAACTTCGATGGTGGAGCTGTCAATCATCAGCGTACCGGGTGCCGCATTGTTCAACAGTCCGTCTGCCCCGTCATAAACTGCCAGCACATGTTTCCCAGCCGGAAGAACCGTGACGATTGCTTCGACATCACCAGCGACATCCGCCAGAGATGCGCTGGCGGTCGCGCCAATATCCACCGCTGCCTTTACTGCCTCGGCCGACAGATCAAAAACCTTAACTTCATGTCCGGCTCGGACAAGGTTGGCAGCCATCGGACCGCCCATATTGCCCAAACCGACAAAACCAATCTTTGCCATTTCTAACGTCTCCTCTGATGGTCCGGTAGATACCGGTTTTATTTGTTCATCACATACAGGCGCGAATACGCGTGACCTGAACGGTATTATAACAACCTATATCGTCAATTCTTTTGCCGCGGGCAAAGGGGCAAAAAACGCATCCACATCACGCGGATCAACCTGGCCAACATCTCCCTGAGCCCAGTGCGGCTCATGATCCTTGTCCACGATGACAGCCCGAACACCTTCAAACAAATCAGGTTTTTCAACCATATGCTGGCTAAGGCGAAACTCCATCTTCAGGTCCTCGGTCAGATCAAGTTTTGCCCCGTGACGGATCTGCTTAAACGTAACCGCCAAGGCCATTGGTGATTTTGATTTTAGCATTTTCAGTGTTTTAACTGAAAATTCTGATCCAGATTCTTCAAGTTTACGGAAAACATCAATCAAGGTTTCAGCAGAAAAGACAGCGTCAATCTCCGGCCGAACATTTTCCAGATCAGCCTGTCCATGATCGTGGAAATAGGCTGCCAGTATCTTTTCCACCTGCTGACATACAGCTTCATATTCCGTGCCATCTGCATGAAAATCAGCCGTTGCCAGCACCTTTTTGAGTGATGGAATATCCGTACTTTGCGCCCCATGCGTTGCTATGCCCGTATAAAGGCAATCGGCCGCTGCCAAGCGCGCGCCTGTCAACCCAAGATACATGCCTGTTTCACCCGGGCAGCGCGGCAGGAAATATCCCCCCCCCACATCGGGGAAAAAGCCGATACCGGTTTCGGGCATGGCAAACATGGTTTTTTCTGTCACAACCCGATAGCGACCATGAACCGATACCCCAACACCACCGCCCATTGTGATGCCGTCCAGCAAGGCAATACAGGGCTTGGGATACACCGACATATAGTGATTTAGCCGATATTCCCGGCGGTAAAAGGCATCAAGCAATTCGGGCTTGTTCTGCATGCGGGCATCATAAAGCCCCCGAATATCGCCGCCCGCGCAAAACGCCTTTTCCCCGACCCCTTCTATGGTAAGCACAGCAATGGCATCGTCATGTTCCCAAAGACGCATTTGATGGTGTATCGCATCCACCATCGGCAGGGTCAGCGCATTTAGGGCTTTGGGCCGGTTCAAATGGATTTCACCCACCGCACCATTGACGACAAATTCGACACCAACATCGTTCATATCCGGGGCTCCTGGACGTTCAAGGCGAGCACTGATCAATCACGCAAAGCAGCACGCGCGATGATAACCCGCATAATTTCGTTTGTACCTTCAAGGATTTGGTGCACACGCAGATCGCGTAGCAGCCGTTCAACGGGATATTCCCGAATATAACCATAACCACCGTGCAATTGCAGTGCATCATTGCAAACAGAAAATGCAATATCGGTCGCATACCGTTTGGCCATCGCGCAGAACTGTGTGGCATCATGATCCTGCGCGTCAAGCTTGCAGGCGGCCTTGTGCAGCAACAAACGCGCAGCTTCCAGTTCCGTCACCATATCAGCATATTTGAATTGCAGAGCCTGAAACGCTTCCAGGGGTTTGCCAAACTGTTTACGCACCCGCATATGATCGCGCGCATGTTCCATCGCGGCCCGGGCGCCACCAATCGAACAGGCGGCAATATTCAGTCGCCCGCCATCCAAACCTTTCATGGCGAATTTGAAACCGTCCCCTTCGGCACCCAGAAGGTTTTCCGCCGGTATTTTGCAGTCACTGAAAATAACCGCCGACGTTGGCTGACTGTGCCACCCCATCTTTTCTTCGAGCTTGCCAAATGACAGCCCCGGCGCATCCCTGGGGACAATAAATGTGGAAATTCCGGAGGGGCTGTCATCGCCGGTGCGTGCCATGACAATATAGATGTCACTGCGCGACCCACCGGAGATAAAGGCCTTTTCCCCGTTCAACACATAATGATCACCCTCGCGCACCGCACGCGTGCGAAGTGAAGCAGCATCCGAACCAGCACCTGGCTCAGTCAGACAGTAACTGGCAAAATGGGCCATACTGGTCAGTTTCGGCAGGAAGGTCTGACGCTGCGTTTCGGTGCCGAATCTGTCAATCATCCAGCAGGCCATGTTATGAATCGACAGATAAGCCGCCGTTGATGGACAAGCTGTTGCCAGTTCCTCGAATATAAGTGCGGCATCGAGGCGCCCCAATCCGGCACCGCCGACATCATCGCGAGTATATATCGCGGCAAAGCCCAGTTCGGCCGCAGCGCGCAATGTCTCTTCGGGGAAAATATGTTCTGCATCCCATTGTGCAGCATGAGGCGCCATTTCACCTGCTGCAAAATCGCGGGCGGCTTGCTGAAATGCCTGTTGGTCTTCTGAAAGGACAAATTCCATTGGATGTTCCTCGTCCGGACGTATCGTTTCCCTTTACGTAAACGTGAATAATGCCGGATGTCAAATAATTCGGCATAACAATACCAAAATACGACAATGAACGGATCAGGGATAACCAGTACCTGCCCGGCCGGATGTCGCGCGCACCTTGTCGATATGGAATTAATATGTCTTACTGCGACCCAACGTGGAAAAACTGCAACAGGGAAACGGAAATGACCGACAGTAAAAACCCGGAAACAATTGTCCTGCACGCTGGCTATCGTGCCGACCCGACCACTGGTTCGGTCGCCGTGCCAATTTATCAGACAACCAGCTATCAGTTTCGCGATACGCAGCACGCCGCTGACCTGTTTGCCTTAAAAGAACTGGGCAACATATACACACGGCTGATGAACCCGACCAATGATGTCCTCGAACAGCGCATCACTGCCCTTGAAGGCGGTGCGGCCGCGGTTGCGGTGGCCTCGGGCCAGTCGGCAACGACATTTGCAATCCTGAACATCGCTCAGGCTGGCGACAATATTGTCAGTTCAACCGACCTTTATGGCGGAACCTGGAATCTGTTTGCCAATACATTCAAACAAATGGGCATTGAGGTCCGTTTTGCCGACCCGTCCGACCCGGAAAACTTCCGCAAACTGGCCGACGACAAAACCCGCGCCTTCTATGCCGAAACCCTGCCCAATCCGAAACTGCAGGTTTTCCCGCTGCGCGAAGTCGCCGACATTGGCGACGAACTTGGTATTCCGCTGGTTGTCGATAATACAGCGGCCCCCGTGCTGTGCCGCCCCATCGAACATGGTGCCGCCATTGTCATGTATTCGACGACCAAGTTTATTGCCGGTCACGGCACTTCGGTGGGGGGAGTCGTTGTTGATTCCGGTCGTTTCGATTGGGAAAAACACGCAAAACGCTTCCCGCTTCTGAACCAGCCGGATCCCAGCTATCATGGTGCTGTATGGACCGAAGCTGTCAAACCGATCGGCCCGGTGGCCTATGCCATCAAACTGCGCTGCACGCTTTTGCGTGACCTGGGCGCGGCGGCTTCGCCGCTCAGTTCATTCCAGATCATTCAGGGCATGGAAACCCTGCCCCTGCGTATGGAACGTCATTGCGAAAATGCCAACAAGGTTGCCGCATTCCTGAAAGACCACCCAAAGGTCGCCAAGGTCATTCATCCCAGCCTGCAGGAAGGGGAAACCCGTCGTCGTGCGGATACCTATCTGAAGGGTGGTTTGGGGTCTCTTTTAGGGTTCGAACTTAAGGAAGGACGTGCGGCAGGTGAAAAATTCATCAACAGCCTGAAGCTGTTTTATCATGTCGCCAATATTGGCGACACACGCTCTCTTGCCATTCATCCGGCCACAACAACCCATTCCCAGCTTTCGCAATCCGAGCTGGCCGCATCGGGTGTCAGCGAGAGTTATGTCCGCCTGTCAATCGGGATCGAACATATCGACGACATCCTCGCAGACCTCAAACAGGCACTTGATGCCAGTTAACCATCAGACATTCTGACAATCATTCGCCTCACATAACCGGTCATGCTTTGCGTGGCCGGTTTTTGTTTGACCGTGAAGCATCTGGCCTATAAACATGCAATAAATGCAAAACGTGCAAAATAGGCAAAATCATGTCGAGCGTCGAAAACCGTCACCGCGAGATTACATCCTTACTCAAGCAATATGGCACCGTTCATATTCATGATCTGGCAGAGCGCCTGCACACCTCGCTCGACACCATTCGCCGTGATTTGCGTCAGTTGGAGCAACAGGGCGATTTACGACGCATCCACGGAGGTGCCATTTTACCTGCCACGGGGGACGGCAGTTATCAGGAACGCAGCCAGGAAATCCGCCCGGAGCGGACAACAATTGCCCGTTATGTCGCCCAAAATCATATACCCGATGACGCCATCGTCTTTCTCGATAGCGGGACAACGGTGCTGGAGGTGGCACGAAACCTCAAACCATCCTTTCATGGGAGCGCGATTGTTCTAAATCCTGCTGCCGCGGTCATTCTTGCAGACCACCCGAATGCAAACGTAATCATGGTTGGCGGCAAAATCCTGAAAAAGGAAATGGTCGTATCCGGAGCAGGAACGGTTGATGAAATCCGGCATTATCACGCCGATATTTGCATTCTTGGAACCTGCGCCATCCATCCTGAATTAGGTGTCAGCACGCAAAATATCGACGAAAAAGCCAGCAAATCCGCAATGATTGCCCAGTCATCCGATGTAATTGCGATTGCAACGGTCGACAAACTTGAAACCCGAATGCCCTATAAAGTGTGCGACACAAATGCAGTAAGCAGACTTGTGACCGGACGCAAGTTATCTGAAAGCTATTTATCAAATTATCGCAATCAAGGCCTTGAGGTTATTCAGATATGAGCAAACCGTCATTCGCAATATCTGATACGGAAAAACGCCGCGCCCATCATCATAGCCGTGGCATCTTTTTTATTCACGGAGCTGGTTTTGCCAGCTGGGTTCCGCATATCCCGCTGGTTCAGGAACAGCTTTCGCTTAATCATGAGCGTTTGGGCATTGCGTTGTTGGCAGCGGCCATTGGCGTTATTGCCGCCATGCCCTTTGCAGGCCGATTTGCCGATATATTTGGTTCCCGTTATGTCGTAAAGATTGCGGGCCTGTTTTTCTTTCCCGCACTTGCGGTTCCGATTTTCATGCCATCCTTTCTGTTCCTTGCACTGTCGCTGTTTTTTATGGGTTTTAGTGCGGCGATGATGGATATCGCCATGAACGCAAATGGTGTGAGCCTGGAACGCGCCCGCCAGAGAAGTATTCTCTCGGGCCTGCATGGTTTCTGGAGCCTTGGCGGCTTTACCGGGGCCGGATTTGCAACATTATGGTTCGCCCTGCCCCTGTCAAAAACTATCCATCTTCCCTTCAGTGTCGCGATATTGCTTGTCGCACACTGGTATCTGCAAAATGGTCTGATTGAAGACCATCCAAAATCGGCCACGCGTTCCCCCTCCTCCTCCCGGACGGCATCCGGGAAAAATGCCAACCTGAAAAAGGAAACGGATAAATCCATTTTCTGGGTGCTGCTTCCTTTCGGGACATGCGCTTTTATCGGTCAGTTTGGCGAAGGTGTTATAACAGACTGGGTTACGGTTCTGATGATCGACACACTTGGCAGTACCGCCGCCGTTGCCGCAGCCGGTTTTGCGTTATATTCGGCTGCAATGGCACTCACCCGCCTGAGCGGGGACTGGCTGGTCATGCGGTTTGGACGCCCCACGATTTTGCTCACAAGCTGTGTATTGGCGACATCGGGATACCTGATCATCGCTGTGTCCCCACATTATATTCTCTCCTGGATCGGCTGTTTTGTGGCGGGCATAGGGCTTGCTGTGATCCTGCCGCTGCTCATTTCCGCCGCTGCCAATAGTACGGGCAGAAGTGGTGGCACGGTTGTCGCGACGATTGCAGCAACTGGTTATACCGCCCTGATGGCCGGGCCGCCCTTTATCGGGGCAATCGCCGAACGCTATGGGCTGGTGAACGCCTTTTTAATGACGGCATCCTTCCTGACCCTTATCATTCCGGTATATCTGACCAGCATGCGGCAACGGTTAAAAACTGTCCGCAATAGTTGAACAATTGATCATTGTGGCGCATAAAACTGCTTCCACGCCACCATCTACACCTGCGCGAAAGAGCAAGATCATGTCCCATCCTGTCAGTTACGGCACCTTCCCCCGCACACGCCTGCGTCGTCCCCGCATGACCGACTGGTCACGCCGCATGGTTGCCGAAACCCGTCTGAGTGTTGATGACCTTATTCTGCCGGTTTTTGTCATTGCGGGAAAAAACGAACGGGTTGCTATTCCGTCGATGCCTGGCGTTGAACGCCAAAGCATCGATATATTGGTCGAAACCGCCCGTCACGCCGAAAAGCTGGGTATTCCGGCCCTGGCACTGTTTCCTTATATCGATCCGGCATTAAAAACGCCCGATGCCAGCGAAGCCTACAACCCGAACAACGTTGTGTGTGATGCTATCAAGGCCATAAAGGATGCCTGCCCCAACCTTGGCATCATTGCTGACGTCGCCCTGGACCCGTTTAATTCCAACGGACAGGACGGCGTGGTCGTCGATGGTGAAATCTTGAATGACGAAACAACCGAGGCTTTGGTCCGTCAGGCCCTGGTTCAGGCGCAGGCCGGGTGCGATATTGTCGCCCCATCCGATATGATGGACGGTCGCATTGCCGCCATTCGCGACATGCTGGAAACAGAAAACCTCAAAAAAGTGCAGATCATGGCCTATGCGGCCAAATATGCGTCTTCCTTTTACGGTCCGTTCCGCGATGCCATTGGTTCGGCCAGCGCCTTGGGCAAAGCAGACAAGAAAACCTATCAGCTTGACCCGGCCAATAGTGACGAAGCATTACGCGAAGTAGCCTACGACCTGGAAGAAGGTGCAGATTCCGTTATTATCAAGCCGGGCCTGCCCTATCTTGATATTGTCCGTCGGGTGCGTGATACATTCGGCGTGCCGGTATTTGCCTATCAAATTTCCGGTGAATATACCATGCTGCGCGCAGCAGGAGACCAGGGCTGGCTGAATTATCTCGCCTGTGCCACCGAAACCCTGGCCTGCTTCAAGCGCGCCGGCGCATCCGGTATTCTGACTTACAGCGCAATTGATGTTGCCGAATATATCAGTTAGGCCACTGTAAAACCGACAGAAATACAGAAAAAGGGGTGCAGCACGGGCATCCCTTTTTTATTGGCAATGCCGGATTATTCCAGCCCGGCGCCGATGGCAGGTGCCCTAAAATGGGGCCAGAAACCTGCACGGTCATATAATCCGGCCAGATCATCATAGCCGTCTAAAAATCCCCCTCGCGTGACCAGTAGTGTTTTGATTCCGGCGGCCAATCCGCCCAAAATATCGGTATGCAAGGTATCACCAACCATCAGAACACGCTGCGGGTCAATATCGGGGTATCGTTGCAAAATATCGTCAAAGACTTCACGGTAAGGTTTGCCAACACATTCTGGCATCACGCCACAGGCATCCGCCGCCAAATGGGCAAAATAACCAGACTCTACCGATAAGAAATCTCCCATTGGTGCACATATATCCGGATTACCCACCAAAATTGGGCGTGGATTATTTGCCAGGTTTGTTTCCAGCCTTCGCTGACGCTTCTCATTCCAGGCATCGGAATCAATCAGGACAAAACCTTCTGCCGTGTCATAATCGCTATCATCATCCCCCAAAAACCACGCCTGCCCCGGCAACTGATCAATCGGCCAGTGTGCTGGTGCCATCACCCCCCACCGGGTCACGTCAGAATGGCGTTTCATCATCGGCACAATATATTTTGCGCTGCTGACAAGGGATTCAAGCGAGAAGTCAAATCCCCGATTTCGATGTCGCTCAATAATTGCCGCAGGCGCATTCGATGCGTCATTGGTAATAATTGCCAGCTCAACATCTTGCGCCCTTAATGACGATATGGCCTGCAAGGCGCCCGGTATCGCTTCTGCACCGGAATTCAGAACCCCAAAGGCATCAAAGATAATGAGGTCAAACTGATCTGCAATCGCCAGAATGTTGGCAACATCACATGTTTCTGCGGGCAATTGCCCTGGTGCAAGCCCTGGCATTCTGTCTGCGTATTTCAAGTAAGCCGCAATGGCACTTTCACGATCTAGCGCAGGTCTGGCACCTGTCATCAAGCATTCCCTTTCCTATTTCCTGTTCTGAAAAAACTACCGACGAACCACCCGAGTCCCAGGTCGATTCTCGTGTTTTTTGATCAGCAGTCCGCCTTTATCACGGTGAGGCGCATCATCAGTGCCTGTAAAAAAGCAGAAAATCAATAAGCCACAAAACTTTAAACCAGAGCGCAAATTGACCCTCAGGTGGGAAATATCAATACATTAAAAATTTGGGTAATTTTATTAGTCATGCGTCTTACGCATGTCGATAAAATCGGCAATTTTTCAAATCCAAGAGGTAATCTGATTAAATTTTGGACATTTGCTCAAATTCTGCACTTTATCTGGTCCTGATCTGCAAAAAACGCAATGGTTAAACGCCGCCTCCGAGCTTATCTTCCAAATCAACAGATAACAGCAATCACGACCGACACGGAAATCTCTTTGAAGGTTCCTGTCGCCCTGATTGCAAGAGCAGACCGACACGTCGAACCATTCAGTATGCCGTCAGGCATCACAGGGGTCACATGCCGGTTCCTTGAATGAAGTTTCCGACGCTGTCGGACGGTTTGAAATAGGTGATAAAATGATCCTGACCAAAATTTTTGCTTACCTGCGTGCCCTGCGTATTCAGTACCAGACCCAGAATGCTCTTTCCAAACTTGACCAGCGTGAACTGGCTGACATCGGCCTGAACCGCGATCAGATCGAAGATGTTGCACATCGTGTTGCCTTTGGTCACTAAGATTTGGAAATCTTTCCGGTCTGCCCAAACAAAAAAAGCTCCGTGCGTTGAACCCGCCGGAGCTTTTTTGCTGCCCGCCTTATGAGACAGGATGATTAGGCAAACAAAGCACGGTAGTCCTCGCGCAGGATATTTTTCTGCACTTTCCCCATTGTGTTGCGCGGCAGTTCTGCCAGAAAAATCACTTTCTTTGGAACCTTAAAATTCGCCATTAGTGATTTGATATATCTAATAATATCTTCTTCCGAAATATGTGAATTCCCAGTGCGAACGACAACAGCGACAACGGCCTCGCCAAAATCGGGATGCGGCACACCAATGACCGCACTTTCCAGGACACCATCCATTTTGTCGATCTCGGTTTCAATTTCCTTGGGATAAATGTTGAACCCGCCCGAAATCACCAAATCCTTTGCCCGCCCGACAATATGGACATAGCCCTTCTGATCAATCAGCGCGATATCGCCGGTAATAAAAAAACCATCATCGCGAAACTCCTCGCGTGTTTTTTCCGGCATCTTCCAATAACCGGAAAAACGTTTGGGCCACGTGCTTCCAGCACCCCGACCTCACCTTTCGGCAGAACATTGCCATCCGCATCGCATACCCGAACTTCGACATCCGGTAAGGCTGGCCCGACCGTGTGAATAATACGTTCACCGTGTAACGGGTTTGATGTCGCCATACCCATTTCCGTCATGCCATAACGTTCCAGCAAATAATGGCCTGTGCGCTGGTGAAATGCGGAAAATGTTTCGGGCAAAAGCGGGGCTGAACCGGAAATGAACAGGCGCATATTTGAAACCAGACTGGCCGAAAAATCCTCGCCCGCAAGCAACCGCACATAAAATGTCGGTACGCCCATCATAACCGTTGCCCGCGGCAACGCCTTGATCACCTGATCGCGATCAAATTTCGGCAAAAAGATCATGTCTGCACCAGACATCAGGACGCAGTGACAGGCAATGAACAGGCCGTGGGTATGAAAAATCGGCAAGGCGTGCAGCAACGTATCGCTGGCTGTGAAACCCCATAAATCAACCAGGGTTTGCCCGTTTGACCACAGATTCATCTGGGTCATCATCGCACCCTTGGGTTTGCCGGTGGTGCCCGAAGTATACAAAATGGCCGCCAGATCATCATCTGCACAGGCAACCGGGGTAAAATCATCCACCTGACTGGCTGCGGCATCAACAATGCTCCCCCTGCCATCGCCATCCAGGGTAAAAACCGCACAACCATCATGGCCCTGAACAATCGTGTCCATGTCAGCTTTGCCCGACGGCTGACAAACGATCACAGCCGGAGACGCATCTTCGATAAAGTACGACAGCTCATGAGCTTGATACGCGGTATTTAACGGCAAATATACCAGGCCCGCCCGGATACAACCCAAATATAAAAACAGGGCCGCGGGCGATTTTTCCACCTGAACGGCAATACGATCGCCTTTTTGCGCCCCGGCCTGCACCAGCGCATTGGCATAACGCGCCGACCATTCGTCCGCGTCGCGATATGTCAAACAATTGCCATCGGGTGCTTCGATCAGGGTTTTATCCAGATTGCCTGGAAAACAGGCCCTTATGCGCATAAAAAGACTGGTGGTCACGACATTTCCCCTATTGGATCGGTTAACGGGCCGTGCCATAGCACAGCCCGTTTTGAGCAAACCTAATACAGGAAAATAAAATTTGCAATTCGGTACGGCTTTACCGGGTTAGCAAATAAGGCATATTATAACCAGGTTTGGCCTTCCATATTAACCAACCTGGGGAAACTCGCCGTCAATGTAAGGGAAAGCTTCCCCGACTGTGACCAGTAATTCCGGGAAGAAGCCGTTAAAATGGGTTGCCAGCGCATTGGAATAGGCGCCGATATGGCCAAATTCGATCCAGTCCCCTTCGCGAATATCAGCAGGCAAAGTCACCGTTTGTGGTAAAACATCCATGTTATCGCAGGTCGGTCCATAAATGGTGAATTCCAGAGTTTCTTCGGGGTCGAAATCCCCGCCGATACGCATGGGACGGACCGGATAGCGCAAATTCCCCGTCACCGCCTCGGACAGGCTGCCATAAATACCATCATTAATGAAAAGCTGATCTTCCTTGCGCAATTGAATTTGCGTAACCAGCGAAACCCCACTTGAAACCAGGGCACGCCCCGGTTCACACATAAAGGTAATATCGGGCATATCAAGCCAGCGAATGCAATCCTTGATTTCATCCATAAAAACCTCAAGGCCCGGGCCGCGCTGGTTCATATATTGTCCCGGGAAGCCACCACCGACATCGATGGAATGAATTTTCACGCCCGAAAAATCAATCACCTGTCGGATCAGCTCGATGGCAATACGATAGCCATTCGGACTGGTGCATTGTGACCCAACATGGAAGCAAAGCCCGGACTTATATCCATATCCGTCCACTTTCTTGAGGAGTTCTGCCGCTGTCATCGGACGGGCACCAAATTTTGCCGACAGGTTATAAGCAGCGCCAGCAGGCGGTGTTGCCAGACGCACATGGATCACCAAATCCGGGTCTTCATCCGTCTCGCGACGAATCTTGTCAAGTTCGTCTTCGGTATCGATCACGAAATGGCGAATGCCAAAGACGCGATGTGCACTACGAATGGCATCCCGGCTTTTGACGGGGTGCATGAAATAAGCGTCCATTCCGGGAAACTGGCGCCGAACCAGCGCAATTTCATCGGGAGATGCCGTATCAAAATGGCGCACCCCTCCTTCATGCAAATACCGCATAATTTCAGGATGCGGGTTGCATTTCACCGCATACATTACTTTGCCCGGAAACATTTCAACAAAACGACTAGCTGTGTCGCGCAATATGTCCGGGCGCAAACAATAAACCGGATAAGACGGTTTGAGTTCCTTGACGACGTCATAAGTCGTATCAAAATGGCGTGGCATCGCTGGCTCCGAACATTCCAAAAAGTGATTTAAAGCTAAACGCCAGTAACAACAGGCTGTTCCGGCAAATTTATCAATACCGGGTACCCTAGCAAGCAAGCGGCAAAATGTCATGGCGCAACAGCGGCAAAAGGGTTGCAATAATTCGACCCTCCCTTTAATTTGGTAAAACAATACCGAATAACCAGTTAATCCGTTACGCTGTAATGGCATCTTAGATGACGGGTAAAATCAGGGAGGCTTGTGTGCCTGTTGAAATGGAATTGGACCCATTCGTTCTGGCGAAATCGTTATCTGGCGTTCATCTTATTGATGGTGAATTTGTTGCGCCGGTTAACGGCAAAACATTTGATGTGTTAAACCCCGCGACCGGCAAATCGATCGGCCAGGCGGCGGAAGGCGACAAGGATGATGTTGATCACGCTGTAATGGTTGCCAAAGCGGCCCAAAAATCCTGGGCGGAGCGCCCTGCCCGCGAACGCGGTAAACTTGTTGCGGAATGCGGTCGCGTTCTTAACCAGCATGTCGATGAACTGGGCAAACTGATCGCGCTTGAATCAGGCAAGGCCCTGCGCACGGAAAGCCGGGTTGAAGCATCAGTATTGGCTGACATGTTCGTGTTTTATGGTGGCCTGGCATCGGAACTGAAGGGTGAAACTGTCCCTTTCAACCCGAATATGATGACAATGACCACCCGCGAACCAGTGGGCGTTGTTGGGGCGATCATTCCCTGGAACGTGCCACTTTTGCTAATGGCGATCAAAGTCGCGCCAGCCCTCGTTGCCGGTAACAGCGTTGTCGTAAAATCGGCCGAAGATACGCCCTTTACCGTGCTTCGCGTGTGCCAGATCATGCAGCAGATTTTGCCCAAAGGGGTGTTGAATATCCTTTCCGGCTTTGGTCCTGGCTGTGGTGGTCCACTTGTCGAACACAAGGATGTCAAGAAGGTTTCCTTTACCGGGTCCGTTGAAACCGGCCGTACTGTTTACCGCGCCGCAGCGGAAAAATTGATTCCGGTAACGCTGGAACTGGGCGGTAAATCACCGATGATTGTGATGGATGATGCCGACCTTGAAAAGGCCGTTGCCGGGGCCATTGGTGGCATGCGGTTTACCCGCCAGGGGCAAAGCTGCACGGCATCATCGCGCATCCTGGTGCATGAAAAACTGCATGACGAATTTGTCAGCCGCCTGAAAGACCGCGTCAATGCCCTAAAAATGGGCAACCCGCTTGATGAAAGCACCGATATTGGCACCATCATTAACGCCAAACAGCGTGCCAAAGTGTGCAAATATATTGAACTCGGCAGCGAGGAAGGTGCCACAAAACATGAATTAAGCGCCCTGCCCGATGATCCGGAACTGGCAGACGGCCAATATGTCCGCCCGGTGATTTTCACCGATGTTAAACCAGATTCCCGCATTGCCCGTGAGGAAATCTTTGGCCCGGTCGCCTGCGTGTTCAAGTTCAAGACTTTTGAAGAAGCCCTTGAACTTGCAAATGATAGTGACTTTGGCCTGGCGGCAACTGTCTGGACAACCAACCTTAAAACAGCCCTGGTTGCGACCAAGCGCCTTGAGGCCGGCTTTGTACAGGTCAACCAGAACCTCGTGGTTCAGCCCAACCTTTCCTATGGTGGCATCAAACTCTCTGGGTTGGGGCGTGAGGCATCGCTTGAAAGCATGCTGGAGCACTTTACCCACAAGAAAACCATTATCCTGAACATGGAATAAGGGAAAAACCGCCAGTTATTTTCCCACCGGGTTGCATTGCGAAATATGCAACCCGGATTTTTTCCATGTTCCCTTGACCTCGACTGTCCGATCCGTAAAAGTGCGTTTATTCGCGCTTAAAGTTCTGAAAGTATCTGGCTCATGTCTAATGGTTCCGACACCAAACTGTCGCCCTGTTCCCTCACCTGTTTTGCAGGCGTGGCTGACATGATGCCAATTATTTGCGCCATTTCCATTCGGCGAATGTGAACCCTGTCATCTGCGGATGACAGGTCTGGTGTATTCATCAATCCAATCCCTACATTCACATTTGCAGTTACTGCCGTGATGACAGGCAGAACGTCAAGGAGTCTGGAAATGACTGTTTCCTATCATGATATTGTCCGCGCCTCCCGCCTGCTTGAAGGCATCGTTGCCCGAACACCACTGGTAAAATCACAAACGCTGTCAAAAATTTGCCAGGCGGATGTTTATCTGAAGCTTGAAAACCTGCAATATACCGCATCCTTCAAGGAACGTGGCGCCTATGTCAAACTGGCCAGCCTGACACCTGAAGAACGCGCCTGCGGTGTTATTGCCGTATCTGCTGGCAACCATGCGCAAGGTGTTGCCTATAATGCCAAACGCCTTGGCATTCCCGCCACCATCGTTATGCCGGAAAACACCCCTTACACCAAGGTACGCCATACTCGTTCGCATGGTGCGGAAGTAGTCCTCAAGGGGGCGGTTCTGGCCGACTCCATGCAGGCAGCACAGGAAATTCAGCAAGAACGCGGCCTTACATTTGTTCACCCCTTTGATGACGAACATATTATTGCAGGTCAGGGGACCGTTGGTCTGGAAATTTTGAATGACGGTGCTGATTTTGACACCGTCATCGTTCCGGTTGGCGGTGGAGGGCTGGCATCCGGTATTGCAACTGCCATCAAGGCACGGCGGCCCGATATTGATGTTATTGGCGTTGAAACCAGACTGTATCCATCAATGTATGAAGGCATACACGACAAGGAATTTTCCGGCGGTGGCGTCACCATTGCCGAAGGCATTGCTGTTAAACAACCCGGTGGCAAAACCCTGGAAATCTGTCGGGAATTGCTTGATGACGTTCTGTTGGTAGAAGAATCTGCTATCGAACGGGCCATCCAGATGCTGATTGAAATTGAAAAAACCGTTGTCGAAGGGGCCGGTGCAGCCCCTCTTGCCGCCCTGCTTGATCACCCCGAACGGTTTAGCGGCAAAAAGGTTTGCCTGATCATCAGCGGTGGCAATATTGACAGTCGCCTTTTGGCACAGGTTTTGATGCGCGGTATGGCGCGCGAGGGCCGGTTGGTCCGTATTCGTATCGAAATTCCTGACGTGCCTGGCGCGCTGGCACGTATCAGCACCCTTATCGGCAATGCCGAGGCCAACATCATCGAAGTTTATCATCAACGATATTTTTATGATATTCCGGCAAAACAGACCGATGTTGATATGGTCCTTGAGGTACGCGACACAACACATGCCCTGCAGGTTGTCGATTACCTGAAAGAAAATGGATATGGCGGACGTTTGCTGGGTAACACCTCGCTGGATTGATCGCCCAATCACCGCAGGGCGTAGCGCATCGGGAGTTTTAGCGGTACGCCCCTTTTTTAGTGAGATCGGAAATATGTCAGTCCCGGTCCAGGCGGGCATAGGCACCGCCGTAATACAACAAAGGATCACCGGTTTCTCCCAGTTCAACAGCATTGACCTGCCCGACAATGATGCTGTGATCCCCGCCATCGTGGATGGCATGTCGAACACAGGAAAAAGTCGAAATGTTCCCTAACAAAACCGGCATACCGTGACCATTATCTGTAAAACGGGTGTCTTCCCAGCGATCATCAATCGGCGCAGCAAAGCGTTCGGCCAGTTCTTTCTGCGAATTGCGCAAAACATTGATGCAAAAATGCTTCACGTCACCTGTAAAAACATCATGCGTCGCCGCACTGCGCGCGACGGAAAACAGCACCAGTGGTGGCTCCAGCGATACAGAAGAAAACGAATTGATCGTAATCCCGACCTTCTGTCCATCCGTATCACGGCTGGTGACAACGGCAACACCAGTCGCAAACTGGCCAAGGCAATCCCGGAAATGACGTGACGAGAAGGACATATTCAAATTACAGCTTTCATTGTTCGATGCGTAAGGCAAAATTTGCGTGAAGCCACAGGAAAATGGCGACAAATTTAAAAACTGTCAAATACTGACATAAAACGATTTGCAAACAGTATGTTATTAACAAAACCAACTAATTGTATCATAGCTGATAAGACTTTTGTACAAAGGCTCATCGTAACGTTTGAAGAATGTTTTACCTGCATGGACAAGACCACCCTGTTTGCAGGCACAAGGGGTATTAGATGTTTCTAATCATTGGCTATGTGATTGTGATTGGCGCAGTCCTGGGGGGATACCTACCGCACGGCAAGTTCAGCGTCCTCATACAGCCCTTTGAAATCGTCATCATCTTCGGCGCAGCTTTCGGTACGTTCCTGATCGCCAACCCGATGAGCGTTCTCAAGCGCAGCGTTTCCTATACCATTCGCGCGATGAAGGGGGCCAAAAAGAAGCCAGCCTATCTGGAACTTCTTGTGTGTCTTTATGCGGTCTTTCGGCTGGCAAAATCCAAAGGCGACCTTGCCCTTGAAAGTCACGTTGAAAACCCCGAAAGTTCGGCCCTGTTTAACAACTTTCCCGGCGTCACGGCGGACCATCATGCACTTGAATTTTTGTGTGACTATCTTCGTCTGTTAACCCTTGGCACCACAAATGCCTATGAACTTGAAGCCGTTATTGACCAGGAACTTGAAGCCCATCACGAAGAAGACAACGTGGTGCCAGATGCCATTCAGGCGGTTGGCGACGCCCTGCCCGGCCTTGGTATCGTGGCCGCCGTGCTGGGGGTTATCAACACAATGGGATCGGTTACGGAACCCCCTGAAATCCTTGGCGAAATGATTGGTGCCGCACTTGTCGGGACATTCCTGGGTATTTTGGCATCCTACGGTTTTGTGGGCCCGACATCGGCCATTATCAAAAAAACACTTGAACAGGATGCCAAGTTCTATGTTTGCATGAAAGCAGCCCTGATCGGTCATATGCAGGGCTATGCCCCGCAGGTTTCCGTCGAATTCGCCCGCAAAATTCTGCCTCCGGAAATTCGTCCCAGCTTCAAGGAACTTGATGACGCCATTCAGAATGCACCAAGTGTTTAACCCTGAATAACCTATTTATGCCCTAAGGTGATGCTTGCTTTTGTGCCAGGATTAACAGTCTGAAATGCCCGATATCGTAATAAAAAAAGTCAAAAAAGGCGGACATGGCGGCCATCACGGCGGATCGTGGAAAGTTGCCTATGCTGACTTTGTCACGGCCATGATGGCTTTCTTCCTGTTACTTTGGTTGCTTGGCAGTTCGACAGACGAACAGCTAAAGGGCATTTCAAACTATTTCGCACCGGAATCAATCTCGCAAAGTGAATCGGGTGCTGGCGGACTGCTGGCTGGCACCAAACTGGCTGATTCAGGCACAATGCGTTCAGAAAACGGCGCCCCGGTCATTCAGATGGATATTCCGCCAACCCCTGATGCAACAACGGTCCAAAACCAGGCCAAAGGGGAAACCGACGCTGAGAAAGCGGCCAGGGAAGCTGCGGCCAACGAGAAAAAGGAGTTTGACAAGGCCGCCCAGGATTTGAAGGAGGCAATGGAAAAGTCTCCGGAACTTAAGGAGTTGTCAAAAAACCTGTTGGTTGAACAAACGGATGAAGGCCTGCGTATTCAGATTATCGACAAAGATGGTACATCGATGTTCCCCAGCGGAAGTGCCGACTTGCGCGACCACACACGCCTGCTTCTGAAACAGGTCGCAACCGCCATCAAAGACATGCCGCAAAAAATCGCGATCGAAGGCCATACCGATTCAGTCCCCTATTCGCATTCTGATGGAACCTACAGCAACTGGGAACTTTCAGCAGATCGTGCCTTGGCCACCCGTCGGGAATTACAATCGGATGGTTTGCCTGACGACCGGTTTGGCAAAGTTTCGGGTGTGGCCGATACGGTTCCATTCATTAAGGATGACCCCAAAGACGAGCGCAACCGGCGTATCAGCATTACACTTTTGCGCGGCACCGGAAAACAACCAGAAAAACCGGATGACACACAAAAAACAGATGATGCAGCACCGCAATCCAGCCTGTTTGCCCCACGCGACCGTGATAACAATACAGAGACCCCGGCGATTGATCCCGATGCCCCGGTTCGCAGACCGACATTTTCTGTTCCCTCACGCAACTGATTGATCCGTAAAGATCATCGCCGCGGATAACGGAGAAAGTGTATTCTGCAGGGATTTGCCACCTTTAAGGTCGTCTCTGCCGTAACATATTATTCAACAGCGACTTTAAAGTTTGCCTCCGGATAACTACACTAGTTTAATAAGGTAAATCTCAAAGGCACGGACATCCATTCGCCATGACGGTCAACCAGCGTCGTCAGACACAACATTATTTCATTACGGCCCCCATGCCCTGCCCCTATTTGCCGGGCCGGTTTGAGCGCAAACTGGTGACGGAACTTCGTGGTCCCGAGGCCAACAATATCCATAATGTGTTATCGCGTGCCGGCTTCCGGCGCAGTCATTCGATTGCCTATTTGCCGGCATGCTCGGAATGTGATGCCTGCATTCCCGTTCGGGTAAACGCCAAAGATTTCAAAGACAGCAGAAATTTCCGCCGAAACCGCGCGACAAATGCGGATCTGACACGGCAAATATTTGCAGCATCGGCTACCCAGGAACAATTCCGCCTGTTTTCCGATTATCAGGCCGCCCGCCACGGCGATGGCGACATGGCCCGTATGGATGCCCGGGATTATCGGGCGATGATGGAGGATACGACGGTTGAAACCTCCATCTTTGAATATCGAAACGCCGATAACCGGCTCATTGCGGTTGCGCTGGTGGATGGGCTTTCCGATGGGCTTTCTGCCGTCTATAGCTTCTTTGATCCCAGGGAAGAGCGCAGAAGTCTCGGCACTTATATCGTTCTTGATCTGGTCGCCGAAGCAGCACGAATGAACTTGCCCTTTGTCTATCTCGGCTACTGGGTTCGTGACTGCCGCAAAATGTCCTACAAGACACGCTTTAAACCCCTGGAATATTTTCGGGAAGGGCAATGGGTTCAGCATACCCCGGATGAAGATGCAAATCCCTCCGATTAATCGAAATAATCAGCCAAAGTTTAACCCAAGGTGCTGATCGGCAGTTGCCTCCTATCCATAACGACTATAATCTTTCACCACAGGGCGAGGAAAACGCTTTGTAGAAGAAGAAATTAGTTCTTGTTTGCTGGGAGGCTACAAACAATGAAACGTCGTCAATTCCTGAGTGGTGCCGCTCTTGCCGGTGCCAGTGCTGCTGTTGCATCTGCATTTCCCAAACCTGCAATCGCCCAAAATATCCGTGAATGGCGGATGGTAACAACCTGGCCAAAGAACTTTCCCGGCCTTGGCACAGGTGCAAACCTGCTTGCGGAATATATTAACAAGGCATCTGACGGCAGGATGAAAGTCACCGTTTACGGCGCGGGCGAAATCGTTCCAGCCTTTGAGGCCATCGATGCCGTAGGTAATGGTACGGTGGAAATGGGCCACGGGGCCCCTTATTACTGGAAAGGCAAAGTAGCCGCCGCGCAATATCTTGCCGCCATGCCCTTTGGGCTAACCGCACAGGAACAGAATGCCTGGTTTCAATACGGGGGCGGACAGGAAATTGCTGACAAAATCTATGCAAAGCTGAATTGCAAATTCTTCCCGTCCGGCAATACCGGGACGCAAATGGGGGGCTGGTTTAACAAGGAAATGAATACCATTGACGACTTTAAAGGTCTGAAAATGCGTATTCCTGGCCTGGGCGGCGAAGTCATTCAGGCAGCGGGTGGCAATGTGGTTAATCTGCCAGGTGGCGAAATTCCACCTGCCCTGCAATCCGGGGCCATTGATGCCACTGAATGGGTTGGTCCCTATAATGATCTGGCATTCGGTCTCTATAAATCTGCCAAATATTATTATTATCCCGGCTGGCACGAACCGGCCACAACGCTTGAAAACTTCATTAATCTCAGTGCCTGGAATGACCTGCCCGATGATCTTAAAGCCATTGTCGAACAGGCAAACCGTGCCACCAACCAGATGGTTCTGTCGGAATTTGTCGCCCGCAACAACCAGGCGCTCAAGACCCTACAAGAAAAACACAATGTTGATGTTCGTCCTTTCTCCGATGATATTCTGACCAATCTTGGGAATCTGTCGGGCAAAGTACTGCGTGATCTGGTCGCATCAGACCCGCTGTCACAGGAAGTATTTGACAGCCTTGTTGCCTTTCGCGAACAGGCCGCTTCCTGGGCCAAATATTCTGAACTGGCCTTCATGCAGGCACGTACCCTGCCCTTCAAATACTGATCGACGATCGAATTATCTGATCGATATGCTTTGGGGGCCGACACATCGTGTCGGCCCTTCTTTTATGCCCGATATAGAGAAAAGGGCCGGATAACCGACCCTGATCATTATATATCAGCATCTGACATGCTTAATTTAGCAACACCTTGGGAAGCCAGGTTGCCAGTTCCGGGAACATTGCCAACAAGACAAGGGCAAGGACCTGGATCAGAACAAAGGGAACAATACCGCGATAAATATCCCATGTCTTAATCGAGGGCGGCGCAACACCGCGCAGATAAAACAGGGCAAAACCGAAGGGCGGTGTCAAAAAGCTGGTCTGCAGGTTGATGGCAATCATGATGCCCAACCAAACCGGACTGATATCCATTTTCAGCAAGATCGGCCCGACAATCGGCACCACCACAAACACGATCTCGATGAAGTCGAGGAAAAAACCCATGACGAACATCAGGGTCATAACAACCAGCATTGCACCGAACAGGCCACCGGGCATGTTATGGAGCAGTTCCTCGACCAGATGATCCCCACCAAGTCCCCGGAACACCAGCGAGAAGATCGAGGCACCCAGCAAAATGATAAAGACCATCGAGCTGATTTGCACCGTTTGGCTCATGACATGGCGCAAAACGGCGAGATCAAGCCGACGGTAACATGCGGCCAAAATCATGGAGCCCACACTGCCAAATGCTGCCGATTCAGTCGGTGTGGCAATCCCGGTCAGGATCGAACCAAGAACAGCGACAATCAGCAATGCCGGCGGCACCAATGCGCGCATGACTTCACCCAACAGGCCTTCGGGGCGTTTGTCTTCCACCAGGGCGGGTGCCGATTTGGGATCAATAAAGGACTGGATAATCACCCAGCCAATATACATTCCAACAAGCAACATGCCGGGAATAAACGCCCCGACAAACAGGTCAATTACGGAAACAGGTTCCGGTGCCCAATTGCCCAGCGAACGCTGGGCTTCGGCATAAGCACCCTGCAAAATATCGCCCAGCAACACCAGAACGATAGACGGCGGAATAATCTGCCCCAAGGTGCCCGATGCGCAAATAACACCGGTCGAAAGACGCGGGCTATAACCTGCCTTTTGCATCGCAGGCAAGCTCAGCAGCCCCATCGTCACAACCGTCGCCCCGACAATACCGGTCGATGCAGCCAGCAACATGCCAACAATAACCACCGAAATACCCAAACCGGCACGACGCTTGCCAAACAGCAGGCCCATTGTCAGCAGCAGTTTTTCGGCAATACGGGCACGTTCAAGCATCACGCCCATGAAGACGAATAACGGAATGGCGACATAAAGTTCGTTGCTCATCACCCCGAAATAGCGCGACGGTAGCGAGCCCAACAATGGCATGTCGAAGACGCCCATTGAATGGCCGATCAGGGCAAATGCCAGACCTGTACCACCGAGCGAAAACGCCACCGGAAAACCAAACAGCAGGACGCCACACGCCACTGCAAACATTAAAAGGCTTAATACTTCCCCCGACATCAAACGCCCTCGTGCTCTTCTTCGTTGGTTTCAAATTCACGATGGCCTGTCAGCACCAAAATACTGCGAGCCGCCAGAGAAAGCCCCTGAAGCCCCATCAGGACGCAAAATACTAGAATCACTGATTTAAATAAGAACAGACCCGGCAGGCCCCCGGTTTCCTGAGAACCTTCAAGCCGTTTCCAACTGGTGATCACATAGGGATAACTATAAATGAAGACCAGAACCAAGACGGGTAAAAGCAGAAAAACCGTGCCGATCAAATCCACCCATGCCTTATAGCGCGCAGATGCCGGGCGATAAAAAACATCGACCCGAACATGCCCGCCATGCAGCAACGTGTAGCCAGCACCCAACATAAAAATAATGCCGTAAAGCCATAAATAGCTTTCCTGCATTGAGACCCAGCCAACCGAAAACCCGTAGCGCAATGTTGCGACGAGAAAGGTGATTACCACCAACGGAATGGTCAGCCACGCCACGCCACGGCCGATCGCGTCATTGAGACTGTCAATCAGCCGCACAAAACGTGCCAAAAAATACATGTTTCCTCCCTCACCCGAAATCTCTTGTCGCTGGTTTCCGTCTTTCCCGGTCCCCGGCGGAGCAAAGTTACAAATATATAGCCTAAAACACCATGTTTTTTGCGACTTTTGGTCTCGTTAACTTTTAAAAATCAAAAAAACGGCACGATGAAAATCTGTTCAAGGTGGAACCAAATGGTCGGATTTTCTTTATCCATCGGTCACTCCCGCCAAACAAAAACCTGAAGCCTGCACAAACAGACTTCAGGTTCAGGCCAGTCAATGTGACATCGCATCATTCAAAGCGATTGGAACGCGGAAAACCATTAGGCGGCAACCGACCGGCCCCGGCCCGCTTGCCGATCCATTCCGTTAATTCAGTAACGGTACGGGTCCGCCCTTCGCTGCCACCCATTGTCCAGGTCAGACCATCCTCGATATTGAACAGTTTCAGGTCAGCAAGGCCACCCTGGCGATATTTTTGCAAAATAACCCCGCGACCGCGCGTCATTTCCGGAATTTCTTCGACCGGGAAAATCAGCAATTTGCGGTTTTCACCCAGTACGGCAACATGGTCTTTATCGACAGGCAAAAAGATCAAAGCGGTTTCATCTTTGCCAAGATTCAAAACCTGCTTGCCATTTTTGGTTTGTGCCATAACGTCGCTTTCCGCAACCAGGAAACCACGCCCGGCCGAAGATGCCACCAGCAATTTGCCATCGGGGCGATGCACATTCATCGACACGATGTCATGTTCCTGCGGCAGATCAATCGACAGGCGGATCGGCTCACCATGACCTCGGCCACCAGGCAACCTGTCGCATCCCAGCGTATAACAACGGCCAGCCGAGCTCATGATCAACAGCTTGTCGGTGGTGAACGCCTTGATCGCAAAACGGCTTTCGTCGCCATCCTTGAACTTCAGGTCGGAAATATCCGTTATGTGGCCCTTCAGCGCACGGATCCACCCCATGCGCGAGCATATGACCGTGATCGGTTCACGTTCAATCAGGGCTTCAAGCGGAACATCAATCTCCTGCGGCGCATCGCCAATTTCAGTGCGTCGTTTGCCAAGCGTGGTTTTCTTGCCAAATTTTTCGCGGGTTTGCTCAACCTCTTCGCGAATACGGCTCCAGCGCAGCTCTTCACTGGCCAGCAAAGCTTCCAGACCGGCTTTTTCTTCGCTCAGTTTGGAATGTTCGTTTTTGATTTCCATTTCTTCAAGTTTGCGTAACGAGCGCAAACGCATATTCAAAATGGCATCCGCCTGCACCTCAGTAAGACCAAAGGCCTTCATCAGTTCGGTTTTCGGTTCGTCCTCAAAACGGATGATCCGAATGACTTCATCAAGGTTCAGATAGGCAATCAGATAACCATCAAGCACTTCCAGGCGATGGTTGATCTTTTCAAGGCGATGCTGCGAACGACGAACCAGCACTTCCTGACGGTGCGCCAAAAACGCCCGCAGAACTTCGCGCAAATTCATCACGCGTGGCGTATTGTCTGCATCCAGAACGTTCAGGTTCAAACCAAACCGAATTTCAAGTTCGGTATTTTTAAACAGCATTTCCATCAGATGTTCGGGTTCAACCGCGCGGGAACGCGGTTCAAACACGAGCCGGATCTGATCGGTTGATTCATCGCGCACATCATTTAGGAGCGGCAATTTTTTGGCAAACATCAGATCGGCAATTTTTTCGACCAGTTTGGCCTTTTGCACCTGATAGGGAATTTCGGTGATCACGATCTGATACAGACCATGAGTCATCTTTTCGACTTCCCATTTCGCACGCAAACGAAATGATCCGCGACCTGTGGCATACGCCTCGAGGATATTTTCCCGTGGTTCCACCAGCACACCACCGGTCGGGAAATCCGGCCCTGGAACACAGCGCACCAGTTCGGCAATCGATGTTTCAGGATTATCGATCAGCTTGATCAGGCCAGAACAGAGTTCGTCAACGTTATGAGGCGGAATATTGGTTGCCATCCCCACGGCGATCCCGGCCGCACCATTGGCCAGCAAATTGGGAAATGCGGCTGGCATAACAATGGGTTCCTGGTCTTCGCCGTCATAAGTCGGGCGAAAATCAATCGCGTCTTCGTCAAGACCTTCCATCAGCACGGCAGCAACGGCCGTCATGCGCGCTTCGGTGTAACGCATGGCAGCGGCGTTATCGCCGTCAATATTGCCAAAGTTCCCCTGCCCGTCGACCAGCGGATAGCGCACCGCAAAATCCTGCGCCAAACGTACCAGCGCATCATAAACCGACTGGTCGCCATGCGGGTGGTATTTACCAATGACGTCACCAACGACACGGGCGCATTTTTTGAAACCCTGTTCAGGATTAAGTTTCAATTGCCGCATTGCATAAAGCAGCCGACGGTGGACCGGTTTTAATCCATCACGAACATCAGGCAGCGAACGCGACATGATGGTCGACATTGCATAGGCCAAATACCGTTCGCTTAGCGCATCCGCAAGGCGGGTTTCCCTGATCTGCCCGGCATTGCCCGGGTCGGAGGATTTTGTGCTCATGAAATGTTTTTCTTAATCCGGAACAGGTTGAAGTCAAATTTGTCAGCCTATTGATGATGATCACATCGGGCCGCGCCGCACCATACTACTTTCAGGGCGGGTCTGGTCAACAGATGACAGGGGCAAAAGTGTGCTTTTAATTTTGTTTTTGTATCTTCAGACGAAAATTATCCCTTCACCCGTTGCCAAAGATAAACTTGCGATGTCGCAACTTCCCTTCTCACACAATCAGCCCACGCGTCCCTGTTGCCAAATCATGGATGCCAATCTGTCACGGGCGGCAACGGGTTTAACACCTTTTGCCTCAAATAAATCCCGATGAATAAAAAAGCCCGATAGTCTGATGGCCTGGTTATATTGCTCCTCAAGCGGGACCTGTTTGGCAGGCTCCGAGGCCGCCTGTCCGGCCAAAAAGGCTGGCAAAGGCAAAAGACGGTCCGAAAAGGGTGTTCCTTCCGCCAAGGATACAGCCCGACCACTTTTCGGCGAAACGAAATGCAGATCCAGGGCTTTACCTGTTACAGCGCAACAGGAAAGATCAAGACCATACCCCAGTTCCTGAAGAAAACCGATCTCCCAGCGCAAATAGGCAGGTCTCCAATACTCGGTTTTCAGGGCATCAATAAGACCCAGCGTCCCCTTGAATAAAGACGTTTGCGCCACACGTTCGGGCAAAGCAACTTCAAGCAGTGCACAGGCCGAGGACAATGCCAGCAACGGCCCGGGCAGCGCGAGGAAATCAACAATATGGGATTGCAGCAGTTCACATTTGAACTGGCCCAGATGCTCTGACAGGCGGGCGGACCAGGTTACGCGAATAAGATTGCCGGTTTCAAGCGCACCGCGCAGGGATTTTCCAGATGCCCCGCGGACCATACCCGCATAACGACCATAATCGCGTGACAGCACCGTTAACCGGACGGAATTTTCGCCCATCTTACGGGTCGAAAGCACAATCGCGTCATCACGCCAGTTCACACGATCCCCCGAGATTCAATAACCGGAAACCATAACAAACCGGATCAGGTGAAAGGCCATGCCTATCACAACAGAGACAAAAACGATGACCGCGACCGCCAGCAAGAGATAACGACGCCAACCCGTCAGTTCAGACAAGCTTTTAAGCGGTTCATCCGGATCGGAATTATGCCGGTTGTCGGACATCTCAAAACGGCCGCGTTGCCGGATTGCGCCACAACAACCCGAGAATGAAAATGACAACGGCAATAACCAAAACCAGCATATTCAAGGGTTTGCCAAGAAAATTCTGATTGCGCTTTAAATCACTGCCATCATGACGATAGCGGAACGGGCGACGCGATTTCATGGCAATGATCAGGGCGACGGCAGCGCCCACAACAATCAAAACCATACCCCAAAACTGATTGGTTTCCATGCCCACTCCTGTTTTGCGCTATTTACGCGTCATGCGTTGTGATCCAGCCCCCAAATTGCCAGACGATTTGGGTCATCGCCCCAATTTTCGCGTACTTTGACAAACAGATACAAATGCACCCGCCGTTCAAAAATGGCTTCCAGATCCTTGCGGGCATCGGTCCCCAGCATCTTGATCCGTTTGCCACTTTTGCCCAGAATAATGGCTTTCTGACCTTCCCGTTCAACAAAAATCGTCTGTTCAAGCTTGACCGACCCGTCCTTGCGTTCTTCCCACAGCTCGGTTTCAACGGTGGCCGAATACGGCAATTCCTGCTGTAGCTGATAATACAGCTTTTCTCGGGTAATTTCGGCGGCCAGCAAGCGCAAAGGCATGTCGGAAACGTCGTCTTCCGGGAACATCCAGGGCCCGTTGGGCATTTTAGCGGCCAGGAAATTGATGAAATCCTGGGTTCCAGACCCCTTCTTTGCCGAAATCATGAAGACATCGGTAAAAATTTCCTCGCCAAACAGTTCGCCTGAGAGGTGCAACAGTTTTTCCTTGTCGCGCACTTTGTCGATCTTGTTCAAAAGCAGGATCGCCTTTCGGTTCTGCTTCTTGAGGTTGTCGATGATCAGACGCACATCATCGTTAATACCCTGTTGCGCATCAATCACGAGAACAATCAAATCGGCATCGTCCGCCCCGCCCCATGCAGCCTTGACCATTGCACGGTCCAAACGGCGCTTGGGCTGGAAAATACCGGGCGTATCTATAAAAACGATCTGCGCATCTTCCGCCATGACGATGCCGCGCACACGCGAGCGTGTGGTTTGCACTTTTGGCGAGACGATGGACACCTTGGTTCCCACAAGCTGATTAAGCAATGTGGACTTACCGGCATTCGGCGCGCCGACAAGGGCGACAAAGCCACAACGGTGCAGGGCGTCATTCTGGTCAGGCATCGAGGCTGGAACCTCATTCATGGTTCAATTCATCCAACATTCGTTTTGCAGCAGTCTGTTCGGCTTCACGTTTTGACTTACCCTCGGCACGAACGGAATGACCATCGCTGGTCGTCAGCTCTATGGTAAATACCGGCGCATGAGCCGGACCTTCCCGCCCGACCATCTCGTAAACAGGTAGTGGCTTGCCCTGCCCTTGCAATGCTTCCTGCAATTGTGTTTTTGCATCCTGCGGCGGTTTTGGGGCCTCATCAAGCAAGGGTTGCCACAACCTTTCAATAAAGGCGCGTGCCGGTTCCAAACCACCATCAAGATACAAAGCCGCAATCACGGCCTCCATGCAATCAGACAAAATGGCCGGATTGCCCCCGGCACCAGCAGCCCGTTCGCCCTTTGCCATCTGAATATAATTGCCCAGATCAAGATCAATGGCAATTCTTGCCAGCGTTTCCCGACGTACCAAAGCAACGAACCGTTTGGCCATTGCGCCCTCGCGCTCGCGGCCAAAACGGGTATAGAGCATTTCGGCAATTACCAGCCCCAGGACACGGTCGCCCAGAAATTCCAGTCTTTCATTCCCGCCGCTTAGGGCATCTTTGCCTTTTGCGGCACTACGATGGGTTAGTGCCACACGCAACAGGTCCGGTTTGGCAAATTCATGATCGATATGTCGCATCAAAGGCGCCATGTCGGTCATCAGTTTACTCCCTTAAACAATCGATCAAAACGAATGCTGCCCAAATCGTAGATTGGCTGACTGCTATCCTTGGAATAGAACAGGAATTCGGCCCGGCCCACCAGGTTTTCAAACGGAACAAAGCGATAACGCGCCGGGAAAGCGCGGCTATCAGCAGAATTATCCCGATTGTCGCCCATCATGAAATAATGCCCGTCGGGAACCGTATAAGGCTCGGTATTGTCAGCCGGGCCCTTGTCACCAAATATTTCAAGGATGCGGTGAACTTTACCACCAGGCAGGGTTTCCAGATATTGCGGCACCGCAATAGCCTGACCATTCCCATCCGTCAGAATATAATCTTCTATGCGTTCCCGCTCGACAATTTTGTTATTGATATAAAGACGCCCCTGCTTGACCTGCACCGTATCGCCCGGAAGCCCGATCACGCGTTTGATATAATCCTGGGAGGGATCGGCGGGCAACTTGAAGACAATCACGTCGCCGCGTTTGGGTTGGGTTGCAAAAATACGACCGGGAATAAGCGGCAGGCTGAACGGCAGGCTATGCTTTGAATAGCCATAAGAATATTTGGAAACAAACAAGTAATCCCCAACCAGCAAGGTTGGAATCATCGAGCCGGATGGAATGTTAAACGGCTCGTATGCAAAGGTTCTTACCAACAAAGCAATGACAATTGCCCAGAAAACGGTCTTAAGAGTATCAAAAAGGCCACCCGGCTTTTTCTTCTGCACTAACTTTTCCATCCAGGGTTCAACCCTTTTTCAAATCAAAATTCAGTCTGCCGAAATCACAACAACAGCATTCGCCATCGGGTATTCATCCGTCAGTGTGACATGCACAGAGGCGATTTTCCCCTTTGGTGTCAACTCATCAAGGCGATTTTTTGCCCCGTTAATCAACACCATATCCGGTTTGCCGCTAGGTTGGTGAACAACCCCCATTGTACGATGATGCACACCACGGCGAAACCCCGTCCCCAGCGCCTTGGAACATGCTTCCTTGGCCGCAAATGCCATAGCCAGAGAAGATGCCATCCGTTCAGGCCGCCGAACTGCCCGGGCGATTTCGGCATCGCTATAGACACGACGCAAAAACCGGTCCCCGAACCGGGTCAGGGTTTTTTCAATACGCCGGATATCGCACAAATCCGTTCCAATGCCAATAATCATTGGTCAGAACCCGGTTTTCCCCGTGCTTCATCCATCAGACGACGCATTTCAGCAATACTGCCTTCAAGACCCGTAAATATCGCCTCACCGATCAGAAAATGACCGATATTGAGTTCGCGAATTTCGGGCAAACATGCAATCGGTGAAACCGTATCAAAGGAAAGGCCATGACCTGCGTGAATTTCAAGCCCCTGCGCGGCCCCGTATTTTACGGCCTCGGTAATGCGGGCAAGTTCACGTGCCCTTTCATCCCCGGTTGCATCGCAATAGGCACCGGTATGAATTTCAACAACCGGTGCGCCAAGCGATAGCGCAGCATCAAGCTGCGTCTTCGATGCTTCGATAAACAGGGATACGCGGATACCGGCATTTCCCAGTTCCGAAACAAACCGTTTTAAATGATTGTGTTGTCCAGCCGCATCAAGGCCACCTTCGGTGGTACGTTCCTCGCGTTTTTCCGGCACGATACAGGCAGCATGCGGGCGCGTTTTAAGCACAATTTCCAGCATTTCATCGGTTGCCGCCATTTCAAAATTCAGGGGCAAGTCGATTTCGCCACGCAGACGCTCCATATCCCGATCAGAAATATGGCGGCGATCTTCACGCAGATGCGCGGTAATTCCGTCCGCTCCTGCCGCCGCAACAATTTTCGCCGCCCTCACCGGGTCAGGATGCACGCCGCCCCGCGCATTCCGTATCGTGGCGACGTGGTCGATATTTACACCCAAACGTAATGCGTTGCTCATTTCGTATCGTCCTGCTGGCTTGCTTTATCCTGAAGCAATGTACGTTTTGCCGTTTCAAGAACAGGTTTCAAGGCCCGTTTCTCGTGAATTTTCATACGGCGCAAAATACGTTTATGACGATACATAACAACCGCACGATAGACAGGAAAGTAAAACAGTAACCAAATGACAATAACCGTCGGGATACAGCCCACAATCATCGGCCAGATAATATCGACAATACTCGACCATAACCGGGCCAGATCCGCCTGTTCGGCCGCATTCCATATTCCGAAAATCAGTCCGCGGCCAATATAGCTAACCCCTTCAACCGTGAAATCCCACAGCACGGCCATATTGAAATGCACGCCCTGAACCGACGGGTCACTGCCCAAAATCCATAGCCCGCTGTGATACAGCCAGAGCCAGATAAAGGGAAATGTCCAGGGATTGCCAACAATGGTGCCCAAAAGCGACGCCACCAGATTGGCACGCAGGATAAAACTGAACAATGCCGACAGGACAAAATGAAACCCGATGAAAGGCGTAAAGGAGACTGCCGCACCAATCGCAAAACCCGACGCAATGCTATAGGGCGTTCCCGGCAACCGGGCGACTCGGTGGGCGAAATAACGCGATGAACGACGCCATCCGGCCCGCGGCCATAACAGCCCACGAATACGTTCAAAGTAACTTGGTTTTATGCGACGCTGGAACATACGGTGTCAGACAAATGACATGATAGGAGGGAACGGAAAAAATCCCGCGCCGCTATGGGTAAGTGCAGAAAGCCGTGTTGGCAAGAAAATAGCACCAGTGTCTGAATATTTCCCGTCAACCACGCGCACGCTCCACTGTATTGACAACCGGTGTTGCCCGCAGGGCAGCTATGATATTGGTAAGATGTTTGACATCTACAACATCAATATCAATCAGCATTTCAAAAAAATCGACAGTACGGCTGACAAACCTCAGGTTGGTAATGTTGCCATGATTTTTGGCTATGACGCTGGTAATGGCGGATAGCGCGCCCGATTCATGCGATACCGTCAGCCCCAAACGACCGACAAAATGCTCCGGCTCGCCACCATTGTCCCAACCAACATCAAGCCAGCGTTCGGGTTGGTCTGCAAAAGTCTCCAGTGTTTCGCAATCAATGGTATGGATTGTCACCCCCTTGCCTGTGGTGACAATACCCACAATCCGATCTCCCGGCAGCGGGTGGCAACAACCGGCATAATGAACCGCCATCCCGGGGATCAGGCCCTTTAACGGAATGGCATGATCACGCTTACGGCTATTTTTACCATCAGTCGGCGCAAATTTACGCGTGGTTTGCGTATCCTTGGTGCCAGGGAACACTGCATTGGTCACTTCCCGGCCCGTAATATGGCCTGCACCAACAGCAGCAACCAGCGCATCAACAGAAGGTTGCTTGAATATCTTCAAAACGCCTTCCAGGCCCTTTTCCGAATATTCGTATCCCGCCTGGCGAAACGCTTTTTGCACAATCGCCTTGCCCAGGTCACGATACTGGTCTTCCTGCTGCTGGCGGATAAAGCGACGGATCCGCGCCCTGGCCTTACCGGTAACAACAAACCGTTCCCAGGTTGGATTGGGGGTTTGTGCCTTCGAGGTGACAATCTCGACCTGATCGCCGTTGTTAAGCTGCGTGCGCAACGGAACCATCGCCCCATTGACCTTGGCGCCAACACAGGTATCGCCGATATGGGTATGGATCATATAGGCAAAGTCAACCGGCGTACCGCCCGTTGGCAGGGCAATCACATCTCCCTTGGGCGAGAAACAGAAAACCTGGTCCTGAAACATCGCCAGCTTGGTGTGCTCCAAGAACTCTTCCGGTTCGGAAGCATGCTCCATAATATCCAGAAGATCACGCAACCAGCGATATTGCGGCCCTTCTTTTTCCGGACCACCACCCTGTTTATAAGCCCAGTGCGCAGCAACGCCGAGCTCATTGACTTCGTGCATTTCATGCGTTCTGATTTGCACTTCAATGCGATGGTTCTCGGGGCCGATGACGGTTGTATGAATGGAACGATAACCGTTGGGTTTGGGTGTGGAGATATAGTCCTTGAAGCGACCCGGCACCACCTTATAGGCCGCATGCAAATATCCCAGAACCTCGTAACATTGTGGCATGGTATCCACCATGACCCGAAATGCCATGATGTCAGAAAGCTCACCAAAGGTGATGTTTTTGCGCTGCATTTTCTGCCAGATCGAATACGGGCTTTTCTCCCGGCCATAAATCTGGACAGCCGGACCGTCTGTTGAGATGACCTCTTCAAGTTCCTTGACGATGCGCGCAACAACATTGTCGTCTTTATGCCGAAGAGTTTCCAGGCGGGAAATAATCGAATTGCGGGCCTCTGCATTCAGATGGTGAAAGGCCAGTTCCTGCAATTCTTCCTTGATGTCGTGCATGCCGATGCGCTCAGCCAAAGGCGCATAAATATCAAGGGTTTCGGCGGCAATTCTCGCACGTTTTTCGGGTTTGGAAATATAATGCAGGGTGCGCATATTATGCAGACGGTCGGCCAGCTTGACCAACAGAACTCGAATATCTTCCGACATCGCCAGCAACAGCTTGCGCAAGTTCTCGGCCTGTTTGGAATCAGCAGATTTCAACTCAATCTGGGTCAGCTTGGTAACACCATCCACCAGCTTGAGGATTTTGGGACCAAATAGCTTGTTGATTTCTTCTGGCGTTGCATCCGTGTCTTCGATGGTGTCATGCAACAGCGCCGTAATAATCGTGTCACAGTCCAGCTTATAGTTCGTCAGAATACCGGCAACTTCAATCGGATGCGAAAAATACGGGTCGCCATTGGCCCGTTTTTGAGAACCGTGTTTCTGGGTAGCATATACATAGGCCTTATTGAGCAATGCCTCACGTGCATCTGCATCATAAGCCTTTACCCGTTCTACCAGTTCATATTGACGCATCATTCAGGATCGACTCCCATCCCGGTTCTCAATCAGACAAGCACATATATAGAAGATAGTACAAATGGCACAAAAAAAAGCCACGGAATAGAAATCCGCAGCTCTTTTTTATTAAATCATGATTTTCAATGCACTAGGAAAGATTATTCATCTTCTTCCGAAGGTGCGGAGGCTGCTGCAATCGGGGCAAACTCTTCAATTGCCTCAGCCATCAGCTTGGGACCAAATTCGTCTTCAACGTCTTCGGGCTCTTCGGTTTCAACATGACGTTGAAGTCCCTGAATCATGCCATTGCGAAGATCATCAAAATTAACGGTGACTTCGGCAATTTCGCGCAGGGCAACAACAGGGTTTTTGTCGTTGTCACGGTCAACGGTCAGTTCTGCCCCTGCCGAAATGTTGCGTGCACGCTGAGCTGCCAGCATCACGAGCTCGAAGCGATTGGGAATCTTGTCAACGCAATCTTCGACGGTAACGCGCGCCATAAATTTCTCCAGCAAAAGAATAGGTATCCAGACCGGTCTTTATAAGACCGCAGGATATATGTTGCAACACCAAACCACAGCAGCTCAGGTGATTTTTTCAATCATCCTGCTCTTTATGGCGATATGTTTATGGCGATATGTGTCTCTGAGCGGATCAGTCGTTGTCGATCCGGCGGATTTCCTGCCCGTCTGGCAATTCATCAATAAGTTCGATCACCGTTTTATTCAAAACCGGATGCACCCAGTCTGGCGCGACGTCGCGCAACGGCAACAGAACAAAGGCGCGATCCTGCAATCGTGGATGTGGTACAACCAGCCCCCCGTCATCACGAACCTGAACACGACCATAAGCCACAAGATCAAGGTCAAGAACCCGCGCCTCGTTCCTCATAATGCGCACCCGGCCAAAACCCGCCTCAATTTCGTGCAAATGTGCCAAAAGATCATGTGGCGGTAATGTTGTCTCGACGCGAACAATCGCATTAACATACCAGGGCTGATCGGAAATCGGTACAGGTGCGGTTTCATAGAATGACGATACATCAGCCACGGCCAGGCCAGCCAGATCACCAAGCGCTTCCACCGCCGCCTGCACGGCCTGCGCTGGCGGACCAAACCGTTCGGTCGGCAGATTTGCCCCAACGGCAATCAGAACAGCAGTGTCAGCCGATTTTTCAACTATTTCCGCTTCGGGCTGAAATGTCACCTTTGACACACCTTATATGCAGTTTCAAACACAAGGCGTCTGTTTACGGAACGGCATTCTGCCTGTCTACGACAATTTGGTTCTTTCTTTGCCGGAACTTGCGATGTAAAACAGGGGTCAGCATTTGCAAATTACTCATTTTAAAACGCTATTTAAGGATATTTACGAATGATTTTTTACCCGCAGGAACGGATCGGGCTGTTTATTGATGGCTCGAACTTGTATGCAGCGGCTCGTGCACTTGGTTTTGACATTGATTACAAACGCTTATTGGATCTCTTTGCTCAAAAGGGTCAACTTATCCGGGCTTTTTATTATACAGCTTTGATTGAAGATCAGGAATATTCGCCCATACGCCCGCTTGTCGACTGGCTGGATTATAACGGCTATACGATGGTCACAAAACCGACCAAGGAATTTACCGACGCAGCAGGACGCCGCAAGATCAAGGGCAATATGGATATCGAACTTGCCATCGATGTCATGGAAATGGCCCAGCACCTTGATCATGTTGTGATTTTTTCCGGCGATGGTGATTTCCGCCGTTTGGTGGATGCAGTCCAGCGCAAGGGGGTTCGCGTTACCGTTGTTTCGACAGTCAAATCAAACCCGCCAATGGTCGCCGATGAATTGCGCCGCCAGGCAGACAATTTTATTGAATTGACCGAACTTGAAGGCACCATCGCCCGCAAGGTACAACAGCGCCGCGATGACGATCATCCCGACCTTGGTGATATTGACGATCATCCGGTTCACCCGAACCTTGACGAGATCGATTTCGATTGATCATTGCGTGCCACATCCGTCATACCCAGTTTCAGGTCCGTTATGACTGAATTATTAGAACCGGCAAAAGATTGCCCCTTATGCCCGCGTCTTGTTGAATTCCGTCATGCCAACCAGGCCAAATTTCCGGAATTTTACAATGGCCCTGTTCGTCCTTTTGGCCCTCTGTCCGCCCGCTTACTCATTGTGGGGCTGGCACCGGGCCTGAAGGGGGCAAATGCAACAGGACGACCCTTTACAGGCGATTATGCTGGCGACCTGCTATATGCCACACTAGGCAAGTTCGGCTTTGCCAGGGGAACATATGACAAGCGCCCCGACGATGGCCTTGAACTGATCGATTGCCGTATCACCAATGCCGTCAAATGCGTTCCACCCGAAAACAAACCAACAGGTCCCGAAGCAAATACCTGTCGGCCATTTCTGATCAGTGAAATTGAGGCGATGCAAAACCTCAAAGGCATTTTGTGCCTGGGTCAAATCGCCCATCAGGCCATGCTCAAGACCTTTGGCATCAAACTTTCGGCGTTTAAATTTGTCCACGGTGCACAGCATAAGCTGGAAAATGGCCTGACATTATTTGATAGCTATCACTGTTCACGTTACAACACCCAAACCTATCGCCTGACCCCGGAGATGTTTGAAAACGTCTTTGCCGACATCCGAACCCATCTGGACCGCTAGAATTGTCTGACCCATTGTTATTTAACGAATTTGATCTTCCGGCGTCGCCGGAACCTCCTGCTGCAAAATCACCGCGGCAGGTGCTACAGGACGTTTTCGGTTATGACAGTTTTCGCGGTTCACAAGCAGAGATTGTTGATCACGTCATTACCGGTAACGATGCACTGGTCCTGATGCCCACCGGTGGCGGGAAATCGCTTTGTTATCAAATTCCCGCGCTGTGCCGACATGGGACAGCTATCGTCGTGTCTCCGCTAATTGCCCTGATGAAAGATCAGGTTGATGCCCTGACACAACTTGGTATCAAGGCGGCCTATATCAATTCCACGCTGTCGTCCGATCTGGCGCGAGAGGTCGAGATGCGGGCGGTGGAAGGGGATATTGATCTTCTTTATGTCGCGCCAGAACGTTTTGCAACGGACCGCTTTTTGAACCTGCTTGATCGTATCAGCATTTCGCTGTTTGCGATTGACGAGGCCCATTGTGTATCCCAATGGGGGCACGATTTCAGGCCGGAATACCGCAAGCTTGACCTTCTGCCAACCCGCTTTCCACATGTGCCACGCATTGCCCTGACGGCCACTGCGGATGCCCCCACGCGCAAGGACATTGCCGAAAACCTGCACCTCACCGAAGCCCGCTGCTTCATGACCGGGTTTGACCGGCCCAATATTACCTATCGCATTGAAACCAAGGGCAACAGCAAACAGCGCCTGCTATCGTTTCTTAACCGTGAACATCCCGAAGATGCGGGCATTGTTTACTGCCTGTCGCGCCGTAAAACCGAAGATGTTGCACAATGGCTGAGCGATAATGGTCGCTCGGCCCTGCCCTATCATGCTGGCCTTTCGCAGGAAATGCGGCAATTGCATCAGGACCGGTTTTTGCGCGAAGAGGGGCTGATCATTTGTGCAACTGTCGCCTTTGGCATGGGCATCGATAAACCAAATGTGCGATTTGTTGCCCATCTGAATCTCCCCAAAAGCATGGAAGCCTATTATCAGGAAACCGGCCGTGCCGGGCGTGATGGGCTGCCCGCCAATGCCTGGATGAATTACGACCTGTCAGACATCGTCTCCATCCGTGGCATGCTGGCGGCGTCCGATGCCCCCGATACCCAGAAACGCATTGAACAACGCAAGCTCGATGCCCTGATCGGCCTTGCTGAAACCACAAAATGCCGTCGGCAGGTTATTTTATCCTATTTTGGCGAAAGTGATGCCAAACCGTGTGGCAATTGCGATACCTGCCTGGAACCCGTGGACACATGGGACGCCACCGATGCCTCACGCAAGGCTCTGTCAGCAGTTTATCGCACCGGGCAACGATTTGGCCCGGCGCATGTGATTGAAGTATTAATGGGCCGTAATACCGAAAAAATCCGCCAAAACGGTCATGACAAAACCTCCGTTTATGGATTGGGCAAAGACATCGCCCAGCCACAATGGCGCTCGGTTTTTCGCCAGTTGCTGGCAATGGGGTATTTGCAGGTCAATGAAGAAGGCCACGGTGGCGTCTACCTTACCGAAGAGTCCCGCCCGGTGTTGCGCGGCGAAAAAGTTGTGGAAATGCGACTTGATACCAGCGAGCGCAAACGCGCCACAACACAACGCCTGCGCGACTTTGATACCTTTTTCGAGGATGAAAGCGACCGCGAGATGTGGGAAGCCCTAAGACGCCTGCGACGTGAACTGGCGCAAGAACAAAATGTACCGCCCTATGTCATTTTTAATGACCGGACACTTTCCGAAATGGTGAAATTCAAGCCGCGCAGCTTGAATGAAATGGCTGCGATTAACGGTGTTGGTGCCAAAAAGCTGGACCAATACGGGCTCGCCTTTCTTGATATTACCGATGGCCGCCAATAGACGCACGACACCCTTAATGCTTCTTTGACAAGGCGTCCGTAATCGCCTGTTGCAGCTTTTCATCGCCCGGGGTTACAGAGCTCGGAAAACTCGCGAGTAACTGCCCATCCCGCCCGATCAGATATTTGTGAAAATTCCATTTTGGCGCCTGTTCCAGGCCAAGCTCGTCCCGCGCCCATTTATAGAAAGGGTGCGCTCCCTCCCCGCGAACAGGCTGGCGTGTGGTCATCGGAAAATCGATGTTAAAGCTGGTGGTGCAAAAATCGGCAATTTCATGATTGTCCTTGTATTCCTGCCCACCAAAATCACCGGACGGCACACCTAATACAACAAGCCCTTCGTTCTGACGTTTCTGCCAAAGGCTTTCCAGCCCTTCATATTGGGGCGTGAACCCACAAAAGGGCGCTGTATTGACAATCAGCACCACCTTGCCAGCAAAAGATTTCAGGGGCAATTCGTCGCCATCAATAGACTGAAATTCAAAGTCATGGGCACTTGTCATATCGCCTCCTGCTGCGGGGACCGTTCCGGCAAAAACAAAACTCGCAACAACCAGAAAGTTTCTGATATGTGACCTCATGGCGCACCTCTCTCAAAGGGCTTTGGACATTAGCTATATCTTTGTTCGGTCCAGGGATCGGCATTATTGTGATACCCGCGCGTTTCCCAGAAACCGGGCTTATCGGTGGCAGAAAAGGTGATTTCGCGAACCCACTTAGCACTTTTCCAAAAATACAATTTCGGAATAATCACGCGGACCGGGCCACCATGTTCATCGCCAAGGGGTTTGTCCTGCCAGTGATGCGCCAGTAACACATCGTCATCGAGAAATTGCCCGCGCGTTACATTGGTTGTGTAACCATCATGGGCAGTAAATAGCACATATTTCGCCTTATCGGTCGGGTGCACCAGGCGGGCCAGTTCCAAAGCCGACACACCCTGCCAGTGATTATCGTAACGCGACCAGGATGTGACACAATGAATATCGCTTTGATCATAAAAGGCTGGCAAATCAAGAAACTGTGCCATTGTTAGCGAAACCGGGTTTTCCACTTCGCCGCCAATTGACAACCTCCAGCTCGCCGGATCCACATGCGGCGTAATGCCAAGATCCAACACCGGCCAGTCCCTGACCTCGCGCTGGCCGGGCGGCAGGCGGTTCTCGCGATTGACATCCTTTTTTCCGGTCAACAGGCGTCCTTTTTCCGCCCATTGCTGTTTGGCTGCAATCAGCTTGTCACGAATGGCACCCGAAAACGTTTCGGTCATGTCCTGCTTCCTCCTGCCCACCTGATACGAAAAATGGTACAGACACGTTCACCATGTCTGTACCATTTTATGTTTTTCAGCCTCCTACTTTGATCACAACTTCATGATCAAAGAGTGTGACGCCTCTTATCCATGATCGCGAAGAATACGCGCTTTATCACGCTGCCAATCACGTTCCTTGATGGCATCGCGTTTGTCTGCCTTGCGTTTACCTTCAGCAATGGCGAGTTCCAGCTTCGCAATCCCGCGATCATTGAAATAGATTTTAACTGGCACCAGTGTCGTACCCTTTTTATTTACGGCATCCGACATTTTGGTGATTTCACGTTTATGCAGCAACAATTTGCGCGGCCGGCGCTCCTCATGACCAAACGGCATTTTGCTTTGGTATTCGGGGATATAGGCATTGATCAGCCATACTTCCCCGTTCTTCGGTTCAGCGTAGGATTCCTGAATGTTCCCTTTGCCTTCACGAAGCGATTTCACCTCGGTACCACGTAGCGCCAGCCCCGCCTCGAATGTTTCCAACAGGAAATAATCAAAACGGGCCCGGCGATTTTGCGCCACCAACTTATTGTTGCTGTTCTCTTTTTTTGCAGCCATATCAAAAACTTATTGGCCGGCCCCTGTTTAACAGGAAAGAATACCGGCAGATTTCAGTGCGGTTTCAACGCGCCGTTTGGAGTCGTCGGCGATTTCAACCATCGGCAGACGCATTTGCGCCGTGCATAACCCCAAAAGCGACGCTGCATATTTAACCGGGCCAGGATTTGCTTCACAGAACATCGCCTTATGAACCGGCATCAGTCGATAGTTCAACTCCTGAACCTTGGCGATGTTCCCGTCACGCCAGGCATTATGCAAATCGGCACACAAACGCGGTGCAATATTGGCGGTAACAGAGATGCAACCATGACCGCCCTGTGCCAGAAACGGAACAATAGACCCGTCTTCGCCTGAAAGCTGGCAAAAATCAGGCCCCGCAGCAATACGCATCATGGCCGGGCGTTCCGGGTCGCTGGTTGCGTCCTTAACGCCCACAATACGTGGCAATTTTGCCAGTTCGGCCATTGTTGCAACGGTCATATCAATCACCGACCGGCCCGGAATATTATAAATAATAATCGGGATATCGGTCGAATCGTGAATGGCCTTATAGTGCGCCAGCAGGCCAGCCTGGGTTGGTTTGTTGTAATAAGGTGTCACAACAAGAGCCGCATCGGCACCGGCATTCTGCGCGTGACGGGTCAGCGAAACAGCTTCCACTGTCGAGTTTGATCCCGTACCCGCGATCACCGGGACACGCCCCTTTGCAACTTCAAGTGCCAGTTCCACAACACGATGATGCTCAGCATGGCTAAGCGTTGGGGATTCTCCCGTGGTTCCGACCGGCACCACGCCAGTCGAGCCCTGTTTTATCTGCCAATCCACAAAAGACTGGAACGCTTTTTCATCGATCACTCCGTCCGTGGTGAACGGTGTAATCAAAGCGGGAATCGAACCCTTAAACATGGTTATCTCCAAATCATAATGCGGATTAAAAAGCGTCGCGAAAATAGCCGCACTTAGCGCCCATCGCAAGCACCAGAACGAATTGTTTTGTCACTGTTTGGCTTTTGTCGGTTTCACTGCCATAATACGCCCCGTCTTGAGAGCAATTTCCGCCCTGGGGCATGAGGGGTTTTTCGATGGCGAATATCACTTTCCGCCGGTTTTCTGCGTGTGCAGCAACATTTGGCGCGGTCTGGCTTATCACGGCTGGCAGTTCCTGCAATCTGGCACGTGCAGCAACGCCCGAGCCATCACCGCTTGTTCTTTCGCCTCCGTCGCCTGCTTTTTCCAAAATCAGCCGGGCACGATTGAATGTTTTTCTCGATGCCCTGGAAAACGGAGATACGAAAAACGTTGCCGATCTGCTGCCGTCATTTGACGATCCGCTTTTGCAAAAGGCGGTTGAATGGATGTGGCTGATCAGCCCCAATTCCAATCGCTCCTTTGCAGAAATTACGTCATTCATTGATGCCAACCCGAACTGGCCCAGCCAGGCCCTGCTGCGCCAGCGCGCCGAAGAGGCGATGACCGATGCGGTACCGGATTTTGAAATTCTGGCATGGTTCAAACGCTCTGCCCCTGTAACGGCGGATGGCGCAACACGGCAGATCTCCGCCCTTTTATCGGTTGGCGAAAAGGATGCGGCCATTGCCCTGATTCGCCATAGCTGGATTAACGAGGATTTTGGCACCGGCCAGGCAAAACGCTTTATTGACCGATATGGCAAATATATCGACGAGGCAACACACGAAGCCCGCCTTGATCGCCTGTTATGGGAAGGCAGAACCCACCCGGCCAGCCGCATGATGAAATACGTCAATGCGGATTACCAAAAGCTGGCCGAAGCCCGACTTGCCCTTCGTGAACGCAAAAGCGATATCGATGCAATCCTCAAAAGTGTTCCGCAAAAATACCGCAACAATCCCGGCCTGATGTATGAGCAGGTCCGCTGGCGGCGCATTAATGACGACGACAAGGATGCCCGAGACCTGTTGCTGCACAAGGCAAATGATCTGGCCTATATTTCGATCCGGCCGGAATATTGGTGGACGGAAAAGGCTATTCTTGCCCGCCGTGCGCTGCAGGAAGGGTATATTACCGACGCCTACCGCCTGGTTGCCAATCACGGGCAAACCGAACCGGCCGACATTGCCGGTGCCGAATGGCTGGCGGGCTGGATCGCGCTTGAGTTTTTAGGCGATTCGCAAATCGCTCTGCAACATTTCCAGAATCTGTATGATGTGGTACAATATCCCATCAGCCAGTCGCGCGGCGCCTATTGGGCCGGCCGGGCCTGCAAGGCAATGGGCGACAGGGAACGGGCCAACAAATGGTTCCACATTGCTGCCGACCATGCCCATACTTTTTATGGTCAGCTTGCCAATGACGAATTGGGCGGAGCCGTTCATTATCGGGTGGAACAGGCACACCCGACGCCAGAACAGCGCAAGCGTTTTGAAAACAATGAACTGACCAAGGTCTCCCGCGAACTGGGGGATATGGGCCTGGGCAATATTATTCGTCCCTTTATCATGGCGCTGGTGGACCAGGCTGACAGCCCGGAAATGCTGGCAATGGCAACCGGGCTTGCTTCGGAATACGGGCGAACCGATCTTGCCGTGATTGCGGCAAAGCGCGGTATCCGTTCGGGCGGCGGTTATCTTGATGCCGCCTACCCTGTTTATGATCTGGTACCGGGCGGCCAAAACCCTGATCCAGGACTTGTGCATGCCATTATGCGTCAGGAAAGTCTGTTTAATCCCGGTGCGATTTCCTATGCTGGCGCGCGCGGTCTGATGCAGCTTATGCCTGCAACAGCCAAGCGCATGGCAAGTCATTTGAACCTGCCCTATAGCGTTGATCGCCTGACAGAAGACCCGGGCTTTAACATTCAACTTGGGCGGCACTATCTGTCCAAATTGCTGGACCGCTGGAACGGGGCGGAAATTTTGACGATTGCGTCCTATAACGCAGGCCCGTCCCGGGTAAAGGAATGGATTGAAGAATATGGCGATCCGCGAGACCCCGAAGTAGATCCGATCGACTGGATCGAGATGATTCCCTACAAGGAAACCCGCAATTATGTTCAGCGGGTAATGGAAGGCACCTATGTTTACCGGCGTCGTTTTGCCCGTGACGAAATTGCCATGAGCCAGGAAAACAACGACGAGGTCAATAAATCCGTTACCTCCGCAAAAAAATCACAAAAATAGGATAGATAGAGTTTGATCCGCTATTCTCGAAGGGTTGCCAATTGCAGTTTAAATGACACCTAAAATCCAGGTGACAGAAAACGAGGCCTGACCAAATGACTGAATCCGCTATCTCTTCCTGCCGCGCCTTTGTCTTTGATGCTTATGGCACTTTGTTCGATGTAAATTCCGTCATCAAACGCTGTCAGGAAAGTCTTGGGGACGAAGCCGAAAAACTTTCCGAACTGTGGCGTCGCAAGCAGCTCGAATATACATGGCTACGCAGCCTGATGGGAGATTTCACAGATTTCTGGAATGTCACCGGCGACGCGTTGGATTATGCAATGACGGCAATTGGTAAAAATGATCCGGTCTTGCGCTCACGCCTGATGGAAACCTATCTTTCCCTTGATGCCTTTCCTGAAGTTACGCGAACCCTTCAAACCCTTAAAGACAACGGCCACAAACTGGCAATCCTGTCAAACGGGGCACGGCATATGCTGATATCAGCGGCGAAATCATCGGGCATTTTATCGCTATTCGATGAAATTTTGTGTGTAGATGACATACGCACTTATAAACCCCATCCCAGCGTCTACCAGTTGGCAACTGAGAAACTCGAACTCGAAGCGGGCGACATTTCATTTCAGTCGTCAAACGGCTGGGATATTGCAGGTGCCGGACATTTTGGTTTCAAAACAGCTTGGATCAATCGTGCCACCCTGCCCGTAGACCACCTGTCACACCAGCCGGATGTTACTCTCAAGGGACTGGATGAATTACTCCCGCTGACGACGGCATCCAAAACGGCGTAAGAAAGTCACGTCACCCCCACGAACAATTTGTGATCCATTAGGAACTTGCCTGCAAAACGTTACAAGCAACGCACCGGAAAATTCCGGTGCGACATTTTTGGAATAGCACAAGACAGCCAGTCTCAAGCAATCAGCCGATCTGGCGCACGGTCTTGATCGGACGGGAAAGGTAATCCACCAGGGTGAAGGGATGGAGCTGGGCAAGAAAACTGAAATGCGACAGAGCATCGGTGCGTTTCAGGTTTTCCAGTTTCGGGGCACCGCCCATAGCAAGAGCCGGAAAAAACCCGTAACAGTCACCGGGTTCCGGGTCCCTAAGCCGTTTGCAAACGCGGGCAAACAGGGTTTTGTCTGCATCGTCGCTGGCGTTAAAACTTGCGCCATCAAATACCGGGACCAAACACCTAGATGGCACTTTACACTTCCCTCTCACGTAAGCTATTGGAAAACTCAATGTGCGAGAGCCGGTTTCAAACATTGGTCGACATCTCTGTCCAAGCCTCAACCGCCGCCGAGATGAGCCGTGGCAAAACGGGAATGGGAGCAGACAATGACCGATAAGGATGCGGATCTTCTGCGCACCTTCATCGCCAGCGAGGACAAAGCCTTATCCAAACGTAAACGGGGCTCGTTCTGGCCCGCAAATCATCATCGGATAGGTCCGCTGGCAAACAGGGCGTCCGGATTGCTTAAACCGGACGAGCGGAGGAATTTTTATTTCCACTACATGCGCGTAGGCCGCAAGCGGACAGCCGCGAAACGCATCGCCCAATGGCTAAAGGACTGATGCAGCGGTGAAGATGGACCAAGCATTGTCATGTTCCTCTTCAAAAAGAAACGGTCAAATCCGTTGCTATCGCTTCGGCAGCGACAGATCGTCGAGACACCGTTCAGGAAAGTCCAGGCCGCCCGGCAACCAGAATTTCTGCTCGACGCTACCGTGCAAAATCCCGCCAGCCCCATCAAGCGCGGACTCCATGGCAAATTCTGTCAATGCGGTTTCATCTCTGCCGAAATCGATCAGGAATGCGCCGAGATCCGCCAGGCGTTGTGGCGTTGCTGCTATGACGAGAGCATCGGGTGTGGCAGTCTGTTGATAAGTCTGTATCTGATCGGACCACGCAAAGCTGGTGACGAGCGTTTCAGGTCTGGTCAATTCCGAGTGCGCAGGATCCGAGCAGGAGAATGTCTGGCGGTCGACACTCTCGGGGATGTACAGGTAGCTTGTGAAACGAACTGGTTCGTGGGTCAGCAATGGTGAAACATGCATCGGTGCACGCTTGTAGAAATAGACGTGTGAGATCCGGCTTTCACCGTGCGACAGGCTGACTGAAAGGCACGGACTATCGTTCAGCACGAAAGCTATGAGCCTGATACCGAGCGCGATATAGCCATCACGCTCCGCATACCAGTTCGCGACCGGTCGGCGCTGCGCAACGTCCACCGGCAGATCGTCCTCGGACAGACCGAAGAAATGGAATGACCTATCCAGAACCAACTCCGGAAAGGTCAGGTCTGCCGCTTCGAACTGCCAGTCTTCCCGGTTAAACAGAAATTCATGATCGTCATCGTCGACCGACCAGCCGCGGAGGTCCTTGAGCAAGTCTCGGGTTCGGGTGTTCAGCATCGCGTAAGCCGTATTCAGTTTCCGTTTCTGCCGGCCCAACCGGCGAAAGGGCGCGCCAGATGGCGGTATCAACGGAAGGGCCTACCTGCAGACCTTACCGCGTCCGGGCACTAGCGCACAGCCCTGTCCCGCCTGCGGGAGAGGTTTTGATTTGTACACGCCGCGTATTTGAAAAGAAAGTCGAATGTGATAAAATCGTGTTGCTGTGCGGCTGGGCTTCCTGCCGCAATATTCTGGTTCTGCGGCAAATATATCCTCATGCTATTCCAGTCCCTGATCCGCAAGATATCGCGTCGATCTATCAGTGCCACCGAAAAACGACTTCTCACCCCAGGTAAAGCCACAATGCTTGAACTGCCCTGGACCCCCGGCGGTGAAAACGCCCTTCAGAACGTGCTCGATAATATCGGCCTGCCTTGGCGAATGCGCACGGAAGACATCATCGCCCGTTTCGGGCTTTCCCGTCATGCGGGTTTCGATTGGGAGCAGAGCCCGATTGTGCCGTGCCCGCTCGGCCTTGACGGACTGATCTATCCGCTTTCGCCGGAACCCGGCGCGTTTTCTCTCCGTGATCAGGTGCCGCTGTCGTTTTCGGGGGAAATCTGGGTCAAGGATGATCCGATTGCCAATATCGAGCATGCTTTCCGCCAGCTTGCAAACCTTCTCGGTCCTGCTCCGATCATAAAGTCTGCCAATACCTACACGGCCGAGTGGCGGGCCGGACCGGCCTTTATCTCGGCAATGGTCTGGCCGGCCTGGCTCCAGCACTGGCCAACAGAGAATGCGGCTCATGAGCGTGACGGCAGACTCAAGACGGCATGCTTGGTCCGAATAAAGCCCGGCTATCGCCGTCCAATGAGCGAGGAGGAGCGGGCATGGCTCAAAAGCTTCTCGCCCTTCGCCAATATTGCTGGCTTTGGTACAGCGAAAACGCTTTACGAGCTGTGGTCGATCGCACCGGTAAGCTTGGCGCAGGACTACCTTCGTCTGCCGCCGATCGACCAGGACAATTTTCTGGGCCAGATCGGGTTTTCCGCCGATGACAGGGCCATGATCGCCTCCACAAGCCAGCTTTATATCGTGCCTGTCGCGCATATCACGGGTCTCACGCTTACCAAGGTGCTGCCTGCCAAGGGGCCGGGCGGCGCTGGACTGGCGCTCAGCTATCGTCCGCACGGCATGTCGGATGAGTGTCACCGGGAAATAGGTCTTGCTTCGTCTGACGGCAAGGATGCGCTGAACGATCTGGCCTTCCAGCTCAGCGAGAGGATCGGATGCGCGCTGACAATTCCCGAGCCGCAATATGATTGCTAGACAGCGCCACAAAACGAGGCACCCGCGCCGTCGGTGCAGGCGGCGATAATGGCAAAAACGGCGGCGATCAGGACTTCGGGCAGCAAGCCCTCGACCGCCCCAATCGCCTCCGCCCAGAGATTGGGCGGCATCATCATCATGATGATGGCAAAGGTTGCGGCCGCCAGTTTTTCGACAACATCCGTTTCCCGGATCATCTCGATCAAACCGCCGGTCCATTCGGCACTTTTATCGACCAGCAATCGCGCCAGTTCGCCTATTTCGCCGGGAATATCAACCAGCGCCTCAAGGCTCTTTTCGATCGCGTCAATCGAACCGGTTGCAAACCCTTTTACCAGGGCCATGATTTGGTCGCGTTGTTCCCAGAGATCTTTTGCATTTTCAAAAAGAGCTTCGAGAGCCTGACGGGCATAGGCGCCAAGAGGATTGAGCCTGTCGTACCAGGGTAGATCGACATACCAGTCCCAAAATTCACTGGCGGTGTATAGCAGGGCTTGGGCCGCCGCATCGAACGCGGATGAGATCCAGTCCCCGACCGACGCCCAGAAGCCGACCTCTCCTTCCCACCAGGCATTGAACCCCTTCATCTTGCCGGTCCGATAAGCCGCTGGGATGGAGAGAAGGCCCTGACGGTTCCACGCCGTCATCCAGGGAAGCAGCGCGGTTTCCATCTCTGATTTGAAAGCATCCACCAGGGAAATAATCTGTTTAGCAAGCGCATCAACTTCACTTGCTGCCGATGAATCAGGGACCAAAGCAACCCTGACAGGTCCTTTTTTCGCCCGGGGATGCGTGAAGGTCCCCAGTTCCGGGCGCACCGACGGCACTGCCTCCTGCCCGTCCTCAACGCCAAAATTGACCAGCCCTAATGTGGCAGGGCCGCCCGGCGTTCCGGGAAGAAGCACGCCATCTCCATCCTCGATCCGCACGAATGACCCCATGACCCCGCGATCGGGGTCTGCCATGCGTCATCATAACTGGCTTCAAGCCGTACGGGCCCGACACACAGCATGCAAACCGACGACATATCACCTGTCTCGGCATAGGCACTTTTCTGGGAACGCGCGGAAACATCTTTTGGCTGAAGCATTATCCGGCCTCTGGTTGCGTGTAGGTAAATTGCTCAAATCTGGCTTTAAAACGACTGAATTTCTGGTCTTCGGAAAGGTCTGAGCAGCAAATTTCCAGCAATATCTTTTCCGGATCTTTTTCCTCGAAGCCCTCGCCAAAGAAAACCGACCATGCTGCAAAAAGATGAATATATTCCTGTTTGGTAAATCCGTATCCGATGAAGCGATCGGTGATTTTCAAAACATAGGCGGCGGTATCCTCCGGGCTTTGCCCTGAAAGCTCCTACGCGAAATCCTGCTTTAACCGCTCGGCAATCCGCAATGCGCGTTTGCGTTTCTCCGCCTCCGCCTGCGGTTGAAAGTCTGAATATGACAGGGAAAATCGCGGACGCTTGATACCTGAAAGCCTTGTCATATCCGGCAATGCTTCGAAAACGGAGTCCTCTCCGCTCTCGATCAGGAAGCTGTATCCTTCTCCCGCATCACTTGTGCAAAAACACCTTACCTTGCCCGCATTCTCATGGATATTGCGCAAATATCCCGGCAAAACGCGTGGATCATAAAACAGAAAGAACACACTCCTTCCGTCCTCTTCCATCGCAACCTTGGTGAACTTGCGAAAATGATTCCAGGCCTCCTCCATAAATGCGGTTGTCCGAATGAATATGCCGCTGTTATGTCCCCAGTGCTTCGCAAAGAGGTCACGGTGGAACCCTGGCACAAGGTCGCGATTGTCCCATGCGCCCTTGGGCAATGTCATATCGAGAAGATAGGGTGCAACCTCTTTGAGGTCATTGGCTGCCTCGCCTTTAAACAGGCACTGGACAGGCACATCCACAATCTCGGGCTCAAGATCGAATACTTTGGATATGCTCTTGCGCAAGCCGGCATCAACGAGAAGATAGGTGCCTATCGTTGGACCGTCTTCCGGCTGACCAAACAGACGTTGTTTTAGTTCCGACGCAATCCATTCCCGATCACGAAGCGGAATGCCCGTCTGATCGGGAAGTGGGTCAAACCTGTGCTCCCCGATTGCAAGATAACTTTCCGGCTCCGGAGCCGCGTCGCTGGCTGCGATGTCCTGCATCGGTCCAACTTCAACACGATGGCCGTGGTGAACCGCCCGTGCCAGCGTGCCAACAAGGCGATGCTGCCCGGCATGGCGCGAGAGATATTGCGGAGCCGGAAGAATCTTCTCAAGCCACAGGATTGAATAGCCAAGATGCTCGATATGCGCCGAGAATATCGCATGAAAGTCGCCATAATCCCGTGCCCAGACCGCTGCCTGACAACGATATTCACCGCCGTCCCCGGTTTCACGGAGATGGCAGTTCCCGATCCACGCCTCGAAATCACTCATAGCAAAAACCGTGCTTCATCCACCACGCCAATACCGAAAATATCGGCGTGCTTCGACGGTGCCTGCAAAATGGCAGAGCAGCAGGAGTTTTTCGCAAGACCTGACAGTGACGGCGCACCATGACGTGTCAGGACAAGCTGGCTGTAAACTTCTAGACTTCTTTTTTCACGTTTGAAGCGACAATCTTGCCAGCCTGAATGACCGTCAGACCATTCTCTTCGACATTTTCAATCCTGCGGCAGTGCCCTTCAAGATGTGCGCCCGGTTCAATAGACAGAGTCTCGTGCAAAATATCGCCAATCATTTTGGCTGAGTCCGCCAAAGATACGTCTTTGGCTCTGATCTGACCGGTTATTTTGCCACAAACCCGTACCCTGTCCGCAATGATTTCACCGCGCACTTCCCCGTGCTGACCAATGGTCAGGTTACGTGTCCGAATATCCCCGTCGACAAACCCGTCAACCTGAACATCGGATTCCGAAACCAGATCACCTGATATCCGAAGGTCTGAACTGATGACCGAAAGCCCTCCTGCCTTCGCAGAGGACGAAGAGGCATGTGTGCTATTTGTGCTCGTTTGTGTCTTGCTTGATTTTGAAAACATATTGTCCCGCCTTTATGAATTTGATGGGATCGATCTGTTTGCCGTGGAGCAGGACTTCATAATGAACATGACTTCCTGTGCTGCGGCCTGTGCTCCCCATCAATGCTACAACCTCTTGGTACTTCACTTTTTGGCCCTTCTTGACGAGGACCTTCATCAGATGGCCATAACGGGTTTTCAGGCCATTACCATGATCAATTTCGACCATTTTGCCATAACCACCTGTCCAGCCAGCATGCACCACCACACCAGGTGCGGTAGAATAAATCGGCGTTTTCATGGGAGCAGCCAGATCGACTCCCGAATGAAAAGACCATTTTCCGTTAAAAGGATCCTTACGTTTACCAAAATTACTGGAAACGTAATAATTCTCCGTCGGCTCCCCCAAGGGCAAACGATTGATCACCTTCTGCAAACTGGCAAGCTGGTCCATGCGATTACCAACCGCCAATGCCGCATTCATAAACAGCTCGTCTTCCGGTGTTTCCGGTTCAAACTGAATAAATGGCCCGCCCACACCGGCATCAAGCACGCGTTTGACATCACCCGTCATGGCATCACCAGTGAGTTCCTTGATGGGAACCCCTGTCATTTTCAAAACCGATTTCAAATCGGCAATGGATGAGCCCGCATGCGCGGCCACCCGTTCCAGGGCCTGTTTTTGTACGGTATGCAGATCGGTTATGCGTTGGTGTGCCTGGGCCAATTCGCCCTGAAGGATTTTCGAGCGCGTGATAGCCTGGTCACGTTCGCGCATGACACGCGTCATGACCGTTTCCACGGTTTCAAGTTCATCGCGCAACGCAATATTACGATTGGTCAAACCGTCTATCTGCTGGCCAAGCGCATTCATCTGATTGTCCATCGAAGAGCGCAGCGCCGATATCCGGCCTTTTTCCTTTTCACTGTCCGCCAGTTTCAGGCTAAAATCCTGTACCCGCTCCTGCAACTTCAGATTTTTTTCAGCCATATTCAAAAGATTATGGTGCGTATCCTCCATTTGAGAGGTAATTTCGCTAAACTTTTTCTGACTTTCGGCAACCCTGTTGACCAACTCACTATAGGCCATTTCGCTGCGAAAAAGCTGTTCCTCGCGCATTGAAAGCCGATGACTGAAATAGTAACCCACACCCGTTGCGCAAACCGTCCAGACAATTGTCAACGCGCCAAAAGCCCCGACAACCAGTTGACGACGACGTCCCAGCCGCACCTGTGTGACAGAATCATTGGAACGAACGAGAATTTCCCTGTCCGGAAACCATTTTTCAATTATAAGCTTGAAATGTCCCACCAATGACATCTGCCCGGCTTCACCCTTATTTATTACGTCTAATTTTCAGCACCAAAGCCGGAACCCCCCGATTGATGCTGACGTTTATCCCAAAAACCAATAAAGTCACGCTACCTGCTAGAAAGCAGCGTGGCAAGCACGTTAACACTTCTTTAATCCTAAAAAGCCTCGCCTCTCTGCCAATTGGCTATATAAGTCAAATAGTCATATCCGTTAGCCATATGCGAAAGTGTTATGCGTCTAAACCAAGTTATTATTACCACCTCGGCCACCTGGTTTTACAGTGGCAAGTTTCCCAAGGCCCCCGGAACGGCGGGTTCCTTCGCCGCTCTGCCCTTTGGCTGGCTACTTGTAGCCACAAGCGGCAATACCGGGCTTCTGATCGCAACGGCCATCATCTTTATTTATGGTGTCTTTGTTGCCGATTCCTATAGCAAAATGATCGGCATTCACGATGCGGGTGAAATTGTGATCGATGAAGTCGCGGGGCAATGGATGTGCCTGCTGCCATTACCCCTGACCTTCGGCCCGATGGATATTGTCTGGATGCTACTGGCTTTTATCGTTTTCCGGTTTTTCGATATTTTAAAACCCTGGCCCATTCGCTGGGTTGACCGCCGAGTGGGCGGTGGATTTGGCATCATGCTGGATGATATTTTTGCCGGCGCCTTTGGCATGATATTGCTGACAGGTATTTTTTATTTCGCAGAAGGTTTATTGAAATGACCCCCGATCCGGAAATACTCGAAGCGGCGGGTGCCATCATTAATCTGTGCAGACGTTACGGCGAAAAAATCGCGACCGCCGAAAGCTGCACCGGCGGACTGATCGGCGGGTGCCTCACGGCTGTTGATGGCAGTTCAAGCGTTGTCGACGGCGGATTTATTACCTATTCAAACGAGGCCAAAATGGCCATTCTGGGTGTTCCTGGCAGCATGTTGGCAGAATTTGGCGCGGTATCAGAACCCGTTGCCCGTGCGATGGCCGAAGGTGCTTTACGCCACAGTCCGCTTGCCACATTGACCATTGCGGTTACTGGTATCGCAGGACCAGGTGGCGGCAGTGACAAAAAACCTGTCGGTCTGGTTCATTTCGGTTGCGCGGCATCCGACCGCCCTACCCGTCACCAATACCGCATCTTTAAAGGCGATCGTCACGCCGTAAGGCGGCAAACGATCCTGACTGCATTTGATCTTATCCGGGAAATGTTGGAAACACACGGTACAGATCACACCCTGCCCGTGTAATTTCAGGTTTTGCCTGTGATGTTCGGCCATGCAAGCCGCAATTTACGAAATGCGGGACGACGCAATACCATTGTCACCATAAATCTGGCGGGCGCGATTTTCAAAAGAACCGACCATGAGTTTGACGGCTTCGTTAAAAACCATACCGATCATTTTTTGCAAGATCGCGGATTTGAATTCAAAATCCACATAAAAATCCAGCAATGTTCCGCCATCTTCAGACGGTTCAAATTCCCAGTGATTATTGAGATATTTGAACGGCCCCTGAAGATATTCAACATCAATCCGCTTGGGCCGGTCCAGCGTCACCTTCGATGTGTATTTCTCGCGAAACATTTTAAAACCGATCACCAGATCGGCATGCAATTCATTACCGTCACGTTTACGCACCCGTGAAGCAGCACACCAGGGCAAAAACTCCGAATAGGAATCGATATCAGCAACGAGATCGAATAACTGTTCCGGCGTATAGGGCAGCTTTCTGCGCTCCGCATGCGTCGGCAAAGGAAACTCCTACGAGTATTTCAACATGAAAACGATAAGAACGGTTTGATTATTCCGCGGCACTTGGCTTCGACGTAGCTGCCAGCTTCTTTTCACGAGCGGCACGCATTTCGGCAAAATCACGATCCGCATGATAGCTGGACCGCGTTAAAGGTGTCGATGCCACCATCAAAAAGCCTTTGGCACGCGCCATTGACGCGTATTCCTTGAACTCGTCGGGTGTTACAAAACGATCAACCGGCGCATGTTTCAGGGTGGGCTGCAAATACTGACCAATCGTCAGGAAATCAACATCGGCAACACGCAGGTCATCCATAACCTGGCTCAATTCATGTCGCTGCTCGCCAAGACCAACCATCAGACCGGATTTGGTAAAGATCGTCGGGTCAATTTGCTTAACACGATCAAGGATACGCAGTGACTGATAAAACCGCGCCCCCGGACGAATGGACGGGTACAGCCGCGGCACAGTTTCCAGATTGTGATTAAATACGTCCGGACGGGCCTTGGCGACGATCTCGACCGCACCGGGTTTATCGCGAAAATCAGGCGTCAAAATTTCGATGGTGGTTTCCGGGGATTTATGACGGATCGCCTCGATCACACGCGCAAAATGGGTTGCCCCACCATCGGCAAGATCATCCCGGTCAACAGACGTAATCACGACATGCTTAAGATCCATGTCAGCGACCGCCATTGCCAAGTTTTCCGGCTCGAACGGGTCAAGCGCGTTGGGCATACCTGTTTTGACATTGCAAAACGCACAGGCACGAGTGCAGGTATCGCCCATGATCATGAAAGAGGCGTGCTTTTTCTGCCAGCATTCGCCAATATTCGGACAGGCAGCCTCTTCGCAAACCGTATGCAGCTTCAGGCCACGCGCCAGATCGCGTGTTTCCTGATAGCCCTTCGAAGTCGGTGCCTTAACGCGAATCCATTCCGGCTTGCGGCCAGAAGGACGATCCGGGTTCTTTTGCTTTTCAGGGTGACGAAGAGCTCGTACCTCGTTGCGCGTCGTGGACATTTAAACCTCCGAAGGGTGGAACGGGCGGCAATGTGCCGCCCTCCCGCCAAATTGTCAAACTGACATTCGACATAGCCGATACGACAGATCGTCACAGAAATCTGCCGTATTGGCAATATAGTAGCTTAGAAATGAATTGCACGACCATAGGCATCAAGAACCGACTCATGCATCATTTCCGAAAGGGTCGGATGCGGGAAGACAGTATGCATCAGGTCTTCCTCGGTCGTTTCAAGGCCCATCGCCACAACAAATCCCTGGATCAGTTCGGTCACTTCCGCACCTACCATGTGCGCACCCAGCAATTCGCCAGTCTTGGCATCAAATACGGTTTTGACCAAGCCTTCCGCCTCGCCCAGCGCAACCGCCTTGCCATTTCCGATGAAGGGGAATTTGCCAACCTTGATGTCATACCCGGCTTCCTTGGCTTTTGCCTCGGTCAGGCCGACACTGGCAACCTGCGGATGACAATAGGTGCAGCCCGGAATCTTGCGCGGATCAATCGGATGAACACCTTTGACGCCGGCAATTTTTTCAACACAAACCACGCCTTCATGCTCGGCCTTATGCGCCAGCATCGGCGGGCCGGCAACGTCACCAATGGCATAAATGCCCGGTTCAGCCGTGCGGGAAAACTCGTCCGTGCCAATCACATTGCGCTCAACCTTGACCTTGGTGGTATCAAGGCCGAGATTTTCGGTATTCCCGATAACGCCAACAGCAGAAATGACACGGTCAACCGTGAGTTCCTGTTTCTTGCCATCTTTGGTTTCAACCGTGACAACCACATTGTCCGCGTTGCGCTTGAGATTTGCGACCTTGGCTTCTGTCAGGATTTTCATCCCGTCCTTGGTCATCATCTTTTGCGCCAGCGCGGCCACTTCCTTGTCTTCCACCGGCATGATCTGCGGCATGATTTCCACCACAGTCACGTCAGCCCCGATCGTGTGATAGAAGCTCGCAAATTCAATACCGATTGCACCAGAGCCAACAACAACCAGGCTTTTGGGCATTTTGTCGGGCGTCATCGCCTTTTTATAGTCCCAGACGACTTTGCCGTCTGCTTCAAGTCCCGGTAAAGCACGCGCCCGCGCACCGGTTGCAATGATGTAATGCTTGGCCGTGTAAGTGCCTTTGTCCTTGCCTTCAACATTGATCTTTTTGGGGCCATCGAACTTGGCTTCGCCGTTAATGACGGTCACTTTGTTCTTTTTCAAAAGATGGCCAACGCCGCCAGCAAGCTGCTTTGAAACCCCGCGCGAACGCTGAATAACGGCATCAAAATCAAAGGAAGGTTTTTCGCACGACAGACCATAGTTTTTGGCGTGCATCATGTTGCGATAGACTTCGGCCGACCGCAACAGCGCCTTGGTGGGAATACAGCCCCAGTTCAAGCAAATACCCCCCAGATGTTCGCGCTCGACAACAGCCGTTTTCAAGCCAAGCTGGGCAGCACGGATGGCGGTGACATAACCACCAGGCCCCGCGCCAATCACAATAACGTCGAAATTATTATCCGCCATTTTGCATCTCCTTAATCTGGCTGATCTCGCAGACAGATATTTAATTCAAAAGCTTGCGGGGACTTTTTAAAGCCCCCGCCCAACCTATCCTTAAAGCAGCATGCTTAACGGATCTTCGATCAGTTTCTTGAATTCGGCCATGAATTCGGCACCAACGGCACCATCAACCACACGGTGGTCAACCGAAAGAGTGCAGCTCATGACGGTTGCAATGGCAAGGGCGCCATCCTTGACGACCGGCCGCTGTTCGCCAGCACCAACCGCGAGGATACAACCCTGCGGCGGGTTAATGATGGCGGCAAAGTCCTTGATGCCAAACATACCCAGGTTGGAAACCGAGAAAGTCCCCCCCTGGAATTCCTGCGGCTGCAACTTACCGTCACGTGCCTTGGCAGCCAGTGCCTTCATCTCGGTCGAGATTTCGGCCAGGCCCTTGCCACCGGCATTGCGAATAACCGGCGTGATCAGGCCACCATCAATGGCAACAGCAACAGAAATGTCCTGCTGCTTGCACTGCAAAATAGCAGCATCGGTCCAGACGGCATTTGCGGCCGGAACGCGTTTGAGCGCGATCGAGGAGGCACGGATGATCATGTCATTGACCGAAATCTTGACTCCCTCGCCCGCTTTTTCATTCAGCTGCTTGCGAACGGAAAGAAGATTGTCGATTTCGCAATCGATGGTCAGATAGAAATGCGGAACCTGCTGTTTGGATTCCGTCAGACGGCGGGCAATCACCTTGCGCATCGTCGTATTCGGAATTTCCTCGTATTCCGGCAGCCCGGTCAAATCCGGGTTCCAGCCAGAAGCAGCCGGTGCCTTGGGCGCAGGTGCCTCAGCTTTGGCGGCAGGCGCGTCTGCCTTGGACTCAGCCTTGGCAGCGGATTTGCTGCTCAGGGCTGCTTCGATATCACGCTTGACGATACGCCCCCGCGGACCGGAACCATCAACACCCGAAAGCTCCAAACCTTCCTGCGACGCGATACGACGGGCAAGAGGGCTAGCCTTGATGCGCTCGCCATCTTTGCCAGAGGCAGGTGCGCTGGAAGCTGCCGGCGCAACATCCTTGCTCTCGGTTTTTTCTTCTTTCGGTGCCGTTTCTTCGGCATCGCCACCAACATCGGGACCAGATGTATCAGCGCCTTCCAGGGCCGATTCATCTTCGTCTTCTTCCAAAAGCAGTGCGATAACGGCATTCACGGCAACACCCTCGGTGCCTTCCGACACGAGGATTTTACCAATTTTACCTTCATCAACGGCTTCGACTTCCATCGTCGCCTTGTCGGTCTCGATTTCGGCAAGGACATCACCGGACTCAACCGTGTCCCCTTCCTTGACAAGCCATTTTGCCAAGGTGCCTTCTGTCATCGTCGGCGAAAGCGCCGGCATCAGAATTTTAACTGGCATTGATGCAATCTCCCGGTAACGGGGGCGGCAGCAGCTTTACTGCGCCACACCCTGTCCGTTTCTGTTTAACGATAGCAAACGGCCTTGGCCGCATCGACGATATGCTGGTCCTGCGGCAATGCCAGGACTTCAAGATTGGCCGCATAAGGCATCGGCACATCTTCGCCGGTTACACGGGCAACAGGTGCATCCAGATAATCAAACGCATGTTCCATGATAACCGATGCAATTTCGGCACCGATACCGGCAAAGTGCCAGCCCTCTTCACAGGTGACGATGCGGTTGGTTTTCATCACCGAACGCACGATCGTATTAACATCAAGCGGACGAATGGTCCGAAGGTTGATAACTTCTGCAGAGATGCCTTCTTCTGCCAGCTTCTCAGCCGCCTTAAGGGCCTTACCCACCATGATCGAGAAAGCGACGATGGTCACATCGGTACCTTCGCGTTCGATCTTGGCCTGGCCAATCGGCAGGACGAAATCGTCATCGTCCGGCACTTCAAAGCTCTGGCCGTACAGGATTTCGTTTTCAAGGAAGACAACCGGGTTCGGATCGCGGATGGCGGCTTTCAGCAGGCCTTTTGCATCAGCCGCCGAATAAGGTGCAATCACCTTAAGCCCCGGGCAATGGGCATACCAGGACGCATAGCACTGGGAGTGCTGGGCACCCACGCGCGCAGCAGCGCCGTTCGGACCACGGAACACAATCGGGCAACCAAGCTGACCACCGGACATATACAGCGTCTTGGCGGCAGAGTTGATGATGTGGTCAATGGCCTGCATGGCAAAGTTGAAGGTCATGAATTCAACGACCGGACGCAGGCCCATGAAGGCCGCGCCAGTACCAAGACCGGTAAAGCCATATTCAGTGATCGGGGTGTCAACGACACGCTTGTCACCAAATTCGTCCAGAAGGCCCTGGGTAACCTTATAGGCCCCTTGGTACTGCGCAACTTCTTCACCCATGACAAAAACATTTTCGTCTGTCCGCATTTCTTCGGCCATGGCATCACGCAGGGCTTCACGAACGGTCTGGGTTTTGAATTTGCTATAGGTCTTTTCGTCGCGCGTTTCGTTCATGACACTCATGGCGCGCGGTTCGTTCTCGGCACGTTCAATTGCACCGGATGCCTGAACCGGTGCAGCAGATGCAGACGAGGAAGCAGAGCTTTCAGAAGAGGATTCTTCGTTTTCTTCGGCATCATCAGGCTTGGGGGCGGCCTTCGCCTCACCAGGATTGACGTTATCGAGTGCGGATGCGTCTTCGCCCTCTTCAAGGATATAGGCAATGACAGCATTCACCGCGACATTTTCGGTTCCAGCATCAACAATCAGCTTGCCAATGGTGCCTTCATCGACGGCTTCAACTTCCATTGTCGCCTTATCGGTTTCAATTTCGGCAAGAACGTCGCCAGACTGGACGGTATCGCCCTCTTTGACGTTCCATTTGGCAAGGGTGCCTTCGGTCATTGTCGGCGACAATGCAGGCATCAAAACTTCAATCGGCATGGTTCCCCCTCTTTGCGGGAAAATTTCTGGTCAAAAACGGATTTTGCAAAGTCAGGTTCAGACTTCGATCAAAATATCGGTAAACAGTTCGGACCGGTCCGGTTCGGGACTGTTTTGTGCAAATTCCGCTGCTTTGGCGATCTCTGCCTTGACTTCTTTATCGATGTCTTTGAGACCATCTTCATCAAGGATATTGCCATCGATCAGCAGCTTCTTGACCATGTCGATCGGGTCATGTTCCTTGCGCATCTTGTCCAGTTCGTCTTTCGTCCGGTATTTCGCCGGGTCAGACATGGAATGCCCGCGATAACGATAGGTTTTCAGCTCAAGAATGAACGGGCCGTTGCCTTCGCGACAATGCTTGATGGCGCGTTCCCCGGCTTCCTTGACAGCCAAAACGTCCATACCATCCACTTGCTCGCCAGGAATGCCATAGGCTTCACCACGCTGATACAAATCCGGGCTGGCCGAGTGACGCTGGGTCGACGTACCCATTGCGTACTGGTTGTTTTCAATGCAATAAACAACCGGCAATTTCCAAAGGGCGGCCATGTTGAAAGACTCATAAACCTGCCCCTGGTTGACGGCACCGTCACCCAGATAGGTCAGACAGACTTTGTCTTCACCGCGATACTTGTAGTTAAAGGCAATACCGGTACCCAGCGGAACCTGCCCGCCGACGATACCATGACCGCCATAAAAATTCTTTTCCTTCGAGAACATGTGCATGGAGCCACCCTTGCCGTGAGAGTAGCCCCCCTCACGTCCGGTAAGTTCCGCCATGACGCCAGCGGAATCCATACCGCAGGCCAGCATGTGCCCATGATCACGATAACTGGTGATCACACCGTCATCGCCCGATGTTGCCGCCTGCATACCAACAACAACAGCTTCCTGACCGATATAAAGGTGACAAAAGCCACCGATCAGCCCCATGCCATAAAGCTGGCCGGCCTTTTCTTCAAATCGCCGGATCAGAAGCATGTCGCGATAATATTTAAGGAGATCTTCACTGCTCGCCTGATTGTCGGCGCGCGTCGTGGCACGTTTGCGTTTTGTGGTCGCCATGATTCCTCCCGGTGGATGGCTCGCTTAAGCTTCTTTGAAAAGCAGCTTAATTCGGTATTGGACCACCGAAATAACTACCCAAAACAACTGACATAAGCAAGCAATCTTGCGACCCGTAACACCTTGTTTTGCAATGCACAATCACAAATAAACCATTATTAGGTTAATATGAATTTTGCTGGCTTAAATGATATTTTGTTAATAATCAGTCAGTTGGCGCAGTCCTTTAAAAACAGCTCTTTCCCAAATGTCACAAATGCTGTGATTTTATGAAAACAATTTTGATGAATGCGTTCTGCCCTTCGCAAATGCCGAAAAGCAAACTGATCCGGCATTTATCGCGATATCAACTTATAACGATGGTCTTTGTGGTGTCCCACGATCTTCCATACGCTCCAGCCTCGGAAGCCGTCACCGAATTTCCCCCTGGCTTTGGCGACTTGCAAGCATGCGCTCCGCCCCCTCCAAAATTAATTCAACACCAAAAGTCAATTGTTCGGAATTGTAAGTATCAACGTTAAGCGATGATATTCTCTCGAGATTGGGAAAATTCTGATTTTTCTGGGTTCCAAGTACAGATATGAGAAGGTTTTTACGGGTCCTTGCGACCTCTTTTCGCGCTTGTGCCAAATCGCGCGCATGCCCCAGACACAGTGTACCCAGCACCGTCGTGAGACGGATCGCCTCTTCGTCGGTGAAACCGGCAACATTCAATTGTTTAAATAAAATTTCGACAGGCTTTAGCGTCAAATCATTTATCAAATCGCCAAACCAAAGATAATCCACCAATTCTGCAAGCTCGACGGCACTGTCAGCCAGATCGCGAGTGTAGATCCTGCAAGCCTCTTTCCAATCGGCCGCTTCCGAAACCCTGGTTTGAGATAATCGTCGGGAAAAGGAATCATGAGCCAATAGTTCAAGAAGCGATTGGCGATCCTTCACATGATAATGCAACGCCTTCCGGTCCACCTTCAGAATATCGGCAAGCGATTGCATTGAAATCTCCCCCCAGGGAAGCGTTCTTGCCGCCGCAATGATCTGCGCCACGTCCAGTCCTGCGCGCTTGCCCGGGCGTCGCGCAACGCTCGTTCCCATTTTCCCCTCTCCTTCTCTTTTATCATTGGCTGCATGAATGATCATCTTCGCGGCCCATAATGGCCTTTACAGTTCCTACTTGGCAAGTTCGCAACTGCGGCATTGCCGGCACGAAAGCGTGATGCACAGACCATATTGACAAAATTCTAAACTAGGAGCTTAATTATATTCCCGCTCGGGAATAAAGGAGGAAAATATGACGTCCAATAATCATCTTCGCGTGGCCAGCCCCGATGTTCTTGTCAGCCGCGACCGCCTGCTCGGAACGGCAAAACGATGGCGGCGCCACGGCGTACCAACCGTTGCCACCAAAGAGGATCCAACGGATCGAGGCGTTTTTGGCCCGGGTTCCGTCGCATGGGATGTGCTTCTTCATCCTGCCGTTATCGTCTTTCAATCTCCCGCACAGTTTATTTTGCAATTGACCTACAAACCGGTTGTCGCAGGCGTCCGAGATTGGGACCCGATTTCAAAAAAAGCCCATCGCGGTGAATTGACGTTGTTCGACGTCTTTGATCGCGGCCAAAGAAACTCCGGCATCCATGCGCCGATGTGGCTCGGAAACAGGGATACTGCCACGCGTGTCGCACAACATCTGATCCGCGTTCATGAGAAGGTCGAGGGAGATGTAATCGATGTTGGTACACCCGAACTCGGCGGATATCGGGCGAACTCACCGCGGGAATCGATGTGGGCGGCATTGACTGAAATGCACACAATGCTTTGGGTATATGAACGCCTCGGTTTTCGCGGTTTTTGGCTTCCACGCAGACTGCCAGACGATCTTCGTGATCGTTACATTGCGGAAGTCGGCGAATATTGTAGGCTGTTTCCGCATGACGAAAACGAATTGCCCAAATCAATGGCAGAACTCAAAGAGCTCTATAAGAAATATGATGATCTTTTCGGCGTTACCAAGACACTGGCGATCATTCCATCAACAGGGCAGAACTTCCATCAGCTTTGGAAAGACTCAATTGACAAAAACGACCATCCCTCGCAAAAAAAGGTGAAGTTTCAGCTTTTCTTCCAGGAAGGTCTGTTCAAATTGTTTGCGATGGCTGCCGTTTCAGGCAAAACGCGCAAAAATAGCGGCCTTACGCCGCGCAAGGAAAAGGTGGTCCTGGCGGCCAGGGTATTACTTCTTCCATTGATCTGGTTGCTCCAGACACGCCCGATTGAAAGCTATTTTCTAAGGATGATGTGGGGACCCGATGCGGTTGAACTGGTTGCCGAGGCAAGGAAGCTTCATAAAGCGGCAAAGGCAAAGCAACGTTGACCTTAACAACGTCGTACCGACCAAGCCTCGTGGATCACTCGCTCAATAGTTATTCCCCCGACACAGCTATCCATCCGGTTTCTGCGACGTCGTCCTGAAGGGATACGTCCATAGAGGATGGTCCAGGCAAAAGGATGAAAGTGCACGAAGTGTGGCCTTCCATTTCGTCGCCAAAACATCCTCTAATTCATGGAGAAATATAATATGCCATACCACCTTTTGATAGATGGCAAACTCGTGGATGGAGCGTCCTCTCTTGATGTCATCAATCCTGCAACAGGACAGGTTTTTGAAACCTGCGCGCGCGCCAGCGAAAAACAGCTAGAAGAAGCCGTTGTCGCAGCCAAGCGGGCTTTTCCGGCCTGGGCGGCCTTAAGCCACCCCCAACGCCGCACCTATCTTCTTAAGCTTGCCGAGGCTATCGAAGCACGCCACAGCGAATTCGCAACCCTTCTAACGCGCGAGCAAGGTAAACCGCTTCCTCATGCAGCCGGAGAGGTTTCATACGCCATCGGAGCGCTGCGTCATTTCGCTGATATTGACCTCCCCGTCCAGACCCGGCGCGACACGGCGGATGGCCGCGTTTTGGAACAACGCACACCATTGGGTGTCGTTGGTGCAATCACGCCCTGGAATTTTCCGGTCGCACTATTGCTGATCAAAATTGCACCAGGACTGATTACCGGTAACACAATGGTGGTAAAGCCTGCCCCGACGACACCGCTAACCACGGCTCTTCTTGGCGAAATCGCATGTGATATCCTTCCTCCTGGGGTGCTTAACGTCATTATAGACGCCAATGATCTGGGCGGGAAAATCACCGCACACCCGGACATCGCAAAAGTGACATTTACCGGCTCCAGCGCAACCGGCAAGCACGTGATGGCAAGTGCCGCCGATACGGTAAAGAGGCTCACGCTTGAGCTTGGCGGAAACGATGCCGCAATCATTCTTGACGATGTCGACATAAAAGACGTCGCGCACAAGGTTTTTACGGCGGGGATGTTAAATTCCGGGCAAATATGTCTTGCAGCAAAGCGCATTTATGCGCCACGGGCAATCTATGACGAGATTTGCGACGAATTAGGACAATTGGCACAACAAGCCGTGGTCAATGACGGGCTCCTTGACGGCACCGAAATCGGTCCGGTGCAAAACAAACAACAATACGAAAAGGTACTGGGTTTCATCAAGACCGCCCGCGAACAGGGTACTGTTGTTGCAGGCGGAGAAGCATTGCCGCAGGATGGCTATTTCATCAAGCCAACCATTATTCGGGATATTGCAGATGACGCTCCGCTTGTTCGGGAAGAACAGTTTGGGCCGGTGATCCCCGTGCTAGCCTATGACACGATCGAAGACGTCATCGAACGCGTCAATAATAGCGATTTCGGGCTCGGCGGTACAATCTGGACAAAGAATGTTGATCGGGGTTTGGATATTGCCCTGCGCATTCAATCCGGCACTGTCTGGGTTAACAAACATTTGGATATACCATATGACACCCCTTATGGGGGCGCAAAGCAATCAGGCTTTGGGTGCGAGTCAGGCATAGAGGGGCTAAAAGAATTCACTCAGTTGAAAATCATCAATATCGCCACCAACGCCACGGCCTGAACAAGGGCAAAGCTTCCAACACTATCGGATTTTACACATAATATGGCCTCGGCACCCGGTTCGGGGCCATATTTATATCGAATTCACGCCAGCCAAATATCCGGGGCCGACAAAACATCGCCCCTCCAAATAACCGACCTTACGGGTGATCATAGCCATTATGATGAAAAATAATGATGTCATCGGGGTTGGCCATATCCAGCATTGTGCGCGCCCGTTCATCCAGAAGATCCGGATCGAGGCTTCCGGGGCGTAATGCTTTTACACGCTGCTCCAAAAGCTCGCGACGGGCACGAATATCGTCTCGCAGTTTGACAATCTCTGTCACCCGGTCCTGCATGGACCAATAAGCCAAAAGCCCACGGTCCCCTTCCACGCTGTGGAAGATGAAATACACCATCACCGTAAAGGCAAAAACCGGCGCGATGGCCTGCCGAAACCGACGAACAACCGGTGCAGATGACGACATGTCAAAATGAGCCCTAGTGAATGAACAAATTCTTCATTCGGCAAAATGTTTCCATACCGAAACGATAAAACAACGTACGTTATTTCGTCGTAAATTTATATGGTTACGGAGCCGGAGAATAAAACTGTCATCGATTTCACCACAACAAGGTAAAAAGAGTTTTAAAACAGGCATTTTTCGTTGCCGCATTTACGATCAGTTAACAAGTCGTAAATAAAAAAAAGGCCACCCGCAACAGGTGACCTTTATATCTGTTTCGATCAGGAAACGGATTTTATTTTTTCAGGATCGCACGGCCCGGATAACGGGCGGCCAAACCAAGCTGTTCCTCAATGCGGATCAACTGGTTATATTTTGCCAAACGGTCCGACCGCGACAGCGAACCGGTTTTGATCTGGCCACAATTGGTGGCAACTGCAAGATCGGCAATTGTCGAATCTTCGGTTTCACCCGAACGGTGCGACATAACGGCGGTATAACCGGCACGATGCGCCATTTCAACCGCTTCCAGGGTTTCGCTGAGCGTACCGATCTGGTTCACCTTAACCAGGATCGAGTTGGCAACACCCTGCGAAATACCATCTGCCAAACGCTTCGGATTGGTCACGAACAAATCATCGCCAACGAGCTGGATTTTATCGCCAATCTCGCGGGTTAACGCGGCCCAGCCTTCCCAATCATCTTCGGACATCCCGTCCTCGATCGAGAAAATCGGATATTTGGCAGCAAGTTCTGCCCAGTATTTGACCATGCCTTCTGAATCGAAGGTTTTACCTTCGCCAGCCAGAACGTATTTACCGTCCTTGTAGAATTCGGTCGATGCGGCATCAAGTGCCAGCATCACATCATCGCCCGGGCGATAACCGGCCGCCTCGATTGACTTCATAACATAGCTGATCGCATCTTCGGTCGATGCAATGTTCGGTGCGAACCCACCTTCATCCCCGACAGAGGTGCTCAGACCATCGGCCGCCAGCGATTTTTTCAGATTATGGAAAATTTCAGCACCCATGCGGATGGCATCGGTACCCGATTCCGCCGAGACAGGAACAATCATGAATTCCTGAACATCAATCGCGTTATCAGCATGCTCGCCACCATTGATGATGTTCATCATCGGCACCGGAAGGGAACGGGCATAAGAACCACCGATATAGCGATATAGCGGCAGACCGGCTTCCTGGGCTGCAGCCTTGGCAACAGCAAGCGAAACACCAAGAATGGCATTTGCCCCCAGACGGCTTTTGTTTTCCGTCCCGTCCAGCTCAATCATCGCCTGGTCAATTTCAATCTGCTCTTCGGCATCAACACCGGCCAGGGCTTCAAAAATCTCGCCGTTAACGGCAGAAACAGCCTTGGTAACACCCTTGCCCAGATAACGGTCTTCTTTATCACGCAGTTCGACAGCTTCGTGTGCGCCCGTCGATGCACCTGACGGAACGGCAGCCCGACCAAAGGCGCCACTTTCCAGGGTTACATCAACTTCAACGGTCGGGTTGCCCCGGCTGTCCAGAATTTCGCGCCCGCGAATATCAATAATAGCGGTCATGACGAAACAACTCTCCTTACTGACATGTTGAACGACCCCATCCAGGGCCGCATCGGTTACAGCATAAAAGAAATGCCGCCACAAATATGGCGGCACCTTATATAAGGTATATTAAGCGTCGAACATATCCAGACGAACCGGATTGGCCTTCGCAACGGCATCGAATTCCTTCAGTACCGAAAGCACTTCAGGAAGCTTGCCAAGGGGAATTTGATTGGGTCCATCGCTAATGGCGGCGTCGGGATTGTCGTGGGTTTCAATGAACAATGCCGCAACACCAACAGAAACAGCAGCGCGCGCCAAAACCGGCGCAAATTCGCGCTGTCCGCCTGTTGTACCGCCCTGCCCGCCCGGCTGCTGAACCGAATGGGTCGCGTCAAACACAATCGGATAGCCTTGTTTGGCCATCGTGGGAAGCCCGCGGAAATCCGTTACCAGCGTGTTATAACCAAAACTGGTTCCCCGATCACACAGCATGATGTTTTCATTACCGGCTTCGGCGATCTTGTTGGCAACATTCGCCATGTCCCAAGGTGCCAGGAACTGCCCCTTTTTGACATTGATCGCCTTGCCCGTGGCAGCGGCCGCGACCAAAAGATCGGTCTGCCGACACAGAAAGGCCGGGATTTGCAAAATATCGGCAACCTGCGCAACGGCTTCACACTGGTCTGGCAGGTGAATATCGGTCACGACCGGCAAACCGGTGACATCCTTGACTTCACCCAGAATGTCAATTCCTTCACTTAACCCCACGCCACGCTTGGATTTATTGCTGGTGCGGTTCGCCTTGTCAAACGAGCTTTTATATACAAGCCCGATGTCCATTTTCGCTGTCAGTTCTTTAAGTGCCGTTGCCATTTCCAACGCATGCTGGCGGCTTTCAATGGCGCAGGGCCCAGCCAGCAAGGCAAAAGGCCTGTTATTTGCAAATTCGATATCACCTACTTTGACGGTTTTAATCGTGGTCATTTCAACATCCCCGGACGTTTAAACAGTCTTAGACCAAACGGCTACGTTCTTTGGCAGCCTTGATATAGGACACGAACAGCGGATGCGGGTCCAGCGGACGTGACCGGAGTTCCGGATGGAACTGGACACCAATGAACCACGGATGATCGGGATATTCCACAATTTCCGGCAAACGGCCATCCGGTGACAGACCAGAGAATTTCAGTCCGTTGGATTCAAGCTGCTCCAGGAAGTTGATATTGACTTCGTAACGATGACGATGACGCTCCAGCACTGTTTCCGCGCCATAAATATCACGGGCACGGGTACCGGCAACCAGCTTGCATTCGTAATTACCAAGACGCATGGTCCCACCCAGGTCATCTTCACCGCTACGGCGCTCGACCCGGCCGCCATCCTTAGCCCATTCCGTCATCAGGCCGACAAGCGGCACTTCCGTCGGGCCAAATTCCGATGACGACGCATTGGTGATACCTGCCAGATTACGGGCAGCTTCCAGAACAGCCATCTGCATACCAAAACAAATACCGAAATACGGCACTTTGTTCTCACGGGCGTAGCGCGCGGCTGCGATTTTGCCTTCCGCACCCCGTTCACCAAAGCCGCCGGGCACCATAATGGCGTCCAACTTGCTTAAACGTTCGCTGACATTTTCGTCTTTTTCCAGATCGTCAGATGCAATCCATTCGATCCTGACGCGCACCTTATTGGCAATACCACCATGTGTCAGGGCCTCGGTCAAAGACTTATAAGCATCGGGCAACTGAATATATTTACCAACAATACCGATTGTCACCTCGCCTTCCGGGTTCCGAACGATATCGCAAATATTTTCCCAGCGCCCCAAATCCGGCTCCTGGGCCTGCAAACCAAAATGGTGCAGAACTTCGTTATCAAGGCCGTACTTATGATAGCTGATCGGCACCTGATAGATATTGTCGACGTCATAGGCCGGAATAACCGATGCTTCACGGACATTACAGAAGCGCGCAATCTTGCGGCGTTCATTGACCGGAATTTCGCGATCACAACGGCACAGCAGCACATCCGGCTGAATACCAAGCGATTGCAGTTCCTTCACCGAATGCTGGGTCGGTTTGGTTTTCAACTCCCCGGCCGACGGGATATAGGGCACCAGGGTCAGATGCAGGAACATCGTGCGACCATCGCCCAGTTCATTGCCCATCTGGCGGATGGCTTCGAGGAATGGAAGACTTTCGATGTCGCCAACTGTGCCGCCAATTTCGACAAGAACAAAATCTTCGGTCGCGTCGCTCTGAACGAATTCCTTGATGGCATCGGTGATGTGCGGAATGACCTGAACCGTGCCCCCGAGATAATCACCACGGCGTTCACGCGCGATCACCGACGAATAAATACGTCCGGTGGTCACATTGTCCGAACGACGCGATGAAACGCCGGTAAAACGTTCATAGTGACCAAGATCAAGGTCGGTTTCAGCCCCATCTTCGGTGACATAGACTTCACCATGCTGATACGGGCTCATGGTGCCTGGATCGACGTTGATATAGGGATCAAGCTTGCGCAAACGAACGGTAAAACCCCGCGCCTGAAGCGAGGCACCCAATGCAGCAGAAGCCAGCCCCTTGCCCAACGAAGAAACCACGCCACCAGTAATGAAAATATAACGGGTCATATCCATGCCTCATCTCAAAGCACAAAGCCACGGTTGTGCAACTTGCAAACCGGGGAGCAAACAATTCAAAAATTGAGGCGGCAATTTTGCCGCCTCTGATATCGGTATTTAGCTATTAACGTGTCGGCGCTGCCGGACCGCTATCTTGTTGCGGCGCCGGAGAAGGTGCCGTTTTATCAACATCAGACGTGGCCGCAGGCGCAGGAGCCTGATCCAGAATGGATGTCGGCGCAGCACGATGATTGCTCAACAACGCCAGAGCAAGGCTTGTAATCATAAAGGCCGCAGCCAGAATTGCCGTTGTGCGGGTCAGAAGGTTTGCGGCACTCCGCGAACTCATAACACCGAAATTACCGCCACCGCTATTGCCGCCGCCAATACCAAGTCCGCCGCCTTCACTGCGCTGAACCAGAATTACGGCAATCAAGCCGATCGCAAGAAGCAGGTGGATTACCAGAATGACAGTCTGCATGGCCTCAAAACTCTTGACTTGTAAATCCGGCGGCAGTCTGTTTGCTGCCTGACCGGGCAAAATTTGATGCGTGTTTAACGCGTTTTGAAACGGTTGGCTAGTCTGTATTTGGCACGCGCCAAACCACAAAATCGCCAACCAGATAAAATAACAGTCACCCCGCCTAAGGCAGGTTACACATTACGATCTGTTTTTCGGGAGAATTCCCGGCCTGAAGCAAGAAAAATTCCTCGCGCCGGGAACACATCTTCGCCGATCATGCGTGAAAATGCAAGACTGCCATGTGCAATCCGACATTTATTCTGAAAAAACATAATCACATTGAGCACGCCGGAGCGACAACCTTATTCCGGTCATACCTATAAATAAGGTATCGCTCCCGCAAGTTTGGAAAACCGCACGCTTATTTACAGGCGGAAACAATACCCCAAAAATCCTCAACCTTCAGGCTGGCACCACCAACAAGCGCCCCGTCCACATTTTCGACCGCCAGAAGTTCCGCCGCATTGGACGGCTTTACCGAACCGCCATAAAGAATGCGAAACGCGTCACCATCAGCAAAACGTTCCTTTAATTTGCGACGAATGGCAGCGTGCATTTCCTCGACATCGGCAACGGCTGCGGTGCGCCCTGTGCCAATCGCCCAGACAGGTTCATAAGCAATTACGGTATTTTCCGCTGTTGCGTCTTCGGGCAGGGAAACATCCATCTGGCCACAAACAACGGCAATGGCAGCACCCAGATCACGTTCCTGTTCGGTTTCCCCTACACAGACCACAGCCGTCAAACCGGCATTATGGGCCGCAATTGTTTTCTGACGAATGATCGTGGAACTTTCACCGTGGTCGGCACGACGTTCGGAATGCCCCAAAATGACGTGACTGGCCCCAATATCCGCCAGCATAGAGGCTGCAATATCGCCGGTATGCGCACCGCTTTTGTCAAAATGGCAATCCTGCCCGCCAGCATGAATGTCACAATGCCCCAGCACACCCACAACATCCGCCAACAGGGTTGCTGGCGGGCAAAGCAGAATGTCGCACTCTGGCCGCTCGCTTGCACCCGACAGTTTGCTGGCAAGGCCGCTGGCAAGCGCCAGTCCGTCGTCACGCAAACAGTTCATTTTCCAGTTACCGGCAATCAGGGGGCGACGATCAGACATTGAAACCTTCCTCGACTTTATATGTTGATGCGTATGCCGTTTGGCAAAACAGAAATTGCAATGGCAATCCCTTCATCATGAATGATCATTTATGACGACGTTTCCGACGCGCGTTTTAACATGCCTGCGCCTGCGGGAAAAGCCTGCTTTCCCCCTCTTGCCACAGCATTTCAAACGGCTTATGCAATCGGGTGTTGCCGCCCTATCCTCCTCCCATTAAGATGCGCCTCCGATCCGCACGGTTTTGACCGATTACCGGCACCGTTTTGGCAAAAAGTTGCCGGCCAACATGCGCCGGTGCGACGCAACGAATTGTTAGGCTACGGAATATGCTTTCTGGCATTCGCACATTTTCACAATCCATCTTTGCCAAAATTCTTTTTGGCATTATCGCGATCAGCTTTGTCATATGGGGTCTGAATGCCTCGATATTGAACCTTGGCAATTCCCGCGAAGTCGCCGAAGTCGGCAGCCAGTCTATCACGCCTGTCGAACTGGACCGTGCATTCAAACGCAATATCGACAAAATGCGTCGGGTTTTCGGGCCCAGCTTTGATCAGCAGCAGGCGATCCAGATGGGACTTTTGAACAATACGGTTCAGGGTCTTGTGTCGCAGAAACTGCTTGAAGAAAATGCCCAGGATATCGGTATTGGTATTAGCGACGACAAAGTTCGCAGCAGCATTTTCAACAACAAGAATTTTCAAAGCCAGACCACCGGCCAATTTGATCGCAAACAATTCGAGCAGATCCTGTATCAAAACGGTTACAGCGAAGCCGAATTTATTGAAGGTATGCGCAGCGACCTGATGAGCCAGCAGGTTGTCACCAGCCTTGAGGCTGCCAGCACCCCGCCTGCACCGATGGTCAAAGCCATTGCTGCGTACCGTAATGAAGATCGCAGTGGCCGGTTCGTTACGCTGGACAACGATGACATTGATCCGATTGAAGCCCCGTCCGATGATGTTTTGAAAAAATACTATGACGACCACGGCAACCAGTTCACGGCACCGGAAACCCGCAATGCAACCCTCGCCCTGCTGACAGTTGACGGTATTGCCAAAAACATGACTGTTACGGACCAGGAAGTGCTGGATGCCTACAATCAGCGCATTGCCGAATTCCAGACGCCGGAAAAAAGAGCTGTCGAACAAATCCTGTTCGCACCGAACGAGAAGGAAAGCGCCACTGAAGCCTACAAGGCGCTTCAGGGCGGTGAAGACTTCATGAAGGTTGCCACCGAACAGGCGGGTATGAAGGAATCGGTTGTCAAACTGGGGGAATTCACCAAGGAGAACATGCTGCCTGCGTTGCGTGACACCGTGTTCAGCCTGCCCGAAGGTGGGTATTCCAAACCGGTTGAAACAGCACTTGGCTGGCATATTCTGCGCGTCACCTCCATCACCCCGGCCCATGAACAAAGCTTGGATGAAGTGCGTGAACAGGTCGAAAATGGTGTCAAACGTCAAAAGGCGGAAGACCAGATTTTTGATATTGCCGCCCAGCTTGATGATGAACTGGGTGCCGGTACCAGCCTGAAGGATGCCGCAGAAAAAGTTCATGCGCAGCTTTACAACCTGACCGACATCAAAAAAGGACAGGATCTGGGCCACGGTATTCCCGACAGTCAGGAAATCAACGCCAAAATCTATGAACTTAATGAAGGCGACGAAAGCTTCCTGGAAGAAACCCAGAATGGCGACCGCTACGTCGTGAGCGTCACCAAGGTAACACCGTCAGCCGTCAAGCCGTTCAAAGATGTCCGCGATGATGTCGTCGCCGCCTGGAAGGTCGAGGAAAAACAGCGTCGTTTATCCGACAAGGCCGATGCCCTTGCCGCTCGTATCAATGACGGCAGCGCAAAACTGGACACCATCGCCGCCGAGCTGGACAACAGCATTGATGAAACCGGTGAGACAACCCGCGATGGTCGCGGTCTTTCCGCCGATGCCAGCCCCGCCATTGCCGGCGCCCTGTTCGACCTGGAAAAGGGCAAGGCAAAATCGGTGAGCGGTGCCAATGGTGTGGCCGTGGTTGTTCTTGACAACATCAAAGCGGCAAATACTGACCTTGGCAAGGACGACCCCATTGTTACCGAGTTGCAGGACAGCCTGAAGCAGGACATTGTTTCGCAATATCTTGATTACCTGCGGGACAACATTTCTGTCAGCGTCAATAATTCCGTGATTAACGGTCTTTACGCACAGAATGCTGCCAACTAGGTCAGCCAGACCAATCAGGGCGATCCGGCAGCGGGTCGCCCTTTTTTAGTTCCCGACGCATTTTATTTGGTTTTGATCGGATGGCCGCTATGGATATCAAACCGGATTTTGAAACATTCGCCCGCAACCACCAGGCAGACATTGCCCAGGTCGTCTACACCTCGCTAACGGCTGACCTTGATACGCCGGTTTCCGCGTTCCTGAAATTGGCGGAGGGCCTGCCCAACACCTATCTTCTCGAATCGGTTGAAGGAGGTGCCAGTCGTGGTCGTTATTCCTTTATCGGTTTTAAACCGGACCTGATCTGGCGCTGCTTTGGTGACCGGGCGGAAATCAATCGTCGTGTCATGGCCGACGCTGATGATTTTTCCGTGCAGGATCAAAAACCGCTGGATGCGCTAAAAGCCCTGATCGCCGAAAGCCACATTGACCTGCCCGACCATCTCCCGCCCATGAGCGCCGGACTGGTCGGCTATATGGGTTATGATACTGTCCGCCTGATGGAAAAACTGCCCGATGAAAACCCGGACAACCTGAACGTGCCCGATGGCATTTTCATCCGTCCGACTGTCACGGCCAGCTTTGATACCATTGCCGATACGGTAACGGTTGTCACCCCTGTCCGCCCCGAAACCGGGATTGATGCACAGGCAGCCTATGACCTCGCCTGTGCCCGCCTCAATGACGTGGTGCAGCATTTCCAGCGCAACCTGTTTATTGACCGGCGTTCACGCACCGTCCCCCAGGATTTGCCTGAACCCGACGTCAGCGTTGACGAAGCGGGCTATCGCGAGATGGTCGAACGGGCGAAAGAATATATTCGTGCTGGCGATATTTTTCAGGTTGTGCTGTCACAACGCTATTCACTTCCTTATCGCCTGCCGCCTTTTGCCTTTTACCGGGCGTTACGGCGCATTAATCCCTCGCCCTTTATGTTCTATCTTGATATTGGCGGTTTTCAGGTCGTTGGCGCCAGCCCGGAAATTCTGGTACGTCTGCGCGATGGCGAAGTTACCATTCGTCCGATTGCCGGCACCCGCAAACGCGGCAAAAATTCGGAAGAAGACAAATTTCTGGCCCGGGACCTGCTGGATGACCCGAAAGAACGCTCGGAACACCTGATGCTGCTGGATCTGGGCCGTAATGACGTAGGCCGGGTTTCGCAACCGGGCACTGTTCGCGTGACCGACCGTGAAACCATCGAATATTATTCGCATGTCATGCACATCGTCTCAAATGTCGTCGGCCAGATAGACCCGCAATATGATGCGATGGATGCGCTAAAGGCTGGTTTTCCTGCAGGTACCGTCTCGGGTGCGCCCAAAGTCCGTGCGATGGAAATCATTGACGAGCTTGAACCCGTTCGCCGCGGCATTTATGCCGGTTGTATCGGTTATATTTCGGCAGACGGCTCGATGGATACCTGCATTGCGCTGCGTACTGCCGTGATCAAGGATGAAACAATTCATATTCAGGCGGGGGCTGGCATTGTTGTTGATAGCAAGCCCGAAATGGAACACCAGGAGTGCCGCAACAAGGCCGGTGCCCTGATGGCCGCCTGCCGCGAAGCACACCGTTTCGCCTGAGATAAAAACGGCCCTGCCGTCACGCCTGAAAAAACAGCGGATGCCTGAATAATCGGGCATCCGCTGTTTTTGGTCGCATCATCTGACCAGTCAGCAGGGTCAACCTGTTACCTTCACCCCGTTTCGGCGAATAATATCGGTTGCCGGTACAAAGACAAAACCGGCCGCCTGCATTTTGGGGATCCATTTATTCAGGGCTTCCAGCGTCAAATCACGCGGATGACCGATGGCAACGGCATAGCCGCGCTTGCTGGCAACACTTTCCACCCGGTCCAGCATCTGGCTGATTTTTGCCGCATCATCCGCATCATCCAGAAACACGTCACGCTCGATGGCTGGAACATCAAATTTTTGGGCTTCCTGATATCCGACCGATTTTGCACTGGTCCGCGAGTCCAGAAACATAAGTCCCCTGGCCTTCATCACCTGCATGACGACCGCCATTCGTTCGGGATCAGCGGTAAACTTGCTACCCATATGGTTGTTGACACCCACATAGCCGGTAAAGCGATCCAGCATCCAGCTCATTTCATTTAAAATGGCAACCTTGTCATAGCTGGTCAAAAGCGCATGTGGGCCGGGATCAACAACCCTTGAAGTCGGTTCCATCGGCATATGCAACATAATCTCGTGACCACGTTTGCGCGCCGTTGCCACCTGTTCTGGCAAATGCGTGGCATATGGCAGGAATGAAAGCGTAATCGGCGCTGGCAGCTCTGCCGCACGCTCGGTTCGTGGTTTATCAATACCGGCATCATCAATAATAATGGCAATAACAGGCGCATTACCGGTATCAGGCACATGCGTTGCAAATTTTTGCCAGGCTAATTCCGTTCCTGCACCAAAACCTTTCTCTGGTGACGGTAAAGGCGCAACTTTTGGCGCCGGATTAACCCTTGGCTCTGGTATCGTTTCCGTATCATTCTGCGGATTTTCGCCTTCCGGAACACGTTCAACCATATAACCTGGGCGGTTTGGCGCGTCATACCCTTTGGAAAAGTCCATATCCGACTGTTTTGGCTGATCCGTACGGTCAGAAGTATCAGGCGCGGGACTACTTTTTGCCAGATCATTAACCGCCTTGTGCGCAGCGCGATCAAGCTCAAGCATACTCGCCGCTGCAATTATCGCCGAAACAGCGCCCGCCACCATCGCGGCACCAAGCATCAGCCGCTTGAAGCCTCCCGGCTTTTTGGGCGGTTTTTTTCCTGTCTTCGTTTTACCGCGTGGTGCGGTTTTTTTCTTTTTTGCCGGTGTTGAGCGCCGTGCCACGCCGTCTCTCCAATCCATGAAATTCGGGTCTTGATGCCCATAAAAACGCAAATCCGACCTGCCTCATAACAGGCAAACCGGCTTCCAGATCGTCTCTGGCCGCACATTCTTAGCCGGTCTCTGGTTAGCAGCCTGTTAAAGCCTGAAAAACACGACCGCTACCGCTTGACGTAGCCACAAGGCCGTTTATTCTCGCGCAGTCTAAAACACGGAAGGCTTCAGGACAGCGATGTATCTGCTCATCGATAATTATGACAGCTTCACATTTAATTTGTGGCATTTTTTACGTGAACTGGGACTCGAGGTCAAAGTTGTCCGCAATGACGAAATCAGCGTTCACGATGCGTTGGCAATGAAGCCGGAAGGAATCGTTATTTCACCTGGCCCCTGTGACCCGGACCAGGCCGGTATTTGTGTTGATCTGATCAAGGCGGCCGCCGGACAGGTAAAACTTCTTGGGGTTTGCCTGGGGCATCAGGCAATTGGGGCTGCATTTGGCGGCAATGTTGTCCGCGCGCCGCACTGCATGCACGGCAAAACCGACGTCATGCACCATGAAGGCAAAAGTGTGTTCAAGGACCTGCCAAACCCGATCACGGCAACACGTTACCATTCCCTGGTCGTCGATCGTGCAACCCTGCCCGATTGCCTCGACATCACCGCGCACAGCAATGACGGTCTGATCATGGGGCTGCGTCATCACACGCATGAAATACATGGTGTTCAGTTTCATCCCGAAAGCATCGCATCGGAACATGGACACGATCTTTTAAAAAATTTCATCGATTTCTCCGCCGCCTGAAGTGTCCGGAGCCAAAACAAGGGGAACATTCCATGTCCACGGAACATGATCTCAAGCCGACACTGGCCAAAGTCGCCACTGGCGCAACCCTGAGCGAGCAAGAAGCCGAACAGGCCTTTGACGTTTTGATGTCCGGCCAGGCGACCCCCTCGCAAATGGGGGCCTTTTTGATGGCGCTGCGCCTGCGCGGTGAAACAATCGAAGAAATCACCGGGGCGGCCCGTGTGATGCGGGCAAAGGCAACCGGCGTTACGGCCAGCCCCGATGCCGTTGACACATGCGGCACGGGCGGCGATGGCAGCGGCACCTATAATATTTCGACAGCAGCCGCCATTGTTGCCGCTGCCTGCGGCGCTAAAGTCGCCAAACACGGCAACCGTGCCGCCTCGTCAAAGTCCGGTTCGGCAGACGTGCTGGCAACACTTGGCGTTAATATCGATGCCGATATATCGCTGCTGGAAAAATCGCTAAAACAGATTAATTTATGCTTCATGATGGCGCAGCGTCACCATTCCGCAGTGCGCCACGTTATGCCGACCCGCGTTGAAATGGGCACGCGGACCATTTTCAATCTGCTTGGCCCGTTGGCAAACCCGGCAAGAACCAGACAGCAGGTTATTGGCGTCTTCGGCAAAGAATGGGTTGAACCAATCGCCCATGTCTTAAACCGCCTTGGTTCCCACCATGCGTGGGTTGTTCATGGCGATAGCGGCCTTGATGAAATTTCTGTCACCGGCCCCACCTTCGTTGCCGAGGTCAAGGACGGAAAAGTTGCCACATTTGAAATCAATCCTCAGGACTACGGCATTTCCCTGTCAACGCTTGAGGAACTAAAAGGCGGCGATGCACAAACCAACGCCACGGCGATCCGGGAATTGCTGGCAGGGAAGAAAAACGCCTATCGCGATATTGTTCTGCTTAATGCGGCAGCAGCCCTGGTTGTTACCGGGATTGCCAAAGACATTGCCGACGGTATCGCGCGGTGCGAAACCGTCATCGACAATGGCAGTGCGGCCAAAACACTGGAACAGTTGGTAGCAATATCGAACGAAGGGAATGCCGCATGAGCGACGTACTTGAAAAGATCTGTAACGACAAGCATGACCATATTGCAGCCTGCAAAGCGCGCAAATCACTGGCAGAGCTTCAGGCAGAAGCAGCAGAACAATCGGCCCCGCGCGGTTTTATCGCCGCGCTTGAAGCATCCGTTGCCCAAGGTCGCTATGGCCTGATTGCCGAGATTAAAAAGGCATCGCCATCCAAAGGTCTGATCCGTGCCGACTTTAACCCGCCTGCCCTGGCCCGGGCTTATCAGGCGGGAGGTGCAAGCTGCCTGTCAGTCCTGACCGATATTCCCTATTTCCAGGGGGATGATTCCTATCTGGTTGCGGCCCGTGCGGCGGTTGACTTACCGGTATTGCGCAAGGATTTTATGGTTGATCCTTACCAGATCACCGAGGCCCGCGCCCTGGGTGCTGATTGTATTTTGCTGATTATGGCTGCGCTTGAAGACAGCTTGGCTGCAGAGCTTGAATCTCAGGCCCATGAATTGGGAATGGATGTACTGGTTGAAGTTCATAATGCACCAGAACTCGAACGGGCACTTAAACTGAAATCCAAACTTATTGGCATAAACAACCGTAATCTAAAGACCTTGGATGTATCCCTCACCACCACTGAACAGTTGGCAGAGATGGTTGACGGCGAGCGTTTGCTGGTTTCCGAAAGCGGTATTTTCACGCCTGATGATCTGGCCCGCATGGGTAAAGTGGGTGCAAAATGCTTCCTGATCGGGGAGAGCCTGATGCGGCAGGATGATGTCGAGGCAGCCACGCGGGCGCTGCTGACCAAAGCAGCCTGAAATCAAAATCCGTCCGTGACTGTATGAGAACCGGAATACGCCAATGCCCCAAAAACTGACCCATTTTGACGATGGCGGCAACGCCGTGATGGTTGACGTTTCAACAAAATCGGTCACGGCACGCACCGCCACGGCCAAAGGCCGGGTTATGATGCATTCTGACACCGCAAAACTGATCGCAAGTCGCGGCCATAAAAAAGGTGACGTTCTCGCAATTTCGCAACTTGCCGGTATTATGGGTGCAAAACGCACTGCCGATCTGATCCCGTTATGCCACCCCCTGCCACTTGATTCGGTTTCCGTCACACTGACCCTGGCCGAAGAGGAACCTGCTGTTGACATCACCGCGACCTGCAAAACCTCTGGCCGCACCGGCGTTGAGATGGAGGCATTAACCGCCGTCTCCGTTACCGCACTGACCGTATTTGACATGTGCAAAGCCGTCGATAAAACCATGCAATTGACCAATATCCGCGTCATTTACAAGGAAGGAGGCAAATCCGGCACGTTTACGGCCGACTGATCTTTGTAAGAACACGGTTTAAGTGTGCTTATTGCGCGCAAGATGCTTGACCACCGATCAGAACCAAAGTAGAACATTAGTGTATTCGATTTGTTCTTATTTGGGTTTGGGAAAATGCCATGCTGACGCGCAAGCAATACGAATTGCTAGTCTATATCGACAATCACCTTCGCGATCACGGTATTTCACCTTCGTTCGATGAAATGAAGGAAGCGTTGAACCTGAAATCCAAATCAGGCATTCACCGGTTAATCACCGGGCTTGAGGAACGCGGTTTCATTCGCCGTCTTGCGCATCGGGCACGCGCGCTTGAAGTTCTGCGCCTGCCCGACAATAACGATGATGATGCTGCAGTAATGCCCAGTACGGCGCACGTTACCCCCATTTCATCTGCCAGGAAAACGACCCATCGTCCTGCAACGGTGCCCTCGGCCTTTTCCGAAATTCAGGAAAGCGTTTCCCTGCCCCTGTATGGCCGGATCGCCGCCGGTACCCCGATTGAAGCCCTGCGCGATCAAAGTACCCAGGTTCAGGTTCCGGCAGCCCTTTTGGGCACCGGGGAGCATTACGCTCTTGAGGTATCCGGGGACTCCATGATTGAGGCCGGTATTCTGGATGGTGATACGGTCCTGATTCAACGATGTGAACATGCCAATGACGGCACCATCGTTGTTGCCCTTGTTGATGATAGCGAGGCAACCCTCAAACGCATTAAACGTGGTTTGGGCCAGGTCTTGCTGGAGCCTGCCAATTCCCGCTATGAAACACGCGCCCTGCCACCGGAGCGCGTGCAAATCCAGGGTCGACTGATTGGTCTGCTGCGGCAATATTAAGCAAAACATCCCTTCAGATCAGCGGCCACCAATGATGATCCAGGGCCAGTTGCCGCTGGTCTGCCTTACGGTTACATAGCGTGAAGCGACCTGTTGATCGCCTAAAAAAACCGTAACACCGCCCTGCCACCACAACACATCGTCGTCAATAATCAGCGGCATTCTCTTCACTCCGCGACATGCTGAAACGGGAAAATCCTGTTTCAGGACGACAATCACGTCCGCATGGCGACAAAGATAGAATGGATCATCTATTTTATCAGATATAACAATAGACTTTCCATTTTTCTTAAACCAGCATCTTTGCTGTACACAATACATTTCCTCCCGTTTTTCCGGTACAAAACCGGTTCCGAAACGGGCATTCCAAATGTCACGGTGAAAGCCGCTGACCCGGTCATTAAACACCAAATCATCATCCTGATTGCGATAAAATGCCCAGTCTTTTTGGTCCCCTCCCACCAACAGATCAGGCGATTGGGCACTTAAAGAAGCAATTCCGGCCCCCACAGCAGGAACGATAGCAAACACCCACAACACACGCTGTCGCCAAATCACCAGCCATAGTAGTGTCAACAGGCTCAAAATAACGGCCAAGGCAGACGGCTGCGCAATATGCCACACCCCCCAATCCTGACGACCAACAAGATGAGCAAGCGCGATCAAAACATCCAGGCCCGGAGCAAGAAAACCAAGGGCGATTCCTTCTAGTCCCAAGGGCAATAAAACCAGAACCGCAACAATGCCGGGCATAATCCAGAACGCCATAAGGGGAATCGCAACCAGATTTGACACGACTCCCAGCAGAGAAATGCGCCCGAAATGAAACCCGATGATCGGGGCCGTTACCGCCGTCACCATGATGCCGGTAATAAACAACGCAAACAGATACCGCCCAATACGCTGCCATATGGGCAGATCACGCTGAGGTGAAACCAGTCGTCCCCCTTTGCCCTGGTAAAAAGCGACAAGTGCTGTGACGGCGGCAAATGAAAGCTGAAAGCTGGCCCCTAAAATCGCGTCGGGACGCAAAACCATGACAATGACGGCAGCAATCGCCACCAGTCGCAAAGAAATGGCGCGCCGATCCACCAGCACGGCAAACAGAACGATTGCCGTCATCACGAATGCCCGCTGGGTTGGCACCGTTGCACCAGACAGCAGCAGGTAAAAAGCACCTACGATAAAACCGGCGATCGCCGCCCATTTTTTGATCGGATATCTCAGGGCGACCGAGGGAAACAATGCCAGCCCGAAACGAACCGTAAAAAACACCACGCCACAAAGCAGCCCCATATGAAGTCCGGATATTGCCAGCAAATGGGCCAAACCGGATTTGCGCAAATCCTCTGCCAGTGCGGGCGCAACACCACCCCGTTCCCCCACCAGAATGGCATTGGCCAGCCCGGCTCTGGCCGGTTCAAGGCCGTTATTGATCCACTCCATAATCGCCAGGCGGATTTTTTCTATTCTTTCAAAGAACCCGGTTTCAGCCGTCAGATCACGATCAATCCGGTAACTGCGGCCCAATGCAAATCCGGTTGCCCCAATCCCGTCAAAATAAAGGTTTCTGGCAAAATCCGGGTCACCAGGCGTTTCAGGTACACTAAGCGGAAAAATCTTGGCTTTTCCCGCAAAATAATCTCCGGGACGCGCCTCTATATCGCCCGAAAGCGACAGTCTGACCTTTTGCGGCCATTGATCGCGAGACAATCCTGCGATGCCATCCGGCGCAACCATCAAACGGGTGCGTCCGTTTCTCGGTTCCAGTGACAGTATTTTGCCCTGCAAATTGTCGGTATAAAGCGTCTTCTTAAGAACCGGCCCTTGCAGAATGTACAAATGCACCTGGACAATTCCGCCACCTGCCAGCGCAAAAAACAGCATCAAACAACAAAAAAACGGGATGACATGGTGACGACTCACCCACATACCGACCAGCGTGATCAATAACGCAACAGCCAATAAAACATCCGAAGGTTGCGCCTTAAGCGAAAAATATACCGCCTGACCCAACCCAAGGAACATGGCACATGACAAAATCCATTTTTCACGGTCCTCTGCCAACGCTGTAGCGATATACTCATAAACAGCGTTAAGACCTTGAAAAAAATTAATTTGTCGCCATTTTATGCGACGAATGTTGAATGGTATAATGTGCCTCGGGCTTTTATCTATCATCCACTGTGGTGCAACAGCATTCCGAATATGATATAGCCTGCACGCCAAATGTCTTAACGACAAGCGACAACATCCAGAAAAAATGGATAAAGCGAATGACGGTTGTTACCCGTTTTGCCCCGTCTCCGACAGGGTTCCTGCATATTGGTGGTGCACGTACCGCCCTTTATAACTGGCTTTATGCCAAGCATACCGGTGGCAAATTTCTGCTGCGCATCGAAGATACCGACCGCGAACGTTCGACCCCCGAGGCCGTCCAGGCAATTTTTGCCGGTTTGAACTGGCTGGGCCTGAACGCTGACGAAGAACCCGTCATGCAGTTCGCCCGCCGTGACCGTCATGCCGAGGTTGCTCATAGCCTGGTTGAAGCCGGCAAAGCATATTTCTGTTATTGTTCGCCCGAGGAACTGGCTGAAATGCGCGAAAAGGCCCGCGCAGAAGGCCGTCCGATGAAGTATGATGGCCGCTGGCGTGACCGCGATGCGCGTGAAGCGCCAGAAGGCATTAAACCCGTCGTACGCCTTAAGGCACCGCTTGAAGGTGATTCTGTCATTCATGATCAGGTTCAGGGTGAAGTAAGGGTGGCGAACGACCAACTTGACGACTATATCATCCTGCGTGCTGATGGCACACCAACCTATATGCTCTCTGTCGTGGTCGATGACCATGACATGGGCATTACCCACGTCATTCGCGGTGATGATCACTTGACCAACGCATTTCGCCAAAAGGCGTTATATGATGCGATGGGCTGGGATGTTCCCACCTTCGCCCATATTCCGCTTATTCACGGACCGGACGGCGCGAAGCTGTCCAAGCGTCATGGCGCGCTTGGCGTTGAAGCCTATCGTGACGAAATGGGTTTCCTACCGGAAGCCATTAACAACTATCTGTTGCGTCTGGGCTGGGGGCATGGCGATGACGAGGTCATCTCTACCGAGCAGGCGATTGAATGGTTTGACATTGCCGATGTTGGCAAAGGCGCGTCACGTTTTGACTTTGCCAAACTGACCAACCTGAACGGAATTTATATACGTCAGGCTGATGATACGCGCCTTGCGGATCTTATTGCACCTGCCATTGCGGCTGAAATCGGCGTTCGCGATTTAGATGCAGTGCAAAAACAAACCTTGATCAAGGGCATGTCAGGGCTTAAAGAAAGAGCAAAGACCCTTACCGAATTGGCACAATCTGCCACTTTCTATGTGTCAAATGGCGTCCTATCTTTCAATGACAAGGCACAGGCATTGATAGACGGTGCCCCTGCCGGACTGTTTGCCGCACTGGCAAATGAACTGGCTGGTCTTGATACCTGGCACGAAGAAGCCATCGAGACTGTTGTCAAACAGTTAGCAGAAAGCAAAGACCTGAAACTGGGCAAAGTCGCTCAGCCTTTGCGCGCTGTTTTAACAGGCTCCAATTCTTCACCGGGCATTTTTGAAGTAATGCATGTGCTCGGCAAACCCGAAACGCTGAACCGTATTAAAAAATTTGACGCGGTATAACAGCACCAAAAAAATATCGGGAAAACTTTAGTCTGTTTGCGCTTTGTGCGCTGCGGCATTATGCTGCACCCAATCGAAAACCATGTTCGTTAACAGGGAAGGAAAAAAAGTCATGGCTCAGAATTCCAAGACTTCCCATACCGTGACGCTAACCGACAATTCCAATGGCAAGTCGTACGAGCTTCCGGTTCTTGAGGGAAATATTGGACCGTCGGTCATCGATATCCGCAAACTTTATGCTGATACCGGTTACTTTACCTATGACCCCGGCTTTACCTCGACTGGTAGCTGTGAATCGACGATTACATATATTGATGGTGACAAGGGTATCCTGCGTCATCGCGGTTATGCAATCGACGATCTGGCTGAAAAAGCTGACTTCCTTGAAGTTTGCTATCTGCTGCTTTACGGCGACCTGCCCAACAAGGCAGAACGCGACAAATTCCGTGGTGACATCACCATGCACACAATGGTGCATGAACAGATGCGCAACTTCTATAACGGTTTCCGTCGTGACGCCCACCCGATGGCGATCATGTGTGGCTCAGTTGGTGCCATGTCGGCTTTCTATCATGACAGCACCGACATCAGTGATCCGAACCAGCGCCTGATTTCAGCCTATCGCCTGATTGCAAAAATGCCGACCATCGCGGCGATGGCCTACAAATATTCCATCGGTCAGCCGTTCCAGTATCCGAACAACAATCTGTCATATGCAGAAAACTTCCTGTCTATGATGTTTGGCGTTCCGTGCGAAAAATATGAAGTCAATCCGGTCCTGGCAAAAGCAATGGACCGTATCCTGATCCTTCATGCCGACCATGAACAGAATGCTTCGACCTCGACCGTTCGTCTGGCCGGTTCTTCGGGCGCAAATCCGTTTGCCTGTATTGCGGCTGGTATTGCCTCGCTTTGGGGTCCGGCACATGGCGGCGCAAACGAAGCCGTTCTGAAAATGCTCAACCAGATCGGCGATGTGAAAAACATCCCTGAATTCGTGAACAAAGCCAAAGACAAAAACGATCCGTTCCGTCTGATGGGCTTTGGGCACCGGGTTTACAAAAACTACGACCCGCGCGCCAAGGTGATGCAGGCAACCTGCCATGAAGTTCTTAAGGAACTCAATGTTCAGGACCCGCTGCTTGACGTTGCGCAGGAACTGGAACGTATTGCACGCGAAGACGATTATTTCGTTGAAAAGAAACTGTACCCGAATGTCGATTTCTATTCGGGCATCATTTTCAAGGCGATGGGCATTCCCGAAAGCATGTTCACCGTGCTGTTCGCTGTTGCCCGTACAGTTGGCTGGATTGCCCAGTGGAAGGAAATGATCGAAGATCCTTCGCAGAAAATCGGTCGTCCCCGTCAGCTTTTTACTGGCGAAGTCGAGCGCGAATTCAAGGAAGTCGATGCCCGTTAATCCGGGCCAGCATCGATTTCTAGTCTAAACGCACATCACAGAAACTCCCTGCTTCACGGCAGGGAGTTTTTTACGTTCTGTCATACAGACGAAAAAAATCCCCGCACCAAAACGGGGATTTTTCCATAAATTATCTTCAACAGGCAAAACTGCAGAACAAAAGGAAATTACCAGCTACCGGTATTTTCCATGCTGGCCCAGGGTTCTGCTGGCGCAAGGGATTCGCCCTTTTGCAAGAACTCGATGGAAATACCATCCGGCGAACGTACAAAAGCCATGTGACCATCACGTGGTGGGCGGTTAATGGCAACACCGGCATCCATCAATTTCTGGCAAAGTGCGTAAATGTCATCAACTTCGTAAGCAAGATGGCCAAAGTTGCGCCCCCCGGTATATTCTTCCGGATCCCAGTTATACGTCAGTTCCAGTTCAGGTGCTTTATGCGCTTTGGCATTCGGAACATCCTGAGGCGGCGCAAGATAAATCAGGGTAAAGCGCCCCTTTTCACTTTCGATACGACGGGTTTCTTCCATCCCCAGCAGGTCGCAATAAAAATTCATTGAAGCGTCAATATCTTTGACACGTACCATCGTATGCAAATAGCGCATAAAAAAACTCCCATTCAATTTTTTGAAAGCTCAAAACTTACAGAACGTCAGTCATTTGGAAAACCCACAGGCCTGTAACTTCTGCCAACTTCTTAGAACGTCATGTAAATCTGGTTTATTTACCCTTAAGCGCAAGCCTTAAAACAACATCCGCAGCTTTGTCGCTGGGTGGCGTTTGCCCAAATCCCAGCAATGTCGTGGCTTCATCAAAACCGGCAAGCTGTGCATCACGCGCCTCTCCCGGCTCAACAAGGCGTTTCATCGCAGCATACAGCCCCTCGGCTGTGCACTCTTCCTGCAAATATTCCGGTATCAGCTTACGCCCCAGAACGAGATTAATAATCGTCACAGTATCGATTTTTAAAAGTTTCCGTGCAAGCCAGGCGCTCGTCGCACTGACACGATATCCGATAACATGGGGTACTCCGACAATTCCCAGCTCCAGCGATACGGTTCCTGATGCTGCCAAGGCCACGTGAGCACAGCTAAAGGCGTCCCGGCGCTCCTGATCGGTTGCAACCACAATGGTCTTTACCGGCCATTCTGCAACGGTCTGACGGACAATATCCTCGACCTTGCTGACCGTCGGAATAACAAAGCAAAATTCGGGATCATCCTGTGCCAGGCGCACAACAACATCACGAAAGACAGGCAACAGGCGTCCCACCTCTGAATGTCGACTGCCCGGCAAAACCGCTATCACCCGGGTTTGATCGCGAAGGCCATGTTGATTGCGAAAACGCACTGCATCTCCACCGTGGCGTTCTTCAACGGCAGAATGGCCAATAAACGTGGTGGGCAGGCCCTCACGCTCGAAATACGAGGGTTCAAACGGCAAAAGCGCCAAAAGATGATCGAGAAACTTTGCAATTTTACGGGCGCGGCCAGGACGCCAGGCCCAAACCGACGGCGCAACATAATGAACCAGCGGAATACCGGAATGAACGAGCTTCTTGCCGACACGAAAACTGAAATCGGGTGCATCAATCGTAACGACAATGTCAGGGCGTTCGGCAATCGCCAGTTCAGCCGTTTCCCGAATGCGACGTAAAAGACGCGGGATGTGCGGAATGACTTCTGCCAGCCCCATCACCGACATTTCGTTCATCGAAAACAGGCTTTGCATGCCCTCGCCGATCATGCGGGGACCACCAACACCGATAAAACTGACATCGTCATATTGGCGCTTTATGGCCGCCATTAAACGCCCACCAAGCTGATCTCCCGATGCTTCTCCGGCGACCAGCATGATTTTCAAGGGTCGCGTGTCTGACAATGCCGAATTTTCTTTCGTATTTTCGATAAGATCACTCATGAGTCGTGCTGCCCGTTTCTGGCAGACCAATCAAAAAAAGTCCTAACTGGTTTGCTTTTTCAATCACGGCTGCCCGGTCAATAATCATGGTTCCCCCGGCCTGTAGCGCAATCCCTGCCAATCCGGCAGCATGAGCCTGCTCGATAGTCGTGATACCAATCGCCGGCAAGTCCAGCCGCTTGTCCTGCTGTGGCTTGCTGGTTTTTACCAACACGCCGCCTGCTCCGGGGCGGGCATAACCGGCGGAGCGGCGAATCATTTCGTCTGTTCCTTCAATGGCCTCAACCGCCAACACCAGCCCCTGCTGGACAATACATCCCTGCCCCACATCAACCCGGCCCAGAACTTTGGCAATTTCCAGCCCGCGCCGCGCGTCACTCAATGCCTGCTCGCTGGGTAAAACAGCCCCCAGGGTTCCCTCGGGCGCAATCAGGTCAGCCATAATTTCATGTGCGCCCACAAGGCGAAAACCATCGCGTTCCAGCTCCTGTCCGATAATTCGCAGCAAGCCATCGTCACCCAGTGATTTAAAACCGATTTTCGCCAGCAATCTGGCACCCCGCAAATCCGGGCGAATGGAAGCAAATGACGGACGTTTTACCTTGCCCGCCAAAACAACATCGACACAGCCTTCGGCTTTTAACCGTGACAGGATTTTTCCTGCCGCCCCCAGCCGAATGACCTCATAAGGCGCGCCCAGGGCATCGGGAGCCTCGCAATGGCCCTCAAGCGCAACAACGAACACCGCCCGCCCCGATGCCTTTGCGGCACCGACAAGGCGGGCGGGAAGATCACCACCACCTGCGATCAGGCCAATTTTACCCTGCGGAACTGTCATATTTCGGTGTGCAGACAGAGCGTGTGCTCTCTGCTTTCAGAAAATTGATGATTTCCATAACCGGGCCCACATCGGCAAAGTCCTTGGCGACTTCCTCAACGCGTTCCGCCAGCGTACCCTCGTGGGCAAAAACAAGACGATATGCCTTGCGCAGGGAATGAATCGTTTCACGATCAAAACCACGGCGTTTGAGGCCCACAATATTCAACCCTGACAAATAGGCGCGATTGCCAATAACCGACCCATAGGGAATAACGTCGCTTTCAACGCCCGTCATCCCGCCAATCATGGCATGTCGGCCAATACGAACGAACTGGTGCACCGCCGACAATCCACCAACAATGGCAAAATCATCGACATGGACATGTCCCGCCAAGGTTGCATTATTGACCAGGATACAATGATTGCCCACCATACAATCATGGCCAATATGGGCACCTGCCATCACCAGGCAATCGTCCCCCACCGATGTCAGCATGCCGCCGCCTTCGGTACCGGGATTCATGGTGACACCTTCGCGAATTTTGGCACGTTTGCCCACCACCAGTCGCGAGGCCTCGCCCTTGAATTTAAGATCCTGCGGCGCATGACCGATCGAGGCAAAAGGGAAAACAACACTTTCATCGCCCAGCGTGGTATTTCCAGCGATCACCACGTGCGAATGCAGTTTTACCCCGTCCCCCAGAACCACCGAAGCGCCCACCATGCTATAGGGGCCGATTTCGACATCCTGACCGAGCTGCGCACCGTCTTCGACAATTGCTGTCGGATGCACGTTTGCCATTATCAATTATCCCGGATCATCGCAGCAATCGTTGCTTCGGCAACAACCGCGCCGTCAACAAGAACTTCACTTTCAAATTTCCAGACCGGCCCCCTGCTTTGTTTTTTCCGCACGTGAATGTGCATCACATCGCCCGGAACAACCGGTTTGCGGAAACGCGCACTATCAATGCTCATGAAATAAACCAGCTTGCCTTCGGAATCAGCACCCAGCGTATGAACCACCAGAATGGCCGCCGTCTGCGCCATTGATTCAATAATCAAAACACCGGGCATAATCGGCTGCTGCGGAAAATGACCGGCAAATTGCGGTTCATTCATCGTTACATTTTTAATCCCGACGGCCGATTCATCTGCCGCAATATCAATGACCTTGTCGATCAACAGAAACGGATAACGATGCGGGATCATCTCCAGAATACGCTGGATATCAACATTTGCCAGTTCGGTCATAAACAGTGCCCTTATTTCTTTTTTCGTATCAGTCGCGAAAGCGCAACGGTCTGCTTGTGATATTCCATCATGGGAACAGCCGGGCTGCCACCAACAACATCGCCCGGTTTCATGTCTTTCATGACACCGGCCTGTGCCGCAACTTTGGCGCCATCACCCAGTGTCAGATGTCCGGTAATGCCAGCCTGCCCCCCAACAACGACAAAATGTCCAAGTTTCGTCGATCCGGAAATGCCAACCTGTGCAACAATGACACACCCCATGCCCATTTCCACGTTATGGCCGATTTGCACCAGGTTGTCGATACGACAACCATTGCCAATCACGGTGTCGGGCCCGGCACCCCGGTCAATCGTGGCATTGGCACCAATTTCAACGTCGTTGCCAATGATAACCCGTCCCAATTGAGGGACTTTCAGATGCCCTTGTGCGCCCATTGCAAAGCCAAAACCATCCTGACCAATGCGCACGCCAGAATGAATGATGCACAAATTGCCAATCAGCGTATGTGTCAGGGCTGCACCCGGACCAATATAACATCCCTGGCCAATAACAACACCGCGGCCAATTACAGCATTGGCCGAAATGCGACTGCCATCGCCGATTTCCGCATTTTCCTCGATCACGGCCCCCGGATCAATCTGCACATTGTTGCCAAGGCGTGCGCTGGGGTGAATGTGGGCAGCCTGGGAAATTTCACCCGTTGCCGCTTCAGCCGGATAAAACGCCGTCGCCGCCTTGGCATAAGCACGATAGGGATCGTCGCTGGTAAAGACGATCATGCCTTCCGGAGCACGATCCGCAAATTCCGGGCGGGCAATACACGCACCGGCCTTGCTCGAGACAAAGGCATCAATATATTTGCGATTGTCAAAAAAACTCAGGCAGGTTTCATCTGCAACCTGCAAAGGTGCCACATCGACAAAAGACCGGCTTGCGCCGGTCGTTTGTACAAGCGTTGCACCGGAGATTCTCGCAATCTCCGCCGCATCGAATGGCCCTTTGCGTTTAAAAAAACGCGTATCTGCCATCAGGGAGCTTCCTTAAATTCGACCGTCAGCGAGGGAATGGCCGCATTGATTTTGTCAAAAACCTCTTTGGTCGCATCCATTGCATTGGCATGAAGGATAACCTGGCTTTTGTGCAGAACCAGCGTTGCTTTGCGTTCTTCCGCAACGTCGGCAATAATTTCAATCAGCTTCTTTTGAAACTTGATCCGCGCTTCATTCACCGCTTCATCCAGAACCTTGTTCCGGCCCTGGGCAAATTTCTGAAACTCAGCCACTTTCTTTTGAAATTCGGCACGTTTCTGCTGAAGAACATCCGCACTCAACAAAGTGCGCTGTTGAGCAAGTTTCTGATCTTCATCCCGAAGGGCCTGTTGACGCTTTTCAATTTCGGCCTGGTAGGAATCACGGCGTTTCTCAACCTGCTTACGCATATCCTGCATGGCAGAGGCTTCACGCATGATGCCTTCAAAATCGACGATCATGACAACCGCCGTCGTATCCTTGGGGGCAGCAGCGGACTGGGCATGCGCCTGCACACCCAAGCCCGTTACCATCAGGGCAATCAGAAGAAATCTTTGGGCAGTTTTCATCATATACATCAGAATCTGGTTCCGAAATTCAGTCGGAACACTTCCTCTTTGTCATAATCTTCTTTGAGAACAGCCTGCGACAGGTCAACACCAATCGGGCCAAACGGTGACTCCCAGCCTACCCCAATACCAACAGACCCGCGCAGTGATCCCGTGTCATAAATTTCGCCGGGACGATCGCCATCAACCCCCCAAGACGAACCGAAATCCGAGAAGACACGCCCCTTAAGTGCAAATTCTGACGGCAGCCCCAGCGGGAAATCAAGCTGAACTGTACCGGCATAGTAAAATTTACCCCCGACAGCGTCATCACTTGCCTTATCGCGCGGACCGACACCCCCGGCCGAAAAACCGCGCAAGCTGGAACCACCAAGCAGGAAACGCTGGGAAATACGCGTATCCTCGCCAATCCCGAAGATATAGCCCGAAGACCCCTTGGTGCTCAGAATCCATTCTTTCTGACGATCAAGCGGGAAGTAATAACCAGCAGAAACACGTGATTTAAGATAGCGTTCCGAACCACCAAAACCGGCCAAATCATTGGAAAGCTGAGCGAAATAACCATCTTTCGGTGACACACTGCTATCACGCTGATCATAAGTCAGGGTTTGACCAATGGTAGATTCACTAAAACTGCTATCTTCATCACGCAGCAACCGCGACGCATCGGATTTCACATCGGAATATTCATCAAACTCAAGGCCATAACGGACCTGCTGGCTCAGATGCTCGGTAAAGTTATACCCGGCACGCAGACCAAAACCGGTCTGTTTTTCATCATACGAGCTTTCGTCCTGATTATCATCCTCGCGACGGAAAACGTCGAAACCGGCACTGACATCCCTGTTCAGGAAATAAGGCTCGGTAAAGGACAGATCAACCTGGCGGCTTCTACCACCAACGGTGAAGCCCAAGCGCAAATCCTGACCGCGTCCCAACAGGTTGCGTTCCCGAATGCCCGCCTGACCAAAAGGCCCCTGGTCCGTACCGTAACCGGCACCAATCGAAAATTCACCTGTCGATTTTTCATCAACATCGATTTCGACAACCGATTTGTCCGGCTCGCTGCCTGGCAGGGTTTTGACGTCTACCGTTTTAAAGAAGTTCAGATTTTCGATACGCTGGCGCGACCGGTTCAGTTTCGACGTACTAAAGGCGTCGCCTTCCACGAAACGAACCTCGCGACGAATGACTTCATCAAGCGTTCGGACATTGCCAACAATATCAATACGTTCGACGTAAACTTTCGGACCTTTTGTAATATTGAAAGTCACATTGATCGTATTATTTTCACGATCCCGTTTGATTTCAGGTTTGATGTCAACGAAAGCATAACCGCGATCACCGACATAATCCGTCAGTGATTTGATCATGTCTTCGACAACATCCGAATTATACCAGTCGCCCGGCTCAACCTTGATCAACGGTTTCAATTCATTGACATCAAGCTTGTCAATCTCGGAGTTGATTTTGATGTCACCAAACTTATACCGTTCGCCTTCGCTAACAGTGTAGGTGATAAAAAAGTCAGAACGATCCGGTGTCAGTTCGGCAACAGACGACAGCACCTGGAAATCGGCATAACCGGCTGACAAATAGAACCGGCGCAACAATTCGCGGTCAAATGTCACACGGTCCGGGTCATAATTGTCATCCGAGGTGAGAATCTTCCACCATGCGCTGGTCGTGGTCCGGATAACGCCCTGCAGTTCGTCATCATCAAAGGCCTTGTTGCCAACGAAGTTGATGCGACGAACACCTGTTGCTTCGCCCTCGTTGATTTCAAAAACAAGATCAACGCGATTCTGGTCACGCTGAATAACCTTGGGGGTTACAGTGGCAGCAAAACGCCCGGAACGACGATACAGATCAAGAATGCGCTGAACGTCGGCCTGAACCTTTGTCCGCGTATAAACCACGCGCGGTTTCAACTGCACTTCAGAGGTCAACGCATCGTCTTTAAGACGTTTGTTTCCCTCGAAGGCGATCCGGTTGATGATGGGATTTTCCACCACCTTCACCACCATCGTACCATCGTTGTAGGAAATGGAAACGTCAGCAAACAGATCCGTTGCAAACAAAGCCTTAAGCGAGTCGTTGATCTTTTGCGGGTCATATTCATCGCCCGCACGGACCTTGAGATACGCATCCACCGTACCGGTTTCGATACGGTTATTCCCTTCCACGCGGATCTGCTGGATGGTGGGATAGTTCTGAGCCTGAGCATCCACCGGCAGGAATACCGGAGCCGTGGCACCCGCAAGGGCTACCATCATCGCAGCAGTTCGCATTTTTCGCAGCAAAACCAACCCCCTGATATATGCAGTCATCCGCCGGCAAGGCCCTTGAAGAAATTCCAGACGCCCAGATGCGACAGATCATTCCATGTTGCAAAAATGATTAAGCTGAATACCAAACCCGCGCCCAGACGGAAACCATATTCTTGCGCTTTCGCACTCATGGGTTTACCGCGCAACGCTTCGATCAGGTAAAAAACCAGATGTCCGCCATCAAGAAGCGGAACCGGCAGAAGATTAATCAACCCCAGACTGACGGACAGATACCCCATAAAGGACAGCAGCGGTGCAATGCCGCTTTCTGCCACCTGACCAGACATCTGCGCAATCCGGATCGGCCCGCCAAGTTCCGAACTGTCACGCGTACCAGCAATCATTTCGCCAATCGCGCTGAATGTTTGCGTGACAATTCCGAAAGTTGTGTTAACGCCATGCCCGATTGCATCAAAAATTCCGTCGCGATGGGAAACAACTTTGCCCGCAGAGATACCAAGACGACCAAATGTCTCGGAATTGGGTCCTTCACCTTTGGTAATAGCCTGCGGCGTTGCCTGAATATCCAGGGTGTTGTCACCCCGTTTAACGGTCAGATCCACCTGTTGACCCGGCTTTTCATGAATCAGAACATAAAGTTCGTCAAACCACTCGATCTGCTTTCCATCAACAGCGACAATCTGGTCATTTGGCTGCAATCCGGCAGCGGCAGCGGCACTGTCGGGTGTGACTTCACCAACGACCGGCAAGGCACGTTGCTGACCAACAAAGGCAAACAGCACCGTGAAAATGACAATCGCGAATATGAAATTCGCCAAAGGGCCGGCAAAAACAATCGCGGCACGCGCCAAAAGACCCTTGTGGTGAAACGCATATTTGCTTTCTTCCGCATCCAGGTCATCGCGCATACCGGCACTGGCGGGGTTCATGTCGCCATACATCTTGACATAACCGCCAAGCGGCAAGGCACTGATCTTCCAGCGCGTTCCACTTTTGTCGTTCCAGCCGACAATTTCGGGGCCAAAACCGATGGAAAAAGACTCGACCTTCACGCCCGCCTTGATTGCGACCCAGTAATGTCCGAATTCGTGTACAAAAACCAGAACAGACAAAACAAAAAGAAACGCAAGAACAGTAACCATCTAGCAGTTTTCCTTGGTACAGACGGGCCTTAACGGGCCGTTTGAGAAATCAGGTCTTCGGCGCTGCGGCGGGCTATATCATCAATCACAAACACATGGTCGATATCCAGCAGCTTTTCATCTGCATGGGCGGCCATAATGTGTTCCACAGATTTCGCAATGTCCAGAAAACCAATACGCCCCGCCAAAAAGGCCGCAACAGCAACCTCGTTCGCAGCGTTAAGAACAATAGGCAGGGAACCCCCGCTTCGCAAGGCTTCGCGCGCCAAACGGATAGCAGGGAAACGCCCGGTATCGGGGGCCTCGAAACTAAACTGGCCAATCGATGCGAAATCAAGCCGTGGCAACCTCAATTCCAGCCTGTCGGGCCATCCAAGAGCATAGGCAATAGGTGTGCGCATGTCCGGCGTTCCCATCTGGGCAAGGACCGAACCATCTACATATTCAACCATGCTGTGAATCACGGATTGCGGATGCACCAGAATTTCAATCTGCGGTTCGGGCACCGGAAAAAGGCGGGCCGCCTCGATCAGTTCCAGCCCCTTATTCATCATGGTCGCAGAATCGATCGAGATTTTCGCCCCCATGCTCCAGTTCGGATGCGCCAAAGCCTGTTCACGACTGACACTTGCCATATCAGCCATCGACCAGGTGCGGAACGGCCCGCCCGAAGCCGTCAGCAAAATGCGCTCGACCTTGTCCGTCGCATCACGGTCCAGAACCTGAAAGATCGCACTATGCTCTGAATCGACCGGGATAATCGTCGCGCCAAATTTGCGCACCTCGGCCATCATCAACTCGCCCGCGCACACCAGCGTTTCCTTGTTGGCCAGACCAATGATCGCACCCCGCCGAATCGCTGCCAGGGTGGCGCGCAAACCGGCAGCGCCAACAATACCGGCAATGACAATATCGCACGGTCGTTCTGCCGCCTCGATCAGGGCATTTTCCCCTGCCCCGGCGTCAATATCCGTGCCAGACAATGCAGACTTCAGATCATCGAAAAAAGCCGGATCGGCAATGACCGCAAACCGCGCATCAAGCTCTATGGCCATTCGGGCAAGTTCGGCAACATTGCGATGGGCTGTTACCGTATCGACACGATAACGGTCAGGATGGGCACGTACGACATCAACGGTACTTTTACCGATCGAACCGGTAACACCCATAATGCAAACAGATTTCGTCACCGACATCCGGCACCAATCTTTAAAACCGGCAAAACGCCTGCATATATCAGTGCAGGGTTAAACCAAAAAAATAAACAATCACAAACGCAACAGGTAAAACCGATAACATGCCATCGGCCCGGTCCAGAAAGCCACCATGCCCGGGAATCAGGTTGCTGCTGTCTTTTACACCAAAACGACGTTTAAGGGCAGATTCTGCAAGATCCCCCATTTGCGCGACAATCGCCAGTGCGGCACTGGTCAGCGTAATTGCCACGATGGCAGTGCCACCACTAAAAGAGACAATCAATCCTCCAATCAGTCCTGCACAAATCATGCCGCCAACCAGCCCGGCCCAGGTTTTCTTGGGGCTGAAACGCGGCGCAAGCTTTGGTCCGCCAATCGCACGCCCAAAGGCATATGCCCCAGTGTCCGTGGCCCAAACCGTCAAAAACAGCCACATAATCAGCAACAGACCATCCGGGTGCCAAGCCCGCATCCACTGTACGGCCAGGGCGGCAGCAGGAACAAAAATAGTCCCGGTCAACACCAACACACGTTCACGCCCGCTTGCAAGTGTCGTGATCGCTGCGGCAACAAGGACCGGCAATAAGCCCGTCACCGTCGGTGATACCGATTGAAGATACATCGATAGCGCAAGAGCCGAGCCGGAAATAGCTGTTAACGGAATGGCACGAACCGGCGCACACATCCGCATCCATTCCCACAGCATCGCAATGCTGAAAACAAAGATGAGAAGACCAAACCACGGCGAACCAAACCAGACAGCAGCGATCGCTACCGGCGCCATCACCAGGGCGGATAAAATACGCAGACCAAGGCCGGATTTAACCGCATTGGTAACATCAGAGGACTGCGCCAAACCGCCGCTCCCGTCCGGCAAAATTCTCAATTGCCTGTTCCAGATGTTTCCGATCAAAATCAGGCCATAACACCTCGTCAAAGACGAATTCGGTATAGGCACATTGCCATAACAGGAAATTGCTGATGCGCTGTTCGCCGCTGGTGCGAATAAGCAGGTCCGGATCCGGCATCCCAACCGTTGAAAGGCTTTCTTCGATCAGGTCTTCGGTCACGTCGGATGCAGAAAGTTCACCCTGTTCAATACGCGACGCAATAGAACGCATGGCATCGGCAATTTCAGCACGCGAACCGTAACTCAGTGCAATGGTCAGCTTCAGCCGGCGGTTATTTGCCGTCCGCTTTTCGGCATTTTTCAGCAATGCCTGGATGTCATCGGCAAAACGCGAACGATCTCCGATCACCCGGATACACACCCCGTTTTTATCAAGCACGGAAAGTTCGCGTTTGATAAACAGCCGAAGCAAGCCCATCAAATCGCTGACTTCTCCCTCTGGCCGTTTCCAGTTTTCGGTAGAAAATCCGTAAAGAGTGAGAAATTCGATTCCGATATCGGCAGCCGCCTCCACCGTGCGACGCACCGCCTCCACCCCGGCACGGTGGCCGAAAGTGCGGGGTTTGCCACGCGCAGTCGCCCAACGCCCGTTGCCATCCATAATGATGGCAACGTGACGCGGCAAAAGTTGGCTGCCCGAAGGCTTAAGATTAGATGCCAGAACAGTCATGGTCAGACTTGCATGATTTCCTGTTCTTTATGGGCGAGAGCTTCGTCAATCTCGCCGATGACCTTATCTGTCAGCTTCTGAATTTCCTTTTCTTCTGAACGAAGAATGTCTTCAGAAATTTCGCTGTCTTTTTCCCATTTCTTGAGCTGGTCCATGCCATCGCGACGGACGTTACGCACTGAAATACGGGCCTGCTCGGCATATTTGCCTGCAACCTTGCCCAGTTCAGTACGGCGTTCTTCGTTCAGGGCCGGAATCGGCACACGAATAAGCGTGCCATCAGCCGCCGGATTAAGCCCCAGACCCGCATTGCGAATGGCCTTTTCAACGGCTTTGACCATCGATTTATCCCAAACCTGGACCGAAAGCATACGGGATTCAGGAACACTGACCGAACCAACCTGATTCAGCGGTGTCATTGCGCCATAGGCTTCAACCATAACAGGATCAAGAAGGCTTGCACTGGCACGCCCGGTCCGCAAACCGGTGAATTCCTTGTGCAATACTTCAAGCGCCCCTTCCATACGGCGGGTGAGGTCCTTTTTTAGGCCAGCAACGTCAGACACCTTCAGTCTCCATTCGAAATAATCGTAAACGTACCCTTTGCACAAACAACGTCGGCAAAAGCACCCGGATTATGCAAAGAAAACACAATTACCGGAATATCATTTTCGCGCGCCAAAGAAATAGCGGAAGCATCCATAACACGCAAATCTTTCGCAAGTACATCCATATATGTCAGTTCATCGTAACGAACCGCATTGGGGTCTGTCTTGGGATCAGCCGTATAAACACCATCAACCTGCGTTCCCTTTAACAGGGCATCACATCCCATTTCAACCGCACGCAAGGCAGCAGCAGTATCGGTGGTAAAAAACGGGTTGCCCGTACCGGCGGCAAAAATAACAACACGCCCCTTTTCCATATGCCGGACGGCACGTCGGCGGATATATGGCTCACAAACCGAGGACATTGGAATTGCCGACTGCACCCGGGTCTGTACGCCATGACGTTCCAGGGCATTCTGCACAGCCAGGGCATTCATGATAGTCGCAAGCATTCCCATATAATCGGCTGTTGCGCGCTCCATCCCCTGCGAAGCCCCCTTGACGCCACGGAAAATATTACCGCCGCCAATGACCATGCAAACTTCCGCGCCCATGTCATGAACCGCCTTGATCTCGCTGGCGATACGATCAACCGTATCCGGGTCAAGACCATATTGCTGTTTGCCCAGCAGTCCCTCGCCAGACAATTTCAACAGCACACGACGAAACTTCAACGGGCCGTTTTCTGCCATATCCGGATGCCTCTCAATGCGAATTTGGGCCACCAATCAAGCAGGTAGCATATTTCAGATATAAAAAGACCGGCGAGCAACAGGGTGTTATCACTCTGAGGACCCCGCCGGTCTGGATCATACACGAATTGACACCTGACGCATCAACTCGATCAGATATCTTACTTCTTCAGTTGCTCGGCAACTTCAGCAGCAAAGTCTTTTTCTTCCTTTTCGATCCCGTCGCCGAGCTCAAAGCGGATGAAACCCTTAAGGGCAATCGGCTTACCAGCTTCTTTAGCTGCATTTTCGATCACTTTCTTGACCTGGTTTTCACCGTCGATCACGAAGGTCTGCTCAAGCAGAACGACCTGTTCGTAATATTTACGGATACGACCTTCGATCATTTTGGCGATGATTTCGTCCGGACGGCCGGATTCTTTGGCCTGGTCGGTCAGAACAGCTTTTTCACGTTCAACCAGTTCCGGATCCAGATCATCGATAGTGGCCGATGCCGGGTTGGTTGCAGCAATGTGCATGGCAATCTGCTTGCCAAGGCCTTCAAGAACAGCGGTGTCAGCTTCGGATTCGAGCGCTACCAGAACACCGATCTTACCAAGGTCCGGTGCGATGGAAGCGTGAACGTAGGAAGCAACAACGCCTTTTTCGACCGAAATCGACGCAACGCGGCGCAGGTTCATGTTTTCGCCAATGGTGGCGATCATGTGGGTAACCTGCTCTTCGACGTTACGCGAAGTACCCGGGAATGCTGTTGCCTTCAGGGCTTCGATGTCGCCATTGGCAACGATACCCAGCGCAGCAACCTGGGATACGAATTTCTGGAAATCTTCGTTACGCGAAACGAAGTCGGTTTCGGCGTTCAGCTCGATAACGGCACCAGCAGTACCATTGACAGAAACACCAACCAGACCTTCAGCAGCAACGCGACCCGCTTTCTTGGCAGCAGCAGCAAGGCCCTTGGTACGCAGCCAGTCAACAGCTGCTTCAAGGTTGCCATCAGTTTCGGAAAGCGCCTTTTTGCAGTCCATCATGCCAGCGCCGGTGGTTTCGCGAAGCTCTTTCACGAGAGCAGCGGTAATAGCCATTTTTAAAGCCCCTATTACGCGATCAAGTGGATAACACCTAAAGAAACGGCGGCATGATAGCCGCCGCTTCCCGAGGTATAAAATGAAATTTAAGCGGAAGCAGCCTGATCGGCAGCTTCGGTAGCAGCAGCTTCCTGTGCCGGGAGCTCTTCGGATTCACCGAGATCCGCACCGGAAGCCGTCATTTCGGCCTGGATACCGTCAAGAACGGCACCAACAAACAGATCGCAATACAGCTGAATAGCGCGGATCGCATCATCATTACCCGGAATCGGATACTGAACGTCCTGCGGGTCCGAATTCGAGTCCAGAACAGCAACAACCGGAATGTTCAGATTGCGTGCTTCATGGATCGCGAGAGATTCTTTATTGGTGTCAACCACGATGATGATATCGGGCAGGCCACCCATGTCCTTGATACCACCCAGCGCACGTTCCAGTTTGTCGCGCGAACGGGTCAGGTTCAAAACTTCTTTCTTGGTCAGACCTTCAGCACCGGAGCTCAGGATTTCGTCCTGTTCTTTCAGGCGTTTGATCGAACCCGAAACAGTGTTCCAGTTGGTCAGCATGCCGCCGAGCCAACGATGGTTCACATAATACTGACCGCAACGCTTTGCTGCTTCGGCGATAACCGGCGAAGCCTGACGCTTGGTACCAACAAAAAGAACACGGCCACCAGCAGCGGTCACGTCGCGAACGGCCTGCATCGCGCGATGCAGCATCGGAACGGTTTCCTGCAGATTCAGAATGTGAATGTCGTTACGCGCACCAAAGATGAACGGTTTCATCTTCGGGTTCCAGCGACGGGTATGGTGACCAAAGTGAACGCCAGCTTCCATCAGCTGACGCATGGTAAAGGTTGGCAATGCCATAATAAATTTCCTACCGTTTTCCGGTTAATACCTCCGTGGGAAGGAATTTTGCCACCTGGCAAAACACCGGATGGACGCCCGCAAAGGGATCGCCACGCTCCCACGTGTGATGTTCGAGGCGGGTTTTAGCGCCGCCCCCCGCAGATTGCAAGCCTTAACTACACGTTTGAGGCCACAAAAACAGCAATATAGGCCCGATCAGATTTCTTCGGCAAATTCCACACCGGGAATCGCACCAACAGCACCGATCAAGGATGGACCAACCTTGAAATGGTCAGCCAGTTCGACTTCCGCAATGCGCCCATCGGAACAAACCGATGAAATATTGACCAGGCCACGACCCCGCCCCGCTTTTTCCAGCAATTCGCGAATTTCGGCAACCGGTTCCGGGCGGGTCAGACGAATGCGAATACCTTCCGCCGCACCGGCAACGGCCTGCTCCAGGTCCTCGACCCTTTGCCCCTGAATGCGCAACTGACCATCGCGGATTTCAGCTGACACCAGCAACAGCATCGGACGCCCCGAATTGATAATTTCCTTATAAGCCGCCCAGGCTTCCGCCCAAAAAGCCACCTCATAACTGCCCGTGGCATCCGAAAGCATAACAAAGGCAAATTTGCTGCCATTCTTTTTTGAGATCATCTCGCGGGCATTGATCAGTGTTCCGGCAAGCTTGATCGACCCTTTATTCTGCGCCCGCATACGCGCTTCAAGTTCGGCATAAGGGGCAACGCCAATACGCTGAAGACTTTTGCCAAAGGTATCCAGGGGATGGGCGGACAGATAAAAACCAATCGCCGAAAATTCCTCGGTCAGTTTTTCCATTGGTACCCAGTCGCGGCCATCGGGCAGACGAATGGTATCTTTGCCAAAGCCACTGTCATCGCCAAACATGCTGATCTGATCATTATTGCGCGCCTGCATTTCACGCTGGGATACGGCCAGGATTTTATCGACATTTTCAAACATGACGCGGCGGTTATCGTGCAGACAATCAAGTGCCCCTGCCCGCACCAGATTTTCCAACAGACGTTTATTCAACGCCCGGCTGTCAATACGTGATGCAAAATCCGTCAAATCCTTGAACTCGCCCTGCTGTTCGCGGGCATTCACAAGGCTTTCCATCGCCGCGTCACCCACATTTCGTACAGCCGCCAGTGCATAGCGAATTTTGCGGACCCCGCCATGATTTTCGACAGTAAAGGCCACGCCGGACTTATTAACGCAGGGCGGCAGAATTTCAATTTTCAGGCGTTCGACTTCCTGTTTGAAAATCGCCAGCTTGTCGGTGTTGTGCATATCCAGCGTCATTAACGCGGCCATAAATTCGACCGGGTAATTCGCCTTCAGATAAGCCGTTTGATAGGCAACAAGGGCATAGGCTGCCGCATGCGACTTGTTAAAGCCGTAAGAGGCAAATTTGGCAACCTGGTCAAAAATGTCGGAAGCCTGCTGGCGATCGACATTGTTCTTTTCCGCGCCGTCCACAAACAGCGAACGCTGCTTTTCCATTTCCTCGGCAATTTTTTTACCCATTGCACGGCGCAAAAGGTCTGCGCCGCCAAGCGAATAACCCGCCATAATCTGGGCAAGCTGCATGACCTGTTCCTGATAGATCATGATGCCATAGGTTTCTTCGAGGATCGGCTTGAGCATCGGGTGCATGTAATCAGGCTCTTCTCGCCCGTGCTTACGCGCAATATAATAGGGAATATTATCCATCGGACCGGGGCGATACAGCGCCACCACAGCGATAATATCTTCCAGGGTATCGGGCTTCAGGCCGCGCAACACATCCTGCATACCCTGGGATTCAAGCTGGAACACCCCAACCGTTTCGGCCGCCGATAACAGCTTGAAAGACTGCCGGTCATCCAGGGGAATGGCGCTAATGTCAAAATCCTTTGGCACATCATCGCGCAGGCGCATCAAATTGACCGCCTCGATAATTACGGTCAGGGTTTTAAGGCCCAAAAAGTCAAATTTGACCAGCCCGGCATTTTCAACAAACTTCATGTTAAACTGGGTGACGGGCATATCCGAACGCGGATCACGATACAGCGGAACCAGTTCATCCAGGTCACGGTCGCCAATCACCACACCGGCCGCGTGGGTAGATGAATTGCGATACAGCCCCTCAATCTGCATGGCAATTGTCAGCAAACGGTCAATATCCGGGTCCTCGCGCGCAATGCGGCGCAGGTCCGGTTCCATGTCTATAGCTTCTTTTAGCGGGATTGGCTTGGCAGGGTCGCCGGGAATCATTTTACAGATTTTATCGACATATCCGTAAGGAATACCAAGGACACGACCGACATCGCGCACCGCTGCCTTTGCCTGCAATTTACCGAAAGTAATAATCTGGGCAACGCGGTCATAGCCATATTTGTGCTGCACATATTCAATGACCTCGCCGCGCCGGTCCTGACAGAAATCGACGTCAAAGTCGGGCATCGAGACACGTTCCGGATTAAGGAAACGTTCAAACAGCAACGAAAACCGCAGCGGATCAAGATCCGTAATCAGCAGAGCATAAGCGACAAGCGACCCGGCCCCGGACCCACGGCCCGGCCCCACCGGAATATCATGTTCCTTGGCCCACTGGATAAAATCGGCAACGATCAGGAAGTAACCGGGAAAGCCCATCTGCACGATAATACCCAGTTCATATTCCAGGCGCGCATTATAGGGTTCGGCAATTTTCTTTTTGTCTTCCTCGGACATATCCGGGCTATAGACATATTTTTCAAGCCGGGCCTGCAAACCATCAAAGGAACGATGGCGCAATTCGTCGACCTCGGTACGGCCTTCACCACAGTCAAATGGCGGCAGAATCGGATCAATTTTTTCCACGTGCCAGGCGCAACGCTGGGCGATAATCACGGTATTGTCGCAGGCCTCGGGCAAATCGGCAAACAGCTCGCGCATCTCTGCAGCCGTTTTAAAGCGATGATCCGGCGTCAAACGCCAGCGATCTTCCTGGCCTACAACCGCCCCCTGACCGATGCAAATGAACACATCATGGGCTTCGTACATATCGGCGTGGGGAAAGTAACAGTCATTCGTTGCCACAAGCGGCACGTCATGCTCGTAGGCCATATCAATCAGGACGGGTTCTATCGCCTCTTCGGATGGCAATCCGTGCCGTTGCAGTTCGATATATAACCGATCGCCAAAAATGTCTTTCAGGCGCAACAGGCAGTCGTCGGCCTTGGCCTTCTGCTCCTCGCGCAACAGACGGGCAAGCGGCCCGGATGGCCCGCCCGTCAGGCAAATAACATCTTCACAATGTTCGGCCAAATGTTCCAAAAGGGCCTTGGGCGTACTGCCCGCCTCTGTTGTCATATGAGCGCGCGAGACAATTTTCAGCAAATTGAAGTAACCGGTTTTGCTCTGTGCCAGTAAAACCAGTTCATCCGGGTCTGGTTCTCGCCCGGCCTTGCCCAGCACGACCTCGGTCCCAAAACGTTCGATGCCGACCTGCACACCCAAAATCGGTTGCACCCCGGAACCACTGGCCGCACCGGCAAAGTCCAACGCGCCAAACATGTTGTTGGTGTCGGTCATGGCGGCAGCGGGCTGCTGGTCCGCCGCACACAGTTTCACCAAATCCTTGGTCGTTATGGCACCTTCGGCAAGTGAATAGTTCGTATGAACACGCAGGTGGATAAAACCGTTTTCCATTGCCAGCGACCTCGACACAAAAACAAAAGCAAAAAAGCCACGGGCGCCGCAAGGGCGCCCACCAGCCAGATAATTATAAAAACCGCAAACAGATTATGAAAGCGTTTCCGGATCCAGCTCGACAAGATGACCATCGCGCAGGGTAATGATCCGGTCCATCTGTCGGGCCAGTTCAGGGTTATGCGTAGCAATCAGCGAGGCCAGCCCGGTTTGACGCACCAGCGATACAAGCATCGTAAAAACGTTTTCCGCCGTTTGCGGATCCAGATTGCCGGTTGGCTCATCGGCAAACAAAACATCAGGCACATTGGCAAGCGCACGGGCAATGGCAACACGCTGTTGCTCCCCGCCCGAAAGTCTTGCGGGACGATGCTGTGCGCGGGCTTCAATACCCAGGCATTGCAGCAATTCCATCGCGCGCGTTTCAGCATCTTTACGATTAAGGCCCGCAATCATTTGCGGAATAACCACATTCTCTATCGCGGAAAATTCCGGCAACAAATGATGGTACTGATAGACAAAACCAATATGGTCCCGACGCATTTGTGTGCGGGCCAGATCCGACAAATCCGTGCTGCGCTTGCCACCAATCGACACAGACCCGCTATCGGGCCGTTCCAATAGACCGGCAATCTGCAACAGAGTTGATTTACCAGCCCCCGACGGCCCGACCAGCGCAACGATTTCACCTTCATTGATGGTCAGATCAACCGATTTCAGAACATCAAGACGTTCCGCCCCTTGCGCAAAGGAACGGACCACTTTTTCAAGTTTCAGCATCGGTTTCACCTGACGCTGGGCGGCTGATTTTTTCTGAAGATCACTCATAACGCAGCGCCTCCACCGGGTCGAGGCGTGACGCCCGCCAGGCAGGGTAAATCGTCGCCAGGAAGGACAAAGTCAGCGACATCACGCACACCATGACCACTTCATTGACATCCAGATCAGCAGGCAATTGCGACAGGAAGTATATTTCGGCGTTAAACAGGTCCGCACCGGTCAGGCTCTGGATAAACTGACGGATGCTTTCGATATTTTCACAAAAGACAACCCCCAGGACCAGTCCACTCAGGGTTCCCAGCACACCGATAGACGCCCCGGCCAAAAAGAAAATCCGCAGGATAGATCCCCGGGTCGCGCCCATTGTGCGCAAAATCGCGATATCCCGGCCTTTATCCTTAACCAGCATCACCATGCCGGAAATGATGTTAAAGGCCGCCACCAGAATAATCAGCGTCAGGATCAGGAACATAACGTTCCGTTCAACCTGCAAGGCATTAAAGAAGTTGGCATTCGATTGTTGCCAATTCACAAGGCGCAGTCTTTCACCCTGCAAATTTTGCAAAAGGTCATTCATCGTACCAGACAGGCGCGACGGATCCTTTAATACCACCTCGAAATTCGAGATTTTGTCTGGCATCTGAAAATAGGTTTGGGCGGCAGCCAAGGGCATAAAAATAAAACCGGAATCATATTCATACATGCCAATGTCAAACAGTGCGACAACATGATAGGAGCGCATGCGCGGGACAGAGCCAAAGGCTGTCACCTTGCCCTTGGGCGAAATCAGATTAACCGTATCACCAACGCCGATGCCAAGTTTCATGGCAAGGCGCGCACCCATGATAATGGAATCGTCGCCTTTAAAATCCTTCAGGCTGCCAAAAACGATGTTATCGGCCAGCGTCTTGCGCTTGGCAATATCCTCGGGCGTCATGCCGCGCACAATGGCACCGGTGGCACGGCCCTCTTTTGAGGCCATCACCTGGCCTTCAACAATCGGATCAACCAGCATGACATTACCGGTTTCCCGGATTTTCTTTTCAATTTCGGCATAATCGGGAAGGCCATCCGGCCCTTGCGCATATACCGATATATGCCCGTTCAGTCCAAGAATACGCGAGAGCAATTCGGCACGAAAACCGTTCATGACCGACATCACGATGATCAGCGTCGCAACGCCAAGCATGATACCCAACAGGGAAAAAATCGCGATGACCGAAACAAAGCCTTCCTGCCGACGGGGGCGCAGATAGCGAAACGCCACCATACGCTCGAACGGACTGAACATAGGCACCAAATCCTTGTGGAGAGGGGCTTCAGATGAAACCCGTGGTCAGATCAAATTCAACAGGGCGGCCAAAACCGCCCTGCCAAGCTTTTGTCATGCGCCAATCTGGTTTAACGCGGCTTCAAGGGTTACTTCCGAACGTTCGCCTGTTTTGCGGTTCTTCAGTTCCACAACCCCATTTGCCAAACCTTTGGGCCCGACCACAATCTGCCAGGGCAGACCAATCAGGTCCATGTCAGCAAATTTGCCACCAGCGCGCATGTCACGATCATCATACAGCACGTCAATTTTGGCATTTTTCAGTTTGCCATAAATATCTTCGCACGCCGCATCACAGGCATCGTCACCGGTGCGCAAATTGATCAAACCAACCCGGAACGGGGCGACTTCTTCTGGCCACACAATACCGTTTTCGTCATGCGACGCCTCGATCAACGCGCCAACCAAACGCGACACACCAATGCCGTAGGACCCCATCATCACAGGCACATCCTTGCCATCCGGGCCCAAAACGGTTGCCCCCATCGGTTCGGAATATTTGGTGCCGAAGTGGAAGATATGGCCCACTTCAATACCACGCGTCGCGATCAGGTCGTCACCGGAAACCGGGCAGTTTTCTGCTTCGTGTTTTTCATCGGTTGCCGCGTAATCTGCCAGCGTGGTCTGAACCCAGCCTTCCAGATTGGTGCGATCGTTGAGATCAACGCCCTTCCCTGTCAGATCCTTGTCCAGCCATGTTTTATCGCAGAAAACTTCGCTCTCGCCGGTTTCCGCCAGAATAATGAATTCGTGGCTGAGATCGCCGCCAATCGGGCCGGTATCGGCCACCATCGGAATAGCCTTCACACCCAGACGCGAAAATGTCCGGCAATAGGCCAGGAACATTTTATTATAGGAATGGCGCGAACTTTCATAATCGATATCGAAGGAATAGGCATCCTTCATCAGGAATTCACGGCCACGCATCACACCAAAACGCGGGCGAATTTCATCACGGAATTTCCACTGGATATGATACAGCAGTTGCGGAACCTGCTTGTAGGATTTCACTTCCTTGCGGAAAATGTCGGTAATGACTTCTTCATTGGTCGGCCCAAACAGGATGTTGCGATCATGCCGGTCGGTAATACGCAGCATTTCCAGGCCGTAATCTTCATAACGGCCGCTTTCCTGCCAAAGCTCTGCAGGCTGAATGGTCGGCATCAGAAGTTCGTTGCAGCCGATGGCATCCTGTTCTTCACGCACGATCTGTTCGATCTTTTTCAGAACGCGATAGCCCAGCGGCAACCAGGAATAAATGCCGGCCGACAATTGCCGCACCATCCCGGCGCGCAGCATCAACCGATGAGAAACGATCTGGGCTTCTGACGGGGTTTCTTTAAGGGTGGGCAGAAAGAACTGGGAAAGACGCATTGATGCCTCGTAATACAGCAGTCTGAAAAGGTCACAACGACCAAAAATCTAGTCCGGGAACATGCGACAGCACAGGCGGAAAGGCAAGCCGGAACTTGTTATCTGACGAAATCCGCGCCGAACACCGCCACTCACATCACGGGATACGCAAGGGGCACGGCACGCCTTTTAACGAACAGTACTATTTATACCCCGCCCTCTTGCAGGCAGCAATCAGGTCAGCATTTTGCGCAGCATTCCCGATAAGTTGATCATTAAAATAAACCTGCCCGTTTTTATAGGTGATCTCGCCTAACGTGCCTTTTCCACTAATGCCTGTCGGTTGGGAAATACCTGCAAATTCAAAGAAATCCAGCGTAACCGGAAACGTGATGACATCGGGCACCTTGATTTGCGGTGATGTCGCATTGGGCCCTTCGGCCGGAGTAACCGGTTTGCCATTCACATCAACACCGGGCTGATAATCAACACCGGCATCTGGCTGATAGGCCACAATCGCGTCACAGGCCGAACGGGAGATCGTCACCGTTGCCGTCTTTGCAGCATCCGATTCTTTTGTTGCGGAATCCGCAGCAAAGCTTGGCTTGGAAAGCACTGTAATTACGACAAAAATCGCTACAAGCACTTTAAATCGCCAATTTTCCGTGACGCACGGAGCAAATAGCAGCATGGTAAAAACACCTTCTAACCATTTGAGTTAACGTAATTTTGTTACACAACGTTACATCGATTTGTGAAGTTTCGTCAAAACATCTTGCATAATCGTGAATTATATGGCTTTTTAAGCGTCCTGAAACGACGCAAGATCGTGATGGAATGATGACCGCTGCCGCTCATAAAATGCGGGAGGCTTTGTTGCCAAGAAGCACAAAAAAAAGCAGGCGCGACATCATTATAAATACCTGTGCCAATGAGCCCAGGTCTAGGAGGAAGCAATAAAGATAACGGGAAAACAGCTATAAAATAGCTCTAAAGCAAGATCCTAGGATCTTGCTTTTTTTTTACGTTTGTATGCACCAAAAAATGCTGCATAGCAGCAAATGACAGGCCAGACTTATTTGAACGCGTCAGCCGCAGGACGAATATCAATCAACCCGCTGGTAATCACGAAATAGGCAATTGCCCACAAAATTCCTGAAATAAGGGATGTTGCCAGGATTTTCTTCCACATATGCGGATTTTGCGGCGCGCCGCTATCATGGCCTTTTTCAACCACTTCCTGCTGCTTTACGCCCACCGGAAGCACGGTAAACAATACCAGCCACCAAATGATCAGATAGGTTACAAAACCCGAAAACAACGTCATGACAGTTCCTGCCTTAACCCAATACGTTCGGGGGCGGCCTTAACCCGAAAATACCGCAGACCACCCCAAAAGGGTTTTCTTCTCAAACCTGCTCAAGCTCGACCAGCGTACCTGTAAAATCCTTCGGATGCAAAAATAGTACGGGTTTACCATGCGCACCAATTTTAGGTTCACCATCGCCCAAAATACGTGCCCCCTCGCCTGTCAGACGATCACGCGCGGCAAGAATGTCTTCGACCTCGTAGCAGACATGGTGAATCCCCCCTGAACTGTTCTTTTCCAAAAAAGAGCGGATCGGAGAATTTTCACCAAGCGGGTAAAGAAGCTCTATCTTGGTGTTTGGCAATTCGACAAACACCACCCGCACACCATGATCGGGTTCATCCTGCGGTTCGGAAACCCTCGCCCCCAAAACATCACGATACAGTCGAATTCCTTCATCCAGATCCGGAACGGCAATCGCAACATGGTTTAAGCGACCGATCATGGCATGCTCCTGTTTCACGCATTTCCCGAAGGGAATTTTACCACAGACAATATCGCGGAATATCCCTGCTCTATTCCTCTGTCACCCGCATCAAATGCACTTCAATCAACGGGCGCTTACCCTGTTTCTGACGAATGGGACGACGGACCGCCTGACGAATGGCCAAAATAACGGCGGAATCATCCAGAACCTCGTCATCATCCAACTGATCGATCCGATTGCCAATTTCGGCGGCAAAACGATCAAGCTGAATATCGTCATTTTCTTCGTCAAACAAACTGGGGGCCGTGATCATCGGATCGCCAACCATTTCACCAAACTGGTTAAGAACAACCGTCACAAACATGACGCCATTCCACATAATCCGGTTACGGTTGCGAATGGTATTGGAATCCCGCTTGATCAGACGACCGCCATCCAGGCACAAAATACCGGTATCAACTTCTTCAATCACACTGGCAGCACCCGGCGACAGACGAATAACCGTACCATCATGGGGAATAACCGTTTCCGGCACCTGGCATTCCCGCCCAAGGCTTGCCTGCTCGCGCAAATGGCGTGGTTCTCCGTGCACGGGCACCAGAATTTTCGGCCGTGTAAGCTGATACATACGCGCCAGATCCGCCCGCCCGGGATGGCCGGACACGTGAATTGGCTCGTCACGCGCCGTAATGACATTGATGCCACGTTTGATCAGCGTGTTTTGAATAAAACCGATCGATTTTTCATTGCCCGGAATTTCCCGGGCGGAAAATACCACCGTATCACCGGCATCAAGCTCAATGGTCGGATGGTCACCCCGTGCGATGCGGGCCATCGCCGCCCGCGGTTCGCCCTGCGAGCCCGTACAAATCAGCAACACCTGATCCTTGGGCACTTCCATCGCATCTTCATCAGACAACAGATTGGGATATCCCGTAAGATATCCCACCTTCTTGGCCGCTTCGGTAACACGGCGCATCGACCGCCCAGCCAGGGCGACACAGCGACCCGTTTCATGTGCCGCTTCAATAATGGACTGAATACGCGCAACATTGGTGGCGAAGCAGGCAACGGCAATCCGGCCCGTGGGAATCTTGGCGAACAAATCAATCAGATTGCGCGCAACCTCGCCTTCCGATCCGGTTTCCCCATGTGAAAAAACATTTGTTGAATCACAAATCAGCGCATTTACGCCCTCGTCACCCAAGGCTTCGAGTTTGGCGACATCCGGTTCGGTGCCGATTTGCGGATCATGATCGAACTTCCAGTCCCCGGTATGCACAACCAGCCCCTTTGGCGTTCTGATGGCCAGGGCATTTGGTTCCAGGATTGAATGGGTCATGGTGATCATTTCAATATCAAAATCACCAAGTTTAAAGCGTGCCCCCAATTCGATTTCATGAATCGGAACCTGATCGGCAAAATCGGTCTCGGTCAATTTGGCGCGCAAAAATTCCGCCGCAAAGGGAGTTGCATAAATCGGGCATTTCAGTCGCGGCCACAAATAGGGAATCGCCCCCAAATGATCCTCGTGAGCGTGGGTTAGCACCAGCCCCAGAAGCTTGTCCTTGCGGTCCTCGATAAAAGAAGGATCAGGCATGACAACATCGACACCTGGAAGCCCTTCCTCACCAAAGGAAACCCCCATATCGATCATCAGCCAGCGGTCATTATAGCCATAAAGATTAAGGTTCATCCCGATCTCGCCGGAACCACCCAGCGGGACAAACAGCAACTCGTCCTTTGGCAAAAACAAATCCACGAAACCTCTCATTTGCGATCAAGCCATTAATCGTGACCAACGAAAAAACACATACGACCTATCAGGTAAAGCTTTTACGTTAATCGTCAGGCTGGATTATTTGCCCCCTCGCCGTGACCAAACTTCAAATCACATCGCGATCTGTCACAATGCGGGGACAAATAGAAATCCAACAGCAGACAAATACTTTAAATAACACCCAATGACCTGAATTCTCAGCTTTTGAAAAATACTTCTCCGGCACCGATAATATGATCAGCACCCGTATCATCTTTTAAAATCAGCGAACCACCTTCATCAAGCCCGACAAAAGTTCCGCTTAATGTTTTCTCGCTCAATCGCGCGACAAGAGGCTGGCCAAAGCCATAGGCACGCTCAAGCCAGGCATCCCGCACAGCTTTAAAACCCGTTTGTAACCAAATGGAATAAAACACATCAAACCGTGAGATATAAGCGGCAACCAGATCTTCGATCCTGACGGGTGCGCCCAACTCGGCTAGCGAGGTAGACGGGCGTTCAGCATCATCGGGATGAAATGCAACATTCACGCCGGTACCAATAACCAGATAATCCGTATCGCGACCGTAATTTGACGCACTTTCAAGCAAAATGCCGCACAATTTGCGTCCATCCACCATCAAGTCGTTGGGCCATTTACAGGCGGGTCTCCCCCGCCCTTCCGTGACAATATCAATCGCTTCTGCCATTGCCAGTGCGGCAATAAATGTAAAACGTGCTGATTCCTGAAGCGGGCAATCAGGCCGCAGCAATAAAGACGAAAAAAGATTCCCGACCGGCGATTGCCATTCACGCCCGCGACGTCCGCGCCCTGCATTCTGCCGTGCAGCCAAAACAAGGGCGCCACCAGGGGCGCCCTTATCACCAAGGCGTTTCGCCTCGTCATTTGTACTGTCGATCACTTCGTGGAAATGCAGAACATATCCATCGGGAAGACGCACGACAGGTTTTGCCATATCAATTTCCAAACAGCGCCGATGCAGCGGCAGCGGCAGTATCGGTCAACGGGTTCGGGAAGAACGCGAAAACCAGAATAATGATCGTGGCAAGCGCCATGATGACATTCAGTTCGGTACCATTGCGATCAAAGCCTTCTACCGGTTCGTCAAAATACATGACCTTGATAACGCGCAGATAATAATAGGCACTGACAACCGAGGTCACGAGACCGATAACAGCCAGCGTCACCAGACCGGAATCAACCGCTGCCTTGAAAACATAGAACTTACCAAAGAACCCGGCGAGTGGCGGAATACCAGCCATCGAGAACATCAGCAGCGCCATAACAGCAGCCATCAACGGTTTGGTCCGTGACAGGCCCGACAGATCGGCAATTTCTTCGACCATCCGGTCATGGCGACGCATCGACAGAATCACGGCAAAGGTGCCAAGATTCATAACGAGGTAAATGCCAAGATATACCAGAATAGCCTGAACACCGGCTTCGGTACCGGCAGCAAGGCCGACCAGGGCAAAACCAACGTGACCAATCGAGGAATAGGCCATCAGACGTTTGATATTGTTCTGGCGCAGGGCAGCAAACGAACCCCAGGCCATCGACAGGATCGAAATCAGAACAATGATCTGCTGCCAGTCACCAACTACACCGGCAAACGGCCCCAGAGCAACACGAACGAAAAGCGCCAGACCGGCAATTTTCGGCGCAACGGCAAAAAATGCCGTTACCGGGGTCGGCGCACCTTCGTAAACGTCTGGTGTCCACATATGGAACGGTGCTGCCGAGACCTTAAAGCACAGACCGGCAAAAATGAATGCCAGACCCACCAGGGTACCAACCGACAACTCGCCATTGCTGACCGCATCGCCAATCACGGCAAAGCTGGTGGAACCGGTAAAGCCGTAAACCATCGACATGCCATACAGCAGCATGCCCGAGGCGATCGAGCCCAGAACGAAATATTTCAGGCCCGATTCCGTTGCACGAACGGTATCACGACGGATGGCAGCGACGACATATAATGCAAGGCTCTGAAGTTCGAGACCAACATAAAGCGAAAGCATATCGGATGCCGAAACCATCGCCATCATGCCAAGCGTTGCCAGCATAAGGAGGATCGGGAACTCGAAACGTGCCATGCGTTCACGTTCGGCGAACTTCATGGTCATCACGACGCCCACAGCCGAACCGATCAGGATCAGAACCTTGCAGAAACGTGCGAATGGGTCCGCCAGGAACTGCCCGGAAAATGCAGCACCACCCTCGCCCGTGATCACAAGGACCAGAGCAACGATCATGGCACCGACAGCCGCCCAGGAGACCGTCCGGAACGAACGGTCCTTACCCGTAAAAACACCGAGCATCAGCAACGCAAGCGAAGCTACCGCCATAAAGATTTCGGGCAATGCCGCCCCGAGGTTGAGCATAGAATCTCCCATGTTCATTCCCCTTAATTCGCCGCAAGCTGCGCGGCATTTGCCGCAGCGGCCTGTGCCGTTTCAACTTGGTTGACCAAATGCAGAACCGATGCGTGCATGATGTCGAGGAAGGAACTCGGATAGACACCCATCCACAGAACCACCACAACAAGCGGAAGGAACAATGCCCATTCACGCGGGCTCATATCGAGGATGTTTTTAAGGTTTTCCTTGGTCAGGGCCCCGAAAACGATCCGGCGATAGAGATACAGTGCATAGGCCGCGCCCAGGATCAGACCGGTCGATGCAAAGAACGCGACCCAGGTATTGGCTTCAAAAGCCCCCAGCAACGTCATGATTTCGCCCACGAAACCACCCGTGCCCGGCAGGCCGACAGATGCCATCGTAAAGAACATGAACGTCACCGCGTAACCCGGCATACGATGGACAAGTCCACCATAAGCATCAATCTCACGGGTGTGCATACGGTCATAAACCACACCAACACACAGGAACAACGCACCGGAAACCACACCGTGGCTCAGCATCTGGAAGATCGAACCTTCCAGGCCATGCTGGTTAAAGGTGAACGCACCGACCGTCACGATCCCCATATGAGCGACAGATGAATAAGCAATCAGCTTTTTCATGTCTTCCTGGGCCAAGGCCACCAGCGAGGTATAAATGATCGCAATGATCGACAGCGTAAAGATCAGCGGCGCAAAGGTTTCGGATGCCAATGGCAGCATCGGCAGTGAAAACCGCAGGAAACCATAGCCACCCATTTTCAGCAAAACGCCAGCCAGAATAACCGAACCAGCCGTCGGTGCTTCCACGTGGGCATCGGGCAGCCAGGTGTGGACGGGCCACATCGGCACCTTCACCGCAAAGGACGCAAAGAAGGCAAGCCACATCCAAAGCTGGGCCTGATAGCTGAAGGTATGCGTCATCAGGGTCGGAATATCGCTGGTGCCGGCATCGAAATACATTGCCATCAGCGCGACCAGCATCAAAACCGAGCCCAGAAGCGTATAGAGGAACAGCTTGAAAGCTGCATATACGCGGCGCGGCCCGCCCCAGACACCGATGATGATGAACATCGGGATCAGCACACCTTCAAAGAAGATGTAAAACAGCATGGCATCAAGCGAGCTGAACATGCCAACCATCATGGTTTCAAGCACCAAGAAGGCGATCATGTATTCCTTGACCCGTTTCTGAACAGCTTCCCAGGCGGAAAGAATGCAGATCGGGGTCAGGAAGGTCGCAAGAATGACGAACAGCATCGAAATGCCATCCACACCCATGTGGTAAGACACATTCAGGCCCGGCATCCATTCCGTCTTTTCGACGAACTGGAAGTCGGCAGTTGTTGTGTCAAAGTTGATCCATAGCATCAGTGATGCCAGGAAGGTAAAACCAGACGTCCACAGCGCGACCCAGCGCGAATTGCGGGCGACATTCGCTTCTTCACCGGGAATAAGGAGGATAAAAAACGCTCCCAATAGCGGTAAAAAAGTGATGATCGAAAGAATTGGCCAATCACTCATCGCCCGTTAACCCATCTTCCAGATTGTGTAAGACACCAAGGCTGCAATGCCGATCAGCATGGCAAACGCATAGTGATAAACAAAGCCGCTCTGAAGGGTGCTGATCCGCCGCGCAATGTTACGGCAAGCCGCAGCCACACCATCCGGACCAACACCGTCAATCAGCGCGCCATCACCGGCTTTCCAGAACCCGCGACCCAGCGCAAATGCCGGCTTCACGAAAATCGCGTCATACAGCTCGTCGAAATACCATTTATTGAGCAGGAAGCGGTAAATACCATTGAAGGTATTTGCCAGTGTGCGCGGCAGCGACGGAACCAGACGATACATCAGCACGGCCAGTGCCAAACCAAGCATCATGGCAACAAACGGTGCCATTTTGACCCAGCCCGGAACATGGTGCGAATGTTCAAGCGCCTGGTGGTTTTCAGCCACAAAGATCGCGCCATTCCAGAAGGACAGCATTTCTTCGTAATTGCCACCAAACCAGTTCACGGCAAACCAGCCGGCAAACACGGCACCAACGGCCAGGATCAGCAACGGAACCGTCATGACAGCCGGGCTTTCATGAACATGCGCCATCGTGCGTTCATCTGCGCGCGGTGCGCCAAAGAAGGTCATGAAAATCAGACGCCAGCTATAGAACGACGTCATAAAGGCTGCGATCACACCCATCCAGAAGGCATAAAGGCCAACACTGGTATGTGCTGCAAATGCGCTTTCAATGATCATGTCTTTGGAATAGTAACCCGCAAAGCCCGGAACACCGGTAATGGCAAGCGTACCAATGATCATGACACCAAAGGTCAGCGGAACCATTTTCCAGATACCGCCCATCTTGCGCATATCCTGTTCATCGGACATGGCATGGATCACGGAACCGGCACTCAGGAACAGCAATGCCTTGAAAAAACCGTGTGTCATCAGATGGAACACGCCCGCACTATAGGCAGAAACACCACAGGCAAAGAACATGTAACCAAGCTGCGAACAGGTTGAATAGGCAATAACGCGCTTGATGTCGTTCTGCACACAACCGATGGTCGCGGCGAAGAAAGCCGTGGTCGCACCAACAACCGTGACAATCGCCAGCGTAGTTTCGGCATATTCAAAGATCGGCGACAGGCGCGCGACCATGAACACACCCGCCGTCACCATCGTTGCCGCGTGAATAAGCGCGGAAACCGGCGTCGGGCCTTCCATCGCATCGGGCAGCCAGGTATGCAGCCCCAACTGGGCCGATTTCCCCATCGCACCGATGAACAAAAGGAATGTTGCGATATTCAACGCTGAAAAATCATGCCCGAGGAAAACCAGGGTCGAGCCAGAGATTTCTTCGGCATTGGCGAAAATGGTATCGAACTGGACGGTACCAAACAGCACATAAACCGCAAAGATACCCAGCGCGAAGCCAAAGTCACCCACGCGGTTGACAATAAAGGCCTTCATCGCGGCAGAAGATGCCGACGGTTTGGAATACCAGAAACCGATCAGAAGATAGGATGCGAGCCCCACCCCTTCCCAGCCAAAGAAAAGCTGGATCAGGTTGTCGGCCGTAACAAGCATCAACATCGCAAAGGTAAACAGCGACAGATAAGCCATGAAACGGGGCTTATCGGGATCATGCGACATATAGCCGATGGAATAGATATGCACCATCGACGAAACGCCCGTCACCACAATCAGCATCACGCAGGTCAGCGTATCAAAACGCAGCGACCAGTCAGCGGTGAAATCGCCCGAGCTGATCCAGGTAAACAGATCAATCGTGATCGGGTTGCCGTTAAGAGCGACGTCGATAAAGGCCGCAACGGAGATCGCGGCGGCCACCACCACCCCGGCAACCGTAACAAGCTGTGAAAGACGGTCGCTGGCAGAAACCCCGTGATGATGATCATCGTGATGATGTGCTGCCGGTGCATTGGCGGTCTTCATCGCCCCAAACAGGGTAATCAGACCGGCAATAATCGCGGCAATAAGGGGCAGAAAAACAATCAGAGCATACATATCTGTGCCTTACCCCTTCATCATGTTGATGTCTTCAACCGCGATGGTGCCGCGATTACGGAAATAAACCACCAGGATCGCAAGGCCGATCGCCGCCTCAGCAGCCGCGACAGTCAGCACGAAAATGGTGAAAACCTGGCCAACCAGATCGCCCAGAAAGGACGAAAAGGCGACAAAATTGATGTTGACTGCCAGCAGCATCAGTTCGATCGACATCATGATGATGATGACGTTTTTCCGGTTCATGAAGATACCGAAAATCCCGAGGGTAAACAGGATGGCGGCGACAGTCAGGTAATGAGCAAGTCCGATTTCCATCAGATCCCCCTACCGACCGGTACTTTTTTGATTTCAAGGGTCTCGGCGCGCTGGCGCTGGACCTGCTGGGAAATATTCTGGCGACGTACACCTTTACGATGGCGCAGGGTCAGGACGATTGCACCAATCATGGCGGTCAGCAACACCAGACCGGCTGCCTGGAAGATATAGGCATAGTCGGTATAAAGAAGCATGCCCAGTGCATTGATATTGTTCATATCAGCCGGAACCGGCTGGGCAATTGCCGCCATCTTGGCATCGGTCATAACCCAACCGCCACCAACAAAGGCCAGCTCGACAAACAATACCGCCGCAACCAGAACACCGATCGGCAGATAGCTCAGAAAGCCTTCACGCATCTCGACAAAATTGATGTCGAGCATCATGACGACAAACATAAACAAAACCGCGATCGCGCCGACATAAACGACGACCAGAAGCATGGCGAGAAATTCAGCACCAAGCAGGACAAAAAGCCCTGCGGCGTTGAAAAACGTCAAAATAAGAAACAACACCGAATGAACCGGGTTGCGCACAGTTACCACCATTGCGGCAGAAATAACTGCGATAATGGCAAACAGATAGAAAGCCAAAGCCTGTACGACCATAAGGTACCCCCTTGGCGAAACGCCCCCGCACTGGCGGAAGGCGATCCATGAACTTTATCCAAACGATCAGACGCGACACTTACCGATAAGGTGCGTCTGCCTCCAATCGTGCAGCAAGCTCGGCTTCCCAACGCTCGCCATTTTCAAGAAGCTTGTCTTTATCATAAAGAAGCTCCTCGCGGTTTTCGGTTGCGAACTCGAAGTTCGGACCTTCGACGATGGCATCCACCGGGCAGGCTTCCTCGCAGAAACCGCAATAAATGCACTTCGTCATATCAATATCGTAACGCGTTGTCCGGCGCGAGCCGTCAAGACGCGGTTCCACCTCGATGGTAATCGCCTGCGCCGGGCAGATGGCTTCGCACAACTTGCAGGCGATGCAACGCTCTTCCCCGTTCGGGTAACGGCGCAAGGCATGTTCGCCACGGAAACGCGGGCTGAGCGGACCTTTTTCATACGGATAATTCAGCGTGACCTTCGGCTTGAACATGTATTTGAAGGTCAGCGCCAAACCGGAAAGCAGTTCCACCAGCAGGAAACTCCGGGCCGTCCGATCTATAAATGACATCGTTTACCTCTCTCTTTCCGATGCGCGGCGATCAGGCCGGGACTTTGTCAAAAACAACCAGGAACGTGGCAACCAGCATGACCCAGGCGAATGACAGCGGAAGGAAAACCTTCCAGCCCAAACGCATCAGCTGGTCATAGCGGTAACGCGGGAAAGTGGCACGTACCCAGAGGAAAATGAACAGAACCATGCAGATCTTGAAGATGAACCACAGCGGACCGGGAATGAAATCCAGGAACGGCAACGGTGCCTGCCAGCCACCCAGGAACAGGGTCGCGCAAAGGCCGCTCATCAAAATCATGTTGGCATATTCACCAAGGAAGAACAGCGCGAAGGTCATTGCCGAATAATCGACGTTATACCCCGACACAAGCTCGGCTTCCGCTTCGGGAAGGTCAAATGGCGCGCGGTTCGTTTCTGCGAGGATCGAGACGATGAAGATCACGAACATCGGCAGATGGTAAATAAAGTTCCAGTTCCAGATACCGCCCGACTGCGCAAGAACAATGTCTGAAAGGTTCAGCGACCCGGTGGTCAGCAAAACCGAAATAATGATCAGGCCGATCGAAATTTCGTAAGACACCATCTGTGCTGCGGAACGCAACGCACCAAGAAAAGCGTATTTGGAGTTGGACGACCAGCCAGCCATCACAATGCCGTAAACACCCAGCGACGAAATGGCGAACAGATAAAGAATACCAACATTAAGGTTGGAAATTACCAGTCCTTCGCCAAACGGGATAACGGCCCAGGCCACAAGCGCGAGAATGAAGGTCAACATCGGCGCGATCAGAAAGACCACCTTGTTGGCGCTGGTCGGAATGACCGTTTCCTTCAAAAACAGCTTCAGGCCGTCTGCCAGCGGCTGCAACAGGCCGAAAGGCCCAACGACGTTCGGGCCTTTGCGCATTTGCATGGCGCCAATCACCTTGCGCTCGGCATAGGTGAGATAGGCAACAGCAATCAGCAAGGGAAGCACGATCGCCAGGATTTTAGCGACGATCCAAATTCCTGGCTGAATATATCCGTCCCAAAGAAGTTCCATCGGTCAAACCGTATCTTTTGCGTTTAGTCCCAAAGCAGGACATCCCCTAGCGAGAGAAGGCGACGGTTCCCCGCCGCCTGTTTCCCGAACTCAGGCAACCTTTCCGGCAGCCGCATCCTTGACAAAGGCTTCTGTACATTTTGCCATTGTCACTGATGCCCGGCTGATCGGGTCAGTCATGTAAAAATTGCGAACCGGCGAAGCAAAACCTTCCGACTTCATCACACCAGCTTTGCCAAATTCGGCCCATGCCGCTTTACGCGTTACATTAATGGAGCCAAACACATCGTTGATTTCAACCATGCGGGCACGAACCGAATCAATGTTGTCATAAGGCAGGGTCAGGCCAAGGCCAGCCGAAAGCGCGCGGATGATCTTCCAGTCTTCACGGGCATCCCCAACCGGGAATACAGCGCGCCAGCCATACTGAACGCGGCCTTCCGTGTTAACATAGGTGCCGTTCTTTTCGGTGTAGGCCGCACCGGGCAGAATCACATCTGCAACCTGTGCACCGGCATCACCAAGGCAGCCCTGATAAATCACAAAGGCATTTTTCAGCTTGGCCATGTCGAGCTCATCTGCACCGAGCAGATAAACAACTTCAACATCGCCCTTTGCCGCACCATCAAGAATGTCATTGGTTGCCAAACCACCCTCGCCCGGCACAAAACCAAGGTCGAGGCCGCCAACGCGGGCTGCTGCAGTATGCAGAACGTTAAAGCCGTTCCACTCGCCCGAAACCAGACCATATTTGTCGGCAATCTCACGCGCGGTTGCGAGAACAGCTTCACCATCTTCGCGGTTAAGCGCGCCCATACCAACAATGATCATCGGTTTGGCAGCGGATTCCAAAACCTTGGCAAAGTCGTTTTTGCCTTCCAGAATATCAGAAAGCGTTTCCGGACCGGCACCAAGATAGTCATGCTTGAAGGTCGGATCCCAGTTTTCACCGATGACGCCCAAGCGGAAATCACCAGCGGTCATGCGCCAGCGTTTACGCAACCGGGAATTAATGATTGGCGCTTCTGCACGAACATTTGCCCCAACAACCAGGCAGGCATCCGCTTCTTCGATACCAGCGATGGTGGTGTTGAAAATATACGAAGAACGCGGTCCACCGATTTTTGCACCGTCCTGACGGCAATCAATATTAGCCGATCCAAGCTTGCCCATCAGGTCCTTCAGCGCAGTCATGGATTCACAATCAACGGTATCACCGGCAATCGCGGCAATCTTCTTGCCATCAAGCCCCGAAACCTTTTCCTTGATCGCGGCAAAGGCTTCGTCCCAGCTTGCCGGGGCAAGCTTGCCATTTACCCGAACATACGGACGATCAAGACGCTGACGTTTCAGGCCATCAATGGCATAACGGGTTTTGTCCGAAATCCATTCTTCATTGATGTCTTCGTTCAGACGCGGCAAAACGCGCAGAACCTCAGACCCGCGGGCATCAACACGGATATTCGAGCCAACAGCATCCATCACATCGACGCTATCGGTTTTCTTCAATTCCCACGGACGCGCGGTAAAGGCATAGGGCTTGGATGTCAGTGCGCCCACCGGGCACAAATCCACCAAATTGCCCGACATTTCGGAATTAATGCTGGCTTCAATATAGGGTCCGACCTCGGTGTCTTCACCGCGATAAACCGCGCCCATCGTGCCAACACCGGCCACTTCCTCCGAGAAACGAACGCAACGGGTGCAATGGATGCAACGGGTCATGATCGTTTTCACGATCGGGCCCAGTTCCTTGTCCTTCACCGCACGCTTTTTCTCGGCATAACGCGACGCGTCAAAACCATAGGCCATTGCCTGGTCCTGAAGGTCACATTCACCGCCCTGGTCACAAATCGGGCAATCCAGCGGATGGTTGATCAGCAGGAATTCCATCACGCCATTGCGTGCCTTTTTCACAAGGTCGGAATCCGTTTTGATGACCATTCCATCAGCAGCCGGCATGGCGCAGGAGGCAACCGGCTTCGGCGCACGCTCCATCTCCACCAGGCACATGCGGCAGTTACCGGCAATCGACAGACGCTCGTGATAACAGAAACGGGGAATTTCCTTACCCGCTTCCTCACAGGCCTGAAGAACTGTCGCTCCGGCTTCTACTTCGACTTCGATACCGTCAACTGTCAGTTTCGGCATGTCTCAATCCCTCTCAACAGGCCTCTCTCAGGCCGCGATCCGTGCGCGATATTCCTTGATCCGGCGTTCCATTTCGGGACGGAAATTACGGATCAAACCCTGGATCGGCCATGCGGCAGCGTCACCAAGCGCACAAATGGTGTGGCCTTCGACCTGTTTGGTCACGTCCCACAAAAGGTCGATTTCATCAAGTGTGGCCTCGCCGCGCACCATGCGCTGCATCATGCGCATCATCCAGCCCGTACCCTCACGGCAAGGGGTGCACTGACCACAGCTTTCATGTTTGTAGAACTCGGAAAGGCGGGCAATCGCGTAAACAATGTCGGTCGACTTGTCCATCACGATAACCGCCGCAGTCCCAAGGCCCGATCCGACCTCGCGAAGCGCATCAAAGTCCATCAGGACATCATCACACACTTCCTTGGTCAGCACCGGTACCGACGAACCCCCCGGAATAACGGCAAGCAGATTATCCCAGCCACCCCGGACGCCACCACAATGACGCTCGATCAGCTCACGCAGCGGAATGCTCATGGCTTCTTCGACGGTGCAGGGTTTCTCGACATGGCCGGAAATGGCAAACAGCTTGGTCCCGTGGTTTTTTTCCCGGCCAAAGCTTGAAAACCATGCCCCTCCGCGACGCAGAATTTCCGGAACAGCCGCAATCGATTCAACGTTGTTCACGGTCGTCGGGCAGCCATACAAACCGGCATTGGCCGGGAATGGCGGTTTCAGGCGCGGCTGGCCTTTTTTGCCTTCAAGGCTTTCAATCAGCGCGGTTTCTTCACCACAAATATAGGCGCCAGCCCCAAGATGCAGATAAAGATCAAAATCCCAGCCAGACCCGCAGGCATTTTTGCCAATCAGGCCTGCGTCATAAGCTTCGTCAATTGCACGCTGAAGGTTCGATGCCTCGTGATAGAATTCACCACGAATGTAAATATAGGCCGCATGCGCACGCATCGCAAAACTGGCCAGCAGGCACCCTTCAATCAGGGTATGCGGATCATTACGCATGATCTCGCGGTCCTTGCAGGTACCCGGCTCACCTTCGTCAGCATTCACCACGAGATAATGCGGGCGGCCATCCGATTCCTTGGGCATAAAGGACCATTTCAGGCCGGTTGGGAAACCAGCGCCACCACGGCCACGCATCCCAGATGCCTTCATTTCCTCAATGATCCAGTCCTGACCTTTTTCGATCAGTCCCTTGGTACCGTCCCAGTTACCACGCGCCTGTGCGGCTTTCAGACCAAAATCCTGAAAACCGTAAAGGTTGGTAAAAATACGATCCTTGTCTTGCAGCATATCAGGCCTCCCCGTCTTTGGGTTCAGCAGGCTGATCGGCGGCAGCACAGCCACAGAATGCTTTCAGAACCTTGGGACCATCAATTGGCTCGCACCCGCGCCGACCGCTCTGCGGTCCGGCTTTCGGTGTTTCACCACGCTTGAGCATGTCGATAATATTCTTCGTGCTGTCGCTGGTCAGATCTTCGTAATAATCGTCGTTAATCTGCATCATGGGGGCGTTGACACACGCTCCAAGGCATTCAACCTCGATCAGGGTGAACTTGCCATCTTCGGTGGTTTCACCAATACCGATGCCCAGTTCTTCCTTGCAGGTTTTGACAATATCCGACGAACCACGCAGCCAGCACGGGGTTGTGGTGCAAACCTGAATAAAGTTCTGCCCCACAGGTGCCAGATTATACATGGTATAGAAGGTCGCAACTTCATACACCCGAATGGCCGGCATTTCGAGCATGTCGGCAATATAGTCCATGGCGACGGTCGGCACCCAATTGCCCTCGGTCTGGCGCTGCGCCAGATCCAGAAGCGGCATGGTTGCACTTTGCTGGCGGCCTTCCGGATATTTCGCGATAATCTTTTTCGCTTTCTCCAGATTTTCAGGCGTAAAAGCAAAACTGGTCGGCTGAAGCTCGCGCGGAGCTGGTCTTCTTAAATGGCTCATCGGTCAATCTCACCGAAAACAATGTCAAGCGAACCGATATTGGCAACAACGTCTGCCAACATATGACCCTTCGACATGAAATCCATGCCTTGCAGGTGAGCAAATCCCGGTGCGCGAATCTTGCAGCGATACGGACGGTTCGAGCCATCCGACACCAGGAAAACACCAAACTCACCCTTGGGGGCTTCCACAGCGGCATAACATTCGCCTGCCGGGACGTGGAAACCTTCGGTAAACAGCTTGAAGTGATGAATAAGGGCTTCCATCGACCGCTTCATATCGGCACGCGCCGGCGGAGCCACCTTGTTATTCTGCACAATGACCGGGCCGTCGGGCATTTTATCGATGACCTGGCGCATGATACGCAGCGACTGGTTCATTTCTTCAAAACGAACCAGATAGCGGTCATACACATCGCCATATTTGCCAACGGGAACATCAAAGTCAAAATCTTCGTACGAGTCGTAAGGCTGCGCCTTGCGCAAATCCCACGCGATCCCCGACGCCCGAATATTCGGCCCCGTAAAGCCCCAGTCGAAAGCCTCTTCTGCCGATACGGTTCCGATTCCCACAGCACGCTGTTTGAAAATACGGTTGCCGGTCAGAACACGGTCAAAGTCCTTCAGGAAGTTCGGGAACTGGTCAATCCAGGCCGAAATATCTTCAAGCAACCCTGCCGGCAAATCGGCAGCAACCCCGCCGGGGCGGAAATAGTTGGCGTGAAGACGGGCACCACAGGCGCGCTCATAAAATTCCATGAGCTTTTCGCGTTCCTCAAAGCCCCAGAGCAGTGGCGTCATCGCGCCAACGTCCAGCGCAAAGGTCGTCAGGTTGAGGATGTGGTTGAGAATACGCCCAATTTCCGCGTACAGAACACGAATGTACTGTGCACGTTTGGGGACTTCGACCCCCATCAGCTTTTCAATTGCCAGACAGAAGGCATGCTCCTGATTCATCGGCGCGACATAGTCGAGACGATCAAAATACGGGGTTGCCTGAACGTAAGTTTTATACTCGATCAGCTTCTCGGTCCCGCGATGCAAAAGACCAATATGCGGATCGGCACGTTCGACAACTTCGCCGTCCATTTCAAGAACAAGCCGCAAAACCCCGTGCGCCGCAGGATGCTGCGGGCCGAAGTTCAGGGTCATATTTTTAATTTTCTGTTCGGACATCAGGCGTTGCCCTCCGCCTTTTCGTCACCCGGAAGAATATTCTGCATTCCTTCCCAGGGGCTCTCGAAATCAAAATTACGGAAATCCTGAACCAGTTTAACCGGCTCATAAACCACGCGCTTGAGTTCGTCGTCATAACGAACTTCGACATATCCCGTCAGCGGAAAGTCTTTGCGCAACGGATGGCCTTCAAAACCATAGTCAGTCAGAATACGGCGGGGATCGGGGTGATCGGCAAAGAACACACCATACATGTCCCAGGTTTCACGCTCAAACCAGTCTGCGGCACTATAGACGCCAACAGCCGTGGGAACCGGTGTTTCCTCGTCCGTTGTTACCTTGACGCGAATACGCAGGTTATGTTTGAGCGACAGCAGGTGATACACAACCTCGAAACGTTCAGCGCGCTCCGGGTAATCCACGCCACAAATGTCGATCAACTGTTTGAAAAGGCATCCTGCATCGTCACGCAGGAACGTCAGAACGCTGACAATGGACTCGCGTTTGACAACAACGGTCAATTCGCCATAGCGATAAACCGTTTCAATAACATCGGCACCAAAATGTGCCGTAACAAGATCGCGAAGATCTTGCAGTGCTGCGCTATTATCGCTGAGCAATTCGCTCATGCTAGCCCCCTACTCTCGGATCAGCGTGACAGGACACCGGTACGGCGGATTTTTTTCTGCAATTGCAGAATACCGTAAATCAGCGCCTCGGCTGTCGGCGGGCAACCGGGGACATAAATATCGACCGGAACAACACGGTCACAACCGCGCACCACCGAATAGGAATAGTGATAATACCCGCCGCCATTGGCACACGAGCCCATTGAGATAACCCAGCGCGGCTCGGCCATCTGGTCGTAAACCTTGCGAAGGGCCGGCGCCATCTTGTTGGTCAGCGTCCCGGCAACAATCATCACGTCCGACTGACGCGGGCTGGGACGGAAAACAACGCCATAGCGGTCCATGTCGTAACGGGCGGCTGCGGCGTGCATCATTTCAACCGCACAGCAGGCCAGACCAAAGGTCATCGGCCACATCGAGCCCGTATTTGCCCAGGTGGCAAGTTTGTCAAGGCTGGCAAGAACAAAGCCCTTGTCATTCATCTCGTCAAACACGCCCTTAAGCAACTGGTCCTGGTCTTTACCAGGGGCCAAAGGGGCGCCTGTATTGGTGCTCACTCCCATTCCAGAGCTCCCTTCTTCCATTCATAGACAAAGCCGATTGTCAGCACTGCCAGGAAAATTACCATCGACAGGAAACCGAACGTTCCGATGTCACCAAGGGTCACTGCCCAGGGAAACAGGAAGGCAACTTCCAGATCGAAGATGATGAACAAGATTGCGACCAGGTAGAAGCGAACATCAAATTTGATGCGTGCATCTTCGAATGGCGAAAAACCGCATTCATATGCAGACAGCTTTTCAGCATCCGGGGCCTGCTTGGCCAGAACCAGCGAAGCGATGATGATAACCGCCGAAAGACCGACGGCAATCCCGATGAAAATCAGGATCGGAAGATATTCCGAAAGAAGCTCTTGCATCTCTCTGACCTCTCAAGAACAGGTCTAACCAGAACCCGACCAGGTCCCCACCTAGCCCATAAGGGCGCACCTTAACGTATGCACCACACAAGTACCAGCCCCGGAGACGTGTTTCCACCCCACCGAGCCTGGAACTTATCTAATTTTTTTGCCTTCTGCGGTCAATTTCAGGTCGGCCGAACGTCGCGAACGCGTTCCACATTGTTGCAAAGCAGCAAAAGGAGCACGGGCAGGAAAGACGCAGCGCCCAAGAAAGAATGCAGTCGATGGCTGTAATGGCGGGAGCGACGGGACTTGAACCCGCGGCCTCCGGCGTGACAGGCCGGCGCTCTAACCAACTGAGCTACGCCCCCAAAACAGCCATCCATCGGCGTGCTCTTGTTAGACCAGCCCCCTTGCTAAGTCAAGCTGATAGCATCGTTTTCAACCGGGTCGTGATTTGAGCTCAATCAGATCACCCCAAACGGAAATCATGCTGCAATTTTCAAGCCGTTTTGGCCCTGATTTGAAATTGTCTGGCCCGGCATGGTGCGACAGGTCTTTTCATGTAGGGACTTAAGCCTTATAGATTTATTGACTGTTCGTAACGCATCCTTCACGAGAATGCGTTATCATGCAACGGATCTGGAATTGCTGACGGAGTGGGCTTTACGTGGGGCGCGTTAAAGAAGAATACCGGTCGCTTTCTGGACAGGAAAAAGCGGCCATCCTGATGCTGGCACTTGGGGAAGAGCATGCCTCCAAGATGTTTGCATTGATGGATGATGAAGAAATCAAGGAAATCTCGCAGACGATGTCCAGTCTTGGAACCATCAGTTCCAACATCGTCGAGCGCCTTTTTGTCGAATTTGCCGATCAGCTTTCGTCAACCGGTTCGCTTGTTGGTTCGTTCGATACCACCGAACGCCTGTTGACCAAGGTACTGCCCGAAGACCGCGTGAACAATATCATGGAAGAAATCCGTGGTCCGGCCGGTCGTACCATGTGGGACAAGCTTAACAACGTGAACGAAGCTGTTCTGGCAAACTATTTGAAAAATGAATATCCCCAGACAGTTGGCGTTGTGCTTTCAAAGCTGAAATCAACGCACTCTGCGGCAGTTCTGTCGCTTCTGCCTGAAAACTTCTCGATGGAAGTCATCATGCGTATGTTGCGCATGGAGGCGGTTCAAAAAGAGGTCCTGGATAATATCGAAAAAACACTACGCACCGAGTTCATGTCAAACCTTGCGCGCGGGTCGCGCGGGGATAACCACGAACTGATGGCCGATATTTTCAACAGCCTTGACCGGCAGAGCCAGGACCGTTTCCTGACAGCCCTTGAAGAACGCAACCGCGACTCTGCCGAAAAGATCAAGGCCTTGATGTTCACCTTCGAGGATCTTGCCCGTCTTGACAATAACGGTGTTCAGTCGCTGCTGCGCCAGGTTGAAAAGGACAAACTCGCCCTTGCTCTCAAAGGTTCGACCGATGCGATGCGCGAACTTTTCTTCAAAAACATGTCGGAACGTGCTGGCAAGATGATGCGCGAAGATATGGATGCCCTTGGCCCTGTTCGCCTTGCCGACGTCGAAGAATGCCAGATGATGATCGTTCAGCTTGCCAAAGAACTGGCAGCCCAGGGCCAAATCGTTATTTCCGAAGGTGGCGGCGAAGACGAAATGGTCTATTGACCCGTTGATACTTTCGCCGATTATCCGAAAAACCCTGCCAGAGCCATCCGGCAGGGTTTTTCAATGCCATCCCCCAGCATCGGGCACCCTGCCCCATATTCACAAAGATTTGACAGACGGCTAATCGGTCGAGAATCGTTGGTTGCAAACTGCGACTCTAACCCAGAATCAATATTAACGCAGGTTCACCCAGTTTCTGAATTTTCCAGACGAGAGTCGTTTTATCATCAACCGTATTACGTTCGGTTGCATTGTCGCGTCGAACATGGACGGTGGTCTTAACCGTAATTTTCCCGTTGGGCACATATCCCATCGCCTGGAGTGTATCCATATATTGCACCGGCACGGACGCACCACGGATTTCAACAGTTCGACTGCCCTCGTGATACAGCATTTGCAGGATTCGCGAGTTTCGTCGCACAAAGTTAAATGTTTTCTCGGTCAGAATATTGCCTTTGCGATCATAACTGACATTAAAAACCCCACGCCCGGCATAACTGGATGGGCCAAAGGCCGGGTCGCGTTCCAGATCGTTCAAAATCTGCACGGCACGTTTTTTCTCTTCTTCTGGCGTCACCGTACCATCGAGAAGATCTTTGGCCAGAGCTGCCTGCCGCAACTGCCCTTTATAGATAAAGTGATAATCCCCGTTTCGCGCCAGCGTTAAGTCCGCCGTGAAGCTTTCTGGAAGGTAACAGCCTGACAGCGCCACAGTTAAAACCAGAAGCACGCCAGTAGCCTTTAATCGCGCGTACGGGCGCTTTAAATATGCCCCCCCGCGAAAACGACACATCGCAGAAAAAATTGCTCTTGGAACAGATCGAAACATTACCGGATCCGGCCTCAAAACGTGGATACAGAGGCTATGATGATTGCAGACCCGCCCCGCAATCGCCAGCCGAAACATCAAAGCGTTGTGACACGGATTGGAAAAAACCTCCGCAGACAGTATACGGAGGAGCACGCGATAACCTGTTGTTCGCACAAAAGAAAAAGGCGCCCGGTAAGGACGCCTTTTTCATGGTGGGTGATGAGAGATTCGAACTCCCGACCCTCTCGGTGTAAACGAGATGCTCTAACCAGCTGAGCTAATCACCCTTTTTGTGTGCCCCGTTTTGCGGAAGCGAGCGGAACATAGCATGCTTTTTTTAAAATGCAATGCCGGTGACGCTGTCACCGGCATTTTTTTTAAAAAAGATGGTCAACCTTAGTTGACGGCATCCTTAAGGCCTTTACCAGCCTTGAATTTCGGCTGCTTAGAAGCCGGAATATCGATTTCTTCGCCGGTACGCGGATTGCGACCTTTGGAAGCTGCACGCGCAGCAACGGCAAATGTACCGAAACCAACCAGACGAACTTCGTCGCCGGATTTCAAAGAATCGGTAATGGAATCGAATACAGCATCAACGGCTTTGGCAGCGTCTGCTTTAGACAGATCAGCTTTCGCGGCGACACTTCCAACGAGATCGTTTTTATTCACTTCCTGGCCCCCTTATTGGACGTTCGGAGTTATAAGGAAATTTGGTTTGCCCCAAACCTGTTACAGGCGCAATGTAAGCAGGTCGCTTACATGCCGTCAATCGGAGAGACGCAGTTTTCCGCCGTTTTTGCGGTTTTTTTGTCGTTTTTTCGCCTTTACAGCCTCTGGCCTTTTGGTCTTGACCGATTCCGGCAAAAGTTATCCACAAAAAAACAGGGGCAGCCATGCCGCCCCTGTCAAAAAGCCCAAGATTCTGCGCTCGATCAGTGAGTTGTCACACCACCGATTTCCGATTCTTCACCGTCTTTCGGCTTCACCGAAACATTTTCCGCGTCCTCGTCCCATTCAATCGGCACAAGCGGATTGACCAAAGCGTGCTCCAGAACTTCGTCAACATGCGATACCGGAATGATTCGCATATTCCGTTTGACGTTATCGGGAATGTCTTCCAGGTCCTTTTCATTCTCCTTGGGAATAAGAACCGTTTTGACGCCGCCCCGCATTGCGGCAAGCAGTTTTTCCTTCAAACCGCCAATGGCGAGAACACGCCCCCGCAAGGTAACTTCACCGGTCATGGCAACGTCTTTACGCACCGGGTTATTGGTCAGAATCGACACAACCGATGTCACCATACCAACACCGGCCGACGGGCCATCCTTCGGCGTTGCCCCTTCCGGAACGTGAACGTGAATGTCACGCTGCTGGAACAAGTTCGGTTTAATCCCGAAAAGTGCTGCCCGCGACCGAACAAACGACGTTGCCGCCTGGATCGATTCCGTCATCACATCGCCAAGTTTACCAGTGGTCTTCATATTGCCTTTGCCCGGCACGGTAACGGCTTCGATCTGCAACAGATCACCGCCAAATTCCGTATAGGCAAGGCCCGTTACCACACCAACCTGGTCTTCGCCTTCGGTTTCACCAAAGCGGTATTTGCGAATCCCGGCATATTTCGCCAGCGTCCGCGGGGTAACGCGAACGGTTTTCAACCCTTCGATCAAAATACGCTTGGTCGCCTTACGCGCCAGACGGGCAAGTTCACGTTCAAGGTTACGCACACCCGCTTCGCGCGTGTAATAACGTATCAGATCGCGAAGAGCATCGTCAGAAATGCTCCATTCGGCTTTTTTCAAACCATTGGCTTCAATCTGTTTGGGGATCAGATGGCGCTTTGCGATTTCAACCTTTTCATCTTCGGTGTAACCCGAAATCCGGATAATCTCCATACGGTCAAGCAACGGCTGCTGCATGCGCAGGCTGTTGGCCGTCGTCACAAACATCACATCCGACAGATCATAATCGACTTCAAGATAATGGTCATTGAAGGTCGAGTTCTGCTCCGGGTCCAGCACCTCAAGCAGAGCCGAGGCCGGATCACCGCGGAAGTCGGACCCCATCTTTTCAATTTCATCAAGCAGGAACAGCGGATTGGAAGTTTTTGCCTTCTTCATCCCCTGAATGATCTTGCCCGGCATTGAACCGATATAAGTCCGACGGTGCCCGCGAATTTCCGATTCATCGCGCACCCCGCCCAGCGACATACGGATGAAGTTACGGCCGGTCGCATTGGCCATTGATTTACCCAGCGAAGTTTTACCAACGCCCGGCGGACCAACAAGACACAGGATCGGACCTTTGACTTTCTTGATACGCGCCTGAACGGCGAGATATTCAAGAATGTGTTCCTTTACCTGCTCCAGCCCATAATGTTCCTTGTCCAGAACCTTCTTGGCCTTTTTCAGGTCATGGGAAATCTTGCTGCGCTTGTTCCAGGGAATGGACACCATCCAGTCAAGATAGTTGCGCACCACCGTTGCCTCGGCGGACATCGGGCTCATATTGCGCAGCTTCTTGAGCTCGGCCTGGGCCTTTTCCTTGGCTTCCTTCGGCATTTTCGCCTTATTGAGCTTTTCTTCAAGCTCGGAGGCTTCATCCTTGCCGTCTTCGCCTTCGCCAAGTTCCTTCTGAATGGCCTTGAGTTGCTCGTTCAGATAATATTCACGCTGGGTTTTCTCCATCTGGCGTTTCACACGATTGCGGATTTTCTTTTCCACCTGCAAAACGCCAATTTCCGATTCCATAAAACCGAAAATGCGTTCCAGACGCGCCGCAACAGACCCGGTTTCAAGCAGTTCCTGCTTTTCCGAAATCTTGAGCGCAAGGTGAGACGCAACCGTATCAGCCAGCTTGGCCGGTTCCTCGATCTGATTGACCGAAACCAGAACCTCGGGCGGAATCTTTTTGTTCAGCTTGATATATTGTTCAAACTGGGTGACGACAGAGCGTGATAATGCCTCAAGCTCGCTTTCGTCCTCGTCATCATCATCGTGAACGGTGCCATAAGCCTGGAAAAATTCAGGATTATCAACAAACCCGGAAATCTCTGCACGCTTGCCCCCTTCGACCAACACCTTGACGGTGCCATCGGGCAATTTCAGCAGTTGCAGCACGGACGCAACTGTCCCGACACGATAGAGATCATCTACCGATGGATCATCCAGACCGGCATCTTTCTGGGTGACAAGAAGGATCTGTTTGTCTTCGCGCATCACATCTTCAAGTGCGCGGACCGATTTTTCACGGCCGACAAACAACGGAACGATCATATGCGGAAACACGACAATGTCGCGTAACGGCAAGACCGGGTAGATATCAGCATGTGCCAATTCGACCATGTGTTCTATTCCCTATTCTGAGCCAAAACGTTGCTGTGGTCCTGCAATAGGCCCCAAAAGCAACGCGAACATACTCAATAGATAAGCTGTAATTGCCGCGCTGCAATACTGCCCGCGCGGCAATTACAATCAGGCACTGTTTTCAACGTCGTTGCGACGTTCCGAATGAATTAGAAGCGGCTTGGCCTTGCCTTCAACAACGTCGCGGTTGATGACAATTTCTTCAACACTGTCCATCGACGGCAGATCAAACATGGTATCAAGCAAAATGCCTTCCATGATTGACCGCAGGCCACGGGCACCGGTTTTACGCTCGATCGCCTTGCGGGCAATCGCAATCAACGCATCATCCTGGAAGGTCAGCTTGACATCTTCCATATCGAACAGGCGCTGATACTGCTTGCTGAGCGCATTTTTCGGTTCGGTCAAAATCTTGACCAAAGCGTCCTCATCCAGGTCTTCAAGCGTTGCCAGAACCGGCAAACGACCGATGAATTCCGGAATCAGGCCAAACTTCAACAGGTCCTCGGGTTCCACAGATCGCAGAACCTCGCCCGTGCGGCGTTCATCCGGGCTGCGGACATCGGCACCAAAGCCGATACCAGCCCCTTTGCCACGCTGGGCAATCACCTTATCCAGGCCCGCAAATGCACCACCAACAATAAACAGAATGTTGGTTGTATCGACTTGCAGGAATTCCTGCTGCGGATGTTTACGTCCCCCTTGCGGCGGAACAGATGCAACCGTGCCTTCCATGATTTTCAGCAAGGCCTGCTGCACACCCTCACCCGACACATCACGTGTGATCGACGGATTGTCGGATTTACGCGAAATTTTATCGACTTCGTCGATGTAAACAATACCACGCTGTGCTCGCTCGACATTGTAGTCAGCGGCCTGCAACAGCTTGAGAATGATGTTTTCGACATCTTCCCCCACATAACCGGCTTCGGTCAGTGTGGTGGCATCTGCCATTGTAAAGGGAACATCAAGAATACGGGCAAGCGTCTGCGCAAGCAGCGTTTTGCCACAGCCGGTCGGGCCGACCAGCATGATGTTCGATTTTGCCAGTTCGATGTCTTCGTTCTTGCTGGCGTGATTCAGGCGCTTGTAGTGGTTATGCACTGCTACAGACAGCACCTTCTTTGCATGGCCCTGACCGATGACGTAATCATCGAGAACCTTGCAAATCTCCTGCGGAGAAGGCACCCCATCAGCGGATTTTACAAGATGGGTTTTGTGCTCTTCGCGGATGATGTCCATGCACAGTTCGACACACTCATCGCAGATGAAGACAGTCGGCCCGGCGATGAGCTTGCGCACCTCGTGCTGGCTCTTTCCACAGAAAGAGCAATACAAAGTGTTCTTGGAGTCTCCGCTATTCGATTTGCTCATACAAACCCCAATGATGTTTGACGTTATCTGTTGTCGCCATGTTAGCCGGGAAAGCACACCGATCTCAACGATTAATCGCCGCTTTCCGGCTTGCGGCCTTGTCTTTGATATAGGACGGAGGAACCAAAAGTGAAGCCCACTCCATTCATAAAACGTTCATCCGGCCCCGGATGTTCCTTCCAATCGGGTTTCACCGTCCTGTCATCTACATGTCTAGGACTTTCGGGCGAAACCACGCAAGCCATAAAAAACGCCCCGGCCATAAAACCGGGGCGTTTTCTGTTTCATCGTGAAGGTGACGTTAGTCTTTTTTGTCACCTTCAGGCTTGGGACGCGAACTGACAACCTCGTCAATCAGGCCAAATTCCTTGGCTTGATCCGGTGTCAAAAAGTTATCGCGTTCCATCGCATCTTCGATGGTTTTCAGATCGCGTCCGGTATGATGGACATAAATCTCGTTCAGACGATGGCGCAGAGCCAGAATTTCACGGGCATGGATTTCGATATCCGACGCCTGCCCCTGGAAACCGCCAGACGGCTGATGGATCATGATCCGCGCATTGGGCAGGCTATAACGCTTGCCTTTTGCACCAGCCATCAAAAGCAGAGAGCCCATCGAGGCAGCCTGCCCCATACATACGGTCGACACATCGCAACGGATGTATTGCATGGTATCATAAATCGCCAAACCGGATGTGACCACCCCGCCCGGCGAGTTGATGTAGAGCGAAATATCCTTGTCCGGATTTTCCGATTCGAGATGCAGTAGCTGGGCGCAAATCAAAGACGACATGCCGTCATGGACCTGGCCATTGATGAACACGATCCGCTCTTTGAGCAGGCGGGAAAAGATGTCATAGGCCCGTTCCCCGCGGCTGGTCTGTTCAACCACCATCGGTACAAGCGAGTTCATCTGCTCTTCAATCATCAACCGCAATCTCCTTGCTGCAACTTGGTCCGCTATCGGGCGGATTATTCTGCGCTTTCGTCAGCAGCCTTTTTCTTGGCAGCCGGCTTTTTAGCCGCGGCTTTTTTGGCCGGTGCCTTTTTCTTGGCTTCTTTCTTCGGCGCGTCGTCTTCTTCCTCAGGTTTCAGAAGTTCTTCAACCGTAACGGTTTTTTCTTCAACCTTCGCCAGCTCGACGATGTAATCCACCACCTTGTCTTCATATACAGGGCCCTGAAGCGCCTGCAAGGCCTGCGGATTATTTTTATAGAATTCAATAACAGCCTGCTCCTGGCCCGGATATTTCTGGGCTTCGGCAACAAGAACCTTATTGATGTCTTCCTGGGTGATCTGAATATTGTTGTTACGGCCAACTTCGGCCAGCAACAGACCCAGCAGAACGCGACGTTCCGCAATTTCGCGGAATTCTTCGGTCAGTTCTTCTTCAGACTTGCCCTTGGTTTCGTCATCTTCCTGGCCCGCTTCACGGGCCTGTTTGATCTGCTCGACAATGCCGGTCAGCTCATTTTCAACCAGGGAAGCCGGAAGATCGAAATCATGATTGTCAGCCAGCTGATCAAGCAGATCGCGCTTCATTTTCTGACGGGCAACCGATTCGTATTCGCGGCCATAATCCTTGCGGATGGCTTCTTTCAGGGATTCAAGGCTTTCCTGACCCAGCTTCTTGGCGAGTTCATCGTCAATTTCAGCGGGTTTCTTTTCCTTGATTTCCTTAACCGTTACGTCGAACTCGGCATCTTTTCCTGCCAGTTCGTCAGAACCGTAATTTTCCGGGAAGGTAACTTTGACAACGGTTTCGTCACCGGCATTGGCGCCAATCAACTGGTCTTCAAAACCGGCAATGAAGGTTCCCGAACCCAGTTCAAGTTCGTAATCTTCGGCTTTGCCGCCTTCAAACGGTTCACCGCCGACTTTACCCAGGAAATCGATAACCAGAACGTCACCGGATTTCGCCTTGCGCTTGCGCTTCAGGGGCTCGGTGGTGCCCTGTGCAGCGGCAATGCGATCAAGGGTTTCGGTGACTTTGCTGTCGTCAAGTTCGACAACTTCACGCGTCAGGTTCAGCTTCGAAAAATCCATCGGCTCGATCGCCGGAATGATTTCAACCGAAATATCATATTCCAGATCCTTGCCTTCATCAAAGGCAGTGACTTCGATTTTCGGCTGAACGGCCGGGCGCAGTTCATTATCGGACAGGATCTTGCTGGTGCTGTCATTTACAGCAGCTTCAAGAACTTCGCCCATAACAGACTTGCCATAACGCTGGCGCAGAAGTTTGGTCGGGATTTTGCCAGGGCGGAAACCCGGAAGACGAACCTGGTCTTTGATTTCTTCGAGCTTGGCGTTAACCTGTTCTTCGATCGTGGCGGCCGGCACAACGACCTTGTATTCGCGCGCCAGGCCTTCATTTTTGGTTTCTGTAACCTGCATAGATAACTCTTTTGCTTAGGTTCGAATAATGTCCGTTACGCGACGCCGTCCGGACGTCAGAAGTCAATATGACTTAACGAATAGCTTTTTTGTTTTCTGATCTGCAATGGTACGGGCGAAGGGACTCGAACCCCCACGGATCTCTCCACTGGAACCTAAATCCAGCGCGTCTACCAATTCCGCCACGCCCGCACAAAAGCATACCTCCCGCACCGGAAAAACCGGTGTGGGTGCGCCTTAATACAAACTTCAATCCACTCATGCAAGCGTCGCCTGATAAGTTAAGCACAAAGCAACGAAAATAGTTGAATTTTACGGTGATAAAAAGGCCTTAGCACCTTGAATTACCCCGCAAGTCGACGAACTGTGCCTGATGCGGCAATTTTGCCACCCCCGACATAATTTTCATGGTTTTTCTCGATTTCACCCGACTGATAAAGATAATTCACCATTAATCCAAAGGATTGCGCCTGCCCGGCAGACGAACTGTTGGCATCCAGATTCAGCCGTTCGACGCGGGCACCATTGCTCAGATGAAAATGCGCAACCGGGTCCAGTGCCGTGTTCCGCCCCGGGCGACGCTCGTTCAACAGGTAATGCGCCACCAGGCGCAACAATGCCGGGCGGCTATCTGCCGGAATCTGTTGCACCTTATCGGCCTGCTTGGCACCATCACTCTTTTCACTGGCGACGAGCGGACGACACAGGGATATATCCTCAACCAGATGCTGGGGCAGTTGCTGTTGCGGCTCTGTCTTCACCATAACAGCAGTGCCCATCGCACCTGCTTCTGGCGTTTCCGCATTCTCATGATCGACCACATCTGCCGCCGTCATCGCATCAACCTGATCAATGGCAGCGGTTAACCAGCGACGGAAGCCCGGTATCGGTGACAGGGTGGCAAATTGCTGCAGGTTCGGCAGATCACGTTTGAGTTCCGCCACCACGCGCTTAATCAGGAAATCGCCAAAACTGATGCCCGCCAACCCGGACTGGGCATTGGAGATCGAATAGAAAATCGCCGTATCAGCGCGTGTTGGATCTGCGATCTGATCATCCAGGTCTCGATCAATCAGCACATCAACATTTTCGGCAATGCCGGAAACCAGGGCAACTTCGACAAAAATCAGCGGCTCCTCAGGCATACCGGGATGAAAAAATGCAAAACAGCGCCGGTCATTGGCCAAGCGGCTTTTTAAATCATCCCAACTGCGAATTTGATGCACCGCCTCATAAGCGATCAGTTTTTCCAAAAGAGCAGCCGGAGAATTCCAGGTAATCTGGTGGAGTTCAAGAAAGCCGATATCAAACCAGCCCGACAAAAGTGTTTTCAAGTCCTGCTCCAGCAGGACGAGCCCCGGCGCATCCTTGCGCCAGCGCAGCAAGTCGGCTCGTAAATCGACAAGAAATTTGACACCCTGCGGCAGAGCGGTGAATTCCTGCAATAATTTCCGGTAGGGCGGCACCAGATCCGTCCGCATCCGGCTTTCCAGCATCGTGCGCTCCGCCAGATCATCGGCCTGTTGCCAATCCCTGATCACAGCCCCCAGTTTGGCCCGGTCCACATCAAACTCGTTGACCAGCAAATGCAAAAATTCGATCCGGCCCGCCTCATCAAGACGCAAAAAGTCATGTCCGAGCTCTGCCGCACGGCCCCGGGCCGAAACGGCACCACCACGATGTGCCAGGCAATCGGCGATCTGCTGACGCCAGCGGTCCTTTTGCGCCGCCTCATCGTCAAACCCCAGACTGCGCACCACCGAAGTACCGCGGATGTCACGCCACAACTGGCGAATGTTATCGAAAGTACGGTCAATAAATGTCTGGCTCATTCACAATCCCATCATGCTTTTTCATCCAATGAACGCCAAGCATTGACACCAAAGGTGAAATCACAAAGGCAGCAAGTGCCAATAAGGTGGTCTCTTTCTGGCACGGGCATAACCATAGACATAGGCATTAAAACAACATTGACCAGCAGCACCAAGCCCGTGCAGGTCTGGATCATGTTGGTAAGTGTTCTACATCACGACACCATGCGCCTTGCGCTGCCACAGGCGCGCCAACAATCCTGGCAACGCATCGGGAATATCCTCGGCAATCAGGCCCGGTCCAAACGCCTGTCCGGCCTGCGCATGCAGCCATACAGCCATTGCCGCCGCCTCAAAGGCGGGCATCCCCTGGGCCAGCAACCCTGTCACCAGACCGGCAAGAACGTCGCCACTTCCGGCCGTAGCAAGCCACGGGGCAAAAACATCATTTATCACTGCCCGGCCATCCGGCGCGGCAACAATGCTATCGGTACCCTTTAATATAACAACCGATCCGCTTCGTTTCGCAGCCGCCCGTGCGCGTGAAAGTTTATCGCCTGCCAGATTATCAAACAGGCGGGCAAATTCACCCTCGTGCGGCGTCATCACGGTAGCCCCCTGCACGGCAAAAAACAGGGTACTGGGATCATCGGCAAAACTGGTCAGGGCGTCGGCATCCAACACACAGGCCCGTGCGGCATGAAGGGCATGAATCACGCGCTTGCGGGTCTCGTCCCCCACGCCTGCCCCGGGGCCAATCAATACGGCATTGTGCCGCGGGTCTTGCATCAATTCTTCAAACTTTGCCATCGGCGCAACCATCACGCCCGGCGCATCCTGGGCGTAAAGCGACAATGCCGCCGGTTCTGCCAGAACGGTTAACAAGCCCGCCCCGGCCCGCCGTGCGGCCCTTGCGGCCAGACGCACGGCACCTGTGGCATGCGTACCGCCCACTGCTAAAACATGGCCGCGTTGATATTTATGCCCGCTATTGGCCGGCCACGGAATGTATGATTCCCAAATTTCCGGTGTATTAATAAAAATATCAGGCGCCAAAGACCCCACAATATCTGCCGAAATGCCAATGTCCCTGATAATGCACTGCCCGCACAAATCCTTGCCCGGCAACAAATAATGCCCCGGTTTGGGCCGACAGAAACTGACGGTGAAATCGGCATCGACAGCAACACCACGTATTTGCCCCGTCGTGCCGTCAGTCCCGCTGGGCATATCAACCGCGACGACAGCAGCCGGGCATTCATTGATTGCCGTGACCAATACCGCAAGATCGCCCTCTATATCGCGCGACAGGCCCGCACCAAAAATACAATCAACCACCAAATCAGCACCTACAAGCATTGCAGGTGATAACCGTTCGACAATACCACTCCATTTTTCCGCGTGAATTCGGGCATCACCGGCAAGCTTTTCTACATCACCCAACAGGCCGACACGCACATTCCATCCCTGATCTCGCAACAGACGGGCAATCACAAAACCATCACCGCCGTTATTTCCCGGTCCACATAAAACCGACACCGCCCGGGGGGAAAATCTTTTGACAATCTCGTCACTAACGGCCTGCCCGGCATTTTCCATCAGGATCTCGCCTCTAACGCCACTTTCAATTGTCCGCCGGTCTGCCTCATACATCTGGGCGACGGTTAAAATCTCTTGCATCGGACCTCCCTTACGTCTGGCGCAAATCCTGATCGCACCGCAAAAACCGCAGTCTTACAGCATGCTTGTTAAAGCAGGGCTGTTACGGGTTCCCGCCGGTAGCTATTTGTTTTCGCAATGCGTATAGTGCCCCGCGCAGATGATTCTGCCAAACAAATCCAAGCAGACAAGGCAATTCCGGCATGAAGGTTGTTGTTTTAGGCGCGGGTGTCGTTGGCACGACCTCGGCCTATTATCTTTTGCAAAATGGTCATCAGGTTACAGTGATCGACCGTCAGCCAAAAGCGGCACAGGAAACCAGTTTTGCCAATGGCGGGCAAATTTCGGCCTGCCATGCCCTGCCCTGGGCGACCCCGCAAACCCCGTGGCAAAGCCTGAAATGGCTGGGCCAGGAGGATGCCCCGCTTTTATTTCGGTTGCGCTTTGATCGTAAGCTTTTCGCCTGGGCGCTGCGTTTCCTGCGCAATTGCGCCCCGGACCGCACCCGTCAGAACATCGAAAAATCGCTTAGACTGGCAATTTACAGCCGTTCCTGCATCAAGGAACTTCGCACACAGCTTGGCCTTGAATATGACAGCCTAAGCAAAGGCATCCTGCATATTTGCCACGAAGAAACCGAAATGGAAAAGGTCGCAAAAACGGCCAGTATCATGCAGGAATTTGGCCTTGATCGACGGATTGTAAATGCACATGAATGCCTTGCGATTGAACCTGCCCTGAAACATTCACGCAAACCGATCATTGGCGGCAGTTTTTCACCCGATGATGAAAGCGGAGATGCGCAAAAATTCACCCTTGCCCTGGCGGACCGCTGCCGGGAAATGGGGGCAACATTTTTATATGAGACAACTATTGACGGGTTGGAAAGAACCGGGACAAAAATCGATCACGTCCGCACAAGTAACGGCCCGGTTCGCGGTGATAAATATCTTGTATGTCTAGGCAGTTACAGCCCGTTCCTCACCAATCCTATTGGCATAAAACTGCCGATTTATCCCTGCAAGGGATATTCGATTACCATCGACACAACCGGGTTCGAGGATGGCGCACCAACCGTCAGCCTGATCGACGACAGTGTCAAAATGGTCTATTCCCGGCTGGGCAATCGCCTGCGCGCCGCTGGCACCGCCGAACTGGACGGGTACTCCCTGCGCATGTCGCCACGCCGCCAGCAATTAATTGCCGACAAAGCCTTTGATCTGTTTCCGTATTGTGGAAATCGCAACCAAATTGATTATTGGAGTGGCCTTCGCCCCGTAACACCCGATTCTGCACCTGTTCTGGGACCCAGCAGATATGATAATCTTTTCCTTAATACGGGGCACGGCACTCTGGGCTGGACCATGAGTTGCGGTTCCGCCAGGGCGATTGCCGATGTGATGTCGGAGAGAACCCCGGACATTTCACTTGATGGATTTCAAGCGGACCGGTTTTGATCCGCGACCATTTTGTTTTGGGGGTTAAGGCGTGCATTCCGGCAAGCCTGATATGACGCATAAGAGTCCGATTCCTGCGCCAATTACCGCACTGATCGAGGCCCTGCCCTATGGTGCCGCGATTTGTTCGCGGGATGGCAAAATCCTGCGCGCCAATTCGGCTCTTGCCAGATTGATCAGGCTGGATCGACATGCCCTTGATCATCGCCAGGCATCGTTCCTTCACCCCGGCATCCTGCGCGACCTTGACGAAATATTCACGACAGGTCGTTTCTGGTCTGGCGATATCGCAGTGTTAAATGACGCTGGCGATCCCGTTGCCTGTCATATGACGGTAACGGCACTGGAATGGGCCGATAATAACGAAACCATCCCCGCCGCCTTGCTGACCTTGATCGAAAATGCCGGGCATCGTATCGCCGCGCAGGATCTGATCAGTCATAATCAGGAACGCAACGATGCCAACGCCACCAAAACAGATTTCCTGGCCAATATGGGCCACGAATTACGTACCCCTTTAAATGCAATTATCGGCAATGCCGAACTGATCGCCGAAGGTGTTCTGGGCGATATTGACACTGCCTATCGGGAATGCGGACACGATATTCATGAAGCCGGACTTCATTTATTATCCCTTGTCAATGATGTCCTTGATTCCGCCAAACTGGCTGACGGCGCCATGACGCTGAAGTCGGCACCTGTCAATATTGTCGCCATCGCCTGCGAAGCGGTCAAAATCATCAAAGAAGACTATAACCGACGCGCCCATCATCTAGCGGTTGATTTACCGGATCATGACGTCATCATTCTCTGTGACCGAATGAAACTAAAGCAGATTCTGATCAATATTCTAACCAATGCGGGAAAATTCACGCCCGATGGCGGGACAATCAGTCTTGCGCTGCAATTATCGCATGACGAGGCCATATTTACCGTTACGGATAATGGTGTCGGTATGGCACCACAGGATATCCCCCGTGCCCTGACACGCTTTTCCCAACTTCATCCGGAAGGCATAAAGGAAAGTGCGGGAACCGGCCTTGGGCTGCCTTTGGCAAAAATGCTGACCGAACTTCACGGTGGCCGATTTATCATCGAAAGCAGCCCTGGCAAGGGAACATCGGTCAAAATCTGTCTGCCGCAAAATCACGCAACCTGATACACGGGTTTCCGCATATCAGGCACACGATTAACCCTTTCTGCTGCCCTAACCGTCGGCGCGGGCGGCTTCATTTATTTTGTCATTGCGCACACGCACCTCGTCTGGCCAACGACTTTTGATATAGGACAGCGAAGCAGCAATTTCCTGATCACTTAATATACCGTCAAAGGCGGGCATGGCGCTCTTATAGCCATCTCCCACCATTTTTTCCGGTCCATATTTGGTCAGGGCAAACAGCATTTCATCAGGATGGTGCCAGGTATGGCCGGTTGCATCATGGGGCGGTGCCGGTAACAAACCATCCGCATCGCGCTGTTGCCAGTTTGCTTCGCCTTGCAATCTGGCACCATGACAGGAAGCACAATTGGCATCATAGATTTTCTTGCCCGCAGCCACCAGATGCAGGTCATTTGCGTCAATCCGCACATTACCGCCGTTTATCTCGTCAGGCTTGAAATACTGGTATCCGGCAAAGCCAAGCACCACCACACCCAGCGCGATCACGCCGAAATACAGTTTGTTATTCACTGATTTTTACTCTCTCTATTGGCTAAACCCGGCCGTTGCCGGAATTCGGGAAAACATCACTTTCCCGGATCAGGCAACCGTCCCGGCCAGATCCTCGATAATCGGGCAATCAGGGCGGTCATCGCCATGACATTGATGGACCAATTGGCGCAACGTCGTCTGAAGGCTTTTCAACTCCGCAATTTTGCGGTCAATATCTTCCAGATGGGCCTTGGCAATTTGCCGCACATCCGCCGATGCCCGGTTGCGATCCTCATAAAGGGATAACAACAACCGGCAATCATCAATCGAAAAACCCAACCCGCGCGAACGCTGCAAAAACCGCAATTTATGAAGGTCCTGATCTGAATAATCGCGATAACCATTTGCCTGTCGTCCAGGCAGCACCAGACCAATATCCTCGTAATATCGAATGGTTTTGGCTGGCAAACCGCATTGTTGTGCTGCTTCGGATATATTCATTTTTCGGCGTCCTCCTTGCGGATTTTCCAGCGCCGCAGTGTCAGCGAATTTGTCACAACAGAAACGGAACTGAGTGCCATTGCCGCACCGGCAATCGCGGGGCTCAGGATGCCAAAGGCCGCTAATGGCACCCCAATCACATTATAACCAAACGCCCAGAACAGGTTCTGTGTAATCTTGCGGCGTGTGACGATGGAAATATCAATGGCACCGGCCACCAGGGCGGGGTCCGAGCGCATCAAGGTAATACCGGCTGTTTCCATCGCCACATCGGTGCCACCCCCCATTGCAATACCAACATCTGCCGCCGCCAATGCCGGGGCATCATTGATGCCATCCCCGACCATTGCCACATGGCGGCCTTCCTTGCGCAGTTTTTCAACCTCGCGGGCCTTGTCTTGCGGGCGAATACGGCCACGCCAGCTTTCCATGCCAATCTGTTTGGCAACATGGGCCGCGACATCTTCGGCATCGCCCGACAGCATAATGCTGTCAATGCCGCGCGATTTCAGATCAGAAACCGCCGCAATGGCACTTTGCCTTATTTTGTCTTCCAGCGCCAAATACCCGGCAAACCGGCCATCAATAGCCACCAGGACAACCGTACTGCCCGTTTGTTCAACCTGCTTCACACCTTCGGCAACACTGTTTTCGGGCAAGGCAATATCATGATCCTGTAACAGGCTCTCGGTACCGATCAAAATGGCATGACCCTCGACCGTGCCGCCCACACCGGCACCGGTCGTGCCCTTGAAATTGGCAACATCGGCCAATTTCAGGTCACGTTCCGCCGCGGCAGCAACAACCGCCTGTGCCAACGGATGTTCGCTAGCAGCCTGCACGGAAGCAACCAAACGCAGGAATTCCTTTTCATCGCAATCATCACCCGAAACGACAATATCGGTAACGGTTGGTACACCTTCTGTCAGGGTACCGGTTTTATCGAAAATTACGGCATCAACATTATGCGCCTGTTCAAGGGCCTCGAAATTGCGAATAAGAATACCCGAACGGGCCGCAGCCCCCGTCCCTGCCACCAGCGCCGTCGGTGTTGCCAGGCCCAAGGCACACGGGCAGGCAATCACCAGGACGGAAACGGCCGAAACAATTGCGGTTTCAAGGCCAAACCCGGCAATCATCCAGCCTGCAAATGTCACCAGTGCAATCACGATAATCACAGGCACAAAAACGGCGGCAACCTTGTCCACCATCTGCTGGACCGGGGCTTTGCCGGTCTGTGCCTGTTCTACCAGGCGAATAATGCGCGACAATGTCGTGTCTTCACCAACGGCATTTGCGCGAATGTCCAACCGCCCGGTACCATTGACGGCCCCACCCACAACCTCGTCATCGGGTTTGCGCAACACAGGCCGGGTTTCCCCGGTAATCAGCGATTCATCAATCTCGCTTTCGCCCGACGTCACAACACCATCAATTGGCAGCTTCTCGCCAGGACGAACCCGCACAATATCATCAACCCGCAAGTCATCGACGGAAACTTCTGTCTCTTCACCGCTTTGCGGGTCCAGACGGCGGGCTTTGCGCGGGCGCAATGCCATCAATTCACGAATGGCGGCAGAAGCGCCACGTTTTGCCCGCTCCTCCATGATCTTGCCACCCAGAATCAGCGTGATAATAACGGCTGACGCTTCAAAATAAAGATGACCTTCACTGGCAGAACCAGGCTGCAACATATTATAAAGGCTCAGGAAATAGGCCGCCGACGTACCCAGAGCCACCAGCACATCCATATTGGCGGCGTAATTGCGCAACGCGGCCCAGGCACCGCGATAAAACCGCCAGCCAATAATAAATTGTACCGGCGTTGCCAACGCCAGCTCGACCCAGGCTGGCAGCCGAAACTCAACCCCCAGATACATCCAGATCATTTGCCCGACCAGAGGGGCGGCCAAAATGGCAGATGCCACCAGCCACCAGATCGCGTAATCCTTACCTCTTTTGTCAACTGAATCAGACCGGCTTTGCCCGTTGTTGCGTGACACCGCATGGTAGCCCGCCTTTTCAACCGCCTGAAGCACCTGCCGGTCTGCGACGGTTCCCGGCAAAACCGACAAATCGGCGCGTTCCAGGGCAAGGTTGACAGTTACAGAAACAACACCGGGCAACTTTGACAGGGCTTTTTCTACCCGGCCCGAACAACTGGCACAGGTCATACCGTCAATATCATAAGACAGTTGTTCTTCTGTCACCTCGTACCCTGCCTTGCGCACGGCACTTGCCACATCCTCGGCATCCGAGGCGGCATTTTCTGCCAATCGGACATGGGCCGAATTCATCGCAAGGTTAACGTCAACCTCTTCGATTCCATCAAGTTTCTTTAAGGCCTTTTCCACTCGTCCGGCACAGGAGGCGCATGTCATGCCACCGACCTCAAAATTAAGATCGCGATCATGGCCAGTCTTTTGCCGGTCGGAATCTGTCATCGCTGTCATCGCGCGTACCTCGCACATCTCATTATTAAGACAGCATAAAGTTTCCAGCAACTGGAAGGTCAAGGCTTCAATCAAAGAAATGGAAAATTGAGAAACTTGCGCTTCATTTTTGCTGCTCTGTTATCAGGCTCCCCACTGCGTCGCATGCCGCCGCAGTGCCAAATTTATGGATCAGCACAACACCCCAAACAAAATAAAAGGGCCACCGAAAACAAACGGCAGCCCTTTGAAAATCGCTTATATCAGCAACTGACGCGAACGCCTTACCCGTGCGGGCTCGGTTCACCAACTGCGCGGAACTGAATATAGTTCGGCAGGCCCATCATATCGATCAGGCGGATCTGCTGTTCCAGCCAGTGTGCATGGTCCTCTTCGCTGTCATCGAGCAAATCGGTCAACATGTTACGGGTCTGATAATCGGATTCCGATTCACAAAGCTTGATGGCCTCTTTCAGATATTTAATGACCATATATTCATGTTCCAGATCATTTTTCATCATCTCGGGAACCGTCTGCCCAACCTTGATCGGGGTGCGCGACGCCGTATCAGGCACGCCTTCCAGGAACAGAATACGTTCAATCAAACGCTTGGCGTGATCAAGCTCTTCATCTTTTTCATGGTGCATACGCTCATAAAGCGCATGCAATCCCCAATCCAGATACATTTCGGCATGGGTATTGTACTGGTCTGCTGCCGAAAGTTCTGCGGTCAACTGACGGTTCAGGATATCAATAACGTTCTGGCTGCCTTTCATGGCGCTCGCTCCTTATCTGATTAATCGCCGTCGCCGGAACGGCTCTGGATATAATTCTGAATACCGACATTATCGAGCTGCCATTGCTCGGTCTCAAGCCAGTCTACATGTTCTTCCTGGTCTTCCAGGAAAGAAACAAGCAAATCACGCGTAACGAAGTCTTCCGCCTTCTCGCACGCCGAAATGGCTTCACGCAGCAATGGAAGGGCCGCAAGCTCGTATTTCATGTCACAATCGACAATCTCGGTGACATTCTCGCCGATCAGCAGTTTGTTAAGATTTTGCAGATTGGGCAGACCATCAAGAAACAAAATGCGCTCGATCAAATCATCGGCCCGTTTCATTTCCTTGATGGAAAGTTTGTATTCATATTCACCCATTTCCACAACGCCCCAGTTCTTGAGCATGCGGGCGTGCAAAAAGTACTGATTAATCGCAGTCAACTGATTTGTAAGGATGCGATTAAGATAACCAATGATCTGCCGATCACCTTTCATGGTATGTCTCCTCCAGATGGCATGACGGCATTGTGGTAATCGCAATGGCCTTTTTCAAGAAAAAACAGCGTTATTGATTACCACTATCAATAATTTAGCCAATTTTCTTAAAATATCTCAAAATAAAGGATCAAGTAAAAATCAGTCTCAATAAAATTATTGCAAACAATTATCGTTCGGATGCTGGAACTATGTTTAGACGCCCTGCTTTTTGTGCACCATATCGAATCGGAACAGGGAACAACACGCTGTTCTCATTTGTCCATCCAGGATCAAACAGGCACGCCGATTTAAATACAATTATATCAAGAGAGCAATCAGGATCCGCAAAACCATCCGCACAAAAAACCTGCACGGTCAGAAAACCGGCAGGTCCGTATCGTGTTGAATGTTCGGATTTCAGACATACAAAAAGCCGGGTCGATATGCCCCGGCTTCTGCATACAGCAGCCTACAATTTAGACGCTGTCGATATTTGTCCGCTTAATCAGGCGATCGCGTCGCGCGCTGCTTTACGTGCAACATCTTTGATCTGCCAGCGGGAAATCCCGACATCATCCAAGTCACGGGCGTCGAGATCATAAAGTTCGTTCGCGACTGACCGTGCATAGGCCCAACGACGAACAGCAACAATAATACTGGACAAGAACATGTTGAACCTCCTGTGTTTCAAACTGATGGGCGCTCAATCACGGTGACTTCGTGTTACCGGATGCGCCCTGCTCCGTTCTTCTGCATTGCAATATGCCTAAACTGATCGAGTTTCTCAATCCACCAAGTTTGCATATCATCTGTTCCAAATCGTCATAATTGAATGGGTTCAATTTCGTAAAAATTTACCTTTCAGTCCATAAACAACAGAAAAATCACTATATTTCCACCCTGAACAGTTTCCGCATCGCAACCGGAACAATATCGTTCAAACGTCAAATTGGCTAGTCCACGCCCTATTTTTCTTGTCGCGTAACAATATTCGTATCCGTCGGCTCCGGGAACACCGCTCCGCAACGCCTGCATCATAAAGCCATCATGATTTCGGGCCCCGTGCCTGATAATACTGATGTCGCCGACGCATATCGTTTCATTCGATGTTAGCGCTAACATTTTTTGTAACAGTTTATGTCAAAACCGCGACTGGAAATAATCTGTTACATCATAGCGGATGCAAAAGCCGCCTACCCGGCGCATGGTCCTGCCATTAACAAATAAAGACCGGGAGGAAAAATGTACGCGCTTAAAACAAAACCCCATCGATTCAACGCAAAAAGAGTTGCCCTTTTTGCTTCTGCCCTGCTGGCCCTTATGCCCGCCCTCGCGCAGGCCGAACCAACCGTCGAAGTTCTGCATTACTGGACGTCGGGTGGTGAAGCCAAGGCCGCCGCTGCCCTGAAAAAGGACTTCGAGGCGCATGGCGGCAAATGGATTGACAGTCCGGTTGCAGGCGGTGGCGGTTCCGCTGCCATGACGGTGCTGCGTTCCCGGGTATTGGCAGGCGATGCCCCAACTGCCGTGCAATTAAAAAGCCCGGCAATCATGGAATGGGCCGAACAAGGTGCGCTTGCCAATCTTGACGGCGTCGCCAAAAAGGAAAAATGGGACGATATTCTGCCCAAACGCCTTGCCACCCTCATGAAATATAATGGGCACTATGTTGCCGTCCCGGTCAATATTCACCGCACCGACATGATCTGGGCCAATCCGGAAGTGCTGGCAAAGGTGGGGGCCTCCCAGGTTCCCTCAACCTGGGAAGACTTCAACAAACTGGCCGAAAAACTCAAGGCACAGGGCATTGTGCCCCTCGCACTGGGCGGCCAGCCCTGGCAGGAAACCATCTTGTTTGAAAATGTCGTGCTGGGCATCGGCGGCACCGACTTTTATCAAAAGGCGCTTATCGACCTTGATAATGATGCGTTAAAATCCGACACCATGAAAAGGGTATTCGATGAAATGCGCATTTTGCGCGGTTTTGTCGATGAGGACTTTGCCGGACGCGACTGGAACCTTGCAACCGCAATGGTCATGAATGGCAAGGCCGCCATGCAGATCATGGGCGACTGGGCAAAAGGTGAATTTCTGGCGGCAGGCAAAGTACCGGGAAAAGACTTTCTGTGTCATGCGACCCCGTCCAATCATGGTTATCTGTTTAATACAGACAGCTTTGCCATGTTCAAGGTCGATGGTGCCGACAAAACCGAGGGGCAAAACCTCCTCGCCAGCCTGATCCTCGGTCAGAAATTCCAGGAAACCTTTAACCTGCTCAAAGGATCGATCCCGGCACGCATGGGGGTACCAATGGACAAATTCGATATGTGCGCCCTGCAATCCGAAAAAGACATGCAGGCCTCCCAGACTTCGGACGGCTTTTTGCCTTCTGTCGGTGTTGATATGGCCCTGCCCGGCAATTTAACCGGCGCTATTGTCGATACCGTCACATCGCACTTCAATTCGGAAATGTCATCGCAGGAGGCCGTTGATAAACTCGTTCAGGCGCTGGATCTGGCAAAAGAATAAATCAGCCTGGCGCGCCGTGCCGGATCATCATCTGCAATATGATGATCCGGCACGGTCCGGGCGAAACACCTTGAACTCTTTTACATTTTTGCCAACAAGACAAAGAAGAAAACCATATTTCTCCGATTTATTCCGCATAGGATAAACTGCAATGCTCTAAAAGGCTCTAATCAGAAATCTCGAATTGCGGTTAAATCGAATCAATAATGCCTTTATTGTAACAATATGTTTCAAACACTAGGTGTGGAAACGACCTGTTACAGTTTTGTGGATGCAATACGGGCCCTCTCGCAGCATGGTGTCGCTGCAATTGGTTTAAAACCAGGGAGGAAACCCGAAATGAAACTTAGCAAATCCATTCTTGCTGCCGGTGTTGGCATTGCCGCCCTTGCTTCGGCAACGCTTGCACACGCACAGCCGACTGCCGAAGTCCTGCATTGGTGGACGTCAGGCGGCGAGGCAAAAGCCGTCGCTGCCCTGAAAAAGGACTTTGAAGAGCATGGTGGCAAATGGGAAGACAGCCCGGTTGCCGGTGGTGCTGGCGATGCGGCCATGACCGTTCTGCGCTCGCGCGTTCTGTCGGGCGATGCTCCCAGTGCCGTTCAGCTCAAAGGCCCGGCCATTCAGGAATGGGCTGAACAGGGTGCACTGGCCAACCTAGACGATGTCGCCAAAAAGGAAGACTGGGATGCCGTCATTCCCAAGCGCATCCAGGACATTATGAAATATGACGGCGACTATGTCGCTGTTCCGGTGAATATTCACCGTGTGAACTGGATCTGGTCGAACCCGGAACTGCTTGCCAAGGTCGGTGCCAAGGAAGGCCCGAAAACCTGGAAAGAATTCAACGAACTGGCTGAAAAGCTGAAAGCAGCGGGCATTACGCCGCTGGCACATGGTGGTCAGCCGTGGCAGGACGCAACGATTTTTGAAACCGTTGTCCTGGGTATGGGCGGACCGGAATTTTATCAGAAAGCCCTGGTTGACCTTGACGAAGATGCGCTGAAATCCGACACCATGAAAAAAGTGTTCGACGAAATGCGCACCATCCGTGGCTACGTTGATCCCGACTTCCCTGGTCGTGACTGGAACCTGGCAACCGCAATGGTCATGAATGGCAAAGCCGCCATGCAGATCATGGGCGACTGGGCAAAAGGCGAATTCCTCGCTGCGGGTAAAGTGCCGGGCAAAGATTTCCTCTGCTCTGCCACCCCGGCTGATAACGGCAATGGCTTCCTGTTTAACACCGACAGCTTTGCCATGTTCAAAGTCAGCGGCGAAGACAAAATCGAAGGTCAGAAACTCCTGGCCGAGCTGATCATGGGCAAAAAGTTCCAGAAGACCTTCAACCTGTTGAAGGGTTCCATCCCGGCGCGCACCGGCGTTTCGCTTGATGATTTTGACGAATGTGCAAAAAAGTCGGCTGCCGACATGGAAGCCGACCAGAAAACCGGTGGTTTCCTGCCGTCTATGGCACATGGCATGGCCCTTCCGGGTCATCTGTCCGGTGCGATTGTGGACGTCGTAACAGCGCATTTCAACTCTGACATGTCGTCTGACGAAGCCGTCAACCGTCTGGTTGAAGCTGTTGAACTGGCAAAAGACTGATCCGTCAGTCAATCCAGAATTGCCCTTAGGGCAATAACATCGCACTGGCCCCGGAACCCCGTTCCGGGGCCAACTTCCCTTATCTTTTAATTATTCTGAGGCAAAGGGCATGGGGGCTTCTTCAAGCACCGAAAGCAACCTGATGGCTGGCCTGCAACGCAATCTGTCCAAGATCGTTGTGGCACCATCCTTTGCTGCGTCCCTGTTTTTCGTCTACGGCTTCATCCTTTGGACCGCCTGGATGGCGTTTTCCAAATCGCGCATGATGCCGGTCTATGACTGGGCCGGGCTGCGGCAATATGAACGCCTGTGGCAAATGGAACGCTGGCATGTTGCCATCGAAAACCTGCTGATTTTCGGCGGTCTTTTTATCGTTATCTGTCTATTCCTCGGGTGTCTGCTGGCAGTTTTGCTTGATCAGCGCATCCGGGCGGAGGGCGTTTTACGTACGATATTTCTTTATCCGATGGCGCTGTCCTTCATTGTAACGGGCACCGTCTGGAAATGGATTCTCAATCCCGGTCTTGGTCTTGAAAAAATGATGCACGACCTGGGCTGGGCCAGCTTCAAATTTGACTGGCTGGTGAATTCCGACTTTGCAATTTATACGGTCGTGATCGCCGCCGTGTGGCAGGCATCAGGCTTTGTCATGGCGATGTTTCTTGCCGCACTGCGTGGTGTGGACCAGGATATTATCCGCGCCGCCTATATGGATGGCGCCAGCCTGCCGCGCATCTATTTCGGCATCATCATCCCGTCGATCCGGCCAGTCTTCCTAAGCGCGATTGTCGTTTTGGCCCACCTGGCGGTCAAAAGCTTTGACCTTGTCATTGCCCTTACGGGCGGTGGACCGGGCTATTCATCGGATCTTCCGGCGACCTTCATGTACACAATGGCCTTCCAGCGCAACCAGCTGGGCATCAGTGCCGCCAGTGCCATGATGATGCTTGCCACCGTTATGGCGATCATTGTGCCGTATCTGTATTCCGAACTGCGCGGAGGCAAGAAAAATGGCTGATATCCAAACTTACGGCCAGAATTCGGGCATGAAGCATACCCTGCTGCGCGGTTTGCTGTATCTCGTTCTGATCCTGTTTTCGGTTTATTACCTGTTTCCGCTGTTCGTGATGATCACGACCTCGCTGAAATCCCTGACCGAAATCCGCGAAGGCTCGCTCATCTCCCTGCCCCGTGTCGTTACCTTTGATGCGTGGGACTATGCCTGGAACCAGGCCTGTGTCGGTGTTGAATGCTCGGGCATCAAAACCTTCTTCTGGAACTCGGTCAAAATGGCCATTCCGGCGGTTCTGATCTCGACCATGCTGGGCGCACTGAACGGTTACGCCCTGACCAAGTTCCGCTTTCGCGGTGCCAACATCATTTTTGCCATGTTGCTGTTTGGCTGCTTTGTACCGTTTCAGGTTGTTTTGCTGCCAATGTCGCAAACGTTGGGCCGCTTGGGCATCGCCAACTCGACCACCGGTCTGGTGCTGGTTCACGTTGTGTATGGCCTGTGCTTTACCACCCTGTTTTTCCGGAACTATTACGTTTCCATCCCGGACGAACTGGTAAAGGCGGCCACCATCGATGGCGCCGGGTTCTTTACAATTTTCTGGCGGATCATTCTGCCGATCTCAGGACCGATCATTGTTGTTTCCGTCATCTGGCAGTTCACCCAGATCTGGAACGACTTCCTGTTCGGCGCATCCTTTAGTTCCGGTGACAGCGCCCCCATGACTGTCGCCCTCAACAATATCGTCAACACCACGACCGGCGTTAAACAATACAACGTCGATATGGCCTCAGCCCTGCTTACCGGGCTTCCGACCCTGCTCGTTTACATTCTTGCAGGCAAGTATTTCGTCCGTGGCCTGACTGCCGGTTCGGTGAAGGGATAAAGAAATGGCATCACTTACCCTTGATAAAGTCCGCAAGACGTTCGGGTCCGTCGAGGTTCTCAAAGAAATCAATCTGGCGATTGAAGACGGCGAGTTTCTCGTGCTGGTCGGCCCGTCAGGTTGCGGCAAATCCACCCTGCTTAATCTGATCGCGGGTCTTGAAACCTCGTCTGACGGTGAAATCCGCATCGGGGACCGCGTTATCAATAACGTGCACCCCAAGGACCGCAACATCGCAATGGTGTTTCAGTCCTACGCGCTTTATCCCAATATGACGGTGCGCAAAAACATCACCTTTGGCCTCGAAATTCGTGGTGTCGCGTCATCCGAACGTGACAAAGCCGTCGATGATGTTGCCCGCCTTTTGCAAATCGAAAACCTGCTGGACCGCAAACCATCCCAGCTTTCGGGTGGTCAGCGCCAGCGTGTGGCAATGGGCCGTGCCCTTGTGCGGAATCCGGACATCTTCCTGTTTGACGAACCGCTGTCAAACCTGGATGCCAAATTGCGCGTCGATATGCGGACCGAAATTAAAAAGCTGCATCACCGTTTGGGGGCCACAATCGTATATGTGACCCACGACCAGATCGAAGCCATGACCCTGGCCTCGCGCATTGCCGTGATGAAGGGTGGCATTTTGCAGCAGTTTGATACCCCGCAGCGCATTTATGAAAACCCCAACAACATGTTTGTTGCCGGTTTCATTGGTTCGCCATCGATGAATTTCATCGATGCCCGCCTGATCGAGGATAATGGCCGCATCGCCGTTACATTCGAGAATAACGGGCAAAACGTTGTGTTGCCGTTACAGAACAATAGCCCGGAAAGCTATCGTTCCTGGATTGGCAAGGATGTTGTGTTTGGCATTCGTCCCGAAGCCCTGACCCACAAGCGTACCGGGTCAGACCAGCCAGACAGCCAGTATGTCAATTTTGATGCCAAGGTCGAAGTGATCGAACCCACCGGGGCCGACACCATGACCGTCATCAATCTTGGCGGCAAGGAAATCGTCGCCCGTGTCCGTCCTGACCGGGCGACCAATCCCGGAGAAATGATGACATTCTCTGCGGATATGAATCAGATCAGTCTGTTTGATCCCAAATCGGAACTGCGGATCTGATCTGAATGGCGGATGGTTCTGGGGGCCATCCGCCATTACTTTTTTAATGGCATTGATCTCAAATAAAAAGCCACCCGAGAGAAATTTCTTGCGGGTGGCTTTTCTTTTTCACCAGAAATCACGATCAGCTTGATCGCACCTTGGTCAAAAACTCGCTCACAGCCACATTAAGTTGCTGTGCCTTGGCAGACAGGCTCGCCGCAAGCTCATTCCCTTTGTCAGAACGCTGACCATCAATCAACGCACCCTCGGCAGCAGCATCAATATCGGCATTCACACGGGCAACACCGCGTGCAGCTTCGTCAACATTACGGGCGATTTCCTGGGTCGCTGCCCCCTGCTCCTCGACAGCAGCAGCGATACGGCCCGTCGCGGCATCAAGCTCACGGATTGTCCCGGCAATATCACCAATCGCATCAACCGAACTGCTCGTAGCGGCCTGGATATCCTCGACCTGACGACGAATATTATCGGTCGCGCGGGCAGTTTGCGTTGCCAGGTTTTTAACTTCGTTCGCTACAACCGCAAAACCCTTGCCTGCATCCCCGGCACGTGCAGCCTCGATGGTCGCGTTAAGAGCCAGCAAATTGGTCTGATTGGCAATATCCGTAATCAGAGCAACCACTTCGCCAATTTCCGACGCCGCATTGGCCAATAGTTCAATTTTCTTATGCGTGCTTTCGGAGGCATCAACCGCACTCCCCGCAATACCCGAGGACTGCGTTACCTGACTGCTGATCTCGGCAATCGAAGCTGTCAACTCTTCTGCTGCCGCTGCAACAGTATCCACATTCCGGGTGGCGTTATGAGAGACAGAAGAAACAACCTTCAGACCTTTACCCGCATTTTTGGCAGATTCGGAAATCGTTTTAAGACCGCTCTGTACTTCACGTGACAGGGCGAGTACCTCTGACAAAATCTGGCCGACAGATTGCTCAAAATCATTTGCCATCTGTTTAAGAGCTTCACGTTTGGATTCTTCGGCCCGTTTCTCGTTTTCGACCTGTTTTTCGCGCATATGCGCTACTTCCAAACTACGATCTCTGAATGTTTCCATTGTCCGTGCCAGATCGCCAATTTCACTTTGCTGATCTGTATATTGAACTTCAATATCAAAATCACCCTTGGCAACCGAATTCATGTTTTCAATAATACGCGACAAAGGTCCGGTAATGCCCTTGCTAATGAACATCGACAACAGGATAACCAGTCCAATCGCGACCAGTGCGATACCGCCCTGAAACACAAGGCTGCTATAAAAAATGCTGTCAATGTCATTGATATAAATGCCGGTGCCAACAACCCAGCCCCAGGGTTCAAAATTCTTTACAAACGCAAGTTTTGGACCGGTTTCTTTGCTATTTGGCAAATAAAAATGATATCCGACAAAACCTTCACCATGCTCGTTGATGACCTTGTCGAAATCCCTGTAATAAAGCTTGCCTGACGTATCCTTTGAATCGCTCATATTCTGGCCGACAAGCTTTGGTACAACACCATGCACAAGCATGATTTGTTCCTTGGCGGTAAAAACCCAGAAGTAATTCGAGCCATCATAGCGCAATGAACTTACTGCTTTTTTAGCAAGATTTTGCGCATCCTCCTTGCTGAATTTACCGGATTTTTCCAAATCATAGTAATATTGCAGCAAACTGATACTGCTATTTACGAGGTTTCGTGTATTGGTCTTGCGATCTTCGAGAAGATTTTCGCGCAGGTTTTCCAACGCAAATGCACCAATAATACAAGACGCCAAAACGGCTCCAAAAACGATTATGATCAGCCGCGTCCTGATCTTCAAATTCGACAGCATAAGCAGGCCAGTCCCCATCCAGCGTAATAAATTGTCAACGTCACCAAAAGCCGAGCCATATAGCATATTGACGCACACAACTATAGCGTTTAGCGCCACTCTGGAATGCAGACTTTGCACTTAAATTTCTGGATTTATTAAAAAAAGGGAAAATCATACAAAGGCATAGAAATCCACACCCGTAAAAATTGGCATCAGGTATTTTCCCTAGATGGAAATGCCGGAAAACAAAAAAGAACAGTCAAAGCTGGAAATTTTACACTTTTCGTGGCAGGCGCACTTCAACAGCCAATCCCTGCTTTGGCAAATTTGTCAGCGTAATCGTTCCCTCATGGGCATCGATGACTGTTTTGACGATTGATAATCCCAATCCGCTGCCGCCGGTAGTCCGTGCGCGTGAACCTTCAACACGATAAAAAGGCAAAAATACCTTTTCCTGTTCGGATTCCGCAATTCCGGGACCGTCATCGCGCACCTGCACAATCACTTCGTCTGCAGTGGCATCCAGGCTGATATAAGCACGATGACCATATTTCAGCGCATTATTGATCAAATTTGTAAAGGCACGCCGCAAAGTACCCGCGCGGCAAGTCAAGCGAATGCTGCGTTTGTCACGAAACGCGTGAGCCTCTACGTTTTTGCCGCCAAATATCGTATTCACCACATTGAAAACAAGCGGCTTTGGCCCCTCGAATATAACCGGACGCCCAAGATCGGCGTAATCATCACAAATCGCTTCAAGCACGGATGTAAAGTCTACGGTGCGTTCCTCTTCCTTGTGAATCCAGTCCCCGAGAAAATCCAGCGCATCACTTAACAATTCATCCATTTCGTCAAGATCACGCAGAACCGTTTCACGCAATTCGTCATTGTCGATAAATTCGGCACGCAACCGCAATCGGGTACTCGGGGTACGCAAATCATGTGAAATCGCCGCCAGCATCCGCGTACGATCTTCAAGCATTCGGGCAATACGAAACCGCAGCGCATTATAGGCCTCCGCCATCGAACGCGCTTCAACCGGTCCGCGTTCTACGACGGGGTCGCCTTCTACCTCGTCACCATTTTTACGAATGGCCATTGCCAGATTTTTAAAAGGCCCGGCCAACAAATCGGCCAAGGCGGCAAACACGACCAAAACGGCAACTACGCCCACCACAAACATGATAAAGACCACGGATGGCGACGCATAATCGCTCCAAAGCCGGGCGTGAGACAACATCATCCGACGTCCGGACGGCAGGGTCAATTCCACCTGCGCCCGAAGGCCAAGGCGGGCAATCTCGCGGGAAAGCTGGGCAAAAAACAGGCTGGGGCTTTTGGCCTGCTCTATCACATCGCGCTGTTCGGCACTCAGGCGACCATGCAGAAAATGAACCTTGACCGAAGTCGGCCATCCGGCATCTCCCAGACGAACCGGCATGGCAATATGCTGCGCCGGGCGGGAAAACAGCAACAGGCTTTCGACTTCCTGGGCTGGCAGAATTTCCACCTGCAGGCCATCAAGCGCCCCGACATTCCGGGCATTCCCCCGCAGTTCGGGGTTTTCAGCAATCAGAACCAGTTCACGAATGGTAAATCCCAGCGTATAGGCACGGCTGATCCGTTCAGACCGGTCAATAATATAAAGTGATGCCATACTGGCAAGGGCAGCAATAATAACCCCGCCAATCATCATGATAACAAATATGCGCCCCCCGAGCGTACGGGGCTTGTACCAGCGGGGTTTTACCGTTGCCACTTGCATCTGTCCTGCTTTTAATCAGGCAGTCACGACATCAGCACAAAACTGATATCCTATTCCACGCACCGTCTTGATCAATTTGGGATTTTTGGCATCTTTTTCGATCTTGCGCCGCAGACGGCTGATTTGAATATCAATACTGCGGTCAAACGGAATGGAACTTTGCCCACGGACAATGTCAACAAGCTGATCGCGTGATAAAGGCCGTTTATTATGCTTTACCAGCGCGCGCAGCAGCGAGAACTCGCCGGTTGAAAGATGTACGACCACATCATCGGCATCACGCAATTCCCGCGATCCCAGGTTAAGCACCCAGCTTCCAAACCTGACCTTTTCAGCACTATTCTCGGTCAATTCAGTGCCGCTACCGGTTTCGGCACGGCGAAAAATCGCACGGATGCGTGCCAGCAACTCACGCGGATTAAACGGCTTGGTCAAATAATCATCCGCGCCAAGCTCCAATCCCAAAATACGATCGGTATCCTCGCCTACAGCAGTCAACATGATGATCGGAATTTTGGATGTCCGGCGCACATCCCGGCACAAAGCAAAGCCATCCTCGCCAGGCAACATGATATCAAGGATCAACAAATCGATATTCCAGTCACGCAGGGCCTTGCGCATTTCGGTTCCATCGGAAACCGTTGTCATGCGATAGCCATGCTGCATCAGAAACTTTTTTAGCAGTTTCTGGATTTCCTGATCATCATCAACAACCAGAATATGGGGTTCACGACGGGAATTCAGCCTGTGTCTCCTGCAAAATCAATGGCTTTGTACTAATCGCGGCGGAGTGTAATCGGTTTTTGTAACAAATTGAAGCATTCTGCATACGCAATACATACCAAAACCGTTACATCCGGGAAAATGACGTGAAATGACGCGATACGACAAGGGGCGGATCAAACCCCGTCTGATCCGCCCCTTGTCTTTTTTGCCGGCCACTAGCATCGCCAAAACCAATTGACGATGGTCGCTGTTACTTCAAATCATAAAGCCTGGTGCTGCCGGAAACTTCAGATGCGACCACAAGCATCGCATTTCCCGTCGGACTATGTTTTGCATCAATAAACAACATCCCTTCGGGCGCCAAATCGCCTGCCGTATCCTGCTTGGGATCACCCTCAAAATTGCGATCTGTATGATAAGTCACAAATTGCGGATTGGCCGGATTAGTCAGGTCATAGACCATAAATCCCCCCTGGCGTTCCAGCCCGATAAAGGCATATGGCACCCCGTTCACATAGCCCGCAGCCGCCCCTTCCGGCTCCGGCCCCTTGTCATCAGACCGGTCATCAAAACTGCCATTTTCATCGTTGTTTGAATTAAAGTTCTTCGGCAGATAGGCCGAAAGGTACTGCTCAAATTGATCCCCACTGTCAAAGATCATGTCGGCCTGATCATCCAGCACGGCAAATGACCGCCCGCCAAAGCTGAACAACTGATCAAAATCACCGTCGCCATCGGTGTCACCCTGTGCTGTTGTCACCTTCAAACGGCCAAGATTTTCCTTCTTTTGCAATTCCCGGGCATTCGGAAAAGCCGTCGGATCCAACTTCAGGTCAGCAATACGGGCCTCTTCGCTATAGCCCTTATAGTCGCGGGAATCGCCCTCATTGGCGATAATGTAATAATTTTTGCCCTCAATCTCGATCCCGGCGATGGTGTCGGGCATATACATGCCAAATACCGGCCAGGGTTTGATAGTGATGGCCCCGTCTTTGTTACTGGCATCAATGGCATTGACCATATGATCCTTGAAACCCAGCCCGACAACATCGCTGACGCTAGCCGATGCAATATCAACAATCGCAATGGCGTTGTTTTCCTGCAAGGTAACATAGGCCTTCCGGTCATCCGCACTGATCGCGATATATTCCGGCTCAATATCCTGTGCCACGCTGGAGGTTCCCGGGTTGGCCGTGCGCATTCCCGCAGGCAATTTTTTGTTATTCAGGCCATCAAACCGGGCGAAACGCACATCCGCCTGGGTTATTTTCGTCACATCACCCGGGACGGAAATAACCTCAACGCTGCCTTCCGGGTCATTGTCAAAGGCATCATTCGGCTCACCTTCATTGGCAACCAACACATGTTTGCCATCATGGGTGAATTTGATCATATCAGGCAATGCACCGACCTTCACAGCAGCCTTGAAGTTACCATCGATGTCAAAAAATACCGCCTGCCCTGGGGCCTGCTTGTCGGTATTTTCAACCGCAGCGGCGACAAGCCCGTTATGAACGGCAACACTGTTCGCGGCCTTGCCCCATTTTGAAAGGGCAATGGTTGAAACCTTTGAAACATTCATCGGATCGGAAATATCAAGAATATCAATTCCCTTATCGCCCCCATTGACCGCAAAAACCCGCTTGCTCGCGACGTCATAGGCGACAATTTCTGCCCCGCCTTCATCAAATAAATGGGTGCGATATTCTCCCAGAGGCGCAATGCTCAAACGATGGGGTCCCTGATTTGCACTTCGCAGGCTGATGCCGTTATCCATTGAAGTTCCGTTGCCTGCACAGGCCGTAAGCAAACCGGAAATGGCAACCCCAGCCATCATAATCGAACGCCGCATTGATTTGTCCCCATTGTTACACATGTCAAATGCGACAACATGCAGGCATGACGTAACGCTATTATGACGATGGAATGACGCTTTTATAAATATCAGGCTGACTTAAATGCTCTGTCTGGTCGCAATTTGCGTACCATAACCAGTGTAAACTCAGCAGGATGAACCCCGCCATGCCAGGCTTTGATATCGCCATTATCGGTGCCGGAATTACCGGCCTGAATGCCGCCCACATTCTTCATCAGGCCGGGCACAAGGTGCAGGTGTTTGAAAAAAGCCGTGGCCTTGGCGGTCGCCTGGCCGCCCGCAGGACAGATTTCGGCATTTTCAATCATGGCGCCCAATATGCCACTGCCCGCCACCCCGGTTTTATTCAATATCTTGAAAACGCTATTAATTATGGCACAGCAGAAAAGTGGATCGCACAACAATGGTGCGCCCAACCCGCCAAACAGGCCATAGCCAACGATCCGGCAGAAACATGGTATCGCGGGCATCCGGCGATGAACAAACTTGTCAGCCCGTTAAATTCCGGCTTCGATATTCAGCGCAATATACGAATTGCCCGAATAACCCCGACTGATCACAACCGTTACCAGCTTTACAGCTTCGCATCCGACCAGGACCATAAAAACCGGATATCACATGGTGAGTTTGACGGTGTGATCGTTACTGTCCCGGCACCTCAAAGTGCCGAACTCCTTATGCCTCTCTCACCCCGGTTTGACATTATAAACGACGTTAAAATGGCTCCGTGCTGGGCTGTTATGCTTGCATTTGACAGCCCTAGTTCCGCCCCCTTTGATGTGTTTTCCAAACCCGACCCTGCCATCTCCTGGATTGGTCGCAATCCGGTTACTGAAGCAATATCATCCCCTGCCCCGTATGAATGCTGGACCATTCACGCATCGCCCTGTTGGTCCCGCGACCATTTGGAAGAAAAGCCTGAAAATGTCGCCAAATATATAACGGCAATCACAAAAACAGTCTTTGCACAAGCTGGTATCAAACTGCCGGTTCCGGTTTTCAGTCAGGCACATCGCTGGCGCTTTGCCCGCACGACGAGTCCGCTTGGGCAAAGTCACCTTGCCTCGGCCGATGGCCGTATCATTGCGGCGGGTGACTGGTGTCTGGGCGCACGCATCGAAGCCGCCTTTCAAAGTGGTGAAGCTGCGGCCCATGCAATGCTCGACGCGCTGCAACAATAGTAACCCGCGCCCCGATATTTCCCCGGTCCGGCCTGTATGACTGGGGCAGATTATCCAAAATAAGCACAGCAACAGCAACGGCCGCTCCGCCCGCAAAGTCCGGTTCACAACCAACGACGCCACGCACGCGATTCTGCCGGGCATTTTGGTCTCTCGGGCGGATTTCCGCCTGGCCGGGCGGAAATCCGCCCGAAAGGCTATTTTCCCCTGACTGCCATTTCTCAACATTATTTTTTAAAAACAAATACTTACTTCGTTTTGGCAAAATGATCGTTTTGGTGAAATTTCCGGCAGACGCTGCTCAACGTTTTTGGGCATGGTTTAGCGTGCGACCAAAAATCGCGTTTGACGAAGGGCTGTGCAAGGAAATCACCTGATGGTGCATTTGATATGAGGGAAGCAAAGTTTGAGCCCTGGCTGGGGCATTGTCACTTTGCGCGTGATCTTGGCAACGACCATGAAACCGATGTCGGCTTTATGGCAGAGACGGCAACTGTGCGCGAAACTTTAAGCGGTGTGGTGGCTGTTTGGGCAGAAGATCGTGAAGCCTATGAAACCGTATTGCGTGCGTATGTCTCCGAAACAAATGCCGGGGATGCCGAAAGACCGCTGCGTTTGTTATGGGCGGAAGATGTGATGCCCGCCACCGAATGGATGGTGCGCCATGCCCGGGAAAAACAGGCCCTGCACCTTGCCCGCCAGGTTCATGACCTGCACCGGGTCGAACTTGGCTCCCTCGTCAGTGCCGCAAGTACCGAACCGGAACCACAAAACTGGCTGGAAATCGAAGAGATCACCGGGATTGCACCGCTTGATGCTCAATTTGGCGTGCATCCTCGCAAAACTGTGCCGGATGCCCTGTTTGAACCGCTCTTTGGCGATATCACGCCGAACGATGTGGAAATTGCCTTCTATGGAAATGCCGAAAATGTCCCGCCGCTTAAAACCTATGCGGTGATGGATGCCGCCAAACTGACCGGCGGGTTTAGCGAGATAGAAAACTGCGACATGCCGTGGCGCTGCATGTTCAAGGGCAAGGCCGCCATCGAACTTGCCGATGTGGCCCCCCTATCTGATCGAGCTTGCCCCCGATACCGACTTTACCCGGATCCTGTTTACCCACGATCCCGATGCCCATGAACAGGCGACAACCCGCCATCTCTGGCATCGCGAACCGGCGATTTATATTCGGTCACGCGCCACCCTTGACGACATTCATTGCCACTTTCGTAAATATACCCGTGTCCGTGACGAGCGGGAACAATGGTATTATCTGCGATTTTGGGAACCGCGCGAGACCGTCAATCTATTTTCGCTGATCCGTCATGAACGCGAAGATGTTGCCGGGTTGCTGCATCCGCGTGATCAGGTGCCGATCCGGGCCATTTATGCGCCGGTTGGTGGTAGCCTGTTTAAAATTTCCTCCCGGATTGATTGTGACGTCGAAAAAGCGCCCTTCATTCTGACTGCCGAAAAACGGGCCGGACTGGGACGGCAGCAGCAGGACCGGTTCGCCCACGAGTTTGGCGAAAAACTGTTTGGCATTGCACCACTGCATTTTAAACGGCTCGGGATTGCAAGCATTGGTCCTGTCGTTGAGATGATCGAGACGGTGGCAAAAAACTGTCGCGACAAGGGCTTTGTCCATCGCAATGAGATTGCCAAAATCGCCACCATGTCCGCCTTTTTCGGCACCTGCTTCCTGCAGGATGCCCGGGTGCAGCCTTTGGCTGAATCCTGCCTTTATCAGAGCGAACATAGCCCGGTGCTCAGGGTACAGAAGTTTGAGGAGACCTTTCAGGTCAGCCAACTGCCCGGCATTCTGATGACCAATGCCGCACTGAAACAGCTTTTACCGGTGCTGGAGCAAGGTTTGGCTGAAAAGCCTCCCGGTCCGGATCAGATACGTGAACAATTCTCTGCCTTTGTACCGGACGAAAATGCAAACGCTTTTGTCGGGCAATGTCGGGAGGCGTGGGAAAAACATGGCCTTGTTTCTGAAACGCAACAGGCCGCCCACATGATTTGTGCTCTAGTATTTACCCCTTTCTTTCTGGATGATCCCTTGCAGTCAGTCCTTGCCGACCTGTTTGCCGGACAACCGCCTGACAGGCTTTTTGCGTCGTTGAAGACCGAGTTTTTACGTCGTCTGGAAATAGCCTGACAGGTACGAATGACATGAACCAGATTACAAGCGAATATCAGAAAGCCCAGGAACTCGCCTCCTCCGAAGGCGGTCGGGACGTAGCGGATGGTTGCCGGCATTGCCATGACGGCAACTGGATTCATTTGCGTTATGAATATCCCGACGAGCAGGCCGTTACCGACACCCTTTATGTGGTGCAAAAACCCAATGGCGGGGAGCCGGGGGGCGAGGTCATTGCCGAAGGTGTGTTAACCGTCAGCGAACTCTCCAAACATCGATATATCCATGTCGATCTTGGCGATTATGACGGCGAGGTAGAGGTCTTTTTCTTTGATGATCCGACCGAACCGGTACCGTTTGAAGAACCCGCCCCGGTTGAAGATGAACGCAACTGGCTGGAACGGGCAGCAGAGAGTGTGGCCTCCAGTATCGCCTCGGGTGCCGAGTGGACCTGGGGAACCCTTCAGGGCGACTTCAATGAAAACATGTCGACCAGCCAGATCATTACCAATGCCATCGTCACCGCCGTGCCGGTGGTCGATCAAGTGGCGGATCTGCGTGACCTGATCGCCAATAGCAAACTGCTTATCCGGGACAAGCGCTACGATGAAATCGGCGTTTGGGTTGGCGTTTTTGCCTGCCTGATTGGCCTTGTCCCCTCGCTGGGCTCGCTGGCGAAAGGCGTAATCAAAATCATCTGGAAGAACGTCTCGGAAATCGGGCGGGTGCTGGTCTATATCAACAAGGCGCTGCACCGCACCGGGATGCGGGTCAATGGCTATCGCTTTGTCACCAAGCTCGCCGACGACGTGGTGGACCAGGTTGGGTTTGTCTCGCAAAAATTTGACGAGTTTCTGAACCTGACCGCGCAAAAGGTTTCGCTGCTGAAGAACCTCACCCCGGGCTTTGTCGAAGACGTGCTTGAAACCATCGAAAAAGTCCGTGGCATGGCAAGCCATAACTTTGAAGCAGCCGCGCAGGCGATCAAGAAACGGATTTTAAAGGCGACCTCAGGGTATGCCACGAGAGCATTTTCCGTCCTGCCGGGGCACTCAGTTACTATTCGACGCGTAACTGACATGGTTATCAATTATGGCCCTTACCGGCACTGGCAAAAGACAATGGACCGACCAAGCTGGAGCCCGTCTTTGCCGGAGCCAAAAGGCTCTACTGTGCCGGATAACGCCGAGTTTCAGGCGTTCCGGAAAGCAAGTCATGCGAGAATATCAAAGTGGTATGACGAATTGCTGTCGGATCCCGACTTACCGGATTCCATTCGCAAGGTAGCCATAACAAGCCCGGATTTTTTTAAGAAAAATATTCTGAGCTCCTTTGCCGAGAAGCCAGTCATTAAACCATTGGGAAAGGATAAAAATATACCTTCCGAAGATCAGATTAACGAGCTTTATCGGGTGATAGGCAAAGAGGAGAATCAAACAGGCGGGTTTTGGAGCAGGTCCCGACCGTCAAACTCTGAAGCAGAATGGCGTCGGGAGAACGCTGTGCGACAAGACTGGAATGCCGCTGGCGCTTATGTTGTCGCCGAAGTGCCACCTCCTGATCATGCTTTGGTGGGGAAAATTGGACCACAATCGAGTAAAAACAGTCCGGGCGAAGTGTTACCTGGTGGAGGAGAGCAAGTCTGGTTGCCTGGCACAAAGGCGGGCGCTGTTTCTCCGGATCAAATAAAGGAATATTATCATACCTATTGGAATGATCGGACGCCAGTGGAGCCATTAAGGTCAATCAGAAATGCCGGGAAAATAGGAGAGTGTGATCTATGAAAAGGACAATTGAAGCATTTGAATTGGTTGAATTCCTCATTCAGGAATACAGAAGTAAGGTTTTGAATGTAAAAGATATTATTTCGGATCATTTGCGTACGGGAAAGCCATTGCCGCAAGACCTTCATCGCGTACTGTTAAATCCTGCATCCAGTGACTATTTGCGAAGCTGCATTGGTGCTCTTGAGTATGTAGAAAATGAATTACTAAAAGATTTGAATAGAATGAGAAATTATCTTGCTCAAGCAGAAGTTGGAGATGCTTTGCTTATAGCTATTAGCTTTTCGAAAGACGTTTTTAGAAGTTTGGGTACTGTGGTTGGAGAATATCCGTACGAAAGTAATATTTTACCGCCAGCATATGATTTTTTTTCGAAAATTGATGATGAAATGATGGTCGTTTTCCCTCGCGATATCGATAGCCCGCTTGATACCAAAGAGGAAATAGATTTTGCGAATTATCTTCGCAATGTTCACAACCCTTGGGCTAAATATGCTAAACCTTGAGATTGGGAATCAAAACTAAAACTGATTGACCTGCCCCAACCTTCCGCCGATCACAAGCAGAGACTTGGTGAAATTCATGTCCTGAATCGGGTTTGGATGCAATCATGCACAGGGCCGCATGATACGTGATTGCAGCACAATTGCCTGAACCCCATGTCGATCCAAAAATAACAGGGCAGCGCCCAATGACGCTGCCCGCACAAATCAGCAGAAATCACAAAGATCCTGTCAGGACTGAAGACTGCGCAATTCCGCAATCAGACCAGCGGTAGAGGCATCGCGCTTTTCTGCGCTTTCACTGCCCTGCACCATCGGCAGCAATTCCTTGGCCAATTGCTTGCCCAGTTCCACCCCCCACTGGTCATAGGAATTAACGTTCCAGATCACGCCCTGAACAAAGATTTTATGTTCATACATGGCAATCAAACGGCCCAGCGTGAACGGATCAAGCTGGCGATAGAGGATCATGGTGCTGGGTTTATTCCCGGCAAAAACCTTATGCGGTGCCAGAACATCAATCTCATCTGCCGCCATACCCTGTGCTTCAAGCTCATGGCGTACTTCAGCCTCGGTTTTCCCTACCATCAGGGCTTCGGCCTGGGCAAAACAGTTGGCAACCAGCTTGTCGTGATGGTTTTGCAAATCATGCAACGGTTTGGCCGCAACCATGAAATCCACCGGGATCAGTTCCGTGCCCTGATGGATCAACTGGTAAAAGGCATGCTGCCCGTTCGTACCTGGCTCGCCCCAAATAACCGGGCCGGTTGATGTTTGTACCGGCTTGCCATCGCGCGTCGTCGATTTACCGTTACTTTCCATATCCGCCTGCTGCAGATAAGCCGGCAAACGCGACAAATGCTGGTCATAGGGCAAAATAGCAACGCTGGAAGCACCCAGAATATTGCGATACCAAACCCCGATCAGCCCCAGAATAACCGGAATATTTTCGGCCAAAGGTGCTGTTTTGAAATGCCGGTCCATTGCCGCACCACCGCGCAGCAATTCCTCAAACCGGTCATAGCCCACCGCAAGAATAATCGGCAGGCCAATAGCCGACCACAGGCTGTAACGGCCACCGACCCAATCCCAAAAACCAAAGGCATTGGCGGTATCGATACCAAATTCCGCCACCTTGTCCAGCGCGGTTGACACAGCGACAAAATGTTTTGCCACCGCCGCTTCATCACCCAGCGCATCCAAAAGCCAGCTGCGTGCGGAATAGGCGTTGGTCAGGGTTTCGTCGGTGGTAAAGGTTTTCGATGCAATGACAAACAGCGTCGTTTCCGCATCCAGGCCCTTGAGGGTATCAACAATATGTGCCCCATCCACGTTCGATACAAAATGGCATTTAATGCCATCAATGTGATACGGACGCAGGGCCTCATTAACCATCACCGGCCCCAGATCGGAGCCACCAATACCAATATTGACGACATCGGTAATTTTCTTGCCGGTATGGCCTGTCCATTCGCCGCTATGAACACGCGCGGCAAAGTCCTTCATACGCGCCAACACGTCCTTGACGGCAGGCATCACATCTTCGCCATCCACCTTGATCGGATCCCCGTCAATATTGCGCAAGGCAATGTGAAGAACGGCACGATGTTCGGTAATGTTGATGCGTTCTCCGGCAAACATGCGGTCACGCCAGTCTGCCACGCCAGCCTCTTTTGCCAATTCAAGAAGGCCGTTTAAAACATCGTCGGTAATCAGGTTTTTGGAATAATCGACAAACAGGTCATCCAGAGCAGTGTGATACCGCGAAAACCGCGCCGGATCTTGTGCAAAGGCATCCCGCAGTTTCAGTTCGCTGGAAACTTCCGCGCCAATCCGCTTCAGGTTTTCCCAACATTCGTTCAAACGTTCTGTCGCCATTTTATCCTCGGATTACAGGTCATTAGGCTTTTTTCGGCCAGCGGAAAACTGTGTGGGACAGTCTGTATAAAGTTTCGGGCAATCGTATGAAATCATCGCCCGCAAGTCTCTTTTTTGCGGTTGCCCTGATCAGGCCTCAGCCATAAAGACCAGGACCTCTGTTTCTGTTGGCAAGGCGTTAATTGCCCCGCGTTTGGTTGCCGTCAGGGCCCCCACCGCATTTGCAAAACGACAGGCAGCCCCCACCTGTTCCGCCGAAGACAGCAAATCGGCATTTTTGAGCAGGCGGGATAAAAACCCGGCCGTAAAACCGTCACCGGCACCGGTGGCATCCACCGACGTCACACTAAACGGTTCGGCAAAGCCATTCCAGTCGCGGGTGTAATAACGGCTGCCTTTTGACCCCATCGTGACGATACACAACTTCCAGTGATCACACCAAAGCTGTTTCAAACCCGCTTGATGATCTTCTTCGCCCGTCAAAAAGGTAACTTCGTCATCAGAGATTTTGACAATATCAGCCTTTGAAATGGCAAGGCGCAAAATCTCGCGGGCGCGATCGGCCGAGGGCCATAACGGCAAACGCAGATTGGGATCGCATGAAATCATCGCCCCACCCTCGCGCGCGATCTCGATAGCACGTAGAGTCGCCTCACGCGGATCATCGTCAATCATGCAAAGAGTGCCGTAATGAAACAGCTCGCATCCTTTGAGCATATCCACATCAAGATCCGGCACCGACAAAAGCATGTCGGCCGACGGAGAACGATAAAATGAAAATTCACGTTCACCATCTGCGCGCAAGGACACAAACGCCAAGCCTGTCAGGGCTTCCTTGGTCAAAACAATGCCCGACGTGTCCACATCATCGGCTTTCAGAGTATCCACCAAAAAGTGCCCAAAGGCATCATCGCCCAGTTTGCCAATGAACCCGGTTTCAATGCCCAGCCGTTGCAAACCAACCGCCACATTGCCCGGCGCACCTCCGGCGGCCTTGGCAAAGGCCGGCGCATCTGCAAGACCTGTCCCTGTCACCGTTGGCACAAAATCAATCAACAACTCGCCAAGGCAAACTGCTTTTGCCGTCATATACGTTCTCCGCTTGTTTCGCCGGTATTACCGACCTGTACGTTTCCGGTGTGGGACTGCCCTCTTTTAATCGATTCAATCCCTGCCGCAAACAAAAAGCCAATCGCGGTATTAACAGGGCAAATACGGCATTCCTTTACGATGAAACCGCCATATCCACTTCGCGCGCCCGCCCCAGTTCGGTCATCCAGGTTACAAAATACGGATCACGTTCAATCTGGCGACCGTAATGACGGCGCAGCGCCTCGGTAAAACGCCCGTCACGGCCCAGCAATTCGTCGGCATAGGCAATCATTACCGAGTTCGGCCAGGCTTGCGGGCGAATGACTGCCAGGCGCTTGAACAGGTCATCTTCGGAAACTTCCGGCTGGGCCTGCGCCATTAACATCACCATCGACGCAGTAGAGCGCGAAACCCCCATATGACAATGTACCAGCAAATGTCCGTCTTCACGCAAATCACAGGATTTTGCCAATTCTTCGCCAAAGGCCAGAACCTTTTCAACATGGTCCCGACGCGGCATTTCCATCCCCGGACGATCCTCGATAATGTCGTGAAAGCGCAAAACAGTCCGTTCATGCGGCGTATATGCCCCAAACGTTTCGGGGTCTGGCCTTTCCGGATCCAGGATAGACAGGATATGCGTCACTTTGCGTTCAGCATGATCGGGCAGTTCCTCGATACCACAAATCGTCAAAAGCGAGATCGATACAGATTCCATGTCAACATCCTGTGTTCGCGTAAAATAAAACGACCGGCATCCTACCCGGATACCGGTCGTTTTGAAACGCATCGCCCGAAAGTTTGACAATTATTTCTTATTGGCCGCGTGAAGATTAAGCATTTCCCACGCCATTGTCGCGCCCGCCAGCGATGTAATATCCGACACATCAAAGGGCGGAGAGACCTCGACCACATCACTGCCAATCAGATTGATGCCTTCAAGCCCGCGCAGGATTGACACCGCCTGATGCGTCGTCAAGCCCCCCAGCACCGGCGTGCCGGTTCCTGGCGCGTAACACGGGTCAAGCCCATCAATATCGAAGGTGATATAAGCCGGGCGGTCGCCAACCACTTCCTTGATGCGGGTGACAATTTCGGCAACCGACATGGATTGTACATCCGGCCCGTACAAAATGTTAAAGCCATGCGTCGAGTCATTATGGGTCCTAATACCCACCTGAATGGATTTCGACGGATCCACGATACCCTTCTGGGCCGCATGCCAGAACATGGTGCCATGATCGATACGCTCGCCGTCATCTTCCCAGGTGTCGGAATGGGCATCAAACTGGATCAGGGAAATGCCTTCGCCATATTTCTCGGCATGCGCCTTCAGAATTGGATAGGTGACGAAATGATCGCCGCCAATCGTCAGCATCTTTGCGCCGGACTGCACAATCGTCCGGGCATGATCTTCGATCATCTCGGGCAGTTTTTCCGGATGACCGGGATCAATCACCATATCGCCATAGTCAATAACCGCCAATTCACCAAAAATATCGCGGCCAGACGGGAAGTGTGGCGCCCATGCCAGATGGGCCGAGGCACGACGCACCCCCTGCGGGCCCAGGCGCGTGCCCGGGCGCGAAGATGTTGCAAGGTCATAGGGCACCCCCGTAACCGCCACATCAATCCCGTCCAGATCCCGGCTGTAACGGCGACGCATAAAGGACAACGCACCGGAATACATCGGTTCACTGGTATTCTGATGCACGGATTTCGCGGTAAAGGCGTTATCGCCGCCTTTGGTATCAATAACGCCGGTACTGCTGCTCATTTCAATCCCGCCCTTTCATATCTCAGGCGTCGCCCAGTGCAATCCAGGTCGACTTGATTTCACAATATTTATCCAGTGCGTGCAGCGACCGGTCACGGCCGGTGCCAGACTGTTTATATCCGCCAAATGGCATGGTGATCGACCCGCCATCCCAGCAATTGACCCACACCAGACCGGCGCGCAATTTACGGGCCGCCAGATGCGCCTTGTTAATATCGCGCGTCCAAACGGCTGCTGCCAACCCATAGGGCGTGTCATTCGCGGTTTTAACCGCTTCTTGCCAATCGGCAACAGAAATCACCGACAGGACCGGGCCAAAAATTTCTTCACGCGCAATGGTCATGGCATTGGTCACACCATCAAATACGGTCGGCTCAACATAATACCCCCCCGTTTCGGTGCGAACACGATTACCACCAAGGGAAACAGCCGCCCCCTCAGACTGACCTTTTTCGATGTAACCCAAAACACGGTTCATCTGGGTTTCATCAACAATGGCACCCATTTCACTTTTGGGGTCCAGCGGGTCGCCCGGCTGCATGGCTTTGCCTGCGGCAATCACCTTTTCGATGAATTCGTCCTTGATCGTCTCTTCCACAATCAGGCGCGACCCCGCCGTGCAAACCTCGCCCTGGTTATAAAAAATACCCCCGGCGGCGGCTTCGGCTGCCGCGTCAAGGTCCGGGCAGTCCGCCAGCACAATATTCGGGCTTTTACCGCCGCATTCCAGCCAGACGCGCTTCATATTAGACTGCCCCGAATATTGCAGGAACAGCTTGCCCACTTCACCCGACCCGGTAAAGGTTACACAATCAACATCTTCATGCAGACCCAACGCTTTGCCCGCCGTCGGGCCAAAACCCGGCACAACATTCAACACACCTTCGGGGATGCCTGCCTCAACAGCCAGTTCCGCCACCCGCAATGCCGTCAGGGATGATTGCTCGGCCGGTTTCAGAATAATGGAATTGCCCATTGCCAATGCCGGTCCCAGCTTCCAGACCGCCATCATCAACGGGAAGTTCCAGGGCACCACGGCGGCAACAACACCTAGTGGCTCGCGCGTGATCATCCCGATAGAACGCGGATCAGACGGCGAGATTTCGTCATAAACCTTGTCAATCGCTTCCGCATACCAGCGAATGCACTTGTAGGACAAAGGAATGTCATCCCGCACGGCAAGCGTGATGGGTTTGCCCATATCCAGGCTTTCCAGCAGGGCCAGTTCGGCGGCGTGTTTTTCCATCAGATCGGCGAATTTCATCATCACCGCCTTGCGTGTACCCGGCGATGCTTCCGACCAGCTTCCCTTTTCAAAAACGGTGCGGGCTGCCACAACCGCACGATCAACATCCGCACTGTCGCATTCGGCAATTTTGGTCAGGACCGATCCATCGCGCGGGCTGATGCAATCAAAGGTTTTGCCTGAAAGCGCATCGACATAGGCACCATTGATAAATGCCTTATTGCGAAAATCAAGGCTGCTGGCCTGCGATTTCAGGGCGTCAAAATTCAGAGCAGTCGTCATGGGATACTCCTTTGGCAGGTCCGGGTCATCAATGTGCCCTATCCTGCTTGCGCAAAATTATGAATTCAGTATGACGGCGGCGTTGCCGCGCTTACCACTTCACATTCGACATCGCCGGCATTGCGAAAACGATGCGGGATTTCAGCATTGAAATAATAGGCATCACCGGCACTTAAAACCTGCGCGCGCTCACCGACAATAACTTCCAGCTTGCCACGAACGACAACACCGGCCTCCTCGCCTTTTTGCACGATCAACTTGCTGCCGGTGTCACCGCCAACCGGGTAAATTTCATGCAGCACGCGAAGCTGGCGGTCTTTCCGGGTTGCCCCCACCAGCCGCATCGACATAGTGCCGTCTGAAAGTTCAACGAGATCCTCGCCTTTAAAAAATATCTCTTCGCCATTCTCGATATCGATGGTGAAAAAATCGATCATCGATATCGGAATGCCCTGCAAAACCTTGGCCAGCGAATCAACCGACGGGCTGACCCGGTTTTGCTCGATGGTGGAAATGGTACTGTTTGTCACCCCGGCCCGCCGGGCAAGTTCACGTTGTGACAAACCATACATGTTCCGAATGGCTTTCAGACGGTCTCCAACCTTTTGGCTCATTTTATTTTTCCTGGCGCCGGGCCTGGATGGCGTCAAACAGCATCCAGGTACCAGCGATGTTCAAGCGGCGTCACCTCGGCAAAAAACTCGTCATATTCGGCGCGTCGGCACACATCAAAAACCTCGACAAACTGTTCGCCCAAATATTTGCGAACAATTTCTCCATTGGTAAAATGATCCAGTGCCGAAATCATGCTGCGCGGCACAATGCGACCGTTATGTTGCTCATATCCGTTGCCTTCAACAGGTTCGCCGGGGTCCAGCCTGTTTTTAAGCCCGTGATGCACACCGGCCAAAACACACGCCAATACGAGATAAGGGTTGGCATCCGCCCCGGAGACACGGTGTTCCACCCGTGCGGCATTGGCATTGCCCGCCGGAACACGCAAGGCGACCGTGCGATTATTCAGCCCCCAGTTCGGCGACATCGGCGCATAGGCCTTGTTCTGGAACCGGCGATAGGAATTCGGATTGGGGGCAAAAATCGCCATGCTTTCAAACATCGATGCCTGCAAACCGCCAATCGCGTTTTTCAGAAGGTCGGAAACCTCTTCATCCTCTTTCGGGCTGAAAACGTTATTGCCCTCCGCATCCCGCAGGCTGACATGGATATGCAGGCCATTCCCCGCCTGGTCCGAATAGGGTTTCGCCATAAAGGTTGCTGTCACCTTATGGTCCCAGGCAATGCCCTTCACAACCCGCTTTAACTGCATGGCATGGTCTGCGGCCAGCATCGGATCATTGACATGCCCCAGATTGATTTCAAACTGCCCCGGTCCGGCTTCGGCCACAATTGTATCGGCTGGAATACCCTGCCGGTTCAATTCACTGACCGCTTCATGCAGAACGCGGTCAAAATTCTCGATTTCCTGAAGCCCGTAAACCTGAATACCATCCGAAGCATAGCTGCCATCAAGCGGAGCAGGAGGAATCGGCCGCCCGGTTTCATTCTGATCGGCCAGATAAAATTCCAGTTCCAGCGCCACGGTCGGAAAATAGCCATCGGCCGCCAAACGATCCACAACACCCTGCAAAACATTGCGCGGATCGGCAAAAAACGGGTTGCCGTCAAGATCATAGAGCGACACCATCACCTGGGCGAGCGCCTGTTCCCCGTAAGGAACCCGGTGGAGTGTGCCCGGAATGGGTTTGGCAACATTATCCCGGTCCCCGCTGGACCAAAGAAGACCGGTACCTTCCGGGTTGTCCCCGGTAATATCGACGAGGCAAACCGAACCGGGCATGTTAATGCCCTCGGCATAGCTTTTAAGAAACTTGTTTTTCGTAACGCGTTTGCCGCGAAAAACACCATTGATATCCGGGAGCAATAGCTCAACCAGTTCAATATCGGGATTGGCTTCAAAAAAACGTTGGGCTTCGACCCTACCATCTTCGACGAACGATTTGTTCATCGTCAAATACTCCCTGCACGGCTGTTCATTTTGTATCAAAGTGCCCTCATCGTGCCGCGCCGCATCAAAACGGTCAAGCCCCGGATCACTATGTCGTTCAATATATCGTTCAATTCATAATTTGACTTTATATCACTTTTACCCTTTCAAAACAGCCCGCAGCGCATTCATTCAAAAAATACTGGCCCAAATCGGCCCTCGATACGTTGCAAGTCCGGCAAAAATTATTTCTTGCATTGGTGTTCAAAAAAACGAACACTCTTATCAAACGTTCAACATTTCGGACAACAGTGACCTGTTACACCGTCAGGAGCCGTCATGAATCAGCTTGAAAAAACCACCTTTTGGCAAAACCTTGATCAGCAACATCATATTCACCCCTTTACCGATACCGCAGACCTGAACAAACGCGGCACCCGTGTTATCACCGGGGCGTCCGGTGTCTTCATCGAAGACAGCGAAGGCAAAAGGTACCTTGACGGGATGGCCGGGCTGTGGTGTGTCAATGTCGGCTATGGACGCCGGGAACTTGCAGAAGTCGCCTACAAGCAAATGCTGCAACTGCCCTACTACAACAACTTTTTCCAGTGTGCCCACGAACCGGTTATCGAACTTTCAAAGGTACTGGCCGAAATTACGCCAGTCCATATGAACCATGTTTTTTATGCCAATTCCGGGTCCGAAGCCAACGACACGGTTGTTCGCATGGTGCGCCAATACTGGAACCTGAAAGGCAAGGCCGACAAAAACTATATCATCAGCCGCAAAAATGCCTATCACGGCTCAACCGTGGCCGGTGCCTCGCTTGGGGGCATGGCCGGGATGCACGCGCAGGGAGGGCCGATGCTGCCCAATGTCGTGCATATTGACCAGCCTTACTGGTATGGCGAAGGCGGTGATCACAGCCCCGAGGAATTCGGCCTGCTTGTTGCCCGCCAATTGGAAGAAAAGATAAAGGAACTTGGCCCGGACAAAGTTGGCGCCTTTATCGGAGAGCCAATCCAGGGGGCCGGTGGTGTGATCATTCCACCATCAACCTACTGGCCGGAAATTCAGCGTATTTGTAACGAATACGACATTCTGCTGGTGGCCGATGAAGTCATTTGTGGTTTTGGCCGCACTGGCAACTGGTTCGGCTCCGACACATTCGACATCAAACCGGACCTGATGCCAATGGCAAAAGGCATGTCATCGGGTTATCTGCCGATTTCCGCCGTCATGGTTGGCGACCGTGTGGCAGATGTTCTGATCAATGAATGTGGTGAATTCACCCACGGCTTTACCTATTCCGGCCATCCGGCATCGGCAGCTGTGGCGCTGGAAAATATCCGCATCCTTCGCGAGGAAAAACTGATCGAACGGGTCCGCGATGACATTGGCCCCTATTTCCGCAAAAAGCTGGCAACACTGGAAGATCACCCGCTGGTTGGCGCGGTTGAAAGTGTCGGCCTGATCGCCGGCATGCCCCTGGTTGCCGATAAAAAGACCCGCAAGGGTTTTGAGAAACCGGGAACCGTGGGCACGATTTGCCGTGATTTCTGTGTTGAAAATGGTGTGATCATGCGCGCCTGCGGGGACCGTATGGTTCTGTCGCCGCCTTTGGTCATTTCGCATGATGAAGTGGACGAACTTGTCAAACGCGCCCGTGCGGCCTTTGATGCCACTGCCAAAAAAATTGGCATGATGTAAGTTTCATTCACCCCATTCTCCGCTTTGCGATACGCCCGGCACGGTTCAGATTGTGCCGGGCGTTTCTTTTGGCACTATCGCTATCACCGTTACCACCACATAATGCGCAACGTCATCCACCGCCAACCAAGACCAGCACATGCCCCACACACATACATCCCGTTCCCTGAAACGTTTGTACGAACCCGACGCTTATCATGCCCCTGCCCTGCCCAAAAGCTTTTGGGCCGAAAGTGTTGGCCCTCTACCCGCTTGTCAAACCCTGCCCGACGGCGGCAACATCACAGCGGAAATAGCGGTTATCGGTGCCGGATATACCGGCCTTTCAGCCGCCCTCAAACTGGCCCAGGCCGGTCGGTCGGTTGTGGTACTGGATGCCGGACGCCCGGGATGGGGTGCATCGGGGCGCAATGGCGGGTTCTGCTGCCTTGGCGGATCAATGCTGTCATTTCATGCGCTGGCAAAACGGTTTGGCGAAGACGCAAGCCGCCAGTTTGCCCGCCACCAAATGGCGGCTATTGACCTCGCCGCACAACGCATTGACGCATGGGGGGCGGATGTTGATCGCCATTCAGTGGGCGAAATGGTATTGGCCCATAAAGAATCCCGCATAAAAGACCTGCATGAAGAAGCCCGGGAACTTAAATATTTTGCAGGCATTGAAACGACGTTTCACAACAAAGAATCGCTAACTGACATGGGCCTGCGTGTCTACGGCGTCGCCGGTGGCTTGCATGTCAAAGCCGGATTTGGCCTGCATCCCTATAAATATATTGCCGCACTGCATAAAGCCTGCCTCGCGGCAGGTGTTCAGATTTTTGAACAGGCCGAAATCGGCGCCATTACCGAAGATGCAACCGGGGTTACCCTACATCATCCACAGTGCAAAATAACCGCGCAACAGGCCATTATCGCAACAAACGGATATAGTGCTGAAAACATGCCACAATGGCTGGCAGGCCGGTTATTGCCGGTAATTTCCGGCATATTGGTAACACGCCCGTTAACCGATGGCGAACTGGCCGAACAGGGCTGGCAGAGCGATATGATGGCCTACGACACGCGCATTTTGCTGCATTATTTTCGCAAACTTCCCGACGGACGTTTCATGTTTGGCGGACGTGGCGGGTTAAGTGCCTCGCCCGAAGGTCAAATCAAGGCCCGCAAAGCCCTGGTAAAAGAGTTCCACAGCATGTTTCCCGCCTGGCAAAAGGTGGACATTACCCATCACTGGAATGGCCTTGTTTGTTTATCTCAATCGCGCCGTCCATTTGTCGGCCGGGTTGACGGGTATCAAAGGTTATGGGCATCGCTTGGTTATCACGGCAACGGTGTTGCCCTTGCCAGCTATGCCGGCGAAATGCTGGCAGACCTGATGACCGGCAAAATCAGCCAAAGCGATATTGGACCCGTCATGAGCATTCCGCCCCAAAAAATCCCGTTACCGGGATTACGCCGCCAATATCGCTGGCTGGCCTATGCGGCCTATGGGTTTCAGGATGCGTTTCTGTAAAAAAAGTCCGCCTGCCTTTGCGACAAAAAGTGACATATGTCATGTTTTAAATACATGTTGGGATTTATAAACGGACCGAGATTTAGACCTTGTCAAAAACAGAAGCGCGTAAATGACCAACACCCACACCGACGATGACGGCCTGTCGCATCAGGAACGCCGCGAACGGGCAACACAAAAAATCATGGACGAAACCGGCATCACGCCTCAGATGATCCATGATGTCGTGCATGGCTTTTATGCCAAAGTGCGGACTGACGCCGTTTTGGGGCCCATTTTCGAGCGTAGAATCGAGGACTGGGATCATCACCTGAATAACATGTGCCAGTTTTGGTCATCGGTCGCACTGGCAAGCGGGGCCTATTATGGGCGTCCGATGCAAAAACATATGCCCCTGCCGATTGACCGGCATCATTTTGATCGCTGGCTGGCCCTGTTTGCCGAGACATTATCGGAACTTTGCCCACCGGCGGCCGCAAATCATTTTATGGAACGGGCCTTGCGCATCGCCCAAAGCCTTGAGCTCGGCATTGCCGCACATAACGGCGTTATTCTGTCAAAGGGCGAAAGATACGATCCGGTATCAAAATGGCAGCCTGACTGATATTGCCCCAAAACACCGTTACGAAACCCGCTCCTCGTAAAAGCCCGCGTTGCGGATCGTTGCAAAGCGCGAACGGCTTACCGGCAGGATTGTGCCATCATCCATTTCAACAAACAGATTTCGCCCCTTTGAAACAAGCCGGTGAATGGCCGAACAGGCAACCCAGTGCGAACGGTGAATTTGCACCCCGTCCGCCGCACCCAGTTCCTTCAGCGCATCGGAAAAACGCAACAAAACCAGCGCATGTCCCAATCGTGTATAAACCTCGACATAATGATCGCTGGCTGAAAGGCGGATAATCTCCCGTCCAAGTTCGGCGGGCAAACGGCGCACCAGATCAGGCAAATCCGCCTCTGGTGCCGTAACAACAGTGTTACCAGGATTTGACTGCGGCGCCATATCCCGTGCCCGGCGATTAACAATACCGATAATTGCGGCAATCACTGTAACCGTCACAACGACACTGACAAACAAGCTCACCAGCGCGTCAGCACCGGGCAATTTTTGATCAATCAGTACCGTTAATCCGGCAAGCGATATAAAAACAAAAGGCGACGATAAAGCCCCTGCCAGCACGTAACGCACTATCGTCGAAAATCGCGAGCGCAGTATCCTGACCCAAACCAGGATACCAAGGGAAGCGACACCTGCACTGACACCGGCAAACAGCAGCCGCATCAAAAACAGCAAAACCATTTCTGACAGGGCTGTGTGAATGGAAATGTCATTCACCGTCCAAATAACCGATACCGCCCCGACAATTGCCAGAAAAGTCGGCGATTTTACAAGCTCGCGCCATCGACGAAGCGCGAACTGTACCTCGGTTCCACTCGCGAAAGCTCCCGCTCTTTTCACGCAAAATCCCTTGTTGATCGTAAAGCAGGCGCAAATATAGCCGCTCTTTCCTTTGCACATCAAGTTAAGGGCAATTTCACGATGACACTATTTTCCATCATCGCAGGCACCCCAACCTGGGTCTGGTTCCTGCTCGCCTTTCTGCTGTATCGTGGCTTAAAGGCCAGTCAACCCCGCACGACCTCGCTCTATGGACCACTGATCATGCCGGTCATCATGTTTGCGATCTCGCTGCAGTCTCATAGCACCCATTTTGCGATGCCCGGCACGATCGATTTTTTATGGCTTACCGCGCTGGGCGTTGGCGGGCTTGGCGGTGTACTGCTGGCCTCTCACACATCTATCAGTGTCGAACCGGGCCCGCCCGCCCGTATTCACATGCCGGGAAGCTGGGCCAGCCTGGTCCTGATCCTGATGATTTTCCTGACCCAGTACATATTTGGCGTGATTGATGCCACACAACCCGAATTGGCAAGTGACCCTGGTATTGAACTCGCCCAGGCCGTGCTGGCCGGGTTATTCAGCGGACTGTTTCTTGGCAGGGGCATTGGTCTTTTCATTTCTGCCAAAAAACTTCAAAAGGAAATTTTACCCAATCTAAAGAATAACATATGATAATTGCCGAAAAGCAAGCTGCACGGTAATCTCAACGCTGCGGTCCTTCAAATTAACCCGACCAGGGCGGAGAAATACCATGTGGCCAGCCGTGCTTCTTTTCATCCTGTTGATCGTCGGAACTATCGGCTACACCATCTACGGGTATCGCCGCCATCTTGAAAGCACGACGGGGCAAAAAATCGACCTGAAGGAACGCCCCAACAGCGCCCTTCTGATTATTGACCTTCAGGAAGATTTTACCAGGGCAACGGGTAAAAATGCCTATAACCCTGACCTTGTTGCAAAGACCATCTCGGCCATCAACGATCTGGTAACGCTTGCCAATCAAAATGGCCACCCGGTTATTTCAGTGCGACAGACTTTTTCAGGCTGGTACATGAACCTGCTGGTAAAGCTGTTTAACGAGGGTCGCGGAGGACCAAAATCCAAAGGGCTGGATATTGACACCCGGCTTGATGGCGACATTGACCACGATATTGTCAAATCCTGTGCCGATGCCTTTCGCGAACCGGAACTGGAAAAGGCTCTGGCCCAGCAAAAGGTCGGCAAACTGACAATTGTGGGTCTGGACGGAAATTATTGCGTTAACAGTACAATCAACGCTGCACTCAACCGCGGATATGACGTGGCATTCAGTGATGCGGCAACCCTGGCGATCAACCCGTCCAACTGGAACAAGGCAAAATCACACCTGTTGGCGCGCGGCGCACGCGATATCACGTCCGGCAACGTCGCGACCGGGCAACCTGAAAAAATGGCCCAGGGATAAAACACCCCGTAACCGCCTCACCGGCTGGTAATCAAAGACGATCACGCAATGAATACCAGGTCATCGCCAGCACCAGCAGCGGATAACGCAGGCTTTTCCCGCCCGGAAAACGTGGAACGGGAATATTCGCCATCACATCAAACCGTTCCATCGTCCCCGATACCGCATCGGCCATAATCTGCCCGGCCAGCGTTGCCATTGCCACACCATGACCGGAATACCCGCTGGCTGAAAACACCTTTGGTTCAACCCGGCGAAAATACGGCATCCGGTTCATGGTAATGGCAAGTGTTCCGCCCCAGCCATAGTCTATTTTTACATCGCGCAATTGCGGATACACTTCCAGCATATAAGGCTGAACGAAACTTTTGATGTCTTTGGGGAAATGATAGCTATAGGTCTCGCCACCGCCAAAAAGCATTCTTTTATCGGCACTTAGCCGATAATAGTTAATTACGAACTTTGAATCGGCCACCGCGACATCATCGCGGATCAATTCCCGCGCCAGATCATCGCCCAGCGGCTCCGTTGCAATAATAAAATTGTTGATCGGCATAACCCGGCGCGCCACCCGGTCGTCAAGCGCATCCAGATAGCCATTGCAGCCCAGCACCAGCATATCACCAGTAACCGTTTTACCGCCCTTGACCGACACCGTAACCTTTTCACCCGTTTCATAGCGGGTAACTTGGGCATTTTCATAAATGCGCACACCGGCCTTGCGCGCCGCATCCGCCAGGCCCAGGGCAAAATTCAGCGGATGTAAATGCCCCGCCCCCATATCAAGCGATCCGCCATGATAGAATTCCGACCCCACCATGTCGCGAATTTCATCGCGCCCGACAGATCGAAGCTGATCATAGCCATACTCATCGCGCAGCTTATCGACATATTCATGCGTGCCTTTGACAAACCGTTGACGATGATCGGCATGCAAAATGCCCGGCTTCCAGTCACAATCTATATTATGTCGTGAAATCAGCGACTTGACGATATCTTTGGATTGCTCGGCAATGTCCCACAATTTGCGGGCATCTTCCAGGCCAAGCATCTCTTCCAGTTCATCCTGTTCGCGCCGCTGACCAGAGCCCACCTGCCCGCCATTACGCCCCGATGCGCCCCATCCCACCCGGTGTGCTTCCAGCAGGATCACATCATAACCGCGTTCCGCCAAATGCAATGCCGAAGACAGGCCGGTAAAACCACCACCGATCACAACGACATCGCAGGTCGCATTTTCTGCAAGCGTTTCAAAACCCGCAACAGCATTGGCCGACGCAGCATAATATGATTCAGGATACGCACCCGACTTGTCATTGGCAGTCAGAAAATTCGGCGTAAACACGTATAACCTCGATATTGTGGAACGACCTCAAGTGTGCGGGATTTCCGCCTGAAGGCCAAGAAAACAAATCATTTTTTTGATGACAGGCTGAGCTTCAGGAAAGACCCGTCGTGACCTGCTCCACCAATCTGTGAGCTGTCTTGGTCGCAGCGCAACCGCCGCGCGCGGTACATCGCAAGTCCGGGTGCATCATATTACCAATCTTCACGGTTTGATCCACCAGTTCATCAAAGCCCAAAACCGCATCAAAACCGGCCATCACCGCCATTGCCGATGAATAGGCATGTGAAACCCCCGCCACATTGCGGGCGTGACAGGGAATTTCAACATCCCCGCCAACCGGGTCACAAACCAGCCCCAATGTATTCATCAGGCACATGCTGGCCGCATCAAAACACTGCGCCGCAGTGCCGCCAAAGGCCTGCACAACCCCTGCCGCCGCCATTGCCGCCGATGCACCGGTTTCCACCGAACACCCGCCGCATTCAGCCGCAAATGTTCCCCGTGCGGCAAAAACGGCACCAATCAGGGCCATGACCTGCAAGGCATCGGCCGCACCTTGCAGGTCAATACCATGTCGCACCAGCGCATAAAGCGTACCGGGCACAACACCGGCACTGCCCGCCGTCGGCGCGGCCACCACCAGTCCGCGGTTGGAATCCCGCTCCATTGCGGCAAGGGCCCCGGCAATGGCATCCTGCAACACCGCCCCGCCCACTCCAGCAGGCAGGTTGGCATCCCGTACTTTTCGGGCCCGCAAGGTTAAAAAGCGCATCACGCTCTCTTCCTCGCGGGCATTGAACCCCTCTTCAACAACCCGCAACATCAGTTCGGCACGTTCGATAAACAATTGGCGTGTCGCCTCGCATGACAGGCCCAATCTGTGTGCTTCCAGGCTCAGGGCCGTTTGTGCCAGTGATCCGTTATGGGCGGGTACCCGGTCCAGAACACCCTCCGTTGTTGAAAACAGGTCCTCCGTTGCACAAACCGGATATTGTGCCGCATCGGCAACCATCACCCGCGAAACCCCCGGCAATGCCTCTATTTTCGCAAGAACGTTCGGGCTTGGAACAGACTGCAACGCCACCTCGAACCGGTTCAATGGTTGATCGACAACATTACCAATGCAGGCGCGTTCCCATCCCAGCAAACGGTTATCCATCGCCGCAATCCGCCTCAGGTCAGCCTCGATACTTTTCCCATCACGGGCATAGACAAAGATGACTGCCGTTTTGCCGGTCAGATACACATCCTCGCCATTCATGCGGTCGATATAAAACATACCGCCCCCAATCGACGCGCCCTGATATATATCCGTGCGCAAGCACCCATCCTTTTCACGTACCGACAGGGCCATATCAACGCGGTTGGGGTGGTTATTACGCTCAAGTTCTGTAACCGTAACGGAAAAGGCAAAACCCTGCCCGGCAGAAACGCGGCCCAATACAGCACGAAAGTCCGGGTCGATCAGGTCCAAACCGGCAAGCCCGGCAGCAAAATTTTCATCCGTGCTTTGCGCCTTGTAAACCGGTGCAAACGATCCGCGCGGGTTAAACCGGATGTCGGCCTGTTCAATCACCTCGCCTTGCGACGTGGATAAGGCCCGCACAAGACGGCCCATCATGTAAGGTGCCGCACAATGCGAACTGGACGGCCCCCGCATCACCGGACCGACAACCGAATTCAACAGACTGATTTCCTGCATGGTTCTCCTCCGGCTTTCCAATTGCATAAAATATGCTTCATCATTGCGGCAAATGGCAGAAAACGCAATGTGGCCTTTGAAACCGGCAATCCACGCAAAATAAAAAGGCCGAAAGCCCGTTTCAGGCTTCCGGCCCTATAAGGCGTTGTAAAAACAGCTTATCGCTGGCGCGTTTCCCATTCGGGATGGACCCAGAACGGCGCATCTGACGGCGGCAAAGCCTGCCCGCGAATAATATCAGCCGCCTTTTCCCCAATCATAACGGTGGGGGCGTTCAAATTGCCCGACGCAATGGTCGGCATGATCGAACTGTCAACAACGCGCAACCCCTCGATACCATGCACACGGGTTTCACCATCCACAACCGACATATCGTCACTTCCCATCTTGCACGAACAGGAGGGATGATAGGCACTTTCGGTATGTTGGGCGACCCAGGCATCAATTTCGGCATCGCTTTGCACATCCTTGCCCGGCGCAATTTCACCGCCACGCAAATCCTTAAACGCATCCTGGGCGAAAATTTCGCGGGTCAGGCGTACCGATGCCCGCATTTCTTCCCAGTCTTCCGGGTGGCTCATATAATTGGGGTCTACAATCGGGCGATCGGCCGGGTTGGCCGATGCCAACCGCACCGTCCCGCGCGATTTGGAACGCATTGGCCCGACATGCGCCTGAAAACCGTCATTTTCCGCCGCGCCCGAACCATTATAGTTAATGGCAGCCGGCAGAAAATGATACTGAATGTCAGGATGCTGCACCCCGGCGCGCGACCGAATAAAGCCACCGGCTTCAAAATGGTTGGTGGCGCCAAGACCGGTTTTAAACAGATACCATTCCAAACCGACTTTGAATTTGCCCCACGGGTTCAGCACACGATGCAGGCTGACCGGCTGGGTGCATTCCTGCTGAACATACAGTTCAAGATGATCCTGCAAATTCTCGCCCACCCCGGGCAGGTCCTGAACCACCGGGATGTCGTGTTCTCGCAAATGGGCTGCCGGACCAATACCGGATAGCATCAACAATTTTGGCGAATTGATCGACCCGCCCGAGACAATCACCTCGCGGTCCACCATTGCCTGCAGGATCCCGCCCTTATGCTGGTATTCCAGGCCAATTGCGCGTTTGCCATCAAACAGAATACGCAGGGCAAGGGCCTTGTCATGTACCGTCAGGTTGGGCCGTTTCATGGCAGGGCGCAAATAGGCCCGGCTGGTGGACCAGCGACGGCCTTTATAAACCGTCATATCCATCGTCCCGACACCTTCCTGGCAATAGCCATTCTGGTCCGGCGTTACCGGATAACCGGCCTGTTCACCCGCCTTGATCCAGGCTTTATAAAGCGGATTTTTGCACGCGCCAGTGGTGACATGCAACGGCCCGTCTCCACCGTGATAATTATCTCCCGCCCGGTCTTCATTCCGGGTATTGGCCCGGCGGAAATAAGGCAAACAATGCGCGTAATCCCAATGCGCCAGCCCCGGGTCGCTGGCCCAGCGATTATAATCCAGTGCATGGCCGCGCACATAGGCCATGCCGTTAATTGAACTGGACCCGCCATACACCCGCCCACGCGGGGTTTCCATGCGGCGATTATTCAAATTCTTTTGCGGTGTCGTCCAATAGGCCCAGTTATAACGCTCCGACTGCATGGGATAGGACAGGGCTGTCGGCATATGAATGCGCCAGTCCCATAAATGGTCCACCGGCCCGGCCTCAATCACCAGGACGCTCACATTGCGGTCTTCTGTCAAACGATTGGCCAGAACAGCCCCGGCAGACCCGGAACCGACAATCACGTAATCATAGGTATCGCTGGCTGATGGTTTCATTTTTTAACCTCAGAAGCTTTTATCTGATAAAGACGAAAATGGTGCAAATTGCGCTCAATATGGCGGGGGTACATCACCAGTTTCGACATAAACCGATTTCACCCGGGTATAATGCTCGATGGCGGCCCGGCTGTTTTCCCGCCCAACACCCGATTTCTTCACCCCGCCAAACGGCATTTCGATCGGTGTGATATTATAGGTATTAATCCAGCAGGTTCCGGCCTCAAGCTCTGCAACAACACGATGCCCGCGCGAAAGATCACGGGTAAAGACACCCGCCGCCAGGCCATATTCCGTGGCATTGGCCCGGCGAATGGCCTCTTCTTCGGTTTTAAAGGTCAGAACCGACATCACCGGGCCAAAAATTTCCTCACGCACAATGGTCATATCATCGCTGCAATCGGCAAAAACGGTGGGTGCAACAAACAATCCTCCCTCCGGCATCCCTTCGGTTACAGCATGACCGCCAAGAACAACCGTCGCCCCTTCTTTTTTGCCAAGCTCGATATAGGACATGACCTTGTCAAACTGTGCTTTGGTCACAATCGGGCCAACCTGGGTTTCAGGCTTTTCCGGGTCGCCCAAAACCAGGTCTTTGCTACGTTCAACCAGCTTGGCCAAAAACGCGTCTTTCACCGATTCATGAACAAAAACCCGCGTCCCGTTAGAGCAAATCTGCCCCGACGAATAAAAATTCGCCATCTGCGCACCTGAAACGGCATTCTCCAGATCGGCATCTTCAAACACGATCATTGGCGATTTGCCGCCCAGTTCCATTGTCACGGCTTTCATACCACCTGCCGCGACCGATGCCACCTTTGCCCCCGTTTCGGCGGAACCGGTTAGCGAAACTTTATCCACCCCCGGATGTTCTACAAGCGACGCCCCGCATTCGCGTGCACCCTGCACCACATTATAAACACCATCTGGCAAGCCTGCTTCCTGCAGGGCCTGGGCCACGGCAATCGCCGAAAGCGGGGTCACTTCGGATGGTTTGTAAACAACCGCATTGCCACAGGCGAGCGCCGGTGCCGCCTTCCAGCTTGCAATCTGGATCGGGTAATTCCAGGCACCAATGGCGGCACACACACCCACCGGTTCACGGCGGGTATAGGCAAAATTACCGGCAAGGTCGATATGCTCCCCCGAAATGTTGCCTGCCACACCGGCGAAATATTCCAGGCATTCCACGGCTGAAACCACGTCTACGATTTCAGTTTCCTGAATGGCGCGGCCGGTATCACGGGTTTCAAGCAGGGCCAGTTCGTCATTGCGCTCACGCAAAATCTGCGCGGCGCGAAACAGCACGCGCGCCCGCTCCGCCGCGGGTGTTGCCTTCCAAAGTGCAAGGCCCTTGCGCGCTGCCTTGACCGCCGCATCCACATCAGAAGCCGTGCTTTCGTTGCCCGATGCCAAAACCTTGTTGGTCGCCGGGTTGAGCGTTACCATTTCCGCACCGCTACCCTTTTGCAACTTGCCATCGATAAAATTGCTGATCTGATAAAGGCTCATGTCAAAACTCCTGTTGGCGCCGCACAAACCGGGGCGCTCAAAATGTCGTCAATTCAATTACGCTGCCGCCGCATCAAGGCGAAGTCGGATGGTATCAAGCACCATTTTACGGGCCGCCGCGACATTGACCTGCCGGGAAGAAAGCCCTGAACGCACCCATATGCCGTCAATCATGGCGGCAATAACCTCGGCAATTTCGTCGGCCTTGCGGTCGCTGGTCAGTGCGCGCAATTCATGGCGCAAATTGGACGCAAGCCTGCGAAAATAAACGGTATTTAACCGCCGCAAAGCATCCGAAAACGGCACTTGCGCCCAAAAGGACAGCCACGCCACCGTTACCTGCGGGGTAAACTGTTCCTCGTTGAAATTGGTATTCACAATCGCTTCCAAACGCTCCATCGGCGTTTGGCACTGCGATACCCGCGCCAGAAAATCCGCGCGCAATTCCTGCATCAGAAACAACATCGTTGCCTCCAGCAGGGCATTTTTACCGCCGAAATAGTGCGAAATGATGCCAGACGACATTCCCGCCTTGCCGGCAATCCGGCTGATGGTGGCATCAGCAAAACCAAACTGGTGAATGGTCGCAATCGTCGCATCAATAAGTTGCCTGCGGCGGACAGGCTGCATTCCAACCTTGGGCATTCCGGTATCCAAAACTTGCAATCAGAAGCGATAAAAAAACAGCAAAACGGTTTTTTCCGCTTGGCAATTGACCTGTAAAGAATATGATGTATTTTAATTGAACATTCAATCAATAAAAACAGGTGAGGCCGTTACCCATTCTCAAAGCGCAGAATTCTGCGTGCTTTCGGCTATCTGGCTTGCCTGTTTGAATTAATTCCGGCCTGCAATACCGCATTTATTGCAGTTCTGGACGAGTATTGGCGCACAGACCGTTGATGTTCGTCTGGCTTCCGGAACCGAGACTCTGTTGCCGCATGTGGCAACAGTATCCGCAAGGTCCATACAAGGGAGAACCAGAAACATGACTTGTCGTAAATCCATTACCCGCCTTGTGTGCAGCACCATGCTTGCCGGTGCCGCACTGCTGGCGTCAACTGCCGCGCAGGCGGCCGTATCCGACGCCTGTAAAACCGTTACCTTTTCCGATGTCGGCTGGACGGACATAACATCCACCACCGCCACTGCCTCGGTGCTGCTTGATGCGCTGGGCTATAAAACAGATACCGAGCTTCTTTCCGTGCCTGTCACCTATACCAGCCTGAAAAACGGTGATGTTGATGTCTTTCTTGGCAACTGGATGCCCACCATGTCCGCCGACATCAAACCCTATCTGGATGATGGTTCGGTTGAAAAACTCAAGGCCAATCTCGAAGGTGCAAAATACACCCTCGCCGTGAGCAAGGCTGCTTATGATGCGGGCCTTAAAAGCTTTCAGGACATTGCCAAATTCAAGGACCAGCTTGATGGCAAAATTTACGGTATTGAACCGGGTAATGATGGCAACCGCCTGATTCAGGAGATGATCGACAAAAACCAGTTCGGCCTTGGGGATTTTGAACTGGTCGAATCCTCCGAACAGGGCATGTTGGCCCAGGTAAAACGCAAAACCTCACGCGATAAATTCATCGTCTTTCTGGGCTGGGAACCGCACCCGATGAATGCCAAATACGACATGAAATATCTCTCTGGCGGTGACGATGTTTTTGGCCCCAATTACGGCGGTGCTACGGTTTATACCAATGTGCGCAAGGGGTATCTCCAGGATTGTCCGAATGCCGGGAAATTCATCGACAATCTGAAATTCACCCTGGATATGGAAAACCAGATCATGGATTCCATCCTCAATAAAAACGAACAGCCACAAAAAGCCGCCACCGACTGGATCAAGGCAAATCCCGATGCGGTTTATGCCTGGCTGGATGGTGTCACCACGGTTGATGGCGGGGATGCCAAGGCCGCCGTCAAAGAAAAGTTCGGCTTCTAAGCGTCACTATCATGCGATGACAACACACCCTGCCCCGGTTTTCCGTGGGCAGGGAAAGTGCCAAAGGCAACGGAACCTGACAATGCCAATGCCTATGCCAGGCACACGGACTTCACGCATTCTTCTTTGCCCGTGACAAAGGCAATCCGCACGATACGCGCCACCGGGGTCAAAAGCTGGACACAGCCGTTCAAGGTCTTGGAAGAACGCGCACACATACACATTCATTCATATTGCTGGAATTTATCTCATGGAATGGCTCACGGAAATCAAGATTCCGCTGGGGAGCTGGATCGCATCCCTGATGGACGCCCTGAATGCTCATGCCGACTTTGTTTTTTATGCCATCTCGGATGCGCTGGGTTTCGTCATCGATCATACCGTTGATGCACTGGTGTGGTTACATCCGCTCGTCATTATTGCATTCTTCGCCGGTTTGGCGATCTGGCTGCATAAATCCTGGAAACTGGCGACCTTCACGGTTCTTTCGCTGCTGCTGATCGTCAATCTTGGCTATTGGGAAGCCACGATGGAAACACTGGCAATGGTGTTTTACGCCACCCTGATCTGTATGCTGATCGGTGTTCCGCTTGGCGTCGCATCGGCCCATCGCCCGTGGCTGTATCATGCCCTGCGCCCGATACTGGACCTGATGCAGACCATCCCGACATTTGTCTATCTGATCCCGACCCTGATCCTGTTTGGTCTGGGGGTCGTGCCAGGTCTGATTTCAACCGTCATCTTTTCCATCGCCGCCCCGGTTCGCCTCACCCAGCTTGGCATCGCCTCGACCCCCAAAGCCCTGATCGAGGCGGGCAAAAGCTTTGGCAGCACCCCGCGACAGCTTTTATTCAAGGTCGAACTGCCCTCCGCCATGCCTTCCATCATGGCAGGCTTGACCCAGTGCATCATGCTGTCGCTGTCGATGGTGGTGATTTCGGCCCTTGTCGGGGCGGATGGCCTGGGTAAACCGGTGGTACGCGCCCTTAACACCGTCAATATCGCCCAGGGCTTTGAAGCCGGGCTTGCCATCGTCATTCTGGCCATCGTCCTGGACCGGATTTGCCGCCGCGACAACAATAAGGGGCAATAACATGACCAATGCCATCGAATTCGACAATGTTGACGTTATTTTTGGCGATCGCCAGCAAGAGGCCCTGACCCTGCTTGACCAGGGCAAAAACCGTTCGCAAATCCAGGAGGCCACCAACAATATCCTGGGTGTTGCGGGTGTTAACTTTAACGTTGCCCAGGGCGAAATATGCGTCCTAATGGGGCTTTCGGGCTCCGGCAAGTCATCGCTGTTGCGCTGTGTAAACGGCCTTAATACCGTCTCGCGCGGTTCATTGCGGGTCCGTCATGGCGACGGAAAACAGATGACGGATGTCACAAGTTGCGACGCCCAGGCCCTGCGCACCCTGCGCCGGGAACATGTGGCAATGGTATTCCAGCAATTCGCCCTGCTGCCCTGGCGCACCGTTGCCGAAAATGTCGGCTTCGGACTGGAGCTGCGCGGGATGAATGCCAAACAGCGCAACGAAATCGTGCATGAAAAACTGGCGTTGGTCGGGCTGGATGAATGGGCCTCAAAATACGCCCACGAGCTTTCGGGTGGTATGCAGCAGCGCGTTGGCCTCGCCCGTGCCTTTGCCACCGACGCCCCCATTCTTCTCATGGACGAACCGTTTTCAGCCCTTGATCCACTTATTCGCAACCGCCTGCAGGACGAACTGCTCGATTTGCAGGAAAAGCTGAACAAAACCATCCTGTTTGTCAGTCACGACCTGGATGAAGCGATGAAACTGGGCAATTCCATTGCCATCATGGAAGGCGGTTATGTGGTGCAACATGGCACACCAGAAGATATCGCCCTGCGCCCGGCTAATGATTATGTTGCCGATTTTGTCGCCCATATGAACCCGGTCAATATCTTGCGGGCCCGGGCAATTATGCAGCGCGCCACAACCGACATGCGCAATGGATCCGGTGAATTTGCCATCGACGATGAAGAAATCAGACTGGTTATTGAAAATGGCGTGGTCCAATCGGCACATAACGCGGACCATCAGCAACTGAAGCTGGTTTCCTATGATGGTACCCTGCCCGATACGCATGGCCCGGCCAATAACGCGGTTATTTTTGTTGCCGAGGATACCATCCTGCTAAAACATCTGATCGAAATTCGCGAAATCACACAAAACCCGGTGATCCTGACCCGCGAAAACCGCATTTCCGGTACATTGGGCCGCCGCGAATTCTTCGCCAGCCTCACCCAAACCGCCTCCAGTGGTGATTAACCCCGCTGGCATATAAATTTTCACAAAGGCGGCCTGCTTTTTATCCGGGCCGCCTTTTTCCTGCGTTGTAGCAAAACGTTAATTACCCGCCGGTAACAGGTGGAAACAGAGCAATTTCGCGCGCTTCGCCAATCACGTCATCCAGGTGGGCAAATTCCTGATCCAGCGCCACACGCACCAAGGCAGGGTCATTCAGTGCGGCGGCATAGTTTTCCCCCTGCGAGGGCATCCATGCCAGCAGGTCAGCAACAGTGCGAATATCAGCTGGCAACTCCAGCGTTTCTTCGGCCTTGCCAATACGGTCCTTGACCCAGGCAAAATAAACAAACTTCATCGTCATTCCGGTCTTGGTTTAAGTGTTACCAATATGCTCGCGCAATGCCCTGTTTCACACAAGACGCAATCGATTACGAATAAATAAAATAGCCATCCGGTGCCGCCGCAAGGCGTGACGTCAGATTATCAATAAAAAAGCGTTCCGCCCGCCCCAGTGACATGCGCGGATTGGTCACAAGATAAATATCAATGGCAGGTGGTGCCTCGTAAGGCGGTAATTGCCACAATACTCCCCGATCCAGCGCACTTTTCACCACATGAATGGGCAGCGGCCCAATGCCAAGCCCGGCATTGATCAACCGACGGACTTCCTCCAGATGCGGGCTGGTGGCAATCACCTTTCCCTTCATACCTTCGCGTGCGCGCAAAACCGCGACCGGGGCCAGGGCATCCGACAACTGGTCGGTTGAAAACGACACAAAGGCTTCATGGCGCAAATCGGCCAACGTTACATCCTGGCGACCAAAAAGATGATGCGTCGGCCCGCAGAAAAACCCGAAATGCTCGCGATAAAGCCTGCGATAGTCCAGCCGTGGATGTTGTTCATTCACCAGGCAAATGCCGAAACTGGCCTGTTGTGACAAAACCTGGCTTACAACATGGGAAGATGTCGCCACGTTAATTTCATAGGTTACATGCGGATGCTGGCGGTTAAATTCAAACAAAGCATCATCAAGCGGCGGAAACACCACATGGCTTGCCATCCATAAATGCAAATGCCCCGTCAACTGGCTGCCACTATCTTGCATGACATCGGACAATCGCCCGATCGCCCCACAAATTTCGCGGCATTCGTGATAAAGCGCCAAGCCCTGTTCCGTCACCTCAAACCGGCCGCGTTCACGGTCGATCAGGCGCGCGCCAATCTGGTCTTCCAGACGTTTCAGGGCATTACTAACGCTGGGCTGGCGCAACAATAACCTGTTTGCCGCCCCGGTAATGGACCGTTCCTCGACAATCACTGTGAAAGTATGCAGCAAATTCCAGTCAAATCTGCGCTTGGAAATATCTTCCATAGCCCCCTCATAGCTATCCGCTATGAGTTATATTCTACTTATCTATTTGCGCTATAGGCAAGCTTAAGGTGGAATAACGTCAGTATGGAAACCGGCAAAACAGATTGCCCGGCATAAAAAGCCAACAAAACAATATTCCTTTATGCCGCATAAACGGGAGGCCCACATGGCCGCTGGTGTCGCAAGGGCGCAAAAACACGCCCCGTGGATACTGCTTTCGCCATCACTGGTGACGATCGGATTTTTGCTGATCATACCGATGATGTTTATCGTGGTTTATTCCTTCTGGCTGCGCACGGCAACCGGCGCCGACCAGGTCGGGTTTTACCTGGATAACTGGCAGGAAGTCCTGTCCGACCGGTTTTATCGCGACATCCTGCTGCAAACCCTGAAAATCGCCTTTTTCACCACCATCATTTGTGCCGTCGTCGGCTATATTCCGGCTTATTTTGTCGCCAATACCAAAATGCGGTCAAAAACATTCCTGCTGATCATGCTGATGTTACCGTTCTGGATCAGCTACATCATCCGCACCATGTCCTGGATCAATATTCTCGGTACATCGGGTGCGATAAATGGCCTTTTACTGTGGGTTGGCATCATCGATAGCCCGCTGAATATGCTCTATAACCAGACAACGGTTATCCTCGGCCTGGTGCATTATCTGCTGCCTTTCATGATTTTGAATGTCTATGTCAGCCTCGAAGGCATTGACAAAAACCTGACCGAGGCCGCCGAAAGCCTGGGGTGCAACGGTTTTCAGGCCTTCCGCGAGGTTACATTGCCCCTTTCCTTTCCCGGTCTGGCGGCGGGGTCGCTTCTGTGTTTCGTGCTGGCATCTGGCACCTACATCACACCACTTATCCTCGGCGGCCCGCGTGATGCGATGTTTGCCAATCTGGTCTTTGAAGCCATCATCACACAATTGAACTGGCCGCTGGGCTCCGCCCTGTCACTGGTTCTTCTGGTTCTGCTGGGGGCACTGGTCGTAATTTACACCCGCTATCTTGGCGTGGATCAAATCGCCAAAAGTTTCCGGTAAGGGGGATTCATCATGACAAATGGCTGGTCCCTGATCCGCATCGCAACCATTCTGGTTTATCTGTTTTTGTTTGCCCCCGTTGCCGTGGTTATTTTGTTGGCCTTCAATGCCAACCAGTTTGGCAGTTTCCCGATCGAGGGCTTCTCCCTGCGCTGGTTTGACTCCCTGTTGCACAACGATGCCATTGTCAGGGCGTTTAAAACCTCATTGCTCCTGGGCATCCTGACCAGTGCGATTTCCACCACCATTGGCACAATGGCCGCCGTTGCAATGGTGCGTTACGATTTCCCCGGCAAAAAGGCCATTTCCAGCCTGTTAATCGCCCCGATTCTGATCCCCGAAGTGGTTCTGGCTGTTGCCCTGTTGCTGTTCCTGCAATTTTTAGCCCTGCCCAAAAGTTTTGGCCTGCTGTTAATGGGCCATGTGGTTTTCACCCTGCCCTTTGTGCTGCTGGTGGTGCAGGCACGGCTGGTTTCCATTCGCCGCGATGTCGAAGAAGCCGCCATGAGCCTGGGGGCCACGCCAATCCAGACCTTTTTTGAAATCACCCTGCCGCTGATGCTGCCTGCGGTGATGGCCGGGATGCTGTTTTCCTTCACCATTTCGTTTGACGACATTACCGGCACCCTTTTCTGGAAACCGGGTGGTGTTGAAACCGTCCCCACGCAAATTTTCGCCATGCTGCGCAATTCCATCAGCCCGGAAATCAATGCCCTTGGCGCTGTCATGGTGATTTTTACCGTGGCAATGCCCCTTGTTGCCACCGCCATTGCCCGGCGCGTTTCCGCCGCCCGCATCAAGGCCAGCAAAGCAAAATAACAAAACGGGTACACCCGTCACACAACACAACAAAAAGACAAAACCAAAAATATCAAACCTTTATCAGGAGGCTTAACCAATGGATGATACAAAACGTTATGAACGCCTGCTAAGCCGTTATAAAAATGGCGATATTAACCGTCGTACCTTTTTAACCGTTCTCGGTGCTGCCGGGGCCGCGGCGGGTATCATCGGCGGACCAATGGGCATGCTGGTCAAATCGGCCAAGGCGGCAACCCCGGAACAGGTCCGTTTTGACGGCTGGGGGGGTGTGGTTTCCGAAGCCTTTGAAAAATACGCCTTTGAACCCTATACCAAAAAAACCGGCATCAAGGTGGTTTCGGGCACCTTTGGCGGGGCCGACGAATATCTGGCGCGGGTTAAATCCAGCCAGCCGGGTGAATTTAACCTCGCCCATCTTTCCGGCGTGTTCGATTACGCCCGCTATCATGGTTTGGGTCTTAGCTCCGAACTCAACGAAGCCAATATCCCCAATCTTAAAACGGTGATTACCAGTCTGATCGAACCGCTTCGCAAAATCTCGGACGGTAAACTTTCGGCTGTGCCCTACGATTATGGCACCACCGGCATTGCCTATAATCGCAAACATATCAGCGATGACGAAGCCCGGGCCAAAGGGGCCAAGCTGATGATTGATGACGCCTATAAAGGCAAAATCGGCGGCTGGGCGGAATGGAAAACCCGCATCTGGTATGGCGCCCTGCAATCAGACCAGGATCCCAATAACATTGGCGATATGGAAGCGGTATGGGACATGATCCGTAAAAACCGTGACCTTGTCCTGAAATACTGGACCTCCGGGGCGGAGCTGATGAGCCTGCTGGCCGAAGAGGAAATTTACGTCACCGAAGGCTGGTCGGGCCGTATTCGCGCCCTTCAGGATCAGGGGCATGACATTGGCTATTATGATCCCAAAGGCGGCCTGGGCTGGCAGGAATGTATTTTTGTTCTGAAAGGAAGCCCGATGGCGGCCTGTGAAGAACTGCTCAATTTCATGCTCGAACCCGAAGTCGCCATTGCCGTGGCCGAAGGGCAGTTCTACCCGCCTGCACTGGACCCGAAAAAGGTGGAACTGGGCAAAATCATTCCGACCCTTCCGGCATTTGACCCCAGCGGCACCCTTGATGGGCTTAGCTTCTTTGATCCGGCTTACTGGAACAAGAACGAGGCCGAGTGGTCCAAAAAATTCTCGCGGGTACAGCGCGGTTATTAAACCCGCCCCGCCAGACAACCCGGCTTTGCCAATATCTCCCCAAGGTGGGCCGGGTTGTTTGAAAACCAATGACAAAGGTTTGAAAACATGGCCGAACGCCAGCATGCCGTTGAATTGCGCAATGTCGTAAAACGATATGGCGAATTTACCGCCGTTAAAAAAATGGACCTGACCGTTCCTGAAAACAGCTTTGTCACGTTTTTGGGGCCATCGGGATGTGGCAAGACCACCACCCTGCGCATGATTGCGGGTCTGACCGACATTACCGAAGGTGACCTTGTGATCCGGGACCGGCGGGTCAATGACCTGCCCATCCATAAACGCAATCTGGGGCTGGTTTTTCAAAATTATGCGCTTTTTCCGCACAAAACCATTTTTGACAATATCGCCTTTGGTTTGAAATACCGCAATGTCAACAAGGCCGACATTGCGCAAAAGGTTAAATCCGCCCTTGATCTGGTGCAGTTGCCCCATGTAGCGGACCGCTACCCCAACCAGCTTTCCGGCGGGCAGCAACAGCGCATTGCCCTGGCCCGCGCAATCGTTATCGAACCCGATGTATTGCTGCTTGATGAGCCCCTGTCAGCCCTTGATGCGAACCTGCGCGAAGAAATGCGTGTCGAGCTGAAACGCATTCAACGCGAATTGGGCGTTGCCACCATTTTTGTCACCCATGACCAGTCCGAAGCCCTGGCAATGTCAGACAAACTGGTGGTGATGAAAGACGGCATTGTTGAACAGGAAGGCCAACCGGAAGACGTTTACAACAACCCGTCATCGGCCTTCGTTGCCGATTTTCTGGGCCATTCCAACATCTTTGCCGGGACATTGGCCGAGCCCTCAGGTGAAACAGCACCGGTACAACTTGAGGGCGGCACCACCCTTAAGACCACCATCCACCAAATCGAACGGGTCAACCGCCAGCAAAATATCCGTGCTGTCATTCGCGCGGAAAAAATTATGGTCTCCACCAATCAAAACCCAACCTCAAACGATAGCACCAGCATCCCCGGTCGCATCAAAACCGTGGATTACCTGGGGCAAATGGCCCGCTATTTCATCACTGCCGAAGGCCAGGACTGGCAGGTCATCAACCCGATTGACCAGCATCCCTTTGGCGAGGGTGCCGATATTTTCATGCACATTCCTGCACGTAACTGTGTGTTGTTACCCGGTCATCACGACTGACCGGTTTTAGAAAGCCCCACGAAATGACCCATGAAATCACAAAAACCGGGCATAACCGGGAATCCAGACTATTCTATCAAAGCCGGTCGCGCCGCCCGGTGATCGACCATGCCAAAGGCGTGTATATGTGGGATGTGAACGGCCAGCGTTACATCGATGCGTCCAGCGGTGCAATGGTCAGCAATATCGGCCATAGTGACCCGCGTGTTCTTGCCGCCATGCAGGCGCAAATGGAACGGGCGACCTTTGCCTATCGCCTGCATTTTGAAAATGATGCTGCCGAAACTTTGGCCTGGCGCCTCGCGGAACGTGCGCCGGGCGATCTGGAACGCGTGTTTTTTGTTTCCGGCGGGTCAGAGGCCGTTGAAAGCTGTCTGAAACTGGCACGTCAATATACACTTGCCATCGGACAGGCCCAGCGCAGCAAGGTCATTTCACGCTTTCCCAGCTATCATGGCTCAACGCTTGGCGCACTGGCGATCACCGGCTATACGCCCATGCACGCCCCCTTTGCGCCGATGATGGTCGATCAACCCAAAATCCCGGCCCCTACCTGCTATCTCGACCGCGATGACCTGAGCAATCATGACCGCGGCCTTAAATATGCAAACATGCTGGAGGCCGAAATCCTGCGTCAGGGGCCGGAAACCGTGCTGGCCTTTATCATGGAACCCGTTGGTGGGGCTGCCACCGGCGCCCTTGTTGCCCCTGACAGCTATTACCAGCGCATTCGCGACATATGCGACCAATATGGCGTGTTGTTGATCTATGACGAGGTCATGACAGGGGCCGGACGCACCGGCACATATTTTGCTGCCGAACACTGGAACATCGTGCCCGATATTCTGGCCGTATCAAAAGGACTGGCCGCCGGTTACGCCCCGCTGGGTGCCATGATTGCCCCGGACCGGATCGTCAGCCCCGTGCTGGATCATGGCGGCTTTATTCATGGCTACACCTATGCGGGCAATCCGATTGCCTGTGCGGCGGGCAATGCCGTGCTTGACGTGATTGAACAGGACGGGCTTTTGGAAAATGCCGCGTCATCGGGCATGGCCCTGAAGGCAGAACTGACCAAACTGATGGCGTCATTCCCCTTCATCGGCGATGTGCGTGGCAAGGGCCTGTTGCTGGCCCTGGAGCTGGTCGCCAATCGCAACACGATGGAACCCATTGCGCCCCAACATATGGCTGCAGCAAGGCTGGTCGATATTGCCTATGACAAGGGGCTGATCATTTACTGGCGGCGTACACGCGGTGGCTATCGTGGCGATCACATCATGGTCTGCCCGCCCCTGACCATCACGCCCGATCAGCTTGGCGATATTCTGGATCCGTTGCGCAATGCCCTGACCCAGCTTGAAAGTGAACTCAAACAGGCGGGAGCAATTTGATATGGCCCATAAAGTCATTATCACCTGTGCCATTACCGGTTCGGTTCATACCCCGTCCATGAGCCCGTATTTGCCCATCACACCCGATGAAATTGCCGAACAGGCCATTGCCGCCGCCCATGAAGGGGCCGCCATTTTGCACCTTCATGCCCGCGACCCCAAAACCGGTTTTCCCGCCCCGGACCCGGAACTTTTCAGGCAATTTTTACCCAAAATCCGCGCGGCGACCGATGCGGTGGTCAATATTTCGACCGGCGGCGGCATGACCATGACGGTCGATGATCGCATCCGTGCAGCGCAAACCACATCGCCGGAAATGGCGTCGCTTAACCTTGGCAGCATGAATTTTGGCCTGTTTCCGGCATTAAAGCGCAAAACCGAATGGCAGCATGACTGGGAGCCGGACTTCCTCGAAAGCAGCCGGGATTTCATATTTAGAAATACGTTTTCAGATATAGAAACAATCCTGTCGCAACTGGGCGAAGCCAATGGCACCCGCTTTGAATTTGAATGTTATGATGTCGGCCATCTTTATACCCTGGCCCATTTCATTGATCGCGGGCTGGTCAAAGGCCCGGTCTTTCTACAATTCGTACTGGGTGTTTTGGGCGGCATCGGCGCCGACCCGGAAAACCTGATGCACATGAAGGCCACCGCAGACCGGCTTTTTGGCGATCAATACCGTTTTTCCGTTTTGGGTGTCGGCCGGGCACAAATGCCCTTTGCCGCCATGTCGGCGGGTATGGGCGGGCATGTGCGGGTTGGTTTGGAGGACAACCTTTATATCCGCAAGGGCGAACTGGCGCGCAGCAATGCCCAACAGGTTAAAAAAGTTCGCGACATTTTAACCGGCCTGAACCTTGACATCGCCACACCGGACGAAGCCCGCGAGATGCTGGGCCTCAAGGGATATGACAAAGTCGGGTTTTAGCCTGGCTCCCTTGTTTTATTCCACCCCGAGCGCCACCACCAAACGACCAAGGAAAGAGCGGCAAATGATGCAGGCCTATTTTTCACCCGATCAAATATTGCATCACGGTCAAACCTTTCTGGTTGGCGGTGAGCGCAAACCGATTCCCGAAGTACCGGAACGGGCCGAAATCCTGAAGTCAGCCCTGGATAAACTGTCAATCACGCCCCAAAACCCTGGTGATTTTGGCCTTGCCCCGCTGGCAAAGGTCCATTCGCCCGAATATTTGCTGTTTTTGGAAACCATTCATGACGAATGGCGCGCCAGCGGCGGGGCCGAAATGGTCATTCCGCACATTCACCCGTTTGATCGCACCGGCACCTATCCCGCCACGGCGGCAGGCAAAGCGGGCTTTCACCTCGGCGATACATCCTGCCCCATATCGGCCGCAACATGGCAATCCGCCCGGGCCAGCGCCAATTGCGCCGTTGCCGCTGCCTGCGATGTGCGCGATGGAAACGCCGATTTTACTTATGCTCTGTGCCGTCCGCCCGGCCATCATGCCAGCCGCGATATTGCGGGCGGGTTTTGTTATCTCAATAATTCGGCCATTGCCGCGACGCAATTGCGCGAACGGTTTGACCGTGTCGCGATCCTGGATATCGACCTGCATCATGGCAATGGCACGCAACACATTTTTTATGACCGTGACGACGTATTCACCCTGTCCATCCATGCCGATCCGACCGGTTTTTATCCGTTTTACTGGGGCCACGCCCATGAACGCGGAACGGGCCGCGGCACAGGATATAACCGCAATTTCCCCCTGGCCCTTGGCAATGGTGATCATGCGTTTCTGGCCGCGCTGGATGATGCACTCACACTGATTGGCACATATGCCCCCGGTGCCCTTGTGGTCGCCTGCGGCCTGGATGCGTCTGGCGATGATCCATTTGGCGGGCTGAATGTCTCCACCTCCGGATTTGGCAAAATCGCCCGTAAAATCAGCTTGATCGGCCTGCCCACCGTGATAGTTCAGGAAGGTGGATATGTCAGCCCGACCCTGGGTGACAACCTTGTTCAGTTCCTTGGAAGCTTTGCGGAGGCACGATCATGACTTCAGCCGACATCATCATCATCGGCGGTGGAATTGCCGGAATGTCTGCAGCATATTTTCTGGCGCAGAAGGGCAAAAAAGTCATCGTGCTGGAACGCGAGGACCAGCCGGGCTATCACAGCACCGGTCGCTCGGCCGCGCTTTATAGCGAAACTTACGGCCCGAAAATCATTCGTAAAATGTCCACGGCCAGCCGGTCCTTTTTCCTGGCCCCGCCTGACGGTTTTACCGACCATCCCATTCTCACCCCGCGTGGCATGCTGATTGTGGCAATGCCTGGCGAAGAAACAAAACTGGACGAACTTCTAACCGAAGGTCGCGCCAATGGTGCGGATGTTCAGGCGCTGACACCGGATCAAATCGGCGCGTTGATCCCGATTATTGATACCCGGCAGTTTATTGGCGGCGCGCTGGAACCCGCGGCAATGGATATTGATGTTCATGCCCTGCATTGGGGCTTTATCCGCCAGTTCAAAAAGATGAATGGCGATATTGTCACCCGCGCCCATGTCGACAAAATGGAAAAAACCGGCGATAACTGGGTCATCACCACTTACCGCAACGATCAATTCACAGCCCCGGTCGTTATCAATGCTGCCGGCGCCTGGGTTGATGAAATTGCCAGCACGGCAAATGTCGCCCCACTTGGCATTACCCCCAAACGCCGCACGGCAGTGATGGTGGACCTTCCCGCTGGCATCAATGCCGAAAAATGGCCCATGACCGCCACCATCGACGAAGGCCTGTATTTCAAACCCGATGCCGGGCGATTGCTGGTCTCCCCCGCCGATGCCACACCAACCACCCCGCAAGACATCCAGCCCGAAGAACTCGATGTGGCGATTACCATTGACCGGCTTGTGACCATGACCAGTCTGAATGTCGGCCGACCCGGTGAAAGCTGGGCCGGGTTGCGCAGTTTCTTTGCCGATGGTGACCCGGTATCGGGCTTTGATCCGGCACAGACCGGCTTTTACTGGCTGGCCGGACAAGGCGGTTATGGCATTCAAACCGCCCCGGCAATGGGCGAATTCGCCGCCTGCATGATTTGCGGTGAAGATGTACCCGGGCATATGAAAAAACTGGGCATCACACAAGAAGCCCTCTCCCCCACTCGGCCCGGCCTTGCCGCAAAAACGATAGAGCCGGATTCATGACAGCAACCGACAAAACCCGTTCAAAACTGCGCCAAGCCGTCCATGCCCGGCGCGATCAGATTTTGAGCGACCTTGGCGAACTGGTCGCCCATCCAAGCCTGCTGGGCAGCGAACACAGTGCGCAGCAATGGATGGCACAAAAATATCAGTCGATGGGGCTAAACGTTGAAAAGGTTGCGATTGATGTTGAGAAACTGCGCGACAAACCCGGCTTTTCACCGCCCGTGATTGAAAGCTATGATGGCCGCGAAAATATTGTTGGCCTGTATCAGCCGCAAAAACAGACCGGCAAAAGCCTGATTTTGAACGGGCATATTGATGTTGTCCCAACCGGCCCGGCGGAACTGTGGCAACAACCACCTTTTACCCCGCATGTCATCAGCGATTGGTTCTATGGCCGGGGTGCAGGCGATATGAAAGCAGGGCTTATTGCCAGTTGCCATGCCTTCGAGGCCCTCTGTGATGCCAACCTTATGCCTGCCGCACCAATCATATTCCAATCCGTGGTCGAGGAAGAATGCACCGGTAACGGTGCCCTGGCCTGCCTGCATGCAGGGTACCGTGCCGATTGCGCCATCATCCCCGAACCGTTTAATCAAACCCTGATGACCGCGCAATTGGGTGTGATGTGGTTTCAGCTAACCGTTACCGGCAGCCCCGCCCATGTGCTCGATACATCGGCAGGCAGCAATGCGATCGAGGCCGCCTATGGCTTTTTTGACACCCTGAAGGAAGTTGAAGAGATTTGGAACCAGCCGGACCACCGGCACGCGGCCTATGGAGCGCACCACCATCCGGTCAATTTCAATCTGGGCAAAATATCGGGCGGGGAATGGGCATCCACCGTGCCACCCGTTTGCCAGGCCGATATTCGCATTGGCTTTTATCCCTTTATGGACCTGGCAAAAATTCACACAATCATCGAGGACATTGCGCAATCGGCCCGTGACAATCATCCGGCGTGCAAGGGTGCCACCTTTGACATCACCTGGCGCGGTTTTCAGGCCGAGGGATGCGTGATGGATGAAAACCACCCCATGATGCAAACCATTGGCCGCCTGCACCGGGAAGTCACCGGAAATACGATAAAAAATTACGCCTCAACCGCAACAACCGATGCCCGTTTTTTCCAGATCTATGGCAATATCCCTGCCACATGTTACGGGCCAAAGGCAGAACGCATTCATGGCATTGATGAACGGGTGTCGATTTCGTCGCTCATGCAAGTGACCGAAGTCCTGGCGCTGTTTATGACTGACTGGTGCGCAATAACGTCGCGGTCCTGAACCGCCCCTTAAATCTTATGATCTTATAATCTTATAAACGGAGTATATTATGAGCATTGAACGTTTTCATACCGGCCACCGCATGAGCCAGGCCGTTGTGCATGGCAACACGGTTTACCTGGCAGGCCAGGTCGGCGAAGCCGGTGCATCCGTCACCGACCAGACCAAAAAATGCCTTGAACAGGTTGATGCCCTGCTGGCCGAATGCGGGTCCAGCAAGGAAAAAATCCTGCAAACCATTATCTGGCTGGCTGACATGAATGATTTTGCCGAAATGAATGCCGTGTGGGATGCCTGGGTCCCGCAGGGCCATACACCGGCCCGCGCCTGTGGCGAAGCCAAGCTGGCAACCCCCGATTACAAGGTGGAATTCATCGTTACCGCCGCCAAAGACTGATTTGACCTCGCGGAATGCCAGAAAAGGAGGATTCTCCCCGTCTGGCATTCTGCCTTTTTATCCGTTACGGTTATCGCGTGCGTCCCGTGTCACAATCACGGAATGTCCTTCCAGGGTCTGATGAACCGGGCATTTATTGGCAATCTCGATCAAACGCTGTCGCACGCCATCATCAAAATCTCCATGCAGGGTAATGACACGTTCAAAACGGTCAATTTTGGCCCCACTTCCCCGCGCGTTTTCGCTACAGTCAATGCAATCATCGGCATGTATTTTCTGGTGTGACACCTGCACGGAAATGCCATCAAGCAGAATTTTCTTGCGATCGGCATACATGCGGATCGTCATGGATGTGCAGGCCCCCAAGGCGGATGCCAAAAAATCATAGGGGGATGGACCACTATCCAGTCCGCCCACGGCCTCTGGTTCATCAGCCATAAAGCGATGACGCCCGGCAACCAGCATGGTCTGAAATTTTCCCAGCCCGGTTTCACGCGCCATCACACCGTCGGGGCCGTCTCCTGCGACCGGCACCAAGGATTTTGCCGTATCTGTATGTCCAATATAGGGTCGCGCCCAGGCCGCTATCACACCCGCAACATAGGCCGCATCATCTCTGGCACGTAAAAGATGATCCGCTTTATCAAGCGAAACAAAACTTTTGGGATGTTTGGCGGCGGTAAAAATGCGCGTTGCATTGTCAATCCCGACGGTTTGGTCCAACGGGCCATGCAGCACCAGCAACGCCTTGTGAAGCCGGGAAACGGACTTTTCGATGTCATGCGCGGCAAGGTCATCAAGAAACTGTTTTTTAATGGTAAAAGGGCGACCATCAAGCGAGACCTCTGCCTGACCGGCCATCCGAATTTCGTCGAGCTTGGCGGCAAAGTTTTCCGTTACATGCGCCACATCTGCCGGAGCTGCAATGGTGGCAACAGCCTGGGCCTCGGGGATATCTTTGGCAACGGCAAGCATCGCCGCCCCACCCAGCGAATGACCGATCAGCAATTTCGGGGCTTCAAACTCGTCGCGCAGATATTGCGCCGCCCGGCGTAAATCCTCCAGGTTCGATGTAAAGCTGGTAGATCCAAAATCACCACCCGAACCGCCAAGCCCGGTAAAATCAAACCGTAAAACAGCAACACCCTGCACATTGAGCGCCTGGGAAATTTTGCGGGTCGCCGTCAGATCCTTGGTGCAGGTAAAACAATGCGCAAACAGGGCATAGGCCAGAACAGGCCCGGCCGGCAAGTCCAGTCGCGCGGAAAGCGATGCCCCCATAGCCCCTTCAAAACTCAGCTTTATCGCGCGAATTGTCATATTTTTCTCCGTTGCTATGGGTCAAATACATTTTGACAAATTGGCAATATGTTACCAGCTTAACGGGTAATTATTATATGTTTTTTACGCAAAAAGAATGGCCTGACATGCTGCCCCTCAAAACATCCCGGCTGATCCTGCGAGAAGCAACACATGATGACGCAGCCTTTGTTCTGGAACTGCTTAATCAGCCAGACTGGATCCAGTATATCGGCGACCGTAACATCGGGGATCTGGCCGCTGCAGCCGTCTACATAAACGAAAAACTGATTAGCGCCTATGAACGCTCCGGCTTTGGCCTTTATATGGTCGACCTTGCCAAAACTGGCGAAACAATTGGTCTATGCGGCCTTGTCCAGCGCCAAAGCCTGCCCGACCCTGACATTGGTTTTGCCTTTTTGCGCGAATGGCAGGGCAAGGGTTTTGCCCGCGAGGCCGCCCGGGCGACATTGAGCCATGCCTATCAGGATTTGGGTCTGAAACGGGTTGTCGGCTTTACCCTGCCAGAGAATGAACGCTCCATTCGCCTGCTGGAAAGCCTGGGCATGGTCTTTGAACGCCAGGTCTATATTGATGAGGATCGCGAAGCCTGTAATCTTTATGTCCCGGCAGAAGAACATCAACCCGCAGCATAAGACATATTCTACCCGCGCCGGATGCCAATCGTGCGCCCCACGCCAGATGGCACGGGTAAATTTTCCTGCGCTTTGCGAATGCCGTCCAAGGTTTGAAAAATATCGTCGGGAAACGGGGCCGAACGCCGGGTTTCCATATTGATGTGCATGGTGATGATTTCGTTGGTGGCCGAAAGCCAGCCTTCATCCGCGTGGCGCATTTCATGATACATGTGAATGCGTTTGGCATCACAATCAAGCACCCGCGTATGCAATTCAAACCTGTCACCCAGATGGATCTCCCGGTCATAGGTTGCGTGCATTTCAAGCGCAAAGGTCGTACCGCCGCGCCGGGCCGGATATGTCCTGCCCAACCCGACAGCATCAAGAAATGCAAGCGACCCCAGATTAAACGCCACGATGTAATAGCCGACATTGACATGGCCGTTAAAATCGATCCATTCAGGCTGAACATCGCCACGATAGCTGATCAGCATATCCGGACCGAAAAGACTGCGACTGATCATTTATCGAGGGCCTCGACAACACTCACGGCGGCGGCAAAATCTTCCAGCGCATGACCGACAGATTTGAACACAGTGCATTCATCATCCGACTGGCGGCCTTTGACTTTCCCGCGTGTCAAATCAAACAGATCGCCATTAATATCGTCCTTGCCAATCGCACCAGACGCAATTGCCTGTACAACATCCCCACCTTCGGCGGAGGCCCCATCAAAGCTGTCAACATAGAGACGGCATTTTTGCATGACCGCATCATCGGTTTCGCGCATGGTGGGTTTGAACGCCCCGACCAAATCAACATGCACGCCCTCGGGCAGCCAGGCGCCGCGCACCAGCGGTTCGGTACTTAGCGTGGCACAGGAAATAATATCGGCAGTGCCGCAGGCGGCCTCCAGATCATCCGTCCCGCTGGCCTCGAACCCCAAAAGTTCAATTTCATTTGCCAGCGTGACCGCCTTTTCCGGGCGGCGGTTCCAGAGGGTGACTTTTTTAATCGGGCGCACGGCCGCATGGGCAGCAATCAAATTCGGCGCCATTGCGCCCGTCCCCACCATCACCAGATGGCTTGCATCCCGGCGGGCAAGATAATCCGCCGCCAGGGCCGATGCGGCCGCGGTGCGGCGCGTTGTCAGGCGCGTGCCATCCAGCACGGCCTTGGGTTGCCCCGTGACACCATCAAGCAAAATATAAATCCCCGATACCGCCGGAAGATTCCGCTGCGCATTCCCCGGCACAACGGCAGCCACCTTTACCCCCGCCGCACCATCCTTTTCCCAGGATGGCATTACCAGCAGGGTGGCATCATCCTCATTTGTCCGTTCCATGTTGAAATGACTGCGCAACGGCGTTTCACAGCCCTTGGCAAACCAGGTGCGCAGGGCTTCAACCATGTCGCGCGGGGGAACAGAACGGTCAATATCTTCGGCGGTGACGAAACGCATGGGGCCTGCCTGTAAAATTTGTGATTATTCAATTGGTAACGCACCATAACCCTATCACACTGACAGGGTATCGTCACCGTCGCAAACCACTGTTTTACCCGTTCGCAACACCTGTATCGTGCCGTTTTTCACGCCATTTGACTGATCATCCGCCTTAGCTTGCCATAAAGCGCACCACTATGGACATAAAGCTCGTCCAGAACGGTAAAATGGTTCGCTCCCCATGCCTGATGGACAGGAACATTCGATCCGTTTTTGCTGCAATAGGCAGCATAAGCCTGGCTTTGGCGCAAAAATTCCGGCGTTTCGAGCGCGCCAACCACCAACATCATGTTTGACCCCACCGGCACGGCATCAAGCATGGGGGAATTATCCGCCGCACTTTCTTCGGTCAGGTGAATATCATTATTTATTGTGGTAAAGCGCAACGGTGCCAGATCAAACACGCCAGAAACCGGAATAACGGCATTAAACGGGCTCTCATCACCAATTTCGCCGTGCCAGTCATGGGCGGCCAGCCGGGCGACAATCTGCCCGCCCGCAGAATGGCCGGAAATGCTTAACCGGTTACGATCGCCATTAAAGTCATCGATATGGTCGTAAATATAGGCAATGCAGCGGATTGCCTGTTGCGTAATCTCGGCCACGCTAACATCGGGGCACAAATCATAATTGGCCAAAACAACCGTAAAACCATCCGCCACCATGTCACGCGCAATAAAGGCATAATCGCGCTTGTCCTGGCTGCGCCAGTAACCCCCATGAAAAAAAACATGGATCGGTGATTTTGGGTCAGCCGCAGGAAAAACATCCATCGTTTCTTTGGGACCGGGGCCAAATCGTATATCGGCAAGGTGATGCAAATCCGCGCGGGTTTTTTCCGATTCTGCCGCAAATCGGGAAAAATGATCGGCAAAATCCGGCACGGTTTCGCGCGGATTATACTGCCATTCCACCTCTGCCGCTGTAAAACCACCCCATCCCATATGCGCTTCCCCGTTCTGCTAAGGCCATTATCAAATGTGTCAAATACCCAAATGATTTTTCTTTATTTCCGGCGCATTTGCAAATTCTTCCGAAGAACCATTCCAGACAATACGTCCCTTTTCCAACACATAATGCCGGTCACACACCGCCATCAGCGCATCGAGGTTGCCGTCAATGATCAGAACGGTTTGTCGCATATCGCGCAATTTGCGAATGCTGGCCCAAATATCGGTCCGGATCACAGGGGCCAGCCCCTCGCTTGCTTCATCAAAAATAAGCAAGTCCGGATTGGTCAACAGCGCCCGACCAATCGCCAGCATTTGCTGTTCACCCCCCGAAAGCTGATTGCCCATATTGTTCTGACGTTCAGCCAGACGCGGAAACAGGTCGTAAATCTGCCCCAGGTCCCAACCCTTTCCACGTGCTGTTGCCACCAGATTTTCACGGACCGACAGGTTGGGAAAAATCTGCCGTCCTTCGGGCACAAGGCCAATCCCGGCGCGTGCAATGCGAAAGGATTTTTGACGTGAAATATCATTGCCCTTAAACAGGATGGCGCCCGCCTTTGCCGGGGTTAACCCCATAATGGATCGAACCGTGGTGGTTTTTCCCATCCCATTCCGACCCAAAAGGCTTACGATCTCGCCTTCATTGATTTGCAAATTCACGCCAAACAAAACCTGGCTGCTGCCATAACTGGTTTCGACATTTTGCAATTCCAGCATCAGTATCCCTCCGCCAGATAGGCTTTTTGCACATCTTCATTTTCACGGATGTCCTCCACCGTGCCCGAGGCAATGACCGCCCCGTTCACCAAAACCGAAATAATATCGGCCAGGCGAAAAACGATATTCATGTCGTGCTCAACCAGCAGAATGGCGAAATCCTGTTTAAGTCGTTCCAGCAATTCGGCCAATTGGGTGCTTTCGGTCGGGCCCATGCCCGCCATTGGCTCGTCTAACAACAAAACCTTTGGCTCAAGCGCCAGGGCCATTGCGATTTCAAGCTGGCGTTTCTGCCCGTGGGCCAAATCGGCCGCACGTCGGCGGGCAAAGGCCGCCAAACCGACCAGATCCAACAATTCATTGGTGCGGTGATTGATGCCTTTATCCCGGCCAACCGCCCGCCAAAATGAAAAATGGTGCCCGGCACGGGATTGCACGGCAACAGCGACATTTTCCGCAACGGTAAAGTCATCAAAAATCGCGGTGATCTGAAACGACCGCGCCACCCCCATCCGCGCCCGTTTTGGCATGGAATAACGGGTAATGTCCTGCCCGCAAAACCAGACCTGGCCTTCATCAGGTTGCAATTCGCCCGATAATTGCGACAGGGCCGTGGTTTTACCTGCCCCGTTGGGGCCGATCAGGGCATGGATTTTACCCGTTTCCAATTGCAGCGACAAATTGTCGGTCGCCCGCAGGCCCCCATAACTTTTAAACAGGTTTTTGGCCGCAAATACCGGGCCGATGGTGCGTTGTTCAACCATGATCGTCCCCGGATTTTACGGATGCCTTGCCATTGCCGGTCAGGAAACCGACAATGCCGCCCCGGAAAAAAACAACAACCAAAATCAGGATCGGCCCCAAAATCACCTGCCAGTGTTCGGTAAAGGATACCAGGCTTTCCTCCAGCAGAAACAGGGCCAGCGCCCCGTAAACCGGTCCGATGAGGGTTCCCATACCGCCCAGGATTACAATTACCATCAATTCGCCAGACCGCGACCAGTGCAAAAGGCCGGGACTGACAAATTCGGAATGATTGGCAATCAGCGCACCCGCGAGGCCGCCAATGGCGGCAGAAATGCAAAATGCCACCAGCTTGTAAAGCAGCGGATCATAGCCCAGTGCGCGCATCCGCCGTTCATTTTGCTTGCAACCGATAATGACACGCCCAAAGCGCGACGCCACCAGACGGGACAGGAAAAACCACACCGCCAGCAAAATGGCGAAACACAGATAATAGAATGTGTTGCGATCATAGAGATCAAGACCAGGAAGCGTATTGCGGTCCCACAATGACAGGCCGTCTTCCCCGCCATATTGCGACAGCGAGACGAAAAAGAAATAGAACAACTGCGCAAAGGCCAGGGTGATCATGATGAAATAAACACCCGATGTACGCAGGCTGATCAGGCCAATAATCGCCCCGAAAAAGGCCGCCACCAGCATGGCAAGCGGCCAGACCACCAGGGCAGCGTTACTGCCCGTCCAGCCGAACATAAAATCACTGCCATCAAAGGCATGAGTCCCCAAAATACCCGCTGTATAGGCGCCAATGCCAAAAAATGCCGCATGACCAAAACTGACCATGCCACCAAACCCGATAATCAGGTCCAGCCCAACGGCTGCGATGGCGTAAATCAGGGCGCGATTGAACATCGTGATCAAAAAGGCATTGTCAAAGGCATGCGCAATGGGGGGCACCAGGGCCAGCAGCCCGAAAATCGCCAGTGTTGCCCAGCTTTTGCGTGAAAAATTCTTAACCATGTGTCTGGAACAACCCCCGCGGCCGGAAGGCCAGAACAACGGCCATCAAGATATAAATCAGCATTGATGCCAGCGACGCCCCGGTCCCATCGGCCACCGAAGGCGGCAACCAAAGGCGCATCAAATCGGGGATGTAAACCCGGCCCAATGTGTCGGTCAGGCCAATTAACAATGCCCCGGCCACCGCACCGCGAATAGAGCCGATACCGCCAATAACAATGACCACAAATGTCAGAATAAGGATGTTTTCACCCATGCCGGACTGCACGGCACTAAACGGTGCCGCCATCACCCCGGCCAAACCGGCAAGGGCCGCGCCAAAACCAAACAACACCGTATAAAGCAGCGAAATATTGACGCCAAGTGCGCCAATCATTTCCCGGTTTGAGGCCCCCGCACGGATCCACATGCCAATACGGGTTTTCATCACCAGAAAATACAAAAGCCCGGTGACAACAATACCGGTCACAATGACGGCAAGGCGAAAGGCCGGATAAGGCGCACCGGGAATAAACTCCACCGTGCCAGACAGGAAGTCAGGGGTGTTCATGGCAACGGGCTGACGGCCCCAGATGATGCTGACCATTTCATTGAAAAACAAAATCAGCCCGAATGTCGCCAAGACCTGGTCCAGGTGGTCGCGGCGATACAGGCGACGCATGATCAGCAATTCCATTGCCATGCCGGTTAAGGCCGCCGCCGCAATACCCGCCAGCAGACCCAGAAAAAACCCCGATCCATGTGCAATGGCTGTTGCCCCAACATAAGCCCCCACCATGAACAAGGACCCATGCGCGAGATTGATCAGGTTCATGATGCCGAAAATAAGGGTCAGCCCCGATGCCATCAAAAGCAGGGTGACGCCAAATTGCAGCCCGTTCAAAAGCTGCTCGAGGAATAAAAGCATGTTCATTTTCCGGTGCCAAAACCGAATGGCCGGTACGAAACCGGCCATTCAACATATTGCGCAGGGCAAAATTACATTTTGCACTCGGATGCGTAGGCATCGACATGGTTGGAGAAGACCTTGCCAACCAGTTTGTTGGTAAAGCCGCCATCCGGATCCGCCACGACTTCGCGGACGTAAAAATCCTGGATCGGATGGTTATTGTTGCCAAATTTGAAATTGCCCCGGACCGAGGTAAAATCGGCCTTTTTCAGGGCGGCACGGAAATCATCCTTTTTGGACATATCCCCGCCAACGGCGGCAATGGCACTGCCAATCAGATTGGCGGCATCATAGCCCTGTACCGAATACAGGCTGGGTTTGGCACCGTATTTGGCAACATAATCCGCCACAAACTTTTTCGAGGCGTCGTTATTCATATCGTGCGACCAGTGCGAGGTGTTTTTCATTCCCACCGCAGCCTCGCCTACCGCATCAACCAGATGTTCATCGGCGGAAAAGGCCGGGCCAAACAGGGGGATGTCGTCTTTCAAACCGGCCTGGGCATATTGCTTGATAAAGTTGATCCCCATGCCGCCGGGATAAAAGAAAAACACCGCATCGGGCTTTGCCGCGCGCAAGGATGCAATTTCGGCGGCATAGTCGGTCTGGCCCAGCTTGGTATAAACCTCATCAACGATATCGCCCTTGTAATATCGCTTGAAACCGGCCAGTGCATCCTTGCCAGCCGGGTAATTCGGGGCCAGCAGATAAACCTTTTTAAAGCCCTGGTCCTGTACATACTGGCCCATTGCCTCGTGGATATTATCGTTCTGATAGGCCGCATTAAAATAGTTCGGGTCACATTTCGCCCCGGCCAGCAGGCTGGGGCCGGCATTGGTGGAAATGTAGATCATGCCATCGCGCACGACCTTGGGCACCACCGCCATCGCCACATTCGAGAAAATGATCCCCGTCATCAGATCAACATGTTCGCTTTCGATCATGCGGGTGGCAATCTGACGGGCACTTTCGGGTTTCAAACCGTCATCCTCGACGATCAGATTGATGTCCGATCCCCCCAGCTTGCCATCCTGTTCGGCAATCGCCAGTTCAAACCCCTTGCGCATGTCATCGCCCAAATACCCCGCCCCGGTGGACAGCGTTGTGATCATACCAATCTTGACCGGTTCGGCCGCCTGTGCCGCAAATGTTGCAATAGAGCTACCCATCATCACGGCTGCCGCCCCCAGCAATGCAGCCTTTTTGCCTTTTAGTGACATTTTAAATGTCTCCCTGAAGCCTGACTATAAATGGTTTATTTTGATTTGTTCTTTGTTGCCTTTCTATTGATCCTCAATTTGCGGACTGTTGCAACAGCCCATTTGTTTTAAGCTTAAAATTTTTGTCTTGCATACGTAAAACTACGTATTTTTTGAGACTATTTCTGTCATTTGACAGCCAAAAATGCCACAGTAGGCCGCTGCAAAAATGTGCCACTGTCAAAACAGGGACCCAATATGACCAGCAATCAAACCTGCCCCTTCCCGACCAAGGATGCCGACCGCAATGCGATTTGGGACATGCTTGTCCCGCGCGATATTACGGCCTTTGTCCTGGCGGACTGGTCATTGGTGGAAAATGATTTTGCCGCCAATGGCTTTTACGGCATTGATGCCCATACTTCGGCTAACCCGGATGACTGGACACTGGCATTTCCCGACCTGGCGGCCTATCGCGATACGTGGCTGTCACAGGCACGCGCCAGCCAGAACACCGACTATGCCGAACCGGTATTTGACGCGGTTTTTGCCGCCACCAAGCTGGAGCATATCGAAATCAGTGGCGACCGGGCGCTGGCGCGCAAGCATTTTAACGGCAGCATCAGAAAGACCGATGGCAGCGAAGACCGCCTGCTCTGGAAAACGCATTATTACTGCCAAAAAGGCGCTGACGGCAAATGGCGCATTACCGGTTTTATCGGCTATTTACCCAATAATGATGACTGACCGGAAATGACAAAGGCAGCACCGGAATAGCCGAAAGCCGCCTTTATCATATTAACAGATAAACAGATAAAACCGGTTACAGAACCTTGCCGCGTGCGGCAACAAAGGCCGGATTTTCAAAAATATCATTCCGGCAAAGCTGCACATAATCAAACATGTTGCTCACCACACAGACATGGTTGGGAATGATGCGAATACGCTGGCCAATTTCAAAGGGTTGCGTTGCCGCATCAAAGCTGAGAATGCCGTGTTCTTCGCTTAATCCCTTAACGGAAACTTCGGGATGACCAACGACATATCCGTAACCCTCAAGCCCCAGCAAATCCGATGTCAGGGCCTTTGATCCCGCATCAATAATGGCCCGTCCCGGTGCCGGGAGGGAGACGACTTGCGTTAGAACATGCAAGGCACAGTCTTCTTCCTGGCAAACACCCCGTTCCATCAGTGATTTATCGTTATAAATATAGGTGCCAATGCGATATTCGGTCACCACCGGGGCCAGATGGGCCTGCCACATATCGGGCGTTCCCCCCGAACTGCGCACCGGGCATTCCAGCCCCGCCTTTTCACAGGCCGCCATCGCCTCCCGGAAAAATTCTTCGACCTGTGCGGTACCGCCCGCTACCGGATAGGTCATCAGCCCCATAAATTTCAGGCCGGGCAAATCATGGATCAATGCCGCCAGCTTTACCGCGTCCTCAGGGGTTTGCACCCCACAGCGCCCGGCCCCGGTATCGCATTCAACCAGAACTTCCAGCGGTTTGGCGTTATCCGCAAAGGCCGCCGAAAGGCCGCGCACCACAAATTCATTGTCGGCCACAACACGCAGCAGATTGACCCGGTTTGCAAGGGTCCGCAACCGTTCCAGTTTACGTTCGCCCATAATATTATAGGTGATCAGGATATCATCGATACCCGCATCGGCCATCACCTCTGCCTCGCCGATTTTCTGGCAGGTTATCCCCTTGGCCCCCACGGCAATTTGCTGCAGGGCAAAATCGGGGATTTTGTGGGTCTTGATGTGCGGGCGCAGCGCAATCCCGTGTTCGTCGCAATATTCCTGGTAATTGCGCAAATTACGCTCGACACAATCCAGGTCAACGATGGCACAGGGCGTTTCAAGCTCGGCAAATTCGGTCATTCTATGCTCGATTCATCATGATGCGGCAGTAAACGGATCATCAACAATAGGCCAGATGTCACGGGTCAGATGTTTATAACCGTTGGTTTTCGGATCGGACGGATAAGGTCCGTGAACATTGACGTAAATGATCTCGCCAGCGATTTTGGCAAAGGCATCGTAAAAGTGATTGGTGGATTTGATAAACAGATATTTTTTCGCTGTGAGATCAACGCCCATATTGGCAAAAAGATCCGGATCGAAACTTTGTGCCCGATTGGTGTTTAAAATGACCTCGCCGCCATCCGGCAGCTCGATCAAGGCACAATCCCCCAACGGCACGATGCTGTCACCAAAACTTTGCCAGGAATTGCGGCGCAATTTTTTAACCGTCACCATCGCATCGACCGGAGCACCCCCGGTTGAGGATGTTTTACCGCCAAAACGCAAGGGCAACTGCCCGCCTTCACCCGCTGAAAAGCAGATGCGCACCGCCATCGGGTCCCAGATTGTGCCAAAGGCATAATCCCTTAGCCCGGCTTCCATCACCTTGCGCAGCAATAGGGTGGAATCACCCGGAACCCCGCCACCCGGATTATCCCAAACATCGGCGATCACGACCGGAAAACTTGATGAACAAGAAAGTTTTTCAAGCACCTGTTCGGGCGTAATAAAATCAGGCCGCGTGGTGCCGCGAAAACCAAAAAGTTCCATACCCAGGTCACGCGACAGGCGCGTTGCCAGTTCCTTGTCATTATCCGTAATGACAATCACCTTCGCCCCCAGGTCCGGCACGTCCCCGGCCATGAAACCGTGAATAACGGAAATCGACAAAATACCGTTTCGCCCTTCCATCGCATTGATGCGATCAACAAAGGAGCGCATCGGTTCACGCGATGTCGGCAGGACCTCGATCATTTTGCAGTCAAAGGCCGCCTTGACCGGCGCAATCTCGCCGCGCAGGGTACGCAACACCAGATCAACGGTTGAGGCCCCTGCCGTGACAAAATCGGTATGGGGAAATTCCTTGAAGGCGACCAGAATATCAACCGCATCAAACCGCTTGGCACTTAAATGACTGTGCGGGTCAAAACTGGCGCCGATCACCACATCGGGGCCGACAATATCGCGCACCGATTGCAGCAAATCACCTTCGCAATCAGGATAATCCTGCGCCACCATTGCCCCGTGCAACCCCAGCACCACGCCATCGACAGGCATGGCGGCACGTAATTGCGCCAGCACTTCGTCACGCAGGGTTTCATAGGTATCACGGTTTACAAGCCCGCCCGGTTCGGCCCAGGTGGCCGTTCCCTCAACCAGTTCCCAGCCCTCTGCCTTCGCGCGGGCGCGGGCAATTGTGAAAACGGCACTGCACAGGGTGGGTGTTTCAGGATGTTCGCCAGGGGCGGCATAAAAACTTTCACGAAAATCGGCCATGTCGGTGCGAAGTGGGGAAAATGTATTGGTTTCGGTTGCGATGGAGGCGCAAAAAATCCGCATACCCGTGTCCTTCTTGATCTTTGTATTGGGTAAATTGGTCAATAAAAATGTGACAAATTATCAACAGAATAAGGGGTGGCGGGAGGAAGCCGGGAGACAGCCCCCTCCCTGCCTGACGGAAAACTTATTCCGTCAGATACTGTTTTTCGTTGGCTTTCTGAACTTCGGCTTTGAACAGGTTCAGCAGTTCAACACCCTTGTCGCCCAGCGTTTCCTGAACGTGTTTTTCCATGACCGGTTGGGTCACTTCCTTGAACTGTTCGCGTTCTTCGGGCGTCAGCGCATCGATTTCCATTTTGCCCATCAGACCTTTGAGGCCACGATCCGATGCCTCGATCACGCGGGACACACCCCGGCTGGCAACAACGCAGGACTGGGCGGCATAACGAACAATGCGCTGTTGATCGGGTGTCAGATCATCCCAGAAAGCTTTTGACAGCATGAAGGTGTAGGGCGAAAACAGGTGATTGGTCAGGGTCAGATATTTCTGCACTTCATTGAATTTGGCGAAGGTTACAGTCGGAACCGGGTTCATCTGCCCGTCAATTACGCCAGTTTGCAAACCGGCATAAACTTCGCCCCAGGCCATCGGATAGGCTTCGGCCCCCAATGCCTGCATGATTTTCTGATGCGAGGGCAGCGACATGGTGCGAATACGCACGCCTTTGAAATCCGCCAGATTTTTGATCGGATGCTGCGAATTGGTCACGGCAAAGAACCCGCCGGTATCGGGGAAACCCAGAACTTCGACATCCCCCAGCGTTGCCTCGATATCCTTTGCCAGGGCAACACCAAACGGACCATCATAGACGTCGTAAGTTGCGGCATTGCTGTCAAAGGCGAATGGCAGGTTCAAAACATCGATCCGCGGATAATAGGATGCTATGGCCCCGGTTGACGTCAAAGTTGCCTGAATCAGGCCATCGCGCACCATTTGCACATGTTCGGCAGCCGAGCCAAGCTGATTGGACGGGTAAACCTCCACCTTGATCGCCCCGTTGGTATCAGCCTCGACAATATTGGCAAAAACTGCCGTGCAGGCCTGGGCCGGATTTTCAAACGGGTCCAGTTTATTGTCATGGGCGAATTTCAAAATTTTGGCTTCGGCATGGGCGGTGCCAACCGTACCGGCCAGCATCGCAGTCGCGGCCACCAGGGCCCCGAAACGTTTTAGTGTTTTCATAATACCTCTCCTGATTGGGTTTATTTTGCGCCCCAAACACCCGGTCCCCAGGGTGATCCGCCCCGGGCAAGGACGGATAAAAAGTCGTTCTGGCAAGGACCGATGCCTAACGGAAGCCAAGCATATGCGGCACAACCAGCGCCAGATCGGACCAGAAGGCAAACAGCAGCAGCACCCCGATTTCAGCGATCAGAAACGGCCAAAGCTGCACTGCGATTTTTTCGAGTTTTTCCCCCGTCACGGATGCCAGCACAAACAGACAGGCCCCGACCGGTGGCGTCATAAGCGAGATGTTCAGTGCCAGCACAAAGATGATGCCGGCATGGATCGGATCCATCCCGATTTGCAGGGTCAACGGCACCAGAACCGGGGCCAGAATGATCAGAATGGCGTTGATATCCATGACCATACCAATCGCCATCAACAGGCCGATGATCATAAGGATCACCCAGTAGGGATTACTGGAAACCCCAAGAACGGCACTGGCGATTTCCTGCGGAATGCGATTGAAACTAAGCCACCAGCCCAGAATGGAGGCAAAGGCGATGATGATGAAAATCACCCCCGTGACCCGGGCGGTACGGATCAGCATATTAATGAAGTCCTTGACCGTCAGCGCCCGGTAGACGAACACGCCAATGAACAGCGCATAGGCCACGGCAACCGATGCTGCCTCCGTCGGGGTGACAATACCGCCCAGAATGCCACCCAGAATGATCAGCGGCATGATCAGGGCAGAGATCGAGGATTTAAAGATTTTCCAGATTTCAAGCAGGCTGGCGCGGCGTTCTTCCTTGGGCAGGTTTTTGCGACGGGCGGAAACGGCAATCACCGTCATACAGATCAGGCAAATCATAAGGCCTGGCAAAATACCCGCGGCAAACAGGCCGCCAATGGAAACCCCCATCAGCGACCCATACACCACCATCAGCCCCGAGGGCGGAATGGTCGGCCCGATAATGGACCCCGCCGCTGTTACCGCACAGGCATAATCACGGCGATAACCCCGTTCCACCATCGCCGGAACCAGCGTTTTGCCAAAGGCGGCGGCATCGGCGGTGGCCGCCCCGGTCAGCCCGGCAAAAAACACGCTTGCCAGCATATTGGTATGTGCAAGCCCGCCGCGGAAATGCCCGACAAGTGATTGGGCAAATTTCACCAGACGGCTGGTAATGCCGATATGGTTCATGATTTCGCCTGCGAGAATGAAAAACGGCATCGCCAGAAACGGAAAGACATTAAGCCCGTTAAAAACCTTGCTGGGCCCCTGCACCAGAAACATGCCGCCGCCCATATCATAAAGGCCGACAACACCGGCAACGCCCAGGGCAAAACCGATCGGCATGCCCAAAACCATCAGAACAACAAAGATAATGGCGACGATCATTCCGCGCCCTCCGTCAGATCAACCGGGATGTAGCGCCCCTGGTCACGCAGCGCGACCAGCAAAAGCTGAATGGCCGCCAACAGGGCCGAAACCGGCACGGCGGCATAAGGCAGCGCCAGGGTCATGCCAAAAATCATGGCATGGCGTTTCATGCCGCCCAGGGCAAAATCAAACCCGTAAAAGGCGAGATAAATGAAGGCGGCCAGCGCAATGACATCGACCAAAAAAAGAACACATCGCTGCAAACGCATGGGGAAATTGAGAACAACCAGGCCAATGCCGATATGTTCGCGCCTTGCAATGCCCGCCGATACCGCCAGCAATGCCGCCCAGATCATTAAATAGCGGGCCAGTTTAATTGCCAGTGAACAAGATAGCGATCCACCACCCCCAGCCAGACATCCAGCACCAGTGCCAGCATCAAAACGGCGATGACCCGTTCGACAAGCCAGTTCAAACCGTTACTGAGTGTGCGGGCCGATGCCTCGACGCGCTGCAAACCCATTTATTCTCTCCACTGATTGAATGTTTGTATTTTTTCTACACATTGATCACATTTTTGTAGCTTGTCTACATATTTTTGTGGCTTTTTTGGCTCAAATACGCAAAATTATCCAAGATAAGCGACGATATAAGTAGTTAAGCTACTTTTTACGTGAAGAACATTCAGCCAAATCAAGGAGATTTCCATGTCGATCAAACATTTCGGGAATGAACGCAGCGGTGCTGGTGGTCAGAAACTGCCCTTTTCACCTGCGGTACGTGCCGGTGACTTTGTTTATATTTCCGGCCAGGTTGCGATGAAGGAAAATGGCGAAATTGAATATGGCGGCATTGAAAGCCAGACCAAACGCACGATGGAAAATGTCAAGACGGCGTTGGCCCTGGCCGGTTGCACGCTTGATGATGTGTTCAAAATGACGGTATGGCTGGACGATACCCGCGATTTCTGGACCTTTAACCGGGTTTACGCCGAATTTTTCCCCGGCGAACGCCCGGCCCGTTCAACCGTACAGGCCAAGCTGATGGTGGATGCCAAAATCGAAATCGAAGCTATCGCCTACAAACCTGAATAATGATAGCTATCAACGGGGTGCCTTGGCGGGCACCCTGTTACCTTGGAAACAGGACCTTTCAGATGCAAAATGCAACCGACATCATCAGCCAGCTTCACCGCCCGCCGGGAACCCTGCCCGCGCGCGAACAAAAGGTTGCCGATTATGTTGTTGAACATCTGGAAGAAGTTACATCCATCGCCTTATCCGAACTGGCAAACAATATCGGGGTGAGCGAACCCACAGTGATCCGGTTTTGCCGCAGTCTGGGATGCGAGGGATTTCGCGATTTCAAAATGAAGCTGGCGCAAAATCTTGCTGTCAGCATGCAATACCTGACCCTGGAACCCATTGACGACCATATTACCGATCCGGATGTTCTTGGCAGTCATGTGATCGGCACGATTATTGACAGCCTTCGTCTGCTGCGCGAGCAGCTTTCGGATGCCAAAATCGATGAAGCTGCCGATATTCTGGCAAATGCCCACCAGATTGCCTTTTTTGGGGTTGGTGGCGGGTCCAGCACGGTCGCATTTGATGCGGCCAACCGTTTTTTCCGTTTGGGTATCCCGGCGCAATCGCAAAATGACGGTTATTTGCAGCGTATGCTGGCCTCCACACTGGGCGAAAATGATGTCATTGTTGCCATATCCACCAGCGGCCGCCCGGCAGAGCTGATACATAGTGCCGCCATTGCCCGGCAATATGGCGCCAAAGTCATTTCGCTGACCAAACCCGAAAGCCCGCTTGCTGCCGAAAGCGATATTGTCATTGGCCTGACCCTGCCCGAAAGCCCCGATATTTACAAGCCAACGGCCACCCGCCATGTCTTTATGGCAACGATAGATGTGCTGGCAACAGCGGTCGCCCGGCGCAACCCTGCGCGCAGCAAGGAAAAACTGCGGCGCATCCGTTCGTCCCTGATCACACTTCTGCCCGCAAACGGACCTTTGCCGATCGGCGATTGACGGATTGCGAACTTCACGGCAAGTTGCGCACCGACAAAATGAAAACCGGCTTTGATACCGGGCATAAACCGCAAACAGGATTGCTGCCATGACCAGAACCGCCTTCATTGGTGAATGTATGATCGAGATTTCGGCCTCAACTGCCCATGATGGCGATGGGGTGGCATCCGTTTTTGGCCCGGCGAAACTGTCTTATGCCGGGGACACCCTGAATGCTGCCGTTTACATGGCCCGGACAACCAGACTGATTAAAAATCAGGGCAAATCCATGCTGGCCTCTAACACCAGCCAGGTGAATGCGCCCATTTCCTATGTCACGGCCCTGGGGAACGACCCCTATAGCATCGCCATGATGGATGCCTGGAAACAGGACGGCCTGGATGCCAGCCTTGTGCGACAAATTGAGGGTGCCCTGCCCGGCCTGTATGCCATCCAGACGGATGCCAGCGGCGAACGCAGCTTTAGTTACTGGCGGCAAAATGCTGCTGCACGGCAACTGTTAAAAGACGGTTATGATCAAACACTGGCGGCCAACCTTGCGGATTACAGCATGGTTTATCTTTCCGGCATTTCGCTTGCCATTCTAAGCCAGGAAGACCGGGAAAAGCTGTTTGCGGTTTTATCAATCCTGCGCAATAACGGCGCGCGCATCTGTTTTGACAGCAACCACCGCCCGCGCCTGTGGCCTGACAGCGAAACAGCCAAGGCCGCCTATGCCCATATGGCATCCGTTAGCGATATTCTGATGCCGACATTTGACGATGAAGCCACCCTTTTTGGTGATGCCAGCCCGATCGACTGTGCCAAACGCTGGCTTGATGCCGGTGCGGGTGAAGTGATTGTCAAAAACGGGGCGCTGCCATCAACCTATCTGACGCAAAGTGGCGAAACCGGCACAGTGAACCCGCCCAAGGTTGATCGCGTTATCGACACCACATCGGCGGGTGATTCCTTTAACGGCAGCTACCTTGCCGCCCGCCAGCAGGGCCTTGATATTGAAGGGTCTATTGCCATTGCACAAAAGGTTGCCGCCTGCGTGATTGGCGCACGCGGTGCCCTGGTGCCAATTGACGGGATTACCCTGTAAAAGCTGCCACCCGAAAAAAGCAAAGGCCCCGTTACCAGCTATCGGTACCGGGGCCTTTTTTGTGTCTGGCACGGCCGCTTAATAATCCAGTTTAAACTGAATACCCGCCTTGCTGTCGATTTCGCTGGTTTCACTGGTAATTTTGATATGCGGGGTGAGTTCTATTTCCACCTCGACGCCGCTGGATCCCGGTGTGGTGCCCTGTTTGGTACCGACATAAATATCATCGGTCAGATATTTACCCGCCTTGACCGTCGGCCCGTTTTCACCGCCATCCACACTAAGAACATCCGCGCCGATAAAGTTGCGGATGGTGCCAATCACATCAAGACCGCCCCCACTGCCCGAGAGTTGCGCGGCGGCATTGGCAAGCTGAACGGCCTCGACCGCGCTGAGGCTGCCTTGCGATTTACCAAACAGGACCTGCGACAAAATTTCGTCCTGTGGCAGGGCTGGCTGGGAAGTCAGGCTGAGTTTCGGGTCGGTTGCCGGACCGGACAAAGAGGCCGTCACGGTCAGATCATCGGTTGTATAGACACCGACAATATTCAAAAGCGGATCGGGCGGTTGTGCGCCGGAAAACGTAATTTTGGAATCCTTGATGACAAAGGTTTTGCCAATCAAATCCAGTTGCCCGCGCAAGGCCCGCAATTCGCCGACAATTTTGGGGTTATCCGCGCGGCCGGTAATATCAAGGTGCCCGCCCCATTCGGAATCCAGGCCCTTGCCCCGCACAAACAGACGTCCCGGCACGTCCACCTTGGCATTCAAAGTGGCAACAAAACCGCCCGAATTCTTTTTGGCGTCTTTTTTCTTTTCGCCATCCTGGGTTTTTGCCAGATTTTGCACATTCAGTTCGGGGACCGATGCGGGCAGCGCCACGCTTAAATCCACTTCACCACGCCGTAATGTGACCGTGCTTTCAATGTCGGCCTTTTTTTCATCACCGGTGACATCCACATCGACATCAGTCCAAACCCGCAATTCATCCATGCGGGTGACGGCCATATTGCGCATTTTAATATTTGCCGTGTAATCCACCCCGGCACCCAGTTTGACATCGGCCTTGCCAGTCAGCGAGCCCTGCCCGCCATCATCGGCGGTCAGCCGGGTTAACTGAAAACCATCGTTATTAAAGTCACCATCCAGCACAATGTCCTGAACCAGAGTGCCATATTGCAAATGTTCATAGCGGCCATCACGCAAGGCAACGGTCCCCTGCCAAAGCGGCGTGGCAAGCGTTCCATCCACACTGGCATCAAGTTTCAAATTGCCCGAGAGCGAATGGTCCGGCAACGGGACATAAGGCCAAAATTGCCCGATATCGCCATCAATTTTGGCCTGTGCTGAAATCGGTTCATTCTCGCGTGCGGCAAACCGGGATTTCAGAAACGACACATCAACCGGCACTGTTCCCCTGGCGGTTAGGACCTTCAAATCAGGACGACCCATTTCAAGATCGGCATTCACATTGCCATCCTGCAAATCGGCCTTTAATTCCAATGTCAGCGGCGGTAACTGCGACGCGGCGGCAACGCTGATATTGCTGATTGTCCCGTCGATGCGGGCTGTCGCCGGTTTTTTGGGGGTTTCTTCGGCAGTGGCCTTTAAGGTCAGCTTGCCATCCAGCCCGGAAATGTCAAACATCGCCCCCCAGGGCCCCAGGGCAATATCTGCAACATCCACTGTGGCAACAAAACGTTTCCCCGGCACCAGATCAAGCTTTGCCCCAAGCGCGCCATTGCCAATTGCAATATCGGCATTGGACGCCATACGGCCATTCGCACTACGACGAAATTCCAGCGGCGCACGCAGGGATATATGCTGTGTACCCACATCGGCATCAAGCTTGCTGGCCGTGAGCGCAATATCATTGGCGATGGCAATTTCCGCCCGGGTATCGAGTTTTACCGGAATACGGTTTTGTACCATTGCCCGGGCTTTTACATCGACATCCAGTTTCTTCAAAACACCTGCCAATGTCGCCTTCAGGGTTTCAACGCGCCCGGCATTGCTGCCAATATCGCGCCCTTCCAGGGTCAGATTAAGGTCGGGATCGGTGAAAGCATTATCAATGCGGCCCTCAAGGCGCACATCTTCCAGCCGGGCGGTTTCAATGCCGTCGGGACCGACCATACGCAAGCCTTTTGCCCGCGCCTCAAGCGCAATATGCTGCGCAGCATTTTTGGGCGACAGAGTGACATCAGCCGTGATCCGGCCATTGGCAAGCGGCACGCCAAAGGCCTGTGTCATCACCGCATCAAGTTTATTCAACGCAATGTCACCCTTTAACGGGACGGCATAGCCCGGCATGGCAAGATGACCGGCCAAATCGATATGATCTCCGGTCAGGGCAATGTTTGAAACCGTCAATCCATCGGACGGCAAGGCAAGATCGGCATTGATTTTATAAGGCGCATTCTGCCACGAAAATCCGCCGCGATTGCGCAATTGCAAGATTTTGCCGCCATCGCCCTTGACGGGTTGCCAAACCATATTGGTCGCCAGTTTGACGTCCGAAAACACCTGATCCGACGTTTCAACAATAGGTGCTGCAAGGGTGATTTTGCCTTCAGGCGCCGCCATTGGCCCGTTCAGGGCAACGGTCAGCTTTACATCCTTGCCCTTTAACGATACCGGGATTGAGGGCGGGATAATCCCGGCCTTAAGCCCCAGATCTGCCGTGACCAACAATGTATTAAAATCATCGGTGATATTAACCTTACCCGCCCCCGCAATATTTGCCGCCTGGATCGTGTTTACATCCACCGCGAGATCCAGTACCGGGCTAATGGCCAGATTGGCCTTTATGACCGGACTGTCGCCCACCACATGGTCCAGTTCGGCAATGCCAAAACCCGCCTGTTGGGTGGTGATATTGACTTTGGCCTGCCCGCCCTGGGTGATATTCCAGCGAAGACCGGAAATATCGACACGTCCCTGGCCGGTTAAATCCATGCCGGAAATGGCGGCAAATGCCGACAGATCAGAAACATCCGCGGTCAGACTGGCATCCTTCACGGCCCCCGTATCGTCAAGCACGGCTGTGGCCCGGGCGTTGATTTTAGGGGTTTGCAGGTTCAGGTCTTTGACCGTAATTTCGCTAAAATCACCGGTCGCATCTGCGGTTAGCGAAATATCCTGTTTCTTCCCGGCCATTTCCCCCAAAGCAGCATCCCTGAATTCATGCCCAAGGGTATGAAGATCGGCTTTCAGGGCAAAATCATCGCCATCGGGAACCAGATTGGCCGTTGCAGTCAATGTACCAATTGTCGAGACGGGTGTTTCAATGCCGGATGCGGAAATATCCGCATCAATTGCGGGCAATGCCAAATCGCCCTTTGCACGGGCATTCAGGTTGAGTTTCTGCCACCGCACGGCGTTATCCAGAAGCGCACTTGCCGTCCCGTCAATATCCGATGACAGGTTGGCATCAAGGCTGTTATCGGCAAAATTGATTTTGGCCGTTCCACTAGCCGTTAGAAGCCGGTCCTTGCTGACATTCAGGGATGCAATATCAAGCAGGCTGTTTTTGCCATCGAAAACACCATCGGTTTTAAGGGCGACATCACCGCGCAAGGCAGGCGGCAAAGAATTTGCCAAATCGCCCAGGCTTTGCGCCACCACATCGAGACCAAAGCCAATATGTTTTTCATCGCCCATTTGCACCTTGACGGTACCATTAACACAGGCAAGGCTGGTTGCGGTAAATTGCAAATCGCCTGTCCAGTCATTGGCAGGGCCACTGCCCTTTAACGACAGGGTGACGTCCGGGGCTTCGGTTTCGGTCAGACCTGCCAGGGCCATGCCAAGGCCCTTGCGGTCCAGGTGGCCTTCAATATCAGCCTTAAGCTTCTGGCCTTCGGCATCAAAATCAAGATCAGCGCGAATATAATCCGCCCCGCCATCCAGCGGTTGCAGGTTCAGCGCCAAAACCGCCGAAAGGTTTTGGCTGGCACGGGCGTAACCGGAAAGCTGATAGGAAAAAACCCGCCCATCCGCCGGATGGGTAATATGAATTTTGGGTACATCAAGGGTTTCAAGCGCGAATGATACCGGCAGGGTAAAACCGCCACTCTCCTCGGTTTGATCATCCGGGCTGGAGGATGATGCGTTCGGCAAGGTTATGTTCAGTGCCGATGCACCAACGCGCTCAATTTCGACTTTTGCCCCCAGCAGCGCCAATGGCGACCAGGCCAGTATCAGATCGTCGCCGTCAACCTTCAACCCGGTATCGGGCATATCCAGGTTAAGCGATGACACCGACAGGCTGTTCCACAAACTGCCCTCCACCCTTCCAAGGGCAAACTGGCCATTGATCGCATCGGAAACCGTGCGATTGATCCAGGGTGTTAGAGAGCGCAATACCGGGCCCGTCCCGGCGATGAAAACCAGCAGCACCAGCATAACAAGCAGGGCCACAAACCCCAGCACTGCACGCTTAAGCCAACCCAGGACACCCCTTTTGCGCGGGGTTTTGGCCTGTTGGGCTGTTTTATCGGTCTTGTGTGTTTCAGCCATTAAAATGCCTGACCCAGGCTAAGATAGATCTGGTAGTCGTCATCAATATTATCGCGTTTATCCAAGGGCACGGCAAAATCAAACCGGACCGGGCCAATGGCGGTGTAATAACGCAAACCAAGCCCTGTCGCCCACATCAGGTCGAAATCCTTGGGCGTGACGGTTTCATAAACATTGCCCCCCTCGACAAAGGGCACCAGGCCAATGCTGTCGGTAACACGCGCGCGAAATTCCAGCCCTGCTTCAAGCACCGACCGCCCGCCGACCGGGTCACCGTCTTTATTAAGCGGCCCCACGGTTTGATATTCATAACCGCGCACCGAACCACCACCGCCGGAATAAAACCGTTTGTTTGACGGCAGTGAAGAACGTTCATCGCCAAAAATACTGCCAATACGGCCCCGCCCTGCGAGAATATAGTGCCCCTTTTTGTCAAAGGCATAATATTGCGAGCCATCAAGCGAGACCGAGGTAAACTGGGTATTCGCCCCGGCAAGACTGACATAAGGCGATACCGTGAGTTCCAGCCGGTCGCCTTCTGTCGGGTCAAGCGGATTATCGGTATTGTCGTGGCGCAAAATACCGCGCAAACCGCCAAGATAAAACTCCTCGTTCGGGGAATCCGGCCCGGTCAGATCAGAATATTCAACTGTAACGCCATAGGTCGCCGACCAGTGTTTCCAGAACCGGCGTTCAATGCCGGTAAAGGCATTTGCCAAATTACCATCATAGGCATCGGTGGTGTAACTGGTGGCCTCGCCGTCGGCAACCAGGGCCTGTTTGCGACGCAGGAATTGCGGCTTGCGAAAACTGGCCGATGCGCCCTGTTTCAACCCGGAACCTTCGAGCTTCAGGCGCAGCTTTTCGCCCTTGCCAAACAGGTTGCGATGTTCCCAAAAGGCATTGGCACCGGGTCCATCGGCCGTTGAATAATCCAGCCCGCCACCAATGGTGCGATGATCGCTTTCCTGAACACGTATTTCGATGGGAATTTCACCATTTTCCCCAACCGGACCAACAGGCTTGACGATCACGGAATTAAAAAGATTGGATTGCGCAAGGTCGCGCCGCGTTTCGCTGACTTTTTCCGGCGAATAGACATCGCCTGAATCCCAGACGTGATAGCCGCGAATGAAATCGGCATCGACTTCTGTGGCCCCGTCCACAGTGATTTTGCCAAAGGTCGCCTTTTTTCCCGGCGTGACTTCATAGGTAACGCGAATGGTTTTTTCCGCCGTATCGGCCATAACCCGCTTTTGCCCGGCCTTTGCCAGCGGATAACCCTCGTTGCGAAACACATCAAGCACACTTTGTTCGGCCAGAATGATGGGTTCTGCCTCGGCACGCATCCCGATCGACAAATTGGCGGTTTTCAGTTCGGCATCCGTCATCGAACGGGTTTCGGATGTGCCATCGGGATGAACGATCTTTAACTCGGCATCGGATAAAAGATAGGGTGTTCCGACATCAATCCGGTACTGCAAAATAACCGGGCGGGGCGCATCCGCCTCTTTGGAATCTGCTGTTTCTTTTTGTGCCGCAGGCTCGGCGTTATCACCGTCACTTTCCGGCGCGTCTGCGTCATCGATTTTTTCAATATCGTCAGACGCAATTTCACTTTCGCCATTGGCAGGCGGTGTGTCAGCATCGCGAATATCATAATTCACAACAGCATCATAAAAGCCAAAAGACCGCAAAACCCGGACAAACCGTTCCACATCGTCATCAGCACGGCGTTCCAACCCGGCCCTGGTTGGCGTTGGCCGGTCTTTAAGGCGAATGGTCGTGCTATTTTCGCGAAGAGCGGCCAAAAGGCGTTCTTCCTGCGGGTCCAGGCCCTGAAACGTCACCGAATAGGGTATGGCCCGGGCAACATCCTGGGGCGCATCGGAACTTTCGCCATTGGCGAAGGGCAATTTATCGGTAAATGAACAGGCTGAGACCATCGACGCCCCGAGACAGACCGACAACATCATCAACCGTTTTTTCAATCCCCCGGATGGCGGATAAACCTTATGTGGAAACACCCAAGTCCCTTTTGTGCCTGTGTCCGAAATTGTCTTTCGGAATATTATACGCAGCCCGCGATCAAATGTTTCACGAGACATTGTTAGAATGCGGCGTTTCAATGCCAATTTACCATGCGTGCCATCAAAAAATGGCAACCACATGACCGTTATTTTGGCATTATTATACGTGACCTTCACGCAAATGAACGGCACTATCAAACAATAAAAATTTTGCGACTTTCCCCGCAAAACAAACCGCTACTGTATCGGCCGCAAAGGTTACGTCCATGCCACATTCCCAAATCACGCCCATCGTTGTTCGCACTGCGCGAAAAGCCGATATTGATGGCCTTTGCGCCATTGAAGCCGCGGTTTTTACATCCGACCGGATGAAACGCGAGACTTTTTTGCGGTTTTTACGCCAGCCCACCGCACGGGTTCTTGTGGCCGATGCGGGCGAAGCGGGCATTGTCGGCTATGGCATGCTATTGCTGCGCGCGGGCAGCAGCACGGCACGCATTTATTCACTGGCTATTGACAACAACTGGCGCGGCAAAGGGCTTGGCACCCAGTTGCTGGCGGGGCTGGAAAGCGTCGCGATTGAGGCAGGATGCGACAAAATGCGCCTGGAGGTCCGCGATGACAACCCGTCTGCCCGGGTTATTTACGAGCGGCATGGATATATCGATATTGCCGCCCTGCCCGGCTATTACGAAGATGGTGCCGATGGCAAACGCATGGAACGCCACCTGTTTGACGCGCCAAGCCAGCTTTCTCCGGCCATGTCAACCGGGGCACCCCTTATTCTGGTGGATAATTTGCGTGACCTGCCCTTTACCGTGGCCGGGGCGCGCGTGATGAAAGTGCGCGATTACCTGGCCCTTAACCACGGTATTCGCAATCGCCGCGTTATCAATTTGTGCCATTCCTATGAATATCTGTCGCGCGGCTATTATTGCAGCCTTCTGGCCGCAGCCCGCAGCGAAAGGGTGATCCCCGAAGCCGATGTGCTGCTGGATCTGAACTGGAAGCGCCTGCAAAAAACCGCGCGCGCGCAAATTGGCCCGATGATTGCCGACGCCCTTGCCAAGCCCGGCGGCGAGCGGCCCGACCATATTGATGTGTATTTTGGCCGCACCACCGATAAACGGTTTCGCGACCTGGCCCAGCGCGCCTTTGACCAGTTCCGCTGCCCGATCCTGCGGCTGCATTTAAACAATGGTGACAAAAAACTGCTGCGCGAGATCGAGGCACCCTCGCTGCAACATTTAGATACCAGCGAAATGCCCGCCTTTGAAGTCGCCCTTAAGGCCTATTTGCGCGGGCGGGTGCGCAAACCTTCAAACGGGCGGGCGCCCACCGCGCTTGTCGCCATTCTGTATGATCCGAACGAAACATTGCCGCCTTCCGACAGTGACGGACTGGCGTGTTTTGTACAGGCGGCAAGCGACCTTGGCGCACGGGCCGAACTGATTACCGCAAAGGATTTTCATCACCTGTCGGAATTTGATGCCCTTCTGATCCGCGAAACAACCGCACTGGACCATCACACCTATCGTTTTGCCAAACGGGCGCGCAAGGAGGGCATCCCGGTGATTGACGACCCGGACTCCATTTTGCGCTGTACGAACAAGGTTTACCTGGCGGAATTGCTGCGCACCCATCATATCCCGGCGCCGCGCAGCGCGATTTTTGACAAACGCCGGATCGAGGAAATTGGCAAACAGTTCAATTTCCCCAGCGTATTAAAGGTGCCTGATGGATGCTTTTCGCGCGGGGTGCGCAAAGTTACGTCGCCCGAACATTTGCAACAGGTGGCCGGCGAGATGTTTAAAAATTCGGAATTGCTGGTGATCCAGGAATATGTCGAAACCACCTTTGACTGGCGGATTGGCGTGCTCGGGGGTGAACCGCTTTATGCCAGCCGCTATTTTATGGCACCGGGGCACTGGCAGATCGTCAAACATGAAGATGACGGCAAAAATTACGAAGAAGGCGGCTTTGAAACCGTGCCGGTGGAAAGCGCGCCTGCCAACATTGTTGAAACCGCTCTTGCTGCTGCGCGCCTGATGGGCAATGGGCTTTATGGTGTTGATGTCAAGGAAACGCCCTATGGCCCAATGGTGATTGAGGTAAATGACAATCCCAGCATTGATGGCGGTGTGGAAGATGCCGTGATCGGCATGGATTTATATCGCCGCATCATCGCCCATTTATTAAGCCAGATCGCACAACCCTGGGCAATTTGACGCAAAAAAGCCGGTCGCTCTGTTTGATTGGAAAGACCGGCTTTTATTTATGCTTTGGCGATAAAGACCGCTGCCTGAAGCTTTGATCGGCCATAACGTGCCATCAAATCAAATTCGTGGCGCAGGATGGGCACGGAAACACAATCGCTGCCGTTATAGGGCTCGTCATCCTCGCCAATATCGGGGTCGGTCACGTAAACAAACCGGTCATCAAAGCCCGAAACCACCACCCAATGCGGAATTTTATCGCCATAAATGCGATACTGGCTGATCAAAACCAGCGCCATTTGCCCATCGCGCGTGTGACGTTCGATGTCATCAATGCCAAAGGCCCCGGCTGTTACGGGAATGCCTGCTTCGGCTGCCTGATCGGCAAAATCGTAATGCACCAGTTCAACCACCTTGCGGTTTTGGTCCTTGCGCACGGTATCGACAAATAACGGTCCCTCGCGCGAGACAAGAACTTCGGCCTTAAACCCCCGCCTGTGTGCCGCCAGTGCCAGTCCCAATGGCCCACAGCCACCATGACCGGATGTCATGAAAATGGTGGTTGCCTCGCGCCAAAGGGCAATTTCGCTGCTGCGGTCCATTTCAATGGCGGGGTTCAAGGCATTCATCGCCATCATCAGAGATGCCGGACCACAGGTAAAAGGCAGGGTTTGATGATAAAAATGCAACGGTGACGGACGACGGAGGGATTGCGGCACCAAAACCTTTTCCATGCGCAAAGCCGGGCTGTGATCGGGGTAATAATCGGGATAGAGGGCGAATTCCTGATAGCCGTTTTTACGATATAGCGAAATGGCCGCCCCATTTTGCGGATGGACCTCCAGGCGCAATATGGGGGCACCAAAGTCCAGCGTGGTTTCCTCGGCCCGGCGCAGCAACATTTGCCCGATACCGGCCCGCTGAAAGGCCGGTTCCACCGCCATGCTATAAAGGCGCGCCAAGGCGGTGTTGCTGCGATGAATGACCACCACATAGCCAATAACGGCATCGTCACACACTGCGACCCAAAACCGGGCGGTCGTACTGGTCATGAAATGCCGCATGGTGCGGCGCGTCATGCGGTCCTGATCAAAACAGGTTTTTTCAATACGTACCAAAGCAGCAAGATCGGCATCCGTTGCCAGACGCAAGACAGGGTCAATCATATAGATAAAGCCTTCGGGATATGCGGGCGGTACCAGAGTTACTCTGCTGGCCGGGAAACAGCATATTTTCCCCGAAATCCCCAAATTGCCCAGTGCAATTTATGCAATCCGGCACGGCGTAAGTGCCGATGGATCAAGGGTTGCCAGCGCATCATATTGCGACAGAAAAACCCGTCCGGTCAATTCAGTGACAAAACCACTGGGATCAAGGCGATCCATCACCGGGCCTTTGACCTCTGACAGATTAAAGCTCACCCCGGAATCGCGCAAACGGGCATTAATTTCATGCAGGCTTTCAAGGCCGCTTGAATCAATTTCATTGATTGCCGAACACATTAACACAACATGCTGCAAGGCCGGATTTTCGGCAATCAGGGCATAAATGCGGTCCTCCAGATAGCGGCAATTGGCAAAATACAGGCTTTCATCGGGACGCACGGTAAGAACCGATGTGCCTGTCGCCACATCATGGCGCAGGACATTGCGAAAATGTTCCGTGCCGGGCACTTGCCCCACAACAGCAATATGCGGGCGACTGGTACGATGCAAATACAGCATCAGGGACACCACCACACCACTGACAATGCCCGGTTCGATCCCCCAGAACAGGGTCAGAGCGATTGTGACCATCATCGCGGCAAAATCGGCACGGGAATAGCGAAAAATATGGATGATGGCTGTAACATCCACCAGGGTTAAAACCGCAACAATGATGGTGGCCGCCAATGTCGCCTGGGGCAAATAATACAAAACCGGAGTTAAAAACAGGGTTGCAGCCGCAATACCAATTGCGGTCATTAAACCCGCCGCCGGGGTTTGCGCCCCGGCATCAAAATTAACCATCGAACGGGCAAAACCACCCGTGACCGGCAAACCACCCGCAAACCCCGCCCCCAGATTGGCCATGCCGAGCGCAATCAGTTCCTGATCGGGGCGAATACGCTGCCGTCGTTTTGCCGCCAGTGTCTGGGCGACAGAAACGGTTTCGACAAAACCGATCACACTGATCAGCAAGGCGGGCAATGCCAGTTGATGCCATAATTGCAGGTTAAAGGACGGCATGGCAAAGGCCGGAAACCCCTGCGGGATTGTGCCGACAATTTTAACCCCGTGCGATGCCAGGTCAAAATACCAGCTTGCCAATGTTGTGATAATCACCGCCAAAACCGGCCCGGCCCGGACAATGAAGGTGGCCCACATGCCAACCAGCCCCACACGATGTAGAATGGCTGGCAGCCCCCGACGCACCCAAAACAGGAATCCCAGGCAGCCAAAACCCAAAATGACGGTGGGAATATTGATATCGGGAAGATGGGACAGCAAAGCCGCCAGAATTTCCGCCAGATTGCCTTCGGTTTTGGGCACGCCAAGCAAATGCCGCACCTGACCAACCGCAATTAAAACGCCAGACGCACTGACAAAACCGGAAATAACCGGATGACTTAAAAAATTGGCGATAAAACCCAGCCGGAACAGCCCCATCGCCAGCAAAATAATACCGGAAATAACGGCCAGAGTCATGGCAGCCAAAACCGGGCTTATGCCGGAAGGCAAATGTGCAGCCCCGATAATGGATGCCGTCATTAACGATATCAGGGCAACCGGCCCCACCGCCAGTGTTGCCGAGGTGCCAAAAACAGCATAGGCAACCAGCGGCAAAATACTGGCATATAAGCCAACCTCGGGCGGCAAACCCGCCAACATGGCATAAGCCAGACTTTGCGGGACAAGCATGATCGAAACGATCACGGCGGCGACAAAATCATTGGCGGCAAGCTGGCGATTATAACGCCGTCCCCAATCCAGAATGGGGAAAAAACGGGAAAGCGGGCGCAATTGTTATTCCTTTATGATGGTCTTTGACCTGCCCATCCCCCTTGCGCCTGCGGCCATCATCGACGGGCGACAACCTGATCACAAAATTGTCGACCCAAAGCCCCCGCGAACTGAAAACCGGCCTGCCGAAACATCGAGCAAGCCGGTTTTAGCTTAACGGCGTGCTTCAATGCGCGGCACAAGGCCGGACATGTCATAACCGGCAGTGGCGGCTGCATTGACAATGTCGTCAGTCGGCAATTTACCGGCATTGGCAAGCGACCACAAAATGGTGCAGCGCGTACCTGTACGACAATAGGCAAAAACAGGCTTGGCCGCCTTGGCAAGGGTATCAGCAAACGCATCAGCATCGGCGTCCTGGACATTGCCGCTAACGACAGGCATGAACACGGCTTGCAGCCCATGTTCTTCAGCTTTGGCACGAATATCGTCAAAGGACGGCTGGCCCGGGTCTTCCTGATCGGGGCGGTTGCAAATGATGGTTTTAAAACCGGCATCGGCAATGGCGGGAATGGCCTCCAGCGGAACCTGGGGGGAGACGGTCAATTCATCGCTAAGACGTTTCATTATGGCACTTCCGTTTTGTTATCTCGATGGCCGGACATGTTTAAAACATGTTCAGCGGCACCTTGAGATAACGGATGCCATTATCTTCGGCCGGTGGCAACTCCCCGCCGCGCATATTTACCTGGATTGATGGCAAAATAAGACGCGGCATACCCAGTTTTGAATCCCGAGCGTGGCGCATTGTAACAAATTCATGCTCGCCAACACCGTCCTTGAGATGCACGTTGTGTGCCCGTTCTTCGGCAACGGTTGTTTCCCAGCGATAATCATCACGCCCAGGTGCCTTGTAATCGTGACACATGAACATGCGGGTTTCACCGGGCAAGGACAGCAACCGCCGAACCGAATGATAAAGCGCATGTGCATCCCCGCCGGGGAAATCGCAGCGTGCCGACCCGTAATCGGGCATAAACAGGGTATCCCCGACAAAAACGGCATCCCCGATCAGATAGGACATGCAGGCCGGCGTATGACCCGGCGTATGCAGGGCACACACATGCAAACTGCCAATTTCAAATTGATCGCCGTCATTAAACAGCCGGTCAAACTGGCAACCGGTGCGGGAAAATTCGGTTCCGGCATTAAAAACCTTGCCGAAATGGTCCTGCACGATCGTGATATTTGCCCCTATCGCCATTGTCCCGCCCAGTTCCTGTTTCAGGTAGGGGGCAGCGGAAAGATGATCGGCATGAATATGGGTTTCCAGTACCCATTCCACATTCAGGCCTTCCGCCCGGATATAGGCAATGATGGCATCTGCCGAGGCATAGTTAATGCGGCCTGCCGCCGGATCATAATCCAGCACGCTGTCGAGGATGGCACAGGCAGAGGAATTCGGGTCGCGCACAACATAACTGATGGTAAATGTGTCCGGATCAAAAAACGCCTTCACAAGGGGGGCTGGCCCCGCCTGCGTGAAGGACAAAATTTCCTGCAGGTCCGTCATTTCTTTGCCTCGGCACGCCCGCCCTGATTGCCAATCTGGCAGGTACGAATACCAAACAGCCAGTATGCCGGGCAAAACCGGAAAACGGCTGTCGCCAGCATGACAGCACCCACCAGGAACGACAGCCAGGCGTAGCCCCCCATCGCCGCCATGACGCCACCCTCGCCCGCAAGCACAAAGGGCAGAACCAGAAAAACAAGACCGGCAATGAACCGTGCCGCACGATCCAGACGACCAATATTTGTCATTTCGACCTCCAATACAGAATTTCACAAACCATATATCATTAAATTATGTTTTACAAATGTAATTTGCGCATATTTCTCTGTTAAATGAACTCTTGCGCGTATCTCAGTCAGGGTTAACACCGTAATGATTGCAACTTTGTTGCAGTATAAGCACCTCCATGCTAGCTCTGCTATCATATCGAAGCTGGAGACGGGTTTATGACTGATTCCAAAAAGATGGGAACGGCCAAAGACTGGCCGGAATGGCAACAGGAAAATCCCGGTCAGGGTTTTTCAAAATGGCTGATCGCAAGCGTTGCCGATGACTGGCACCGCGCAACCCATCATCCCTTTACCGATGCGTGGGGACAAGGTGCCGTTCCAACAGAAAATTTGCGCCGCTATCTGGTGCAGGACCATCGGTTTCTGGACCGTTTTGTCGCGCTATTGGCCGGTGCGGTCGCCCATGCGCCGACCCTGGCGGACCGTATTCCCGGTTGCCAGTTTCTGGCCCTGGTGACAGGCAAGGAAAACACCTATTTTGAACGGTGTTTCACCGCCCTTGGCGTGCGCAATAACCAGCGTTTCGGCACACCCGACTGGGATGCAACCAGAGGATTTAAAAACCTGATGAGCGAGGCGCTAACCAGCAACAGCTATGCCAATATGGTTGCGGTGCTAGCGGTGGCTGAAGGCAGTTATCTTGGCTGGGCGGACCGGGTCGCAAAAACCGTACCCGATAATCCGCCGCTTGATTTCTGGTTTTCCGAATGGATTGACCTTCATACCGGTGATTATTTTGCCAGCGTGGTGGCCTATCTGAACGCGCAGCTTGATCATATCGGCCCCACACTGGACGATACCGCACGCGCGGAATGCCAGCGCTATTTTGCCGCGGCCACACGGCTTGAGGTTGATTTTTTTGACGCCGCCCAAAATGGTGAATGATACCGAAACCGAACGATAATAATAAGGGGCGGTGCCTGCAATCGGTTTACCCTTCTGTCAGGATCCGATGTGCCGCCCCCAATACGCGGTCAATATAGACATCATTCAGGCCAAGATAATTGGCCGGGTCGCGCACCTTTCGCCAATCAACACCTGCATCGGTCAATTTCGGCAATTCATCAAACAAATGGGTGCCTTGCGCCAACGAGGTCGCAACCGCCTGTTTAACCAGCTTGTCGGCCATATCGCGGTCCATATGATCGGCCAGGGCAAATGTTGCGGCCTCCGCCAACATAGCACCGCGCGAAATGTCGATATTTTCGCGCATTTTTGCAGTATTGACCTGCAGATGCCCCAGCAATGACAGCATCAACGCCGTGGCCTTGCCACAGGCCATAACGATTTCGGGCAATGCCAGCCATTCCTGCAACCAGGCGATGCCACTGCGTTCATGTTCGTGGATTTGCGCATGATGCAAATGCGACATTTGCGTTGCGCCAAAGCGTGCCAGTGTGACCAACATTTCCGCAGCAACCGGGTTTGCCTTGTGCGGCATGGTCGATGACCCGCCGCCATTGGCCAATGTTACCTCGGCAATTTCGGACTGCGATAACAAAACCAGATCCTGGCCGATTTTGCCAAAGGCACAAGTTAACGACGTTAATTTCGAGGCCAGATCAACGACCATATCGCGCTGGCTATGCCAGGGCAGTTCGGCAATTTCCAGCCCCAATTCGTCGGCCAGGGCTTGCTCAACCTCCTGCCCCGCAGGCCCGATTGATGCCAGTGTTCCCGCCGCCCCGCCAAAGGACAGACGCAAAAATTGCCGTGCACTGACGGCCAATTGATGATCCAGACGCACCAGCGGCATGAGCCAACCGGCAACCTTAAGGCCAAAGGTTGTCGGAACCGCCTGTTGGCTGCGGGTTCGCCCCGCCATCACGGTTGCGCGGTGATCATCGGCAAGGTTCATCAATGACTTAATAATTTTGCGCATGCGATGGCGCAAGGTCGCCACCACATCGCGCATACGCAAAACCAGGGCCGTATCAACCACATCCTGGCTGGTGGCTCCAAAATGCACATAACGCGCGGCATCCCCGCCCACATGCGCCTTGATCGCCTTGACCAGGCCCGGCACCGGCACCCCCGTATTTGCAGTGGACGCTGCCAGTGATGCCGGATCCGGGGTAAAATCACGGCAGGCGGCGGTAATTTTATCTGCCGCCACCTGTGGAACAAGGCCCGCCCGTGCCTGTGCCGCCGCCAGTGCCGTTTCAAACAGCACCATTGAGGCAATCACGGCATCATCACTAAAATAGGCCGCAATTTCCGCATCGGCGAAAAGGTCGCCATACAGGGCGGAATCAAAGGGTGACAGGCTCATGCTTATCCCCATTCAGAAAAAAGGATGGCGATCCGTTATGAATCGCCACCATAACGCTTATCCCGGCTTTGCGGGCAATGATCCCGTTACACCGCTTCAAGGGCAATGGCGATGCCCTGCCCCACACCAATGCACATGGTTGCCAGGGCATATTTGCCGCCGGATCGTTTTAACTGCCGTGCGGCGGTGCCGGTAATGCGTGCGCCCGACATTCCCAAAGGATGCCCCAGGGCAATGGCCCCGCCATTGGGGTTCACACGGGCATCGTCATCGGCAATGCCAAGGTCGCGCAATGTTGCCAAGCCTTGCGATGCAAATGCCTCGTTCAGTTCAATGACATCAAACTGGTCCAGCGACAGGTCAAACCGCGCCATCAGGTTGCGCGTTGCCGGTGCCGGGCCAAAGCCCATAATACGCGGCGGCACCCCTGCCGTTGCCCCGCCAACAATGCGGGCAATCGGCGTTAGGCCATATTTTTTAACCGCCGCCGCCGATGCCACAATCAGGGCAGCCGCCCCGTCATTGACCCCCGAGGCATTACCCGCCGTAACCGTTCCACCTTCCCGAAACGGGGTTGGCAATTTGCCAAGTTTTTCCTCCGTTGTCCCGGGGCGCGGATGTTCGTCCTGCGATACGATAATATCATCGCCTTTGCGCTGGGGAATGGTCACAGGCACAATTTCCTCGGCCAAGGTGCCATTTTCCTGTGCGGCAATGGCCTTGTCCTGTGAACGCACGGCAAAGGCATCCTGGTCGGCACGGGAAATACTGAAATCCTCGGCCACGTTTTCGCCGGTTTCGGGCATTGAATCGATGCCATATTGCTTTTTCATCACCGGATTTACAAAACGCCAGCCAATGGTTGTATCGTAAATTTCGGCATTGCGCGAAAAGGCCGAGGTCGCCTTGGGCATGACAAAGGGGGCGCGCGACATGCTTTCAACACCGCCCGCGACCATTAAATCGGCCTCACCCGCCTTAATCGCACGGGCCGCCATAATAATGGCATCCATGCCCGACCCGCACAGGCGGTTCACCGTTGTACCGGTTACATTTTCGGGCAGGCCTGCCAGCAAAACTGCCATGCGGGCCACATTGCGGTTATCCTCGCCCGCCTGGTTGGCACAGCCCATGATCACGTCATTAATCGCGGCAAAATCGACATTCGGATTGCGATCAACCAGCGCACGTAACGGAATAGCGGCCAGATCATCTGCCCGGACGGAGGATAATACCCCGCCAAAACGGCCAATCGGGGTGCGGATATAATCGCAGATATAGGCGTCGGTCATTCTTTACTGGCCCTCATGTGCGGCGTTGGTGCGGGCATGCAAATCGCGCAGAACCTGCAATTCATGGGCCGACGGTACAGGCGTTTCAGCAACCTTGTCGGCAAATTCAACCTGCCAGCCGGTCGCGGCGATAATATCGTCGCGGCTGACACCGGGATGAATGGATGTCACGATGAAATGCCTGTCGGCGGGATGCGGTTCCATAATGCACAAATCGGTTATCAGGCGCGATGGCCCCTTGGTGGTGACACCATAGCTTGCCCGATCATCGCCGCCCTTGCCATAGCCAAGCGAGGTAACAAAGTCGATTTTTTCAACAAAGCCACGTTTGCTTTGCTTCATGACCAGAAAAATCTCGCCGCAACTGGTGGCAATTTCCGGTGCTCCGCCGCCACCAGGCAGGCGCACCTTGGGGTTATCGTAATCACCAATCACGGTGGTGTTGATATTACCAAATTTATCAAGCTGGGCTGCCCCCAAGAAACCCACCGATATTTTGCCCCCCTGTAGCCAATAGCGGAACATTTCCGTGACCGGCACAGTATTCATCGCCGTTTCGCATAATTCCCCATCGCCAATCGACAGGGGCAGCACATCGGGCTTGGTGCCGATGGTGCCGCTTTCGTAAATCAGGGTGATGTCTGGCGCGTGTGTCAGGCGCGCCAGGTTACACGCCGCCGATGGCATGCCGATCCCAACAAAACAGACATCATCATTTTTAAGGGCGCGTGCAGCCGTGACCGTCATCATTTCTGTCGAATTATAATCCGTCATGATCATGCCTCCGCCTTGCTGTGTTGTGCCTTCAGGGGGGCTTCAAAATCTTTGGGTCCACCGTTAAACACATGCTGATCCAGCCAGTTGTTAAAACTGTCGCGGTCTTTGGCGATATTATCCCAGGCCTTGTAAAAGGCGTTATCGCGTTTGTAATAGCCTTGGGCATAGGATGGATGCGCCCCACCTGGCACATGCACCACCGCCGTGACCGCCCAGTTGGGCAGCATCACCGCGTTAAACGGCACATCGTTAAAATCATCGACAATTTCCTCGACCGTGATGATCGATTTGCGGGCGGCCAAAACGGCTTCCTTTTGTACGCCAACAATGCCTTCAAACAGGATATCGCCCTTACGGTTGGCCTTTTGCGCATGCACCACTGCCACATCAGGGCGAATGGCGGGCACGGCAGCCAGACGTTCGCCGGTAAAGGGGCATTCGATGAATTTGATGTTGGGGTTGACGCGCGGCAGTTCGGCCCCGCGATAGCCCTTGAACACGGCACAGGGCAGGCCCGCCGCCCCGGCATCATAGGCATTTGCCATTGCCGCATGGCTGTGCTCTTCAATTTCCAGCGCGCGGGGCCAGCTATTTTCAATGGCATCACGCAAGCGATGCAGCGAGCCAACGCCCGGATTACCGCCCCATGAAAACACCAGTTTTTTGGCGCATCCGGCGCCAATCAACTGGTCGTAAATCATATCCGGCGTCATACGAATCAGCGTTAGATCGCGTTTTTTCTGGCGAATGATCTCGTGCCCGGCAGCATGGGGGATCAGATGGGTGAAACCTTCCATTGCGACCGTATCCCCATCCTGAACACAGGTCGCAATAGCGTCTTTCAAAGACATGAATTGAGCAACCACAGAAACACTCTCCCGGGTCAAAAGAAATCCTTGGGGCAGCCATCCTGAGATGCGTAACTACCCCCAACCAAAAAAGGCGTTAAACGTCGAAAAACACGGTTTCGCGGTTGCCCTGCATATGAATGTCAAAGCAATATTCCGGCCCGGTTGCCGTGTCTGCGCGTTTGGCAATCAGGGTATCGCGGCGATCCGCCGGGACGGACTGCAAAACCGGGCACCGGGCATTTGCCGCCGCTTCATCGTCGAAATACAGCCGGGTAAAGGCATGCACCAGCATCCCGCGCATAAACACCGTGACATTGATGAAAGGTGCCGTCGCGTCAACAACACATCCGGGCTTGATGGTTTCAAAAACAAAGCGATTTTGCGCATCCGTTCCGGTGCCACAACGCCCCAGCCCCCGAAAACCGGCATTTTCAATGCTGACCGGTTCGGTGCGGTAGACACCTTCATGATCCGCCTGCCAGATTTCGATCATGGCATCGGAAACCGGCATACCCTCGCCGTCCAGAACCTGGCCGATAATGCGAATATGTTCACCTTTGGCATCCGGCCCGGCCACAATGTGGTTGGCAATATCACTAAAATCATAGCCATATTGCCCCGGCGTCAGGCCATAGGCGAAATAAGGCCCAACCGTTTGCGACGGGGTTTCTCCATATGTCATGGCTTAATCCTCCATCGGGGTGGCAAGACGTCCGCGCAGGACGATGTCAAACTGATAACCAAGGGCAAAGCCTTCCTCGGTTTTGTCGATCGAGAATTTTGAAATCAGCCGGTTGCGCGCGGCTTCGTCAGGTGTGCCCAGAAATATCGGGTCGAGCGCCAGCAGCGGATCGCCGGGAAAATACATTTGTGTCACCAGGCGGGTGGCAAAACCCGGCCCGAACAGGGACAAATGGATATGGTTGGGCCGCCAGGCATTAAAATGGTTACCCCACGGATAAGCACCCGGTTTGATGGTATAGAAAACATAATTGCCGTTCTCGTCACTCATGCAGCGGCCGGAACCACGAAAATTCGGATCCAGCGGCGCATCGTGCTGGTCCACCTTATGGACATACCGCCCGGCGGCATTGGCCTGCCATACCTCGATCAGGGTATGGGGAACGGGGCGGCCATCCCCGTCCATCACCTTGCCATGCACAACAATGCGTTCGCCAATCGGTTCGCCATTCACGCGGCCATTGCGGGTTAAATCCCAGTCCAGATCACGAACGGCGGCACGGGCAAAAACCGGGCCGCTGGCTTCGGATATGCCGCCTGAAAGGGACATCAGCGGTTTGGTTGGCCCGCGCAGGATGGTGGATTTGTAATCGGGTGCGATATAAGGGGCGTGGCTGCTCCAGTCACGCGGTTTAAACCCGCTCATGATTGTGTTTCTCCCTGATCCGGCTTTTGATTATCCAACTCGGCAAAAACCTGCTTGGCAATGCGAAAGGCGGTATTTCCTGCCGGGATACCCGCATATATCGCAACGTGCATCAGGGCTTCGCGAATGTCATCCCGGCTGGCACCGGTATTGACGGTTGCCCGCAAGTGCATTGCCAGTTCTTCTTCGTGGCCCAGGGCGGCCATCAGCGCGATGGTAATGATCGAACGTTCCCGCCGTGATAAGGCCGGGTTGGTCCATAATGCGCCCCAGACATTTTCGGTGATGTATTGCTGAAAAAAATCATCAAGTTCCGTAATGTTGGCCGAGGCCCGATCCACATGGGGGTCGCCCAGCACGGACCGTCGGGTTTTCATCCCCTGTTCAAACCGGTTTTCAGCCAAGGCCGTTCTCCCTGATAAATGTATCAATGATCCCGGCCAGTTGGTCCGGGGTTTCGACCGGCGGAAGATGGCCGACATTCTCGATCACGGTGAAACCGGCATTGGGGACAAGCGCCGCCATTTTGCCAACCAGTTCGGGCGGGGTGGATAAATCAACAGACCCTGCGACACACATGACCGGCAGGTCGATTTTGGCGGTATTTTCCGTCAAATCCGCATCGCGAATGGCAGCACAGGTGCCGCCATAGCCCGCAACCGGGCAGCGCACCAGCATCGTATGATAAAGCGCCGTCATGGCCGTTTGTGTGGCGCGGTAATCATCGGTCAGCCAGCGCGCTATAACGGCATCGCCAATGGCCTCCATGCCGCCCTTTTCGATGGCATCAATGCGGCTATTCCAGGCCGCCGCGTCGCCAATTTTGGGCGCGGTATCACATAAAACCAGGCCCGATATGCGGTCCGGCGCCATCGCGGCAATGTGCTGGGCAATCATCCCGCCAACCGAAAGGCCACAAATCACGGCCCGGTCAATTTGCAAATGATCCAGCAATGCCAGCAGGTCGCGCGTATGAAGTTCAATACTGTAGGGCTGATCACCAATCCCGGACAAACCATGCCCGCGCTTGTCATAGGTGATCAGGCGATAATCGGACGACAGATGCGCAACCACGTCGTCCCATATGCGCAGGTCCGTCCCCAGCGAGTTTGAAAAAACCACAACCGGCCCGTCCTGTTTGCCATGATCGGCGTAATGCAGGTGTATTCCGTTCAGCTTGGCAACTTTTAATGTCATATGTGTCCACCCTGAAATGATAGCAGCATCATGCCCAAAGAGTTTTGGTTATGTAAAATGAGTATTTGCGCTTTTTGCATAACTATTTAATTATGTTTCGATCATCAGCAGCAAAAACGGGGCGCTTCATGCTGGATCATCGCATCAAATTCCGTCACCTGACCTGCTTTCTGGAGGTTGCGCGCCAGCGAAGTGTGGTCAAGGCCGCCGATACATTGGCCATCACCCAGCCCGCCGTTTCAAAAACCCTGCGTGAACTCGAAGAACATTTGGATGCCCGCCTGTTTGACCGTTCCAAGCGCGGTGTTGCCTTAACGGATTATGGCAAGGTTTTTTTGCGCTATGCCGGGGCCAGTGTGACGGCGTTGCGCCAGGGGGTGGACAGTATCAGCCAGGTACGCGCCCAGGGCGGATTGACCATTACAATTGGCGTGCTGCCCACCGTTGCGGCCACCATTGTGCCCGCAGCCCTGAAACGCTTCAAAACGCTCGGCAATACGACCACTATTCGCGTAATTACCGGGCTTAACACCATTTTGCTGGGGCAATTGCGGGTGGGCGAACTCGATCTGGTGATTGGACGCCTGGCAGAGCCGGATCAAATGTCGGGCCTGTCCTTTCTGCATCTTTATTCCGAACAGATTTCACTGGTTGTGCGGCCCGGGCATCCTTTGCTGCATGATAAAAGCCCCGATTTAACAAAAATTCGCGATTACACCGTGCTGGTGCCAACCCCCACAGCCATCATACGGCCTGCCGTGGACCGTTTGCTGATTGCCAATGGCATTGGGGCCCTGCCTGATCGCATTGAAACCGTCTCGACAACCTTCGGGCGGGCTTTTACCCGCGAAAGTGATGCAGTCTGGATTATTTCAAACGGGGTTATTGCGACCGATCTGGCGGAGGGTGTGCTCGTCGAACTGCCCTTTGATACCAGCGACACATTCGGTCCAGTTGGATTGACGACCCGGGTTGATGCCCCGTCCTCACCGCCGGTGGAAATGCTGATCAATGTCATCCGCGAGGAAACGACACGGTATCTCGCCACGAACACCCAATAACGCATAAACATCTGGTTATGTATAACAGCCTCAATATCATTATACATAACCGTTCCAATCAAACTACAATCCGCGAAACTGGGGATATAAAGACCGTCACTGGGCACTCACCAATAATAAATGTTCGTCATTTTTCATGAACGGACATGCACCCGGAGCCTGGCACAACAGGCCTTGTGGAGACATCAGGAGGAAACATGAATTACCTTACAAAGCTGTTTGCGGGGGCTGCCATTGCCAGCCTGGCCTCGTTCGGGGCGCAGGCACAGGAAGTCACGCTAACCATTCATCATTTTTTGGGCCCCAAGGCCCCGATCCAGAAGGATCTGCTGGAACCCTGGACGCAAAAGATCGAAAAGGAATCTGGCGGGCGGATCAAATTTGAAATTTTCCCCTCCATGTCGATGGGTGGAAACCCGCCGGAGCTTTATCGCCAGGTGCGTGATGGCCTTGCCGATATTGTATGGACGCTGCCGGGCTATACGCCAGGCGTTTTCCCGCATACCGAAGTATTCGAGCTGCCAGGCGTGCATCTGGGCGATGCAAGGACAACCAATCTTGCCATTTATGACATGATGGACGAACTGGCCCCGGACCTGAAAGACATTCATCCGCTGCTGGTGCATGTGCATACCGGCCAGGCCATTTTTACAACAAAAAAAGAAGTCCACACCGTCGCCGATGTAAAGGGCCTGAAGCTGCGCACCCCCACCCGCACCGGAAGCTGGGTGATTGAAAGCTGGGGGGCTGAACCTGTGGGTATGCCTGTCCCCGCCCTTACGCAGGCCATGTCGCTGGGTGTTGTCGATGGCGGAATGGTGCCGTTTGAAGTTGTCGGCCCCCTGAAACTCAATGAACTTGTTTCCTATGCCGTTGAAGGCGAAGGCAAAAATTCCCGTTTTGGCACCAGCGTTTTCCTGCTGGCGATGAACAGGGACCGCTATGAAAGCCTGCCCGATGATTTGAAAAAAATCCTTGATGAAAATACCGGTCGTGATTTTTACGCCCATGCCGGTGAGGTCTGGAATAAGGTGGAAGAGGCCGGAAAACAGCTTATTCGCGATGGCAAGGGCCAGATCATTGAACTGACGCCGGAACAGAAAAAGACATTTGATGACGCATCAGCCGGTGTCATTGACCGTTGGGTTCAGGAAGCCAAGGCCGAAGGCATCGACAATGCCGATACACTGGTTGAGGAAGCCAAGGCCGCGGTTCTGAAACATACTGACGAATAAGAAACAAAAGGGGCCATTCATAACAGTATCCTAAATGGTCCCGTTTTCCTTCTGCAAGGTTGCCCCTGCCGATGAAACGCCTGCTTTTTCAAGCTGCATCAATCCTGGCCGTCTTGGGCGGTATTCTGGCACTGCTGATTACCATTGTCACCATTGTCAATGTTGGTGGTTTTGCCATTGATAAAATTGCCCGTCTGTTTGGCACGAGTTTTCCGGCCATTCCGGGATACGAGGATTTTGTCAGTCTGGTTGTCAGTTCGGCGGCCTTGATGATGTTTCCCTATTGCCAGACCCGTTATGGCCATGTTGCCGTTGATGTATTCATGAAACTGTTTCCCGCCTGGTTTGGCCGGGCGGTGGATGTTGTTTCAGCCACCCTGATGGCCGCACTTGCCCTGTTTCTGGGATACATGATGATCCGAGGCTTGCTTGAGGTTTATGACGACAATGCCATGTCGGCCATTCTGGGCTGGCAGCTTTGGCCGTTTTATGTGCCGGGCATTATTGCAATGTTCCTGTGGGCGCTTGTGTGCATGACCCAGATTTTTGAAAGAAACGCCCATGTCTGAGCGCGAATTGATTGGTATTGGCGGGCTGGGTGTTTTGTTTTTCCTGCTCGCCCTGCGTATTCCGGTGGGCCTGGCGATGGTCGGCGTCGGCATTGGCGGGAATTTTGTGCTGAGCATCTTTTTCCCGTTTTTGCGTTTTGAACCCTATTTACAGCAATTCAAATCGCTGCTGTGGGGCATTGTTTCCAATTATGAATTGTCGGTGGTGCCGTTATTTGTGCTGATGGGCTACCTTGCCAGCCAGGCCAATTTGTCGCGCGATCTGTTTCAGGGAGTGAATGCCATTCTGGGCCGTTTTCGCGGGGGTGTTGCCATGGCAGCCATTGGGGCCTGCGCCGGGTTTGGGGCGGTTTGCGGCTCCTCCCTTGCCACCGCATCGACAATGGGGCGTGTTGCCCTGCCGGAATTGCGCCGCCTGAATTATGCGCCGCGCCTTGCCACTGGCACGCTGGCGGCGGGTGGTACACTTGGCATTCTGATCCCGCCATCGGTGGCCCTTGTAATTTATGCGGTCACGGTCGAAGCATCGATCATTCAGATGTTTCAGGCAGCTATTATTCCCGGCCTGATCGCAGTGGCCTTTTTCATGCTGGTGATTGCCATTCAGGTGCGCCTGAAACCCGACCTGGCCCCCCTGCCCGAACCAATGGCCCCGGCAGAGCGCAAACAGGCCCTGCTACGCCTGATTCCGGTCATGGCGATTTTCGGGGCCATTATCCTTGGTTTGGGCGCGGGCCTGTTTACGCCGACCCCGGCGGCAGGTGTGGGTGTGTTTGCCATTTTGGCCTATGGGCTGGTCATGCACTGGCGCGGGAAAGAAGGGCTTGATCTGCGCGGCATCAAACAGGCGCTTCGCGATACATCCGTAACCAGTTCGATGATATTTTTCATCCTGCTGGGCGCAGAAGTCCTGAAAGGCTTTTTCAGCCGGGCCGGGCTGCCAGCCTTTATGGCAAATGCGGCGGCCAATAGCGGCCTGGACCCCTGGCTGGTGATGGTTTTGATGTTGTTGGCCCTGGTTGTTCTGGGCTGTTTCATGGAAAGCCTTTCCATGATTGTCGTGGTGATCCCGTTTTTCTGGCCGGCCCTGGTCAATATCAATGGCGGCGATTTTGCAACTGCCGCCACCGCCGCCTATGGCATGGGGGCAGAGGATCTTAAAATCTGGTTTGGGATTTTGTCGCTGATTGTTGTGGAACTGGGTTTGATCACCCCACCTGTCGGCCTGAATGTATTTATCATCAATGCCCTTGCCGAGGGTGTGCCCATGAGCCAGACTTTCAAAGGAGTGATGCCATTTTTCACCGCCGAAATTGTGCGCATTGCCCTGATTGTCTTTATCCCGGCCCTGACATTGCTGGTCCCCACCCTTTTAGGCGGGTAAAAAACGCAAAGCAGATAAAATGATGATTGCGACGCGCGAAACAATTCCGGTTTATCGGCTGTATGGCGAAAACATCGCCATGAACGGCAATGTCGAACAGGAACCGGAATTTTTTCATCTGGAATCAATCCCGTCCCGCTCGCGCCTGCATGACATGCACATCCAGCCGCACCGTCATGCCAATCTGTTTCAGTTGCTGTTCATCACGCGCGGGCAGGCCGGGATCGAATTTGATGACCGGCAATTCACCATCGGCCCGCAAACATTGTTAACCGTGCCGCCGGGAACGGTGCATGGATTTCATTTTAGCGAGGATATTGATGGCTGGGTTATTTCCCTGACCGATGACCATGTGCGCGAGATTCTGGCAATGGTGCCACGGCTAAACAGTTGCCTTGATACACCACTTTGCTTGTTGCCCGAAAAACAGGATAATCCCCCTCCTGGGGCACCCAATGACAAAACCATGCTGATGGCCCAACACCTGACAGACCAGAGCGCAACCGATTTTCTGGTCCACCAACTGGTTCAGGAATATTATGGTCATTCCGTTGGCCGTTTATTTGCATTGCGCAATATTATTGGTTTACTGCTGCTCGAAGCCGGGCGACATGGCGAATTGCATCGCGACGGCCGCCTGTCGCGCCAGGAGCAGAAAAACGCGAAATTTCGCAAGTTTCAGAACCTGATTGAAACCCGGTACCGCCAGCATTTATCGCTGGAGCATTACGCCCGCGACATCGGTGTTACCACCACGCAGCTCAACCGGATTTGCAAGGATATTGTCGGACAAACTGCCATCGAGGTCCTGCACAATCGCCTGTTGCTGGAGGCGAAGCGCACGCTGATCTATACCGACATCAATATTCAGCAAATCGCCGATGAACTGGGTTATCAGGATGCCGGGTATTTTTCGCGCTTTTTCGCAAAAAAGGCGGGGATGTCCCCCGCCCGTTATCGTGCCTTGTACCGTTAGGCAATTTGAACTTGCTGTTTGCAAATCGCGTATAACGCCATACCGATCACAACCACCCGGCTGTTCCACTTAAATGCCGGGGCAATTCCTGAACAGGTATATTGGTCAGATCCTTGGTTATTTCACCCTCAACCGTCTCGGCCAGGGGCTTGGGCATTTTGTTGCGCATTTCACCCATGATGCGGGGTGGCGCAATCACCACCAGATTTTCAAAACGGTTATGATTGCGTTTATCTGTCAGCCAATTCACCACATCGGCCACAAATTCATCCTGGGCATGGCGGTGAGGATCGGTTGATGGCGGCATGGCGTGGCGTTGCTGATTCCCGCCAGGATTGGCAAATCCGCGCCCCGGTTTGTCACTGGCGATTTCGTGGCTGGGGCGATTATCCGCCGACATTTCATGGACAATCTCAAGATGACAGCCTTCGGCATCCTTTGTAACGGCAAGAACATTTGCCTGCCCGCCATCGGCAACAAGGATCCATTGATTATTGTGCATGATAATCTGCCTTTTTGTTATTGCTAACGGGTCGGCAACGCCCACAAAACGGGTAATGTTCCATTCTTTCCCCACAAAAAAAGGGCCGCATTTAGCCCCTTTTTTAAAACATTTTCAAACAACCCCGCGATTACCGCCAGGATAGCAACCATTTGTCCAACCGCCCCAAAAGCCACGAAACCGACAGCCCCAAAAGCGAAAGAACAACCACCCCGGCAATAAGCTGATCGGTTTGATACAGGTTGCCTGCCGACAGAATCAAAGCGCCGATGCCGTATTGCGCGCCGATCATTTCAGCCGCGACCAGCAAAATAATGGCGATAGAGGATGAAATACGAAAACCCGACAGGATGGTGGGCAAGGCACCAGGCAAGATGATTTTGCGCACAATCGACCAGGTGGACAGATCAAAACTTTGCCCCATCCGGATCAAATTGCGCGCCACATTGTCCACACCGCTAAAGGTATTGATCACCGTGGGGAAAAACACACCAAAGCCAATGGTGGCAAATTTTGACGGCTCGCCAATGCCAAACCAGATGATGAAAAGCGGCAAAAGCGCGATTTTGGGAATGGGAAAAAGGGCCGAAACCAGTGCCACGCCGGGCGACCGCGCCCAGGAAAACATGCCAATTAAAAACCCGACTGTCAGGCCCGCCACTGTCCCCAACACCCAGCCAACCGCCAAACGCTGTGCCGATGCCGCCAGATGCACCCACAATTCGCCCGAAACGATCAATTGCCAAAGGGCCTTGCCCACCGCAACAGGGCTTGGCATGGCAAGCTCGCTGATAAACCCGGTTGAGGAGCCGATTTGCCAAAGAATGACCAATACAATAAAACTGCCCCAGGCAGCATACGGGTTGGCACGCGGGTTAAACCCAATCGCTCGCAACCGAACAGGATTTTTTACAGCTGTGCGATCATCCGACATGTTCAAGCTCCTTGTCTGCGGCAATGGCTTCATCGCGAATGAGTTCCCACAACGCGGCCTCGTGCGCGGCAATCTGCGGATCACCTTCATGGCGCTGGTCAATCGGCACATCAATGGTGTGAATTTCCTTGATCGTGCCGGGGCGGCGGCGCAGTGCCACCACCCGGTGCGCCAGACGAACGGCCTCGTTTAAATTATGCGTCACATACACCGCCGTCATGCCGGTGCGAGCAAACAGGGCCGAAAACTCATCCAGCAGCAAAATACGGGTTTGCGCATCCAGGGCGGACAATGGTTCGTCCATCAGCAAAACAGCCGGGCGCACCGCAAGCGCACGGGCAATGCCAACACGCTGTTTCATGCCGCCCGAAAGCTGCTTGGGATAGGCATTGCGAAAATCCGACAGGCCGGTTTGCGCCAGGACTTCGTCAATACGTGCCGCCCGTTCTACCTTGCTTAATTTATGATCTTCCAAAACCAGGCTGATATTGCCTGCAACCGTGCGCCAGGGCAGCAGCGCGAAATCCTGAAACACATATGTTAACGGGTTCAGGCATCCTTCGGGAACGGCACCACTGGCACTTACCTGCCCTTCGCTAGGCTGTAACATGCCGCCTATAATGCTAAGCAGGGTTGATTTACCACAGCCCGATGGCCCGATCAGGGCGACAATCTCGCCCGGTTCGATGGTCAGATCAATATCGCGCAGGGCCTCCATCTGATCATAACGATGGCTGACCCCGGAAATTTCCAGCCGCATAACCGGCCCTCTTGTCAATGAAATGAATATGGAAAAACAAATGAACCGGCCCGCAAACACAGGCCGGTTCCAAACAAAGATCGGCAGCACTTATTTTGCATCAAGCGGCGGGATAAAGCTGGTATCAATGAAGGTATCGGGGTCGGCATCTTTGGAGACATAGCCGTGATCCTGATACCATTTGACCTGCTTTTTCACATCGGCCACATCAAGGCGGGCATCCTTGGTAATAAACATCGCGCCATTGCGAATTTTGGGAAATGCCTTTTCTTCCGGGTCGTCGGCATAAACATATTTATGCACGATTTTCAGGATCTCGTCGGTGCTATCAGACTTGACCAGTTTGCCATTTTCATCGGTCGCCAGCAGGGCCGCGCGATAATCGGCAACACCTTTTTGATAGGCCTTGACGAAATGTTCGACCACATCGCGGCGTTGTTCAACATTGCGGGTGGAGGTAAACAGCCCGCCCACCTGATAGGGCACATAATCCTTGACCCAGCCAATGATATGGGCGGCCCCTGCATTGGCCAGCGGCTTGGCAATGTGGGGCACAATGATCATGCTGTCCACCTGCCCGGTTTTAAGCGCGCCAATCATGTTGGGCACCGCCTGCAGTGGTTTTAAATCCATGCTGGCAAGATCAAAGCCTGCCTTTTCGGCGACATTGCCAATCATGTAATGAAAGCTTGAACCCACCTGGCTTAGGGCAAAACTGTGCCCGCCCAATTGTTCGACCTTGGTTAAACCGGCATCATAGGCCTTGTTTGACACCAGAATGGCCGACCCGTCATATCCCGGTTCTTCATGCAGTTGCGCGCCAATGACCTTAAGCGCACCTTTGGCTGCCAGGTTAAAAAAGCCACCGGTAAAGGCCGTCACCCCAAAATCGGCATCGCCCGATGCAATGGCAACCGATACCGGCTGTGCCGCGCGGAAAAAGGTCAGTTCCGCATCCAGCCCTTCATCGGCGAAATAGCCCTTTTCCTTGGCAATAAACAGCGGCGCGCTTGACACAAAGGCCAGGGTTGCAATGTTGATTTTTTCAGCAGCACTGGCAACACCCGCCACCGCCGTTGACAGGGTGGCAACCGCCGCAATCGCCATTGCCCCACGGGCAACACGCCGGATCTGCGATGAGAACATCTTTTTCCTCCACATAACGTCTTTTGATTTATGGGCCTGCATAACCGTCAATCCCCGCCGGAAGCGGCCCGGGCCGAATATCGCCCCAATTCGATTTGCCCAAGGGCACTGGAATTTTGTTATACGACTTGGCACAAAATTGCCAATGTTTGGCACGATTCCGCAAGAATTTAACGCATTCCACCCACCTTGACGCGATCACCCGGCAGCCATTTCCCGTCATGATGCGGGTAACGTCATTGCATTGGATTGCCAAAATGGGGCGAAACAGTCATAACCGGTGCTCTTTAAGGCAAGCTCCTCCCTGCTCACTGATAAAGGCCATCTTTATGCCCCGTCCCCTCGCCTCCGGTAACGCCCATACACCGGATACACCGGCCCAAAGTGCCATGATTATTGGTGCAGGCCCCGCCGGGCTGATGGCGGCCGAAAGGCTGGCCGGGGCCGGATATGACGTGACAATTTACGAGGCCATGCCCAGTGCGGGGCGCAAATTTCTGATGGCGGGGAAATCCGGGCTGAATATTACCCATAACGAGGATCTGGAAACGTTCCTGTCACGCTATGGTGCTTCACGCGCAAGGCTGGAACCACATCTGCGTGCTTTCGGACCCAACGAAATTCGCCAATGGTGCGCCAAATTGGGAGTGGAAACCTTTATCGGCTCGTCGGGCCGGGTTTTCCCGACGGTAATGAAGGCCAGCCCGCTTTTGCGTGCCTGGCTCAGGCGGCTTGATGATTTGGGATGTCAAATCCATTACCGACATTATTGGACCGGGTGGGATGAGGCAGGAAATGCCCTGTTCACCACCCCCAACGGCACCCTACAGGCCAAAGCTGACATCACCATTCTGGCCCTTGGCGGGGGAAGCTGGAAGCGCCTGGGGTCGGATGGCAAATGGATGCAAATCCTTCAGGCGGCGGGTATTAAATGCAACCCGTTCAAACCGGCCAATTGCGGCTTTGTTGTAAACTGGACCCAGCATTTGATTGATAAATGCGCGGGCCAGCCGGTTAAGGCGGTGACACTTTCGGCAGGCGATCAAACCATTCGCGGCGAGTTTGTTATTTCAAAAATCGGGATCGAAGGCAGTGCCGTTTACGCCATTTCTGCCACCCTGCGCGATCAATGGCAACAAACCGGCAGCGCGACACTCATGCTGGATTTGACGCCGGACCGCGACTTGGGCGACGTCACCACCCGTCTTGCCAAACCGCGCGGTAAAAATTCGCTGGGTAATCATTTGCGTAAAACACTGGGCCTGGATGCCACCAAAACGGCATTGATATTTGAAGTCACCCCGCGCGAGGTCCTGAATGACCCGGCCAAACTAGCGCAAAGCATCAAGGCCCTGCCCCTTCCCATTACCCGCCCCCGCCCACTCGATGAAGCCATTAGCACCGCTGGCGGTGTGGCGTGGGACGAGCTTGATGAAAATTTCCAGCTTCTCAAACGCCCCGACACCTATTGCCTTGGTGAAATGGTGGATTGGGAAGCCCCCACCGGGGGATATTTGTTAAGCGCGTGTCTGGCCTCGGGCTTTTCAACTTCGACATAAATCGGGTTGCCAACGGCCTGGATGACAAACCGGAAGGCAACCCGATATAAGTTGGCGCAACGCCGAATTTAACCGTGTGCGATCATGACATGGCGCACGGCGGTATAATCCTCCAGCGCATAAAGCGACATGTCCTTGCCATAACCCGACTGTTTGAGGCCGCCATGCGGCATTTCATTAACCAGCATGAAATGCGTATTGATCCATGTGCAGCCATAGCGCAACCGTGCCGCCGTTTGCATGGCGCGTGATATATCGCGGGTCCAGATTGAAGATGCCAGCCCATAATCGGAATCATTGGCCCAGGTGACGGCTTCGTCCACATCGGAAAAACGTGTGACCGATACCACCGGGCCAAATACCTCGCGCCGGACGATTTCGTCACTTTGCAAGGCCCCGGCAATCACGGTGGGCTGATAAAAGAAGCCATTGCCATCCTTGGGCTTGCCGCCGGTTGCGATTTCGATGTGTTTTTGCTCCGCCGCACGGGCGACAAAACTTGAAACCCGGTCGCGCTGGCGGGCGGAAATCAACGGGCCAATTTCATTTTGCCCGTCATCAGCCAGGCCATATTTGATGGTCGATACACTCGATGCCAGATCCGCCACCAGCTTGTCATAAATTTTGGGTCCGGCATAAATGCGGCAGGCTGCCGTGCAATCCTGCCCGGCATTATAAAAACCAAAGGCGCGCAACCCTTCAACAACCGCATCAATATCGGCATCATCAAACACAACCACCGGGGCCTTGCCGCCAAGTTCCAGATGCGTGCGCTTGACGGACTTTGCCGCCGCCTGCAAAACCTTCTTGCCGGTCGCGACATCGCCGGTGATCGATACCATGTCGATTTTTGGATGATTGATCAGGCTGTTGCCAACGGTTGCCCCGCGCCCCAGCACCACATTCACCACCCCTTCTGGCAGCACATCAGCCAGAATTTTCGCCATTTTCAGGGCGGTTAGCGGCGTTTGTTCGGATGGTTTGAACACAACCGTATTGCCGCCACCCAATGCCGGAGCCAGTTTCCAGGCCATCATCATCAGCGGGTAATTCCACGGCGCGATGGAGCCTACAATCCCGATCGGATCCCGCCGGATCATGGATGTATGACCGGCCATATATTCGCCCGCCGCCGATCCCGGCATGCAGCGAACCGCCCCGGCGAAAAACCGGTAACAATCGACAATTGCCGGAATTTCATCGTTTTTCACGGCATTGATCGGCTTGCCGCAATTCAGCGCCTCCAGGGCGGCAAATTCGTCGGCCTCGGCCTCGATCCGGTCGGCGATTTTCAGAAGGCAGGCCGATCGTTCACCGGGTGTTGTGCGCGACCAGCTTTGAAAGGCTTTCTCGGCGGCGGCAACCGCGCGTTCGATCTGGTCTATTGATGCCTCGGGCAACAGCAGGATGGTTTCGCCGGTTTTGGGGTTGATGACGTTTTCCTCGGTTTCGGTGCCGTTTTCAAACGCGCCACCGATCAGCATTTGAGTATCCATGATTATTCTCCGTCTTTTAAAATTATTTGCCATGACCGGCGATCTGATCGCCATCCCGCGTCAGGTAATAGGCCCCAAGAATGGGCAGAACCGTGACCATCACCACCACCAGCGCAACCACATTGGTCACGGGGCGTTGGTGGGGGCGCACCAGTTCTTCCAGCATCCAGATCGGCAAGGTTGATTGTTGCCCGGCGGTGAAGGTTGTGACGATCACCTCGTCAAATGAAAGGGCAAAGGCCAGCATGCCGCCCGCCAGAAGCGCGGTTGCAATATTGGGCAGGATCACATGGCGAAAGGTCTGAAACGCATCCGCGCCCAAATCCATCGAGGCCTCGACCAGTGAACCCGATGTACGCCGAAACCGGGCGACCGCATTGTTGTAAACCACCACCACACAAAAGGTCGCGTGCCCCAAAACAATGGTCCAGAAGGAATAGGGAATATCAGCAAGGTTAAACGCCGAACGCAGCGCAATACCGGTAATAATGCCGGGCAAGGCAATGGGCAGGATCACCAGCAGGGAAATTGTTTCGCGCCCGAAAAATTTGGAGCGGGAAATGGCACCGGCACATAAGGTGCCCAGCACTACGGCAATCAGGGTGGAAACAATCGCCACCCGAACCGACAGCCCCAATGCCTGCCAGACATCCGGCCGGTTCCAGGTGACAGCGAACCATTTCAGGGTTAATCCCGGTAACGGCCACTGATAGCTTTTTTCCTCGGTCGTGAAGGCGTAGGCAAAGATCAGCAGGATGGGCAGGTGCATGAACAACAAACCACCGGCTGCCGCAATTTTCAGGCTGACAGGTGCCCGCGTGTTTCGATCAGAGCGCATTGAAAGCCCCCATGCGTTTGGCCATCCACAGATAAAAGCCCATGATGATAATCGGCACGACGGCAAAGGCCGCGGCGAGTGGAATGTTCCCCGCCGTCCCCTGCTGGGTATAAACCGCCTGACCGATAAACAGGCGCGAAGAACCCACAATTTGCGGAATGATGTAGTCACCCAGTGTGAGCGAAAAGGTAAAGATCGACCCTGCCGCAATACCGGGCAGTGCCAAGGGAAACAGAATATGACGGAACGTCTGCCACGGCTGTGCGCCCAAGTCGGATGAGGCCTCCAGATAGCTGCCTGGCACACGTTCAAGCGCGGCCTGAATAGGCAGGATCATGAAAGGCAGCCAGACATATAAAAACACCAGAAAAGTGCCGGTATAACTGACCGAGAGGGAATAGCCCCCAATGATCGGCAGCGACAACCAGCCATCCAGCAACCATGTCAGATGCAGTTTGGCAAACAGCCAGGTCAGGATGCCTTCCTTGGCCAAAATCAGTTTCCAGGCATAAACCTTGACCAGATAGCTGGACCACAGCGGCAGCATGACCCCGATATAAAACAGCGCCTTCCATTTGCCGCGTGCATAACGGGCAGCAAAATAGGCCACGGGAAACGCCAGAATGGCGGATGCCAGCGTAACGCTGGATGCCATCAGAACGGTGCGCACGATAATATCAAGGTTGGTCGGGCGGAACAGTTCGCCATAGGTACTAAGCGTGAAATGGTACTGAATCAGCCCTGTGAACTCGTCAATCGAGAAGAAACTTTGCAATAACAGGGCAAAAAGCGATCCCAGATAAATGATCCCCAGCCATAAAACCGGCGGTGCCAGAAGCAAAAGCAGCAAAAACCCCTGGCTGCGCCAAACCCGGTCGGAAAATGCGCCAAAGAACCCACCGCGTCCCGGCAGAATGGCGGGTCTTTCTGCGGGACTTCCGCCCGACATCGCGGCACCATCGGGTACAGAGGATGAAGAGGCCACCATTACGACGCCTCCATCAAATGAAGGGCATTGCGGTCCCAGTCAATCCGGACCGTTTCCCCACTTTCGGGCACAGGTTTGCCTGCCGGGACAACCGCATTCAGGCGCAAGCCATTTAATGACAGGCCAAGGCGGGTTGATCCGCCAAGGTAACTTTGCGAAATCGCCTGGGCCTCGTATCCGCCCTGATCGGTGATCGTGATGGCCTCGGGCCGCAAACTGGCCCATAGGGAAAGGCCGGTCAGGGTTTCAACAAAGTCTGGCGGCAAAACATTTGACGATCCGACAAAATCGGCGACAAAACGCGATCGGGGTTTTTGATAAATATCCTGGGGCGTTCCCACCTGCATGATTTTACCGTCGGAAAAAACCGCCACGCGATCCGCCATCGACAGGGCCTCACCCTGGTCATGTGTGACGAAAACAAAGGTAATGTCCAATGTGCGTTGCAGAACCTTGAGTTCTTCCTGCATCTGTTCACGCAATTTAAGGTCCAGCGCCCCCAGGGGTTCGTCGAGCAACAACACCTTGGGCTTGTTGACCAATGCACGGGCCAGAGCCACACGTTGCCGCTGCCCGCCGGAAAGCTGACCGGGGCGGCGTGCGCCATAGCCCGGCAATTGCACCATTTCCAGTGCCTCCCCGGCGGCACGCAACCTTTCGGCCTTGCCCACCCCCCGGATCATCAGGCCATAAGCAACATTTTCCGCAATATTCATATGGGGAAACAGGGCGTAATCCTGAAAAACCGTATTCACGTTACGGCGATAGGGCGGAACGCCTTCCATCGTTTCGCCAAAAATTTCAAGATGCCCCGATGTCGGCTGTTCAAAACCGGCAATAAGGCGCAAACAGGTGGTTTTGCCGGACCCAGAGGGGCCCAACATGGCAAAAAACTCGCCCGGTGCAATTTCCAGATCGAGATCATCGATCGCACGCACCGCACCGAAATGACGCGAGATTTTCGAGAAAAGGACAGCAGATGGCATGGGAAATCCAGTCACCGGGTCCGCCCTGCCCCCGGACAAGGGCGAAGGCAGGGAAGGACCCTGTTGATGAGGGTAAATTTTGGTCTTGATAAATGCTGGCGGGTTTAACGCCCGCCAATCACGGCGATATAATCCGAAACCCAACGATAATAGGGCACGCACTGATCCTGGCTTGCGCATTTGGAAACCGGGGTGCGCCAGAATTTAATGCGGTCAAAATCATCAAAGCCGTTGGTTTTACAGCCTTCATCACCCAGCAGTTCATTCCCCTTACACGCAGCAGGCACCGCCGGGTTGGAGCCAAACCAGGCCGCCACATCGCCCTGCACTTTGGGCTGGATCGAATGCTCCATCCACATATAGGCACAATTCGGGTGAGCAGCATCAGCCTGCATCATGGTGGTATCGGCCCAGCCGGTTGCCCCTTCCTTGGGGATTGTCGATGCCACCGGCACACCATCGGCCTTTAACAGGTTCACCTGAAACGGCCAGGAATCAGATGCGACCATGCCTTCGTTTTTAAAGTCATCAATCTGGACCATTGCATCATGCCAGTAGCGCGATACCAGCTTGCGCTGCCCGCGCAACAAATCCAGTGCCGCCTGATACTGCTCTTCATTAAGCTCATAGGGGTCTTTAATGCCCAGTTCAGGTTTGTGCGCCATCAGGTAATTGGCGGCATCGGCAATATGAATGGCACCGTCATAGGCCTGGATACGGCCCTTGTTGGATTTGCCATCGGCCATCGTCATTTCATTAAAAACAACATCCCAACTGGTGGGCGGTTCCTTGAAATCCTTGGTGTTATAAAGCAGCACATTTGGCCCCCACTGGTAGGGAACGCCATAATGCACACCGTCAACCGTATACCAGGCAGCATCCTGAAGGCGTTTATCCACCGTGCTCCAGCTTGGAATAAGGGCCGTATTGATGGGTTGCACCCGTTTCCCGGCAATCATGCGCAAAGACGCATCGCCAGACGCGGTGACAAGGTCAAACCCGCCCTCATTCATCAGGGCAACCATCTCATCGGAGGTGTTTGCGGTTTTGACGTTAACCTTACAGCCGGTGGATTTTTCAAAATCCGTCACCCAGTCATAGGCCTTGTCGGTATCGCCGCGTTCGATATAGCCCGGCCAGGCGACAATATTGACCTGCCCTTCACCTTCTCCCAGTTTTTCAATCATTTCGGCAGCACCGGCCTGACCGGCCATCGACAGCACAAGCGTTACCGCTGTGCAGCATTGCAAAAGCGATTTCATGATTAGTCTCCCTGTTAATGGAATGCGATCTTGCTGATCACTTTTTCCGTACAAGGAGGGTACGCCTTATCCCCGGTTTCACAATTTCATTTATCAGAAACACGGTATCGGATTTACCGATACCTATATAAAATCCAATATTATCAATATAATAATGACAAAAATTTACCGTTGCCGCATTGCACGATGGGCCTGTGCAACCCCGATAAAATCGCGCGCCGCCTGGCTGAGTTTCAAACCCTTGCGCCAGACAACACCAACCTGCACCACTGGCAGCGTGCCCGATACATCGCGCGATTCAATCCGGTCGCCTTCCAGCGACCAGGGGCGATAAACCAGATCGGGCAGCAACGCCACCCCGGCCCCGGTTGCCACCAGGCTGCGCACCGCCTCGACCGAGCGGGTGCGAAACGCCACATCCAGCCGTGCGCCCAAAGCCCCCAGCAATTTGCCCGTCGCCTCTTCAATCTCATCGACTGTCAGCATGATCAATGGCTCGGATGTGACATCGGTCAAACTGATGCTTTGCGCGGTCGCCAGCCGATGCCCCATCGGCAACCACAGGCGATAGGGCGACACTTCAAGAATTTCCGATTGCAGGGCCATGCGATCGCGCAGGTTAGAGATCACCATCACCGCCACATCAATCTCGCCGCCGATCAGAAGATGTTCCAGGTAATCGCCATTATCCTCGATCGCCGAAACAGTCACGGCCGGATACGCCCGACGATACCGGGCGAGAATATCGGACAGCACATAACCCGCCACCAGCGAGGTCACACCCAGATGCAACTCCCCTTTCAGCGTTTTCTGATTGCCCTCAAACGCGCGCCTGGCATCCGAAACATCGGCCAGAATGGCCGTTGCATGCCGCAAAAACTGATGCCCCTGATGGGTGATATTCAGGCCACGGGAATGCCGCTCGAACAGGGAAACCCCCAGATCAATTTCCAGTTCCTTGATCGCTTCGGTAACAGCCGATTGCGAAATCGACAGAATATGCGCCGCGCCGGAAACCGTCCCCTGCTCGGCCACCGCAACGAAATACTGAAGTTGTCGGATCGTAAATGCCATAATCCGGAAAGAATAAAAGATCGCGCGAAGGAAGTCGCTGCGAATTTAACAACCCTGTAAATTGCCCTGCCACATGAAATGATCACTCTAAAAAAAGGGCAAGCCCAAGAGCCTGCCCCTTTGAAAGGTGCACTGCAATAAAGACTAATCAGCCTTCGACAGGAATCCCGTGGATGTACCCAACACCACCGGCAAAGCGGTCGCGGTAGTTGGCGTCAATCAGGGGTTCGAGTTCGGCTTTGACCTTGTCGTGCAGGCCTTTTTCCCAGTCGCCCGGATGCTGGAAGTTGCTCATGATGTAGGCAAAGCCGTTCATGTCATCGACAGCATGCAGGCCGGTTGATTCGGCACCAGCCGGGCAGGAAAGGATGCGGTCCAGCTTTTTGGTATCGACATTATAGGCCCACAGGAAGTTATTGACGTGGTTGCCGCTGTCTTCACCGACAAACAGGGTCCGCATTTTTTCGGAGAACTTGATGTTATCCGGGTTGGCAATCAGGTTGACATCAGCGGTGTTGCCGATTTCATCCGGGGTTTCAAGGTCACGGCCAATCAGTTCCGGCACGGCGGCCATCGTGACCGGGACCCAGTCACTATCAATCGCATTGCCGTCGGTATCGGTCTGGCCGCCGGTCATCGGCCATGCGTAAACGGCACCGGCCTTGATCTGGTCAACCTTGATCGGGTTTTTACCGTCGCTCATGGATTTATAGATATAGGACATGGCGGAATAACCGATTTTGTCCTTGGCATTGACCGTGGTGCCTTCCATTTTGGTGAAGGCCAGCGTACCGCCCACCAGCGGGGCATAACGGTGGGTTTCAAGATAGGCTGCGGCCTTTTCCATGCCCGGTTTAACGCGCACCCACTGTTCCTTGCCGCTGAAACGAATGGCGGTGAAGCTGTCATCTTTCGGGTCTTCATGGACAACATCAATAATGTCATCGGCTGTCAGTTTATCGGCCAGCGCCTTGATTTCGTCGCTGGTGGCATGTCCCAGAAGGACCCATTTCAGGTCAAACGAACCGCCCTTGTCCAGGTCAACACCTTCGCGCTGCATGACCTTGGCAACATAAAGTTTACCCGAGGAAAGGTCCGCCGGTTTGTCGGCGATGAACATGAACAGGCCGCCATTGGTGGCATCGTCACCCATGAGGGTCGTGCGCTGATCCGGCATGACCTGCACCAGTTCGTGCGAAATACGGCCCAGGCAATAATGCTTTTTGATTTCGCCGGTGCCATCGGCATTTACGATCACTTCGGGCATGTGGCCGTAATGATAGGGATTGGCCTTTTTCGGATCGCCATACAGGGTTTTGCTGTAGGTCTGGAATTCTTCCGAGGTGGCTGCCTTGGTGGCATCGGGTTCGTATTCTTCCGATGACAGATGCGTATTCCAGGGGGACAGGCTGGCGGCACATGTGATCCAGAGGCCATGTACCTTGCTGGTATCAACCGGATGATACTGAACCAGGCTCAGCTCGCCGCTTTTCGGGTCCTGGTCAAAGGTCAGAACGGCAATCGGGGATGGCAGCTTGCCATACATGTCGGTGCCATCATAGGCGCGCGAGGTATATTCAAACTGAACCACGGCGAAAACCGTGTTGCCCTTCACACCCGGAACCTTGGCGCCATCAACTTTGATCAGGCTGTAGCCATCCGGGCAGTCCGAGAAGAACTGGCGTTTGTCGGGCGAGGATTCATCAATGATCGGGTTGTTGTTGATGTCGCGATAGCCACCGGCAACAACCTTGCCGCCCTTGCCATCGGGAACTTCGTCACCCGTAATGAAAAGCGGTTTATACCCCAGTTTGAAAGCCTGTGTTGCACCATTTTCATAGGTTGCGACAAGGCCGGAATTAACCGTGGTGGTGGCCCGTTCGGCGTCGGTTGCGGGGGCAGCCATACCCACAAATTCAATCGACTTGACACGATTTTTGGCCGTTGCGGCAAAGGCCGGGGTGCTGCCCAGCATGGACAGGGCCGATGTTTCAAGCAACGGGAGGAAAGGCGCGCCCGCAAGAATACCAAGCAGCGAACGGCGGGAAATGCCGGTTGGGCTGGTCATGTCGTTAATCCTCAAAATAACAATCTGAAATCCGGGAAGAAACCCGTAAGAGAGAGCTGCCTGTCAAACCCAGAGCAAAACAGGCGATGCCCGCATTCTAATTTTTGTCTGTGACGGTTTGATAAAACTTTGGTGTCATTCCAGATAACAATCAAAGCACGCAGGCGAATTTTGACCACCCTGTTCAACAAGAGGTGCAACCCGTGCCATCGAGCTTCCCGGTCCTAACTTGCAATTGGCCGTCGTCTGTGCCTTACTTGGCGTGACTTCAGAAAAATAAAGCCGCAAAATCAGAGAGGTGAAAACATGGTAGATGCCAGTAATGGCGCCACCAGCCAGAAAGATATTTCCGATACAGCATCCGACCTTGCCAGCATGACCGATGCCAGCCCCGAAGAACTGGCAGCCTATTATGACAAATGGGCGACGTCCTACGAAAAAGACCTGCTGGATATGGGCTATGAAGCCCCGACAAAAGCCGCCACCATCATGGCGCAACAGAATATTGCCAAAGACAGCCCGATCCTGGATGCCGGATGTGGCACCGGTTTAACCGGGCTGGAACTTGCCAAACAGGGGTATCGCCACATAACCGGCATTGATATTTCGCCAGAATCCCTGAAACAGGCCAAAGCCAAGGACTGTTACACCCTTCTGAAAATCCAGAACATGAACCAGCAACTGGATTTTGACGACAACAGCTTTGCCGCGGCACAATGTATTGGCGCGCTAACCTATGTTCGACATATCGAAGGTCTGATGCGCGAACTTGTTCGCCTCGTCAAACCGGGCGGCATCATTACCTTTACCCACCGAACCGACCTTTATGACACGGCCTTTGCCGACCTGATGCAAAAGCTGACATCTGAAATGCTGTGGGAACAGGTCCATCATTCGCCCCCATCGCCCTATATTCCCCGGCACAGCGATTTTGGCGACAGCAAGCTGATATATTACGATATTTATCGCGTGCAGGCGGATTAACCCGAACTCATCCGCCATGCCGGGAAATGGCCAATAGCAGCCACCCTGCACGGCAGAGATGCGAAAAACAGATTAACTAGTGCCCGGGGCCACCAGATCGTTTATTCCTGAAAGCATGCAGCATGTGCCGCAAACAGGAACAAAGGATAACGCGATGGACCATTCCCGACTTTCAAAATGTATTCAAGCCGGACAGGGCAAAGTCCCGGCGGATATGGTCATTCGTAATGTTGGCCTGCTCGATGTTATTACCGGTGCCATCATCACAACCGATATTGCCATTGTAGGTGATCGCATTGTCGGCACCCATGCCGATTATAAAGGCGATGTTGAAATTGACGGCACCGGTCGCTTTGCCGTACCCGGCTTTATTGATACGCATCTTCATATCGAAAGTTCGCTTGTCACCCCGCTGGAATTTGACCGCTGTGTTTTGCCGCATGGTGTGACCACGGTTTTGTGTGACCCGCATGAAATTGCCAATGTACTGGGGGCTGCCGGTATTCGCTATTTCCTGGATAGTGCCGAACGCGCCATTATGGATATTCGCGTCAACCTGTCATCCTGCGTGCCTGCAACGCCGTTTGAAACATCAGGTGCGCAGCTTGAGATCGATGATTTACTGCCATTTCGCGATCACCCCAAGGTGGTTGGCCTGGCCGAGGTGATGAATTATCCCGGCGTGCTGAACCTTGATCCCGGCATTATGGCAAAGCTGCTGGCGTTTCAGGATGGTCATATGGATGGTCATGCGCCGCTGGTGCGCGGCTTGCCGTTAAATGGCTATATGGCGGCAGGTATTCGCACCGATCACGAGGCCACATCGGCCGAAGAAGCCCGTGAAAAGCTGGCAAAAGGCATGGCGATTTTGATCCGTGAAGGGTCTGTTTCCAAGGATCTGGAAGCCCTTGCCGAAATTCTGGATGAAAACACCTCAAGCTTTGTTGCCCTGTGTACCGATGACCGTAACCCGCTGGATATTGGCGAGGAAGGCCACCTGGATGCGTTGATCCGCCGCCTGATTGCCAAGGGACGGCCGCTGCATCATGTTTACCGGGCGGCATCCCATTCGGCAGCACGTATTTTTGGCCTTAAGGATCGCGGGTTGATTGGTCCGGGCTGGCGGGCGGATATTGCTTTGCTCGATAATCTGGAAGACTGCCAGGTCAGCGACGTGATCGCCGGGGGCAGACTTGTGACGCCAGCCCTGTTTGAGGCGCGTGAACAGGTTCCGGCGGTTGGTTTAACATCCATGAAGGCAAAGCCGGTTTCGGCCGATGCCTTTGTTTGCGCGCCCAAACCGGGCCAGAACCAGACACCCGTGATCGGTGTTAAACCCGGCCTGATCCTGACCTTTCGCGAGGAAGCCACCCTTGAAGTTTCGGCCAACGGGCTGGTGCCCGACCTTGAGGCCGACGTGATCAAGGTGGCCGTGATTGAACGGCACGGCAAAAACGGCAATATCGGCCGCAGCTTTGTCACCGGTTTTGGCCTTAAGCGGGGGGCCATTGCATCATCGGTCGGGCATGACAGCCATAACATTACAGTGGTGGGTGCCAATGATGCCGACATGGCCCTGGCGGTTAACCGGCTGATCGAAATGGGGGGCGGTTTTGCCGTTGCCAATGGCGGCAAAATTACCGCCGATTTGCCCCTGCCCGTCGCCGGCCTCATGAGCGAAAAACCGTTCGAGACCATTTCCGAAGATCTGGAACATTTGCGTGCTGCGGCAAAGGACCTGGACTGCAAATTGCCCGAACCTTTCCTGCAGGTGGCCTTTTTGGCCCTGCCGGTGATCCCGCATCTCAAGATGACGGACCGGGGATTATTTGATGTCGATAAGTTCGATTTCGTGAACTAAGACCTTAGCAAAATCGGCCCAAGCATCTTCACCCCCGTCCTTGATTTAAGGGCGGGGGTCGTTTTTTGTGGCTCAAGAGCTTAAAATTAACCCGTAACGCATTGATAATAATCATATTTTGAAGTTTTTCACAGATAAGAATTATTATCATTGACTTTATCAACTATATTTTCTATTAGTTGACTTTATCAATGAATATTCCCTCAAACCTGCCAGCACGCAATGTCGCATTCTGGCATATTGCCTGCCTTTCAAGACAGGCCTGATCTTTCAATTTACTGCTTTCACCCCGACCGTCATGGGCTGCATCCCTCCCCATGCGCGGTTTCAGGAAGAGTTCTGCATGTCAAAATCACCGGTCATTCACGAGGATGGCTTACCTCAGCCCCAACGTGGCCTTGCTTTTCTGACCGTCTCGCTCGCCATTATGATGGCGGTGCTGGATGGCTCGATTATCAATGTTGCCCTGCCGACCATCGCGCACGACCAGCATGTCAGTGCCGCGCACGCCATTTGGGTCGTGACGGCCTATCAGCTTGCCGTCGTAATTGCCCTGCTGCCCCTGGCTGCCCTGGGCGAAAAAATCGGCTTTCGCAAAATCAATCTCGCCGGGCTGGTGCTGTTTTGCGGGGCGTCGATTTTATGTGCCTATTCTCCCACCATCGAAATCCTGACATTTGCCCGCCTGGTTCAGGGACTGGGCGGTGCCGCCATGATGAGCATCAATGGTGCCCTGGTTCGTCACATTATGCCTGTCAGGCTGCTGGGACGCGGTATCAGCATGGTGGCAATGGTCGTCGCGATCTCTGCGGCTGCCGGGCCTTCCATCGCATCGGCCATTCTGGCGGTTTCAAGCTGGCACTGGCTGTTTTTAATCAATGTGCCGATTTCAATCCTTGCTTTTGTCATGGGTTATTTCACTCTGCCCTACAACAAACTCAACGGTGCCAAATTCGATTTCGGTAGTGCCGTATTAAACGCACTTGCCCTGGGCTTTTTGATCTCCGCATTGGGCAGCATTGGCACCAGTCACAACATGGCACTGATTATCGGTCAGTTCATTATTGCCCTGACTGCCGGAATTGCCCTTGTCCGCCGTCAACTTTACCGCGACATGCCATTATTGCCGATTGATCTGTTGCGCAGTCCGGTTTTTACCGGCTCCATCATTGCCTCGATCTGCGGGTTTTGCGCTCAGTTTATCGCCTTTGTCTCGCTGCCATTTTTCTTCCATGACGTCATTGGTTATGATGCCGTCAAAACCGGTATCCTGATGACGCCCTGGCCGGTGGCGACAGCCCTGACCGCGCCAATTGCCGGTCGCCTGGCCGACAAATATTCGGCGGCCCCGCTTACCACCATCGGCATGGTCATTTTCGCCACCGGCCTTGCCGCCACGGTTTGGCTGCCCAGCGAGGCGGGCAATTATACCATCATTCTTGCCCTGATGCTGGCCGGGGCCGGTTTTGCCCTGTTTCAAACACCCAATAACCGCATCATGCTCACCAGCGCCCCGCGTGAACGCAGTGGCGGGGCCAGTGGCCTGCAATCAACCGCCCGGCTTTTGGGACAATCAAGCGGCGCGGCACTCGCCGCCATCCTGATTGCACACAGCACCGAATTCAGCCTTGCCCTTTTGATGTATAGCGCAGCGGGCTTTGCCCTGATTTCGGGCTGTATCAGTGCCATTCGCAACCGCGCCTGGCAGGTCGGCATCATTTCCTGATGCCCCTTTCCATCCATTCCGGGGGCATTGACGCCACCTGGGCTGATGATTACGTCACATGACAAACGGAGCTGACGATGCCCGATATGACGATTGGCGAAACCCTGCATACCCTGCTTCATGCCTATAAACGGGCATTGCGCCAGGCCTATCAGCAGGCGGACATCCCCCTTGCCATTTCGCATATCCGAACGCTTAAGGGCATCAATGCCGTTCCTGACTGCACGCCTTTGGCATTATCAACCCGCACCAAACACGACAAAGGCCAGCTTGCCCGTCTTCTCAAGGATTTGCTGGCTGAAAACCTGATCGAAAAACATCCGCACCCCGACGACAAACGCAGCAATATCCTGCGTCTGACGCCGAAAGGATATCAAATGATAAAGCGGATCAAAGAGGTCGAAGAAATCGCCGCTTCACGCATGGCAGCCGGGCTTTCCCCCGATGAAATCACCGATTTCAACCGACTTGCCAATATCATGAGCGCCAATCTCGCGGAATAAACCGCTCCGGCGCCATATTCCCCATTTGCACTGAAAGGAGATCACCATGCCAAAACCAGCTCCCCGGCAATTTGAAGTGATCCGAAAAGCCAATGTTACCCCGAATATGCTGCGCATTACCCTGGGTGGTGACGGCATGAATACCTTCCCCAAAGACCAGGCCAGCGCCTATGTCAAACTGATGTTTGACAATCCCGACCAGGAAAAACCGATGCTGCGAACCTATACCGTCCGCGCCCAACGGGAAGACGAAATTGATATCGATTTTGTCCTGCACGAAGATGGCGGACCCGCCTCGCGCTGGGCCACGGAATGCAAGCCCGGTGATAAAATCGCCATTGGTGGCCCCGGCCCTAAAAAACTGGTCGATAACACTGCCGATTGGGTTCTGATCGTTGGTGACATGACGGCCCTGCCCGCCATATCGGTCAATCTTGAACAATTGCCCGCCGATGCGCGGGGCTATGCCGTGATTGAAGTTCTCAGCGAAGCCGACATTCAACATCTTGCCAAGCCCGAACATGTTACCATTCACTGGGTTGTTAATCCGCATCCCGGCACCAACAGTGCTGCCCTGCCCAATGTTGTGACCGCGCTGGACTGGCCAGACGGCAAACCTTCTGTCTGGGCGGCATGCGAATTTACGGCCATGCAGAAACTCCGCCACCATTTCCGCAATGAACGCGCCATCGATAAACGCGAAATGTACATTTCCAGCTACTGGAAACTTGGCATCAACGAGGAAACACACAAATCGGTAAAACGGGAAGATGCGGAAACCGATCAGGCCGCCTGATATTTCCACTGCAAAGCTTATACCGCGCGAAAGCAGATCCGTTATCGGGTCTGCTTTTTCCGTTCCCGCCAGAAAATGACCCAGCATCAACAAGCCCAGTACAAACTGGCTGAGAATTTCGGAGTCCCATTCCGAAAATAGGCATCCCGGATTTTTATTTGGCTTTGGCGACCTTCCGGCCACAGCCCTGAATTGATGAGCAATATCAAACACTGTTACAAAAATTGAAAATGTGTCATAAAATAACATTTTATTGACAATTTACCGAATAAATGGTGACGTGTGTAGAAAGTATACAAATTGTCGAAAACATCATCAGGGACGTTGACCATCACCGACGGGATCCAAGGTGCATAAAATCACAATCACAGCATCGTGCCGCGGTTAAGCGGGATATGCGCCAATTGCGAATCATAATCTCTATAGCCTCGTGATACTCCCTGATGAAGTCATTCGGCACCATTGCGCACAGCCTGTTGGCCTGCGCGTCTTGAGTGGGGATAAATGCGTGGCGGATACACGTTTGGCATCAACGCTGTCGGTTGAAGACCTGACCGTCCAATTTGGCGACAATCGCGTGGTCGAAGACCTGAGCTTTACGGTTAAGGCCGGGCGAACCCTGGCGATTGTTGGTGAATCCGGTTCCGGAAAATCCGTAACATCCATGTCGATCATGCGTCTGGCTGAAATGAACGGGGCCACCTATGGCGGTGGGCGTGTTCTTTTTAACGGGCAGAATGGTCAAATCGACCTGCTTTCTGCCAGCCAGAAAGAAATGCGCGCCATTCGCGGCAACGAAATCGCGATGATCTTTCAGGAACCGATGACATCGCTGAACCCGGTTTTCACCGTGGGCAACCAGATTGCAGAATCGCTGATGCTGCATGCAGGCATGAGCAAATCCGCTGCCCTTACCGAGGCACAGCGCCTGCTTGATATGGTCCGCCTGCCCGATTCCGCAGAACTGGTGAAACGTTATCCCCATCAGCTTTCAGGCGGGATGCGCCAGCGCGTGATGATTGCAATGGCACTGGCCTGCCGACCCAAGCTGTTGATTGCCGATGAACCGACCACGGCCCTTGATGTCACCATTCAGGCGCAAATCCTGACCATCATTCGCGACCTGCAAAAAGAACTGGGCATGGCGGTTATTTTCATCACCCATGACATGGGCGTTGTTGCCGAGGTTGCCGATGATGTTGTGGTGATGTGGCAGGGCAAAAAGGTGGAAGAAGGCCCCGTTAAAGAAATTTTTGCCCATCCGCAACATCCCTATACCCAAACCCTTTTGGGCGCTGTCCCGCGCCTGGGCGAAATGGAGGGCGAGGATTACCCCAAACGCATGCCCGTCACCGTCATGGAAAACGGCACACCGCGTTTGATCGGCACCGAGCAAATTCAGAAAACCGCGCGTTACGATAGCGCCCCGATCCTCTCGGTCCGCGACCTTGTCACCCGGTTTGACATCAAAAAAGGCTTGCTGGGCGGTGTAACGCATCGCGTCCATGCCGTCGAACAGGTCAGTTTCGATATTTATCGCGGCGAAACCCTGGCGCTGGTGGGTGAGTCCGGCTCCGGCAAATCGACCATCGGGCGTACCATTCAGCAATTGCAGGAAGCCACCAGCGGCGAAATCACCTTTGATGGCAAAACCTTTGCCGCGATGAGCAAGCAGGAACGCCAACGCCTGCGCCAGGAAATCCAGTATATTTTCCAGGATCCGTTTGCATCCCTTGATCCACGTAAAAAGATCGGCTTTTCAATTGCCGAACCGATCCACACCCATCGCCTGATTGCCAGCGAGAAGGACATTACCAAACGGGTTGATCAGTTGCTTGAACGGGTTGGTTTGACATCGGCACACCGCGATCGGTATCCACATGAATTTTCCGGCGGGCAGCGCCAGCGTATTTGCATTGCGCGCGCCCTTGCCTCCAACCCGAAAATGATCATCGCCGACGAGGCATTATCCGCCCTTGATGTGTCCATTCAGGCACAGATCATCAATCTGTTCATGGAATTGCAGGAAGAACAGGGGCTGGCCTATCTGTTCATCAGTCACGACATGGCCGTGGTTGAGAAAATGAGCCACCGTGTCGCTGTGCTCTATCTGGGGCAATTGGCGGAACTTGGCAGTCGTCGCCAGGTTCTTGAAACCCCGACCCATCCCTATACCCAACGTCTGCTAAGCGCAGTGCCCGTTGCCGATCCGACGCGCATTCGTGAACGGGCTGTTCTGGAAGGTGAAATTCCCAGTCCGATCCGCCGTGTGGGCGACGAACCGGCCATTCTGACACATCGGGAAATCGCACCGGGCCATATCGTGGCCGAGGGGATGGAAAACGTCGCGTAAAAGAAGTCGTTAAGTGCCTTCTTCGGTGCCTTGTCACCACTATTGGAGAAAAGAAATGATCAAAAAACAGGGATTGCGTACCGCCATCATGGCGCTGGCCGTGGCCGGGGGTGCGTTTATGGCTTCGCCAGCCTGGGCTGCTGGTACAATGACAATTTCTTCGCCGCAAGACCCCGGCAGTTGGGACCCGGTTGATACCTTTCTAGTCAACTGGGCATCGGTTGCCACCAATATTTATGATGGCCTGACCTATCGCGGACCGGACACCAAACTGGTTCCCGGTCTGGCAACATCGTGGGAAACACTCGATGATGGCAAACGCATTCGTTTCAAGCTGCGCGAAGGGGTCAAATTCCATGATGGCGAACCGTTTAACGCCGAAGCGGTCAAATTCACCTTTGACCGCCTGATGGGCCCCGAAGGCTCCAAGGGCCCGCAAAAGTCCAACTACGCCTCCATCGACCATGTTGAAGTGATCGACGACAACACGGTTGATTTTCACCTCAAGCAGCCTGATCCCGTTTTGTTGACCAAGCTGGCCGGTTATGGTGCCATGATTGTGCCGCCCAAATATATTGCGGAACATGGGGAAGACTATTTCAATACCCATCCGGTTGGCACCGGTCCGTTCAAGTTCGTTTCCTACGAACCCAAGGTCGGCATCAAGCTTGAAAAATTCGATGGTTTCTGGGGCGACAAGGCCAAGCTTGACCACCTGAACTACCGTTTTATTTCCGAGCCCTCAACCGCCGTTGCCGAACTTCAGGCAGGCCGTGTTGATCTGGTCATTCCGCCGACCATTCCGATTGGCATGATCCCGACCATCAAAGGCGATCCCAATCTTGATGTTGTGACCTCGCCCAGCCCGACGGTCTATGCGCTACGTTTCAATACCAAAAACGGCATCACCAAGGATGTAAAAGTCCGCAAGGCGCTGATTTACGGTGTTGATCGTCAAGCCATCATTGACTCGATCCTTGGCGGCGAAGCCTCCCCGATTGCAAGCTTCCAGGGCAAATTGTCCTTTGGCTATGACCCGTCAATGAAGCCCCTGCCCTATGACCCGGCCAAGGCCAAGGAACTGCTGAAAGAAGCCGGTGTCCAGCCGGGTGCACCGGTCCAGATCGACATTCGTGGCAATGATGCGACCTTTAACGAAGTGGTGCAGGCGGTTGCCAGCTATCTTCAGATTGTCGGCATTAACGCCACGATCAAACCCTATGAAACCAACGTGTTGCTCAATGACATCATCCCGAAGGGCAAAACCGGGGCGATGTTCCAGCAATCCTGGGGCGGCTGGACGCTTGATTTCGATAATACGGCCTATTTCATGTATCACACTGGCGAGAAATGGAACCCGTATGACAGCGACCCGAAAATGGATGAAATGCTGGAAAGCCAGCGCGCCATTACCGATCGCGCCAAGCGTGAGGAAATCCTGCGCAATATCGCCAATTATGCAGCTGACCGCGCACTGGAAATGCCGCTTTATAACCTCAATGCCATCTTTGGTATTTCCAAGCGGGTGAAAAACTTTACCCCCGCACCTGACAGCCGCCTGCGCCTGAACGAGGTTTCAGTCGACTAAAAAACCCATCCTTTGCCCGCCCGGCACCGATTGTTCACATCCGGTTTCGGGCGGGCAACACAGCCTTTTTTGAAGTAAGGGACAAGATTTTGGCCGGATTTCTGATCAAACGTTTTTTGCAGGCGGTCTTTGTGGTGTTTGTTGTCACCATTACCGTATCCTTCGCCATTCGCCTGACCGGCGACCCTGCCCTGATGCTCACCCAGGGGGCCGGCAGTGTGACCGAAGCCGACCTTGAACGCATCCGCGAGGCGCTGGGTCTTAATCAGCCTTTTCTTGTCCAGTATTTCCAATTCATCAAAGGCATGTTCACCCTTGATTTTGGCCGCAGTTTCCTGGGCGGAACCCCGGTTTCCGGTTTGCTGGCCCAGGCGCTGCCTGCCACCCTGTCGCTTGCTTTTGCCTCCATGATCGTCTCGATCATCCTGTCCATTCCGCTCGGCATCAAGGCTGCTGTCGCCAAGGGGAAATGGGCCGATCAGATTATTCGTATCCTCTCGCTTGTCGGGCTGTCTTTTCCGAATTTCTGGCTCGCCACCATGCTGGTGCTGTTGCTTTCCATCACCTTTCGCCTGCTACCGCCCAGCGGCATGGATAATTTTGCCAGTTTCATCATGCCCGCCGCGACAATGGGCATTATCCTGACGGCGACCAATGTGCGCCTGGTGCGTACTGCGATGCTCGAAACGCTGCAATCGCAATACATTATGGTCGCCCGTGCCAAGGGACTTAGCGAAAATGTTGTTCTTTACAAACATGCCCTGCGCAATTGTGCCATTCCGCTCATTACCTATTTCGGCCTGCAATTTGGCGCCCTTCTGGGCGGGATTGTGGTGATCGAGCGGGTGTTTAACTGGCCCGGCCTTGGCACGCTGGCCTTTGATGCGGTAGGCGGTCGCGATTACCCGGTTTTGCAGGCCGTAATTACCGTTCTTTCGTTGCTGATTGTCGGCATCAACCTTCTGGTCGATATTGCCTATGGGCTGATCGATCCGCGTATCCGCACGGAGTAAGCCATGTCCGCCCCAACACCCACGGCAACATCTGAAATTCCGGCAAAACCGGCCCGTCGCGGCAAAAAATTTGCCCGTTTCCGCCAGCTTGAATTTGTTCTCGGCATTCTTCTGGCGGGCGGCATGTGCCTTGCCGTTCTGTTTTCCGGCTTCCTGTTTCCCGATGGCGGTGAAAAAATCGACCTGATGGCCCGCCTGACCCCGCCTTTTGTCAAGGCTTCCCATATTTTTGGCACCGATCCGTTAGGACGTGACGTGTTGGCGCGCGTCATTATTGGCGGCAAAATCTCGCTCCAGGTTGGCCTTATCTCGGTCGCCGGTGCGGTTGCCATTGGTGTGGTAATGGGCCTGGTTGCCGGTTATTACCGTGGTTTCTGGGATATTCTGGTCATGCGCTTTGCCGATGTGCAGCTTGCCCTGCCCTTTATTTTGCTTGCCATCACCTTTATTGCCATTGTCGGTGGCGGCATTACCAACACCATCATTTTGCTGATTGTCTCGCAATGGGTGCAATATGCCCGCCTGGTGCGTGGTCTGGTTCTGTCGCTGCGCGACCGTGAATTTATCCAGTCTGCCCGCGCCATTGGCGTTGCCGATATTCGCATTCTGTTTTCCCATCTGCTGCCCAATCTGATTGGCCCGGTCATCGTGCTGATGACCCTGAATGTTGCCACCAACATCCTGCTCGAAAGCAGCCTGACCTTCCTTGGCCTTGGGGTTAATCCGCTGATCCCAAGCTGGGGCGGCATGCTGGCCGATGGCCGCACCTATTTGCAAAATGCTTGGTGGGTCAGTGTTTTCCCCGGCCTTGCCATCATGCTGACCGTGCTGGGCCTGAACCTGCTGGGCGACTGGTTGCGCGACAGCCTTGATCCAACCGGAAAGACCTCCCAATGAGTGAAATTTTCAAACAAAGCTTCCCCCGCAGCCTTGACCAGTTGATCGAGCATTATAACAACGATGCCCATCGCGGTGCGACGATCGAAGCATGGCTGTTTGAGGACGAGGCAACACGCCGTGCCGGTGAACGCATTCTGGCAATCCACGGGATTACCGCACATCTGCGCAGCGCCTATAAACCCCTTGTCCATGCGGTTCTCGAAGAAATTGACCTGTCCGATGCGACGGCCGTTGAAATCGCCTATCCGCGTCATGAAGTGTGCACCGAAAACCGGTTTCGCCTGGAAACCTATCCCGTCGCAGCACTGTGCGGTGATGCCGAAATCTCCTTTGTTCCTGGCAGTGAAACCGATTTCACCTACCGTCTGACAGTCACACACAGTACAGGCGCACAAACAATCCACGACATTTTCGCCCCCAACCGGGTCCATCAGGACTGCATCGGTGAAACCCTGGTCTCGCCCACCGGCTGGTTACGGGTGCGTGATGCACAGGGCAATATCCTGGCCGATGGCCGCCTGGAAACCGAATACGAGGCCGCCTTTCACACCACCATTGATGCCATTGCCGATCACGACTGGGGCGATAGCGAACCCTATTTCAATGAACTCAATATCCGTGTGACCCTGCCGGTTTCCGATCAGCCCCTGGGCATTGGCGACGAAGTTCTTAGCCTGCGCGAAGCCCTGCACGAGGATTTCTATTTCTCGCTGCTGGAATTTTTCCAGAAGAAATCCGGTCGTCCCTTGGGCGATCGTGGTTTGCAGCCAGGGCAGATCGTGCCGGAAATCATCAAGGCCGACGGTGCGCCCTCGGTACGTGTCACCTTGCGCGATTTTGACCTCGCGGTTATCAGCACGCCAGACCAACAACTTGATCAGGCCCAATCCGCCATTAACCCGGAACAGGTCATTGGCGAACTTGGCACGATCAGTGGCGAGGAATTTAGTGCCCAGTCCCGTGCCGGGCGACAGATCCTTGCGCGCTACCATGCCGGGTCCGATAAAGCGGTTATGATCAGCGGCGGCCAGCATCCCAATGAAACCAGTGGCGTGGTCGGTGCCCTGCGCGCCGCACAAACGTTAAATAGCCGTGAAAACAGCCATTTCACCATCTCACCGCTGGAAAACCCGGATGGATATGCCCTGCATCAACGCCTGATCCAGGATAACCCGCGTCATATGCACCATGCCGCCCGTTATACCGCACTGGGCGATGACCTCGAATACCGCAAGGGCGCGAACCTTCTGGAAAAGGAAATCCGCGTCCGTGCTCAGGAAATCAGCGGTGCGGAACTACATATCAACTTACATGGTTATCCCGCCCATGAATGGACACGTCCGCTATCGGGCTATGTGCCGCGTGGCTTTGCCATGTGGACCCTGCCCAAGGGCTTCTTCCTGATCCTGCGCCATCACGAGAGTGCCACAGAACGCGCCGAAATGCTGATTGATCTGGTGACAAAACGCCTTGCTGATGTGCCAGGCCTTCTGGAATTTAACGCCAAACAGATCAAACTGTACGAAACCCACGCGGGCGAACATGGCTTTCGCATGATCAATGGTTTCCCCTGCTGGGTTTCCATCGATGACCGCCACGATGTGCCGATCACACTGATCACGGAATATCCCGATGAAACCGTCTATGGCGATGCCTTCATCGCCGGGCATAGCGCACAAATGGCAACGGTTCTCGCGGCCTATGACGCCCACCAGGAACTGTCCTGACCTGCCAGAGTCTCTTCTCGACAAGCGAACACATCTTTCGCAAGTCATGGAATCCTCGGTTCCGGCTATTGAGGAGAGACTCTATTTCCAGTAGCATCATCCTTTTAAAATAACCGTCTGAAGACCAAAGTGCATTTGGCATTTTCACTCTCATGCTTTGGGCTTCTCAGTTATATGGTGATTGATACTAATGGAAAATACACATCTCACCTGGATGAAACGTGCCGAAGATGTAGAGGCACTTAATCCGGATATCTGTTTTGTTTTAAATCCCGACATATATATCGGTGATCCTGATGATTCGTCACAATTTGACAATCCGGCCCTAAGTCTACCTTTAACACAACCGAAGTTTGAGCATCTTGTCGCCCCGGTGATCCTGAGTTCGGAATTGCAAAATCACGAGCCGGAAATGGTGGCATATTACCGCAATATTATTGATTTAGCTTCGGAGCATGGACTGCCATTTAATGATATTAGCCACTATTTCTGGCTACGCCTTTGGCTCTGGCGTTCAGATCAGGGACCAGCGGCAAGTGCCCCCTGGTGGGACAGCTTTGGAGAAATGATACCGTTTTTTGATGCCCTTGAAACTCACAAGGAACCCGGGCTGATATTTGAAGATATGGATCAGGGATGGCGTTTGCAGATCGCAGCTGACGATCAATTCTTCTATTTTCGAGAAACGGACGACGTTTTTGACGAAAATATCGATCCGGAAGATGAAATCTGTTTTCGTGTTCCCAAGCAGGATTGCCTCTCTAAATTGCGGGAAGTCCGCCAGCGGACAGAAGCGATCATCGCCGAACTATCCCGCATAATGGGTGCCGATGTCTGGACATCATACCAGGACAAAACACCCGAATTTCATCACGGTAACTGGCGCCCAAAATTGCCAACAAAACGTCGTAAAAAAGGATTTTTGCAGCGCCTGTTTGGCGCTTCAAGCTGACGATCGCCGAGAAACGGATCTGGGGCCCAGACGCAAAAACGCCGCACTCAAGTGAGTACGGCGTTTTGTAGTATCATGTGATCAGGGAATATGTTTTTGACTGTGTTTAGAAGGCCCGGCGGTGCCCTACTCTCCCGTGC
>NZ_JPWH01000029.1 GCF_003326755.1 Thalassospira profundimaris | reverse complement strand
CTGACGATAGGTTTTTGCGGGTGTCCATCTGTTGCCTTCGCCGTCTGGCTGGCCAGATTTTTAACCTCCTGGGCAACAACGGCAAAGCCCTTGCCCGCCTCGCCCGCCCGGGCCGCCTCGATGGTGGCATTTAACGCCAGCAGGTTTGTTTGCGCGGCAATCTCGTTAATCAGATTAACCACTTCACCAATGCGTTCGGCCGCAACCGCCAGGCCACTGACCATGTCATTGGCCCGCGAGGCCTCCTCGACAGCGGTCGTGGTAATGGAGGTCGATTCATCAACCTGCCCGCCGATATTGTTAATGGAGGCCGAAAGTTCCTCGGTCGCGGAAGCCACGGTCTGAACATTCCCGGCGGCATTGTTGGCCGCGTTGCTGACATTGCGGCTTTGGGTGATGGAATGATGGGCCGATTCACTCATTTGCCGGGCCGATTTGACCATGCCCTGCGTTGCCTTACGCACCGAGGCAATAATTTCACCGACCGACGCATCCAGTTCGGTTGCCAGGGCCTCGCGCTGGTCCTGCCGGGCTTTGGCCGCCTGGCGTTCGGCCTGCAATTTGGCTTCCTCGGCAGCATTGATCTGTTGTGCGGTTTCACGCCAGCGCATCAGCCCCTTGGCAATAATACCAACCTCGTCGCCACGATCACTGTGGGGCACTTCACCAGAAAAGTCGCGATCGACAAACTGTTCAATCGTATCGCCCAGATCATGAAACGGACCAAGCTGACGGCGCAAAAACACCACAAGCAAAACAGCAGCCAATACCGCAACAATCAGCCCGGCAATGGCAATGCGCATTTGAATGGCGCCCGCAACAGCCGCCACCTTGGCCTTTTCAATACCGACATACAAAATACCCTGCACATTGCCGGCGGGATCAAAGATCGGTGTATATTGCGTCACATATGCCTTGCCGAGAATAACCGCTTCACCGCGAAAGGTTTTACCCGATATCACCGGTCCGTAAGCCGCACTGCCATTACCCAGAAATGTCCCAACAGCACGATTGCCATCTGCTTTGATTATGTTGGTGGAAACACGAATAAAATCGTTTTTCTCTGGCACCCACTGAAACACCGTTGCGGTTTCACCCGTCGCCAGGCCAATTTTATCAATCATTTGATGGGATGACAGATCGGGAATGGCGGGAATAACCAGTTTGGTGGTTTCCCCTGATTTATCAATCGTCACTTTCAGATCGGGATAGGCATTCTGAAAGATAATGGATGCCACACGCAAATTAAGCTTCTGGGATTGCAGGCTGGTATCATTCACCTGCTGGTCAACACGCTGCATGATGACGCCGCCCAGAATCAGGATACCCACGATTAAAATTACAACCGACGCCGTTGTAACTTTAAAAACAATGCTATTTTTCATTTTGGATGTCTCCCATTCGCACCCCGGTAAAACTGCCCCCCGCAAATAACATTGCAGCACATTTCCCGGATTTCTTACCTATTGGGATCGGGTGAGAAATTTATAGTACAGGAGAAATTGAAACTTTACACAGGTAAAACCAGGAACTGCGCAAAAAAACTGGCTCTATTTTGATAAATTAGAAAATAAAAACACAAAGAAACCAGATCACCATCAAAGAATAAATCACCATCCGATTGATGATTTCAGGCGTTAACGCCTTTTTCTTTAATAATCAACGCGCACAAAATACAGCCCGTCGGCGGGGGCTGTTGGACCACCAGAACGACGGTCACAAGCCTCAAGCGCGGTTTTCACATCCACCGGTTTCCAGTTGCCTTTGCCCACCAGCACCAGGGTGCCCACCATATTGCGCACCTGATGATGCAGGAAGGACCGGCTTTCGGCATAAATGCGTATTTCCTGGCCTTCGGCGGCCACAACTTCCAGCCGCTCCAGCGTTTTGACCGGGCTTTTGGCCTGGCATTCGGTGGCACGGAAGGTGGTAAAATCGTGCGTGCCCAGCAGGTACTGTGCGGCTTCATTCATCGCCGGAATATCAAGCGGTTTATACACCCCCCAGGCCAGCCCGGCCTCAAATGTCAGGGGCGGGCGGCGATTGATGATGCGATACATGTAATACCGCTTTTTCGAGGCAAAACGGGCGTGGAACTCCTGATCAACCAGCTCCACATCCACAATCGCTACCGGGTCGGGTTTCAGGTAATGGTTGACCGCATTCATCACCACATCGGCGGGATAGGTTTTTTCCAGGTCAAAATGCACAACCTGGCCCAGGGCATGGACCCCGGCATCGGTGCGGCCGGATACATAAACGCGCACAAAGGTTCCCGCCAGCTTTTCCAGTGCCGTTTCAAACACCTGCTGAACCGAAATGACTTCATCCTGATACTGCCAACCGTGATAGGGGCGCCCATCATATTCGACGGTGCATTTGTATCTTTGCATGATCTGTATCCGGGGAATGAAAACAGAACGAGGGGTGCAAAACACCCCTCGTCCACAAAACCATATTATCGCAGCAGGCGTTTATTTAACGCTGTTGCGATCAAAACCAAGGCGCAGGCGCAGGGCGTTCAGTTTAATGAAGCCTTCGGCATCGCGCTGGTTGTAAACGGTGTCGGCTTCAAAGGTCACATGGGCTTCCGAATAAATCGAATTGGGCGACTTGCGACCCGTTACCGTGACATTGCCCTTGTAAAGGTCAAGGCGGACGGTACCGTTAACAGTTTTCTGGGTTTCGTCGATCAGGCGCTGAATGGCCTGACGTTCCGGCGACCACCAGTAACCGTTATAAATCATTTCGGCATAACGCGGCATCAACTCGTCTTTCAGGTGGCCCGCATTACGGTCCAGCGTGATCGATTCCATGGCACGATGCGCCGTTGCCAAAATGGTGCCGCCCGGGGTTTCGTAAATGCCACGCGATTTCATGCCGACATAACGGTTTTCCACCAGATCAAGGCGACCAATGCCGTTTTTACCGGCAACCTCGTTCAGCTTGGTCAGCAAAGTGGCCGGGCTCATGCGTTCGCCATTGACGGCAACCGGATCCCCCTGCTCGAATTCAATCTCGATGGTGGTGATTTCATCGGGTGCATTCTGCGGCGAAACCGTACGAATGAACATTTTTTCATCCGGCTTCACCCACGGGTCTTCCAGTGCCTTGCCTTCATAGGAAATGTGCAGCAGGTTGGCATCGGTTGAATAGGGGGGTTCATCGCCACCCAGCTTGTCTGCCGAAATCGGAATCTGGTGCTTTTTGGCAAAATCCAGCAACATGGTACGGGAATTCAGGTCCCATTCGCGCCACGGCGCAATCACCTTTACGTCCGGTTTCAGGGCGTAATAGCCCAACTCGAAACGCACCTGGTCGTTACCTTTGCCGGTTGCACCGTGCGACACCGCATCGGCGCCCACCATTTCGGCAATTTCGATCTGGCGTTTGGCAATCAGCGGACGCGCGATCGAGGTACCCAGCAGGTAAACACCTTCATAATGGGCATTGGCGCGGAACATCGGGAACACATAATCGCGCACGAATTCCTCGCGCAGATCCTCGATGAAAATTTCCTTCACACCAAACATTTCGGCTTTTTTGCGGGCGGGTTCCAGTTCCTCGCCCTGGCCGAGGTCGGCGGTAAATGTAACGACTTCGCAGTTATATTGTTCGCGCAGCCATTTCAGGATAATGGAGGTATCCAGCCCGCCCGAATAGGCAAGCACCACCTTCTTAACCGGATCGCTCATGCTGTGACGCCTTTCTTCTTCCGATGTTGTGCCGGGGCAGCGTGGTTTCGCTGTCATCCCGTATCGTCACGGGGGCCAAAACGAAACATTCGCCAATCTGGACCCTGGACCTTGCGCGCGGAGTATAGGAAAACCCGTGAGGCGGGCAAGGGCCAAGATGCACCTGCCGGTAAAAACGCGTAAATTCTTGCTGCTTTTTTAACAGATTCGGCGATTATTCACCGCAATATGACACACAACATCGAAGAAACCGAAATTGACCTGCCACGCCTGGGCCCTGTTCCCGTGCGATTGCGCAGCAGTGCGCGCGCATCACGGCTGAAATTGCGCATCGATCCGGGCTTTGACGGCGTCGAAGTGGTAATCCCGACCGGCATATCGCGCAAGGCCGCCCTGTCCATGCTGCGCCAGCATACCGACTGGATCGAGGCACATTTATCGCGCCTGCCCGACCGGGTTTTGTTTGTGCCCGGGGCCTGGGTACCGCTGTTGGGCCATGAACATGCCATTCGCGCCGTGCCCGATGCCAAACGCGGCGTTTGGGCCGAAGCCGGAGTGATCTGGGTTTCGGGTTCGCCCGAACACAGCAACCGGCGAGTCGCCGATTGGCTCAAAAAGCAGGCCAAGCTGGAAATTGCCCCGCGTGCCCATGCCTATGCCCGGGAAATTGGCAAAAAAATCAACCGCATCTCGATCAAGGATACCCGCACGCGCTGGGGCAGTTGTTCGTCCGGCGGCAATCTGTCCTTTAGCTGGCGGCTGATCCTCGCCCCCGAAGATGTGCTGGATTATGTTGTCGCCCACGAAGTGGCGCATTTGCAGGAACTCAACCACAGTGCGCGTTTCTGGAAGGTGGTCGAAGACCTGTATGGCCCGTCATCACGCCAGCAACACTGGCTGAAACGCAACGGGTCCGGCCTGCACCGGTTTGGGGCAGATAATTGATCATGACAAACCTGCCAGACTGGAACTGGCAAAAAAGCAATTTGCCTTGATCATGGGCCAGCGCCATGATCAAGGCACCAAATCAAAGCCATCGAAATAGGTGCCCCCATGATCATTCCCTATGAAACATTGCTGATTTTTGTGCCAACGGCGCTGGCCCTAAACATGACGCCGGGCAATGACATGCTGTTTTGCCTGGGCCAGGGCATCAAATCCGGGCCGCGGGCGGGGCTGGCGGCCAGTTTTGGCATTTCGACAGGGGCGCTTATTCACACACTTCTGGCCGGTCTCGGGTTGGCGGCCTTGCTCGCCGCCCATCCTGTCGCCTTTCAGGTTTTACGCTGGGCGGGCATATCCTATCTGGTGTGGCTGGCAATCCAGGCCTTTCGCAGTAAAGCCGAAAAACTTTCTGCCACCGAAACCCGGCGCGGGACGGCCTTGCGCGCATGGCGGGACGGCATTATCGTTAATCTGCTCAACCCGAAAATCATTGTCTTTGTGCTGGCCTTTCTGCCGCAATTTGTTGATCCGGCACGCGGGTCCGTGTTGCTGCAATTTCTGATCCTGGGTCTGATCCTCAATATCGGCGGCACCATTATCAATTGTCTGGTCGGGGGCTTTGCCGGGCAATTGGGGCAATTTCTGTCCCGATCTGCCAAAATCACCCGGGCCTTTCAGATTTTTACCGGCTGTGTGTTTTTAACCCTGGCCGCCAAACTGGCATTTGATCGCAAGGCATAGGGCAGAACGCCGCCTTCAGCCTTCAGTTACAAAACGCAGCCTTCGGCCCGCAAATGCGGAATTTCCGCCTGCAAAAAGGCCAAAAAGCTGCGCTGCACGTTTGATAGTTCCCGATTGGCATGAAACAGGGCCACATCCCAGGAAATTTCCGGGGTCAGGGGCCGGGCGACAACCCGGTCCTGATCAACCAGCAGGGCCGCAAACGGATCGCTGATCGCGATGCCCACACCGCGTTCCACCAACCGGGAAATGGTGCGCACCGTGCGGGCCTCGACCGCAATGTGGCGCAATCGCCCGGCGATTTGGAAAATATAATCCACCTTGGTGCGCAGCGGGCTGCCAATGGTCAGTTCAACAAATTTTTCACCGCGCAAAAGGTCAATATCGATGGTTTCAAACCCGGCCAGCCGGTGATCGCGCGGGACCAGGCACACCGCCCGGCATTGCGCAAGGGGAGTCATGGCAACGTCCCGGTCCATCAGATCAAGCGTAATGCCAATGCCCAGGTCACAATCACGCCGTGTTACCATTTCCAAAACCCCCTCCATGCCCGAATCGGTAATACTGATCGCAACATTGGGATGTTGTGCCTTGAATTTCGCAATAACATCGAGAAGATAGGTATCAACATATATCGGCTGGGCGGCGATGCGAATGCTGCCGAGCTGCTGGTTGGCAATGGCACGCGCACTGCTTTCAAGATCGCGAAAGCCATTCAGGGTGCGCAGGACCGTGTAATGGAATTGCACGGCTTCCTCGGTCGCCACAAGCTGGTTGCGCTTGCGGATAAACAGGGCAAAACCCACTGATTTTTCAAGGTTTGCCAGCATACGGCTAACCATCGGCTGACTGATATTCATCGCCTCGGCGGCTTTGCTGACGGTGCCATAGGTCATGAAAGCATTGAAGCTTTCAAGCTCGCGCAAATTCATGGTGGCATCCCCCACTTTCGTTCAGTATTTACATAAGTAATACTGAAATTAAATTTTTGCTTATCTAGTTATAGTTTGCCATCTTTCAGACACAAAACAAGAAGTATCGACCCGGCAATAACGCCACCATCAACAGGGAGACATGAAAATGTTTCGTCATCTGAAGAAAGCTGCATTGGGTGTTGCAGCCCTTGCAGCTGCAACAGCCTTTGCATCATCGGCACAGGCAGACTCCTATCCTGACAAAGCCATTACCCTGGTCGTGCCTTATGGGGCCGGCGGGGCATCGGACCTGGCTGGTCGTGCGCTGGCAGAAACCGCACGCAACTACACTGATGGCCAGCCCATCGTTGTGGTCAACAAAACCGGCAATGGCGGCATGAACGGCGCCCGCTTTGTCACCGAATCCGACCCGGATGGATACACCCTGCTGCTCTCGCGCGTAGGCATGGCCCTTTATCCGGCGGTTTACACCGACAGCCCGGTTGGCTGGGATGACTACACCTTCCTTGGTATTCTCGAAGCCACCCCGATGATCCTGGCTGTTAATGCCGAATCCGACATCAAAACGGTTGATGACCTGATCGCCAAGATCAAGGAAAGCAATGGTGGCACCACCTATGCTGCCTCCGGCCCGACCGCGATTGACGGTTTCTCGGTCCAGGCCCTGCTGTCGGATGCCGGTCTTGACCCGTTAAGCGCATCCACCCTGGTGCCGTATAAAGGCGGCGGCGCCCTGGCAGCAGCCCTTCTGGGCAACCATGTTGATTTCCTTGCCATTTCGGCCGGTTCGCTGATGCCCCATATCCAGGCTGGCAAAATGCGGGCCCTGATGGTTTATGCGCCCAAACGCATGGCGGACCTGCCCGACGTTCCGACCGCAAAGGAACTGGGTTACGCCACCGCAGCCCAGGTTGGCGGCTGGAGCGGCCTTTACGCCCCCAAAGGCCTGCCGGAAAATGTCGTTGCCAAATGGAAAGACATTCTGGGCAAGGTTGCCACCAACGAACAGTGGCTTGATCTGGCAGCAAAACGCGGTTCCATCTCGGTTATCGGTGATGAAGACCCGTCGGCTTTCGTCAAGTCGCAATACGACCTGTATCACGGTCTGGCCAAGAAATTTGGCTATATCCAGTAAGATTTCACCCCGTTTTTAGGATGCGAGGCGGAACCATGACCCCGAACCGCGATTTTTACACCGGACTGGTGGCGACGGCATTTTTTGCCCTTGTTCTGTTTGTTTTGATCCCGGTTTATGTTCGGGTTCCGTCTTTTATTCCGGGGTTTGCCCCACCCCCTGACATGTGGCCCCGCGTTATTGGCTGGGTCGGCCTTGTCATGGGGGTGATGGCCCTGGTACTGGCGGTGCCGAAAATGCGCCGCCAATCGGGCAAAAAAGTTCTTTCCGTTGGGGCCTATTTGCGCGCCAATCGCGTTTTCATTTACCGCTTTATCTGGATGGGCCTCGGTTTTGCGATTTTTGTCTATCTGATGCCCAAAATCGGCTTTCTGACGGCGACAATGGCATTGCTGGCCTTCCTGTTCATCATGACCGGTGATTTTTCCAAACGGGCATGGATGATCGGCCTGACCCTGCTTTTCCCGATTTTTCTTTATGTGATTTTCACCGAAATCACCCACACCCCCTTCCCGCACGGCAAATGGTTTTCCCTTGCCCGTCTGCTGCACCTGATCTGACGAGAAAATAACCATGTGGAATGAATTGCTAGGCGCTTTTTTCGCCGTCGCAACACTGCCCAATTTTGTTGCAATGGCTGCCGGGATCTGGGGTGGGGTCATTATCGGTGCCATCCCCGGCATGACCGGGACAATGGCTGTTACCCTCGCACTGCCCTTTACCTTTTATCTGCCACCGGTCACAAGCCTTCTGCTGCTGGTTGCGCTGTACAAAGGCTCAACCTATGGCGGCTCGATTTCGGCGATCCTGATCAAAACACCCGGCACCGCATCGGCGGCCTGTACCGTGCTGGACGGTTATCCACTGGCCCGCGCTGGCAAAGGTGGCAAGGCGCTGAACATGGCGCTGGTCTCAAGCTGCATTGGCGACTTTATTTCCAACATTTCGCTGATCTTTCTGGCAGCGCCACTGGCAATGTTTGCCCTGCGGGTTGGTCCGCCGGAATATTTCATGCTGATGGCCTTTTCGCTGACCATCGTTGCCAGTATTTCCGGGCGTTCGCTGTTGCTGGGTATTATTTCGGCCTGCCTTGGCCTGCTGCTGGCAACGGTTGGCGAGGACATGTATGGCTCGTTCCGTTTTGCCGTAACCGAAGACATGAAAAGCGGCCTTGGCGTTGTGCCGGTTCTGATTGGCCTGTTTGCCCTGCCCGAAATGATCAAACTGGCGGTTTTCCGGCCCGAGGAAGACACCCAGGCCATGAAACTGGGCGATAACCGCCTGAGCTTCAAGGAATTTCAAGGCAGCATAAAATCCATCATCCGCGGCAGCTTTATTGGTGTGATCCTGGGGGCCATACCCGGTATTGGCCCGTCCACTGCCGCCTTCTTTTCCTATAGCGAAGCGCGCCGGACCTCGAAAAACGGCGACCGCTTTGGCGAAGGCGAGCTGGAAGGCATTGCCGCATCGGAATCAGCCAATAACGGCTGCTGTGGTGCCACCATGATCCCGCTTCTGGCCCTTGGTGTGCCGGGCGATGTGATTACGGGTGTGATGCTTGGTGCCTTCATGATCCACGGCCTGACCCCCGGCCCGATGTTATTCCAGAACAATATCGGCGAGGTTTATTCGCTGTTTATCGGCATGCTGTTTAGCTCGGCCTTCCTGTTTGTCGCGGGCACTCTCACTGCTTTTGGCTTTGCCAAGATCTCGCGCATTCCCCAGCAATTGCTGCTGCCCTGCATCGTCATTCTGTGTGTGTTTGGCATTTATTCGGTGGCATCCAGCCCGTTTGACGTCGCGGTGCTGCTGGTGATGGGGATTGTCGGCTTTGTCATGATGGTGCTGAACATCCCGGCCGCCCCCTTCCTGATCGCCTTCATCCTCGGCCCGATGTTTGAAGACAATATGCGCCGGTCGCTGGCGATTTCGCGCGGGGATATTGGCGTGTTCTTCCAGTCCTGGATTTCATGGGGTTTCTTTGCCCTGACCATTCTGTTCGTGGCCCTGACCATTCGCCGCGAATGGCAAAAATGGCGCAGCACAAGCCGCGCCACCAATTAATTCGAGACACAAGAAGCTGAAAAAAATGACACAAACAAACATGTCCCGCCTGCATCTTGCCATTGATATTCTTGGCAAACTGGTGGCGTTTGACACGACCAGCAAAAACTCGAATCTCGGCCTGATCCGGTATGTGCAGGATTACCTGGCACAATACGATATCGAAACGACCCTGTTTTATGATGAAACAGGCGAAAAGGCCAATCTGCTGGCCACCATTGGGCCCAAGGACGTGCCCGGTATTGTTCTTTCCGGCCATACCGATGTGGTGCCTGCCCTGGAAAAGGGCTGGATCAGCCCCGCCTTTGACATGACAGAGCGCGACGGCAAACTGTTTGGCCGTGGCACGGCCGACATGAAAGGCTTTGCCGCCTGTGTGCTGGCCACCGTGCCCGACCTGGTCAAACAGGATCTGGCGATTCCGTTTCATATTTGCCTGTCCTATGACGAGGAAGTCGGGTGTCTGGGTGTTGGCAGCATGGTAGATCATCTGGCAAAAATCGATCATCCGCCGCGTTTGGCCGTCATTGGCGAGCCAACCGAAATGAAGGTGATTAACGGCCAAAAGGGCAAATATTCCATGCGCGTGACCGTGACAGGCACCGCCGGGCATTCGTCCTTTGCGCCACATCACGTCAATGCCATTGAATATGCCTCGCGCGCCATTGCCATGATTTCCGATGTCGCACGCGAATTTGAAACCAATGGTCCGTTTGACCCCGATTTCACCGTGCCACACAGCACCATGCTGACCACCACCATTTCCGGCGGGACGGCCACCAATGTGACACCGGATTGCTGCGAATTCACCTTTGAAATTCGCCATCTGCCCGACCACGATGCCGCCAGCGTGATCGAACAGATCAAGACGCGTGTCACCGAAACGCTCGAAACCGAAATGAAAGCCCGCGAAGCCGATACCGGCTTTGAATGGGAAGAAATCTTTCATTATCCCGGCATGGGCGATTGCACCGGGGCCGAAAGCTTCGCCTTTGTGCGCAACATCATCGACGAGGTTTCGGGCAAGGTTTCCTATGGTTCCGAAGGCGGGATCTTTGAAAAGCAGGGTAATATTCCCTCGATCATCTGTGGTCCCGGCTCGATCGCGCAAGCCCACAAACGCAACGAATTTGTCGAGATCTCCCAGCTCGACGAATGCCTGGCTTTTCTGAAAAAGCTGGGTGATCAGGCGGTTGCCTAAAACCACCTGAACAGGGCTTTGATGATGTGACACCCCGTTAATCTGATCTCACGCACTTCTCCCCGCGTGCCCCCTCGGATTAATGCACCGTCAAGGCCTTCCTACGGGTTTCAGACAACTCCCTTCTGAAACCTGCAATGCCTTCCCTTGGCCGGATTGCCTCCCATTGGCATCCGGCCCTTTTTTTGCGGGGCGCAATCGGGCGTCAACACCCCCCATTATGGTCTTTTGCGATCAACGTTTACCGGTAAAGCCGGAATTGAATTGCTTCCAGCTATCATCCTCCCCCATACGGATGGCCCGCATGGAGGCCGCCTTGCCCAGCGATCGCACCGGCAAATCCTGATGGGCATGCAGCATAAAGGATTTCCACATTTCAGCCGGCAGGCCCCCGCCCGTAACGTTATCCATCGGTGATCCATTATCATTACCCAGCCACACACCCGCCACCAGGTCTGCGGTGTAACCGACAAACCAGGCATCGCGATAATCCGATGTGGTGCCGGTTTTACCTGCCGCCGGCCGGTCCAGAAGGGCGTTTTTGCCGGTTCCCTTCGCCATGACGGCGGCCAGCATATTGTTCATTTCCCCGGCTGTCACCGGGTTGAGAATGCGGGTCATATAGCCCCCCTCGCGTTCATACAACACCTCGCCATTCTGCCCGACAATTTTGGTAATCGCGTGCGGATAAATATTAAATCCGCCATTCGAAACAATGGCATAGGCAGTTGTCATTTCCAAAAGCGAGACTTCACTGGTCCCCAGCGCCAGGCTGGGTTCGGCAGGCAGATCCGACGATACCCCCAGTTTGTGGGCCATATCAATAACGTGGCCAAGCCCGGTTTTCATCGCCACTTCAACCGCAATCACGTTATTGGACGAGGCCACCGCATCGCGCAGTGACAGGGTGCCATGATGCTGCCGGTCAAAATTGCGCGGGCTCCAGCCATTGACGCTATAAGGTTCATCGCGCATCCAGTCATCGGCACGCATGCCGTCTTCAAGTGCCGCCAGATAGACAAACAGCTTGAACACCGACCCCGGCTGCCGTTTGGCCTGGGTGACGCGATTATACTGGCTTTGGAAAAAGTTCTTTCCGCCCACCATCGCCCGCACCGACCCGTCGGGTGTCATGGCAACCAGTGCCCCTTGCGAAACCTTGCGCCTGTCGGCTTCCCGGCTATCCAGCACACGGTTGACTGCATCCTCGGCCGAGGCCTGCAAACCGGAATCAAGGGTCGTATACACCACCATATCCTGGTCATGATACCCGACATAATCGGTCACACGGTCCAGAACCCAGTCGGTGAAATAGCGCACATTCGGCCCGCCCCGGCCCGAGGCTGATGATGTTGTAACGCTATCAAAACGGTTTGCATCTGCCTGCCGGGCCGTAATGGCACCGGTATCGCGCATGGCGGCAATCACCTGATTGGCCCGCTTTGCCGCCTCCCTGGGGGCGATCAGCGGGTTATAGCGGCTGGGTGCCTTGGGCAAACCGGCCAGGACTGCGGCCTGGTAAAGCGACAAACGGCGGGGATCAACCCCAAAATACTGCCGGGCCGCCGCATCAATGCCATACACGCCAGAGCCAAAATAAATACGATTCAGATACAGCGACAGGATTTGGCGTTTGGTAAATTTGATCTCCAGCCACAGGGACAGCAAAACTTCCTCGACCTTGCGGCCATAGCTGCGTTCGGGCGACAAAAACAGGTTTTTGGCAAGCTGCTGGGTAATGGTGCTGCCCCCCTGGGCAATGCGACCACGCCAGATATTTTGCACAAAGGCGCGGGCAATGCCGATCACATCAATGCCAAAATGCTGGTAAAATCGCCGATCCTCGATCGAGACAAAGGCCTGGCCGACATAATCGGGCAAATCACCAACTTCCACCGGGCGGCCATAACGGTCGCCGTAATTGGCCAGATTAACCCCGTCAATGCTCATGATGCGCACCAGCGGTTTTCGCTGAGTGGCAACATTGAAATCGATCTTGTTGGTCAGATCATACCCGTAATAGGCCACAAGCCCGCCACACAGCACCACCGACCAGATCGCCAACACCATCATGACGCGGGCCAGCATCATCGGGCGCGGAACAAAAGCCCGCAAAAGACTGCCCAGTGATTTTTTCTGCCCGCGGCGCCTGCGCGAAGAGCTGCGTCCTGCGGTTTTCCGCGGTGCCCGGCGGCGGGGCGTCGTGGAACTGTTACGGGTTGGTCGCTTCGCCAAAATCGTCCTCAAAACCTGAATTCATCGCCAACAGGCATAAAAGCCCGTCAATACAGGCCCCCAAAAAGAAACACATGCACATGCAATATCCCGGAAGGGCACATCACCCTCAAAGGCCCGGTTTCACACAAAACCAGACCGGCTGTTTCGCCCATTGCCCGGAAGGACAGCATCAAAAATTACATACTGACCCGGGCCAATGCCGAAAACCGGATGACCTTCATCGCACAATCACTGTTCCATGTCTTGAAGATATTCGCTGTCCGGACGGGCCAGCGCCATCAACCTGAAGCCCGAGCCATCCGCAGCCCCCCTTACCCCAAAACACGCAACAGTTTAACACACGTATCGTCACGATGATCTAAAATTTGAACAATGAGAATGCGTCCCGCTGCCAGCCGAAGCGGGCAGAAAGGCAGAAACAGTATGACAATAATTGTCATGACGTTATGGATTATTATTTTGCAGCGGCGGATTGGGATCAACCCAGTGGCGCTTCCACATGTCACTCACGCCATCCTGTTCGATCAGGCGCTGGCTGGTGCCGCGCGCCACCGAACGAATGGAAAATCCCTGCGACGCATCAAGCATGAATAAGCGCCAGAGTGATGCCACCTCGACATCCGGGCGAATGGACTGCGCCGGGCTGCCGTCATCATTGCCCACCCACACAACTGCATAAAGATCGGCCGTGAAACCGGCAAACCACGCATCACTCCCGCGCCCGGCCCGCGCACCAAAACCAACAAAGGGCCGATCCAGACGCACCTGCGGGTCCGTGACGCCAGCCAGCATACTGTTCACCGCCAGCATCGCCTCATCGGTCAGCACTTTGTCTTTTTTGCGTGTCACACGCTCATAAAGCAAAGGGTGCCCTTCTGCGGTCGATCGAATTTCATTGATCAGGGTAATATCGGGCGAAATCCCGCCATTCAGCGACAGCGTATGCAGGCGGGCAATATCGGGCAGCGTTACCGGGTCCAGGCCAACCACCGTGCGAATATCATTGGAAAGCGGGCTTTGGATGCCAACCTTTCTGGCAAAATCACGCATGTTTTCCAAGCCGAATTTATGGGTCAGTTCCACCGGCACGGTATTGACATCGCGGGCAAAGGCATCGCGCAACGGAACCTGACCACGATATTGCCGGTCCGGATTTACCGGTTTCCAGCCTTCTACTTCCCTGCGGGTATCGGGCACCCATTGCGCCGGGTCCGGGTTTTCATTCAGGGCATAATAATAGGGCAAAATCTTAATCATCCGCCCCGGATAATGCCCGACATTCCAGGCCCGATTGCGCGATACCGGGTCATACTGTGTGCCGCCAACCATTGCCCGCACCCGGCCGTCCGGGCTGATTGCCAAAAGGGCGGCCTGGTCCGCCCCACGGGGCCGAAGGCGCACACGACTGACCTCGTTGACAGCACTTTGCGCCATTTCCTGCAGATCATGGTCTATGCTGGTGACAACCTGCAAATCCTTGCTGGTATAGCCCACACGCCGGGCAACTTCATCCATCACCAGATCTATCACATATTGCTCTTGGCCGTCTTCGCGTGCGGAACGCGGCTCCAGTTGCGGAACATCGCGCATCAGGGCGTTAATTTGCGCTGCGGTCAATGTGTTGCCGGTCGCCATTTTTTGCAAAATAATATTGGCCGCCTGCGCCGATGCCCTGGGAAACTGCAGGGGATTAAGACGGGCAGGGTCATTCATCGCGGCGGCCAACACGGCCGCCTGATGCAAAGACATTTTATGGGCCGGAACGCCATAGAAAATACGCGAGGCCGCCGTAATGCCAAAAATGCCGGAGCCAACATAACGACGTTCCAGATAGGACCGCAGGATCGTATCCTTGTCAAAACGCGCTTCCAGCCACAAAGCAACCAGCATTTCCTCCAGATTGCGGATTGACCCGGACGCCGGCACCTCAAAAAAACTGCGTGCCACCTTCATGGTAATGGTGGAGCCCGGTGCCGCATCCCCCGACAGGATGCGCATGACATCGCTAAAACCTGCGCCAAAATGATGATAAAAACCGGGATCCGCAGCGACAATAAAAACACGCTGCAATCGCTCGGGAAAGGTTATCAGCGACACATCCTGGCTATAATGCCCCTGAACATTTGTCATGATGGTGCCACTAAAATCGGCAATCTGCACAGTGGGGCTGCGGTCGGCCTTGCGACTGAAATCAAGCTGACTGCGGATCGATAGCGTCAATAATGTCGCAATGCCCGCCAATATCAGCAAAATAAAGGCGATTATCGCCAGCAGGATACGCCTTTTACGGCGACGGATTTCACGTCGCTCCCGATCTTCGATTTCCTTGACGGCTGCTTGCGCGGCCGCAACGCCGCTTTTTTTCGTCTGGTTATTTTCGTCCACGTCCCAATCTGCCCAATCTGCCCAATCCGCTTATATCGCCGGTTTATTTTGCTTTTTCGAGTAAACGCTCAATGGCTTAACAAATCGTAGCAGACAAGGGCCGATCCCACCATGCTTCAAGTCAAACCGGGATAAGGGCGCGTATCTGGATGCTTTCGGGCAAAGGCTTCATTGGCAAAGGGCGTTACTGCCAGTCAACACGAATGGCAAGGCTGGCAACATATCCACACAACATGTCGGCCAGGGCCTCGGAATAGGCGGTGATTTCATCCGCACTGCGTGGTGTTTCCGAAAAATTTTTCCCAACCGAACTCAGGGTCGTGGCGATCAGCTCGCTTGCCAGTTCGCGTGTGTGCGCCGGGCAATCAGGCAGGGTTTCTGCCAGAAAATCCATCATCGCCTGGCTTCCTCGGGCGCGCGCCGCGTGGGCCTCGGGCGCATCGCGATAAAGCGGGGCCGCGTCATTCAGGGCCACACGCATATCGGCCTCGTCACATTCGGAACGCACAAAAGCATGCACCAGTGCGCGCAACCGCGCCAGAGGGGGCTGGCTGGCATCCTTGAGAATTTCCAAAAGCAGGTCATGGGTTTGTCGCCATTCATCGCTTTGCAACCGAAACAGGATCGCCGCCTTGTTGGGAAAATACTGATAAAGCGAGCCGATGCTGACCCCGGCCCGCTCGGCAACGCGGGCGGTTGTAAAACGCTGTGCGCCTTCCTGCGCCAAAACCTGAGTGGCCGCCTCCAGAATGGTGGCAACAAGGTCGGCTGATCGCGCCTGTTTGGGCGTTTTCCGCGCAGAAATCCGGGCGTTTTCAGCTTTACTCATAAGGGTCTCCGGCAATGCGAATATGAAACGCGAATAATTCGTCGTATTTTTAGCTCTAGCGCAAAACAACGCACAAGCAAACCGGAGAATTAAATGCGATGATCAATACCCTGACCAGCGCCCCCGTCGCCCCCCTGCTCGACCGGCTGTTTCGTGCGGCAGCAGAAAACCCGCCATCAGCAGACCCGGCCATTGCGGCAGTCGGAAAAGAGGAACGCGACCGCCTGATGCGCAGCAAAACCGACTATCTGGACCTGTATGGCCAGCTTAAAAACCTGGCCCTGCCCGTTTCGCGCAAAACCGGCATGCTGCTTTATATGCTGGCGCGCAGTTCAGGAGCCAAAACGATTGTCGAATTTGGCACATCCTTTGGCATTTCCACCATCCACCTGGCAGCCGCCCTGCGCGATAACGGCGGTGGATATTTGCTAACGACGGAATTTGAGCCCACCAAACTGGCCCGCGCCCGCGATCATCTGACAGAAGCCAGACTGCTGGATCTGGTCGAAATTCGCCAGGGCGATGCCCTGAAAACCCTGGCGGAAGATTTGCCGGAATCGATTGATCTATTGCTACTTGATGGGGCCAAGGCGATTTATCCCGAAATTCTGGCACTGGTGGAACCGCACCTGGCCCCGGGGGCGCTGATCTTTGCGGATAATGTCGATTATTGCCCCGATTACCTCGAAATCGTACGCTCCCCCTCACGAGGCTATCTGTCGCTGCCGTTTGATGAAGATGTCGAACTTTCTGTCCGGCTCTAATTATTGGATATCACATCAAAAAATGACCCTTTACCGTGTCCGGCAAAGGGTCATCAAATCCGACAAAAAGCGAAGACCTTACAAGAGGTTTCCTGACGCATCACACGTCCAGGTTGGCAACCTTCAAGGCGTTGCTTTGAATAAAGTCGCGGCGCGGCTCAACAATATCGCCCATCAGGGTCGAGAAAACCTCTTCGGCTTCGTCCGCATGTTCGACTTTCACCTGCAACAGCGAACGGACATTCGGGTCCAGCGTGGTTTCCCAAAGCTGGTCCGGGTTCATTTCTCCCAGACCTTTATAACGCTGAACCGCAATGCCACGACGGCCATATTCCATCACCGCATTGACGAGATCGACCGGGCCGTGGATTTTCCAGACCTTGTCCTTGGCGCCAAATTCCGACCCTTCCTCGAAAATCTCGCGCAGATCACCAATCAAACCGGCCAGCGCACGGCTTTCTGCCGAACGCAGGATATTGGCATCAATCACATAGCGTTCCTCAACACCGCGCAACATCCGCCACACCACCAACTGATCAAGCGGCGCCTCGCCTTTCCAGCCGCGGTCAAAGTCTTCGGCCAGAGTATCAAGATGGGCGGCCAGAGTCTGGGCTGATTCAAGACGCTTCTGGTCGTCATCAAGCAATGCCGGGTTCAGCGCCCCCGCCAGCACCGCCTGTTCCAGAACCGAAATCGGCAGTTTAAGCGACAGCGGTTCCAACAGCCCCTTTGCCTTGCGCGCCAGTTCGACAATACGAATAAGGTCGGCTGCGGCATATTGGGTGCCATTGGCAAGGGTCAGCACCGCATCCTCGGTGCCCTGCGCGGTCAAATACTGTTCCATCTCGCGGTCGCCCTTGAGATACTGGACAGAATTACCGCGTTTCGCGCGATAAAGCGGCGGCTGGGCGATGTAAAGATAGCCGCGTTCGATCAGCTCGGGCATCTGACGATAGAAGAACGTCAAGAGCAGTGTACGAATATGCGCACCGTCAACGTCGGCGTCCGTCATGATGATGATTTTGTGATAGCGGATTTTTTCGATATTAAAATCATCGCGGCCAATGCCAGTCCCCAGGGCGGTAATCAGCGTGCCGATTTCCTGACTGGACAGCATTTTGTCAAACCGCGCCCGTTCCACGTTCAGGATTTTACCACGCAGCGGCAAAATCGCCTGGAACCCCCGTTCGCGGCCCTGTTTGGCCGATCCACCTGCGGAATCACCCTCGACGATGAACAGTTCGGCTTTGGACGCGTCGCGTTCCTGGCAATCGGCAAGTTTGCCGGGAAGGGATGAAATATCCAGCGCCCCTTTGCGGCGGGTCAGTTCGCGCGCCTTGCGTGCGGCTTCGCGGGCCGTTGCCGCCTCGACAACCTTGCCGACAATCTTGCGGGCATCCTGCGGGTGCTCTTCCAGCCATTGTGACAACTTGTCATTGAGGATGTTTTCCACAACCGGGCGCACTTCAGACGACACCAGCTTGTCCTTGGTCTGGGACGAAAATTTGGGGTCCGGCACCTTTACCGAGATCACACAGGTCAGGCCTTCGCGGGCATCATCGCCCGACAGCGAGACCTTTTCCTTTTTGGCAATCCCGCTTTCCTGGGCGTAATGGTTGATTTGACGGGTCAACGCAGCCCGAAAACCGGCCATATGCGTCCCGCCGTCGCGCTGGGGAATATTGTTGGTAAAACACAGCGTGGTTTCGTGATAGCTGTCATTCCATTGCAGGGCGACTTCAACGGTAATGCCGTCTTTTTCACCTTCAATGCTGATCGGCTCTTCGATCTGACGGGTTTTGGAACGGTCGAGATATTCGACAAACGCCCGAATCCCGCCTTCGTAATGCAATTTGATTTCGGTCGGCTCGCTGCTGCGTTCATCGCGCAACGACAGAAACACGCCGGAATTCAAAAACGCCAGTTCGCGCAGGCGATGTTCCAAGGTGGAAAGGCTGAATTCGGTATTGGTGAAAATTTCGGCATCGGGATAGAAGGTGACTTCCGTGCCGGTTAGCGGTTTGCCATCTTCCATGATCGGTGCATCGCCCACCACTTCAAGCGGCTTAACCGCATCCCCCCCGGAAAATTCCATGTAATGTTCCTTGCCGTTGCGCCAGATGCGCAATTTCAGCAAGGTGGACAAGGCATTCACCACCGAAATACCCACGCCGTGCAAACCGCCGGAAACCTTGTAGGAATTCTGGTCGAACTTGCCACCGGCATGAAGCTGGGTCATGATGACCTCGGCGGCGGAAACGCCTTCTTCCTTGTGGATGTCGGTCGGAATGCCACGGCCATTGTCGCGAATCGTTGCCGAACCATCACCATTAAGCTGCACCAGCACCAGGTCACAATGGCCGGCCAGGGCTTCGTCGATGGCGTTGTCAACCACCTCATAGATCATGTGATGCAGACCGGTTCCATCATCGGTATCCCCGATATACATGCCCGGCCGCTTGCGCACCGCTTCCAGGCCCTTCAGGACCTTGATGGATTCGGCACCGTATTCTTCCGGGTTAAGTCCGGCAGCAATCGGGGCTTCTGTTTCGTTGGTCATAGCGTCACAACCTCGGCAGTCACAGATCACATCTCGTCGGGCGAAACACGGGCCTCTTCGACCCTGAAAAACTGCGCCCGCCCGGCAAGACCATTAAAAAGCGCCCGGTCCGTACCTGTCATCCAGGCCTGAACGCCAAGCGCCACGATTTCGTCAAAGAGGTCCCCCCGCCTTTCGGCATCCAGGTGGGCAACCACTTCATCTAGCAGTAAAAGCGGACCCGCACCCCGGGCCCGGCTTTGCAGGCGCGTATTTGCCATCACGATGGACAGCAAAAGCGCCTTTTGTTCACCCGTCGAGCATTGCGCCGCGGGCTGGTTTTTCGCATCGTGCCACACCATCAGGTCGCTTCTTTGCGGCCCGACAGCGGCACCTCCATACATCGCATCGCGTTCCCGCCCGTCGCGCAGGGCGGCGCGCATGCGGTCTTCAACCTCGATTGCCGGAAATTTTTCCAGCCAGTTTTCAAGGTCCCCCGCCAGCGCCAGACGCGCCGCCGGAAAAGCCCCAACCGCCATTGTTCCAGCCCGTACCAGCCGTTCCAATAGGTCCGCCCGGGCCACCACAACGGCAATGCCATGACGCACCATCGAATCCTCGATGGCGTTTAACCATTTGTCATCGGCCTTGCCTTCCTTCAAAAGCCTGGCCCGACTGCGCAGGCCATGCTCGAATGCGGCAACCCGGCTGCTATGGTCCGGGTCCAGACCGTATACCAGGCGGTCCAGAAACCGTCGCCGCGCCGATGGCCCATCCAGAAACAGGCGGTCCATTTGCGGTGTTAACCAAACCGCGGCACAAACCCGGCCCAAAGCCGCCTGCCCGCGCTGGGCTTCACCGTCAATTTTAACGGCCCGTCTTTCACGCCCCTGGCGCAAGGCCTGCGGATCCAGCCCGGATCCGACCTGATATTGCCCGTCTGGCGTTTCAAGCTGGGCACTTACCGCCCAGGCGCGCAACGCACCATCATCGGCGGGCGGCACATTGCGGCTGATTTCGCCCAACTTGGCCCGTCGCAAACCGCTGCCCGGCGCCAAAAGCGAAACGGCCTCCAGCAAATTGGTTTTCCCTGCCCCGTTCGGCCCGGTCAACACCACCGGCCCGGCCCCAATATCCAGACGCAGCCGGGCATAACAGCGAAAATCGCCAAGATCGAGACGGGAAACAGCAAGACGGTTTGTCATAAGCGCACCGTCTTGCCGGTCATGATTATGGGCAAGGAAAGCCACAACAAGGAAATCGCGGGTCAGACGCGCATCGGCATCAGAACATACAATGCCGACAGGTCATCGGTATCACGCAGAATGGTTGGCGACTGCCCGTCAGACATCAGAAGGTTAAGCGTATCGCCCTTGACCTGCTTGGCAATGTCGAGAAGATAGCGGGAGTTGAAACCGATTTCGATGTCATCGGAATCGTAATTGATTTCAAGTTCTTCGGATGCTGTGCCATGTTCCGGGCTGGAGGCCGAAAGCGTCAGGGTATTGCCGGAAATGACAACCTTGACTGCACGGGATTTTTCAATCGAAATCGCCGAAACGCGATCAACCGCATCAGCAAAGGGCTTGCAATCCAGATCCAGGCTTTTGTCGTTACCCGCCGGAATAACCCGTTCGTAATCCGGGAAGGTGCCGTCAATCAGCTTGGAGGTCAGAACCGCCTTGCCAAAGCCAAAGCGGATTTTGGTGTCCGACAGGGCAATATCCACCGCTTCGCCGGTTTCATCAATCAGCTTGCGCAATTCGCCAACGGTTTTACGCGGTACAATCACCCCCGGCATATTTTCCGCGCCATCGGGCAGCGGGGCCTCGATACGGGCCAAACGGTGCCCGTCGGTGGCAACGGCACGCAAAATCTTGGTACCTTCGGCATCGGCGGCGTGAAAATAAATCCCGTTCAGATAATACCGGGTTTCTTCGGTCGAAATGGCAAATTCGGCACGGTCGATCAGGCCGCGCAGTTCGGCAGCCGCCAAACCAAAGCTGACCGGAAGGTCGCCCCCGGACATAACCGGGAAATCATCGACCGGCAGAACGGCAAGATTGAATTTTGAACGGCCCGCCGAAAGGGTCAAACGGCCTGCACCGGGTTCCAGAACGATCTGCACCTGGGACCCTTCGGGCAATTTGCGCACAATTTCATAGAGCGTATGCGCAGGCGTTGTCGTTGCACCGGGTTCGGAAACTTCCGCCGTGGTGGTTTCGATAACTTCCAGGTCCATATCGGTTGCGGTCAGCGACAGGGTATTTTCTTCGGCCCGCAGCAGGATATTGGACAGAATCGGAATGGTGTTGCGCCGTTCGACCACACTTTGAACATGTGTGAGAGATTTTAACAGAGCCGCGCGTTCGATGGTCAGCTTCATGCCCGTCCTATCCGTCTGTCTGCAGTTACTTAATGAATTGATTTTTCTTCATTTTTTCGACTTACCCCCACCCCTTTTGGCTGGGTTGGGCGCATTATAACATGGCAGCCCCAAAACCGAAGGATTTTTAGTGCAAAAAACCAAGCGATTGAACGGAGTCGAGCCATTGAAAACCCCCGAAAATGACAGGCCCGGTTTTCTGCGGTTTTCAGCACACCAAACCACGCAAACCCTGCTGCAAATTCGCTCCGCCAAACGGCAAAAATTACAATCGCATTTCTAAAACCGCACAAATAAAAACGGCAATCAGCACAATCAGGCCAATTGCCGTTTTTCAAACCCATCACATCCGTGCTGAAAGGTCAGCTTTCCAGCATACGACGCAGCAGATCAATATCTTCGGACAAAGACGGGTCCGCCTTGTGCAGCTCCTCAACCTTGCGGACCGCGTGCATCACGGTGGTATGGTCACGTCCGCCAAATTTGCGGCCAATTTCCGGCAGGGAATGGGTGGTAAGCTGTTTTGACAGATACATCGCCACCTGACGCGGGCGGGCCACCGCACGGGCGCGCCGGGCGGAGTGCATGTCGGAGACCTTGATATTGAAATGCTCCGCCACGCGTTTCTGAATTTCCTCAATCGTCACCCGGCGTTCGGATGCGCGCAACACATCGTGTAACACATCCTGTACCATTTCCAGGCCGATCTCGCGGCCAACAAGCTGGGAATGGGCGATCACACGGTTAAGCGCCCCTTCAAGTTCACGAACGTTCGCCGTGATCTTGTGGGCCAGAAATTCCATCACCCGCTGGGGCAGTTCCACCCGCTGGCGTTCGGCCTTGGATTCGAGAATCCCCAACCGCAGCTCATAGGTGGTGGCATGAATGTCAGCCACCAGGCCCGAGCCCAGACGGGAACGCAACCGCTCTTCAATATCTTCAAGGTCGGATGGCGATTTATCGGCCGACACAATAATCTGGCGGCCCTGATCAACCAGCGCATTGAAGGTATGGAAAAACTCTTCCTGGGTGGAATCCTTGCCGGAAATGAACTGCACGTCATCGACCATCAGAACATCGACCGACCGGAACTGGTCCTTGAAATCCACGGTGTTTTTATCGCGCAACGCCCGAATAAAACGATACATGAATTTTTCAGCCGACAGGTAAATCACCGTGCGATGCGGCTGGGTACGGCGGATATGCCAGGCAATGGCGTGCATCAGGTGGGTTTTACCCAGGCCAACACCGCCATACAAAAACAGCGGATTGAACGGCACCGACTCGGCCTCCGCCAAACGGCGGGCAGCGGCATAGGCAAATTCGTTGGGCTTGCCAATCACGAAATTGTCAAAGGTATAGCGCGGGTCGAGGGCCGCACTGATGCCATCATCGGACATGCTGCCAATCGCACCCCGTCCGGCAGACGATGCCGACTGAAACCCATTTGAAACCGGGGCAGGATGACACGGCGCCTTGCGGTTGCCCGGGGCGTCATAATTTTCAGCGGTGTAACGCGGCGACTGCTTTGCCGGTTCATTATAGGAAGGGGCACGGCTCCCCTCCGGATTAGTCGAAACCGGACGTGGAGCGGCAGAGGAGGCGGAAGATGCGGACGCAGAGGAAGAATCACCGCTGGAGTCCGGGGCGGCTACCACCACCTCGACAAAATGAACATTGGGATCTTCGGCATGCCAAAAGGCCTGGATACGATCCAGATAATGCTGTGAGACCCAGTCCCGCATCGCCCGATTGGGCGCACCAAGACGGGCAACCCCCGCCTCAACCGTGATCAGGGCGACCGGGTCCAGCCAGTAACGATAGGCCGTAGCCCCAAACTCGCTACGCAATTTTTCGCGAACAATCTTCCAGGTGGTCATTACATGATCGTCGAGTGCAGCCTGCTGGCGGCCGGGCGTATTATCCCCGTCGTTCTCAGCGCCAAATGGTGCTCCCCTTAAGGCGTGCTGCACTTTCAAGACCTTTCCCCGCTATTGACTAAAAATCCCGACGCCAGTTTCCCAACGCAACACCGGATACAACACGATACAAAGCATTGCCGCGTTGACCGAAAACTGACCAACACGCCCGTCTTGCTACAAGAAAATGGAAGCGTACTCGCGCCCTTGTTTTTCATTCTTCATTAGTCGCGATATGAAACCGCGATCGAAGTCGAAACACTGTACTGATGCGTCCCGCATCAGGCAAGGCGATCTTTAACAGAACGTTAAAAGGATTTCGCCCCCAAAACGTTCGCGGAATTGCGGGACTTTTTCACTTTCGCAATCAAAGAACGAAAGGTGAATTCCTGGAATTCCGGCAGCGAAAAGGCCGCGCATGAAACGCGGCCTTCGACTCGCCATCCCGAAGGATAAAATTAAAGCGCTTTGACGCGAGCGGACAAACGCGAAACTTTGCGAGCAACGGTGTTTTTATGCAGAACACCAAGCTGCGCACCACGCGCCAGTTCCGGCTCGGCAGCCTTAAACGCAGCCAGAGCGGCATCCTTGTCGCCAGCTTGCAGCGCGGTTTCGACCTTCTTGACGAAGGTACGAATGCGGCTGATACGCGCACCGTTAACGGCGGCACGAGTTTCATTCCGGCGAATGCGCTTCTTGGCCGATTTATGATGAGCCATTGCGAACCTGTCTCTTAAAACAAAAATGTTACGTAATTCGGAGCGCGGCTTATAGCTCCCTCCCGGGAGGCCGTCAACCCCCGATACCGCTATTATCCGCGTTTTTCCGCGCTTTCCGAGTCGATTGACCGAATCTCGCGGCAAACCGGCATCAGCGATGCTTGAATTCAGGTTTGCGTTTTTCGCCAAAGGCCTTCATGCCCTCGGCCCGATCTTCCAGGGCAAAGGTCGAATGGAACTCGCGGCGCTCAAACATCAGGCCTTCGGCCAGGGTCATTTCAAATGCCTTGTTGACACTTTCCTTCACCTTCATCGCCACCGGGGCCGAGAAGGAGGCAATCTTTTCTGCCAGTTTCATCGCCTCATCCATCAGCGAATCGACAGGGACGACACGGGCCACAAGGCCGGAACGTTCGGCTTCCTGCGCATCCATCATCCGCCCGGTCAGGCACATTTCCATTGCCTTGGCCTTGCCAATGGCCCGGGTCAAACGCTGGGTACCACCTGCACCAGGAATCGTGCCAATGGTAATTTCCGGCTGACCAAACTTCGCCGTATCGGCCGCAATCATGATGTCGCAGCTCATGGCAAGTTCACAGCCACCGCCAAGGGCGAATCCGCTGACAGCCGCAATGGTCGGCTTGCGGCAGGCCGCCATCCGGGTCCAGCCTTTGGTGATAAAGTCGGCTTTATAAACATCCATATAATCACGATCGATCATTTCCTTGATGTCGGCCCCGGCGGCAAAGGCCTTTTCCGACCCGGTAATGACAATGGCCCGTACCGATTCGTCATCCTCAAACGCATCCAACGCAGCAGCCAAATCGGCAATCAGGGCATCGCACAGGGCATTCAGGGCCTTGGGACGGTTCAGGGTGATCAAACCGACATTCCCCTTCACTTCGGCAATGATATTTTCGTAAGTCATGGAAAATCCTTTTCAAATGACGATGTTTCGACCGCTATTTCGCAGTCCATCGCCTGAAACCATAATTGCATACTGTTTTACCGATTTTGGCCCCATCAAGCAAGGAACACCCCACGGCAAACCATTAAGGAGACCCGACAAAGTACCCTGGCAACCATCTTTCACGCCCGCGAAATCAGAACATTGCCAGGACCTCGGATCAAACCCTAATGCTGGCAAACCGGACAATAAAAGGTCGAACGCCCGCCCTGCACCAAACGTCCCACAGTCCCGCCGCATTCCGGCGTGATGCAGGGTTCGCCCTCGCGGCCATAAATGCGGAAATTATGCTGGAAGTAGCCCAATTCGCCATTGGCCTGGCGATGATCGCGCAGGGATGACCCGCCGGCGCGAATGGCATCTTCCAACACCGCGCGAATTTCACGATAGAGCAGGTCAATTTCATCGCGCGTCAGGCTGTTTGCCAGGCGTTGCGGATCAATCCGGGAGCGAAACAGCGCCTCGCACACATATATATTGCCAAGCCCCGCCACCAGCCGCTGATCGAGCAGCGTGGTCTTGATCGGGCTTTTGCGTTTGACAAGGGCTTCGGCCAGCATGGCCGCATTAAACTGGTTGCCCAAAGGTTCCGGCCCAATTCCCACGAGCATCGGATGATTGGGCAACGCATCCATATCGGTTAACGCCATCAGGCCAAACCGGCGCGGGTCGTTAAACCGCACCAAAACGCCACTATCCATGACAAAATCCACATGATCATGCTTGCCTGCTTCGGGCAGGTCGCTGTCATTTTTTGGTTCAATCACCGTCATGCGACCTGACATGCCCAAATGGATCAGCAATACCTGCCCGTCATCCAGGTAAGCCATCACATATTTGGCCCGTCGGGTCAGTTGATTGACACGCCGCCCTGTCAGTTTCGCGACAAAGTCGTCAGGGAACGGCGTGCGCAAATTGGGCCGCCGCTGCACAACCGAAGCCAGAACCCGCCCTTCCATAACCGGGGCAAGCCCGCGGCAAACTGTTTCGACTTCTGGCAATTCAGGCATAACAACCTCGTCACGGCATTGGGGATCAAACGGAGACAGTATGTAATCCGCAACGGGCACAAATGCCAGATTGTTACGATGACAAATTATAAATAGCACAAAAAACAGAAAGGCTTATGCTGACCCTGTTTTGAAATTTATCGCATTTACAAGCGGAATATACGCATGGAATTTGGTGTTGATCTTTTAATGATCATGTTTGCCGTCGCCCTGGTTGCCGGGTTTGTGGATTCAATTGCCGGAGGCGGCGGCCTTATTTGCATTCCCACCCTGTTATGGGCCGGCATCACCCCGACCCAGGCCCTGGCAACCAACAAACTGCAAAGCAGTTGTGGCAGTTTCTCCGCTGCCCTTAATTTTGCCCGGCGCGGCCTGGTCAATCCGCGTGAAATGGGGCTGGCGATTATTCTGACCTTGCTGGGCGCAGTCTTGGGCACCACCCTTATTCAAATGCTTGATCCCGGCCTGTTGATGACGCTGCTGCCGGGCCTTCTGATTGCGATTGCCCTGTATTTTCTGTTTTCCCCGCGTGCCAGCGACATTGATGCCCAGCAAAAAATCGGCAAAACCCTGTTTGCCTTTACCGCCGGTTTTGGCATTGGCTTTTATGACGGCTTTTTTGGTCCCGGCACGGGGTCTTTCTTCTCCATCGCCTTTGTCGCCCTGCTGGGCTACAACCTGACCAAGGCCACCGCGCATACCAAGGTTTTGAACTTCACCGCCAATGTCGCCTCTCTGGCAACCTTTATTGTCGGCGGCGAAGTGGTCTGGAAAATTGGCCTGGCAATGGCGGTCGGCCAGGTGATCGGCGCAACACTGGGATCCCATATGGTGATGAGGGTCGGCGCCCGGCTGGTTCGCCCGCTGCTGGTTTTTGTCTCCATCGCCATTTCGATCAAACTGATCATCGAACAATATGGCGGCCAAATCGGTGCGTCGTTTCGCGCGGTTGGCCTGGCATTCAGCTAACGCAAAAACATCTGCCAACCAATCCTGCGGCGCAAACTATGCAAACCGGTTGAGGCGTTGGCAAATTCTGCAGTCGCGCCAGTCGCAAGTCGTCATGAGATGGTCATCAAGTGTCGTTTGAAGACCCCACGCGATCTCACTTCTATCAAGGCCATTTGCAAAACCTGGCGACAAGAGCCGTTCAGATTCCGTCATCATCCGCTCCAGAAAATTCCTGGACCAAACATCTGGTGGTTATGTTTGAAGGGAGCTGGATATTTTAGATATTCGGTTTTTCTGACTGAGAAGCGCGAAAAATGTACGATATATTGGACATATACACATAAAAATCCTAAAATGTCCTATATACAGGGCATTTTAGGATGACGTTACGATGCTGAATCTTTGGCAAATAGGAAGAGAAATTCAGGCAGCCCGGAAATTTCGGAAGATCCGGCAGGAAGACCTCGCCCGTGATGCCGGCATCGCCCGGTCAACATTAAGTGCACTTGAGCGGGGACAGGTTACGGAGCTGGGATTTGGGAAAATCTCTTTGCTGCTTAACCTGCTTGGGCTCGAACTGAAGGTAATAGCCGCCAATAATAATCGACCGACGCTAGAGGAGTTGATGGCCGAAGATGATCAGGGTTTGGAGTGACGGAGAACTCTCAGGTCGGCTTGTAAGACGTGGCGACCGTGGCAGCAGCTTTTCTTATGATCCAGAGGCGTCGCATGACAGCGCTGTTTCGGTGTCAATGCCGGTTCGCCTTCCCTCCTGGGAATGGCAAACTGGTTTGCTTCCGATCTTCGAGCAAAATTTGCCTGAAGGATATTTGCGTGATCGCATTTCACGGCAATTTTCCAAGGCCCTTGGGAAATTTGACGATCTTGATCTCCTCTCTGTGATCGGCAGAACGCAAATGGGGCGCCTGCGTTACAGTGGGGATAAAGACAAACCAAGCGAAGATGTTCCTTTTCAATCAATTGATGAAATTCTGAAGAGCCGTCGCGATGGGCAGCTTTTTGATTATCTGCTCGAGAAATTCACCAGCTACTCCGGTATCAGCGGCGTTCAGCCTAAAGTTCTGATCAGAGACAATATGAGCGACGCAGGTACCTGGCTTTCGCCCAGCTTCCGCGGTGCAACGCATATCGTCAAACTTTGGGATCCGAAGGAATACCCTGAACTTGCGGCGAACGAATTTTTTTGCCTGATGGCTGCCGCCAGAGCCGGACTTGAGGTGCCAAGACACCGTTTGTCAGAAGGCGGCGAAGCCCTCGTTATTGATCGTTTTGATTTGAAAGAGGACGGCCAATATATCGGGATGGAAGATTTTTGCGTCCTTAACGGCCGCAACACCAATCGAAAATACGACGGCAGTTACGAAACAGCCATCATGAAAAGGGCCGCAGACTTTCTCGGGCTTGAGCAATGGTCAAAACAGGGGCCAGATCTCTTCAGGCTTATCGTATTAAATTGCCTGGTTCGCAACGGGGACGCGCACCTGAAGAACTTTGCGCTGCTATATGACGACGTCAATGGCGATTTGCGTCTTGCTCCTGTTTATGATGTTGTCACAACAGCCGCATATCTGCCAAAAGATCAGATGGCTCTGGTTTTGGATGGCAGTTCAAAATGGCCAGATCGGGCACGGCTGATTAAACTTGGCCAGCGGACAGGACTGAATGCACGCCGGACCGGCGAAATGATTGATCAGGTCGCCGAAGCTGTTGCTTCAACCCGCACAGAACTGGCCGCATACCAGCATGTTTCACCGGCTTTCTCCCAGATCGCACCGAAGATCATAAGCGCATGGGAGGACGGTTTAAAAAACACTGCTTTGGCATCTGATCGTCTGATTTCCCATTCGGCCACAACCTGAGATCAACCACCGTGCATTGATAGCCCCATGCTCCCGCTTACACGCCAATGGCGGTTTGCGGGTCGATTTCGGTTTTACGGTCCAGCAAATAGGAAAAAACAGCCAGCATCAGAGCAGCCACCGCGATCAGCGCACCAATCCAGGGAATTTGGGCATAACCGATACCGGCATTAATCGCGAGGCCACCCAGCCATGCGCCGCCCGCATTGCCAAGGTTAAAGGCCCCCTGATTAATGGTTGAGGCCAAATTCGGCGCCCCTGTGGCTTCATTCACCACGCGAATTTGCAAGGGCGATACCAGGGCAAACATCACCACACCCCAAACAAACAGGGATATAAGGGCTGGCCACACCTGATAGACAGTTTCGGTCAGCATCATCAAAACCAGCACCAACGCCACCAGGGTGATAATAATGGCAGGCATCAATCGCCAGTCGCCCAGGCGGCCGCCAATGAAATTACCCACCGTCAGCCCCACACCAAACAGCAGCAGAACCACCGTTACATTTTGCGGTGAAACGCCGGTCACGTCGGTCAGAATCGGCGTGATATAGGTAAAAACACTAAACAGGCTGGCCGATGCCAGAACACTGAGCGCCATTGCCAGCAACACCTGCAATTTGCCCAAGGCGCGGGCTTCGGCCATAAAACTGGTCCGCTCTGCCTTGATATTGCGCGGTACAAACAAATACAGTGCGATAAAGGCCACAACCCCAATGGCAACAACCGCCCAGAAAGTGGAACGCCAGCCCAATGCCTGGCCCATTGCCGTGCCAAATGGCACACCCAGCACATTCGCCAGTGTGAGACCGGAAAACATCAGGGCAACCGCCTGTACCCGTTTATGCGGGGCCACCAGCCCGGCGGCCACAACCGAGCCCAGACCAAAAAACGCGCCGTGCCCCAGCGCGGTAATCACACGCGCCACCATCAGCAGGCTGTAATTGGGCGCAACCGCGCACAAAATATTGCCCAGCAAAAACAGCGACACCAAAAACAGCAAAACCCGGCGGCGTTCCATTTTTGCCGTTGCCATTGCCAAAAAGGGCGAACCAAAGGTCACACCCAGCGCATAGCCCGTCACCAACAACCCGGCACTGGGAATACTGACACCCAAATCAGCGGCCACATCGGGCAAAAGCCCCATAATGACAAATTCCGTCGTCCCGATACCAAAGGACGCCATTGCCAGCGCCAGAATAGGCAAACGGGCCAAAAAAGCCTGGCGGGAATGAGCAAAGGACATGGGGCACCCGTTACGTTGGCGACAAAAACAGCATAAAATCAAAAAAGGCGGTGCCCTGCATTCGGCGGACACCGCACTCCCAGAGAATTCTCTGAACCGATTCAAAACTGCCTGTAAACGAAACCGGGAACTATCGCTTTCTACGCATAGAATCTATGCGATTTTGGCAAATATCGACGCTCTGCCCGGAAATGGATCATTGTCTCGCGGTTTGACTTGCCCCCACCGCGCGCCCAAAACCGGCACATCATGGCATCTGTCGCCCACACAGGGCATCAAGGGCACTGTTGAATTGATCCGCCGTCAGGCCATCGCCCAGGGCACGATGAAAAAGCTGGTTTTGTGTTTCCGGGGCCAACCCGCCTACGGGTGGATCGGTATCAAGGTTGGTCGGGAAGGAATATCCCTCGGCACAGGCAGCAATCGCGGCGGCCTGTTCGGCTTCTGTCATCGCCCCCCTGCCTCGCATGGCGCAAATGACAGGATACACCGCCTTACACATGGCAATCCGGCTCAGCGATTCCATTGCCCGCCCATAAGCCGACGAAACCTGCAATAAATTCGCCATTCGCTGGATATTCTGGCTGCTATTGCTGCCTGCCGCATGAAACAGCGCCGGGTTAAAAAACAGCGCATCGCCTTTTGCCAGCGGCAATTGCACATGGCGCGCATCAAACAGATCGCGAAAATCCTGGCGACGCCATGCCATATAACCCTCGCGATAAAGCTGCGAGAAAGGCAGCAACAATGTCGGCCCGCTTTCAAGCGGCATATCGCAATGCGCCACCGCGCCCTGAAGCGTTAATACCGGGGAGAGATGATGCACATGGGCGGGGAATTTGGTGCACATTTCGGCAGTTTGAAACCCCAGGTGATAATCGCGATGCATCTGCTGCGCCTGCCCGCCCGGCCGCACCAGATTAACCTGTGCCGTCATCTGGTAACACGGGCCCAGCCAGGCCTCGCACACCATATCAATCAGCGGATTGCCAAAATAACGGGCAAAAACATCCGGCGCGCGCAAACATAGTTTTTGCGCCGAATTCCAAATGCGGTCATTAGCTCCGGCCTTGGCAAAATGATCCGCCGCCGTGCCATTGGCCGCCTTTTCATCGGCAATAATATCCATATAACTCCGGGTTGCGTCATCAAGGATGCTGCAATCGGCATAGGCGGCCTTGATCACCAGCACACCCGCCCCGTCCAGCATCACCCTGGCCCATTCCGCCATCACGGCCTGGCGTTGATCAGGCCGGGTCATGATGTGGCGCAGCACATCACCATCATAAACCGGCACATTTCGCAGGATTTCGCAGGCATGAGGCACATCATCGGCCCGGGTTTCCCGGTTAATCAGGGGCAAAAGGTCATCCGTCGAACATGCCGCCTCGCGGTAATATCCCGTACCAAGCCCGGCCTTTTGTCGTCCGGTCAGTGGATAAGAATGGGGATCGGGCTGCGTGTTCTGTTTCGGTTGACGGGATGGCATGGCTTTTCCTCCTGATCACGGCGGATCGTTGAAATGCCCGCCCATGCCTGAATGCTAGAGCGAAAATGCTTTGCCTGGGGGATTGGAATCCATCAAAAATACATCAACAAAGGAAAAGGCAGCATGACCCATCGTTTCCCCGTCAAGGAAATTGCCCGGCAATCCGGCCTGAGCACCGCCACGATTGACCGGGTATTAAATGACCGCCCCAATGTCAGCGCCCAAACCCGTCGCCAGGTCCGCGATGCCATAGAGGAACTGACCCGTCAGGAAGGACAACTTGCCGCACGCGGGCGACGGCTGTTCATTGATGTTGTGGTCGAGGCCCCCAGCCGTTTTAGCAATGCCATCCGCACCGCCCTGGAGGCCGAACTTCCCAGCCTGCACCCGGCGGTAATTCGCCCGCGTTATATGATGCAGGAACGCATGCGATCAGGCGATGTGGTTGCCATTCTTGCGCGGATTGCCAAACGGGGCAGCCAGGGCGTGTTGCTCAAGGCGCAGGACCAGCCCGATATTCGCCATGCCCTGTCCATGTTGCGCAACCGAAACATCCCGGTTCTGACCATTTTTACCGATATTCCCGATGCCGGGCAAATCGCCTATGCCGGGGCCAATAATAAAGCAGCAGGCGAAACAGCGGCTTATCTGCTGCATCATTTTCTGGCGGGCAGGCCCAATAAAGGTGCCATTCTGATCACGCTTAGCAATGAACGTTTTCGCGGCGAAGAAGCCCGCAAGGAGGGTTTTATCGCAGCATTGGCCAGGCTGGCCCCTCAACGACAGATTATTGATGCCAGTGGTGGTGCTGGCCTGGACCATGACACGGCCGACCGCGTGAAATCCATCATCGGTCAAACGGCGAATATTGCCGCCGTCTATTCGATGGGTGGGGGCAACCGGGCCATATTAAAAACCCTGGCCGATCATGGCATATCCCCTGCCATTTATATCGCCCACGACCTGGATGCCGAAAACATCACGCTATTGGAACAGGGCAAACTGACCGCCGTTCTGCATCATGATTTGCGCCAGGACATGCGCACGGCATGCCATCACCTGATGGCGTGGCACGGCTTGCTCCCGCACGGGGCCATTGCCCCCGCCAGCGACATTCAAATCATTACGCCAGCCAATATCCCGGCCTTTGCCAAAGAACAGGCCCGCACATTCAAGACGGGCCTGGCCTAAAATTCACTGACATCACAGGCGGTTCATCCGCCCTGTTACCGGGGGTGAAAAACGTCACCCGGCAACCGGATCAGACCCGTTATGCCAGTTCATCCACAATGCGCCGGGCGGCGGCCACCGGGTCTTCGGCCTTGGTAATCGGGCGGCCAATCACCAACACATCGGACCCCGTTGCAACGGCATCACGCGGGGTGACAATGCGTTTCTGGTCATCGCTGCTGGCCCAGGCGGGGCGAATGCCTGGCGTGATCAATTTGAAATCGGGGCCGCAAGCCGCGCGCACCGGCTCAATTTCCTGGGCCGAACACACAATCCCATCCAGGCCGGATTTTTGCGTCAGTTCGGCCATTTTAACCACCCGCTCGCTTAACGGGCCACGCAGACCGATCTCGTCGAGGTCATTTTCATCCAGGCTGGTCAGGATGGTCACGGCAATTACCCAGGGGGCAGCCACACCGGCTTTGTCCGCTGCTTCGCGGGCAGCCTCGCCGGCACGTTTCATCATTTCCAGCCCGCCAGCGGCATGCACATTGACAATCCGCAAGCCCAGCGGCGTTACCGCACGGATGGCCCCGGCCACCGTATTGGGAATATCGTGATATTTGACATCCAGAAAAACCGGCATCCCGGCTGCTGCAACCGCCTTCACCCCCTGCGGGCCGTGGGCGGCGAAAAATTCCTTGCCCAGCTTTGCCCCGCCAATCACCCCCGATAACCGGGTTGCCAAATCAATCGCATGATCAAGATCAGTAGTATCGATGGCGCAAAAAATCCGGTCCTTCGCAGCAATCTGGGAATTCTGGGCGGTCATGGCATCCTCCGGTTGACACATAAATGATCCGATTGGGGCAGGCGCATCAAACCTGGCGCACAAAATTCGGACCAATCGGCAAACAGAGGCAAAACAGCGCACACGACATTCTCGCCCCGATGCCCCTTAAAATCAGCCCTTGTCCCCGTAACCTTGGCAAACCGGCCCCCGCATGGATCAGGTGAACAGGCTTTAGTCGATTCGGAAGCCAAAAACCATTCCTTATTGGCCCTTTTTGCCATCGCCAAAACAAAAGGCAGCCCCCGTGGTCAAGGGCTACCTATTTGAGGATTTTTCGGCCCCCCAAAAACAGGGAAGGCAAAACACGCCTGACCGGTTAAACCCCGGCAGGCTGAACAGGGGCGGTATTGGTTTTATCAGCCCCGGACTGTGCATCGACCATCGGCGGCTGCCCTGCCTGTTTCTGGTTGGCAATGGCGGCACGTTCCTGTTCGCGCGCGGCCTCCTTCTCGCGGCGGAGGCGGGAAAGTTCGGATTCCATTTTGCGATTTGCACGGCGGTGTTTGCCCGTCAAAAGCCATTCAAACAGCAGGCCGATCAAAAGCCCCAGCAACAACGCCCCCAGGACCGGCACAAAAAGCGGCAGATCCATTTCAAAGGGCAACGGCCATAACGACAGGGTGGTGGCCTGACGGTTGGCAACAGCAAAAACCGTAATCACAATCGTCAAGGGAATGGCAATGATCCAGTAAAGAACGCGCAAATTTACCTCCTGCTTTCCGGCGTCGCGATGTCTGAAAGCGGGGGACTCCCCACCCATGATCACAGCCGTCATCGGTTTGGCTGCCGATTTTATCGTGTCGTCAAGGCGGCGTCACCCCCGCATACAATATCTGCCCGCAGATCGGCGAAAGCAGCACCGGGAAACACACCTGATCCAGTCAACCCGCATCCGCACGTCATAACCGATTAAATCCCGGCATCCGGGTTCCGGCACCATATTGGAACCGGCAACCTGATTTTGCGCGACACCACCCCTGTGGTCCGGCATCAAACCGGACGGAGGATGCGACAATCAGTTCCGATTTTGCCGAAAACAAATTTTGCCAGATGAATAAGCCGACGGAGCCGAATTTTTGGCAGGTTAATTTGTGTGACCCGCAAGCTACGGAGCCACCCGTTTCTGGCCGGTGCCTTAAGCCAGTATCAATTTAACCGTTCACGCAATTGTTTACCGGTTTTAAAATACGGAACACGTTTTTCACTGACCGGAACGGCCTCGCCCGTGCGCGGGTTCCGCCCGACGCGCGATTCACGTTCCTTAACAGAAAAAGCGCCAAATCCGCGCAATTCGACCCGATCGCCGCGTGCCAGTGCCTCGGTGATTTCATCGAAAATGGTGGCCACAATCCGTTCCACATCGCGCTGGTACAAATGCGGATTCAGTTCGGCCAACCGGGCGATCAGTTCTGATTTCGTCATATTCAAGCCCCATCCAGTTCGATTACACAGTTGTGGGAAGTCAACTTCAGGTTCACGCTTGGAAAGTCGGCACTTTCTTTAAGGGTGCCAGACAGTTAGCAACCCGTCAAGTTTAAGCCCTTCTGATGGCAGCATATTTCCGATCGTGCCTTTATACAGATCCATGATGATTGAGCTGTCAGGGTCCTCAACCTGCATGGGAACCACTGGCGTATCGGAAGCAATGCCTTTCTGCTGTTCCAGCCATTGCAGCGCCTCGCGACGACCACCAATCGCATCGATCAGGCCATTGGCCACGGCCTGCTGCCCGGTATAAACCCGGCCATCCGCCAGCGTCTTTACCTGTTCGACAGTCATGTCACGACGTTCTGCAACCATGCTGACAAACACGTTAAACATGTCAGAAATCAGGCCTTTCATCACATCGCGGGCCTGTTCGGTGGTCGGTTCAAACGGATTGGGTGCCGCCTTGAGCGGCGCACTTTTGACGGTAACGGGCTCGACACCCAGCTTTTCAAGCGCGCCGGTCACATTCATCGACTGAAAAATCACCCCGATGGAGCCGGTAATGGTGCCGCGATGGGCCAGAATATGGTCTGCCGCGATCGCCGTCATATAGCCGCCCGATGCCGCCACTGTGCCCATCTCGGCAACAATTGGCCGGGTTTTGCCAATCCGGCGCAGCGATTCGTAAAGCTCCTCGCCGCCCACCATCGTGCCGCCGGGACTGTCGATATGAACAATCACGCCAACCGCATTGTCATCTTTTTCCAACCTGTCCAATGCGTCCAAAAACAGCGGATCACTGGCAATAACCCCTTCTACCGTGACCTCGGCAATATAGGGGCCGACTGCGGTGCTAAAAACGCCACTGCGCGCCAGCCCCACCACAATGGCAATCACCACCGCAACACCGGCCAGAACACGCCAGCGCAGGATGGATCTTTTCAAACGGCGTCGATCAAGAATGAAATCGGCATCAAGGGCCATCGCGGTCCTACTACCTCACTGAAAGAAAACAAAAACATATCTTTTGAAATGGTTTCTCTGCCCCTGCTTGGCAAGCAAAAAATACATTCCGCCGCACATATCACCGCAAAATGACGAAAAAGGGGCGCATCAAAGTGCGCCCCAAAACATTTTCCCGTCCCTTCAAGCCTTCAGATCGCCGGGGAAAAAATACGCAATCTGTGCCCATCGGGGTCAGCGGCGACAAATGTATAGCCAAAATCCATCTCTGTCGGTGACTGCAAAATTACCAGCCCCTTTTCACGCCACCGGGCATATAGCCCGTCCACCACCGCCCGGCTTTCAACCGGAAATCCGACTTCCCCGCAACCAGCCTGAACATCGGGGGCGACCGCCGGTTCAACCCCGTCACGCCCCCAAAGGCCGAACCTGTGACCCTTTTCCGTCACGAAAAGCGCAAATGTCGCGGCAGACTCCACGGGTTCGCAATCTAAAATATCCTGATAAAAAGCCGCACTTCGCGGCGCACTGGCAACATAAAGAAGCACATAAGACGGCTGAAGCATTTGATTTCCCTCATATATTTACCAAATAGCGCCATCAGAAGCAGTTCTGATGGCGTGCAGGGAAACCCTAACCTGACATGCTGCCAGTTTATGGCAGCATGAAACAGGGCAAGACCCAATATGCCTTCAACGCATATTTCAAAATGGCATAATGGATTGCTATTTCTGTGAAATGCCCTGTTGCCGCCGCCATTTTTGCAGCAACACCCGACGCGATTGCGGATAGCGGGTCTCATGCACATCAAGCGAAACAATCCGGTCGGTCCGGAAATGGCGAAAGGCCTGGCGGGTTTCGCACCAGGCCGCAACAATCCGGGCATTATCAAAGAACGCAATCGCCACCGGCCATATTGTCCGTCGTGTTTCAGCCCCATGTTCATCGCGATAAGCAATAGTGAGTTTGATCTCGCGCCGGATGGCATCGCGAATCCCTGCCACATCAATGTTATGGTCGCTTTGTGACCGGCTACCGACAAACAGGGGGGCCGTTTCCAGACGGTCCTGCAAATCGGATGGCAGAACCGCCGCAATTTTTGCAATAAGGTCGTCCGCCGCCGATGCAAGATCGGCATCTGCATGCCGCGTCACCCAGCGCGTTCCCAACATCAGCGCCTCGATTTCCTCTTCGGCAAACATCAGGGGGGGCAACATGAAACCGGGCCGCAACACATAACCGATGCCCGGTTCCCCTTCGATCACCGCCCCCTGGGATTGCAAGGTGGCAATATCGCGATACAGCGTGCGTAAACTGACGCCAAGCTCGGATGCCAGAACCCGACCACTCACCGGAAAGCGGTAACGGCGCAAAAGCTGCATCAATGCCAACAGCCGTTCAGCACGCGACACAATCATCCCCTTGCAAAACATTTTCCCAACACCCCGGCTATGTACACTGCCAGGGCATCTCTGTCCGTTCATGCCGGTTCTTGCCAAACCGGAACGCCGATTTTGGTCTTGTCAAAGATAAGACCAAAAAAAACGGGCCGTGCAAAGCACGACCCGTTCATATCCCCGAAGGGAAAATCAGTCAGCAAAAGAGGCTTATTCAGCGTCCTGCTGTTTTTTACGCAGTGCTTCACCCAGAATATCACCGAGCGATGCGCCGCTGTCAGCCGAACCATAATCCGCCATTGCTTTCTTCTCGTCTGCGACTTCCAGAGCCTTGACCGAGAGAGAAACCTTGCGCGAGTTACGATCAACCGAAACAACGCGTGCGTCGATCTTTTCGCCAACAGCGAAACGCTCCGGACGCTGGTCAGAACGGTCACGAGCCAGTTCAGCCTTACGGATGAAGCCCTTCAGTTCGCCATCACCAACGGAAACTTCGATGCCGCCGTCATTGGTTTCGGTGATTTCACAGGTAACGGTGTCACCGCGTTTGATACCCGAAGCAGCTTCTTTGAACGGATCTTCGTTGAGCTGTTTGATGCCCAGCGAGATGCGTTCTTTTTCAACGTCAACGTCAAGAACCTTGGCTTTGACGACGTCGCCCTTCTTGTATTCCTTGATGACTTCTTCGCCCGGACGATCCCAGGAGAGATCGGACAGGTGAGCCATACCGTCGATACCGCCGAGCAGGCCAATGAACAGACCGAATTCGGTGATGTTCTTGACTTCGCCTTCGATTTCCGAGCCAACCGGATGAGCGGCAAGGAAAGCATCCCACGGGTTGGAGGTACACTGCTTGAGGCCAAGCGAAATGCGGCGCTTCTGGCTGTCAACATCCAGGACCATGACTTCGACTTCCTGCGAGGTCGAAACGATCTTGCCCGGGTGGATGTTTTTCTTGGTCCAGGACATTTCAGAAACGTGGACCAGGCCTTCAACACCGGCTTCGAGTTCGACGAATGCGCCGTAATCGGTGATGTTGGTAACGCGGCCTTCAAACTTGGAACCGACCGGGTATTTGGCTTCAACGCCTTCCCACGGATCAGCTTCAAGCTGCTTCATGCCAAGCGAAATACGCTGGGTTTCGCTGTTGAAACGGATAACCTGGACCTTGACGGTCTGGCCGATCTGAAGAGCTTCAGACGGGTGGTTGATACGTTTCCAGGCGATGTCGGTAACGTGCAACAGGCCGTCAACGCCACCCAGATCGACGAATGCGCCGTAATCGGTGATGTTTTTGACAACGCCGTCAAGAACCTGACCTTCCTGGAGGTTCTGGATCAGCTCTGCACGCTGTTCAGCACGGGTTTCTTCGAGAACGGCACGACGCGAAACCACGATGTTACCGCGCGAACGATCCATTTTCAGGATCTGGAACGGCTGCGGGTTGTTCATCAGCGGGGTAACGTCACGGACCGGACGGATGTCAACCTGGCTGCCCGGCAGGAATGCCACAGCGCCCGACAGATCAACAGTGAAACCACCCTTGACGCGACCAAAAATGGTGCCATCGACGCGCTTGCCATCGTTGAACTGCTTTTCAAGTTCAACCCAGGCTTCTTCACGACGGGCTTTTTCACGCGACAGGACGATCAAACCGTCCTTGTTTTCATAACGGTCAACGTAAACGTCAACGGTGTCACCGATGGTGACTTCGCCGGCGCCAAATTCTTTCAGCGGTACGCGGCCTTCGGATTTCAGACCAACGTCAACAATTGCATCGTCGTCGGTTTTCTTGACGACCGTACCGGTCATCACGCGGCCAACAAAGCCCTCGTCTTCCGAGCCAAGGGTTTCGGCCAGCAGGTCGGCGAAATTTTCGCCGGTGGTAAATTGTGCTTCTTCAGCGGTTGCCATTAAGCAGACTTCCTTTCGAGTATCGTCACTATTCCGGCCAATCGGTTGTATCCGATGGTCTTGCCGCAAAATTACGGCGGGTTTTGCCAAATGATGTAACAGGCTGGCACAGGTCAAATCCAAAGGACTTCACATGCACGAAAAGGCGAACGACAGGGTCGTTCACCTTGCAGCCCGGCTCTATCGCCTGACGGTTTGAAACGTCCCCCGGTCAGTCATCCTCACCCATATGGGTGCGGATGTGGGCCATCACGGCGTTAAACACGGCATCGGCATTTAAACGGTCCGTATCGATATGGATCGCATGGTCTGCCATTTTCAGCGGTGCAATGTCGCGGGCACTGTCGCGGGCGTCCCGTTCTTCAAGCTCGTTGAGAACGCGCTCGTATATAACAGCGGGATTTTTTTCCTGCAACTGTTTGAACCGTCGGTTTGCCCGTTCGGCGACACTTGCGGTCAAAAAAAACTTGATCGGGGCGTCGGGGCATACCACGGTTCCAATGTCGCGACCATCCAGGACAGCGCCATGTTTGCCACCGGGCGGGTTTTTGGCAAGATGGCGCTGAAAATCCAGCAACACCGCACGAACCTTGGGAATCGCCGCCACGCGCGAGGCCGCATTTCCCACTTCCTCGCGGCGCAGATCTTCATTTTCCAGGTCTTCGGGCTGCAATTTTTCAGCCGCCATAACCGCCATATCAACATCGTCGGGGTCGCCCCCCAATGCCAGAACCTTTGCCCCGGTTGCCCGGTATAAAAGCCCGGTATCAAGATAGGCATAGTTCATGGCCGCAGCGACTCGACGGGCCAGTGTTCCCTTGCCCGATGCTGCCGGTCCATCAATGGCGATAATCATAGCCGTTCCCAATCCTGCTTGCGTTTAAATCCAATATTCTCGTTCCGCCCGTACCCGCAACCCGCAGACCGGCGGCGCCACAGACCATTCCGTTAGCGGTTGGAGGGCGCAAAGCTGGTGCCCAGCCCGGCCATCATTTCCTCGAAGACCGGGAAACTGGTGGCAATCGGTGCGGCATCATCCACCTTGACCGGCTTTTCCGCGCCAATCCCCAGCACCAGGAACGACATGGCAATGCGATGATCCAGATGGGTTTCCACCAGTCCGCCACCGGGCACAACCCCGCCGGTGACAATCAAATCATCGCCTTCGATGCGATGGATCACGCCATTGGCCGCAAGCCCGGCCGCCACAGCCGCCAGACGGTCCGATTCCTTAACACGCAATTCCGCAAGGTCACACATGCGGGTTTCGCCCTCGGCATAGGCCGCCGCCACCGCCAGCACCGGATATTCATCAATCATCGACGGCGCACGTTCCGCAGGCACGGTAATGCCCTTCAGGCGGTTTTTGCCCGTTACGACCAGATCGCCAATGGTTTCACCGGCTTCTTCGCGTTCATTGGTAATGGTGATGTCACCCCCCATTTCAATCAGGGTGGTGATCAAGCCCGTGCGTAGCGGGTTGAGGCACACATCGCGAATCGTCACCTTCGATTCCGGGTTGATCAGGGCCGCCACCAGCGGAAACGCCGCCGAGGACGGATCTGTCGGCACCACAATATCGGCCGCCGTCATCGTGCAGGGGCCGGTCAGGCTGATGGTGCGGCCACCATCATCATTGACCTGCACATCCACCTCGACACCAAAATGGCGCAGCATGCGTTCGGTATGGTCGCGCGACGGTTTGGGTTCAATCACCGTGGTGGTTCCGGCGGTGTTCAGCCCCGCCAGCAAAACGGCCGATTTCACCTGGGCCGATGCCATTGGCAATGTATAGGTTATCGGCAGGGCTTCGTCGGTGCCAATCACCGCCATTGGCGGACGACCCTGATCGCGGGTAACGAATTTCGCGCCAAATTGCGCCAGCGGGTCGGCAACGCGGCCCATCGGGCGTTTGCACAGTGACGCATCGCCGGTAAAAAAGGTGGTAATCGGATGCGTTGCCACAATCCCGGCTAGCAGGCGAATCCCGGTACCGGCATTGCCCATGTCAATAACAGAGTCAGGTTCGCGCAACGCGCCCACGCCCACCCCGCGCACATGCCAGGTGCCGTCCTCATCCCGGGTTACTTTGGCCCCCAGCTTGCGCATAGCATCAGCCGTTGCCAGCACATCTTCACCTTCCAGAAGGCCGGTAATGCGGGTTTCGCCCTCGGCCAGTCCACCAAACATCAGCGAGCGATGCGAAATCGACTTGTCACCGGGGACCCGCACATCGCCAACAAGGGCACCGCATTTGGCTGACTGGAGGGGACGTTTGCTTTGCGCTGAACTCATTTGAACTGCCTGTCTTTTAGGGCACACCGACGACTTGAATAAATTAAACACCGGTGCGCCACGTCGTGAATCATCTGCCCGGCACTATGCACGAAAATGGCGCGACGAAAACCGGGTAAAATCACGCAAAATCCTCCGCCGGGCGGTTTTTGCGCTCCTGAGACAAAAATTTGATCCCCCGCCCCGTGAAAAACCGGCCCAGTACATCCATTTCCCACCCCGGTCGGCACCAGGCCGATTTGACGCTGCAAGGTGCAGGCCCCCGCGATTTTGGCGGGTATAAAATGGCATCCTTCCTCTGGTTATCAAGGTCTTGCGTCACCATTGTTTAAACAGGTGCAATTTCCTTTTGACAAGCCTGTAACAAGATGGCAATTGGGCCACTCAGAATGAAGGGCGGTAGTCCTTCGTCCCACTTTTGTAAAAAATGGTATTAAAGAGGGTCTACCGTAATGTCAGCTCGCGGTAAGAAACGGCATTGCCTCGCATGCGGCACGAAATATTACGACCTTAACCGCACCCCGGTGGTCTGCCCGAAATGCGGCACACCGGACGGGGTTGCGAAACCGAAACGGGTCGCGGCAGCAAAGCCGAAAAAACAGGACGATGACATCGATGATGTTTCGGATCTCGACGATGATGTCGATACCGATATCGACGACGATCTTCTCGAAGACGCATCCGATCTGGGTGAAGACGATGATGATCTCGGCGAGGTTCTTGAACATGTCGAAAATGATGACGAAGACCGCTAATTTTTTTTGAAATTAGGTCTTGCCAAGCATCAAAGAACCTTCTAAATATCCCCGCGCTGCAACGGACAGACACTGAAAATTGCAGCGCGGACGATCTTCCCAAAGGTCGTTTATATAATGGGGCCGTAGCTCAGTTGGGAGAGCGCTACAATGGCATTGTAGAGGTCAGGGGTTCGATTCCCCTCGGCTCCACCAATCAAAACCCGTTGCCTAAAGCGACGGGTTTTGTCGTTTTCGGAGTCTGGCGATTATTGCAGAAAATCGTCCATGAACACGCCTTAATTTCCCCACGCAGCCAGCAGACCTATTCCTCCCGCCGCTATGCCCTGACCGCCAAGATACTCAAAGCTACGGCATGCAAAAGTACGTCCGCGCACCGGATGACCACAGGCAGATTCACATGTCCTCTCACATTCGACGAAGATTCGCCGATTGGTGGCCGCTTCAGGAAGCAAATCACGGAAGACCAAACGCCTAAAGCTGACTTTCACGTTGCAGCAGCGACATCATCCGGCGCGAGAGTTTGGCAAACTGGCTTTCGGGACGGGCGGTGATGATGACCTTGCCGCGCATAGCGCTGGGCACGGTGGCACCGGTATCGTTATGCAGGACGACGCGATAAATGGCGCGGCCGGGAACAAAGCTTTTATCGGGCTGTTCCAGTGTTTCAATCGGCCCGCCATTTTGCGAGCGCATATAGGGCTCGGTCAGGTTGGTGACACCGGTGGCATCAATGCGGGTCACAGTGGCCGAAACCGGTTTCATCACGCCATCTTCGGAATAAAACCGCGCCTTCGCCCCCGGTTCGATCCGCGGCAGGGAGATTTCATCAAGATAGGCGATAATTTCCGCCCCGTTCCCCACCACCGATAAAACCTGTTCATCGGCAGCCACCCAGCCACCCTGGTTAAGGTTGGGATTCATATCGACAATTTTGCCCGAAACCGGGGCATGCAGCTCCAATCGTGCCTTTTGCGCCTGCTGGCCGCGCAAGACCCGTTCCTGGGTGGCAAGCTGGCTTGCCAGCACCAGCGCCCGATTCTGGCGCAGGGCATCCACACCAATGCTGGCATTTTCCCAGGCCAGTTCGGCACGTTTGAGTTCGGCAATGCGGATTTGTTCATCAAGCTCCGGCGATTGCAATTGGGCAATTACATCACCCTTTTTCACCACCTGCCCGCTTGTCACCAAAACCTGTTCCACCCTCGCTGCCATTGGCGCATAGACCGTATTATAGGGCAGGGTCAAAACTGCTGGCGCGCTGACCTCGCCCTGCCAGGGAATGAACAGCCACGCCAGAAACAGCCCCAATATCGCAAGCGACCGTATCAGCGCAAAATTGAATTTCAGCAATTTGCCAAATGAAAACCACACAACGATTTCCTTTATGATCGGCCGGGCGATGAAGAAATAGATTTCCACCAGGAAAAGCACGATCCCCAGTGTTTTGAAAAACAGGTGATAGACCGCAAGCGCAATGCCAAAAAACAGCAGGAACCGGTAAACCCAAATGGTAAAACCAAAACCCAACAGCAGCAAAGTCGGCTTTTCGGGCGGGGGTGCGCCAAGGCCCAAAACCACCTCGCGCAGTTTCCAGCGGCAAACGGCATGGGCACGGCTTTCAAGGTTGCGTTCGCGCACCAGATCGGAAAACAGGTAATAGCCGTCATAGCGCATCAGCGGATTCAAATTGACAAACAGGCTGAGAATCCAGGTGCTGGTGCCAAACAAAAACAGGATCGAACCGATGGGCCCGTCGGGAAACAGATTCCATAGCAGCATCGACCAGGCGGCAATCACCAGTTCGCACAAGACCCCGGCCGCGCCGATTTCAAGCCTGTCACGTCGGCTGGGCAGGCGCCAGGCATCCGTGGTGTCGGTATAAAGTACCGGCCAAAACACGATAAAGGCCACGCCGATCACCGGCACCCGCAAGCCATGTGCCTTGGCGGTATAGGCATGTGACAGCTCGTGAAAGGCCTTGACTGCTGTTACCGCCAAACCATAGGCAACAATGCCTTCAAACGACAAAAACCCGCGCAGGGTATGGAGGAAAATATCAGGCTGGCGCGAAACCAGATAAATCCCGGCAAGGGCGGCACACACATGCAAAAACACCATCGGCGCGGAGGCCAGCCAGCGCACATAACCAATGGTGCGGTTTAAAAACAGGTCGGGTGTCACCAGCGGAATGCGAAACGAAATATAGGATTTCACCAGTTTCGCCGCGATACCGGGCTTCATTTTAAGCTGGGTTTTATGGCGGCCATGCTGCACATCATCACACAGCACCAGATTATGGGCGCGCAAAAAGCCAAACAACCGGGTGATTTCCTCGACCGAGACGGTATGACCGAGATATTTTTCCGCCAGTTGCGAAATTTTATCAGCCGGGCGACCATCAATCAGCGGCAACAAATCAACCGTCACCGGATCAAGCTGAAAATGTCGCCCCGCTGCCGCATCATGCAAAATATAAACCGGTCGTCCGTTTCGCTCCGGCTCACCCGGTACAATATCCAGATCGCGGCGCAAAACCGGGGGCGGTTCCGAACGCGGACCGGGCGGACCAAAGGAAAGTGCCGGTGCTGCCATGCCGGGGCTCCCTAAAGTTCCAGCCACGGCCGCAAGGCCGCCCACGGGCGACGGAACAGCAGCACATAAAGCGGCACATCGTCGCCATATATTTTGGCAACACCGCGCAGGCCCACGCGCGGGCGATCCTTGCCCTCAAAACTGGCGCGGGCACGAAAAGACAGTACCCCGGCGGGTGAATTTTTGGCCTGAAAATCCACCAGATGAATTTTGGCTTCGTAGGGATGGTCCGGCTCGACATTCAAAAACAGCACCACCCGGTTATCATCATGCAGGGGAATACGGTCCTTGACCGGCAGCCACAGCTCCATCTCGACCGATTTGGGGTCGGCCAGCACCATCAACCGTTCCCCCTGGGATACCGGCAGACCTTCCATTTCCGTTCTACCCGGTAAAATCACCACGCCATCCTGCGGGGCCTTGATGTCGGCACGGGCAAGCTGATTGGTGATATAATCCAGTTCGGCATTTTTCTGATGCACGCGCGAGAGCAAAACCTGCATCTGGCTGGATGATTCCCGGTCCGAACTGGCGGCCTGCTGGGCACGGCGATATTCGGCAATGGCAATTTCATATTCCTGGCGTGCCACGGCCAGGTCGGTTTCAAGCTGGGTCGCATCCATATGCACCAGGCTGTCGCCTGCCTTGACCGTTTGATTGGCCTCAACATCCACGGTTTCCACTACACCGCGCAAGGGGGCCCGCACCACATACGGGTCCAGGGGCACGACCTCGGCCGGGGCCAGAATGGTCAATGGCACCTTGATGAACATGGCTGCGGCAATGGCAGCCACACCAATCCCGGCCAACAAAAACCGTTTGCGATTGCGCAGCAAGTGACGACGACGCCGACGGCGCATGAGAAATTCCAGCGAAAACGCCGTGCTTTTTGCCAGGCGATCCAGCACACGCAATTCTTCATCCTGCCAGGCTTTCGACCGCGAGAGCAGCAGCCCGCCCAAATCATAGCCCCCTGGCGCGCGCAAAGGCAGCCACAGCGAATGGGCTGGCAGATAATGGGGCCAGTCCACCTGCAGGCTTTGATCAATATCTTCTACCTCAACACGGGTCGGGCTTTGATGGCGGGCGCGCGACAAATGACCGCACAGCTTTTTGCTCCAGAGCGTAAAGGCCGACTGCCGTTCGGGTTCGGGCAGGTTCGATACTGCCAGCACATCCCCCCGGCCGCGCTCTCCCTGCCAGAATACGGCAATATCAAAGGGGACGATAATGCGCGTATCATTCACCACAACCGCGCCCAGGGCCGCCCGGCTGTCCGCATCACGAATGCGGTCCTGCAACAGCAAAAGATTGGCAAGCCCGCGTGCGCCCGCCCCGTTATCCTGTGTCGACATTAGTTTATATCCGCCCCCGTCAGGGCGGAAACCTGTTTGCCAAATTCAAACCGGACATTGCCGCTCATACCGGGCAGCAAATCGGGGTCGGCTTTGACCGGCATGCCAATCACGCGCACGGTCTGGCTGACCGGGTCCACCTCGCGCACGACATATTTGATGGTCGATTCAATATCGCGATCAAGCTCATCGACATGCAATATGAAGTGATCCCCACTATGGAGCTTGCGAATAAGGCTGGAGGGCACGACCATTTCAATTTCGAGATCATCAATATTCACCAGCCGCAAAACCGGATCACCGGGATTGGTAAATTCGCGGGCCTGAACCATTTGCTGTGTCACCACACCTGAAAAGGGGGCTTCCACCGTACATTGCGCCAGTTGCGCCCGTATGCCCTTGATGTCAGCGTCGCTCAGGGCAACTTCCGAACGGCTCAGCGCCAGATCCAGCTTGCTGACATTATGAATCTTTTCCAGCCGTTCATTGACATCCAGCTTGGTCCGGGCCGCATCGCGGCGGGTTTGGGCGACAATCAACTGCGCTTCCAGCGGGGTGCAGTCAAACTTCATCAGCACATCGCCCTTTTTTACCCGGCTGCCTTCACGTGCGCCCAGGGTCAAAAGGGTTGCGGCAAGGGGGGCGGATAAAACAGCGTGCTGCATCGGGCGAATTTTCGCCCTAACCGAGCCCTGAAACCGGTCATTTGCCGGGTCGGTTTCGGGAAAATTTCCACTGACATCCGGCATTGGGGCCAGGGCGGGCAAATCAATTTTGCCAATGCCATCTCCCTGGGCTGCCATTGCAACAGACCCAAGCCCCCACACCGTTTGCAGCAGTGCCAAAGACACCACCAGCATCATTGTGAAAAATCCCGTTTTTCGTCTGCTCACGCTATTCTCTCCGTGCGCTCAGGCAACACATACCTGCCTGAACGACCTGTTCAAATTCTATTTCTCTTCGATAAAATCGGGCATGGTTCCGACCGTGTCGATCGACGGCAAATCACCATCATCCCACTTATCAAGCGATTCTTTGATCCGGGCGGACAACTGGGCCTCCGGCGCGTTCAGGGAATCACTGACATCAGGGACAAGACCAAGGCTGAACAGGAAACGCCCATAGGCATCCTGTGCATCCGAATAGGCCAGAACGCGCGCCACCGCCGAGCGCAAGGCCCGGATTTCACTTCGGATCCGTTCCATGCCGGTTGCCGCGTCGGTTGCCACCGATTGATCGGTCAGCCTGGAAATTTCCTTGTCCAGATCATCAATGCGCTTTGCCTGGTCCAGACGGGCATTGGAATCGGCATATTCCTGCCACGAGACATGCACCGATGTAATCACCGCCATATTGGCCGCCAGCCGGCGCGCCACGGTCATGTTGCGGCGCGCGTCATTGGTTTCGTTGACATCATCAAGGCGCAACACGTTAAAAAGATTCCACGACACCCGCGCCCCGGCTTCATACCAGGACGGATCGGCCAGAAAATGGTTAGTATCGGCATTAAACGAGCCGAACCCCTCGAGCGAGGGAAACAGGCGGGCAATCGCCTTGCGCGACTCATTCCGGGCGATACGGAGATTATAAATCTCGTCAGTATAATCCGACGAATGAACCAGGGCATAAAGTTCCAGCTTGTCAAAATCGGGCTTGTTGCGCGGCAGGGACGGGAAATCGCCCGCAGCCTTCAATTTGAAAGGCGTGCCACTGGGCGCATTGATCAGGGACGCCAGGTCAATCCGCGCCGCGCCGATGGATTGCTGCATGGTTTCAAGCTGCTGGATGATCTCGATCAGGGCGCGCTTGTCTTCAAGCACGGCCAGTGGCGGACGCAACCCTTCCTTGCGGGCCGTTTCCAGATCCTTCATCGCCTGATCAGCGCGCGCCAGCAAATCATCGACCTGCGGGGCGATCCGCTCGAGCAAAACCACTCGCCAAAAGGATGTGCGCACTTCCTGAATCAGCCGCGCCATTGATTTGGTACGGGCATGAAGGGCAATCACCGCACGGTCGGCTTCCTGCTTGGCCTGCAAGTAACTGATGCCAAAATCAAGAATATTGAAACTGAACCGCAAATTGCCGTCCCAATGCTGCGGATCATCGGAATAGGAATAGGACGTGGATTCAACATCCGTCCGATAATCCCGGCTGTTGGTGGCATTTTTACCGGTTCGGGCGGTATAACCGCCATCCGCCTTGAAAAGCGGCATCATGTCGAGCTTTGCCAAATCAAAATTCTTGGTGGCAAGCGCGGATTCCATAATCTTGACACGGTTTGACAGATTATATTTCAAGGCCCGTGCAATCGCGTCGGACAATGTCAGCGGCTTGGTGATCGGCGGTACCGACGCCCTGATCATTTCCATATCATGTTGCGCGGCAGCGGCAATATCGGCATCGCTGATCGGTTCCATTTTCACGGCACACCCGCTCAGAAACAGGATTGCCGCCATCACCGGCAAACCCTTGTTCACAAACGTCTCACCCAAAGATTTTTTCTTCTTTTGCATTTCCGTAACCATTGGCTTCTTTCTCCCCCTTAAAAGAAGCATGTCCAACAGCGCATCGACTGGCTGCACGGACAACCCGTCTTTAACACGCTGTGAACTCCCCCTTTCAAAGGTCGCGTTTTACGCGGCCCACCCACTCGAATCCTGTCCGGAAGCCGTTGGCACGACCTCCGGATCACCTTCTTTTTTATTTTCACATGCACTTATTCATCTTCATCCCCGAAACAGGGCGGCAAAATCGGCCAGTAAAGCCTCGCGTTCCGCCAAAATGGCATGACGACCGTAATTCATCGCCTGCGCATCAAGCGCAATACGGCTCAACATCCGTTCTTTTGCCGCCATGCCGGCCAGGGCATCACCGTCTGACACCGGGGCCTCGGCACGGTTGTTCGCATTGTCTGGCGGGGTGTCCCCCGCATCAGGAGCATTGCCGTTTTCCAGGTTCTTGTTGTCGGGATTCCCGTCATCAGGGCTCTCCGGACCATTCTTGGCACCGTCTTCCTGGTTCGGGGCGTTTTCACCATTCTCCTCGCCAGGCGCATCCACATTGCGATCTGTAAACAAGATGGTGAAAGTCGTGGTCGCTTCATTGCCGCGGGTATCCCGGCCCGTCACCCGAATATCGATGCTTTTCGCCCCGGCAGCACGTGCCGCATCCCCGTCAACAACAAACACCATATTCTGGGCATTGAAGTTCACATAAGGCGGCAGCGGCGATCCATCGGGCTGGGATGCATCAATATCAAGCGTTTCCGTCGGATCCGTATGCTGGAAGGCCGTCGCTGGCAGCGGGAACAACTGAATGCCCGTTGCCGTGGCAACACGGTCCTGCAATTCCAGGGTCAAACGCACCGGATTGATCAGTGATGAATGAAGATCCACCTTGGAGCCAAAGGTATTGTCAACCCGTGTATAGGGGTCATTGCCCGGTCCGGGATTACCGCCAGGACCCGGGTCAGGGGTCCCGGGTGTCTCGCCAGGGCCCGGCGTTGGCGGGCTTGGCGGCTTTGGCGGCGTCGGCGGTTTGGAGGCATTCGGCCCCTCAATGGTGATGGTCACAGTTGCCGTATCGGTATCGATCCCGTCCGAGAGCGTATAGGTAAATCTATCCGTCAGGGTCTGACCGACCGGCAGGTTTCGTACCGCACTGTTACCGGTATTCAAAACATAGCTGTATTTGCCATCGGCATTGACCGTCAGGGTCCCGTAGGTTCCCGTCACCGCCGTTCCAATATTGCCGGTGCCGCCATTTATTCCGACAACCGACAGGGTCTGGCTGACATTTTCAGTATTTTTATCAACACCATCCCCGTCATTATCTGAAATAACATTGCCGCTTGCGGTTTCGTTATTTCCTACCTTAACGGAATTGCTGTTATCGGTTGCTTCAGGCGGTTCGTTGTTACCCACAATCCTGATATGGACGGTGGCCGTGTCGGTTTGCCCGTCATTATCGGTAATCTGATAGGTGAAACTCTCCGTCAAATCCGCATCGCCCGGCAATTGCTGGATCACAGCCGGGTTATTCGTATCAAGCTGATAGCTGTAACTGCCATCCGCCTTGATCGTGATCGTGCCATAGGTGCCGGTAATGGTTTTACCCACATTGCCCGTCGCACCATCCACTTCAGTCACACTGAAATCAGCTTCATGGGCCGGATCAGCGGTATGTTCGGGGTCACTGTCGTTGGTTTTGACATTGCCCGTTCCTGTGGTGGTGTTCTTCGATACCGTAACCGTATCGTCGGTTGCAGTTGGCGGATACCGGAAGGTAATGGTGCCCGTCAGCGCCACCGAATTCAGGCTGGTCGGACCACCGGCATCGTTAACCCCGTCAATGGCCCCGCCATCGGCATTATTGTCGCCATCATTCAGAACAATCGAATAGGCGCGCGTGGTATCGGTCCTGTTCGCTGTCGGGTCGGCATCAACACTGCCATACCGAATGGCTTCAATAATCGTCTTTACCTGTGCCGATGTCGCATCATTGGCCAGCGAAATCACCAGTGCTGAGCCATTGCCGCCACTTACGCCGGTCATCCCGGCCAACAGACCACCCTTGACAGACAAACGATCGCCCGGCTGATACCCGTCGGTAAAGTTGACGGTAATGCTACCGCCCCCATAACTGCTGACATCGCCATCGGTGGTAATATCGATGTCCGATACCGCCACACCGCTGGCAAGGGCTGCCGTGCTGGTTGTGCCTGTTCCGTCATCCTTGATCACCATCGCCGGTGATGTGGTCGTGCCGCTCACGACCGGCGCATCATTCACCGCCGTAACGCTGATATCCATTGTACCAGTAGCAGATTCCGCAGGCACATTGTTGCTCGCGGCATGGCCCTTGTCCCAGACGCTATAGGTAAAGCTGGTCTGGGCTTCCGGCCCGTTCAGGTTGGCATCCGCACGGTAAACCAGCTTGCCTACCGAAATATCCGCTGCCGAAATTTCCTGGCCCACGGCGACTTCCGTATAAACCGGGTTGCCACCACTGGTGCCGGTCTGCAGCAACAGCTTGCCTTTTGTGCTGTCCGGCAGGCTCTTGACCGTGATCTTGTTCAGATCCGTATCAACCGTGCTTTCGCCACCTTTTTGTTCATAATGGAAATCGCCAATTTTAAAGGCGTAATCCGTATCTTCCGTTGCGGTGACGGCAGGTGATCCGCTAATCACAGGCGGGTCGTTCTTCTCAACAACCGTGATCTTGGAGACCAGATCAACCGACAGCGCATTCGGGCCACCGGCATCACCGCCAGCCTGAACATTGCCGTCATCGGTCGAAACCTTGCCATCACTCAGCGTCGTTGTGATCGTGCGTTCACCACCGGTAAAGGTATCCGAATTGGTGCTGTAACGGATCGCATCCAGGATCGCATTCACCTGGGCGACCGTCGTGTCTTTATCAAGTGTGATCACAAGGTTGCTGCCATCGGCACCGCCGCTCTGCGTCACACCGGTGGGCAGGACAAACGAGCTGTCAATCGTCAGCTGTTCGCTGGCATCGGCACCGGTAATCGCAACCGTGATCGTGCCTTCACCATAAACCGTGCTCGACAGTGCACCCGTCGTCGAAAGGTCGATATCACCGATATTCGCACCGGTAATAATCGCCGTTGCCGGTACACCCTTATTGGCATCGGTGCTTTCATTCACGCTGGTGACAACACCAACCGTGTTGTTGAAGGTCGGTGCATCGTTCAACGGGGTGATATTCACCGTCACCGTTTTCGGTGTGGAGTCAAACCCGTCCCGGCTGTCCTGGACCGAGAAGGTGAAGGTCGTCACCGCGTCGCCATTGACATTTTCCGCCGGGCTGTAAACCAGCTTGCCATCGGTAATATCGGCAACAGAGACCACCTTGCCCGGCGCCGTGATCTCTGTACCATTAAACTTCAACGTGCCGCTGGCAGGCAGGCTGTCAATCCGCACCGCCTTGAAGCTGTCGGTTT
>NZ_JPWH01000028.1 GCF_003326755.1 Thalassospira profundimaris | reverse complement strand
CAACCTGTAAACACCTTTTTTGAAGAAAATGCGTTTTAATGACAATTTTTCCAAAAACTCAATTTTATCAATATCTTATAAATTGACGACACTGACACAAACACGAAGCATTGCAGAAAAGCGCGAATGTTTACAGACGCTTGGCAATCACAGGGTGAGGACTCCTGTTTCAGGGTGATTCTCCAAGCTCCATCAAGGCCCCAAACAGCGTTTCAAATCCACCCGTGGAACAAGGCGCGCCGGCTGTTCGTTACACTGCAAAACGGAAACAGCCTCCTGCGCCGTCCCCGCGCGCTTCTTTGGCTTTGCCACACACGCCGCATTCGTTCCGACCTTGTCTTTACTTTTCCCGTCCCAAGGAGCCTGTCATGATTCCTGCCTGGCTACACATTATTGCCATCCTTTCATTAGGAATGGGGCTGGTCAGTGCCATTGTCATTATTATCGCTGAAATGCGCGATCCACAGCATATGTGGATCATGAATGTTGTCTGGCCGCTTTTTGCCCTGTTTGCCTCGGTCGCGGCGTTATGGCTTTATTTCCGTTATGGGGTTCTTGCTTCGCACGGGACGATGATGCCGGCGATGGAAAACAACAAAACACCGCCGAACAAACGTTTCACCCCGTTTGGCATTATGGTGGCAAAGGGTACCGCGCATTGCGGCAGTGGCTGCGCGCTGGGCGACATCATTGCCGAATGGCTGGTGTTTTTTGTGCCCGCGATTGCGGTATGGCTGGGTTATCCGTCCTTCTTTTCCGAAAAAATGTATGCCACCTGGATTCTCGATTTCATTCTGGCATTCGGTTTCGGCGTGGTGTTTCAGTATTTCACCATCAAGCCGATGCGCGACCTGAGTGTGGGCCAGGGCATCCTTCAGGCCATTAAAGCAGATACACTGTCGCTGATTTCGTGGCAGGTTGGCATGTATGGCTTTATGGCCATCGCCCATTTTCTGATTTTCAAAGACCTGCTGGACGCGGAACTGACGGTCGCATCGGTTGAATTCTGGTTCATGATGCAAATCGCCATGTGGTGCGGTTTCGTCACATCCTATCCGGTCAATATGTGGCTGATCAAAACCGGGGTGAAGGAGAAAATGTAGGATATTCCCCACGGCTAGATAAGCCCGGATATACGTTGGCCAAGTCCCCCTATTCACTTGCCGGTTTTGCTTTTCCCTGCCGACTGATCTAATCTGACAAAAACAAGATAAAATCAGCGGAGGAACGCCATGAAATCGACGGCGAAATGTGGCCCGGCCAAAAGTGCGCATGTCTATACGCCGTTGCCCCCGGTCAGCCGGTCGCAATCCGTTGAAAATACGGCCCCGGACCTGACGGGCGATGCCGCAAACGGATCGCCTGATACGGAAACCGGGACCAATACCGCCAACGGCCCCGGACCGGAATTTGGCCCGTGGCTGGCGCAGGCATCAATTTTGGTGGTCGATGATGAACCGGGCATGCGAAATTTTCTGGCCCGCACCCTTGGCCCGCGCTGCAAACGGCTGGAAGAGGCGGCTGATTGCAATGAAGCCTCGCACAAGCTGGACGAACATCATTTTGACGTGGTGATTCTTGATAACATCATGCCGGGCAAAAGCGGTGTGGAGTGGCTGACCGAGCAGCGCGAGATCGGCTTTTTTGCCGATGCCATATTAATGACCGCCTATGCCGACCTGGATACCGCGATCAAGGCGCTGCGTGCCGGGGCGGTTGATTTTGTGCTGAAACCCTTTCGGTCCAACCAGATATTAAATGCCGTTGCCCGCTGCCTGGACCGGATGCGCCTGCGCCGGGAAAACTATGTGCTGCGCCATGAGTTGCGATCCACATCGGACCATGTGTTATTGCGTGACAAGCTGATCGGCTATTCGCCGGAAATTCAGGATATTCGCGATACCATTGCCCGCGTGGCCCCGTTACCAACATCGATTTTGATTTCCGGTGAAAGCGGCACGGGAAAGGAAGTGACGGCCAGGTCCATCCATGCCCTGTCGGACCGGGCGGACAAGCCCTTTGTGCCGGTTAATTGTGCTGCCATCCCCACCGATATGATCGAGGCGGAGCTTTTCGGTCATTTAAAAGGAGCCTTTACCGGGGCCAACCATGCCCGCGACGGCCTGTTTTTGCACGCCCAGGGCGGCACGCTGTTTTTGGATGAAATTGGCGAATTGCCACTAGCGACCCAAAGCAAGCTTTTGCGTGCCATTGAAGACCGGCGTATTCGCCCGGTCGGCTCCGAACGCGAAGCCCCGGTTGATCTGCGCTTTATCTTTGCCACCAATGCCGACCTGGAGGCCGAGGTAGAGGCCGGGCGTTTCCGGGCCGATCTGTTTTACCGCATCAATGTTATGCAGATGCACATGCCGCCCTTGCGCCAGCGCGGCGATGATGTGCTGGAACTGGCCGCCCTGTTCATGAACAAGCTGGGCAAGCAATTGGGCATGCCTCCGGTTGCCATTGATGGCGCGGTGCGCGCAGGGCTCACCCGTTACAACTGGCCAGGCAATGTGCGCGAATTGCGCAACCTGATTGAAAGGTCGCTGATATTGGGGCGTTTCCCGGCGGAATTTCGCAATAATGACTTACCGCAAACCGATACGGGCGAAGATGAAACACTCGACGAGCTGGAACGCCGTCACATCCTGACGATGCTGCATAAAACCGGAGGTAATCGCAACGAGGCGGCGCGCCGTCTGGGCGTTTCGCGCAAAACCATCGACCGCAAATGCGCCGTCTGGAATGAATAAAACCACCGCACCTTCCATACCCATCAAAACCGGCGGCCGGTCTGTCCGGTTTCGGCTGCTGGCGATTGCGCTATTGCCCACCCTGGTCATCTTGCCGCTCCTGCTCGGCTTTATGATGGCGCGCTGGAATGGCAAATTTGATGCCCTGCTGACCGCCAAGGTTCATGGCGATCTGACCATCGCACATCAATATTTCAGCCATATTCTGGAAAATAACGGAAAACAGATCGAGGCGCTGGGTCAGTCCGTTGCCTTCTTCAAGGCGCTATCGACACCCAATCCATCGCAACACATATCCTATCTTTTGGATCAGAAACGCACAGAAATGGGGTTGGACTTTCTTTATTTTGTCACGACCGATGGCAAGCTGGACGGTGCTTCCCCGGCAACGGTTCGCCCGACGATCAACCTGAACTGGCCCGTAATCCAGACTGCACTGGCTGGAGGGTCCCGCACGGCAGTTGATATTTTCCAAAACAGCGACCTTGCCGCCCTTTCGCCTGGAATGGCACAGCGCGCCCGCCTCGATTTGATCGATACACCCAACGCCGCGCCAACCAGCCGCAATGTTGAAAACCGGGGCATGGTCATACACTCGGCAAGCCATGTTGATATGGGCAATGGAAGACAAGGTGCGCTTGTCGGCGGGATCTTGCTGAATCAAAATCTGGTTTTTATCGATACCATCAATGATCTGGTTTACCGCACCAGCAGCCTGCCTGACGGCAGCCAAGGCACCGCGACCCTGTTTTTGGATGATGTCCGCATTTCAACCAATGTTCGGCTGTTTGAAAAACGGCGTGCCCTGGGTACACGGGTTTCAAAAGCGGTGCGATCCGCCGTACTGGGCGATGGCAAAGTGTGGCTGGACCGCGCCTTTGTCGTCAATGACTGGTATATTTCCGCCTATGAACCGATTACCGACAGCTTCGGCAAAAGGGTGGGCATGCTTTATGTCGGCTTTCTCGAGCAACCCTTTGCACGCACGAAACATGAAAGCCTGATCCTGATTATTGTTGCCTTTTTGGCGGTGGCGACCATTACCGTACCAGTGTTTTTGCGCTGGGCCCGGGGCATTTTTAAACCCCTGGAACGCATGACACGAACCATCGCCCGGGTGGAGAATGGCGATTTGGGCGCACGGACAAACCTGCCCGCCGCCCGTGATGAAATAGCGCACGTTGCCATGCACCTTGATGATTTGCTCGATCAGGTTCAGGAGCGCGACCGCCAGCTTCGCAACTGGAATGACGCGTTGAATGCGCGGGTGGATAAACGCACGGCCGAACTGCAAAAAGCCAACCAGCAGCTTGAGGCCACCACCAAACAATTGATCATGTCCGAAAAACTGGCGGCCATTGGCGAAATTACCGCAGGTGTTGCCCACGAGATCAACAATCCCGTCGCCGTGTTGCAGGGCAACCTGGATGTGATGCGCAGCCTGCTGGGCGACCGGGCCGATATTGCCAGAACCGAAATCCGCCTGATGGATGAACAGGTGGGCCGCATCAACCAGATCGTCACCAAACTTTTGCAATTCGCCAAACCGGAGGAATATGCCGGTTTTGTCGAACGCCACGATGCCGGATCGGTGATCGATGACTGCCTGCCGCTGGTGCAGCACTTGCTGAACCGCGCCGCCATCGAGGTCAAACTGACCCATACCGCAACCCGCCTGATTGTAATGAACCGGACCGAATTACAGCAGGTGATTGTCAATCTGCTGGTCAATGCCATCCATGCGATGCCAGGCGGCGGCACCCTGAGCCTGACAGACCAGGACATGGCCCGCGACGATGAACCGGGTATCCTGATTACCATCGCCGATACCGGCACCGGCATGAGTGCCGATGTGATGGAACGCATTTTTGATCCGTTCTTTACCACCAAACGGCGCGAGGGCACGGGGCTTGGTCTTTCAATCAGCAAAACCCTGATCGACCGGCAAGGGGGCAGCCTTGATGTAGAGAGCACGCCCGATGACGGCACGACATTTTATATCTGGCTGCCCGAAGCGAACTAATCCGCCTGGCAATGTGTGCAACAAAGCCAGAGGGATGGCGTAACTGCCGACAAGACAAAACCCACGACTGTCATACTCATTTTTGACATCTCTGATCAATGGCATCTCAATAAATGCTGCGCAGCATTTTTCCCGCACGCCGCCAATATGGACAAAATGTCCCTTCTGCCGATGATATTTCAAAAATAGTTGGACATTTTGTCCCGTTCGCAATCGGGCGATAGGCAAATACAATCAGAACCTTTCCAGAAATTCCCCCAAATCCGCACCATTACAACAAATGGCACAGGAATTGCGGAGGTATGATGCCGAACAATGACGGACGCGGCCCATCAAGGCCGGAAAAAAGCAGAATACCGGGAGGAAAAAACGGAATGTTTGATAGCCTTAAGAAGGAACATATCGTCGCCAGTGACGATTTTAACCGCTGGAAGGTGCCGCCAGCATCCATCGCCATTCATTTGTGTATTGGCTCCGTCTACGCATGGAGCATTTTTAACCCGCCCCTGATCAAGGAATTTGGCGTGGTTGCGGCCTCGTCGGGGGACTGGGGCCTGAAATCCGTTGTCTGGATTTTCTCGGTTGCCATCGTGTTTTTGGGCCTGGCGGCCGCCTTTGGCGGCAAATGGCTTGAGGAAGTCGGCCCACGTATGGTGGGTGTTGTTGCCGCATTCTGCTGGGGCGGCGGTTTCATCATTGGCGGCATCGGCATTATGACGCACCAGCTTTGGCTGGTTTATCTGGGGTATGGCGCCATTGGCGGCTGCGGGCTTGGTCTGGGATATGTTTCACCGGTTTCCACCCTGATCCGCTGGTTCCCGGACCGGCGCGGCATGGCAACCGGCATGGCGATTATGGGTTTTGGCGGCGGGGCAATGATCGCAACGCCGATCAAGGAATCGCTGCTGGCCTTTTTCTACAAGGCCCCGCAATTTCTGGGCGCGGAAGGCACCGTCAACCTTGTCACCGAAGGCGGCAAGCGCATGGCCGAAGTGGGCGGTCAGATGGTGGAAGTTGTTGTGGCCGGTGCCGCACAGGTTGCCGCGGCCCCGGTGCCCTTGCAGGAAGGTGTTTATGTGGTCGGCACCGGCAATACCGGGGCGGCCGCCACCTTCTTTACACTGGGTGTCGCCTATTTCATCGTCATGATGATTGCGTCTTTTTCCTATCGTGTGCCGCGTGAAGGCTGGCTGCCGGCTGGCTGGACCCCGCCCAGTGCCGATACCGCCACCAAACGCATGATCACGCATAAAAACGTTCATATCGACCAGGCGCTGAAAACCCCGCAATTTTACCTGATGTGGATTGTGCTGTGCTTTAACGTCACCGCAGGCATCGGGGTGATTGGCGTTGCCAAGACCATGATGTCGGAAATTTTCGGCAGCACCTTGCCGGTCATTGTCAATTCCAGTTTTGCCGCCACCTATGTGTTCATGATTTCGGTCTTTAACATGTGTGGCCGGTTCTTCTGGGCCTCGATTTCCGATTATATCGGCCGCAAGAACACCTATTACTGCTTCTTTATCCTGGGCATTGTCCTGTATCTGTCGATCCCCTATGCGGCAAGCCAGGTCAGTGTGAACCCGGTCGTGACATGGCTGATCATGTTCTATGCCGCGACGATGGTGATTTTCACCATGTATGGCGGCGGCTTTGCCACCATTCCGGCTTATCTGGCCGATGTGTTTGGCACCAAATATGTCGGGGGTATTCATGGCCGTTTGCTTACCGCCTGGAGCACGGCTGGCGTGCTGGGGCCGCTTGCAATTACCCAATTGCGCCAAACCTCGGTGACAAATTCGATCAAGGATCTGGCAAGCCATGTTGATCCGGCAGCCTTCCAGGCCAAATTTGGTGCCGGAATGGACCAGCTTGACCAACTGGTGGCCGCCAAAACCGTCACCATCGGGCATCTAATGGAAATTGCCCCGGCGGGAACGGTTGACCCGACACCCAGCCTCTATAACACCACCATGTATGCGATGGCGGGTTTGCTGGTGATTGGTCTGATCGCCAATGCCCTGGTCAAACCGATCCATGACAAGCATTACATGGAAACCGAAGCAGACGAGGCCAATGCCGCCCCGGCAGCATCAAAGGCCTGACCGTTAGTTAAAGGAACGCGGTGATCCTGACCTGGATCATCGCGTTTATTCTGCCGGGTTTTCCGAAAATACCCGTATGACGGATAAGGTTTTGTTGCAGGTTTGCGTCCCAAATCGGTTAACCTGCCTGCAACAAAACCACCTTAAACGCACCGGCATGGTTGCCATGACCGGGACGGGGCAAGAATGATCGACAAACTGGAAATGTTTATGGTGCTCGCCCGCGAGCAGCATTTCGGCCATGCCGCCGAAGCCTGTGGCGTCACCCAACCCACCCTTTCAAGCGCCATTCGCCAGCTTGAAGAACAGTTGGGCGTGATGCTGGTGCGACGTGGATCGCGGTTTCAGGGGTTAACCCTGGAAGGTGAACGGGTGTTGGATTGGGCACGGCATATTGTGGGCAGTGCGCGGTCCATGCGCGATGAAATGCGTGCCATGCGCCTGGGCCTGACCGGCAAGGTCAAAATTGCTGTCATCCCCACCGCCCTTGCAATGGTGCAGGAACTGACAACTCCCTTTCGCGAAAAACACCCCGACATCACCTTTTCCATCCTGTCGCGGACATCGGGCGAAATTCGCACATTGCTGGAAAATCTGGAGGTCGATGCCGGCATCACCTATCTGGATAATGAGCCGGTGGGAAGGGTGACAAAAGTACCGCTTTATGACGAACGGTATTTGCTGGTCACATCCATCCATGCCGATTACGGCCATAAGGACCGCATCACATGGCATGAGGCCAGCAAACTGCCCCTGTGCCTGTTAACGCCCGACATGCAAAACCGCCGCATCATTGATGGCCACCTGGCCGAGGCCGGGGCGGAAGCCAAACCAACCCTGGTATCCGATTCCATGATTGCGCTGTTTTCGCATGTACAAACTGGCAACTGGGCCAGCATCATGCCGGAAAAAATGATCGAAGCCTTTGGCCTGCCCGACCGCATTCGCGCCATCCCCATCACGGATCCCGATGCCACCCATCAAATCGGCCTGATTGCGGTTAACCGCGAACCGGCAACGCCTGTAGTGTCGGCCCTGCTGAAAGAAGCCGCCAGAATATCCACCCTGGTTTAAAACAATTTGCCCTGGTCCGTGGTCAGGCCATACGACGTTTCGCCATCTCCCAGAACAATCGCGCGGCATGTGATTTTTTATCCGCCAGGGATGCCCGCAAGCCGAATTGGCGAAAAAGCCCCGGTTTAAGCCGCGCTGTTGCCAGACTTTTCTGCCCAGCCATCCTGTCGTGCCCCTGAAGGGCCGATTCCGGGACAAGAGAAATACCCTCGCCCGCCCCCACCAGGGCGATTGCACTGCTCCAGTCCCGGACACGAATGCGAATATCGGACAATGTCAGCCCGGCATCTGCCAACAAGCTTTGCGCATGAATGCGGCACCCGCCTGTTGCCAGAACAAAGGGCTGCCCGGCCAGATCGGCAAGAGACACGTTTTTGCGCCGCGCCAAATGATGAGAACGCGGGAAAATAGCCATCCATTCATCCTGCCCCAGCAAGAGCGCGTTATCCTGTGGCGCCGGGTTCAAAACCACCCCTAAATCCACATGCCCCGCCGCCAGCAGATTTTCAATTTCACTATCGTCACTTTCCAGCAAGGTAAGATGAATATCAGGATAAAGCACCCGAAACCGCGCAATCAGACGCGGTAATATGGTGGCATAAACACTGGCGAATGCCGCCAGTCGAAGGGACATAAGCGGTTGCCCGGCCTCGATCGCGGCTTCTGTTTGAATGGCGGCAAGATGTTTCATGGCACGTTGCGCGTGTTCAAGTGCCCTTTCGCCAAAGGCCGTCAAAAACACACCATCGGGTTGCCGAACAAGCAATTTTACCGCCAGGTTTTCCTCCAGTCCGGCAATGGCCTGGCTCATGGCAGACTGGGTGATGCCAATGCGCTGTGCGGCAACCGTGAAGCTGCGCGTTTCCGCAATGGCAATGAGGCTTCTGATTTGTGTGATATTCATATTAGTAAAACTAATGAAGTTAAAATTTTAAAGTAATTTGTCTTATATTATCGTGACCGTCAATATCGGGAGATCTATTCAAACACGACAAAGGTTCTGTCATGAAACTCTATTTCGCCCCCAATACCTGTTCGCTCTCGCCCCATATCGTGCTGCTGGAAACAGGATTGCCCCACGAGCTTGTGCGTGTGGACATGCAAAGCAAAAAAATGTCAGATGGGGGCGATTATCGAAAGATTAATCCCAAGGGATATGTCGCGGCCCTGATGCTCGATAATGACACTGTGCTGACCGAAGGGGCAGCAATTGTGCAATATCTGGCGGATCAGGCCCCCGACACAAGGCTGGCACCCAAAGCAGGCACATTTGAACGGGTTCGTTTGCAGGAATGGCTGAACTTCATCACCGGTGAAATTCACGCCGGTTCCGCCCCGCTATTTAACAAAACCCTGCCCGAGGACGTAAAATCCCATTTCAAAACGCGGCTGTTCGCCCGGTTTGATTTCGTTGAAAATCATCTCGCAGAACGTAGCTATCTGATGGGCGCAGACTTCACGGTCGCGGATGCCTATTTGTTTACTGTGCTGGACTGGATGCGCTTTTTTGAAATCGAGCTGGGAACATGGCCCAAAATAGCGGCCTATAGGGATAAAATTGCGGCGCGGCCCACTGTTGTCACCGCACGCAGGCGCGAAGCACAATTCCCGACCGTTTAATAACGCAAAGCACCACAAACCACCCGAAAAATCAGCGTCATATGCCCAAAGCGGTATATGACGCTGATATGTATCTGGCGTGCCCGCAGATAATAACATTAGTCACAGTAGGGTTATGATAGGATTTTGCTATCGCGTAACGGGAAAGCCCTATTGAACCAGGCGGCAGATTTGCCGAAACTGGAAAAAATAAACAAAGACTGCTTTGTGAGAGAGGCTGCATGTCTTTATCTGTGACGTCCGAGGAAGTAACCACCCGGGTCGGTGCCATTTGTGATGGTCTGGCCGGGCTTGAAGGCCCGCTTTTGCCGATCCTGCATGAAGTGCAGGAAGAATTCGGCTTTATTCCCGAAGGGGCCCTGCAAACCATTGCCAAAAAACTCAATCTCAGCCGGGCGGAAGTCCACGGGGTTGCCAGTTTTTATCATGATTTCCGCACGGAAAAACCCGGCAGGCATGTGATTAAAATCTGCCGGGCCGAGGCCTGCCAGGCAATGGGCGCGGATGAACTGGGCAACCATGCAAAGCGCAAGCTGAAAGTGGACTGGTCGGAAACCACCGCCAACCACAATGTGACGCTGGAGCCGGTATTTTGTCTTGGCCTGTGTGCCTGCGCACCTGCCGCAATGGTGGATGGCAAGGTTGTTGGCCGGGTCAGCAAAGACCGCCTTGACCACATTTTGAACGAGGTGGAATCATGACCATTAAAATTTATGTTCCGCTGGATTCCGGTTCCGTCGCCCTGGGGGCGGACGATGTGGCAAAAGCGATTGCCGCCGAAGCCATCAAACGCGACGAGGATATTAAAATCATCCGTAACGGGTCGTTTGGCATGTATTGGCTCGAACCGATGATCGAGGTTGAAACCCCGCGCGGACGCCTTGCCTATGGCCCGGTCGCCCCGGAGGATGTGAACAGCCTGTTTGATGCCGGTTTCCTGAAAGGGGGCGAACATAAACGCTATCTTGGACATACCCAGGATATTCCCTTCCTGAAAGGGCAAACCCGCCTGACATTTCAGCGTTGCGGCATTATTGACCCGGTATCGCTGGAGGATTACCGCGCCAATGACGGGTTAAAGGGGCTGGAAAATGCCCTGAAAATGACCGACGCAGAAATTGTGAAGGCCGTTACCGATTCCGGCCTGCGCGGGCGTGGGGGTGCCGGTTTCCCGACCGGCATTAAATGGAATACGGTGCGCGAAGCCAAGGGTGAGCAGAAATATATCGTCTGTAATGCCGATGAGGGCGACAGCGGCACCTTCGCCGATCGCATGATCATGGAAGGCGAACCGTTTGTCCTGATCGAAGGCATGATCATTGCCGGTTTGGCGACCGGGGCGACCAAGGGATATGTTTATACCCGCTCGGAATATCCCACCGCCATAGACGTCATGAACGAGGCGATGGAGGTTGCCCGTGCCGCCGGTGTGCTGGGCGATAATATTCTGGGTTCGGGCAAAACGTTCGATATGGAAGTCCGTATGGGTGCGGGGGCCTATGTGTGCGGCGAGGAAACATCGCTGCTGAACAGCATGGAAGGCAAACGTGGCGTTGTGCGTGCCAAGCCACCGCTTCCCGCCCTTGAGGGCTTCATGGCCCGGCCCACGGTCGTCAATAATGTGATTTCGTTATGTTCGGTGCCGGTTATCCTGGAAAAAGGCGCGGAATATTATCGTGATTTCGGCATGGGGCGGTCGCGTGGTACTATTCCCATCCAGATTGCGGGCAATGTCAAACATGGCGGACTTTATGAAACCGCCTTTGGCCTGACGCTGGGTGAAATCGTCGATCAGATTGGCGGCGGCACCGCCAGTGGCCGCCCGGTCAGGGCGGTACAGGTTGGCGGGCCACTTGGGGCCTATTTCCCGCGCAGCCTGTTTGATACGCCGTTTGATTACGAAGAATTTGCCAAGCGTGACGGCCTGATCGGCCATGCCGGTATTGTCGTGTTTGACGATAGCGTGGATTTGATGAAACAGGCCCGCTTTGCGATGGAATTTTGCGCCATCGAAAGCTGCGGCAAATGTACGCCGTGCCGCATTGGTGCCGTTCGTGGCGTTGAAACCGTTGATAAAATTGCCAAGGGCGAAGAACCCGAAGCCCAGATCGAGCTGTTGCATGATTTGTGCGACACGATGAAATTCGGCTCCCTTTGTGCCCTGGGCGGGTTTACCCCCTATCCGGTTTTAAGCGCACTGACCCACTTCCCCGAAGATTTCAAGCCCCACGGGCTTGATATTGCAGCGGAGTAAGAAAATGTCCCTGGTTACAGAGATTGACTACGGAACGCCTGCCGTTAAGTCCGAAAAGACCGTTACGCTGAATATTGACGGTTTTGACGTGACCGTGCCCGAAGGTACATCTGTCATGCGCGCCTCAATGGAGGCCGGCATTGAAATTCCCAAACTGTGCGCAACCGACATGGTGGATGCCTTTGGGTCGTGCCGCCTGTGCCTGGTGGAAATTGAAGGCCGCCGTGGCACACCATCCTCCTGCACCACACCGGTAAGTGAAGGCATGGTGGTGCATACCCAGAACGACCGGCTGAAAAAGCTGCGTCGCGGGGTGATGGAACTTTATATTTCCGACCACCCGCTGGATTGTTTGACCTGTGCCGCCAATGGCGATTGCGAATTGCAGGACATGGCCGGGGCCGTTGGCCTGCGTGATGTGCGCTATGGGTATGAGGGTGAGAACCACGTCAAAACCCGCCAGAATGGCGAGGAAAACCCCCGCTATATGGCCAAGGATGAAAGCAACCCGTATTTCACCTATGACCCCAGCAAATGTATTGTCTGTTCGCGCTGCGTGCGGGCGTGCGAGGAAGTCCAGGGCACCTTTGCCTTAACGATTGAAGGCCGTGGCTTTGAATCGCGTGTATCGCCCGGCATGCACGAAGATTTCCTGTCATCGGAATGTGTATCCTGCGGGGCCTGTGTGCAGGCCTGCCCGACGGCGACCCTTCAGGAAAAATCCATTATCGACATTGGTCAGCCGGAACATTCGGTTGTCACCACCTGCGCCTATTGCGGGGTCGGCTGTTCGTTCAAGGCGGAAATGCGTGGCGATGAACTGGTGCGCATGGTGCCCTACAAGGATGGCAAGGCCAACCGGGGCCATAGCTGCGTTAAGGGCCGGTTTGCCTATGGCTATGCCAGCCACCAGGACCGCATCCTTAACCCGATGATCCGCGAAAACGTGAACGATCCGTGGCGCGAAGTATCGTGGGAAGAGGCCCTGACCTATACCGCCAACAAGTTCCGCAGCCTGCAGGAAAAATATGGCAGGGAATCGATTGGCGGCATCACGTCATCACGTTGCACCAACGAAGAAACCTTTTTGGTGCAAAAACTGATCCGTGCCGGTTTTGGCAATAACAATGTCGATACCTGTGCCCGTGTTTGCCATTCACCTACCGGCTATGGCCTGAAAACCACCTTTGGCACCTCGGCCGGTACCCAGGATTTTGACAGTGTTGAACAGACCGATGTTGTCATTGTGATTGGTGCCAACCCGACAGACGGCCATCCGGTTTTTGCATCGCGCCTGAAAAAACGCCTGCGCGCCGGGGCCAAGCTGATTGTGATTGACCCGCGCCGGATTGACCTTGTGCGCTCCCCGCATATCGAGGCGGCCGCACACCTGCCGCTGCGCCCCGGCAGCAACGTCGCGGTGCTGACCGCCCTGGCCCACGTCATTGTCACCGAAGATTTATATGACGAGGCCTTCATTCGCGAAAAATGCGACTGGTCTGAATTTGAAGACTGGGCAGCCTTTGTCGCCGATGCCAAAAACAGCCCGGAGGAAGTTGAAAAGATTTCCGGTGTTCCGGCAGATGAAATTCGCAAGGCTGCACGCATTTTTGCCACCGGTGGCAATGGCGCGATTTATTACGGCCTGGGTGTAACCGAACACAGCCAGGGCTCCACCACCGTGATGGCGATTGCCAACCTTGCAATGGCAACGGGCAATATCGGCCGTCCGGGTGTGGGGGTTAACCCGCTGCGCGGTCAGAACAATGTGCAGGGGTCGTGCGATATGGGGTCCTTCCCGCACGAACTGCCCGGCTACCGCCATATCAGCGATGATGGCACCCGCGACATTTTTGAAAAACTGTGGGGCGTCAAGCTTAATGACGAACCGGGTTTGCGCATTCCCAATATGCTCGATGCCGCTGTTGATGGCACTTTCCGGGGTATTTACATTCAGGGCGAAGACATTTTGCAGTCCGACCCGGACACCAAACATGTCGCCGCCGGGCTGGCCGCAATGGAATGCGTGGTGGTGCACGACCTGTTTTTGAACGAAACGGCCAATTACGCGCATGTGTTTTTGCCCGGTTCAACCTTCCTCGAAAAAGATGGCACATTCACCAATGCCGAACGCCGCATTAACCGCGTTCGCCGGGTGATGAAGCCGAAAAACGGCTATGCCGACTGGGAAGTGACGCAAAACCTTGCCAGGGCAATGGGGCTGGACTGGAACTATACCCATCCATCCCAGATCATGGATGAAATTGCCGCCACCACACCCAGCTTTGCCGGGGTCAGCTACGACCTGCTGGAACGCGAAGGGTCGGTTCAGTGGCCGTGTAATGAAAAGGCCCCAACGGGTACCCCGGTGATGCACATTGGCGGCTTTGTCCGTGGCAAAGGCAAATTCGTTGTCACCGAATATGTCGCCACCGATGAAAAAACCGGGCCGCGTTTCCCGCTGCTGCTGACCACCGGGCGCATCCTCAGCCAGTATAATGTTGGCGCACAAACACGTCGCACGCAAAACAGCGTCTGGCACGAGGAAGACCTTCTGGAAATCCATCCGCATGACGCCGAACAGCGCGGCATTCGCGATGGGGACTGGATCCGCCTGGCATCACGATCCGGCGAAACCACGTTACGTACCAAAATCACCGATCGCGTGGCACCAGGGGTGGTTTACACCACCTTCCACCATCCCGGCACCCAGGCCAATGTGATCACCACCGACTTTACCGACTGGGCCACCAATTGCCCGGAATACAAGGTTACGGCGGTGCAGGTTTCGGCCTCCAACGGACCGACCGAATGGCAGGTAGAATATGACGAGCAGGCCAAACAGTCCCGCCGTATCCTGCCCGCGCCGGATGCTGCCGAATAAAACATAACGGTTGTTTTGGCGGGCGTCACCCCGATGCCCGCCAAAACCGTTTAATTACAGGCATAGCTTGCCATAGCGCAAAATATACGTAATGCCTTTGAAAACACGCGACAGCATTCTATGTGATGAACCAGTTTTCTGGCCGGAGAAACCACCCATGAAGTCCGAAAAACTCGTTTACATGGCCAACCAGATTGCCACCTTTTTCAAGTCCCAGCCGGCCGATACGGCAGTGCCGGGGGTTGCAGGGCATATCAATGATTTTTGGGAACCGCGCATGCGAAGCGCGCTGTTTGACCATATCGACAAAGGTGGCGAAGGCCTTGACCAACTTGTTCTGGATGCGGCACCGCATATCCGCAAGGTCAAGGAACACGCCTGATCACACCGAAACTGGCGCACCCTGAAATGGCATCCAACCCGGCATCTCCCCCCAACGGCAGCAATGACGTATTTGACAATTGCAGCGCCGATCCTGCGGTTGCCGTTACCGACCAGAATGTCGGTGAAGGTGCCCTTTTTCTGCAGCCCGAAGTTCCGGCAGCACTGGTATTTAACGGCAAATCCCATGCCGTGATGATGACATCCCCCTATGATCTGGAGGATTTTGTTACCGGCTTTTGCTTAAGCGAAGGCATCATCGCCGATATATCTCAAATCCGGATTCAGGATGTTCGCGCGACCCTGCGCGGTTACGTGATCGAGGCGCAACTCGACGAGGACTGCATCGATGCCCTAAACGACCGGCAACGCACCCTTGAAGGGCGGTCCGGCTGCGGGTTATGCGGGGTGCAGTCCCTTGACGCCATCCCCGCCGAAGCCCCGCGCCAGGTTGCACCTGGTAACATGCCACAAAAGGTGGTTTTGGCTGCAATTGATGATTTGCCAAACTATCAAAGCCGCAACAGGGCCGGTGGTGGATTACTTCATGCCAGCGCCTTTGCCGATGCCAGCGGCAAAATCCTGCTCGCCCGCGAGGATATTGGCCGTCACAACGCCCTGGACAAGGTTTTGGGGGCCGTTGCCCGCCAGAGCATTGATCCCGCCGGGGGATTTGTCCTGATGACCAGCCGGTGTTCCTATGAAATCGTGACCAAAACCGTGCAATGCGGTATTGGCGGTCTGGTCACACTTTCCGGCCCCACATTAACCGCGGTCAATCTGGCACGGCAGGCCGGCTTAACCCTGATCTGCCGTGAAAAACGCGGTCTTTTCCGCCGGTTTGCTTAAGGAAATAGCCTGATCCGCTGCGATGCAATCGGCAATTCTGTATCGCCGATTCTGTCTCGCTCGCCAAAACCGGAAATAATTTACGTCAATAGCGGAACTTTAATGGCGAACACAGCGTAATAAAATAAACCGAACATAAAAAAGAACGCTGGGTCTGGCCTGTGTTTCGACCAAAAATACCAATTTTCCTGTAAAAACCTATACAATACGCGTACAAGATTAGACTCCAAGTTTAGTCCTTTTTCGGGAAGGACAAAACACAATATATGGGTATGCTGTTGGCTTCATTTTTAAAATTTCTCCGATATTTTTTTGTCTGTCTTTTTGTTCTTGCCCCGCTTTGGTCGGCTCAGGCACGCCCTGTTTCGCGCGAAATTGCATCGGTTTACTATTCGCCAGAAGACCCCAATCCCTTTTATACCCCTGGCCATTCGCTGGCGGAAACTGTCCTGAATTTTCTTGGCCTGACCGTGACCCATTTTGACCTGGGACAGGGACTGCCGAAATTTAACAACCCCCATGAATTTCGCGGCATCCTGGTCTGGATGGAGATTGACCGCCTGCCCGACCCGGAAGGGTTTTTAAAGTGGCTGGATACGCAAATGGATGCGGGTACCAAAGTTGCCATCATGGGGGACTGGTCATTTCTGTTGGACCTCAAGGGCAAAAATGTTCCCCTCCCTCTGGTCAACCGGGTTCTAAATCGTCTGGGCGGCCAGTTTGACGGCGACTGGGAACAGTTTACGTTTGACTACAGCATCAAGCATCTTGATCCGGACATGACCGGATATGAAAGCGAAATCATCAAACCTTTTCCGCCATTTTACGGGGTTACAAAGGCTGAAAGCGGGTCAAAGCCCTTTGTTATTGCCTTGCCACCGCATTCAGACCAGGAATTTCTGCTCGGTGCCTTTGGCGCATCGGGCGGATTTGTTCAGGATGGTTATGCCGTTCGCACCGGACGAAACGAACATGACAGGAAATGGATCCTCAATCCGTTCAAGTTCTTCTCAAAAGTCTTCGACCTGGAGGAATTTCCCAAAGTCGATACCACAACCCTGATGGGACGGCGCATTTACTATTCCCATATCGACGGTGACGGCTGGCGTAATATCAGCGAAATTCGCGGGGATGACGACCAGCCGCTGCTTGATACCGAAGTTGTCTATCGTGACCTGATCAAACCCTATCCGGATTTGCCGGTTTCCGTCGCCCCGATTGCCGCCGACCTGGATCCGGCCTGGTACGGCACCAAACGGACCCAGGAAATCGCGCGTAAACTTTTTGCCCTGCCCCAGGTCGAGGCCGCCTCGCATACCTACACCCATCCCTTTCAGTGGAGTTATTACAAAAACTACTCCGCCAAACGCGAAGAACGCCAATTTGGCAACAAAGTAGGCGGTCTTTCCAGCAAGGTGATGGAGCTTCTGGGTGTCGCCAAAGACGTTGATCCTGCGGAAACCGGTCTGGAAAAAAGCTATGACCTGCCGCGCGCCTATCTCAAGCGGCCATTTGACCTGCACCAGGAAATTGTCGATGCGGCGAATTATATTTCCACATTCTGCCCGCCAGGCAAAAAGGTGGAACTGCTTCAATGGTCGGGCGACACCTCGCCCTTTGAAGCAGCCATTGCGATGGCAGACAAAGCCGGATTGCCCAATATAAACGGCGGCGACAGCCGCTGGGACCCGGACTACCCCTCGCTGGCCTGGGTCGCCCCGGTTGGCATGAGGGTTGGAAAACATATCCAGGTATATGCCTCCAACAGCAATGAAAACACCTATACAAAGCTGTGGTCGGATCGCTTTTTTGGCTTTCGCTATCTTGCCAATACGGTTGAAAATACCGAAAGCCCCCGCCGGCTGCGCCCGTTTAACATTTATTATCACATGTATTCGGGCGAAAAGGTTGCCAGCCGCAATGCCGTGCTTTCCAACCTGGAACTGGCCCGTAAATCCGTTATCATCCCAATTGCCGCAAGCCGCTATGCCCGTATCGGCAAAGGTTTTTTCACCGCCGAAATTGAAAAAACCAAAGACGGCAACTGGCAAATCCGCAATCGGGGCGACCTGGGAACTGTCCGCTTTGACAATGGCAAATTCCTGTCGGTCGATTTTGACAATTCCTATGGCGTCATCGGCCAAACCCATTATCAGGGCAGCCTTTATGTCTCGCTGGACGAGGCCATTAACAAACCGGTGATTTCGGTCAAATCCGGCACAACCGAAACACGCTATCCTGTTGCCAGCCGGCCCTACATTGTTTCCAGTCGCTGGCGGGCATGGGACGTACAAGATTCGGATGGCACACTTCAGATGAAAATACAGGGATTTGGCAAAGGTCAGATGCAATGGCGTGTGGCGCCCTCGGCGACCTACAAATTAACGGCCCCCGCCCGCAAGGATCAGCCCGAATGGTCGGAAACCGTGACGGCAGATGCCAAAGGTATTCTTGATTATGTCATTCCGCTTGATGCGATTGCCGGGGCGGAACTGACCCTGGAACCTGTAACCCGTTAGGCTATCCACTGTGCGTTTGGGGACGATCAATTTAACCAGTCTGGGAATCATCATCACGATGACAGGTGCCGTTATTGCATCGGGCATTCTGATGGTGCCGTCCAAACGCGAACTCGCCAATATCTATTTCCGTGACAAGGATTTCGTCAAAGCCCGCACTTTTTATGAAGAAGAATACAAAGATGGCGACCGCAATATCGATGTGTACGGTGCACTATCGCGGATCTATCTGCAAAATGGCGAAATAGATCGCGCCATCACACTGTTTGAAGAACTGCACAAACGCAAACCGGATTCCATCCGGATTTTGACCGATCTCGGTACAATGTACCAATATGCCCAGCGCCCCGATGACTATACCAGAACACTCGAAGAACGGCGCGTCCTGGCCCCGACGGAAAAAGTCCTGCGCGACCTTTCAAACATTTACAACTTCAATGGCCGCTATCGCGATCAAATCGGTGTTTTGCGGGAACTGGTCAATCGCGGTTGGTCCACGACCAACGACCTGATCTCGATTGTGTATCTCTATGCCAGTATCGGCGAACCGCAAAAATCGCTCGATTTCATTAACGAGCTCATGTCACGGCCAAACGGTTTCACGCCGACTTTGGCTGAATTGAAGCTCCGGTTGCTTTTTGATACCAAAGACCGGCAAAAGACCGACGCATTCGCAGCAGAATGGATGCGCCAGGACCCGGTCTTTGCCACCGCCCGCACAATTGCCAATCTGTATCAGGCGCGGGCCAAAACGCCGCAATATCTGGCGATGCTCGAAACATTGCGTGGCATTGCACCGCAAAAAATCGAACCGCTGGAAGTCATATATGCCGCCGCCCTGCTTGATGCCGGACGCATTACCGACGCCCGGAGCATTCTGGCATCCTATATCGCCAGCAACAGCCTGAGCGACAGGGGCTGGAGCGTTGCCATGCGGATCGCCATTGCCTCGGGAAACCTTCAGGACGCGGTGGGCTATGTCAATCATCATCCCGATGCCGTTGTACCAGACGTGATGGCCTATGGTCTTGAAATCGCTGTATCGCAGGGCGATACCAAAAGTGCGGCGATATTTGCCGCGCATATTCCCGACGATATTCGCCAGAACTCTCCGGTATTATGGGCCCGCTATGCGCTATTGCGCAAAGACCAGCCGGCACTCGACACATGGATCAAACAGGCCCTGGCACAAAAAAACATGGCCTTTGCCAAACGCTATGATCTGGCGATGCTGCTAAACCAGTTGGGCCGCACCGCCGACCTGTTACCTGTTCTTGATGACCTGGCCCGCACCACGCCCGCCGATGGTGATATTTTCAGCATTGCCAGCCTCTATGTCGCGCTGGGTCAGGCGCAACATGGACTGGATAAATTACGCCCTGTCCTTACGGGCAACCCGGTCATACGCAATCAGGCAGCCCTGGCCTTGCTTAATGCGGCCACAGGACACGGCGATCTGGCGCAAAAATGGCTGGCATCGGCCAATGACAGCGCCCTTGATGACGACCTTCTTTCCACCCTTTATGATGCCGCGACCCAGGGCAAAGCCTATGGATTTGCCGAATTGGTGGCCCGCGAAATTGCGCGTCGCCAGCCCAGCCTGGAAAACCGTTTGCTGGTGCTTGAGGCGATTTGGCAACAAAAGGATATGGCCCGTCTGGATAGCGCGCTAAGTGAACTGCCCCCGGCCAAAAACCTGTCGGTCGCCGATGCCACCCGACTGGCCCAGTTCCTGAGCGATATTTCCCGCCCGGCCCGCGTCTATGATGTGGCGGGTGCCTTCAAAGCAGATTTTGCCCATCATCCCGACCTTGCCGATCTCTGGGTGTCCGCAGCCCTTGCCACCGGGCATTTGCAAGAGCTTTACGATACCGTTTCCGCACTGGACATTCCGGCTGGCAAACTGTCACTTGCCACCTTTACCGCCTATATCGAGGCGGCATCAAATCTTGGCAAAACAGCCCCGCTTCATGAAGACATTCTTGCCCGCTATGACGCATTGCCCGACTGGTTGCGTTCCCTGCTGATCGATCGAGCCCTGGACCGGGGTGATACCGTTTTCGCACAAGCCTATTTGCAACGCGAACAAACCCTGCGCGATGGCGAATTCTGGTTCTATCTGGCCAGCGCACGGGCCGCTGTTGCCGAGAAAAAGTTCGATCAGGCCCGCGATATGCTGTTAAAAGCCCAACAACACCTTGATGACAGTACACCGCAATCGCTGCTGCAAATGGCGCGTCTCTGGCAAATAATTGACACATCTCCGGCTGAAGACACCGGAGATATTGCAGCAGCAGCCCCAGAAAACGCGGCAAAAGCAACCGATAACGGGCAGAATGCCACAATAACGACCGCCCTCGATAAAATCCTTGATGCCCTGCAAAAGACCAAAACCCTTGATGACGGCAGCCTGCCGGAAACCGCCCTGCTGTTTCGCAATCTTGGCCGTCGTGCGGATGGTCAGGCCTTCATCAACCGGGTTGCGCCCGAAGTGCAAACTTACAATAGCGCGCTGGCGGACGCGATTTTGGCAATCACATCTGATACACCGCAAAAAACCCGTAACTGGATTGCAAATTATGGCTGGCAGCAAGACCAGATTGGCGATCTGGCAACATTGCAAAGCCTTGCCAATCAGTATGGCGATGTCACCACCGAACGATTAACCGCGCAAAAACAGTTTGATCTCGTGCCGGACAACCCGGCCTTCCGCTTTGCCCTGGCCGATACCCAGTTGCGCAGTGGCAATGTCAGTGCGGCCATCGCGCTGGCAAAGGACCTGCCGCTGTCAAACCCCGATTATCGCAGCCTCTATACCGAAGCCCTGCGTCAAAGTGTTGCTGCAGGCGGGCCTGGTCGCACCGAACTGGTTACATTGCTGACACAGGACCTTAAAGACAGCACCGAACCTGCCAAAACCCAGTTGTTGTATGATCTGATCGGACTTAAGGCCTATGACGCCGTTCTGCCCACCCTGGCAGAGCGGGCGAATCAGTCCAGCGAATGGAGCAATTACTACATTGACGCACTGACTGCCGTGGGCCGGAAACAGGATGCGCTGGCCTATCTGGCGCGGCGGGCCGACGCCCCGGGGTTAACCAATGGCGAACGCCAGGAAATCGCGTTTCGCCTGCTTGCCGCTGGCGAGAAAAAACCGGCGGCACACATTTTCCAGAAACTCGCTGCACAGGCCGGGCCGGGCAGTGATGCGACCCAAAACCTGCTTTATCTGTGGGGGCCGCGCCTGACCGACCCGCAAGCAGACTGGATAAGCGAACGCATCGCCAAAAGCAGCGGCAAAACCAGGCTGGCATGGCTGGAAATTGCGGGTAACACTTTTGCGCCGGTGCGGGCGGAAAAAATCCTGTCGCAATATGCCGATCAGTATGAAACCAACCCGGAATTTGTCTCGCAACTGATCGCGACCTATCAGAAAAACGGCAATCGTGCTGCTTTGCTTGGCCTGCTTGATAAACAGCGCAAACTGGCAAACGGTGATCCTGCACGCCTTAAAATTCTGCTAAGTGCGGCCCAGACCAACAATTTTGAAAATCTGGCACAGCAAATTGCCGAACGGTTAACCGTTATCGACCCGACCACGCCGGAGCCCTTCCGGGTCATGGGGCAATTTGCCTTTGGCCGCGAACAGTTTGACCGTGCACGGGCCTATCTGGAACGCTATCTGGCCCTGGTCCCGTCCGGCGATTTTGAAACCTATTACCAGCTTGGCGAATCAGATGAGCGACTGGGACGGCAAAAGGCAGCCCGCCAAAACTACCGGATATCGCTGGATTTGCTCAAAGACCAGCAAAACCCGACATTCTATATGCGGCACCTGGAAGGGTTGTTGTTGCAACGCCTGCAACGCTATGACGAGGCCATCGCCATTTTTGAACAATTGCTGCGCGAAAATCCGGGGGATGACGGGGTGATTGCCGATATTGCCGAAACGCGGCTGTTACAACAATCGCCCCAGCGGGCGTTGCAGCAGGTCCGTCGGCAATAGCCGTTTCTTAAGGAAAACCGGGCATATTTTACATTCAGGGGTGAAAAAGGGGAACAGTTTGGGCAAGGCAATTTCACGAAGCGGGATATGGGGCATGGCGATGGTTGCCGGGATAACCGGCCTGATGCCCCACGCCCGCGCCGATGTCACGAATGCCAACATAACCGCCAGTGATGCCGGTCGGTTCAGGATGGTGCTTGATCTGCGCAACTCGCCCGACAACAGCGTCACAATCAATGACCGCGAACTGATTATCCGTTTTTCTGCCCCGATCGGCGATTTTGACCTGAACGGCCTGCTGGGCAAATATCCCGAACAGATTTTAACCGTTCAAACCAGTTATGACGTTTTGCTGATGCAAATGGCCTTTGACGGCAAATTCGAGGTGTCACAAAGCAAGGACCGCCTTGTGGTGGAATATGCCAGGCCGGAAAAACCCAAAGAACGTACAACAGCGCCGACGGTGCGCACCCCCTTAAGCACCGCCGAAACCCGTGCCGCCGAAATGCGCCGGAACATCATCGAAGCCCGTGCCCGCATGGAGCTGGGCCAATATGGCCATGCCCGTGAAATTCTGGCACATGTCATCAAAAGCGCCCCCGAAAACATCGAAGCCCGAAATGCCCTGGCCGAGGTGGAATTTCGCAGTGGCAACTGGCGCGAAGCGGCCCGGCAATATGGCCGTGTCATTGCAAAAAATCATGATCCGGCCATCGTGCGTGCGCGTCAGGACATTTTAAAACAGAACGGGGCCTTCATCGGCGGTGGGGCGCAATATCAAAGCAATGGCAGCAGCAATACACAAATTGTCGGTACCCTGAATGGGCGGGCGTTTATCCGCGATGATCTGTTGCTGGCAATGGATATTGAAAACCGCCATATCGACGCTGATCCGTTTATACAGCGTGATGGCCGCAACAGGGCCTTTACCGGCGAGCGGCAAAAAATCGCCCTGCGGCTGGATCAGGAAATATCATCGCGCACCGTCGTGCAATATCGCGGTTATGCCACCCAAAAATCCCCCGGTATGGGGGCGGAATGGCAATATAACATCCTGCCTGGCACGGTATCGCTCGGCGCGGATTATCATCAGCCCTATTGGGACCAGACCAGTGCCGTGGTGCAATATGGGACCCGCGATGCCGTTTTGGCCCAGTACGACGTGACACAAACCGACAGTTGGGACTTTGGCATTGGCGCATCGCTCAATCGGTATGGTCTGGATGGGGATCAGGATCTGGCGCGCACCTGGCGACTTGAAGGGTATATCCGCGACAATTTCGACATTTACAATTTCCCGGTTTTTGCCGGCTACCGCCTTGATGCCGAATATCCGCTGAACCAGACCAGCAAAACCGACCAGACCGGGGCGGATTTTCGCCCGCTTGATATTACCCGGCGCGAAGTGCACGAATTTTCGATCGGACACGACATTCAACTGGCCGATTATCTGACCCTTTCTGGCGGCATTGCCTATAGCTATGACCGCTTTGGCGAACAGGGATTCGGTTTTTCCGGCGCCCTGATCGGCAACCTTGCCGATCAGTATGAAACAACACTGTCATTCGGCCACACGGCAAATGCGTCAAACAGTGTCGGCAGCAGCGGCTCCACCTTTATCGGCATTACCATCAAACAATATTTCTAGGACGGAAAAGGACAGCATGATGACATATCAACATACCGGCTGGCACAGCCTGGGCAAGGCGATAGCAACAGCCATGCTTGGCCTGTTTGTCGCAGCGTGCAGCACCGGCGACCGCCAGATCATGACGGCAACAACCCCGGTTTCCTTTACCCAGGGAACCAGCATTGCGGTCATGCCTTTTGAAAACCTGACCAACAGCGAGGAAGCCGGGCAGGTTGCCTCCTATCTGGCGGTCAGTGCATTGCGCACAAATTCCAGCCTTGCCGTTCAGTCCGAAAGCAATGTGGCGCAAACCTATGATTCGCTAAATTCCCAAAGTACGGCCACCACCGCAGTCGGAACCCACAATGCCGTTTCGGCCCGTCAGCTTGGCGAAATACTGGGTGTCAAATATGTTCTGACCGGCAGCGTCTCGGAATATGGCTATCAATATGGCCTGCGCGAAGAACCATCGGTCAGCATCAATATGCGCCTGATCGATATTGCCACCGGCACCGTTGTCTGGAGTGCAAGTTCGGGTATTGTCGGTCAGGGCACCTTTGCCCGTGACAGCGTCAGCATCATTGCGCAGCGTCTGGTCAACCAGATGGTTGCCAATATGATCCAATCCACAAATTAACCTTTCTGATCGGTAAGATATACAATGGCCCGTACCGGCATTATTGACGAGCAGGAACGCAAAAACGTCGAAGCCGCCCGGCAAAGCGCAAGCAGCGCCGGGTCGGATCTGCGTTTGTCGGCGCTGATCGAACTGGCTGTGCTGGTGGGTATTTTCGTACTGGCTGATTATGCCTTTGGCGCGGGCAACCGTTTTTGGGATATTGCCCCGCACCCGTTGTGGGCTGTGGTTATTGTGCTGTCAGTCCAATACGGGACCAGTGCCGGGCTTCTAGCCGCAATTGCGTGCAGCATCGCGCTTTTTAGCGGACACTTGCCGCAACAGAATGTCGATCAGGATTATTACGATTATCTGCTGTTTCTGGGGTGGCGGCCCATTTTATGGATGCTGACCGGATTGTTTCTGGGCGAATTGCGCCGCCGCCAACTGGTGCAAAATGCCGAATTAAAAGCCCAGGTTGCAGAAACCGAACTGCGCGAAGAAACCCTTGCCAAGGCCTATGCCTCGACAATGGAGCGGGTCAATTTTCTGGAACGGCAAATTGCGACCCAGGCCCAGACCGTCCTGACAGTTTTTCGCGCGGCACAAAATGTCGAACGCCTGGAAGTCGGCGATGTGATTACCGGCATCGAAAGCCTGGTCACAGAAGTCCTGGCACCAGCGAAATTTTCGGTATTCGTGCCCAGCCGCAATAATCTTGATGCGCTGGTATCGCATGGCTGGGAAAAACCCAATGAATTTTCCCGGCAAATCACAGGTGACAGCAACCTTTATGCGTCGCTGATGACCGAGCAACGCATTTTGATGGTCACACGCCAGGATGACGCGGCCCTTTTGGGGAAAGATGCCATCGTCATCATCCCGGTGCAGAACAGCACGACCAACGAAGTCCTCGCCGTCATTCGGATCGAGGAAATCGACTTTGACAAACTCAACAGTTCACTGCTGATCAATGCCAATCTGGTGCGACAATGGCTGAGCAATGCCTTCGCAAAGGCCGAAACCTATGAAAACTCTGCCTGGATCACCGAAGATGGTGACAGGCGCTCTGTGGTCTCCAGCCAGCTTTGGCCATCGCTTTCCGAATGGCTGTTTCAGGTCTGTCGCCGTAACAAACTTTCACTGTGGCAGCTTGACGTCGGAAATCAGGAAGGCAGCGTTCGCACCGAAGATGCCCTGCATGTCACCGATCAGGTTGCACGGGGCTTTTCGCGCGAATTACGCAATACCGACCTGGTTTTTCAGCGTGATGGCCGCGATAGCGGTACCATTATTTCCATTTTGCTGCTGGGGACCGACCGGAAGGGCATTGAAATTGTCAGTGGCAAGCTGGAAAATATCCTGCGGGGCAACAGTGATCCAACCATCCGCGACCTGACCATCACGCAACGACCGATTTTCGACCCGGCAGAGGAAAAAACGGCGTCATGAACACTCCTGCGCCCGCCTCCGACAATGCCGCCTTTGACGATGATAACGCCCCGATTTACCGTGCCAGGCCTTTGTCGGCGCATATCTGGGTGCTGATCATCACGCTTCTGGCGCTGGCAATGTCACTCGCCATTGTATTTGCCTTTGCCTCGTCACGCTATCCCTGGCCAACCCTGGCGGGGCTGCATGTGGCATCGGCAATCCTCGTGGTAGTATTGTGTTACTGGCGGGCCCGGAAAGGGTATTTCATTCGCGAATATTGCGTGCTCGCGGCGGGGTATTTGTTGTGCGGATTTCTGGGCGCGGCGGGTGGTCTACTTCTGGTCATCATTTCCATTCTGACCCGCAACGATACCTGGCGATTTCGCGAATGGTACATGGCACTTTTTCCCGCCGATCATGCCAGCACGGCTGAAAACCTTTATAGCCAGCTTATTTCCGGCAGCCGCACCGTCGGCCCCGAACACAGCGTCACCGTTTATACCGACCTGATGCAGGAAGCCGATACCGAAGAAAAACTGGCAATTGTTACCCTGGTTTCACGCTATTTCCGGCCTGACTTTGCCAATGTCATTATCATGGCGATGAATGATGACGACCCGACAGTACGTGTTCTGGCGGCCTCGGCAAAGGCACGCATTGAAAACCGTTTTTTGGCAAATGTGCTGAAAATCCAGGATACCATCCGCAAAAAACCCGATAATTTCGATGCCAAAATGGCATTGGCAACCCTGTATGACGATTATGCCTTTACCAGCCTTCTGGATCGCGAACGCGAAATTGAAAACCGTAAGCTGGCCCTTGAAACCTATGAACAATGCCGGAGCGAACGCCCCGACGACGCCACACCACCCTATCGCATCGGCCGCCTTTTGAACCGTCAGCGCGATTTTGTCGCCGCAGCCAACATGTTTGAAATCGCGCTTGAACGCGCCAGCAACAAACAGGCGATTGCCAGTTGGCTGATCGAGGCCAATTACAACGCCAAAAACTATGACCGCGTTCACGAATTGATTGCCCGCCATTTCCCCGAAACAACAGCGGACAAAAACCCGGTTGTCAGCCCCTATCGGCTTGAAAGCATGGCAATGTGGCAGAAAGGGTCTGGCGAATGATGTCCGACAAAAATCACGAAGCCGATATTTGCCTGCTGCTGGAGGGAACCTACCCCTATGTGGCGGGCGGTGTGTCAAGCTGGGTGCATGACATTGTCAGCGCCATGCCCGACATCACCTTTGAAATCGTGGCTATTCTCGCCCAAAACACGGGCGAATTTGTCCACAAATACGAGGTGCCCGACAATGTCATTGGCATTCGCCATCTCTATTTGCATGAACTGCCCGAGGGACGGAGATTCATCTGGAAAAAACGCAAACTGCGCACGACCACCCGCGCGCTGCTCGATTTTCTGAACTCCGGCGATATCGATGATTTCGCCAGCTTCAATCAGGGGGCAAGCGAGCTGGAACTTGGCAAGAAAATCCTGCTCAACAGTTATCCCGGCTGGCGGTTCCTGCGCACCTTCTATAACGAAAATTTCGCCACAACCTCGTTTCTTGATTTTTTCTGGAGCTGGCGGATTCTGATTGGCGGCATTTTGGCAAGCACGCGTTTCAAACTGCCCAGGGCGCGCTGTTATCATGCCGTATCAACCGGCTATGCTGGCCTGCTCGCGGCGCGGGCAAAACTCGAATATCAGCGCCCGGTCATGCTGACGGAACACGGCATTTATACCAATGAACGGCGCATCGAAATTGCAATGGCCGACTGGCTTTATCAAAACCCGATCCCCGATTACGACATCAAAAGCCTTGAAAAGGACGTTCGCTCGTTATGGCTCAGGGGGTTTTCGGCCCTGTCGAAAACCTGCTATGCCGCGTGTAATGAAATCATCACCCTTTATGAAGGCAACCAGGTGTTGCAATTGCGCGATGGTGCCGCCCCGGAAAAAGTACGGGTGATCCCCAATGGCATTGATTACGAAAAGTTTTCCACCATCAAACGCGAAAAACAGGACAAGGCGGTTATCGCCCTGATTGGTCGCGTCGTGCCGATCAAGGATATCAAATCCTTCATTCGCGCCATTCACATCCTGACCCGCGAAACCCGCAATTTTGAAGCCCAAATTTTGGGTCCGACCGACGAAGACAAGATCTATTTCGAGGAATGCCAGCAGATGGTTGAACATCTGGGACTGGACGATGTGGTGACTTTTGGCGGACGGGTCAATATTGCGCAATATCTGGGAAAAATCGACGTCCTGGTCTTAAGCAGTGTCAGCGAAGCCCAGCCCTTGGTCATCCTGGAAGGCGGGGCGGCAGGTATCCCGACTGTGGCAACCGATGTCGGCGCGTGTCGTGAAATGCTCTATGGACAGTCCGATGAAAACCCGCCCTTGGGACAGGGCGGCATCGTCGTGCCGGTCGCCAATCCCAGCGAAATGGCAAAGGCGCTGGCACAGATCATTACCTCCCCTGCCACCCGGGACAGGCTGGGTGAAACCATCCGCAAGCGGGTGGCAACCCAGTATAACAAGAAAACCGTGCTGGGCCTGTATGACACACTCTACAAAACCGGTCGTGACGCCCCTGATGGCTTCAACGGCACACTTCTTGGCACCGAAGGAAACAACTGATGGCGGGCATTGGCTTTACCCTGCGCAAAATGACGGGCCGGGGCGATCTTTGGGGGATCATGCAGGCCTATTCCTATTCCGCCATCCTGTCATCGGGGCCGTGGCTGTTTACCATTCTTGCCCTGGTTGGCATTACCTTTCTGGCGCGGTATTTGGTGACATGGGACGACCTTTTGCTGTTTCGCACCATTATCACCTATAATTTCTCGTTCTCGCTGGTTTTCTGTGGTCCCATCGTGATGGTTGGAACCCGGCTTCTCGCCGATCAGATCCACGAGGATACGCTGCATCGCGCGCCATCGCTGCTGTTTTCCATGATGCTGGCCTATGTGCTGGTGGTAACGGCCCCCATGATCTGGCTTTATAGCTATGCGACCGATATGTCAGCAGCACAACGTGCGGCCGCCATCGCTGGAGGCTATCTGATTGGCCTGATCTGGACCGTCGTGGTTTTTGTCAGTGCGCTTAAAAACTACGCCTTCGTTTCCGGAATTTTCTTTGCCGGGATGATGCTGGCCCTTGTGGCCTGTGGCTATCTTCTGGGGGATTATGGCGCAACCGGGCTGATGTGGGGGTTCAATGCCGGGCTGGCACTTATTCTGTTTGGTCTTTTAGGCTGGATTTTTGTCGAATATCCCGCCCTGCCCCGCGACCTGGCCATATTGCCCCGCCAGGGACGACATTACTGGGTCCTTGCCATCAGCGGCCTTAGCTACAATATCGCCATCTGGGTGGATAAATGGGTGATGTGGCTGCGCGACGGCAATGTCGATGTCGTTGCAGGCATTTTGCGCACAGCACCTTATTACGATTCCGCGATGTTTCTGTCCTATCTGTTCACCATTCCGGTTTTCGCGGTGTTTTTCGTCAATATCGAAACATCGTTCTTTGAAAAATATAACCGGTTCTACAAATCGTTCCAGAAACACGCCACCTATATGACCATCGACAGCTATCAGCGTGAAATTGTCAATTTCACCCTGCTCAGTTTGCGAAATCTTGCGGTTTTGACCGGGCTTCTTGCCATCCTGATTGTGCTTTCCGCCCCCTTCATCCTTGAAACCATGAAAATCCCGTTCAAGGAAATTGGCGTTTTCCGCTTTGGCGCGCTGGGGGCCTGCCTGCATATTCTGGCGATGTTTGCGATGGTATTTTTATCCTATTTCGATTTTCGCAAACCGGTCATGCTGCTCAATATCATCTTCATGGTCGCCAACTGCACCTTTACCTGGCTGACCGCCAGCCATTTTGCCCTGCACGGAATGGGGTATTTTCTGGCTGCCGTACTGACCTTCAGCCTGGCAATGGGGTTTCTGGTATATTACCTCAAACGTCTGGCATATGGAGCCTTTATCACCAACAACCCGTCAATTTGACCCTGCAACTATCAGCGATCAGGGGGCGCAATAATAATAGTTTTTGCCATCCAGTGCCTGGCCGGCATTGATACCCTGGAAACCCAGGTCACGCATCTGCCGGCAAAAGGCGGCAATTGCCGTTTTATCGGTTAGATATTCAATGGCAAATACCGGTTTTTGTTGCGCAACATAAGGCGCAAAATAAGGCCCGTGATCATAGGTTGCCGGGCTTTCGGTTACGGCAAAATCCAGCACGCCCACCAAATCACGTACCAGATCGGGCGCATTTTTCTGGCCAATGGTCAAACCGCGCTTATGGGCTTCGCTTGCCATCCAGCGGACAAAGCGCAACGCATCCTCGCGCGATAGGTTAAACCCGGTTTTGGTCAGATAGCCGTCAATGTTATCGGGGTCCACCCCCATAAAACCCTTGGCCCGGCATAAATCCAGCCGGGCGGTAATAATCGGCGCAAGGCGGGCAATCTGGCGAATATCAAGCCACTTTTCCCCAGGCCAGCCCTCGTAATCATGACCCAGGACGGATTTGGGATATTGCGCTGCATCCGGTCGCCAGTCCTCATAGGAACCGGCACTCATATAACAAATCGGATAAATGCCTTCATCGCGCCAGCGGGCAACCTGTTCGGCATCGACATCAAACAGGTCAACATCAATCACACGGGTTCCCTTCGGCACGCGAACATCGCCCTGCAATTGCAGGAAAAAGCGGGCATTGGGCACATTCACCGGTTTCGCGGCAGCCTGCGCCTGCACAGATACAAGCGTCACAAAATCATGCTGGGGCTGATTATTTTGCGACATTATATCCCCCAAACTGCTGTAAGGAGCAATGTCAGCCAACGCCGCAGCACCTGCGACCTGCAAGCCGGTTACGCATGTTATGGCAGCCATAACGACCATCATTGCACCGGCGCGACAAACGGCCTTTGGCGCGGATATTTTAAAAACGCCCCTCAAGGGCCAGTGTAAAATCCTGGCTGTAAAATACCGCATATGCCTGATAACCCTGCAATCAAGGAAACGGACGAGACGATGACACCAAATACCTGCCAGCAGACGTCACATGATCTCGCCCCCATCCATTTCCGGGGACGACGACAACAGTTTTGCGATTGTGCCGGTCAGAACACGCACATCAATCGGTTTGGGCAGAAACGCATCAAACCCGGCCTGATCAATCGCATCCTGATTTTCGCCTTCATCGGCAATCGACAGCGCAATTGCCGGAAACCTGTTAGCCCCCTGGACTTTGCGCATATGTCCAACAAAATCCGCCCCCGTCAGGGCACCTTCCAGATAATAATCCGCAATGACAAGATCAAAGGTTTCACGCTGCCATGCCCGTTCAGCCTCGTCATAACTTGCTGTAATTGTTACCTGAAATCCTTCCTTGCGCAATATAGCCTTCAACAGCGACTGGGTGATCGGTTCATTTTCCAGAACCAGAATCTTTTTACCACCACTCATTAAACCATCCACTCCACAACGCGATCCAGCCCTTCCGGGCTTGTCTTTATGGGGTTATCCCAAAAGTGTTTTTCACACATTTATCAATAGGTGTTAGATGGTTGCTCTGACAGTAAAAACCAACGGCTCTTTTAAAAATTTGAATTAAAATCCTGCCTGTCAAATTTCACGACCATGTTGCGCCGGTCTTTTTTGGCGCGATACAGCGCCTGATCGGCCTGCTCGACAAGCCGTTCATAATGGGCATCAACGGGAATTTGGCAAGAAACACCGGCACTCATGGTCAAAAAACCATATGGGCTTTCCGGGTGGGTTAACTTCATTTCACGCAATTCGGCCAACAAATTTTCCGCAACCGATGCTGCCCACTGCATCGGAGCCCCCGGCAATAACAAAACAAATTCCTCGCCACCGTAACGCGCGACAAGGTCACTGCCCCGTTTCACAGCCGTTGACAACAGTTTTGCCACTGTTTGCAAATACTGGTCTCCCACACGATGCCCCTGGGAATCATTAAGTTTTTTAAAAAAATCGACGTCAAGAAACACCAGCGACACTGGCCGTTGCAACCGCCGGGCCGTTTGCCATTCGCGACGCAAAACGGTTTCAAATTCCAGGCGGTTGGAAATACCGGTCAACCCATCGAGCCGCGATTGACGGTTTAACTTGTCTGTCGCCTGCTTCAGCGACAAATGTGTCCGCACACGTGCCTTGATAACATCGACATGCAGTGGCTTGCGAATAAAATCAACCGCGCCGGCATTAAGGCCCAGGGCCTCGTCATCGGCACTGATCCGCCCGGTAATGAAAATAATCCGCGCCGCAGATTCCGGGGAACGCAATTGTATCTGCCGACAAATATCAAAACCGCTCATGTCTGGCAGCGTCACATCCAGCAAGATCACGTCAAATTCATGCTGACGGACCATTTTAAAGGCTTCTGCGCCCGTTTTGGCGAACATCACAACATCACAATGTTCCAGTGCGGAGGCCAGAACGCGGATAATGATCGGATCATCATCCACAATCAGAATGCGGCCACCTTCAGCATTATACATATAAAAACTCTATTTCGCGATTTTCTCAATCAGCGCGACAGCCTTGTCAAAATCCAGCGCCTCGATATGCGTTTTGATTGCGGCATAGTCCTCGGCCGAAAAATATCCCGTCAATTCATCGCGATCTTTGTCGATGATGCGTAATGCCGCAAGGTTATTCGTTGCCAATGCCTCTTTCAGACGGTTCAGCGCCTCGTTGCCCGACGTCGCATGAGCCGTAAATCCGTTTTCCTCCTCGTCTGCATTTTCTGGCAACATTTTGCCAAAGGCCGACAATGTTGCCTGCAAATCTTTTAGAAATTTTGGGAAAAGAGCCGCAATACGTTCCTTATCACGCTGCCCGGAAAGGGTTTCAATGGTTGCGCAGGTTTCGGCCAGTCGCACCGCCCCGACTGTTCCCGCCGCCCCCTTCAGGCTATGGGCACGCACCTTCAGAGCATCAAGGTCGCCCGCGTCCTGAAGGGTGATGAATTCATCATCAATATTGGCATAAAGGGCGCGGAACTGGGTCGATAACGAATCATAAAGTTCCTCGCTGCCGCCCAGCATATCAATTGCCTGGTCGCGATCCACAACCGGTTTATCAGTGTTCATCATCGGCTCGTGTCCATCACTTGCCCCAAAGGCAGAGGTTTCATCAGGGGTGAAAGGTTGCGGTGATTGCCCGTCCCGGCCAGCACCCCCATCAAAGGTACCGGCATCAGCCAGGTTTGCCCCGGCTTTTCCATCGTCCCCTTCAATGGGTATAAATGCACTCTCCTGCGGCAGGTCGGCGGGCGTGTCGGCCATGTTTGCTTCACGATGGTACATGGCCAGGTCGCGAATACGACGGATCATATTTTCCGCCTTGAACGGTTTGCTGATGAAACCATTCATGCCCGCAGCAAAGCATTTCTCGCGATCGGATTCAAATACCCCTGCTGTCAGGGCAACAATCGGCACTGTCTGGTTCCACGGCATTTTGCGAATTTCGCGGGTGGCCTCCAGCCCGTCCTTGTTGGGCATCTGAAGATCCATCAAGACCAGATCAAAATCACGACCCCGATCGCGCATCACATCGACCGCTTCCTGCCCGTCACCGGCCAGTGCAACCACCGCTCCTTCACGTTCGAGAATGTGTTTTGCCACTTCCTGATTGATGAAATTGTCGTCCACCACCAACAGGCTAAGTCCCTTGAGAATCTCGGCGCCAATTGCCTGACGGGTATTTTCCTCGACCACGTTGACATCGGCTTTTTGCAAACGGGCCGGGCGGGTTTGCGCCGTGACCACCGCATTAAACAGGGCAGATTCCGTCACAGGTTTTAAAATAATCCCGTCAACACTGCTGATCGAGGAATGACGCAGCAACTCGTCTTTTTCGCCAGCCGTGACCATCACGATAATCGGCATCGCGGCTTGCGACAAACGCGCCCGGATTTCCTCGCTGGCATGAACACCATCAAGGCCCGGCATCCGCCAATCCATCAACACCAGATCGAAATAACGCCCCTCAAGGTGCTTTTCCTCGATCATGGTCACGGCTTCCTCGCCGGAATGCACAACTGTCGTTTCCCAGCCCAAATTCTGGCTGGTTTTTGCCAAAACCTCGCGCGCCAGCGGGTTGTCATCCACAATCAGCACCCGCAGTTTATCGTGTTTTTCACCAAATGCGACATCATCGCGGGTCGCAATTGCAAAAGGCAGCACAACGCGAAACGTACTGCCCACGCCCCGTTTGCTTTGCACCGAAATCTCGCCCCCCATCAGTTCGGTCAAACGATGGCAAATCGACAGGCCAAGCCCGGTGCCCCCATATTTGCGACTGGTAGAACTATCGGCCTGCTCAAAGGGTTTGAAAAGATTGGCAACCTGATCGTCATCCATACCAATACCGGTATCACGCACTTCAAATGCAAGGTCGATCCGGTCTTCATTCTTGCGCAATAAATCAACCGAAATCAGCACTTCGCCACGATTGGTGAATTTGATGGCATTCCCTGCCAGATTGATCAAAATCTGTTGCAGGCGAAACGGGTCGCCCAAAATATGACGCGGCACACTTTCGCCCACCGAAATCAGCACTTCGATATCCTTGCCCGCCGCATTGACCGACATGATCGTTGATAACGAATTCATGATTTCCTGAAGCGAGAAAACCGTCGTCTCAATCCGGACCTTTCCGGCCTCGATTTTGGAATAGGTGAGAATATCGTCAATAATACCCAGCAAAAACTTGCCGGAATCCGAAATCTTGCGCACATAATCCTTCTGCTCTCGGGTCAGGTTAGTATAACCCAGCAAATGCAACAGACCGATAATCGCATTCATCGGCGTTCTGATTTCGTGGCTCATATTTGCCAGAAAATTGGTTTTGACCTGGGCCAGTTCTTCAACCTTGGCCGCTTCCTCGCGAATTTTGCCATTCAGACGTGAAAGCTGGTCAAAATTGCGCTTTTGCAAAATATCGTAATAAACAAAAGCCACACAGCCCAATAGCGCCAGTAAAAACAGCACGATCGAGGCAATCAGGGAGGCCAGCTCAAACAAGCTCCAGCCTTGCAGGGCTTTCTCTACGGGCCGTGTCAGAACAACGCTAACCTTTCCGCCCAAAACCGGGCGCGCCGACACCAGCAAAAGATTCCCGTCCCCATCCTTGCGAATATCGGAAACAATCGAATTGGTGGCGATGCTCCGCGCGCCCAGATCACCAAAAGCAGCCCTTTGACCAATCATATCCTCGGCAAACGGTGCGTTACCGATCAATTCGCCACGCTCATTCATCAAGATCAGACCATCATCGGGCAGCATCACCCGATGCAAAGGCTCCAGAATCGCCTCTGGCCGTATCACCGCGCCAATGACTTCGCTTACCTTGCCATAGGAATCATAAATCGGTGCCGAAACCAGAACCTGCCATTGGCCGTCAATCCGGCTTTTGGACGGGCCATCAAAATACCAGGGTGCTTTGCCGCCCTTCAAAAAATAGGCAATGTTGGGATTGTCTTTTACATTCACAGACGGCGGCACCGGCCCGCGAGACGACAAAACAAGATTGCCATCCTGGTCTGCAACCCCCAGAATGCTAATCAATTCCAGGCTCTCGGCTGCCTGACGCAGCAAAATATATCCTTCGCGCTGGGAAAACTGTCCGCTACCGATTTTGTCAGCCAAACCATCCAAAACCGTCGCCGACAATCGGGTGCGTTGCTCGAACTGGTCAGAATAGCTTTTGAGCATGGCATTCAGGTCGGAAAACGCCGTCCGCTTGGCCTGGGCATCCAGCTCTACCCGGACATAAAAATTAAAGCCGATCAACAGCCCCGCAACCAGAATCAGAAATACCGCGATGAACAGACGCTTGTTCATTTTCAGTCTGGTCTTGTCACGATCAGCTTTGGCCAAATCTGGTGTCGAGCTCTCAGGCGTCACTTTTCCTACCCTGTTTTTTCGGGGTCCCGGCCATTCATCCGGTTCCGCTTTCCCATCCCCTATACCCAAGGATACGTTTAATTCTCGAAAAGCTCCAATGCTTTATCACGCGAAATTGGCAAACAACATGCAAATTCCGTCTATTAACATGTTAAGATAGCGCCATAAGGCATAACAGGCAGGCTTTGGGGGACCAATGGCGACATACCTTATTACCGGCGGCGCCGGGTTTATTGGCTCACATCTGGCAGACAGATTACTTGCCAATGGCGATCAGGTCCGCGTTCTTGATGATCTTTCAACCGGCCACCGTGACAATCTTTCAACCGAAGCCAACCTGATTGTCGGCAGCATTTGTGACCCGAATGCCATCCGCGACAGTATGGCAGGATGCGACGGTGTTTTTCATCTCGCGGCTGTGGCATCAGTGCAAAAAAGCATCGATTGCTGGGCGGAAACGCATCAGGTCAATTCCCAAGGAGCCGTGAATGTCTTTGAAGCGGCGAAAAATGCCGGAAAAATCCCGGTCGTTTTTGCATCCTCAGCGGCAATATATGGCGATAACGCGGCCATTCCGCTGTCGGAAACGGAAACACCCCGGCCAATTTCCTTTTACGGTGCCGACAAACGGGCAAACGAGGTGCATGCCGGCCTGGCGGCATCGGCCTATGACATGCGTTTTGCCGGTTTGCGGTTTTTCAATGTTTATGGCCCGCGCCAGGACCCGTCCTCACCCTATAGCGGCGTGATCTCGATTTTTGTCAACCTTGCCCTCGCCAACCGGCAATTGCAAATTTTCGGGACAGGCGAACAAACGCGCGATTTTGTTTTTGTCGCCGATGTCGCCACTGCATTGCATCGGGCAATGGCCTATTTGCACCGCACCCCAAAAGGCTGTTTCATCACGGCCAATGTTTGTCGTGGTCAGGAAGTTTCCATTCTGGACCTTGCCCGCGAAATCACCCGCCTGGCCGGGAACACAGATGAACCGGCCTTTCATGACGCACGTCCGGGCGATATTATGCGGTCGGTAGGCGACCCGTCGCGCCTGCACAACGACATCGGCCATCGTGCCGATATTTCGCTGGAGGATGGATTGCGTGCGCTGCTGGATTGGGAAGAAACGCGCAAGGCAACAGCGAAATAGTGTATATCCGTCATCAGGGTCTCAGTCTGCCACCCGACTTCAAACCATGACATATCCAAACCATGCCCGGTTCCATGCCTCGTTCCCCAGCAGATAATGCAAATTCCCAAGCCCCGGTTTTTACCGGCCTTGTTCTTGCGGGCGGGGCGGGCACGCGCATGGGGGGCAACAAGCCCTTTCGCAGGCTCGGGCCACGACCACTGATCGATTATGCCATTGCCAATGCCCGGCGCGATTGCCAACACATTCTGATTGGCAGCAATGAAGACCCGCAAATCTATGCCCCCTATGACTGCCCGGTCATTGCCGACCAGCCCCGTGCAAGGCTGGGGCCATTGGGTGGCATACTGGCAGGGTTAAAACACCTGGCCGATGGCGGCGACTGGCTGGCAATTTATGCAGTGGACTGTCCCGTTTTGCCTGTGGGCCTGCCGGAAATGCTGCATCGGGCCATTGGTCTGGCAAATGATACCAACACAGCCGTGACACAAAACCGGGTTCTTGCCGCCCATGCCCGCTATAATGGTCGCGACCACTATCTGGCCTCGCTTTGGCACAGGGACATGGCCCCGGTTATTTCCACCCTGCTGGCGCAGGATCAGCGCCGCGTGCGCCTGGCCCTGCTGGCGGGAAACGCCCGCGCCATTGATGTTCCCATACCCGATAACAGCAAAATGGCCGATCTGCTTTTTGCCAATATCAACCAGCATGACGACATCGTCCGGCTTGAAAAAACCCTGCCTGAAAACCTGCCCGATCAGTTGCCGGACTTTGACGTCTGAACCTTCTGCAAACAATGTTCCCGGCACCAGCGATAAACGCTGTCTTCATCCGCGGAAAGTTCGATGGCCGCACCGCCGGAAAAAACCTCGAACGCCTCGCGATTGAGGGCGTTAACGCCCAAAAGAACCGGTACATCACGCATCAGCATTTGCGCGATCAAATCGCGAAAACCACGCCCCTGGGCTTCATGTTTGCCAAATTTGTTAATCACCAGTAAATCAATATCCGGTCGGCTTTCCAGCGAGGCCTCGACAGCGGCAACCGCCTCTTCGAGTGCCGCTACGTCAAGGCGACAGCCGCGGAACTCATTGCCCAGCTTTTGGGAAATATCAAATTGTGCGCCAGCGGGCAAAACCTGCACCAGCATATCGCAGTGACGCGCACCTTCACGTTCCGCATTGATTTGCACCACACCAGCCAGGTTGGCCCCCTCGCGGATCAGACGCCGGGCCACATTTTCAAGCAAACGGTCAACCTGCCCGCGTTCCTGCACCGCAATGAATGCAAATTTCATCTTTGCCCCGTCGTTTATCCGACCAATCCCTGTGCGGGGAAATTATTGGCATGATGCCGCCTATCCTGTCCAGTTTCAAACGCACGGGCACATCACAATCAACCGCTTTCGGCAGGGATGTGTTTTTCACGCGCACCAAGAAACTCGCTTAACCATCCCAGCCCGTCCACATGATGCGACAAAACCTTGATGATAATCAGCATGGGTACGGCCATAAAAATACCAACCGCCCCCCAAAGCCAGCCCCAAAAGGCAATCGCCAGAAACACCGCCACCGAATTGATCTGCAAGCGTCGTCCGACCAAAGACGGTGTTACAAACTGACCTTCAATGACGGTGCAAGCCATATAAATGGCTGGCGGCACCAGTGCTGCCCCCAGGGTCGGCAGGGATACCAGCGACACAATGGCAACAATGCCAATCCCCACCAGCGCGCCAAGATAGGGCACAAAATTCAGCAGGGCTGCCGCCAGCCCCCACAACACCGGATTGGGCATATCGGTAAAGGAAAGACCCGCCGCCACACATATGCCCAGGCAAACATTGATGACAAAAACCGTCAGCAAATAGCGCGAAATTTCGCGCTCAATATCCTTGGCGATGCGCAGGCCGCGTTTTTTATCCTTGAATGTCGGCAGGGCCTTGATCAGCTTTTCGTAAAACATATCGCCCGACGCCAACATTAACAGCAATAATACGACCGTAAGGCCAATACCGCCAAAAATTTCCGGCGCGCCCCGAGCAGCCTGATTGAGAAGGTTGGGTTCCTTCACTACAACTTCCTGCACATTGGACTTGGGATCCTGCCGGGTTGCCTTTTCAACCTTGCGCTGGGCTTCCTGAATATTTTCAATCGTCCCGGCCATTTCCGCCAGCTTGAGCTGCAACTGTTTTTCAATGCGCGGGGCATCATCAATCCAGTGCGAGATCGGCGCGCTTAACCAGTATCCTCCGGCAAAGACACAGGCCGTCATGGACAAGACCAACACCAGGGCCGTTACCGGTTCGGGAATGCCGCGGCGGAAAAACCAGCGCACAACCGGCGATAAAATCAGCGAAAACAACCCGGCCAGCACCACCGGCAACAACAGGCTCTGGGCAAAATACAAAACCCCGCACACGGAAATAACAAACAGACCAACAATCGACACGATCACCATACGATGGGCGCTTAATGTGCTCATCGCCGTGCCCGATGCCTGGTCTTCCGTTTGGTCTTCCGGTGCGCTCACAGCAGCACCCCGCAAATAAAATCGTACCTTTTTGGTCATTTTGGTCGCCCGCCTGCCTGGATACCGGAATTTCGCATGACCAGCTTAACGACAGGCCCCCTTACTTGTTCCCCCAGCACCCGACACCCCCAAACAGCAACACCCCGGACAAGCCGGGGTGCTGAAGATCTCACGATATAAAGAAACTGCGGTCAGGGCCGTCACCCCATATGCTGCCCGCCATTGATCGACAGGCAGGACCCGGTAATAAAGCCCGAATTCGGCCCGGACAGATACAACACGGCCTGGGCAATTTCATCGGCTTCGCCAAGACGACCGACGGGAATTTTGGCAATAATACCTTCCAATACCTTTTCAGGCACAGCCGCCACCATGTCGGTATTGATATAACCCGGTGCAATGGTGTTCACCGTAATGCCCTTGCGTGCCACTTCCTGTGCCAGGGCCTTGGTAAAGCCATGCACACCGGCCTTCGCAGCCGAATAGTTGGTCTGGCCCATTTGCCCTGCCTGACCATTGATCGAGGAAATATTGATCACCCGGCCATACCCGCGTGAACGCATGCTTTCAAGCACGGGCTGGGTCATGTAAAAAAGCGAACTCAGATTGGTTTCAATGACGGCCTGCCAACCTTCGACCGACATTTTGTGCATAAAGCCGTCGCGCGTAATCCCGGCATTATTGACCAGGACATCCACCGGCCCCAGTTCGGACTCCACCTGCTTGATACCCTGGGCACAGGCCTCCGGGTCCGCAACGCTCCATTTAAAGGTCGCAATACCCGTTTCTTCGGTAAATTTATGAGCAGCCTCATCATTTCCGGCATAGTTTGCCGCCACACTGAAACCCGCATTTTTCAGCGCAAGGCTAATCGCCTTGCCAATACCACGGGTACCACCAGTAACCAGTGCAATCTGGGTCATTGCAGACCTCCCTAAAAACAGTTTCTAAAATCGGTCCTGTTTTTACAAAACCGCGTCAGTACCAAGTTTTTTATCCAATCAGGCCCCGTTGATATAACCCTGGATTTCACAGAATTCCTTGATTTCAATCAGAGCCTCTGCCAGCAACACCCTACCGGCCTTATCCGCACACGGGTTATGATCCCTTTTATTGCGCGCTCAGAATACCGGGGCGGAAAAGGGTCCTTGCCCGATCCCGCCCCTGTTCCTTATCGTTCAACACACAGGGCAATGCCCATGCCACCGCCAATGCAAAGGGTGGCAAGGCCCTTTTTGGCATCGCGTTTCTGCATTTCATGAAGCAGGGTCACAAACACACGCGCCCCCGATGCGCCAATCGGATGGCCCAGTGCAATGGCCCCGCCATTCACGTTTACCTTGTCGGTATCCCAGCCCATGTCGCGGTTCACGGCAATGGCCTGGGCGGCAAAGGCTTCGTTTGCCTCGATCAGGTCAAGGTCCGATGCGCTCCAGCCGGCCTTTTCCAGCGCCTTGCGCGATGCCGGAATCGGCCCGCTGCCCATAATCGACGGATCAACGCCCGCCGTGGCCCAGCTTTTGATTGTCGCAAGCGGCGTCAGGCCGCGCCGTTTGGCTTCCTCGGCCGACATCAAAACCAGGGCGGCGGCCCCGTCATTAATGCCTGAAGCGTTACCGGCCGTTACCGTGCCTTCCTTGTCAAAGGCCGGGCGCAGCTTTGCCATCGCGTCAACCGATGCTCCATGACGCGGATATTCATCGGCATCAAAAACGGTTTCACCCTTGCGGTGCTTAATGGTCACAGGTGCGATTTCATCATTAAAACGACCGGCTTTCTGGGCGGCTTCAGCCTTGTTTTGCGAAGCAACGGCAAAGGCATCCTGCTCTTCGCGGCTAATGCCCCATTTTGTCGCAACATTTTCGGCAGTATTGCCCATGTGATAGCCGTTAAAGGCGCACCACAGGCCATCCTTGATCATGGTATCAATGAACTTGACATCGCCCATCTTGTGACCATCGCGCAAATGCGCCACATGACCCGAAAGGCTCATATTTTCCTGGCCGCCTGCAACAACAATGGTGGCATCACCCGCCATGATCTGCTGGGCACCCAATGCCACGGTCCGCAGGCCCGAGCCACAAACCTGATTGATCAAAAACGCAGTCGCCCCTTCGGAAACACCGGCACCCAGTGCCGCCTGGCGGGCCGGATTCTGCCCTTCGCCAGCAGTCAGAACCTGCCCCAGTATAACTTCATCCACGGCATCGGCTTCAACGCCCGCGCGCTCCAGGGCCGCCTTGATCGCGATGGTTCCCAGCTCGTGGGCCGGGGTACCAGAAAGCGTGCCATTGAATGCACCAATTGGTGTGCGCGCGGCACCAACAATTACGACCTCGGTCATCAAACCCTCCGAAACATTTGTTTTGCGTTTACCTCCGGCCCGTTCGCTCAGTCGACCGAACCAGTTTTGATCTTATCGCGCCACAGTGAAAAGCCAAGCATTGATACATGACTCTTTAGTACAGGACGCAGCGCCATTCGTTCCCGCCGCAAGACCATACGGAAACCCTGAACTGACATAGGCAGCCAAAGGTCAAAACGCTACGCCCGGATCATCCTTTACCGTTTGAACCGCAATATAGGTGCGAAACCATGCGACATTGGGATCTGCGTTAAACAGCTCGTCACTCAGGGCCAAATATTCATCCATGTCGCGCATATATAAAGTCAGCACGCAGGACACTTCGCCCGTCACCATAAAGCACTGCCGCACTGCCGAAAGTTTGCGGACTTTTTCGATAAAGTTCTGACGATGCTGCGGTCCATGCCGGACAAATTCCAGCGTGATCACAGCACTTAACGGGCGCCCCACCAGGGCCGGATCAATGATTGCCACCGTGCGCGCAATTACGCCATCCCGGCGCAGTTTCGTCACCCGGCGCAAGCAGGCAGAGGGCGAAAGACCCACCATATCCGCCAGCCTGGGGGTCGAAATATCGGCATCGACCTGCAATTGCCGCAAAATACGACAATCAATTTGATCAAGCTCCATCCCGGTTTCCTTTCATCAGAAGGCGGCACACATACGTGCATCATTGAAGCGCAATTTCGCCAATATACGCCGAATTCACGCAGTTAAACGCCTTAAAACGCCGCCCCAAAACAGAATTTCCCGATAATCTGGCAGGCAATTAACCGGGATCGCACCGCACAGGTCCTTGGCCGCGTTGACTGTTGCCAAGACTGCCCTTCCGACAATTTGTCTATCAACGGGATTTTTCATGCCGCCCTATCTGATTTCGCTTTTAACCCGCAGTCGCCGCCTTTTCATTACCCTGGCAAAGGTGATGGTTCCCATCATGCTGGCCGTACGAATTGCCGAGCAATTGGGCCTTGTCGAGATGGCATCGAGTGTTTTAACCCCGGTCATGGCGCTGATTGGCATGCCGCCAGAAGCCGGGTTGATCTGGGCAAGTTGCCTTTTCATCAATATTTACGGCGCGGTTGCTGTCATTGCCGGGCTGGCCCCGCACCTTGATATGACATCGGCCCAGCTTAGCGCGCTATGCGCCATGATGCTGTTTGCTCATGGCATTCCCGTAGAACAGGCCGTGGTGAAAAAGGCCGGGGCCAGTTTCTGGGCAACGGCAGCCTTGCGTATTTTTACCGCCCTGTTTTATGCCGCCTTCATCACCTGGATCAGCCGCCATACCGGCTTGCTTGGCGAAAAAATCGATCTGTCCTGGATGGCCGCCAATGGCAGCGATGCCATCAGCCAAACCGGCTGGGCTGGCTGGTTCGCCTGGGCGGAAGGCACATTTTATTCCCTGCTTGCCAGTTTTGCCATCATTGCCGGGCTTCTGGTCTTGCTCGATATTCTCGAAAAAACCGGCATCACCGAACGCTTTACCACGGCCCTTTTGCCCGTTTTGCGCATATCGGGCCTGTCGCGCGCGGCCGCGCCTGTCACCACTATCGGCATATTGCTGGGGCTAACTTATGGGGGGGCACTGATCATTGATGAAGCCCGGCAAAAAAACTTCCCGCCGCGCACCCTGTTTCTTGCGCTTTCCTGGCTGTCCCTATCGCATTCCCTGATCGAGGATACCGTGATCATGCTGGCCCTTGGGGCGAATATATGGGTGGTTCTGGTGGGGCGCGTGGTGCTGACCCTGATCATCATGATCCTGCTCGCCCGCTTCACCCGCCGTTGGCAAACGGCCAAGCCCCAATCCTTTAACCAGCAACCGCAGGGGGCCGACTAACCCCCCTCAGCTTTCAGCCAGCCAGTCCACCACAGGCTGCCAGGTCGAGGATTGCGCCCGCGACCCCACCATCATGCCAATATGCCCGGCTGCCGGTCGGTGCGCCGTGCGGATATCGACATTCAGTTTATCATACAGGGCCAGCGCGCTTTCGGGGGGCACAATACGGTCATTTGACGGGATCACCACCAGCGTCGGGCACCTGATTGCGGCCGGATCAATGGTCATGTCATCAATTGCCCACTGCCCCCTGGCCGGGCGGTTTTCCACATACCAGCCAATCAGGCAATCAACAGCCACATTACGCGTCAATGGCACACCGTCATTAAGCCAATCCTCCAGGGCGACAAAATCTTCGGCTTTTGGCGAGTCCGGTTTCATTGCGGCAAAGCGACGAAATTTTTCGCCAATATTAAAGGGATCAAGACTGGCAAACAGGGTTTGCAACACATCGACCGGCAATTCGTCATGCACCGAAAGCATATGCGGCAAGGTCGGGGCAAAGGCGGCGGCGATCCGGGCCTGGGTCGGACCGGCGGCCATGAAATCCCACGGGGTTGCCAGCAAAACCAGCCTTGACACCAGGGCAGGTTCCAAAAGGCATGCGGCCATTGCCAGCACACCACCCATACAATAGCCCACCACCGGCAGGGGACCGCCATACATCTCCGCCATATCCTGCACGGCCATCACCAGCCGCCCGGCAATAAAATCATCCAGGCCAAAATCCCGCTCATCCGCACCGGGATAGCCCCAGTCCAGCAATAACGGACGGTATCCCTGTGTCGCCAAAAACCGGGCAAAACTTCTTTTACGGTTCAAATCCAGGATGTAACCGCGATTGATCAGCGAAGGTACAAGCAAAATGGCCCCTTTGGGACAATTAGCGGCAAGGGCACCGTAATCATAAATCCGGCTTGAACCTTCCTGCCAGATGACGGGCATATCATCCGCCTCGCGCTGGTAGGGATGGGCCTGATAGCGCCGAATGCCATCCTGCAGGGCGGAATGCTGGGCAAAAGCCGCCCGGTCAACCGCCTGGCCCATCACGTCATTGCTGTGCGGGGTCATCTCCTGGCGCAGGCTCTCCGCTGCCATCGTCAATTCCGGCTTCCAGGGCATCAATTGTTTCCGAAAGAGCGGCAATGCGGCGCGCGAGCTCAGCCAGCTCGTCATCTCGACCGCCAGGTGCATCGCCAGGGGCCGTGGCCCGGCGCGACGGGTCTGTGTTTTGATCTGGCTTTTGTCGTTCTCGCCCATTCTTGTCCCCAGTGCTGGCTTGCGCCCCGTTATGGTCATACGTCGCCCGGTTCCGGGCGGCATCTGTGTCCAGGTTCAAATTTGTGTCGGTCTTTGTGTCACCTAAACCGCCAGTTTTCGCCAGATCCGATGCCATTGCCTGTTCCCCCTTTTCCTCGCCCGGTGTGGCGGGCGGGCTTTCTGCCGGGGCATCGGCTTTGCCCGGACCCGGGCGGGGGTGTGGTGCAGGTTTTAAAAACGGGGCAGCGAATTTGTGCATCATTGCCGTCGGATCAAAGGCCGGCGGCATCGCCATCTTGGTAAAGTTAGCCCCAAACGGAGTCGTCGCGCCGGGACTGGCAGGCCCTTTATGTTCGGCATCCGCCGCTCCCGCATCCGGGGCAAAGGGATTTTGCACGGGCGCCTGTCCGGTCGCCAATTGTCCGATCAACCGGCCCCAGGCTTCAAACCCCTCGGCAAGGCGGGATGTATCTGCCCCCAAACCGGCATATAACCGGCCAATGGCACTGGCGGCATCACTGCCACCGGCTGTCGCGGCGGCCTGGGCGCGCCATAAGTCCAAAAACCGTTCTGCCAGTGCGTCGGGGTCAACTGGTCCGTCCTGCGCATTTTTGCCGTCCCCTCCTTGCGCACCTGCCATTTTCTCATCAGCCGCATTTTCCGGTGACTCTGTCTTGGCGCGCTGGTCTGCATTGGTCTGGTCACTTGCAGCCTGCTTTTGGGCCTGCTTTTTGCGCTGTTTTTTGCCTTTACTGGCCGATGTCGCCGTTTTTCGGCTGCGCGGGCCTGTCCCTTTGCTATTGCCCTGATCCGTCATGGCCTTTTACCAACCCCGTTATCTCCTGCGCGGTGTCACCGCACGTCTGTGCACCGCCTTCCACTATAGGACGATACCCTTTACGAGAAAATCAAATCCCGTATTGCGCAGCAACACGATCAAAACACAGCCGGTTTTGCAACGCACGGGACGTTGAGTACTGGACAGCTATGCAATTAAGCGGCACTCTTGCAGTTGGCATTAGCAATTGCAGCAGGCAATATGCTGCGCCACAAGACATCTTGAGCGCATAGATGATTACGACAAAAAGCCGGTTTGCAAACCGCACGTCGGGGTAACAGGGAAGCAGGGAACACGCCATGACCACGAAAAACACCAATGACCAGGATCGCGTCGTCATTAAGAAATATGCCAACCGGCGCCTGTATAACACCGCAACCAGTTCCTATGTCACGCTCGATCATCTCGCCCAGATGGTCAAGGACAATACCGATTTTGTCGTTTACGATGCCAAAACCGGGGACGACATCACCCGTCCCGTCCTCACGCAAATCATTGTCGAGGAAGAAAACAAAGGGCAAAACCTCTTGCCCATCAGTTTTCTGCGTCAGTTGATCGGCTTTTATGGCGACAGCCTGCAAGGCCTCCTGCCCAGCTATCTTGAACAGGCCATGCGCTCCTTTGCCCATAATCAGGAACAAATGCGCGACTACATGCAGGACACCATGAATGGCATGTTCCCGTTTGGCCAGTTCGAGGAAATGAACAAACAGAATATGGCCCTGTTTGAACAGACGATGAAAATGTTCTCGCCCTTCCTGGCCAAGGAACAGGAACGGGCCCAGAATAATGGCACCGCGCCCAGCGCGACGCCCCGCAAGACAGAGGCAGAAAACGCCCAGCGCGATGCCTCGCTTGACGAGTTGAAATCCCAGCTGGAAGCGATGCAGGCCCAGCTTAACAGCCTGGTTGAAAACAAGACCCGCAAATAGGCAGCCCGCCGGAAAACGGATGGGCCGACTGACCGGCCTGTCTTCCCTATCGGTATTGTACGCTTTCAAATCGCCCCGGGGTTCCCACCGTTCCCGGGGCGTTGTTTTACCATGCCTGCACGTCCCTTCGGGGTTACGCCATCCTTCATATCCAAAGACACCTGTGCAAATGGCACCGTGCGGCACCGCAATAGGCAGGCTTCATAAAACGAAAGGCCCTATCTGATTCGGCATTAATCCTGCATGGATTTTCCACCAAAGGACGATTTATCAAAACCTGGCGATTCGACCGGCAAAATTTGCCCTGTGTGCCGCAAATACCCCCTTTGCGATTGCGCGACGCGGGCAGAATTTGCACCTGAAAAACCGGATTTTGGTCAAAATTGCCCTTTGGTGCCTATGAAAAAGGGAAGATACGCAACTCAAAGGCTTCAAAAAATTGTGATATAAACCGGCAAGACAAGACAAAAAAAATGGTTCTTTCCGCTCCACTTGCCTCCTCTGTTCGTCCCTCGGCAGCCAGCAGCGCCGGGACCGGGAGCATGCGTGGAATCAGGGTCGAGCATGCTGCACCGCCGCATAAAAATCTGGCGATAAATCAAGGCGCAGCGCCGTGGCTGGACAATCATTTCCCCGGTGGCAGCAGTGCCTTTTGGGCCCAACTTTTGGGTCAGTTATTGCCCGGCGAAACCCCAACCCAACCTGCGATCATTCAAAAGGCGCATGTCAGCTATGCAGCTTTTTTCACACCCTATGGGTCAGAAACATCCGTGTTTTTTTCGCCCTTCGGACTAGACAACGACACGCCAATTGACCTATATACCTAGCTTCCTTCGGATCGTTGAGAACGATATCTGACTCCCAGTCAGACTCCCGCCACATCAGAATCCTCGTTAAATCAAGACCAACAGATATGGCAGGATGGTGCATTTATGACGCCAAACAACGACCCGGGGTGGGAACCTTTATAACTGGCGGTTGATAACGGATAAAAATGCGATGAATGCAATTTCCCCCAACGATGAACCCAAACGTGCCAATCGTGCGACCGATACCGATCGTTATGTCGGTCAACGCATTCGCGAACGCCGCATCATGCTTGGCTTCAGCCAGCAACAGATGGCGGACCTGATCGGTGTCACCTATCAGCAGGCCCATAAATACGAACGCGGCATTAACCGCATTTCTGCCGGTCGTCTTTATGAAATCTCCCAGGTTCTTGGCGTGCCTGTCAGCTACTTCTACGAAGGGCTGGAAGGCAATCAGGAAACCGAATTGAACGCGCGTCAGCGCATGTGCCTTGAACTGGCCCGCAATTTTGCCAGCATCAAACACGAAAAACATCAGGAAGCACTGAGCCAAATGGCCCGTGCCCTTGCCGACCAGGCAGCCTGATCATATCTGGCAAAAATGCCGTTCTAAAAAAGGCTGCCCTCCCACGGCAGCCTTTTTTAATACGCCCGACAAGCACGCCGGCAACAACCATCAATCACCCCTGCCTGGTGTTACAGCGGTGACGGATGATTGATTTACAAACCTCACGAACCACTATTTCCGCCCTTTGCGGGTGGTCCAAAACGGTTGGGCAGCCGGTCCCCCGGCCGTGCCAGAAACACAACAAGGCAAAGTGCGGCTGCCAGCCACGCCAAGACCCCGGCAAAGGCCACCAGACTGACCGGCACGCCAATCCTGCCCTCTTTCCCGATATGTTCAAAGGCATTGGTAAAAAACCATACTGGCACGCTACCAATGGCCGTAACCACCAGCGGCAAGGCAACAGGGAACAGCATCCACCATCCGGACCGGTTCACATCATGAAGACGACGGACACCAAAGGCACATAGCGACCATAACATGCTGACAATAACAAAAACCGTAACCGGATGACGGTCTGGCAGGTTACGGGCCGGATCGGCCGGAAAAAACAGATTATCCGCAATTCCGGCCATCAACACCGCGATCAGAAAAACCAGTACAAACCGCCAGTATTCCGACCGGGAAGCCCGCCCGTCAAACCGCACGAGCTTCCGCACATAAACCTGCTTTGCAGCATGGTCCGTCACCGCGATTCTGCCCCTTCGATGGGGATGAAGCTTTTCACCAGCCGCCCGTCACGAAAGAGTTTGCGCGAAACCGGCCCTTTATCATCATAATAGGTGACATAACCTTCGCGCTTGTTGTCCTTCCACATCTGCACTTCTTCAAGCGCACCATTATCGGCCAGGATATAGGCGGGTCCGTCTTTACGGTCGTCTTTAAACGTTGTTATCGCGATAGGATAACCATTGCCGTCATACAGCGTCCAGCGGCCCTGCCTGCGTCCCTTGTCATATGTTCCCCCGCGGCTGGTTTCGCGAAAGGGAATCTTTTCAAGCCATTTCCCTTCCTTCACACCATCCACATAAAGCCCGCCAGCGACCATCCGGTCGTCTTTGAACTCTTTATAAGGGCCATCCAGCGTGCCATCCTTATAGGTGGCAATTTTCATCAGCTTGCCATCCGGCTTCCGGAATGAACGCTGTTCACCGGTCAGTTTTCCATCATCATTATAGGTTTCCTTGATGATGTAGGTCGATTGTTCGGTACGACGCCATTCACCTACACGCTTGCCATGATCATAATACCCTCGGTCAAGCTCTCTACCGCGCCAGGAACGCGTATAAAGGCCATCTTCCTCGCCATCAATAAAGTGAACCCGGGTTTTGATCTGGTCAATCCGGGTGGTCGAAACATACAGCCCCTGATACTTGCCATCGACCATTTCAACCCGGTCCCACAGGGTGTCACCGACATAAACCGTCCGCAGCATATATCCATCCGCCCTGATCTCGGTATCCACCATGTTCCCGCTATACTCGACCGTTTTATGCGCCGGGCCCTGCCCCTCGACCTCAACCGGTTCTTCCAGCCAGGTGAGTTCGCCTTCCGCCGACCAGTTCCGTTTTTTCAAAACGCTTCCGTCATCGGCATAATCGGTCTGGGACACCAGTTGCCCCGATTTCATCCAACGCTTTGCGCTGCCGGTCGGCCGCCCCATGACATAGTGACGTTCGGCACGACGCTCGCCAGACGGGAAATATTCAATGACATCGCCATCGGCCACGCCATTCACATAATTTCCTTTCTCCAGAAGGTTGCCGTCCTTGTCATAATCCATATAGGGGCCGTCACGTTTGCCCTCGGACCAGTGGACCTCGGCAGAAAGCTGGCCGTTTTCATAATATTTGCGTTCGACACCGTCGCTACCGCCCGCAACATTGGTGGATTCAACTTCCAACTGGCCGTTTTTATAATATTCCTGCCACGGACCGTTCAGCACACCATCCTTCCAGGTCTTAACAGCCCGCTTTTTGCCATCAATCCAGTACCAGGTTTCGGTACCGTCTTTTTTGCCATTTTTATAGGGCGTGACGGCGGCAAGATTCCCCTCTTTATCAAAGGTGCGTTCCTCGCCGTCCGGCTGCCCGGCATCATTTAGCGGCGTTCGGCTTTTCAGCGCACCCGAGGGATAATAAATCTCGTATTTGTCAACCTTGTGCCCCTTATCAAGCGTCGGGGCCGTGTTCCAGACACGGGCATACAGATCATCATTCGCGTCATAAATCTCGATGACATAAACGCCGTCCTTTTTTTCCTGCTTGGGCGGTGTATAGCGATAGTCACCGTCTTTCGCCGGTTCCAGATCATAATTGACAGTCGCTGCCTGTGCGCCGCTCGCCGCAAGAACAAAAAGAAGTGCCAGTATGCGTTTCATTGTGCGTCCTCCCACGGTTCGGGCAAATCAGGGAAACGGGCCTCGATGCGGCGGCTGACCTGCTGGTCTTTTTCAACTGCCTTCAAAATACGGGCCGGTCTTCCTGCCGCGCGAATATGCCCATCTTCAAACAGGGCGGACGCCAGTGTGTCGGTCGGCGACAAAGGCGCCTCCCCGGGGGATACCAGTGCCAGTGCCGTGCCATCGGCATCAACAATGCGAAAACGCCTGTTAAATTCCGCGATTGTCATGCTTGATGCAGTACCCAAAGCCTCGAGATCAATCTGCCAGGGCCGTTCTGGGTCCGGTTTCACAGCGGTTTCCTGCCATTCAATCTTCGCATCGCAGTTCAGCACAACCGTAACCGGGTCGTGACCATAAAAATGCTGGCGAATACCATCATCGGTTTGCATTTCCCACACGGTGACGCCGGGCTGACTGTCGGGCTGTGTCTTTTTGAAAACCAGATCATGCCTCGCCAGCGATGCAGGTTTTTCAAGCGCCGCACGGCAATACTGCGCCTGTTCTGTCGCGAGCGAAAAACGAAGAGACGCAAGATCCAGGCCATCGGGCGTCACATCGCCCAGTGCCGGCGGTGCACCTTCGGCAAAAAGCGGCTGTAATTTGGGTTCGATCTCAGGGTCCAGGCGCGCGCCGCGCTTGGTCAGAAAAACCACTTCTTTGCTGACCTTCGGGTCTTCAGTATAGCGGAAAACGCGGATATCAATTTTCGCCGGAACTTTATCGGTCTTTAGCGGAATCCTGACGGCGCTGTAATTGGGTTGTGCCAGTCGACGGGCCAGGCTTTCCTCCGATGAGAGCCAGTCTGGCCCACGATCATCGGCATAAAAGCGCGCCTTAACCTTGCTTCCTTCCGGAAAAGAAAACGCGAAATAATCCCAGGGCTTGCCAGATGCCAGCAATTCATATCCGTCATCGGTTGGCGTGAGCCGGACCGACGCACCATTTTGCGCAACATGGGCCGTGCCGTCCTTGTTCGGATGCAATGTCATGGTAAAGGGGCTGGCAGGGAACCAGTCCACCTTGGCCCGCATTTCGGTTGCCTTGCGCAGGTTATCACGCGCATCACCAATACCGATCGGACGCGCCTGGAACATCGTTCTGGAAACGTTATCCGAAACTGCATATGTCCCGGGGTAATCGGCGATAAAGGCCGTATCCAATGCCGTCTTCTGATCAAAAAGTTGCAAATCGTGAACGGCAAAACGGCCAATATGAAAGCCGCCGCCAACATCGTGATCAAACTCCGCTACCAGAATGTCGTTATATTTATCGACAGTCCCCGGCGCATCCGGGAAAACCAGATCAGGGTCCGGTTGCGCCAAAATCGACGGCAGCGGCCCGGTTTTCATGTCACTCCATTTCTGGTCTCTTTTAAAACGGGCATCAGGCAATGGATAGGGCGATTCTGCTGTCGTCATCACAATGGTTTGCCGCAGAAAACGCTCTTTGTCTTTTCCTCTCGGCGAACGGTTTTCAACAGTCAGAACCGCACTTTCAACCCAGCCGGTCTTGCGCGCAACAACCGAGAGCCCCGACATTTTCAAGTCATCCGCATGACCTTCGTAACGAATATAAACCTTGTCCGGCGTCACTTTGCTCACGGTAATATCAACATTGTCGATGCCCGACATTTTACCGGTTGTGTGCCAGTTTTCCTCTACCGTGATCGCAACCGGCGTCATCGGCTGGGCAAGCTGATTACTAATCATATTGCGCATAGCACCAGGCATTTCTCCATCCCCGCGCGGCGCAAACGACGTAATCTGGTGGCTTTCCGTATCCAGCGAAACGACAAACCCTTCGCGCATCAATTTGGCAAGATCGTCGGGAAAATCCCCCAACGCGCTGCTCACTGTCCGTGGTCCATCGCTATAGGAAAAATATAACGGGAAGGTCTCAAGACTGACGCGATTATCGCCCTCACGCCCCGCAACCTTGAACCGTGTCAGCGTCGAAAAGGATTCGTGATCAACATACCCGTCGGGTTTCACGATCCCGGAGCTCATGGAAACTTCAAAATGATAGGTTCGCTCGCTCCCGGCGGGCGGATTGAATACAATGGTCTCGGCCTGGGCCATCCCGGACATGGCGGTGACAAACAGGGCCGACCAGCAGAAACATCTTTTAATCATGCTATCTCCTTTAATCATCGAAACATGAAGGAAGCAGCACGCAGAGACAAGTACCCTAAGTTGTTTTTACGGAAATCTTCCCGGAACATGTCATCTTGACCGGAAAATTTGTTTATGAATAATTTTCGTTATATAATATCGTCTTAACAGTACATATGGAACAAATCGTCTTAAAAAACTGTCGGTAATTCATCATGGGATCTTGGGCAATTTTTCAAAAAATTCATTCTTCCAATAAACTTAAAATAGATCGAATTTTGAAATATCTCAGTCATGGTACGACGGCGTCACTGCTAGGCTTCCTGCTGCTTCTTGCCTGTATCACACCTGCATCCGCACGCGAAAAAATCCAGCAGTTTCACAGCGACATCGTCGTCGGCGCCACAGGACGCCTGACCATTACCGAAACTCTGCAAGTTCAGTCGGAAGGATACCGGATAAATCACGGTATCTATCGCGACCTGCCCATCGCCGGAGAAACACCGGAAGGCGGCATCAATGCCGGTGCCCTGGAAGTGCTGTCCGCCAAACTGGACGACAAACCGGTGCCAATGCACGTGGCACGCCGCGATGGCTATATCCGGATTTATCTGGGCGATTCCCAAACCAGTATCCCGAGGGGCCGCCACAGCTTTGAGCTGACCTATCGCACAGGCCCACAAATCAGACAGCTTGAAAATCAGGACAAACTGTACTGGAACGTTACAGGTTCCTATTGGGCCTTACCGATTGACCGGGCATCGGCCACCATTCACCTGCCAGAAGGTGCGGCAGCAACCAGTCTACAGGGATTTACCGGTCCATATGGTTCAACAAACTCCAATGCCATCCGCAGTTCCAGTTCTGGCGACGGCACAGTTGACATATCAACCTACCAGTTCCTTGCGCCCAAAGAGGGGTTGACCGTTGCTGTTACCTTTCCCCAGGGCTTCATCAGCGAACCAGGCTGGCAGCAACGGCTCTGGTGGACGCTGCGCGGGAGCCTGGGCGGGACAATTTCTGTCGTCGGCCTGATCATTCTCGGCGGGTTTTTGTTCCTAAGCGCCCGGTGGATCAAACACACATCGCACACGCATGGCGAAGAACCACGTGTCATCGAGCGCCGGAATCCCCCCCAAGGCGTAACACCCGCACAGGTCCAGTATATTGCGCAAAAACGCATGGTTGGTCATTCCGCCATGATTGCAACCATCCTCAATCTCGGGCTACGCGGCCTGATGACCATCGAACCCGTCGGAAAAGCCTGGCGGATTATTTTAAACAAGGATGCCCCCAAACCGGACACCCTCACCCTGGCCCCCGAAGAAGAAGCCCTTATCTCAGGCCTGCAGGCAGAAGGGGGAGATATCCTTGTCGAGCGTAAAAACCGGAAAAAGCTCCGGCGTGTTTTTGACAATTTCAGCAACGCCCTGCGCGAGGAACACGGTCGGAAATACTACATCTGGCATGGCAAATGGAAACTTGCCGCTGCCATTTTGTGTACCGCTCTCGCCTCGGCAATAGCCTTGACCAGCCTTCATGACGGCGCGGAACTCTTGCGCTATACGCCGCTTGCGGTGATATGGCTTGGTCTGTTGATGGGGGCCCTTGGGGCCAAAGGATCATCTGAAACATTATGCAATTCTCTCGGTAGTGGCTTGGGCGCCGGGCTGATCCCCGGCTGCCTGATGTGGCTTTTTGTCGGCCTGGTGGAAGGTGCGCTGGGATGGCTTGCTGCCATCGGGCTTGTTGCAACCCCCATCCTGTTCTGGGTATTTGCGTTGCGCATCGGTCATCCCACGCCAGAAGGGCAGGCGCGTGAGGCAGAGATCAAGGGACTGAAACGCTATCTTGAGCGCATGGGCAAGGCCCGTCACGCCAATCGCAGCGAAAGAGAAGCCCTGCCAGGGCTGCTTCCGTTTGCTGTCGCCCTTAAGATGGACTCTGAATGGAGCACCGCATTTGATCGCGTTTTAAGATCCGATGATCTCTACAGATTCAGAAATACCATCCCGCTGGGACTACATTCTTCCTTCTATTCTACAGGTGACAGCGGCAGCCAGATTTTCGATGCCTGCCAGTCCCTTTCCACCAATCTGACGAGCTGCATTTCCACCACCGGGTCTGGCAGTGGCGGCGGATTTTCCGGCGGCGGCGGCTTCTCCGGCGGTGGGGGCGGCGGTGGTGGTGGCGGCGGCTGGTAATGCAGCCCCCGTAATTTCCCCCAACGGGTCCAACAATATCTGCCCCCCAAAAGCCCGCAAAAAGCCCCGCCATCAAAAAAATGGCAGGGCTTTTTTCATGTCCGAGGTCACATTTTGCTGCGGGCTCCGCCCTTGCCGTACTTCAGAATGAACGCCTTTTATGCATCCGAAAAATCCAGCGGTTTCATACCTTCCGCCCCTTTTCCCAACCTGAAATTAAGCGCGGAGCGGGCGACGGTGTGGGGCGGCCAAACGTGCCGCCCCACACCTGTGTCTTTTTAGCTGTTGGCATTGATCGCACTGAGCAGCGAGTCCACGGCCTCGTCACCGATTTTGTCACGCACCATGTCCTGCAGCGGCGCAGTCGCGTCGCGGAACTGCTGCAGTTCGTCCTCGTTAAGGTCGATAATCTCCATATGTTCGGCGATCTGTGCGCGCTGCTTGCTCAGCATTTCGTCCTGCACGTCCCATTCAAAGTTGGCAGCATCCACCAGCACCTGGTCGACCACCTGCTGCAGGTCCTCGGGCAGGCTGTCATACCACTCCTTGTTGATGAGGTTCACGTTAGCCAGCAGGATGTGGCTGGTTGTGGTCAGGTATTTCTGCACCTCGTAGAAACGCTGCGAGAGGATGTGCCCAAAGGGGTTTTCCTGGCCGTCCACCACATTCTGCTGCAGCGCACCATAAAGCTCGGGAAAGGCAATCGGGGTCGGGGCGGCGCCAATCGCTTTCCAGGTCGCGACCGAATAGGGATTCTCGGGCACGCGGATACGCAGATTGTTCGACTTGATGTCCTCTGGCGTATGCACCGCGACTTCGGAGGTCGTAAGCTGCCGGAAGCCGGCATTATAGAACAAACCGAACTTGATACCTTTCTCTGCCAGCTTGTTATCGATAAAGGCCGAAAACTCGCTGTCATTGAGGATCTTGCGGAGCTTCGCTGTGTCGGTCGGGAAGACATAAGGAATTTCGAAGGCTGCGAATTCCGGCACGAACTGGACCGCACCCGAGGTCGAAATCGGCACGAACTGTATGTCGCCGAGCATAAGGGATTCCATCAGCTCGCGGTCGCCGCCCAATGCGCCGCCGCCCTGCTGCTGCACGTCGATACGGCCGCCGGATTTTTCCTCGATATCCTTCTCGATTTTGTCAAACGCCTGATAGAGCGGATGCGATTTGTCGTTCAGCGTGTGAGCGAGGATCATCGTATAATCCGCCGCCGAGGCGGACATCGACGTGCCAAGCACGAACAGTGCCGATATGGAAAGCTTCTTCAGGTTCATTGTTGGTTCCTCCCTGTAGGTTTTTACGCGTCGGCGATCAGCCGGCGAGACTTGGCAGCCAGAGCGTCAGCCCCGGCCAATAGGTGACGACCAGAAGGCCGACGATGAGCAAGGCGATGGGGATCACGAGACCACGGCATATCTGGATCACCGAAAGCTTGGTGATGCCGCTCGCGACATAGATGTTCACCCCCACCGGCGGTGTGGCAAAGCCAATCGCGAGATTGACCACCATGATCAGCCCGAAATGCACTGGATCAACGCCGTAAGGCGCAAGCACAGGCAGCAGGATCGGGGTCAACACGATGATTGCCGAAAGCGTTTCCATGACCATACCAACGCCAAGCAGGATCAGGTTGATCAGCAGCAGCAGAATGATCCGCTCGTCAATCGCGCCGCCAATGAATTCGCCAATGGCAGCGGGCACCTGGAGAAGTGTCAGCACGCGACCGAGTGCTGCCCCCGTCCCTGCAATGATCAAGATCGGTGCGATGGTAAGACCTGTATTGACCAGCACGCGCCCCAGATCGGAAGGCGAGAGTTCGCGGAAAATCACCATCGAAACAAAGCCGCCATACACACAGGCGATGGCTGCTGCCTCGGTTGGGGTGAAGGCTCCTGCATAGATTCCGCCAAGCACAAAAACCGGCGCAACGAGGGCCCAGAAGCTTTCGCGGAAGGCCTTCACTGTACTCACCGTTCCCGCATCAGAGGTGATACGCGCGGCGTGCTTGCGACCATAAAAATGAGCATAGAGCATCAGCAGCGAGCCAATCACCAGGGCGGGGCCAATGCCACCAATGAACAGTGCCGAGACCGAGACCTGCGCGGACATGCCATAGATGATCATCGGAATCGAGGGCGGAACAATGACACCTAGCGTGCCTGCCGCCGTGATCAGCGCGGTCGCGAACCGAAGATCATAGCCGCGCGCCACCAGCAACGGCACGGCCATAGAGCCAATCGCGGCCACCGTCGCTGGCGAGCTGCCGGAGATGGCTCCGAACAGCATACATGCCGCCACGGTAGACATTGCCAAGCCACCACGAAAGCGGCCGAAGACCGCATCGGCAAAGCTGAACAGACGACGGGCCAACCCGCCTTGCGTCATGATCTCGCCCGCCAAAATGAACAGCGGTACGGCCAGAAGCGGGAAGCTGTCAAGCGCGGTCACAATCGAGCGCACCACTTGCCCCGGATTGGCCGGAGCCCCAAACCAGCCAGGCAGCAGTGCCGCATAGCCGAGCGCAAAGGCGACCGGAATGCTCAGCAGCAAGACGACGATAAAGAAACCAAGAGAATAAGCGGCAAGCATCAGGGTCCCCTAAACGTCTTCGTTGATGACGGTATGGTTATCCGTCTGCTCATGGCCGGGAACAGCGCCGTTACGGATCAGCAGACAAAGGGCTTGCAGGGCGCGCAGAAAAGCCATCCCCATGCCCACCGGCACCGCGAGGTAAACCAGCCACATCTGAATCCCCAGCCCCGGTGAGGCCTGTCCGATCCTTGCGATCCGTTCGGTGAGCGGCACCGAATACCAGACCATCAGGGCGAAGAAGAGGCCCGCGCCAAGTAGTGCCAACACAGCAAAGACGCGCAGAAAGCGCGGTCCGCAGAGCACCGGAAGCAGATCGACCGAGATATTGCGGCCTTCGCGAACGGCGAGGCTCACCCCGATGAAGGTGCACCAGACCAACAGGTAGCGGGCCAGTTCCTCGGACCAGACCAGCGGTGACCCAAGGACGTAGCGAAACACCACCTGTGCCGCGAGGATCGTGACCAGTGCAAAGAGGATGGTGGCAAGGATCGCGCGCTCGAAATGCGCTTCCAGCAAGCGAAGCAGCTTCATGTGTCGATCACCTTGCCTGGGTTCAGGATGCCGTTGGGATCAAGCGCGTGTTTGACCCGCCGCATCACATCGAGCTCTTCGGGAGTGCGAGAGAATTCAAGGTATTTCTTCTTGGTCGTGCCGATCCCGTGCTCGGCCGAGACCGATCCGCCAAAGGCGCGTACGGTGGCATAGACCGCCTCGTCCAGCATCTCGCCGGGTTGCGGATCTGCCCCTGGCACCCAGGCCAGAAGGTGCAGGTTTCCATCACCGATATGCCCGTAATAGACGGAGCGCCCTCCCGGCACGGCTTTTGCCACGGCGGCCCGGCAGGCGTCGGCGAAGGCGTCCATCTGGCCCGTGGGCAGACCGACATCATAGGCATGGTGCGGGCCCAGCGTGGTCTTGAACTCGGCACAGGCGTCGCGTACGCCCCAGAAGGACTGCACATCCGAGAGACTCTGCGAAATCGCCGCGTCGTCGATGATCCCCTCATCAAACATTGATTCGAGAAAAGCCATGAAGCGCGGGCCGTCGATATTTTCGTCAGTGCCCTGTGCCTCGATCAGTACGGTGTGGGCGTGGGTCCCATCAAGCGGGTCGCGCACTCCCGGGACGGCGCAGGCCACCTGCCAATAGTCGGGCCACATCGCCTCGAAGGCCGAGAGCATCGGTCCCAGCTGGCGCCGCGCGCCGCGCAGCAGATCAACAACCTTGCCATAATCGCGCAGGCCGCAAATCGCCGCATGGGTACAGCCGGGCGCCGGGTGCAGGCGAAGCACCAATCGCGTGATCACCCCAAGCGTGCCCTCCGACCCGATAAAAAGCTGACGCACGTCGTAGCCAGTGTTGTTCTTGATGAGCTTGGACAGCGCGTTAACGACGGTGCCATCAGGCAACACCACCTCGGCACCAAGGACGAGGTCGCGCATCATCCCATAGCGGATCACCCGATTACCGCCCGCATTGGTCCCGGCATTGCCGCCGATAGCACAGGACCCACGTGCGCCAAGGTCCAGCGAGAAGAACATCCCGCGCTCGGCGGCAGCCTTCTGGATGGTCTCGAGCGGTGTCCCGGCCAGCACAGTCATCGTGGCCGACGCTTCATCGATTTCCTCGATGCCAACCATTTTTTCGAGCGACAATGCGATGCCGCCCGCAATCGGCCGTGCCCCGCCGCATAGGCCGGTCAGACCGCCCTGCGGCACCACCGGTACCCGTGCGGCATTCGCGGCGGCAAGGATCGCCGAAACCTGCTCGACAGAACGCGGGCAAAACAACGCGGCAGGCGCTTCCGGCGCGAGGGCTGACCAATCGTTCCAGTTACGTGGCGGCACCGGATCGACCAGCGCGGCGCGCGCGATCTCGGGCAGTCCAGATAGCATCGCGGCCAGCACCTTTGACTGACATGCAGGATTGGGGACTCCTCCGTCCATGCGCCGTATTCCTCCTCTAATACATTAGTTTTGCCCGATAGTTGCAGCTTGTCATATTAATGTCAACGAACTAACATGTCAGGCATGCATCCAGCTCCAGAGAAGCACATCTTTACGTCTTTTGACCTTCCCCCGGAACAGCCTCATAACGCAGGAAGATCATCAGTTTAAAGCAAACACCGGAATAAATAAAAAACCCCGCCATCAAAAGATGGCAGGGCTTTTTATTGGTTGCGGGGGCCAGATTTTGCAGCGGGCTTTGCCCTTGCTGAGCCTGCGCAAA
>NZ_JPWH01000027.1 GCF_003326755.1 Thalassospira profundimaris | reverse complement strand
CCGATACCGCCCGGTTGGCGACTTCGGTAAGTCGGTCGATCTGCGAGGATATTTCGCTGATCGACTGGGTCATTTGTTCAGCCGTGCTGGAAACGTGATTGGCCTGCTGTGCTGTGGTGTCTCCGGCCTCGCGAATATGCCCTGCCAGATCGGATCCCTCGGCCGAATTTTCGGCAAGATCGTTTGACAGCGTATTCAGTTTGTCAGCCGCTTCCTGCACCTTTTGCGACAGATTAACGCAGTTCCGCCCCATCTTGACCTGGTCAGTGATGACTTCCGCGCTCAGGATAAATCCGGTTTCTGCCCCTGTTTCATCCTGAAGGGGGGTGACTGTGACCATCAGTGTCTGGTCTTCCAGGCGGACACGCTGATAAATCGGCATTTCCCCAAGCCGATTGCCCAGATTGTGGAACTGTTTGCGGTCAAATATTTTGTTGAGTTGCGCAAGAGGCAGGTCGATCAGTTTGGCAAAATCGACATCGTCCGTCTGCAACAGCGTCTGGGCGAATTCCCGGGAGATAAAACGGATTTTTCCCGATAAATCACATGTCACAATGTTGTAGGGAATGGAATTGATGACGTCGCGATAAAAAGTATTTTGCCGGGCAATTTCGAGCTTTGCCTCTGATTCTGATTTTCCCTTTGATTTTTCTTGTGTTCGTTTGCGCTGGAAGTTGAGCATGATCTGTTACCCCAAATAAAGATCGTTCATTTAAGGCGAGGCATACTCTGTTGTGGACTGGCGGGGGTTCAAGACAAATATCAAAATTTAATTCATTTTTAAAAATACAATTTTTGCGATTGGAGTCGTTTTATACATAAGACGATATATTATATACTTTGATAATGATTTAAATAACCGACTGGGAATGTTGGTTTCTTCTTGTTGCGATATAAAATTTCACGAATCGGTCCTGTTTGCCTTGAACCCCGCCACGGTTATGTCCTCAAAGGCGTGGTATTTTGGCGCGTCAGGCGCTATGTTCCGGTCAAGCAAAGCCAAAAAAACACCCACCTTGTTTTGAGAGAGACGGAAGCCTTCCATGAGTGATTTTGTCTATAAAGCCATGTTCGAGCAGGGCAAGGATGCCACGCCATATCGCAAGATTGGTGATGAAGGTATCGAAACCATTGAGGTTAATGGCGAAACCTTTTTGAAGGTTGCGCCCGAAGCGATTGAAAAACTCACCCTTCAGGCATTTTTTGACTGTTCGCATCTGTTGCGTCCCGGCCATCTGGAACAGTTGCGCAAAATCCTGGATGACCCGGAAGCAACGGCGAATGACAAATTTGTCGCGATGGACCTTTTGAAAAACGCCAACATTGCCTCGGGCGGTGTGCTGCCCATGTGCCAGGATACCGGCACGGCGATTGTCATGGGCAAGCGCGGTGGCCGTGTCATTACCGATGGCAGTGACGAAGAAGCCGTTTCCAAGGGCATCTGGCGGGCTTATCAGGAATATAACCTGCGGTATTCGCAGGTTTCCCCGCTCAATATGTTCGAGGAAAAAAACACCGGTTCCAACCTGCCCGCCCAGATTGACCTGTATGCAACGCCGGGTTGCGAATACAAATTCATGTTCATGGCAAAGGGCGGCGGGTCGGCCAACAAAACCTTCCTGTTTCAGCAGACCAAGGCGCTGTTGAACCCCGAAAGCCTGCGCAAGTTTCTTGATGAAAAAATCCGCACGCTGGGCACGTCGGCCTGCCCGCCCTATCACCTTGCCATCGTTATTGGCGGCACGTCGGCGGAAGCCACGCTGAAAACCGTTAAAATGGCATCGGCACGGTATTACGATAACCTGCCGACCGAAGGCGGCGAACATGGCCAGGCTTACCGTGACCTTGAATGGGAACAGAAAATTCTGGAAATGACCCGCGAAATGGGCATTGGCGCGCAGTTTGGCGGCAAGTATTTCTGCCATGACGTGCGGGTTATCCGCCTGCCGCGCCACGGCGCAAGCTGCCCGGTCGGTATTGGGGTTTCGTGCTCGGCGGACCGTCAGGTGCTGGGCAAAATCACCAAGGACGGCATCTTTATCGAGGATCTGGAACATAACCCGGCGAAATACCTGCCGGAGGTTTCCGATGAACATCTGGATGATGAAGTCGTCAAGGTTGACCTCAACCAGCCGATGGATGACATCCGCAAGCAGCTTTCGCAATATCCGGTCAAAACCCGCCTGGCCCTGACCGGCAAGGTAATTGTTGCCCGTGACATTGCACATGCCAAAATCAAGGAACGCCTTGATGCTGGTGAAGGCATGCCCGAATACATGAAAAACCACCCGGTTTATTATGCGGGCCCGGCAAAAACGCCAGATGGCATGGCATCGGGGTCGTTCGGGCCGACAACGGCCGGGCGTATGGATGCCTATGTCGAGCAGTTCCAGGCCGCTGGCGGATCGTTTGTCATGCTGGCAAAGGGCAATCGTTCCAAACAGGTCAAGGATGCCTGCCAGAAATATGGCGGTTTTTATCTGGGTTCCATTGGCGGTCCGGCGGCCCGTCTGGCACAGGATTGCATCAAAAAGGTCGAGGTTCTGGAATATCCCGAACTGGGCATGGAAGCCGTCTGGCAGATCGAGGTTGAAGACTTCCCGGCTTTCATCGTGATCGATGACAAGGGCAATGACTTTTTTGCCGAATTTGGCATCTGATCCATCCTGATCACACATATCGTTTCCAACGGGGCAGAGGCATTTTCTGCCCCGTTTTGCTTGGGTCTTTCTTGGCGGTGAAACGCGCGCCAAAAGAATAGCCAGGGCCCTGCTGGCAAATCTTGATTTGTGCGATGCAGCGTGGTCTTTTGACACCGGATTTCAATCGTCAGGATATCATTTATGTTGCGCCCGTCCGCCCCGTCATCCCCTACAGATTTGGTTGAAAACCGCCTTTTGGGCACATTCTGTGCCGTTTTGACCGTAACCATTTGGGCATCGTGGATTATTGCAACCCGCTATGCGGTAACAACGCGGTTTAATGCGATTGATATTGGCTTGATCCGCTTTTTTGTGCCGTTTGTTCTGCTCTCGCCGATTTGGTGGAAGCGCGGTATCTGGCCGCGCGGCCTGCCGATTGGCCTGGGGCTGGTTATCGTTGGCGGCTCGGGTGTGGCCTATTCGCTGGTGGTGGCAACGGCCCTTAAATTTGCCCCCGCTTCGCATGTTGGCACTCTGTTGCCGGGGGTAATGTCGATTTGGGCGGTGTTGATCGGGGTGGCCGTGTTTGGCGAAAGACCCAATGTCATCCGCTGGGTGGGCTATGGGGTGATTGCCACGGGCATTATTATTTTAACCGCCCTGCAACCCGGCCAGGCGGACGAGGATACGGTGATTGTTGGCTATGCGCTGCTGGTGTGTGCGGCCTTTATGTGGGCCAGTTATACCCATGCCCTGCGGAGATCCGGCCTTCAGGCGATTGATGCTGCTGCCTTTACCGGGTTTTGGTCCTTTGTCAGCTTCGCCGTGATCGCCCTGTTTACCGGGACCAATATTGTCGAGGCACCGCTGAATGATGTGCTGGTGCAACTTGTGTTTCAGGGGCTGTTATCTGGCGTGATTGCAGTTGTGACCTATGGCATTGCCGTTCGCAATATCGGCTCGACCGGGGCCGCGGCGTTTGGCGCGCTAACCCCGGCCTTTTCCGCCCTGGGCGGTGTATTTTTGCTGGGCGAAGCGGGCAGCATGAGTTTGATATTGGCGGTCGCACTGGTGATTGTCGGTGTGATGGTGGCATCGGGGGCGGCGGCCAAGCTTTTACGCCGTTAATTTGTTGCCCGCGAAAAGGGCTTTTCGCAGGTGCAATATCGCGCTAGGATGAAATCATCATGTTTTGGTAACGGAGCCAAAATATGCAAAGGGCAACGTGGCCTGTATGACGGCAAGGGCGAAAAGCGCCCGGCCGGTATATTGTGCTACGGAGAGTCCCATGTTTGCAGCTTTTATCCGTTCGGTTTCCCGCGAAGAAGACCCCATCCAGAGCCGTTCTGACACGATGGCGGGCATATTGCGCCTGTTGCGCGAGGTTACGGCGATTGCCGATGTTGCAGAGCAATATGATCGTGCCATTCACCGGATTCTCGAGGCGGTTTGCAATTATACCGGTTGGCCGGTCGGGCATGTTTACATGCGTGCCGGCCTTAACGCTGGTCTTGTTTCGGGCACAGCACGCCGTGACATGGCAGCGGTCGATCCGGATCATATGGTGTCTGCGGGGATATGGGTGATCGGACAGGGGGTGACGCCCGATGCGCTGGCCGAATTTTGCCAGCAGTCGGAAGCCACGGTTTTTGCCCCTGGGCAGGGATTGATTGGCGATGTGGCGCAAAATGGCGCGGCCGTGTGCCTTGCCGATGTTACAGTACGCGACGGGTTCCTGCGTGCGCGAACGGCACAACAAAACGGTTTGCGCGGGTGTTTTGCCCTGCCGGTGCGGCTGGATGGCAAGGTGATTGCGGTCATCGAATTTTTCAGCCGTGAAATCGCCCGGCTTGATGAAACAATGCTGGAGCTTTTGGGGTTTGTCACCGGACAGGTGGCCAGAGTTGTGGAACGTGCGGGCGCGATTGAAAGCCGACGCGCCCTTGCTGCCGATTTCGAGGCGGAAATTCAGGGCACTGTGACGGCTCTTGGCGTGGCGGTAAGCCAGATGCGCGGGGCGCTGGGGGTTCTGGACCAGGCCAACGGGCGCACGCGGGATTGCACGGCACGAATTGATCGCGCGGCGGATACCGCCCTTTTGCGCATTGAAAATGTCGCCCGGGGCATGACGTCTTTGCAGGATGCCCTGCAACTTGTGGGTACTGACGCTGCTGACACCCACCGCACCACCGAGGAATTGGGCAGGGATGCGCAGCATATGCAGGAAACCTTTACAGGGCTGCAAAGCCGGGCTGCCGATGCCGAAAGGATGCTGGCAACAATTTCCGACATTGCCACACGCATCAAGTTGCTGGGGCTGAATGCCGCGATCGAGGCGGCACGCGTCGGCGCGGCCGGGCGCGGCTTTGAGGTGGTTGCCAAAGAGGTCAAGGCCCTTGCTGATCAGGCCGATTTAACAACCAGAGACATTGATGTTTGGATGGGAAACGTAACGACCGCTATCAGCGAGGCCGGCCACACGGTGGAACGGTTTGCCGGAAGCATGGTCGAGTTGCGTGACCGCGCAGCGCGCACCGCCCAGCAAAGCGAGATTCAGCACGGCATATGCGATGATCTGGCGGGCAAGGCAAATGCCGCACTTGAGGATGCCCGCGCAGCCAGAAGCAGTGCCGATGACATCAGAACCGCACAGCAAAAAGGGGATGCGGTGATTAAGGAAGTTTCCCATGCTGCGGTTGATCTGGAACAGCAGGGCAATACCCTTCAGGCCCGCGTTGACGGCTTCATTCGCCGGGTGCTGGCGTTTTAGCGCGTGATGCCTGCGCAGCAGGGATTGCCAGGGGTACGATCAGATGTCCCCGGCCTGTTTATCGGCAGTCATACGCGCCATAAACCGGGCCAGAGGCGGGCCAATCAGCAATACCATAAAAAACCGGGCCGATTGCATGACCAGAATAAAAGGCAAATCGACATGGGTGCTGGCTGCGATAATGGCAACGGAATCAAGCCCGCCGGGGCTGGTTGCCAGATAGGCGGTTAACGGGTCCACATCCAGGAAGTGCACCAGCAAAACCGAAATACCGGCACAAAAGCCGATCAGCACGACAATGGACAGCAGGATTTTGGGCAGCGCGCTGGCGGCATGATGCAAAACGGCGGGGGTAAATTTAAGGCCGATGGTCCAGCCGATAATGGCATAGGTCAGGCCCAAAAACCATTCGGGCAATTCCACTTCCAGCCAGCCATTGATGTGAAGCACCATCACCGTGATGATGGGCAACAACAATGCGCCAGACGGAATGCGCAACACGACCCCCAGCACGGCCGATACCCCGGCCACCAGCAGGGTCAGGCCAAAATTGGTAAGGTCAAAAACGGGAAACCAGTCTTGAACCGGGATTGCGGTGCCAGCGGGCAGGGTGCTGGAAACCCAGAAATTTGCCACCAGTGATGCTACCGTGACCACGCAAACCACCCGCACATATTGCATGAAGGCGACCAGCCGGGCATCGGCGCCAAAGGCTTCTGCCATGATCACCATTGCCGATGCGGCACCGGGCGAAGACCCCCAAATGCCCACGGTGCCAGGCAAGACCCGGCGAATGCACAACAGCCAGCCCAAAAAGCTGCTGGCAAGCAGGGTGATCAGGGTGATGCCAAGGACCAAAGGCCAGTCATTGACAAAGGACGTTATGATGGCCGCCGTCATCGACCCGCCAATCATGGCGCCCAGAACCGACTGGGCCGCAATAAAGCTGATACGCGGGATGCGAATGGAGGCGCTGTTGGTGCCCATGATAATGCCGATAATCATGGGGCCCAGCAAAAGGGCGGCGGGGACATTAAAATGATGCAGCACGATCCCCAGCAACACAGAACTGCCAAATAACAGGGCCCATTGCAGCAATTCTGGCAGGTTTCCCAGGCGACGTGCGGGGGAGATTTCCGATCGTTGCGGCGTGTTTTGCGATTGCGAGCCACCATCGGCACGGACACTGGCACTGGCTTGAGAGGTGCTGGCGGGATGGTCTGGTTTTGGCGGCGTGTGGGGCAACGTCGTATTCCGTTTTGGTGCGTTTGGCATCGGCGCACTTTTGATTTTTTGGGGTGTGGCGTCACAGGCAGCCCTATCGACAGGGCGGCCAGAAACCCGACTATAACGGCATTGGCGTGGTGGCGCGTGTTGCCATTACAAGAGGGGGGTGTTGCCGATTTTGGTTTCGCAATGCAAAATTATTATAAGATAAATAACGGAAAGAACAAAGCCGGTTGCCAGGGCTTTGCGTGGTGGGGCAGCAATTTCTCCTTGCCGGATCAAACGGATGGCCCGGCAAGGAGCATATCGGTATCAGGTTTGGCCTTACGCGGCCGGGCCGTGGCAGACCGCCTCGATATTGTTGCCATCCGGGTCCAGGACGAAGGCCCCATAATAGTTCTCGTGATAGTGCGGGCGCAGGCCCGGCGCGCCATTATCCCTGGCACCCGCAGCAAGGGCGGCGTGGTAAAACGCATCAACAAGGGCGCGCGTCGGGGCGCTAAAGGCAATGTGGATGCCAGGCGGTGGCGTGGTGCCTTTATCGCATTCGGAAATCCAGAAAAACGGTTTGCCATGATTGCCAAAGCCGGTATGGGCCTTGTCGCCGGTTTGTTCGGCAGTGACTTCCATAACGACGGAAATATCAAGCGGGGCAAGGGCCGCACAATAAAAATCATGGGCTTTGGTGTGGTCGGTAACAGGAATGCCCAAATGGTCGATCATGAATTCCTCCGGTTCTGTTCAGCTACAGCATGACGCTATACCATAGCCCTCCTGACAGGATACTGTCAGGAGGGCTATGGTAGCATGCACGAATTGGAAAAAGCCGGAAAATTGATATGAGACGTGCAGACAGACTGTTTCGCCTGGTCCAGATTTTGCGCCGACGTAAACTGAGCCGGGCCCGCGAACTGGCCGAGGAACTGGAAGTTTCCGAACGGACAATTTATCGCGATATTCGTGATCTGGCGGCATCTGGCGTGCCGGTGGAGGGCGAGGCCGGTGTAGGCTATATCCTGCGTGACGGATATGACCTGCCCCCCCTGATGTTCGATGCCGAAGAAATCGAGGCCCTGGTGGTCGGCGCGCGCATGGTGCAAAGCTGGACCGACCCGCAAATGGCACGCGCGGCAAGCGATGCGTTGTCGAAAATCGAGGCGGTGGTGCCCGAAAGGTTGCGCGGCCTGATTGGCGGTATACCCATTGCCGTGGCCGATATTGCCCAGGAACCGATTGTTGTTTCAATGCCGGTTTTGCGCCAGGCCATTCGTGAACGCAATATTATTAACCTTGATTATACCGATGTGAACGGGGTGCGCACGCAGCGCCGCGTGTGGCCGCTGGGCATGTTGTTTTTCGGGTCGGTATGGTTGCTGGCGGGGTGGTGCGAATTGCGCAATGCCTTTCGCGTGTTCCGGGCGGACCGTATTGTGGCAATGGAGGTTCTGGGCGAACGGTATCGTCCCACGCCAGGACGTTCGATGCGTGATTACATGATTTCCGAAGGGGTCGAGGGGGAAATTTTAAATGGCCTTGGGCGTTAGCGGACAGCCGGCAGCACGTGGCCGGAACGAATTTGTCGCGATGCTGACCGACCTGTTTGCCCCGCTGGGGCATATCACGGCCCGGCGCATGTTTGGTGGTTGGGGAATTTATTGTGACGGCATTGTTTTCGGGCTGGTTGCCGACGATGTTCTTTTTTTAAAGGCGGATGATCTTTGCCGTGATGTTTTTGAAGCCCGCCATCTTGATATGTTTTATCCGCAAGGGCCGGAGGGCATTTGCATTTCCTATTACGAAATTCCCGGCGACTGGCTGGAAGATGAAGACGACATTCTGCCTTACGCCCGTGTCGCCCTTGATGCCGGGTTGCGGGCCAGCAGAACCAAAAAAACAAAGAAGAAAAAAACAATAAAATGACGCGCCAATGCGCTCCTGATATTGGTTTTATCTGGCCGGTTTTCCATTTATACGGGTGCAGTTTTGTCCGTGTTTGGCGCTGTTGGGCAGGCCAAACGTGCGGAGCGGTGTGATCTGTGACAGTGGGGACCTTGTTCATTCGGCGGGATACCCTAAACGGACAGGGTAATAATTTAGTCTGATGGTATAATTTTTGCCGGGCTTCTCTTTAATCTTTATATTATAAATATATCTACAGCTAATATCCTTTCCCGATGATCGGCCAGAGAGTGACGCGCTGATCGGGAGCAAGCAAACCCCGCAGAAAAGCGCCCCGCTGCCTGCCATCTGAGCGAGAGTTAATTCGTGTTTTTAACGAAGCAGTTTGAGAGCTTTGTTGATCTGTTCCGGTTGCATTACGAACGTCCGGAATTGATGCGTGCGCAGGTCGAAGGCCTGACGCGGCAAATACCGATGATGTATTTGCTGTTGATGGTAAATGCACTGGGTCTGAGTTATACGCATTTTCAACAGGCTCCCGTTTTTCTGACGGTATTCTTTCCCGGTTTTTTGACGTTATTGTGCCTTTTTCGCTCTATTGTCTGGATCAGGACAAAGGCGGTTCTGGACGATATGCCGAGTGTTGTTCTTATGCTTCAGCGTATTCGCTTCATGGCTGTCGCTGTAAGTGTCTTGTTTACCGGCTGGGCGATTGCACTTTATTGTTTTGGCGATGAATTGCACCAGCTTCATGTCGCCTATTTCATTTCGGTGACGGTTGTCGGATGTGTTTTTTGCCTGTTTCAGTTTCCGGCAGCCGCCTTGTTTGTCATTACAACGGTTTTTGGCGGCTGTATCGCGACATTTTCCTTTAACGGAACCGCGATTTTTTCGATGATTTCGGTGAATATGCTGACGGTGTTTCTGGTCGTCATCTATTTTATCCGCAGTTATTATTTGTCCTTTGCCGACCTGTTACAGTCGCGAAAGGTCTTGCAGGAAAAACACTATCAGACCCTTGAACTCAGTGCGCAAAACGAAAAACTGGCCCATTGTGATGCCCTGACCGGTCTTGCCAACCGTCGGGATTATTTTAACGTTCTCAATGCCAAAATCGCCCATGCCCTGCAACGGGCTTCGGGGGACGAAAACAACACGGGCCCCCGGCAGTTTGCCGTTATTTTGATCGATCTTGACGGTTTCAAGCCGGTTAACGACGTTTATGGGCATTTGGCCGGTGACGAAATACTGGTCAGTTCCGGTAAACGCATTTGCAATGTATTGGGAACCGGGGGATATGTTGCCCGGTTGGGCGGCGACGAGTTTGCGGCGATTGTCGATGGCTATGACAGTGCGGAGACACTGGAAAAGACTGCCACCGAAATTTGCGCCATTTTGAAACAGCCCTTCGAGTGTGCCGGGGGATATGTGCAATTGTCGGCGACTGTTGGGATTGCAACCTTTCCCGCTGCCGCACGTACGGCGATTGGTTTGTTTGAACGCGCCGATTTTGCCCTTTATCATGCCAAGCGCAATGACCGGGGCACAAGCATGCTGTTTGCTGCCTGTCATGAAACCATTATTCGCCAGGAATCGCGCATTGAGCAGGGCTTGCGCCAGGCCGATCTGGAACAGGAATTATCCCTGGTTTTTCAGCCGGTTTATAATCTGGACAGCGGTGCCATCTATTCGGTAGAGGCGCTGGCGCGCTGGCACAGCCCCGAGCTGGGGTTTGTGGCACCTGACGTGTTTTTTCCGATGGCGGAAAGAACCGACCGGGTGAATGATTTGACCCGTATCCTGTTTAACCGGCTGTTGCAGGAAGTTGAAAACTGGCCGGTGCATATTGGCGTGTCTTTTAATCTGTCGGCGCATGATCTGGCTGTGTCGGAAATGATGGATTGGCTGATTGCGCGGATTGACCAATCGGGCATTGAGCCGTCCCGTATTACATTTGAAGTCACCGAAACGGCAATTCTGCGCGATTTTGATGCGGCCCGCCAGCATATCGAACGGTTGCGTCGTTGCGGAGCACGCGTGGCCCTGGACGATTTCGGGATCGGTTTTTCCAGTTTGCGCTATGTGCATGAACTGGAAATTGACTGCCTTAAAGTTGATCGCAGCTTTATCACGCCGATTGTCAGTAATCCCCGCAGCCAGCATATCGTCAAAACCGTTTTTGACATGTGCGAAAACTTTGGCATTGATTGTGTGGTCGAAGGGGTTGAAACCCTTGAACAATGCACCACTCTGCGTGAATTGGGGGCCCGTTATGGCCAGGGCTATTTGTTTGCCCGTCCGGCAGCAAAGGTGTCGTTTGATCCCTTAAACACCGTTTGTGACGCATCCGTTAACCCGGGTAGCTGACGGGTTTTGATGGTGAAACGCTGTTGAGAGGGGGGCAGCAGGGTTATCATGGGGCGATCTCACCATCGGATTTGACCGCCCGGAATGGGGTTTTGATAATATATTGAATTTAAAAGTAAATTTTCAATAAAACGGTTTTTATCGTGTGATTTTCCCGCGTCGTTTATCTGATGGCTGACATTGTAAGGTCTATTGGCTTGTAAGTCCCTGATACGACTCGAGAAATTTTTCATTGTTGCCTGTTTCCTGCCGAGTCGGTACCATCGCCCAACTTTATTTGCACGCAGGGTTCTGGCAAAATGGCGCAATCACAGCCGGGTCTTTACATAACATCGTCCCCGAACGGAGAGACGGCGGATTTGGCCCCCGAAACGCGGCTGCGACTGCGCCAGTTGATCGATTGTCTTCCCGATGTTCCGGCCCGCCTGCGGGTGATGGGGCATGCCCTGCTGGATGCGGGCCTGACCGATCTGGCGCTGGAATGTTTCGGGCGTGCCCTTTTGGCCGATGATCTGGATGATGCAACCCATTTGGGGCTGGTTAGGACCTATTTGCAAAAAGGCAACCGCAACCAGGCTGTGGCGCATTTGGAAATTGCCATCAGTCTGCGCCCGGAAATGCGGGATTTGCGTGTGATCCTGGCGGAGCTTCTATGTAACAGTCGGCATTTGCGGCGCGCCCTTGATCAATTGGCACAGGTTTTGTCTGACGAGCCGTCCCACGCCGGGGCCAGACGGGGGCTTGCCACTATTTTGCAGGCCTGCATCACCCGGTCTGCCAATGTGACCCGTGAGAATGTTTTGCAAGCCACCCCGATTGTACCTGCACAGATTGCGCCTGGCCCGGTTGCGCCCGCAGCAATCCGGCTTGTGCCGATGCAAACGGATCCGGCCCCATCCGGCGGGGTGATGGTTTGGCAAAATCACGCGGCCAGCCAGATCGAGGTCAAAAAACACAATAGCCCGACCCGCGCCTGGTACTGGAGCGAACCTGCCCATCCGGCCATTCGATCCTGATCAGGGGCAACAGGCCTTATTGCCGGGAAGGGGCAGTTTGTGGTTGCAGGGTGATGAGGGTGAAATCATCGCTTAGCTCGCGGGGGGTATGATCGTAAAAATAGTCCGTGACCTGGGATGCCAGGTCGCTGCCACCACCCGGGCGTTTCATGATATGATACAGGACATCCTGCAGGCGTTCCGGATCCAGCATATTGCCGTTATTTAACGGTGTTTCGATCAGGGCGTCGCTATAGAGCATGAGGAAGGAATTATCGCCAAACGGGGTTTCGCGGGTTTCGTAACGGGCGTCATTGGTGACGCCAAGAGGCACCCCGGACCCGTCGAGGAAGCGTATTTCCTGGCCGTTGTTTTTACCGATCACCGGAGATGTCGATGCCGCACAGGCATATCGAAACAGGGCCTTTTTACGGTCAATGATGCCATAAAGCATGGTGGCATATTGCCCCACCGGCAAAAGCCGCTTGAGCTGCACATTGAGGGATTCGAGATAACTGCCAGGGTCATGCAGGTCTTCGCCGTCGGACCACATCAGGGAATGCAGGCGAAAGGTGTTAAGGGCCGCACCAATGCCGTGGCCGGCGAAATCAACCAGATAAATTGCCAGTCTGTCTTCATCAAGCGGTGCCAGGCCCCATATATCGCCGCCCAGTTCGGATGACATCTGAAATGTGGCGCTGATGGAAAGCCCGTAATCACGACCAACGGTGCGGTAATAGTCCGGCCGTGGCACCAGCATGGCCTGCATGTCATGGGCCAGGACCAGTTCGGACTGGGTTCTGTCACGATAGGCGCGTAACTGTTTGACCAGAATACGGTGTTCCAGATGAATGCGAACCCGTGCCAGCAGTTCCGATTTGTTGAGCGGCTTGAGAATAAGGTCGGTTGCGCCATCCTCGAAAATGCGCGTGCGGCCTTCGTTTTCTTCAAGCGCGGTTTGCGCAATGATGGGAACTTCAAAATAGTCGGGATCGGCACGGATCTGTTTGCAGACATCATAGCCGTCCAGGCCGGGCATGATGATGTCGAGAATAATCAGGTCCGGCTGGTTTTGCCGCACCTGTTCAAGGGTGTCATTGCCGTCACGCGCAAAGACCAGATTGGTGAAACCTTCGGCCCGCAAATAGGAGGCGACAATTTCACGCGAGATCAGGGTGTCGTCGGCAATCAGGATGCAGGCCTGATAGAGTTCGCGGGGGTCTTGTATCTCGCCGGCAAAGGCAATTGGCGCGATATTCTGACCGGAATTTTCCGCAGGAAGTGGCGGGGTTGCCGGGCTGACGGGCCGGGAAGATGCACCGCCGGACCGGGCGGACCCGACAGGCGGTGGTGCAGCGGCATATAACCGCGCTGCCGACGGGGGCCGATCGGTCAAATCCGTTGAAACGGAACCATCTTCCATTGCCGGATGGCCGGAAAAGCGCATACGAATGGTGCGGCCATCACGTTCAAAGCCAAGATCATTGCACAGTGTTCGGATGAGCGACAATCCGCGCCCGAATGTGGAATCGCTGCCGGGCATGGCGCGCAATTCGCCGTTTTGGGGCGGTATGAAGCCACGTCCCTGATCATGGATGAAAATTTCCACGCCGTGCGTTTCGGTCAGTTGTCGCGCTGCGAGAATGATGGCGCGATGGCCAAAGTCGGGATCGGCAAGCCGTTCACGCGTGGTTTGTTCCAGCGCATTGAATTTTTCCATCGAAAGATGGCCGGTGGTGTCGATTTCCATGTTGCCATGCAAAAGCGAATTGGAAAAAGCTTCCTGCACGGCGATTTCAAGGGTTGGCGCAATTTTGTCGTGCAACACGCCGCGCCGGCGCAGGGCGGTGACAAATTTGCGGGCAATTGGCAAATGATAGGCGCTTTGCGTGGACAGGCAGGCAAGAAGGTCCCATTGCGGGCCGGGAAACGGGCGGCGTAACGGGCTGAGATCGCCCAGTTCCAGCCCGTCATAGGCTTCGATAAAATAGTTGCAGTTCAGTCGCGGCAAGGCGCCCAGCCAGTCCGGCGTGACCAGATTGGGTAAAAAACACACCTGAAACCGGGTTTCGCGGGGGAAATCCTCGATACCGGTACCGTGGAAGAAACGGGTGTCGGATACATCTTCGGCAACGAAAAGATGCTCGCCAAAGATCAGGTTTTTGGCCGTTTCAAGGCTGGCATTCCCGGCAATGGCGACACGATGCGTCATTGGTGTGCCAGAAGCCTGATAGATGCCGCCAGACATTATCAGTCTTCCATCTGGAAAAGAGTGTCGAAGCGGGCAACTTCCAGCATGCGTTTGACCTGGCCTTTTGCCCCGCGCAGCACAATGGTGGCATGGTTTTTTTCCGCCTCGTCACGGGCGAGCAGTAGCATGCCCAACCCGGCTGAATCGACAAATTCGATCCCGGAGAGATCAAAGATCCGGGTAAGGGAATTCAGGCTGGAAAGTTCGTCGATCAGTTTGCGAAATACCGTATGGTCGCTAAATGTAAAGCGTTCGGACATTTCGATGATAACGGCAGTTTCGTTTTGCTGCGTTTTATAAATCACGCTGTCTTCCTCCTGGTCGACGGGTCGCCATTCAAAAAATATTTCCAATATTTTTCAATTGTCGGGATATATTTTAGCCGAAATTTTGTTCTTCGCCTATATTCACTCATGTGAAGTTTTGCGCACGACGTTTGGGTGTTACGGTCCGGATTGTCAGATGACAGGATACTCATATATATATGATTTTTCATACTGTTTTCGCTAAAAACCTCTGGCAAAAGGACGATAGGCAGCACTGCCGTTGATGCCCCTGTCAGACGAAGGAAGTAGTTGACCAGCATGGCAGTTTCCGATGCCCGTATTCTGATTGTTGAAGATACCCTGTCGCTGGCACGGGTATATCAGGATTATTTGCGTGTCGATGGGCATGATATTGCCCATATTGGCGTCGGACGCGAGGCCATTCGCCTGTTGCAGGAAAACCGGTTTGATGTGGTCGTTCTTGATTTGCTGTTGCCGGATATGGACGGTCGCGATGTGTTGCGCATGGCCCATGAGGTTTCACCATCAACGCGGATTATCGTGATTACCGCGCATGGTTCGGTCAATGTCGCGGTGGAGGCGATGCGCGACGGGGCATATGATTTTTTATTAAAACCCTTTACCGCTGAAAAATTGCGCGAAACCGTTTCGGCGGCCCTTGCGGGCAAAGCACAGCACATGGATGCCGAATTGAATGCAGCGCCCGAAGGCGGGGGCGGGAGACGTGCGGAAAAGAAGCTGGACGTCACGTTTGGCGACGGCGAGAAATATTTTGACTTTATCGGTGCTTCCGAAACCATGCGTGGTATTTACCGGATCATCGATTCCGCAGCGCCAAGCAGGGCGACCGTTTTTATTACGGGTGAAAGCGGGACGGGCAAGGAACTGGCGGCAGAAGCCATTCATCGTCGTAGCGAGCGGGCAAATGCGCCTTTCATTCCGTTAAACTGCGGCGCCATTCCCAAGGATTTGATGGAAAGCGAGATTTTCGGTCACGTCAAAGGGGCCTTTACCGGTGCGGTGACAGACCGTGAGGGGGCGGCGCACCGCGCGGCAAATGGAACCCTGTTTCTGGATGAAATTTGCGAAATGGATCTGGAGCTGCAAACCAAGCTTTTGCGTTTCATCCAGACCGGAACCTTTCAGAAGGTTGGTGGCAGTTCGCTGGAAACAGTGGATGTGCGGTTTGTTTGTGCAACCAACCGCGACCCGCTGGAAGAGGTTCGTGCGGGCCGTTTCCGCGAGGATTTGTATTATCGCCTTCACGTTATTCCATTGCATATGCCGCCCTTGCGCGATCGCGGGCTGGACGTGCTGCAGATTGCCAATTTTTACCTGCAGCGGTTTTCCCAGGAAGAGGGCCGCGATTTCACACGGTTCTCACCCGATGTGGCAGACCTGTTTTCACGCTATTCCTGGCCGGGAAATATTCGCCAGCTTCAAAACATCATCCGCAATATTGTGGTGCTGAATAACGGGCCTGCTGTTGAAATGTCGATGGTGCCGCGCCCGGTAAGCAATTTTGGCCTTGAGGGGTCTTTGGTCAACGGTTCCATCGAAGCCCCGCCGCCCCATCCCGTGGTTTCGCCCGAGCGCGATGCAGACGGGCGAATATGGATGGATGACCACGAAGCCCTGGCCTTTTTGTCGGGCAACCAGAACCAGCCGCAACCCCTGCCCAATAGTGGTTTGGGTATTTTTGCCGCCCGTCCGGTGCATGCGCGTAAAAAGAATGACGAGATCACCAAGGGCATAGAGGCAATCCGTCCGCTTTGGATGGTGGAAAAAGACGCCATCGAGGATGCCATTAACCGGTGTGATGGCTCCATTCCCCGTGCCGCCGAGGCATTGGGGGTCAGTCCATCGACCATTTATCGGAAAAAACAGGCCTGGGAAGAAATCGGTTAGGGGCAGCCGTTTGGGGATCCTGTTTACGGGCTGTTTTGACGCTTATGCGTTTTGTTCTTCAAAATCAGACAGGGCCGTTGCCAGGCGGTTCATGTTTTCCGCAGTGCCAGGCAGGCCCAGTCGCAACCAGGTTGGCGCGGGGGCAAAGCTTCGTCCCCAAATGCCTTTTTGTGCCAGATGATGCTGCAATTCGGGCAGGTTTTGCCCGGCATAAAGGCGTAAAAGGTCCGTGCCACCAATCAGTTTGGCCCCACTGGCGCGGAGGATGTGTTGGTCCAGCCAACGCGCCTGGATATGCAGGTTTTCGCGGGTTTGCTGCTGCCAGGCTGTGTCGCTTAGCGCCTTTGTCGCGATATGAAGGGCCGGGCCCGGCACAGACCACGGACCAAGGCGGTCGGATAATTGGGCAATAAGCGCGGGCGCGGCGATGGCAAATCCAACGCGCAGGCCCGCCAGGCCAAAGAATTTGCCAAAAGATCGCAGGATGACCGTGTTTTTCAGGTGTGTGATCAGGTGGCACAGCGAACTTTCCGGGCAGGTATCGGCAAAGGCTTCATCCAGGATCAAATATTTGTCGTGCGCATCAAGATATTGGGCGAATTCGTACAATGTTGCTGCATCAATTATGCCGCCATCAGGATTGTTGGGATTGACGATGACAAAAACATCGTGCTCTGCCACCAGGTGCGGAAAATCGATGTTACTTTGCGCACCACGCCAGCCTGTTGCATGAAGATTGGCGGCCAGGGCGCGGGATGTTGGGGTGTGGAAGCCGTGCGACAGGATGTGCTGTCGGTCGCTCGCTGTTGTCTGGATGTTGGTTGTGTCAATACCGGCGCGTTTCCAGGCCGGGGCGTGTTCACCATAGGTTGGCCCAAAAACGGCAACTTTTTTGACCGGCAGGGTTTGCGCCAGAACAAAGGGTAAAAGCTGGATCAGGGCCTGTGTGCCCGGGGCACAAACAAGATGACCGGGCACGGGAACGCCGTAATAGTCCTCTGCGGCTTTGACCAGTTCGGCCAAATCGTGCGCCAGCGGCAGCCTGTGCCAGTAATGCTGCGGAACATCCCCGACCCGATAGGGCAGCGGATTGATCCCGGTTGAAAGGTCCAGCCATTGCTCCAGTGCGATGCCGTATCGCTGCGCGGCCAGATCTATCGCGCCACCATGATGGGAAATGTCGTCCTTCATTTTATCGGCGGCTCCGTCATCGGTTATCGGGCAGGGGGATTGCTGGTGCTGTTCCTGTTTCTGCCTAGCCTGCCTTGACCCCCAAGGCAAGAGGCGTAAGAGGCGCAAGAGGCGGGCCGGACAGATGTTTGGATCAGGGTATGGGGCGATGTTTTCCCAAGGTCAATGATGCCATTGGCAAACGGGCCTGTCCGGGGCTTGCGCAAGGGGACAATCGCCCATATCGTCTGGCGCGGCTTTGGTGGCACGATAGGGCATTGCATTTATGATAACGGTCAAACAGGCACAAAACGCCGATTACTGGCGCGAGCTTAACCCCAACCTGTATATTTCCGGCCAGGCAGGGGCCAATGATGCCATACTGAAGGCGTGTGCCGACAAGACCGCAAATATAAACCCGGCGGAGAGCCGGAAGGAAGACGAAGCGCCTGACCTGTTTGCCGGGGTCAGTTTTTCGGCCCTGTCGGAGCGGTTTTGGGACGAGGGGTATTTTCTGCTGCATGATATTTTGCCCGTTACCCTGCTGTCTGGTTTGCGTGATGCGATAGAGCGCCTTGTTGACGCCGGCCTGCCGCCCGCGATGATTTATTTGTATGATGAGGCCTGGCAGGTTTTTGCAGCACTGCGCCCGTTATTGACCCATTTTCTGGGGGACAGGGTTGCATTGCTGCCGCATTTCTGGGCCTGGCATGTTGATCCGCGTGATCAGGGCCGGGGGTGGCCGCCGCATCGCGATTATCAGGGTGAAAGCGCGATTGGCGATGACATGCTGATCAGTCTTTCATTGTGGGTGCCGCTGACAGAGGCAACGCCCGAGAATGGCTGTATGTATGTGTTGCCGCGCAGTTTCGAGAGGTGGTATGATTTTGTTGTTACAAAACCTCAGGATATTGAATTACAGGATGTAAGGGCATTGCCAGCCAGTCCCGGTGCGGTTATGGGATGGCGTCAGGATGTGTATCACTGGGGAAGCCGGGCATCGCGGCACGCATCTTCCCCACGGATCAGCCTGTCGCTGGAGTTTCAGAATGCGGCCTTTGACCCGCTGGGGGATCCGTTGCTTGATCTGGAAATGCCCCCGTCCTTTCGCGAAAGACTTTTGCTGATTGCCCGGCAGTTTGAAAAATACCGGCATATGCAAAAGATTGACGACGACATATTGGCCTGGAGCCGCGCGATCCTTTCGGCGTGATGTCCTAAGTATGTCGCCTTGGGCAGCCGTGTGAACGGCACAAATGGTCCGGTTGTTGGCGGATAAATATAAATAGCGTGAAGCGAGTTGGGAGACCGGGGGTAGATGCTTCGACTGACGGCCATTTGTCTGGCGGTGTTTTCGTTCATTGCGGGTATTTATTTTACGGTGCCTGTTCTTTTCGGGGCACCGGGCAGGGAACTGTCATTTGCCATCGCCTTTGTTGTCGAATTTATGGCGCTGTTTTCGGTCGCGGTTGGCTTTGTCATTTATGACACGACGGGGCGGCGACAACTGCTTTATGTGGCGCTGGGCATGGTCGCGCTATTTGTGGGTGACGGGGTTAATCTTGCCGCGCCGATGATATTGGCGCATTTACAGCCTGGCTGGCTGTGGGCCCTGTTTTCGGATGTGTCGTGGTTCGTCCTGCTTAGTCGCGTGGTCGCCAATGGTTTTTTTCTGGTCAGCCTGCTGCGCGCCAATGCACGCGACAATATTTGTCGTAGTGACCAGATCTGGATCGCCATCCCCGTGATTTTGGGCTGCGTGATTGTTGTGCAGCTTGCGCTGTCGCTGGTTTCCCCCAATTTTGCCTATGATTTTTCACATGTTTTTTCCAACATGATGATTTTGCCCTTGTTGGGCAGTATCGTTTTGACCCTGATGGCATTGTCGGGGTATTTGATGCGGGTCATTCGTCGCCCCGCAGCATTCGAGGTGCTTTTTACCCTATTTCTGCTTAATGCTGTTTATCATCATATGGCGTTTATGCTGTTTGACGAGACAGGACGCAATATAACCGAAGCGTTCTTGATGCCGTCGCGTTTGTTCAGTTATGGATTTGTGCTGATCGCGATGGTGGCGGCCCTGCGCGATCTTTATCGCAGCGCCTCGCAGGCCAGCTCGGCAAAAAGCGCCTTTCTTGCCACCATGAGCCACGAAATCCGAACCCCGCTTAACGGGGTGCTGGGAATGGCACAGTTGCTGCGCCAGACAAATCTCAATCAGATACAGCGAGAAAGAGTAAACGCCATTTTATCGTCTGGCCGGGCCCTGATGACCTTGCTGAACGATATTCTGGATATGAGCAAGATCGAGGCCGGCCATGCCGATATCGAGATCCGGCCTTTTCGCCCCTATGATGTGACCTGTGATTTATCCAGTGCCATTTTGGCCCTGACACAGGAAAAAAACCTAAAGCTGGTCTGGGATGACAAAATATTGCGCAACCGTATTTTCATGGGCGATGAAGTGCGGTTCCGCCAGGTATTGTGGAACCTGTTGTCTAATGCGGTAAAGTTTACCCGAAAAGGCAGTGTGCACCTGGTTGTTGAATATGACCCCAGCCGTGCGGGCGGGCGTATTCCCGGTCATCGTCCCAACGAGGTTTACCGGTTTTCCGTCAGTGATACCGGCATTGGTATTGCCCCGGAACGCCAGGAAAGAATTTTTCAGGCTTTTACCCAGGGGGACAGTTCAACCATGCGCCAGTTTGGCGGGACCGGCCTGGGATTGTCGATTTCGCAAAACCTGATCCGGATGATGGGCGGGCATATCGGTTTGCACAGTGTTCCTGGCCAGGGCACACGTTTTGACTGTTGGCTGCCATTTGACGTGCGCAGTGTAACGCAAGACCTGATAGATCACGACAAAGCCCGGGCTGAGGAAAATCCGATTGGCATTTTGGCCGACAAGCGCGTTTTGGTGGTTGAGGATAACGAAATCAATGCCAATGTGATGTCGGCCTTTCTGGAACGCATGGGGCTTAAGGTCGATATTGTCGGGAACGGGCGCCTGGCGGTGCAGGCGTTTCAGAAAAACAAATATGATGTCATTCTGATGGATGCCCATATGCCGGTTCTCGACGGGGAGGGGGCAACCCGCCATATTCGTGAAATCGAGCGGGAATCCAGCGGTGGGCGCGTGCCTGTTATTGGGGTGACAGCCGATGTTTTCGCCGACCGGCAGCGTGATTTTCTTGCCGCTGGAATGGATGAAGTGCTGACCAAACCGATCGAGGAACGGCGCCTTTATGCAAGCCTGATTCATCATTTGCGCGGGCGCGGCGATTTGCTTGACCTTACCGGCGGCGGATCGTCGGCAACGGCTGACACGAACCAGGCGCGTTCGGCCGGTCCGGCTGATATTCCGTGGCAAACCCTGTCTGAAATCCGTGCTGCTGCCAGGGGGCAGGCCGCCCCAAAGACGGCCAGTGAGGCAGAGGATGCCGGTGATGGCGGTAATATCGGCACTGAAGTGGCACAGGAAAATGGCCGGGCCGCACGGTGGCCGGAAACGGCGATAAGTGGGGGGGTGCCACCCAAGCAGGATTTACCCGCCCCCGTACAGCAGCATTCGGCCCTGCATTTGCCGCGAAAGGCAGTGGATCTGTCCAAAAAGAATGACATGTTGCGCCATCGGTCCGGTCAAATGCCCGGCCTGTTGGCGGAGACGGATCGGCCAGCCCAAGACAGAACCCTTGTGGGGCCGGGTATAGTGGCCGGGGCAACAGACACCCAGCGCGACGATGAACCTGATACGAATACCGATACGACCACCGATGCCGATACGGGTATCGATACCCGCACCGAAACAGATGCCAGCCAAAATGCAAAAAGCGGTTCGGATGATGAAGTTGTCTGGGTCAACAAGATTCGGATGCAGGAAATGCTTGATGCGCTGGGTCGGGAGCAGATGATCACCCTGATCAAAATGTTGCCTGATGCCTATCGCGAGGAATGTGACCGCATGACTGGTGCGATTGCGACTAATGATACAGTTGCCTTTCGCCGCGCGGCCCATTCGCTTAAGGGAATGGCAGCAAACCTTGCCGCCGATGAAATTGCGCGCCGGGCGCGGGACCTTGAATATTTTGACGGGCCGCTGGACCAGACACCGGCCATGATCAGGGAAATGGACGACATTTTGCAACAAACCATGCAAAGACTATTGGCTGTGACAGCAGACAAGCCACCTTTCGATTGAGATTGACGTTCGTATGGTTGATTGAAAAGTTTTCCCCGTGTTAGGTGAAAGGGATTGAGGGGCGATAAAGGAGAACAAATCCATGAAGCGCGTTCTTTCCCAGTCAATCCTTTGGGCGATGTCGGCCGTTTTTCTTTTATGTGGTACCGCCCTGGCGGACGCCGCGAACGCCGCATCCGACCAGAAAGACGGCACTAATGATGGCACGGGTGGGCAACCGAATGGCCGTCAGGTTCAAATTCTTGATACTCAAAGAAATGTTGAAATTTCGGGCGAGAAAGGCCAACTCGCCAGGTTGACGAATCCGCAAACCGGGATAAAGGAAATGGCGGTATTGATGCAAACCGCCGACCTGGACAGCCAGCCGATTATGATTGCCATGCGCCTTGCGCATCCGCTGGCCGAGGCGGAACTGGCCTATTTTGACAAAAACAGCCCCGGTAACGTATCGCTTTCGGCGTCATGCCGTGAAGTGCTGGTCGCCAAAATGCCCAGTGGGCGCCATGTCGCCCAGGGCAACCAGTGCAATATTGTCGAATTTTACTGACCTTGCGCGATGCGTCGCGCCCTGTTGCCCGGTGCGGGCGGACAACAGGGCCTATGACGTATGATGCAGTGTGGTGTAGTGTCGTGTGATCCGTTTGAGCGGTGACAGATCAGCGGGTTACAAGGTCCAGCGAATGGCGCGATAGTGCCTCGTTTCCTTGATCGGTGACAATCACGGAATGGCCTGGGCACATGGCACAACCGCTGTCACTGTCCATCAGGATCATGTGCAGGAAAAACACCATGCCCGGTTCGGCAATGACGGGGTTGTCGTGGTAAAACATCGGCCAGTCCATCCAGTTTGGCGCAAAGGTCGTGCCCATTGAATAGCCACAGGCATTCAGCCGATGGGATTTCATGCCATTTTTGTCGCAGATACGGGCATAGGCATCAAAGACATTGCCAATCGGCTCCCCGGGTTTAAGGGCATCGCGGCAGGCTGCCATTGCCTCGCAGGCGACCTTGTGCATTTCAATATGCCGGGGGGAGGTTGTGCCAATCGGCACGGTGCGCATCATGGCGGCATGATAGCGGCGATAGGCCCCGGCCCATTCCAGGGTGATCTGATCGGTTTCGGCCAGGTGCTTGCGCCCGGAAAAATAACGGCACAACAACGCATCCTGGCCCGCACCTATGATAAATTCATTGCCGGGATAATCCCCGCCGCCCGCAAAAACGGCACCCTGCATGGCAGCCAGAATATCGCCTTCAAAGGCCCCGGCGTGCACCTGTGTCAAGGCGGCGTCCCAGGCATCATCGGCCAATTCGCCTGCCCGGCGAATATAGGCCAGTTCTGCCGGGCTTTTGATCACACGTAATTCGGATACCAGCCGGGACGCATCGGCAAGGGTGCAAAACCCCGCAAGGGCGGTATCGAGCTTTTTGCCATTTGCTGCGGTTAAGCCATAGGCATCATATTCCACGCCCAGCTTTTTGCCTGCTGCGCCAAATTCTGCCAGCATGTCGCGCAATTGCAGGGCCGGGTTGACATCGGGACCATCCACCCAGATGCGAATATCCTCGATGTCCGAGGTATGGCGTGCCTGGCGCAGGTCGGGTGCGCGGGTGATCAGGGCGACCCGGCCATCACTTCCCAGGTAAAGACACTGGAAAAACACATATCCAAAGGTGTCATAGCCCGTCAGGTAAAACATGCTTTCCTGGCGAAACATCAAAAGACCGTCGAGACCGGCTTTTTCAAGTTTGGCGATGGTGGCGGCACGGCGTTGGGCGAGTTCACTGCGTTCAAAATGAAGGGCCATTGTGATTTCCCGTTGTCAGTGGTGGCGGTAGGCTGTTTGAACGCTATCAATTCCGGGGGCGGGAGGCACAGCATATTTTACGCGCCTTGCGAAAAGGGACGGGTATGTCGGGCCTGTCGGGCAGGGGATATGCGCGTCTTTTATGGAACCCCTGCGTGTGCATATCGTTAAAATGGTATTGCACCAATTGACGGAGGCTGTCTTGGTTAAGGATCATGGGCCATCGATCAAGGATGACGAAACCTATCGGCGGTTGCGCGACGAGGGGGCGGGCAAGGAAAAAGCCGCCCGGATCGCCAATGCCGGTACTGCGGCCAGTAAAAAGGGCGGGAAACATCCGCCTTACGAGGAATGGACGCGGGATGATTTATATGACCAGGCCCGCAAGGTTGACATTCGCGGGCGTTCGGACATGACCAAAGCGGAACTGATCCGGGCCTTGCGCAATCACTAGGCAATGTCTGGCCGCCAAGTCCCTGTTTTACAGGCGGGAATTGGTCGAGTGCAACTGTGGCATGGCTGTCAGTCGCATTTACCTGTTGATTGATCCGGCGTGATGGGCTGGAATTTTACAGATATATGACTACGTAAATAATTCAGTCCTGTGAAACGGGGGTCACAGGCTGTTTTTTATTGTCGAGATGTGACATCCCCCATATTTGAAAGGAGCAGGAAAATGGCAAGCTATATCAACCCCAAGGGGACTTCCCCGTCGCCAAACGATGGTAAAAGAACCGGGCCGCGATATGAAAAATGGAATCGCGACGACCTTTATCACCTGGCCAAGATGCGCGGCATCGAAGAACGGGCACAAATGTCAACCGACGAGCTGATCGAGGCCCTGCGCACGCACCCGTAACGGGGGTGGATCTGATATCAGAAGCAGGTTGCGGAATTTCAAACGTTGAGCTGCTCTGATAACGAATAACGGCGATCCTGGCGAGGCAGGCAAACGGGCAAAGGGCCCTTTATTGCCTGCGGCCGGGGCTTCTGGCGGGCTTGCTTCCTTTTCCCCGGAACAAAATGTTTTTGGTAAAGCGAGACCGGATTTGCCGTTTATTGCCGGGGCCACGGATGTACCGGGTGGCCTCATTACCTGTGTGCTTTGGCGCAAGAGACCGGCATGAACGGTTTGATTATGGGGATTACGGGTGTTTTGCCATATGCCCGAATGGCGGCATTGCAGCGCATGGCGTGTCCGTTTTGCGGGCTTAAAGTAAATCATCGTCCCTATCAAAAGAAATACCGTTTAAAATATACTCCGATCGTTCTGTCGCCCTTGGGGTGATGAGATATCACGGCTGTTTTTGAATGTTTTGCGCCGGGATATAGTGAAAAAATAAGTCATACCTGTTTATCCCGGAGATTGACTTGATTATGGTCCCGCGTGCGGTTTATCAGGGTAGCTTAATTCGCCGGATATGCCGGATTTCACAGGCGGGGCAGTCAAGTTGAAAGTAATGCACGTAATTTGGTCGCTGGCGATAGGGGCATTATTGTCGTTTGGCGCTTTGCCGGCACGGGCGGATGCGCATCGATTACCGCGTGTTGCTTTTATCAATCCCGGATATGGCGACAGGGGCTTTTGGAAAGATGTCAGCGATACCATGCACGTTGCTGCCAAGCAGTTTGGCATGGAGATTGTTGAATTTGACAGTGACCGGCAGTGGCCCCTGATGGCCGAAAATGCCAGCCGTGTCTTCGCGATGGACCCGCCCCCCGATTATATTGTTGCCTCGAACGAGCATCAGCAGGGCGGGCGCATCATTTTAGAAGCCAATGCACGTAAAATTCCGATTTTTATGATTTTGAACGATTTGACCGACGCCCAGAAACGGCGTTTGGGTCGTCCCGGTACAAATTTCCCTTACTGGATCGCCACGTTAACGCCCGATAATCGCAAAGCAGGCTATGAAATTGCCCGATCCCTGGTCATGGCAGATGAAAAACGCCATCCGGGGGCCGTTAAGCGTGATATTTGTCTGCTTTCGCTGGCCGGGGACCGGAATACCCCGGCATCGCTGGCGCGGCTTGACGGGCTGGATATGGCATTGGCAGAATTTCCGCAGCTTGTGGAAAAACGCCGTCTATATGCCAACTGGTCTTATGAGGAGGGATATAATCGCACCGCTGCCTGGCTTCCGGAAGGATGCCTGGATGCTATTTGGGCGGCGAATGACGATATTGCCCGCGGGGCGATTTCGGCAATCAGGGAAGCGGGCCGGATTCCGGGAAAAGATGTTATGGTTGGGGGTCTGAACTGGTCAGCGCAGGGACTGAAACTGGTCAAGGCAGGTGAAATGACCATGACGCATGGCGGCCATTTTCTGGCCGGTGCGTGGATCATGGTGATGGTGAACGATTATCGCCACGGTATTGACCTTCAGAAAATGGGACCGGATTTTTCCTTTCCCATGCAGGCGATCACGCGCGAAAATATTGATCTGTTTGAAAAGAAACTTGGTGATCGCAATTGGGCACATATCGATTTTTCGGCCTTTTCGCTGTCAGGAAAGAACAGCGAAAATACATCCTATCATTTTGATCTCGCACATCTTCTTGGCGCGATAAAAAACGACCAGATAGAATGATAAAAGGATAGTCTTTTTTGCGACAATCATTCGGTCAATCCAGCACGAGCGAGTTGAAGAAACTCAAGCCGGGCAGTTCCATTTTCGCACGGCAATTGCGGTGCGGGCTGCTGGTTGCATCGTTTTTGGGTGTTCTGATTATTTTATATCAGGGCATTGCCGATTATCTGGCTCTGCGTGACGATTATGAGGCTGCCAATGCGCGCGTGATCAACGAGATCCGGGTGGTGGCAAGAACGGTGCTTTTTGATCAGAATGCCGACCTGGCCAGAACCGTTGCCAACAGTGCCATGTTCGAGCGATCTGTTGTGTCGGTAAAGCTGATGGATATTGACGGCAATGTTATCGCCAAACAGCATCGCGCGGGGGCGAATTTATCGTCTGATACGTTATCCGACGCGTTTTTTGGCGGTATTGTGAGCCGCAATTTGCCGATTTATTCTCCTGTAGGGGGGGCAGCCAGGGGGGATGTTGTTGGTCAGATTCAGATTTCGTTTTCGCCGCAGGTCTATGTGTCGCTGCTTTATGAGCGGATCAAGGCGTCATTGATTGGTGTTTTGATTTTTGCTGTGGCGATGACATTTTCCGCCGTCGGGGTAACATATTTTATTGTCACAAGGCCCCTGCTGGAATTGATCAACTATATGGTCAAGGTTAATCCGGCTGACGCCAGCAAGCCCCTGCCTTTGCCGCCTTCGCACCGGCATGATGACGAAATCCAGATGCTTGGCTCGTCGCTGATCGGTTTGCTGGCCCTGATCCGCAGCAAGGTGCAAAGAATTGCCAATGTGACCGACGAACTGAAATCGGCAAATCTGACGTTGGAAAGCCGTGTTGAACAGCGCACCCGCGAATTAAACAGTGCAATTGAAAAGCTTGAACTTCTGGCGGCAACCGACCCGCTAACGGGGCTTGCCAACCGCCGAACCCTGATGGGCCGGTTGAAGAATGCCGTTGCGGTCTGGAAGCGCCGCGGGACGCGTGTCGGGCTGATCATTGTTGACCTGGACCATTTCAAGATTCTGAACGATACCTATGGGCATCAGGTTGGGGATATGGTGTTGAAGTCGGTTGCCCGGGTTTTTGTCCGCGTTTTGCGCGAAACCGATCTGGTTGCCCGCCTTGGTGGCGAGGAATTTGCCGTGTTGCTTGGTGATGAAGATGAAAATGGATCGTGGCGTGTTGCAGAACGTCTGCGCGAGGAAATTTCCCGCGACAGCGTTTGTAGCGATGACGCGACAATTCATTACACGGCCAGCCTAGGCATAGCCTGCCTGCCAGTCAGGCACGATTGCACCGCCTTTGACGGGGAGGGCGTGGAAGGGGTTTTGCGCCAGGCCCGGGAAGTTGAGAACATTATCGATGCCCTGTATTCGCTGGCGGACAAAGCCCTGTATCAGGCCAAGGAAAACGGCCGAAACCGGTGCGAAGTGATGGTTCCGCCACCTGATTTTCTGCAAAAAATGGCAGACGGCACCCTCTGACGTTGTCGAATATCCTGGCTTGAAAACATCTGTTTGTCACACTTCCTGTTTACAGAGGGCGTTTGCATGCTTCAAAACGAAGAAAGTTTTGCGTTGCAATCGCGTTGTGCCGCAAAAATCCGTTTCCAGCCAGTGCGACGCGGCACAGAGGATATGTTATGATGGCAAACACCAGCTCCGGGACGGGCCTATCTGATCCGTTGCGGAATATTCTGCTTAACGTTGACAGTTACAAGGCCAGTCATCCCTATCAGTATCCGCCCAATACCACCCATATTTACAGCTATATCGAAAGCCGGGGCGGCAAATGGGACAGCGCGCTGTTTTTCGGTTTGCAGATGTTCCTCAAGGAATATCTGACCCGGCCGATTACGCAGGCGATGATCGATGAAGCGGAAAGTTTCTGGCAAGGGCATGGGGAGCCGTTTTACCGCGAGGGCTGGCAGCATATCCTGGACGCCCATGACGGTTATTTGCCGGTTAAGGTTTGTGCGGTGCCCGAAGGCAGCATCATCCCCAATCACAATGTGCTGTTAAGCATCATCAATACCGATCCCAAATGTTTCTGGCTGACATCGGCCCTGGAAACGGCATTGTTGCGGGCGGTGTGGTATCCGACCACGGTGGCAACCAATTCCTGGCAGTGCAAACAGGTGATTTTGAAATATTTGCACCAGACATCCGAAGATGTGGGGCAGATCGGTTTCAAGCTGCATGATTTTGGCGCACGGGGTGTTTCCAGCCTGGAAAGTGCTGCCATTGGCGGCGTCGCCCATTTGGTCAATTTCCTCGGTACGGATACGGTCAGCGGCGTTCTGGCGGCGCGCAAATATTATCACGAGGACATGGCCGGTTTTTCCATCCCTGCGGCCGAGCATTCTACCATGACCGCCTGGGAACGGGACCGCGAGGTCGATGCCTATCGCAATATGATCCGCCAGTTTGGCGGGGCGGGCAAGCTGGTGGCCGTGGTGTCGGACAGTTATGACCTGTATCACGCGGTTGATCATATCTGGGGCGAAGAATTGCGCCAGGAAGTGATTGATAGCGGGGCAACGATTGTGGTGCGGCCTGATTCCGGCGACCCGACGACGGTGCCTGTCGATTGTGTCATCCGCCTGGGCGAGAAATTTGGCTATAGCGTGAATGCCAAGGGCTACAAGGTGCTGGCACCCTGTGTGCGGGTTATTCAGGGCGACGGCATCAATATCAATAGTATCGGGGCGATTTTGCAAAAACTGGCCGATAAAGGCTGGGCGGCGGATAACATCGCCTTTGGCATGGGCGGTGGCCTGCTTCAGCAGCTTAATCGCGATACGCTGAAATTCGCCATGAAATGCTCTGCCGCACATATTGGCGGGCGCTGGATCGATGTTTACAAGGACCCGGTCACAGACCACGGCAAACATAGCAAACGGGGCCGTTTGGGGCTTGTGCGACGCGATGGCGCCTATCAAACCGTCCCGGAGGACGAGGCCGGAAATGACAACCTGTTGGAGCCGGTATTTTGCGATGGCAAATTGCTGCGCGACTGGTCCTTTGCCGATATTCGTGCGCGTGCGGAGGGGTGAAATAGGCCCAACAGGGATTTGCATTTTATAAGGGCAGGCTGAGGCTTGCCCTTTTTGCTTTTGAATGACAGTGGAAAAAACAAAACCCCGGAAAACCGCGAAGGTTTTCAGGGGTTTGATTGGTGGGCGCACGGGGACTCGAACCCAGGACCCGCTGATTAAGAGTCAGCTGCTCTACCAACTGAGCTATGCGCCCATCGTAAGATGGTAACACGTGACCGTTTGGTGTGTCGATCAAGTGCGGAGCGGGTTATAGCCTTCTGGCACCTTGCTTGTCCAGACCAATTTTGACCCGCTGCCGATTTTTTGCATTTTTGTTAATGGCGTCCGTCATCATTGCCCTGGCGTGAAATGCGGACATCGCGGTGGATGCTGATACTCATGAGCAGGCCAAAGCTGACCAGGATGGTCATCATCACCGTGCCGCCATAGGACACCAGCGGCAGCGGAACCCCCACCACCGGAATAAGCCCCATCACCATTGCGATATTGATGAAGACATAAAGAAAGAAAGTGGTGGTAATGCCAATGGCAACCAGACGGCCAAACTGGTTCGCACAGCGCAGCGCGATGACATAGCCGTAAACAATAACCAGGGTATAAAGCAGCAAAAGGGCAATGCCGCCCACCAGGCCAAATTCCTCGCCCAGCATGGTAAAGATAAAGTCGGTCTGTTTTTCGGGCAGAAAGTTGAGGTGGCTTTGCGACCCCAGCATAAAGCCCTTGCCAAACAGCCCGCCAGAGCCCAGGGCGATTTTCGACTGGGTAATATGATAGCCCGCGCCGAGCGGATCATTTTCCGGATTGAGGAAGGTAAGAACCCGGTTTTTCTGATAGTCGCGCAGAAATTGCCAGCCAATGGGAATGGCGGCCAGCGCCCCGCCCAGAATAACGCCAAATTTCCACATGCGCACACCCGCCAGCCAGAAAATCACGCCGCCCCCGGCAATCAGCAACAGGGCGGTGCCAAGGTCCGGCTGGCGCAACACCAGGGCAGCAGGGGCCAGCACCATTAATAGCGGTGGAATAAGCAGGGGAATGCGCCCGGTTTCCTCGATCGTCAGGCCATGAAAATAGCGCGCCAGCGCCAGCACCAGCGAGATTTTCATCAGTTCGGAGGGTTGAAGCTGGAAGAAACCCAGATTGATCCAGCGTTGTGCCCCCATGCCAATGTCGCCCTTGATTTCAACGGCGACCAGCAGGATCAGGGAAACGACATAGGCGGCATAAGACATTTTAAGCCAGATGCGCACATCGGTCAGGGCGATCAGGATCATAAAGACCAGCCCGGCAACAAAGCGCATCATTTGTCGTTCCGCCCAGGGCTGGAGAGAGCCATTGGCCGCCGAATAAAGCATGGCAAAGCCGATGCAGGACAGAATGGTCAGCAAAAGCACCAGCGTCCAGTTCAGTAACAACAGACGGCGCCCCAGTGGCACATAATCGGGGTCCTGGCCAATGCGATAGCGCGATGCCATTTAGCTTTCCTGTTTTTTGCTGGAGGTTCGCAAAATTTGTGAGGCCGACTGGATATTTACAGCCGAAACACCTGGCCTGCTTGATTTGAGTTCCTGCGCACGGGTGAGAAGGTCGCGCGCAATCGGGGCGGCAACGCCGGAACCCGACCCGCCATGTTCAACAACCACAGCGCAGGCATAACGCGGGTTTTCAACCGGGGCAAAGGCGATAAACAGGGCATGGTCACGGTATTTCCACGGCAATTCTTCATTTTTAAGAACGCCGGTCTGGCGTTCGTGCATGGAAATGCGGCGCACCTGGCTGGTGCCGGTTTTACCCGCCATTTCCAGCCCCTTGATTTTGATGCGCGAGCGATAGGCCGTGCCGCGCAATTCGTTGGTGACACCATTCATGCCATCGCGAACGTAATTAAGGTGCTGGCGCGGAATGCCCAGATCGGGAAATTCGGTGTCGCTGCGCGCGGTAATGTCATCCGGCGCGACATGATCGCGGGTCAGATGCGGGGTTACGGCCCGGCCCGAAGCCAGACGGGCGGTCATGGTTGCCAGTTGCAGCGGTGTGGCCAGGACATAACCCTGACCGATGGAGCAGATCAGGGTTTCACCGCCCTGCCAGCGTTTGCCAAGCTGGGTTTCTTTCCATTCCCGTGTCGGCATCAGCCCGCCCCGTTCAGAGGGCAGGTCAATGCCGGTCGGGTCGCCAAGGCCCATGCGCTTTGCCATTGCGGCAATTTTGTCGATGCCCAGTTTCTGTGACACTTCGTAGTAATAGACGTCGCAGGAATGTTTCAGGGAATCGTGCAGATTGACCCAGCCATGCCCGCCGCGTTTCCAGCAGTGAAAGCGTGCATTGCCCAGATCAAGATGGCCCGGACAGAAAAACCGCTGTTCGGGGGTGATGACACCGGCCTCAAGGGCCGCCAGGGCGACACAGGTTTTGAAGGTGGAGCCGGGCGCATAGGTGCCATTCACCGCCTTGTTCGATAGCGGTGCATATTCGTTATTGATCAGGCTGTCCCACAGCTTGTGGGAAATGCCATTGGTAAAGCTGTTGGGGTCGTATGTGGGGTGAGATGACATGGCAAGCACGTCGCCATTATAGACATCCATCACCACAGCAGCCGCACTTTCATATTCCGAAAGGCGCTGATTGGCATAGCGCTGCAATTCGATATCGAGTGTCAGAACAACGGTTTCGCCGCTTTCGCCTTCCTCGCGGTCAAGCTCGCGAATGACACGGCCCAGTGCATTGACCTCCACCTGGCTGGTGCCCGCCCGGCCACGCAGGGACATGTCATAGGTTTTTTCAATGCCGCTTTTGCCAATGCGAAAACCGGGCAGTTCGAGCAGCGGGTCGCCGGTCAAATCCTTTTCGGCCACGGCGGCAACATAGCCCAGCGTATGGGCCAGATGCGGGCCTTCGGGGTAATCGCGGGACCGACCGGCATCAATGATGATGCCTGGCAGGTCGGGGGCGTTTACGCCAACACGGGCGACTTCATCCCAGGTCAGGTTATCGCGCACGGTTACGGGCACAAAAGACCGGCGGCGCTTTACATCTTCCTCAACGCGATCAATTGTTTCCGGTGCAATTTCAATGACCTGGGATAGGATTGTCAGTGTCTTGCGCACATCCGGGCTTTGTTCGCGCACAATCAGGATATGATAATTCTGCCGGTTAATGGCCAGCGGTGCCCCGAAGCGGTCGGTAACAATGCCGCGCGGCGGGGGCAGCAGGCGGTGCGAAATGCGGTTGTCATCGGCCAAGGTGGCGTAACGGTCCCGTTCCATGACTTGAAGATAATACATGCGCGCGGCAAGGCCGGTCAGCAATACGCCCTGTCCCGCGCCCAGCATAATGGCGCGGCGGGTAAACATGCGGTATCTGTCTGAATCTCGGTGCCACATTGGTAGGTCGGTATCCGTGTTCGGCTGCCATGCGCAAATCATGGCAGGCAAAGGCAATGTATTTTACCGCTGGCGGGCGGATATGAAAACCATCTTGTCGGCCCTGGGGCCGCTTTTACCGCGAAATGCGGGGCGTGCAACAGAACAGTAATGGCGGGTCACAGCCACATGATCCCGGTTGTTGAAACAGCATGAATATTGCCAAATTTGCAGTTGGCCCGAATGCTGCATCCTGCCCCTGTTTATAGATTGCGCAACAGCCCGTTCTGAATGCGCACCAAAATCCAGGCGACCAGCGGAAACATGCCTGCGGTGATCAGGTAACTAATCATCAGCGGCACAAAAGGCAACAGGGCACCACTTAAAGCCGAGCTGAATAACCATTGCAGCAAAAATGCCGGACCGGCAACAATGGCAAATCCCCACCACATTACCGTAAAGGCCTTGTTATGAAAGAACCGCCCCTGATTGGCGCTGGCCGCCTGTACCAGAAGAAAAACCAGGGAACTGACCCCAAGCGGCAACCCGGTTAACAAATCCTGGATCAGGCCCAGCATGAAGGCGGCAAAACCCGTCATCAGATCTGGCCGGTTTACGGCCCAGAAAAACACCGCCATCAGTGTCAGGGCAGGGGTGACATCTGCCAGTTTCGGAATGCTGTAGGGCAATAATCCGACCAAAAGCAGGACAAAAACGCTAAATGCCGGTACCGTCGATCTTGCGATGACGTCAAGGCGTTGCCATACGCCGGGTTTCACGGTCGGCTGCCTGCACTACCTGATGGCGGGCTGGCGGGGCCGGGCTGGTCTTCTGTGGTGCCATCTTCTGCGGGTAGCGGGGCCACCCCCACACCGGTCGCAAGGTCTATGCCATTAACGGTCTGGTTTTCCTGGTTAAGATGCGGCATGGAATGCAGGGCATCGGGGTCCTTGAGGATACCGGCCAGCCCATAATTGACAACCCGCAGATATTCCACCTGGTGGCGGCGAAACAGCGGGGCAACCCGCACCGCATTTTCCGACACCGACGAAACGATCCCCACCGGAATACCGGGCGGAAAAGCCCCGCCATGACCCGATGTCAAAACCCGGTCGCCCGGCGCGATAGAGGCATCGGCGGTCAGGAAGGTCAGGATCGGCCGGTCGGTATTATCCCCCGACAGAAAGGCACGGTCGCGGCTGTTTTCGATCATGACCGGAATGCGCGAATTGATGTCGGTAATCAGCAGAACACGCGATGCCTGATAACCGGCATCGGCAATCCGGCCAATCAGTCCCTCGTCGGACAAAACGGCCTGGCCCTTTTGCACGCCATCGCGGGTGCCGGCACTGATCATCATGCTTTGGGCAAACGCGCCGCCCATATCGGCAATGACGCGCGCACTGACTTCGTGCTGCGCGGGCGGGTTGGCAAAATGGGTCAGTTCGCGCAGCCGTTTGTTTTCATAGTTCAGGTTCCGCGCAATTTGCTGCCAGGCCAGCAATTCGCGGTTTTCTTCACGCAGACGCAGGTTTTCCTCGTAAAGATTGGCAAAACTTTCAATACGGCTGGTCACATCATCAATGCTGGCAGCCGGGCGGGCAGCCAGGCTCATGATCGGTGACACCAGATCAACGGCCGCGCCGCGGATACGTTCGATCAAAACCGTGTCGGCCTTGCCCAGCAACATCAGGGCAAAACACGAAACAATCAGCAGAATGAACGCAAACCGGTGAAGTGCCGTACGGATCGGCGAAAAAATGCGCTGTTGTGGACCACTATGTTGTGCCACGTTTTTCCCCGTATTCCCCGCGTGTCGTCGAAAAACTCTTCGTCGCGAACAATGATAATAAAAACGCCGAGTCGCGTCCAGTCAAGGATGCGGCCCGGCGTAGATTTTCCCACACAAACCTTAATAGGCGGTGTGCAACACGTTCCGCAGCATTTTCTTTTCTTCCAGGGCGCGGCCGGTACCCAGCGCGACACAGGAAAGCGGATCGTCGGCAATCGAAACCGGCAGGCCGGTTGCATGGCGCAACACGTAATCCAGGTTGCCCAGCATGGCACCACCACCGGTCAGAACAATGCCTTTATCAACGATATCGGCGGCCAGTTCCGGCGGGGTTTGTTCCAGCGCGACCTTGACGGCCTCGATGATTGCAGAAACCGGTTCGGCCAGGCTTTCGGCGATCTGGCGTTCGGAAATCAGCAGTTCCTTTGGCACGCCATTCATCAGGTCGCGACCGCGAATTTCCATTGTTGCGCCGTCGCCGTCATCAGGCGCGCAGGCGGAACCAATTTCCTTCTTGACCCGTTCGGCGGTGCTTTCACCAACCAGCAGGTTATGGGTGCGGCGGATATAGGCGATGATGGCCTCGTCCATTTTATCGCCGCCAACACGCACGGAGCGGGCATAAACAATCCCGCCCAATGACAGTACGGCAACCTCGGTGGTGCCGCCGCCAATATCAACAACCATGGAGCCGGTCGGTTCGGTCACGGGCAGGCCGGCACCAATGGCAGCGGCCATCGGTTCGTCAATCAGCCAGACTTTGCGGGCACCGGCACTTTCGGCACTTTCCTGAATGGCGCGGCGTTCAACCGCCGTCGAGCCGGACGGAACACAGATAATGACTTCCGGGCTGGCAAAGTTGCGCCGGTTATGCACCTTGCGAATGAAATGCTTGATCATTTCTTCGGCAATGTGGAATTCGGCGATAACACCATCGCGCAACGGGCGGATCGCCTGAATATATCCAGGGGTACGGCCCAACATCAGCTTGGCTTCTTCACCAACCGCGAGAACCTGTTTTTTGCCTTTCTCGTCGGTGATTGCAACGACCGATGGTTCGTTAAGGACAATACCGCGTCCTTTTACGTAAACCAACGTGTTGGCGGTGCCAAGATCGACCGCCATGTCGGAGGATAATATCCCAAGCAGTTTGGAAAACATTCCTGCCCTATGCCCCGGTAATAGAAAACTCTTAAACGCGAATGTATCGCTCTAGATAGCGCAGCGAGAGCGCCTATGCACGAATAAACTGCAACGGATTGCGGAATAGTTAAGGTCGCCTCTGCCTTTGCCGTGCTTAACGTGAATTTGCCCTTTTTGACCAGCAGAAAGGTGCAGATCAGATCGTCCTTAATTGTCTATTCAATTTGAAATTGTATTTTTCGAGTGCGAAAATTTGACTGCTTTGGGAAAAGTCAAAAGGACTCGGTAAACCGGTCAAAATGACGTTCCGGTGCTGATCGTCGGACTTCCGGGACACCATATTTTCGGACTTCGCCCAGTATTTCACTGTCGGGCTTCAAGCCAGAATCGCTCAAAAATAGGGGCTTTCGGACATATACACTAATTCCGGGACTGTTTGCTCATGAATGACAGTGATTTTATGGGCATTCAGCGGATTTGCATCATCCGGGGTAGGAACTGTTGGCGCATCGTGCCGGTTTTACCCTTTTTCCTTCATCGATGAGGCGGTGAATATTTTGTGTCCATTGTTATTCATTTCAACTTATGGTCGTTAATTTCGGCTGCGGTGAAAAACAGATGGAGTTTGTCTGTGAAATGCTGGCGAATGCGAAACAATGCCAACTTTGTCCCGTTTCTCACGGACTTGCGACGGATCGTATTTGTGTTTGACGCCATATTCATGTTGCCAAAAATGTAAATCGGCACAAACCCTGACCCGGTGGTATTGAGAAAATTCACGCCAATTGACAGAAAATGAGGCGGGATTTGTGAGGCGAAGGCGGTCATTTTCAGCACCCGGTGGCGCATTTCACGACAGTATGGGAAAAAATTTTCGTCAGAGTTGAATTTTGACGCCATCTTGTCGTCTCTCAAGGTGTGATCGCTTGCGACTCGTCTGTTTTGGGGGGCATTCAACAAAAAAGCGGGCGGCCTGTTTGGCCGCCCGCTGGCAAAAGCATCAGATGAAGCTGAAATATTCAGCCGGCTTCGCGTGTTTACGAGGCGATGGCATCCGGCGCGGTTTTCTGGCTTTTGAGGATCAGTTTGTTGACCGCCGTGACATAGGCCATGCAGGAGGCCACAACCGTATCGGTGCTTGAGGCATTGCCGATCACGGTACGACCATCGCCTTCCAGTTTGACGGTTACCTGTGCCTGGGCATCGGTGCCCTCGGTTACGGCGTGCACCTGATAGAGCTTCAATTGCCATTCATTGTGCGGATAAATTTCCTGAATGGCGTTAAAGGTGGCGTCAATCGGGCCGTCACCGGTGGTTTTGGCGGTTTTGCTTTCGCCATTCACCGTCAGTTCCAGTTCGGCCACCTGCGGGCCCTTGGAACCGCAAACCACGCCCAGCGAGACAAACTTGATATGTTCGTTATCGCGCAGGCCATCATCGACCAGAGCGACGATATCGTCGTCGTAAACTTCTTTTTTCTTGTCTGCCAGTTCCTTGAAGCGGTCAAACGCATCCTGGACGGCATTGTCGCCCATTTCGCCAAAGCCCAGTTCCTTGAGCTTTTCCTTGAAGGCATGGCGACCGGAATGCTTGCCCATCACCAGGCTGGACTTGTTCAGGCCAATGGTTTCGGGCTTCATGATTTCATAGGTTTCGGCGTGTTTCAGATAGCCGTCCTGATGAATGCCGCTTTCATGGGCAAAGGCATTGGCACCAACAATGGCTTTGTTGGGTTGTACCACAAAGCCCGAGACGGCGGAAACCAGACGCGAGGCATTCATGATTTTAGTGGAATCCAGCCCGGTGGAATAGGGCATGACATCGTTGCGGGTTTGCAGCGCCATCAGGATTTCTTCCAGTGCGGCATTCCCCGCACGTTCGCCCAAACCGTTAATGGTGCATTCAATCTGGCGGGCACCGGCCTGAACCGCGGCCAGCGAATTGGCAACCGCCAGCCCCAAATCGTTGTGGCAATGTACTGACAGGATGGCCTTGTCGATATTGGGCACACGATTGAACAGCATGGTCATGATCGCGGCATATTCGCTTGGCGTGGTGTAACCAACGGTATCGGGAATGTTGATCGTGGTGGCACCGGCTTCAATCGCGGCTTCAACGCAGCGGCACAGAAAATCGTGGTCGGTGCGCGAACCATCTTCGGCCGACCATTCCACATCATCGGTAAAGCGTCGGGCAAAGGAAACGCTTTCGCTTACTTTTTCCAGCACGCGTTCCGGCTCCATCTGCAATTTGTATTTCATATGCAGGGGGCTTGTGGAAATGAAGGTGTGAATGCGTTTCTGTTCTGCCGGAACCAGGGCTTCGCCAGCGCGTTCAATGTCGCCTTTGGTGGCACGGGCCAGCGAACAAATGGTCGGGCCTTTGATCTGTTTGGCGATCTCATTGACAGAACGGAAATCCCCGTTCGAGGCAATGGCGAAACCGGCTTCGATGACATCGACCTTCAGTTCCGCCAGCGCCTGGGCAACACGCAGTTTTTCATCGAGCGACATTGACGCGCCGGGGGATTGCTCTCCATCACGCAGGGTGGTGTCAAAAATGACGACGCGGTTGTCTTGCGAACTTGCCATGACTTCGTTTCCTGTTTTTGGTTGGGCCAGAATGCCCTGTAATCATATGAAAATAATCGGAAATTCAATGCGGGCCTGAAATGCGGCGCGGCTGGTTCCCCTGAGCTGCGAGGCGACGTTTCATACCGGTTTATCGGGTATGGTGGCCTCGGGTGGAACGCTCAGGGGCGGGTAAGTCGTAGCGACCCGCGAGCGGCACAACCTAGAAGACCCGATAGGAGAAGCGCATCAGACATAATCGCACGCCCGTTTGCCAAAATGGCAACGGCGCATGTGGCGCGATTAATATGAATGGTCTGCTCTGCGAACATCGGTCTTCTGATCAGGTGAAATCACTGTTGATTGATGCGTTAATGTCAACGTCATGAGCGATCAGGTCAAGTAATTTTTGTACTCTTCTCGCGTATTTTTTGCGCGTTTTTGCCAATGTGCCTGGGGCACACTGTGCGCACAATTGATTATGCGCCGGTTTGGGGTGGGTGCAAGCCCCTCTGGCGGGGTGTGAAAAAGTTTATATGTGCCTGGTGTGCTACCCGTTGGCGAAAGCCCCGACATGGTATATGCCGTAAGGTGCAGGCCGATTTTTTAAACTGGATGTAAAAAATGAATCTGTCGCTTTTGGCAGCCTTTGTTCCAACCGCCTTTTTTGTCTCCATCACGCCAGGCATGTGCATGACGCTCGCGCTGACAATGGGGATGACCATTGGTGTGCGCCGGACTTTCTGGATGATGGCGGGCGAGTTGGTTGGTGTGGCTATTGTTGCGTTGTCGGCCGCACTTGGCGTTGCGGCGGTAATGCTGGAATATCCGGCGGTTTTTGCCGTGTTCAAATATGTTGGCGGGGGGTATCTGGCCTATTTGGGCATTCAGATGTGGCGGTCGCGCGGGCGCATGGCCCTGTCGCTTGATGCCGCGGCCGGTATGACGGCGGGCAAACCGGCAAAGGCGGCGGCATTGGCAAGCCAGGGCTTTGTCACCGCCATTGCCAATCCCAAGGGCTGGGCCTTTATGGTGTCCTTGCTGCCGCCCTTTATTCATGTCGATCAACCCATCATGCCGCAGCTTTCCCTTCTGGTGACAATTTTGCTGATCACCGAACTGGGGTGCCTGATCCTGTACGCAACGGGTGGAAAATCGCTGCGACACTTTTTGGAAAAAAGCGGTAACGTCCGCATTCTGAACCGTATTGCCGGGACATTGATGATCGGTGTCGGGATCTGGCTGGCATCAAGTTAGGGTTTGCGACGCCAGGCCTGTCATCTGTCTTTCAGTCCTTTTTTCACAGTCCCTGTCCTGCGCGATCCTGCCGGAAAAATGCCGTGTGACCCTGTTTGTAAGGATAGGAAACGCGAAAAGGCAGGGTTTGCAACGTCTTTGGGCTATTCCCCGACCGACAAAATGGACTACAGTTGAGTGAAGGCATGTCTGCGCCGGACGTGTCGGGAGTGTCAAAGACACGGCATGGCCCTGGCGTGCGGCGTGTTTGCGGGGGATGTTGGCGGCACGGTGTGCAGATAAGAGTGACGGATGGCCCGCGATGCCCAGCGGTCCGCCCAGTATGGGGGAAAGCAACGGATGCGTGAATTACGCTGTATTATTTTTGAAAATTTTGAAGTCATCAAGGCCATTACAGGGCACCGTCGCCGTATTGGAAAGCCACTGCCAGCCGGTCAGATAGGAAAGCTTAAAATCACCACCAGCCCGGAAATCGTTGTGACGCTGGAGCTTCTCCCCGATGACGGGCATTCTCTTTTTATTCCGTCATCCGGTGCAGAGCTTGCCGCCGCCCTGATTGCCTTTTGTATCGAACAGCGGGTTCCAATGCCGGTTTCCGCCAAAAAGGCGCTGACGGTTCTTGAAGGCAATATCGCGATTAAAATCACCAAAAGTTAAAAACAAATCGCTTTTGGGATGGTTGGCCGATTGGCTGGCTATCCGGCTGGCATACACGATGTGTGACGGTGTGTTTTTCAGGCCAGGATCGTGTGTTGCGCACGGGAAAAACCCGTTTATCCAAAGGGAAATAGAGCTTTAAGTGTTACCACTGCATCATTTTACCCTTCAGGGCATTCATGCGTTCTTTTTCATCTTTGAAATTTTGCCCGGCGGCAACACCATCCTGAACCTTGGTAATCATCAACCACTGCTTGACCTTCATGAAACGCGGGGCAAGGAATTGATAGGTATCGCGGACAAGCTGGACCGTTGTCGGGCTGCGTTCGGGCGTGAGTTCCACCCAGCGGTCAAATAACGGTTCCCAGGCGCGCAGGCGGCGGAAAAGATCATCGCGTTTGGAGCGGATATACTGGCGCTGTGTCGTGAAATTGCGCAAAACCGACATGATCTCGCCGGTATTGGCATCAATTTCGTCAAAGGATGTTTCAAACTGTTTCATGGCATCGTCAATCAGACGAATGACCTGGGTGACGGTTTCCAGTACTCCTTTTTCGTGGGCATAAATACGGCGGAGTTCCTGGAGCTTGGTATTGACCATTTTGACCAGGCGGTATTTTTCGCGCAGGGTTTCGATATAGGCCAGTTCATCGGCCACCTGATGAACCAGATTGATGACTTCCTCGCGGTTTTCCCGGCCCATGCCCAGTTTATCGGCGACTTCGTCAAAGGCATCGTTGATTTTGCGTTTGGTGGCGGGGTCTTCGGCAATCTGCATCAGTTTTTCGGGGTCGGTGATCAGTTCTTCACTGCCCGACATCCAGGTCACAAGCTGCATGGTGACCCGGTTATAGGCGATTTGCTGATGGTTCGTGTCCACCTTCCACGAGGCTTCGCCAGTCAGAACTTCAAGCGGTAAATCGTCGCCCGGGCGCAGCACATTGATAAAATCCAGCGCCTTGTCGACCAGGCCGATCAATTCGCCATCGTTGGATTCTTCATCAATACCAAATTCGCGGCACACCGCACGCAAGGGCAGGGATACGGTGGAGCCTTCGCTCATTTTCAGGACAAACAGCGATTCTTGCGAGATGTCGGACTTCTGGAAATGGCATTCCTCAAACGTCCGGAATATCTTGTGCTGAAGGTCAAGTTTGCGTTCGCGTATCTGCTTGTTCATCGTGCTGGTTCCGCCCGTTAAAGGCCTGTCTTTGCAGACGCTTGTTTGATTCTTTTTGTCGGCAGGGGCCTGTTCTCTGCTGATGCCAGATTATACATAACGCCTTGCAGAACCAAAAATAACTTGTTCCCGTCACGTTTTGCAATCGCCATATTCGCCTTTTGGCAGTTTTCGGACAATCGGCAACACCGCGCCAGAAAACGGGAAACCGTGACGTTTTTTGTGAAATTCCAATAATGCTGCTGCTTTATCGCCTTGATGCCACCCTGGCAAAACATGTCACTGCATATGGGGGAGTCTCAGGCAGAACGGGACGGGCAATCAGAATGGGTCAGTCAAGGCGGATGCAGGTATTGCGTCCGGCCTGTTTGGCACGATAAAGGGCCTCATCCGCCCGGTCGATGAATTCAAGAATATTTTCACCGAGTTTCAGGCCACTAAGACCGATAGAGACAGTCAATTGCCCGAAATCCTTGCCGGTTTTTTTGTTGCGTATGCGCCGGACGGAAACATTCTGGCGTAGTTTTTCGGCCAGTTTTTCGGCGTTTTCAGGGGTGGTATCGGGCAGGATGATGGCAAATTCCTCGCCGCCATAGCGGGCAACGGTATCGGCCCCTTTGGTGGAGTTTACCAGAACGCGTGCCACTTCCTTTAGTACGCCGTCGCCCGCACGGTGGCCGTAGGTGTCGTTAAAATGTTTGAAGCGGTCAATGTCGATCATCAGCAGGGTCAGCGGATTGCCCGTTTCCATGCTGTTGGTCACAGCCTCCCGCAACGAGGCGTCAAACATTTTACGGTTGGCAATGCCGGTTAGCGTGTCGGTCAGGGCATCGCGGCGGACAAGTTCAAGCTCGTTGCGCACACGACGAACCTCGCCATGATAATGTTCCAGTGACCCCTGAAACTCCACACATCGCTGGCGGGTGTTGTTTGTGGTGGATGCAAGTTCAGATGTGACCTCGCGGACTTCATCAATGGTGATACTGTCATCATTGAACCGGGTCGCGGCATTATCAAGATGCGAGCAAAACCCCTCGGTCTCGCGCAGGACTTCATCAACCGCATCCTCAACCAGTTCAACAGCAGCCTGTAATCCGGCGACACCGGCCGTCAACTGTTTGTCAACGGCGCCAACGCCCAGATATTTGTGATACAGCCGGTAAACGGTTTCTTCGTTCAGGTCCTGTGTATTGCGCACCAAAACCCGGATGATCTGGCTGAGTTCTGAAATTTCGTCGGCAAGATAGGCATAAAAAACGTGATACACCTGCGGGGTTGGTTGCAGGTTGAGATCCGTAATCATGGCCATCGTGTTTTGGGCAATGTCACGCGGGTTGGCTATTTTGGTCGCAGCGGTCACTTGATGATTATCCGATCCGGTATCCTAAAACGGTGGTTCTTAATCCCGCAGCGTTTGCTCTGTTTGTGTTTTACGTCGGGTTTGCGCCGGGTGGTATTTTGTGTATCTCGTGTCCGGCAGCCAGACTTGTAAAATTTGTCCACATAACCTTAATGCACCCTTATTGATCTCAATGCAATTGCCTATCGCTTCCGGGGGCGGCAGTTTTATGATCAATTGGATGGTTATGGCAGGCTTTGATGACAAATTACTATACTTAAGAATGGATTTTTGATCAAAAAAGTCTGTAAGAATAGGCTTTTCTCTGTTGAGAGTGGTTTTTGAAACCGTCAAAAGAAAAGATTTCTTAATATATGATTTCATTGCGCCGCAGATATTTTTCGCGTTATTATCGAAACAATGCAGTGTTTCAGGGATCACGCTGGTTGCCTTCCGGTTGAAGGGGGATTCGGGTTTGATTGCTGGAAGATGGCAGGACTTGCACTGGTGTCCTTCCGGCGTGAAGGGCAGGCATATTAAACTTAAGGACGACTACTGATATGGCTACCGGAACGGTTAAGTGGTTCAACGCGACCAAGGGTTATGGCTTTATTACCCCGGATGAAGGCGGAAAAGATGCGTTTGTGCATATTACCGCAGTTCAGCGCGCTGGACTCCAGGGTCTTGATGAAGGCCAGAAGATTCAGTTCGAGCTGATTGAAGGTCGCAACGGCCGCATGTCGGCGGAAGATCTTGCTCTCCTCTAATATCGATTTGGATTGCAGCATTGCTGACAAACCGTTAACGCGCCGGTCGCCGGCGCGTTAGTCGTTTTTGAAGCCATTTTAAGGGCGGAGTCTTTGGTGCCCATCGTGCCGGGAAGGAAGGGATTATGAAAAAATCCGACAGCACAGGCAGCACCGTTACAGCCTGTGCCAATGTTTCCGAAGGCTGGAAAATTCCCGATATTCCGGATCTCCCGCCATCTTTGCAGGGCGATGAACAGCATGTCGCCGCTTGGCGCAAGCGGGTGCGACGGGTTCTTCTTTCCGCCCGTTCGGCGATGCCCGGCAGGATGCGGCGTGAAGCCGAAAACGAGATATGTTGCAGGCTGGACAGTGTTCTGGCCTCGGCTGTCGTGCCAGAAAAGGCATGTGTCGGCTTTTATTGGCCGATTCAGGGCGAAATTGATGTGCGGGACATGGTGGAGCGTCATATTGCACGGGGCGGAACCGGGGCCTTGCCGGTTGTCACGGCGCGTCACCAACCCATGGTTTTTCATCGCTGGGTACCCGGCTGCGAAATGACCAGCGGTTTTGCCGGAATTGATATTCCCGCAGCGCAGGAGCCGATGGTGCCCGATATTGTTCTGGCCCCGCTGGTCGGCTTTGATCGCGAGGGATACCGGCTGGGCTATGGCGGCGGTTTTTTTGATCGCACGCTGGCCGCACTTGACGTTCAGCCGGTTGTTATCGGTATCGGTTTTACCCATGCGGGCTTGGACAGCATCTTTCCCCATCCGTTTGACGTGCCTGTGAATATTCTGATTACCGAAGACGCCGTAAAGTATTTTTAAAGGTAAACGACCCAGGCCGGGATCAGGGCGGGGTTTGGCCGGAATGCTCTGGCAGCAAAAGGGACAGGTCCATATTTTGCGAGAGCCTGTCCCTGAGGGTTATGTTGCTTTTAGGGTGCTGGTTTGTCATTCAGCAGCGTGCAAATGATTTGCTGCCATATGCGGGCGTTTGCGGATCGGCTGGATATTGTCCCGTTTTGCCAGGAAGTCCGGCCGGGGATAGTGCGCGGCAAACGGGGCAACAACCCGGTTTTTCATGCTGTTATAAACGAAAAACGCATTGGAACGCGGAAACGGCGTAATATTGTTACCTGAGCCGTGCAGCGTGTTGCAATCAAAAATCAGCACGGATCCGGCAGGACCGGTGGGGGCGACAAGACCCTGCTTCTGAATGATTTCGGTCAGGTTTTGTTCGTCCGGCGTGCCGATTTTCTGCGCTTTAAGCGAGCTTTTGTAATTGTCATCCGGTGTTTCACCCACACAGGAAATGAATTTCTTGTGCGAGCCGGGGACCAGCATCAGCGGGCCGTTATAGGGCGTATTTTCCGACAGGGTAATCGACATGGAAAGTGCGCGCATGCGCGGCATGCCGTCCTCGGTGTGCCATGTTTCAAAATCCGAATGCCAGTAAAATTCCTTGCCCTTGAAGGCCGGTTTGAAATTGACGCGCGACTGGTGGATATAAACCTCGTCATTGAGAATATGCTCGGCAATCGCGGCCAGCCGCTCGTCGGCCATCAGGTCCAGATAGGTCTGGTTCTTTTCGTGAATGCGAAAGACGCTGCGTACCGCATTGCTTGAAGGTTCGCGAATAACGTCGTCCTCGGTTTCGCCGTTTTTGCGCAGGGTTTCGGCCTGCTGGCGCAGCACGGCAATTTCATCGGCGCTAAAAACATTTTCGATGAACAAAAACCCATTTTGCTCATAAAAATCCTCTTGCTCCCGGCTAAGCACCGTGCTGCTTCCCTTCCGTGACCAGATCACAGGGTCTTTGCGGTCAAAAATTTGGGGTTCCTGGTCTTTGCGAGATCGATACATATCTCCAAGCATCTCATGCTCCTTTGCTTGCGCACTCTCTGCATGCGTTGCGTTGTAAAACGTCGCCCTCACTTAACTCCGTGCTCTGCCATCTGTTCCAGATATTTTCGGGAAAGTTCAGTTATGTTGTTCCAAATCCTGAACGTGACCGCATTTTGTTTTTGACTGGCAGATGGCCTATATAGGTAACGAGCCTTTTCCGGAACGGGTACAAATGCCTGCGCGATGCCGGGTCGGCCAAAATGGAAAGGGCAGGGCGGAAAAGTTGGCTGGGGAACCTGGATTCGAACCAGGACTAACGGAGTCAGAGTCCGTGGGTCTACCGTTAACCTATTCCCCAGCAGTACCCGTATTGCAGCCATGATAGCTGCGCGGAGGGGTAGTTAACCGAGGTGGCGTTGCTTGTCAAGAGAAGCCCGATAAAAAACGTGTCTTTCGCATTGCAGGGGCAAATTCAGCCTTGGGGTTTGGTCGCGCAATGGTATGACTGTTCTTATATGTCTGTCGTGATTGTATTGTTTGTTATGCGGTCATAACCGTTTTTTTTGGAATGAAAAAGACAAGAGCCTGCAATGCCCGTGCTGTTTTATGGTGATCCCCACCGCAATTTTGCCCCCCTGTTCGAGGCTGTTGACCGTTATCAGCCCGAACATGTGGTGATTCTGGGTGATCTTGATTTGCAGCGTCCCTTTCGCGAGGAACTGGCCCCGGTGCTGGATCAGGGGGTGCAATGCTGGTGGATTTTGGGCAATCATGACTGCACCGATGCTGCACAATATGATTTTCTGTTTGCCGATTATCCCCAGGGTAATCTGGGGAACCGCGCAGTTGATATGGTATGTCGGGATGGTACTGTTACCATTGCCGGTTTGGGCGGGATTTATCGTGGCCGTGTCTGGTACCCGATTGGTCATAAAAGTGCGGTTTTCCAGACCCGCGAAGACATGATCGCAGTAACCCGCCCGCATGTGCGCTGGCGCAAGGGATTGCCGCTGCGCCAGCGGGATACGATTTTTCCCGAGGATCACGAAATTCTTTCGCAACTGACCTGTGACGTGCTGGTCAGCCACGAGGCCCCGTCCTGCCATGACTATGGCACCCTGGAAATTGACCGGCTGGGGCTAAAAATGGGCGCACGCCTGTTTGTGCACGGGCATATGCATCATAGTTATGTTGGTAAAACCGCCTATGGTACCCCGGTGCGCGGCCTGGACGGGGCGGAGGCGTTTTTGCTCTCTCCGGCGGATTTGTAAGCGGGCATTCCTGAACAAAGTAAAAAAGGCTCCGGATGCCCAAAACCCCGTCTGCCAATATCCTGAAAGCTGTTCTCGCGATTGTCGTTTCCGTATTGGCGCTTTCGCTGGGCGATGCGATGATCAAGGCGACAAACCTGTCATTGCCATTGTGGCAGATGTTTGTTTTGCGCTCGGCGTTAACGATTTTGCCTTTGATGTGGCTTGTGTGGCATCGGGGTGCGGGGTTCCGTGTTTCGCGCTGGACGGTGCTGCGCAGTGTTTTACTGGTGGTGATGTGGCTTGGTTACTATGCCAGTTTGCCGCTGGTGCCGCTGTCACTGGCGGCGGCGGCCTATTATACCAGCCCGATTTTCATTTTGATTATTGTCGCGTTTTGGGCGCGCAAAATGCCATCTGCCCGGGCGTTTTTGGCGATCATCTTTGGCTTTGTCGGCGTGCTTTGCGTTATTCGCCCCGATACGGTCGGGTTTGACGGGGCGGCATTGCTGCCTGTTCTTGCGGCAATTCTATATGCCTGCGCGATGGTGCTGACATCGACAAAGTGCCAGAAGGACGACCCGTTTGTTTTGGCCGTTATGCTCAATATGGCCTTTATTCTGTTTGGCGGACTGTTGGGCATGTTTGCGGGCGAAGGGGATTCGTTCCTGCTGGGTCCGTGGCAGGCCGTGAGTGCGAATTTGATGCTGATTGTGGCAGGACTGGCCGTGCTGATTTTTATTGGCAGTGTCGGGGCGGCGATCGCCTATCAAACCGGGCCCCCCGCACTGGTTGCCGCATTTGATTACAGCTATCTGGTGTTTAGCGTCATTTGGGGGCTGATCTGGTTTGGCGAGGTGCCGGATGTTTGGGGACTTGCCGGCATTGTTCTTATTGTCTCTGCCGGGTTGATTGCCGCGAACGGGCAGAAGGCAAAAGGGGCTGTCTTGCGCGACTGATGCCTCGCCCACGAGGCAATCATGAATGTCCTGTTCGACACTCTAATCGTCAGGTCCGCAGATGTCTATTTTAGGGGAGATTGGCTGGGGAACCTGGATTCGAACCAGGACTGACGGAGTCAGAGTCCGTAGTTCTACCGTTAAACTATTCCCCAGCAGAACTTTTATGTTACGCCGATTGGCGTGGAGCGGTGTTTATAAAAACGCCTGCGTTTTGGCAAGCGTTTTTTTGAGAATTTGTCATTTTCCGATGCGAAACAGCTTTGCCGTTCCTATATAAAAAAGCGCAAATCGCTGCGACGTTTCCGTGACCTGTCGCCCGGATTTAACCACAAGGTAAATGGGGGCTTTGCGTTATTTTGCAATCTCGGTACACTTATGTGACAGATTCGGCGTTTTCGTGGTCACACTGTTTCCAATTCGCCATGTTGTTTTGTGGCAGAGGGAATGTTATCGCGGAAAATAGCGGTTCTGTGCAGGTAAAAACCAACTGGCAAAGGATATTGTGAAGGTGTCACACAGCTTTCCCCATAACACATCCCGCGGGTCGTCGAGGCTCGATAGCGGGAATGGTGTGCCCGGGGATCGCGTGCTGGGGGCATCCGGGCACAATCCTGCCGGGGTATCTGCGGTAAAACCCCGTTCGCTCAGCAGCCATCCGCCGCTTTTTGGCGCCATTGACCTTGGCAGTTCCAATTGCCGGTTGCTGGTTGCCCGCCCGTGCAATAGCGGATTTAAGGTTGTGGATGCCTTTTCACGCGTAGTGCGCCTGGGGGAAGGGGTGCGCGAAAAGGGATATTTGTGCCAGGGCGCAATGGACCGGGCGATTGAAGCCTTGCGGATTTGTGCCAAAAAACTGCGCAAACATCCGGGTATCAAGTTGCGCGCTGTTGCCACCGAAGCCTGTCGATCGGCTGATAACCGGGATGATTTTATTCATCAGGTCGAGGCGGAAACCGGCATTACCCTGGACATTATCAATGCCGAGGAAGAAAGCCGCCTGGCTTTGCAGGCCTGTTCGGCGCTGCTTGATGACCGGCCCTATGCCATTGTCTTTGATATTGGGGGCGGCAGTACCGAAATTTGCTGGATCAAGGTGGCACAAACCGGGGAAACCCGCTGTATCGAAACTTTGTCCATGCCGTGCGGTGTATTGTGCTTGACGGAACGTTATGCCAGTGTTGAAAACCGCCGGGACCGGTTTGAGGCGATGCGCAGCGAAATTCGCGAACGGCTGGAAGATTTCGCCCAGCGAAATTGCTGTTCGGATATTCTTGATGACAACAAGGTGCAGATGATTGGCACCTCGGGCACCGTGACCACCTTTTGTGGCATTGCGCTTGGCCTTGAACGGTATGAGCGACACAAGGTCGACGGGTCCGATTTGCGCTTTGACGATGCCGAACGCGTGACAGAGCTTTTGTTGCGTATGGAAGCTGATAAACGCAAGGGACACCCCTGCATCGGCAACCAGCGGGCCGAGCTTATGGATGCCGGGGCGGCCATTTTTGCCGCCATTCGTGATATTTGGCCGCTGGCAACATTAAAGGTTGCCGACCGGGGATTGCGCGAAGGTATTCTGGTCGATTTGATGCGTGCGGACGGTCATGCTATTGACCCGTGCGAGGCGCGCCGTCATATAGGGGCCCGGATACCGGCATCGGTTTAACTGGCGATGGGCATTTTTGCTGCCGGACCCGTTCATTTATACATTTCAATTTCAGGATTTTCTTATGACCGATCAACGCAGCGGAAAAGGTGGCGGACGCCGCCGCAAGGGCTCGGCCATTGCCGCGATTGATACTGGCGCGCGTCGCGGGCTGCGCACGCGTGTCAAAAGTGCCAAGGGGCGCAAAATTTCCTCGACGCGCTGGCTCGACCGGCAATTGAACGATCCCTATGTGCAGGAAGCCCGCCGTCTGGGCTATCGTTCCCGTGCGGCGTTCAAGCTGATTGAAATCAACAACCAGTTCGACATCCTCAAACCCGGTATGCGGGTGGTCGACCTTGGCGCGGCCCCGGGCGGCTGGACCCAGGTGGCGGTGGATATGGTTGGCTCCAAGCAGGGGCGCGGCCAGGTTGTCGGGCTTGATATTCTGGAATGGGAAGGCGTGCCGGGTGCCACCTGTTTGCAGGCTGATTTTCTGGACCCGGCGGCACCGGACATGATCAAACATGCCCTGCAAGGGCCGGTGGATGCCGTGATTTCCGATATGTCACCCGAAACCACGGGGCATCGTCAGACAGACCATATTCGCATTATTGATCTGGTGGAGCATGCCCTGCTTTTTGCCGAGGAAGTTTTGGCACCGAACGGCATTTTTATCGCCAAGGTGTTTAAGGGCGGCACCGAAACCGAACTTTTGAATCGCATCAAGCAGCATTTCCGTGTGTCCAAACATGCCAAACCGCCGGCATCGCGGGCCGAAAGCCCGGAGACCTATCTGATTGCCACGGGTTTTCGTGGGCAAAACAATGCCGAAAGCGACATTGCCTCGGCCGAATTGCCCAGGGACGAGGATTGGTCGCCGGTGTGACCGGTTGGCGATAGGTCAACTTGGCCTGAACTGTTTTATTTGTACCCGTTTATTTGTGCCTTTTGGGGCGCAGAGGCAACGCGCCGGATGATATGTCCGGCGCGTTTTTTGATGGGCGCAAAGGCGCGTGTATCGTGGTTGAGGCAAAATTGAAAGCAGCCGGATGCTTTTTGCGTTAGGTCAAACATCCTATGCAAAAGGAGGGTTATAGATTGAGGACACGGTTTCGCGAGAGGGGTTTGGAACCGTGCGGGGATTGGGGCGGCGATTTTCGTGACATATCGGGAATGCGCGCCAGGCTGGCATGGTTGTGGGTTGAAAACCCTGCATGTCAGAAATTTGGGGGTTTCTGATGAAGCAGGAAAATTTGCGCCTGACCGGCGTCGAGCGCCATTTTGACGAACATGAAATCATTGTCAGCAAGACCGACCTGAAAGGGCGGATTACCTATGCCAATGATGTGTTTTTGCGCATATCAGGTTATCGCGAGGATGATCTTTTGGGGCAGCCGCACAGCATTATCCGGCATCCGGACATGCCCCGATGTGTTTTTTCCCTGATGTGGGAAACCCTTGCCAAAGGACGCGAGATTTTTGCCTATGTGATTAACCGCTCGGTCAATGGGGATCATTACTGGGTCCTGGCCAATGTGACGCCCAGTTTTCATGCCGATGGCAGCATTCGCGGCTATCATTCCTATCGGCGCAAGCCCCGGCGTGATGCGGTAACGGCAGCGGCAGAGCTTTACCGGCACTTGTGCCGTGCCGAAGAGAGTGTACAAAACCGGCGCGATGGCATGAAGCACGGCACGGCCGAGCTGATGGCTTTGTTACAATCCCGAAGGATGGATTATGACCAGTTCGTTTTCGCTTTATAAATTGTGTATTGCCTGTTCGGTGGCGGCACTTGTTCCGTTTGCCTTAACGATCATGCTGATTGTGATCGACGGATAACATTACCGGGCTGCGGGCGGGCACAAAAAAAGGGCTTTGCCAAACAGCAGCCCCATCGACCAGTATCTAACGGAAACGGAAAAACAATGCAGCAATAAAATTTCAGGGCTGCATTGTGCGGCTATCCCTTGGCACGGGAGCCATAACGTGTATAAGTTCCGCGCCAACTCAGATTTACCGAGGTGGTGTAGATGTCCCGTATCGAAGAAGCCCTGACTTTCGACGATGTCCTGATCAAGCCCGCGGCCAGTTCGGTCCTGCCGGCACAGGTTCAAACCAATACCCGTCTTACCCGTGATATCGAATTGCGTGTGCCGTTGCTGTCCTCGGCAATGGATACCGTTACCGAAAGCCCGATGGCAATCGTCATGGCGCAAAATGGCGGTATGGGCGTTATTCACAAGAACCTTGATATTGTCCAGCAGGCCGAAGAAGTGCGCCGGGTGAAAAAGTTTGAATCCGGCATGGTGGTTAACCCGATTACCATTCACCCGGATCAAAGCCTGGCCGATGCGCTTGATTTGATGGATGCCAACCATATTTCCGGAATCCCGGTGGTGGAACGCGAGACCAAAAAGCTGGTCGGTATCCTGACGAACCGCGATGTGCGTTTTGCGTCCAACCGCGCACAGCCGGTTTCCGAACTGATGACCTATGAAAACCTGGTCACGGTGACGGAAAACGTCAATACCGACGAAGCCAAGAAGCTTTTGCACCAACACCGCATTGAAAAACTTCTGGTGGTTGATGATGCCTATCGTTGCACCGGCCTGATCACGGTCAAGGACATCGAAAAGGCCAAATTGCATCCCAATGCCTGCAAGGATTCCAGCGGTCGCCTGCGTGTTGCGGCCGCAACCGGCGTGGGCGAGGAAGGTTTCCGCCGCTCGATGGCACTGATCGAGGCCGAGGTGGACGTGCTGGTGATTGATACCGCACATGGCCACAGCGCCGGTGTGATTGCCGCAGTCGAGCAGGTCAAGGCCCGTGCAGGCAAAACCCAGATCGTCGCTGGCAACGTTGCCACCCCCGAAGCCGTGCGCGCCCTGATCGAGGCCGGTGCGGATGCGGTGAAGGTCGGGATCGGTCCGGGCTCGATCTGTACCACCCGTGTTGTTGCCGGTGTGGGTGTGCCGCAGCTCACCGCCATTCTGGAATGTGCCGCCGAAGGCAAAAAGCATGATGTGCCGATCATTGCCGATGGCGGCATCAAATTTTCGGGTGATATTGCCAAGGCGATGGCCGCCGGGGCCAGCACCTGCATGGTCGGCTCGCTTTTGGCCGGGACGGACGAAGCCCCGGGTGAGGTGATCCTTTATCAGGGCCGTTCCTATAAATCCTATCGCGGGATGGGCTCGGTCGGGGCGATGGCGCGTGGCTCGGCGGACCGTTATTTCCAGGAAGATGTCAAAGACAACCTGAAACTGGTGCCCGAAGGCATTGAAGGCCGCGTGCCTTACAAGGGCCCGGCAAGCCAGATCATTCACCAGCTTGTGGGCGGTTTGAAGGCGGCAATGGGCTATACGGGCTCGGCGACGCTCAAGGACTTTACCGAGCGGGCAACCTTTGTGCGCATCACCAATGCGGGCCTGCGCGAAAGCCACGCCCATGATGTGACCATCACCCGCGAAGCGCCGAACTATCGCCCGGGTGCCTGACGCTGACGCTGATGCCCAAGCCGGTTGCAGACGCAAGCGGTGCGACATGGCCCTGATGGAAGTGCTGGCCTGCCTTGCGTGTGAAACGGTTGGCGTTGGCAGACTGGCATGATATGAGCGGCCAGGATTATGGATGACGGCGGATGTTTTTTCTGCCGTCATTGTCTTTTTACCGATATTGGCAAGCGCGCCTGCAGAGCTGGAATCGCGAACGCCAATTTAACCAGGTCTGGAAGTACGTTTTGAAACCCGGAGCACGCATAGCTGCCGTTATTGAGCTTTATGACGGCTGGACACATACCCGCGATGACGCCGACCGCGTTATTTCGGGCTATTTTGGCACCCGTCGCTATATTGGTGGGGGCGACCGGCGGGAAATTGGCGAACGCTTCTATGACCTGATTCGCCATCAGGCCCGTTTGGGCTGGTGGCTGGTGGAAACCGGTTATGAACACCAGGATGGCCGTGCGCGCATGATTGCGGCACTGGTGCTGAAAGATGGTCGTTCGCTTGATGACATCGCCGATATGTTCAATGGCGATCAGTTTTGCCCTGATCCGCTGCATCCGGCGGAAAAGCATCTGATCAACAAGCTGTCCGGTCAGGCGCTGGACCATGATGCCCAGCCTGGCGCTGTGAAAACCGAACTGCCCAAATGGCTCTATGCGGAGCTTTTGAAGCTGCATCACGAACATCTGCCTGCCGAAATGGCGGCCTATAACCAGCCTGCCAAGCTGGACTTGCGGGTGAATACGTTGCGCGGCAGTGTCGATAGCGCCATTCGCTCGCTCGAAAAAGACGGCATCAAGGGCATTGAACGCACCCCCTATGCGCCCAACGGCCTGCGGTTGCCGCTGGGTTTGAATATGCTGGTTGCGGCGGCCTATAAGGACGGGCTGATTGAAATTCAGGATGAAGCCTCGCAGATTTGCGTGAAGCTGGTGGATGCCCAGCCGGGCATGAAGATTTTGGATCTGTGTGCGGGCGGCGGGGGCAAGACGCTGGGCATGGCGGCCGATATGCGCGGGCGTGGCCGAATTCTGGCCTGTGATACGCATGGCAACCGGCTGGATAATGCCCGCAAACGCGCCAAACGGGCCGGGGCGGGCGATTGTATTCAGCTTCGCAGCATTGCCGATGAGCGCGATAGCTGGCTGCGGAACAAATCGGGCTTTTTTGACCGTGTATTGCTTGATGTGCCCTGTTCGGGCCTGGGGACATTGCGCCGGAACCCGGCGCTGCGTTGGCGCATCGGGCAGCGCGATATTCGCGCGCTGACATTGCAGCAAAGCAAAATCCTCAAGGCCGGTGCCGCCCGTGTCACCAAGGGTGGCCGGCTGATTTACGCCACCTGCTCGATTTTGCCCGAAGAAAACGAACGCCTGATTGAAACCTTCATGCGCGATCGCAAGGATTTCAGGGCCGTGCCGATAAGCGAAATCTGGCCCGATGCTCCGGCATCGGTGCCCGTACCAGGCGGCAAGGACAAGCCGTGGCTGCGCCTGTCGCCCAATATGCACGGAACCGATGGTTTCTTTGTTGCGGTATTTGAACGCACCGCCAAGGGGAACAAGGGTTGATGCGCGGGCAGGGCCTGGTGCTGGCATTTGCCGGGGCCCATCGCGCCTGCCTGCTTTCCCGCGCTCCCACTGTATTTGCACAGAAAAACGCCCTGTCCCAAAGCGGGACAGGGCGCCGTTTTTCAGGTCATGGACGTGACCTGGCGGGGGCGATGCCCCGCGCAGTTTGCTCTGGCGGTGTTTTCACCTGCCGTGTGTCCTTGTTGTTATTCCTTGTTCATCAAGGTGCTGTCGCTCTCGGTTTTGCCACCGGCGGGGGGCGTCATCTGAACCGGGGCGCTGCCATCGCCGCTACGGGTATCCTCGGTGCCGGTCGGGCTGTTGCTCATGCCGTTCGACATGGTGTCATCCGTTGCCGGGGCGTCTGGAACAGTGCCTGTTGCCGGAACTTCGCCGGTTTCAGCCGACGGGGTGTCACCGCTGGTGGCCGGGCTTTGCTCGGCCGAACTGTTGGTCAGCGGCGTCATGCTGCTGTCAGCTTTATCCTGGGTCATGGCGATGGCGGTTGCTGCGCCGGCAATCAAAAGAAGGCCCGCAACGGCAAGAGCGATTTTACTGCCTTTATTATCATTCATAGCTTTTGGTCCCTTTTTGGTTTGCTCGCCGGGCGCGGTATGTTCTGCGCTCCGTCAGTTTTCAATCTAAAAGCCCATTGCGCACAAAAAAGGGACCAAATGTGCGAATTTGGCGATCAAATACGGCCAAATTGGCCGGTTTGCGACCTTGATGGGGCTGCTGCGCCCCTGCGGGCATTGCGTGATCAAGCGGCTTTCGCTGCCGTGCGGCGGGCGGGCGGTTTGATCACGCAATGTTCAAAGCGCAGCATTTTGACCGTTGGGCAGCCATTGCGCCGGGTTGCCGAAACGGCTGGTTTCGCGTATGTACGGCGCATCCCCTTGAGCGATGGAGAAACGGCCCGATGACAGATCGTGTGCTGATTATTGATTTCGGATCGCAGGTAACGCAATTGATCGCGCGGCGTGTGCGCGAAAGCGGCGTTTACTGCGAAATTCACCCTTTTAACAACATCTCGGATGCGTTCCTGGATGAATTTGCCCCAAAAGCGATTATCCTTTCGGGCGGCCCGGCCTCCGTGCATTGGGAAAAATCGCCAGCAGCCCCGATCCGGGTGTTTGACATGGGCATTCCGGTGCTGGGCATTTGTTATGGCCAGCAAACGATGGTCAACCAGCTTGGTGGCAAGGTCGAAACCTCGGAACATCGCGAATTTGGCCGCGCCTTTGTGGACGTGATCGAGGATTGCGCCCTGTTTTCCGGCATTTGGGCCGTGGGCGCGCGCGAACAGGTCTGGATGAGCCACGGCGACCGGGTTGATGCCCTGCCCGAAGGCTTCCGCGTGGTTGGCAAGTCTGACGGGGCACCCTTTGCCGCCATTGCCAATGACGAAAAGAAATTCTATGCCGTGCAGTTCCACCCCGAAGTGGTCCACACCCCGCATGGTGCGCAGCTTCTGCGCAACTTCACCCATGATGTGGCCGGGTGCGTGGGCGACTGGACGATGGATGCCTATAAGGACGATGCCATTGCCAAAATCCGCAAGCAGGTCGGCGATGGCAAGGTCATTTGTGGCCTTTCCGGTGGTGTTGACAGCTCTGTCACGGCGGTTCTGATCCACGAAGCAATTGGCGACCAGCTGACCTGCGTGTTTGTGGATCATGGTTTCATGCGGGCGGGCGAGGCCGATCAGGTCGTCACCCTGTTCCGCGACCATTATAATATTCCGTTGGTCCATGTGGATGCCTCCGCGACCTTTATTGGCGCAATCGAAGGCGAAACCGACCCGGAAATCAAACGCAAAACCATTGGCCGTCTCTTCATCGAAGTGTTCGAGGAAGAAGCCAAAAAAATCGGTGGTGCGGACTTCCTGGCCCAAGGCACGCTGTATCCGGATGTGATTGAAAGCGTTTCGTTTACTGGCGGTCCGTCTGTCACCATTAAATCGCACCATAATGTCGGTGGTCTGCCCGAACGCATGAATATGCAACTGGTCGAACCGCTGCGCGAACTGTTCAAGGACGAAGTCCGTGACCTGGGTCGTGAACTGGGCCTGCCCGACAGCTTTGTCGGCCGTCACCCGTTCCCCGGACCGGGCCTTGCCATCCGCATCCCCGGCCAGCCGATCACGCGCGAAAAGCTCGATATCCTGCGCAAGGCCGATGCGATCTATCTCGAAGAAATCCGCAATGCAGGGCTGTATGACGCCATCTGGCAGGCCTTCGCCGTGCTGCTGCCGGTCCGCACCGTCGGCGTGATGGGCGATGGCCGCACCTATGACTATGCCTGCGCGCTGCGTGCGGTAACCTCCACCGACGGCATGACGGCAGACTATTTCTCCTTCCCGCCCGACCTGCTCGGCCGCATCGCCAACCGGATCATTAACGAGGTCAACGGTATCAACCGCGTCACCTACGACTACACCTCAAAACCACCGGGAACGATTGAGTGGGAATGATCACACGTTAGGCACTAGCTGGTACTAACTGGCATAGAGATACACTTAAGCCCATGTTTTAATGGGCTTTTTTGTTATTGTGTCTGGCAGTATTTGGCAACTGATGGCAGCGGGAAGCACCGCTTGAGCGTGGTATCCAAGGTGGTATTATCGAGGCATGATGCCATGAGTGATAGCCGATACCATGCTGCTTGATCCTGTGTGTTCATGGTATTGAAATTTCTTAACTAACTGGTTTTATTGGTTTTATTGTCTGATTTTTGGATGGTCTTTCAGCATGGTATCGGAATCGAAGAAGGATAAGACTCTTGCTTACCGATACCAAGCTGCGCAACCTCAAGCCGAGGGATAAACTCTACAAGGTGAATGATCGGGATGGCCTCTATGTGGCTGTCACCCCTGCCGGTTCCATCTCATTTCGTTACAACTACTCGATCCATGGTAGGCAAGAGACAATCACCTTTGGCCGCTACGGCGTTGGGGGCATCACTCTGGCAGAAGCCCGTGAGCGACTAGGTGAGGCCAAACGGATGGTCGCAGATGGGAAGTCGCCAGCGAAGGAGAAGGCCCGCGACAAGGCGCGTGTGAAAGGGGCTGAAACCTTTGGTGCCTGGGCGGAAAAGTGGCTACGTGGCTACCAGATGGCCGACTCTACCCGTGATATGCGTCGCTCGGTCTATACGCGAGAGCTGGAAACGAAATTCGGCAATCAGAAGCTGACAGAAATCACCCACGAAGATTTGCGGGCGCTAACCGACGCCATTGTGGAGCGGGGCGCTCCTGCTACGGCTGTCCATGCGCGTGAGATTGTACTCCAGGTATACCGCTGGGCCACTGAGCGAGGCCAGAAGGTTGAGAACCCGGCAGACCTGGTGAGGCCAGCAAGCATTGCCAGGTTTGAGCCGCGAGACCGTACCCTGACGCCCGAGGAAATCAGACTGATGTACCAGTACATGGGCCGTATTGGTACATCGCCATCAATCCGGGCAGCGGTTAAGCTGCTGTTGTTGACGATGGTGCGCAAAAGCGAGCTGACGAATGCCACTTGGAGTGAGATCAACTTCAGCGAAGCGCTCTGGACGATTCCCAAGGAGCGGATGAAGCGACGAAACCCTCACCTGGTGTTTCTATCCAGGCAGGCCATGGACATCTTCATCGCTTTGAAGACGTTCTCCGGTGGATCGGATTATGTTCTGCCGTCGCGTTACGATTCTGACGTACCCATGGGCAGTGCCACGCTGAACCGGGTGATGACGATGACTTATAAGCTGGCCCAGAAAGAAGGACAGTCGCTTGCCAAATTTGGTCCTCACGATCTGAGGCGCACAGCCAGTACCTTGCTCCATGAAGCCGGTTACAACACCGACTGGATAGAGAAATGCTTGGCACATGAGCAAAAAGGTGTGAGGGCGATATATAACAAAGCCGAGTATCGTGATCAGCGTACAGCTATGTTGCAGGACTGGGCTGATATGATTGATGAATGGACTGCTGGAAAGACCCGATAACTTTTCTTGTATTTTATCTATGGATTAATTGTATCCGCATCAGATTATAGGCTTGTAACCATGGCAGAGCGTAAACAAATACCTACAAAAACGAAACTTCGGCTGTTTTCGGAGGCAGCAGGTCACTGTCAACGCCCCGACTGCCTTCAGCCTCTTTTTCCCGCTGAAATGGGTGGGGACAAGCATATAGCTGAAATGGCTCATGTGATTCCACATGGAGAAACGGGGCCGCGCCATGAAGAAAGGCCCACTGGAGGACTTGAGGTCGACTCTTTTGAAAATCTTATTCTGTTGTGTCCCACATGCCATACGATAGTCGACAAAGATCCCGGCGGATATAGCCGAGGTACGTTGCTAGATTGGAAAAATAATCACCTTGCTGCTTTGGCACACAGACAAGGAATTCGTACATACGATGAGCGTGGCCAAGTTAGATGTGCCGTGGTCGCCGCCATGGCCGAAAACAAAGCTGTATGGAGGGAGTTTGCGCCCTCCGATGGATCAGGCTTTGAATATGATCCAGAATCTGAAGCAGCGAAAACGTGGATGCAGAGGATGCGAGGTGTCATTCTGCCTAACCATTTCCGTATCCAGGCCATTATCATGGCAAACCAACAGCACATGACGGAAGCTGAGCTACAGACATTCGCACAATACCAAGAGCATGTTCGAGGTCTCTCAGAGCGACATGTTTGTGGCGTAGCAGGCAGTGCTATCCGCTACCCAGAAGAAATGGATGGAATCTTCTCATGAACTGGCAGGTGAACTATGCGCTTCAATATATATTGGAAGCTCATAAGAGTGCGTCAGCACAGCATATTCACGGTGATGCTATCAAAATTACGCTGCCTCATCAGCCCGACATTGTGGCAGTTGTCTCGGCTTATTACACGATCAATGCTGACTTAGCGGAACAATACCATGAGGATTTCCCCGATATGGAATTCCTTTGCGGATATCGAAAGGAATGCGTTTGGGAAGGTGAAGCGATCGAATATTTAGAAAGAAACGCAATAGGCTGGGGAAGTGCCGGTACACTCGGTTCCGCCCTTTCCAACGGCAATGTAAGGAGTGCTTCCCATAAGGATTTCTTCTTCTCCTACCGGCTCATTAGTCAAATGAGATCTATTACAAATCTTGATAGAGAGTTTGACCGAGTTTTCACGATGACGCTTGCCAACGGGCGTACATTTCGAGTGGGCATGATCATGGAGTATGAGCCGACAGCTGACGCTATTCGCACCTTCTGGGATCGGTTCGGCCCCATCGACATTGCTTGGAATATCAATCCGAACGGGAATCCCACTCAGAATGCCATTGAAGCAGGAAGGGATCTTGGCTGTGAGGTGATGAAATGGGAAGAGTTAAAGAAACTGTTACGGAACCGTTGATGAAGGCACGTGGGGTGGCAAGACACTTACTAAAATCTTGCGAGTCCCTGCGTGAGTTCGAATCCTACATGTTCGGCTCTTCATTGCTCGGTGTAGGCAGCGATTTCGATATTTTGATTGTTGGTCCGCCTGGTGAGGCTTTGTTAAGACTTAAGGCGGAATTGAGAATTGCGGGGAAAGAGCTGCCGCTCGACGTTCTATATATGTTGCCTGCGGAGGCGGAGGAAACAGGGTTCGTTACAAGTCAAGGGTGCATAACCCTCGCGAAATTGGCGGACTCTGAAATGCACTGATTACTGCCTCCCTTCTCGCGCAGATCAAGTTGGCTAAAATTCTAGTCAGTGAATTTTAGCGGCTAAAATTTCTATTGGGCTTTTTCCGGCCTGTTAGCAGGAAGCAAAAAATCTTTGCGAACGGCTGCTAATGCTTTGGATACTGCTTGAGGTGTCATTGGTTGTTGTTTCCTGCTTAGTAGCTTTTTGCCAATTTGAGATTGAGTGTAGCCATAATGCTGAAGTACCAGCATTTTCTTCTTATTGTCTGAGAGCTTAGAGTCGACCATCTTTCGAGCCAGATTGCGAAGCTCCGCTACGTCTGCTGGCTGTAATGTTAAATTCAACATGAATAGGAAGAAATAGTCATCGATCAGTTTGTCTCCTGACATAGCATGAGGCTTAGAGCGATGTGCAGATTGATGAGTTAACCTGGAAAGTTCGATATTGAATTGTGCGAGGGAGCGCTTTGCTTGTTTGTAACTTGGATTCCACTCGTCATTGGCAAGTTTGGGGCGATGCTCTTTGCAGTAATTGTGGCTAAGTTCTAGGCTCAGGACTCATTAATTGAGGTAAA
>NZ_JPWH01000026.1 GCF_003326755.1 Thalassospira profundimaris | reverse complement strand
GCTCTGACGATAGGTTTTTGCGGGTGTCCACATGCTCATATCGATATGATTTCCTGCAGAAAGTTAAGCTATTTGATTCAATGCACTTTCTGGCAGCATGGCAATATGCCCGATAGCATATTCCTATATAAAACGGGCTATCCCGAAATAATTATCGCAATACCTAAAAATAAAAATATAATCAAAACTGATATAAAATTAATAATCAATTTTAACCACGAAATAACTACTTATGTAATCTAGAAATTAAATCCCTCTGTGTCATATTAACCGAAGACAAACGCAAGTTAAAATGCCGTTTGACTTTGGGGAAGACTTCAGCAGGGACAGGAAAAATGCTTCGCAAATTAGCAGCAACCGCATTGGCCGCGACAAGCCTCGCAGCGTGTGCGCCGGGACCCGGTTCTTATTCTCAGAACCGCATTGATCCCATGATCTCTTTTCCGGTCACTGATAACGAAACACCCTACAGTGCCTGCCTGCGCCAGCTCAAAGACGTGCCGGCAAACCGGCTTCCGATTTTCGCAGTTGGTGAAATTGCCGATAAAACAGGGCAGCTCAATTACGACGAAAACGGCCATGCCGTTTCTCAGGGTGTCAGCGAAATGGTTATGAGCGCCCTTTACAAATCAGGGCGGGCCAATCTGGTGGAACGCTTTGATTTACGCATTCCGCTTGCCGAAGTTCGCCTGTCCGAACAGGGCCGCTTAACCCGCAATATCGAGCAATATGGCAAAATTCCCGCGTCGGATTTCATCCTCGTCGGGGCGGTAACAGAACTCAATTACAACATCCTTAGCGAAGGCGCGCAGCTTTATGTGCGCGGCATAGGCGGGGGCGGCAGAACTGTTGTCATCAATGTCGCAATGGATCTGCGGGTCATCGATTCAAAATCTTTCGCCGTCCGTTATGTCAGCGCACTGCAAAAGCAGATTATGGGCTACGAAGTCAGCGCCGGCGTCTTTCGTTTCTTCGGAATAAACCTTGTCGAATTTGACGCCGGGCGCATCCGGAACGAGCCGCTACAGCTTGGCGTCAGAGCGGTTGCAGAAATGGGGGTCTATCAAATCATGACAGATTTCTTGGGGCTGCCGCAAACACCGGAATGCACACTTAGCAAAGCAAACGACATGAGTGCGCATCTTGAGCGGTTTTCTTCTTTATCCAAAGAGCACAAAGCAAATCAACAGGAGTAAGCAAAATGCTTAAGACCAAACTGTTGCTGGGCACCATCATGACTGCAGGTGTATTGGCAATTGGGGCGCCGGCCTATGCGTTTGACAATGTCGAATGGTCCTGGGACGGCAACGTCGATACCAATGTCGATATTGACCTGAACATTGACGATCCGGCCAATTTTTCGATGGTTGAAGTTTTGCAGGAAAAACTCGGCAGCACGTCGGCAACCTCGAATGTGCATGATGTGAATAATAATCAGCCGATCATGACCGAACAGTCGGGCACTTTTACCTTTGAAGGCGAAGCCTGGGCAAACAGCTCGTCAACCAGCCTCGACCCCGATGTTGCCGACTTTAGCGAAACCACATCAGGCAACGTGGATGGCATCGCCGCAGGTCAGGGGACAAACCCGTCCTCCTTCGGCATTGCAAATGGTCCGGCGGGCAACAACCCGGATTCCGAAGGTGGCGTGACGTCGGCCAGTGGTGCCTTTGACGGCGCAGACATCAATGTCACCGGTGCCGTCTATGATCCGTTTGGCGATGACGGCGTTGGCAATGGCGAAACCGATGGCGTCATCTTTACGGTAACGGTTGATAATATCCAGCCAACCGACAACTATGATGCCGCGACAGAACTGCCCTCGCTCAATGCGACCGCAACGGCACTGGCCAACAACACCTCAATTTCGGGTGAAGGAACGGTCAATGTTCATGCCGGGCAATTCAATTTCGATGCGGCTGATGGCAGCGGTGCCTCTTCGGGTGGCGGCGATGCTGCAGCGAACAGCTATGATATGGGGTCACATACCAGTCCCAACACCAACCTTTCCGGTGCCTTGGGTCTGACCCTTCTGGCATTGAATGGCGACATCGCACCAGCATCGGTAACGGCAACGTCCAATGCCTATAACATCAACAACTTTGCTGTTGATGCCAGCGCAACCGCCCTTGCCAATAACATGAACATTTCGGTTCAGCCCATCGCCGCAACCGAAACCCCGACCGATGAAACCCCGGCCATGTCGGCGGCCTTCTTCCCGGGTCATGGCGGCGGCAACTATGGTGATAATGACGACAATGACGGCATCCAGCCTGATGCCGCCCTGATCGCCGATGTGACACAGTTTGCCTATGCCGATGTTGCAGCAAGCAGCAATATCTACAACGTCAATCTGAACCACTACACCAATCTTGGCACGCTCGATCAGCCTGTGATCAACGGTGCAGCAACCGCCATCGGCAATAACCTGTCGATCAAGGTCGGTGCCCCGGCAATCAACGACTGATCTCCGCCTCCAAAGAGAGGGTCGCGACCCTCTCTTTCCCTTCATGTCCGACAAAAGGAAATTCCGATGTTTATGAACCCCCGGTCACAACCGGCCTTATGCTGGCATCCCCGTTCCCGGCAGGTGGCAAAATGGCTTGTTCTTGCCACCATCATCACGGCATCGGGGTCCTTTGCAGCACAGGCACAAATGTTTGAAAAACCCTGGTCTGCCCCTGCTCAAAACCGCGCCTCATTGGCTGTCGTCATGAAACAGGCAGAATCTGGCATGCTCAGCGGAACGGGAACTGGCGCATCTTCCGGCACAAACAGCCTCACCCAACTGGTGTGTGGCGGGGGTGGCGGAACGGCAAATGCAACAGCTAACTCCGCCTGCGTCATCCTCAATAATTCCAATGGCACGGTAAATACAGGGCAGGATTCCGTTGGCGATCAAACCGCAAATTCAAATACGCAAACCAACACCACGAATTTGAGCGATGCGCTCGAAAACCTGTCCGGCAACGAATAATCAATCAATTAATGATGCCGGATGCCGCCCACCCCCAACATCCCGTGGCGGCACTCTTGCTCGTTCTGACCCCAATCCGGAACGCCCTCCCGGCCCGCACAACTCCCCATAGTCCCTCGGGCCGGGCTTTTTACCGCACGCTATATCCCATTTCACTTGGGCCCACCTGCCCCTCTGGTACACATCTTGGTGCAATTTTTTACCGCACCATTCGGCACATGCGATCCTTCCCTCAACAAATCGCCTAAACTCGGTCCCTGCTTTCACAAACCGGAATAGACAGGTTGTGATCCCATCATAATCATATATGAATGCCCACTACGCAAACCGGCACCAGACCGGTTTTTTCGTGTGGTTAAAACAAAACTGGTAAGGCTCGCCATGTCCAAAACCATCAAAACTGTTAACTGGGTTCTGCAAAAAGACGGACGCACGCTTTCTGTTCGCACGCATGGCCGCGACAGATTTTACCTGCCTGGCGGCAAAATTGATGCCGGGGAAACCGCCCTTGCCGCCCTGAAACGTGAAATCCGCGAAGAACTGGGTGTCGACCTGTTATCCGAAACCATCACCGAAATCGGTGTCTTTTCCGGCCACGGCCATAACCTGCCCGACGGCACAATTGTCCACATGACCTGTTTTCAGGCCGATTATGCGGGCACGTTAGCACCGTCACGCGAAATTGCCGAAATGCGCTGGCTTGGGCAGGAGGAACGCCACTTGATGGCGCCGATGGGCCAAAAAATTACCTCCGCGTTGCTTTGCGATACAGCACGCAAAACATCCTGCTCCTGAAAACGGAGGAGACCGCCCTCCTCCGTTTCCAAGTGACCCATGATCCCTTCGCAAGCCTGGTTCTTTTACCAACCAGCATGTATCAGGCCATATGACGCCGATAACGTCTTATCGATCTGCGTCAGGCAGTTCCCGTGTGGCAGGTGTCGCACTTCCGGGAATTTCGGACGTCGAGGAATCAGACGGGATCGTATTTTGCGATTTATCCAGGTGTGCACCAGGCCCGCTATCCGCAGGTGGCATTTTGCCACCCTCATCCTGGTCCTTATCCTTCACAGGGTCCGACCTGGTGCTTCTCTGACCGGCAAGGCTGCGAATGGCATCTTCCAGGCGGTCAATATCGCGCAGATTGACGTCACGTTGCGGGAATGGAATTTCAATGCCTTCTTCGCGGAACCGCTCCAGCACCTCGAACCGGATCGAACTTGCCACCGCCAGCACATCGCCAATGTCGCGCAGGAAATAACGCAGTTCAAAATCCAGCGAACTGTCGCCAAAACCGATAAACACCACCTGGGGTGCGGGGTAGCTGAGAATTTCCCGGCGTTTATCCGCCATTTCCAACAAAATATCGCGCACCTTGTTGGCATCCGCACTATAGGAAACGCCAATCGGCACAATCCCCCGGCCCGACCGTTCCTTCAGCGTCCAGTTCAGAACCCGGTTTGAAATCAGTTCGGAATTGGGAATCACCACCGACGAGCGATCAAAGGTCTCGATCTCGGTGGCGCGCACACGAATATCCTTCACAAAACCCTGATCCGCCCCGACCACAATCCAGTCACCAACCTTGATGGGCCTCTCAATCAGCAAAATCAGACCGGACACAAAGTTGTTCACAATACTTTGCATCCCGAAACCGATACCAACCGAAATGGCACCGGCGATAATGGCAAGGTTCGACAGATCCACCCCGGCGGCCGACACCGCAATCAGCACCGCAAGACCAATGCCAACATAACCGAATATCGCCGAAACCGAATGCTGCAAACCCTGGTCCAGCTTGGTATTGGGCAGCACACGGGTATTAAGCATCCGCTGGAAAAACCGCATCAGGCTTAACAGCAGCAAAAACAGCAACACACCAATCAGGATGGCACGCAGCGAAAAGTTGATACTGCCAATCTGAATCCCGACAAAGGCGGTCTCAACGGCACCAATCAGGTCTGCCCAGGCAATATCGGTAAAGACCATGATCGCGGTTGGCACAGCGATGGCCAGCATCATCGCATCAATCGTGACACGCAACCAGAAATACAGCGTGCCATGCACCGCATCGGTGGCGTTTTCATCCTTTTCGGTATCCGGCTTGACCAGATAAATATGAACAAGGGCGCGCAAAAATTCGCGCAGAATCCAGTAGCTGGTGGCAAAGGCCAGCGCCAGCATCATATTTTCCAGCACAAATCGCGCCAGCGCCACATAACCGACAAAGGACAAAAGCGGCAAAACAACCGACACAAAAAGCACAACCCGGCGGCAGCGCCGTTCAACCTTGCGCCACCAGCTTTGCTGTTCATCAATCGCGTCATGTTCCCACCAGACGCCAAGGGCGGCAACAAACATCACCGCGCAAATCAGGGTAATGTTGCTCAGGCTTTGCACCAGGGCAAGATCAAGCGATGCGCCAATCGTTGTCGCCCCTTGCAGCAGCACAATGTCAAAGGCAAAAATAACGGCGGCAAACAGGGCGGCAAACCCGACCACCCGTGCGCCGGTGGTCGTTGTCCCGGCAGAGCGCATTTGCGGGGCAAAGGGCGAAAACACACTGCGAATGGAAGCACCGACAAAAAGCATAAACAGGGCGGCAAAAAAGAACTGGTTGATCAGTTCACCCCCGCTGCCCTGCATCAAATCGCCCTGGGAGGCAATAATGCGATAAAAGACAAACAACAAAATGCCCGGTATGATCGCCGAAAGCGTAAAACGTATGCCCGATATCAGGGCCAGCCGGTCGTCCCCCTTGGCCGCGCGCCAGCGAACCGGCAAAAACCGGAAAATAACAACCTCGCCGCCAATCAGGGCCGCCGCAATGGCAAAGAGCAAAAACACAAGTTCCGGGGCAACATCTTCCAGGCGATCGCCAATATGGTCGGCCAGATTGACATCGGAATAACGACTGCGCACCACCTCGGGCAGGCGCATCGCTTCGGCCCAGCTTTTTTGCCAGACAGCAGGATCCCACGGCACATCAGCCCGGCTGAAAATGCGACGGGTAAAACGTTCGCGCGACATGCGACCGACCTGGTCAAGCAATTCACCGGCCCTAAAGGCTGCCAGTTCCCCCTGTTTCTGAATGCCGCTAACCCTTGCGATTTCCTTGTTTAACCGGTCACGCTCCACCGTCACCGCCGGAACTTCCGAGGCATCGCCCTCCGGTTTGGGGCCCAGCTTGCCCAGGGCGGCGTTCAAACGTTCCAGTTTGCTTTGCGCCAGAGCCTCAAGATCACGGGTGGCGTCAATCGCCTGCTCCAGATCCGAGCGGCTGTCAGCCAGTTCACGCCCGCTCACGCTCGAACTGGACAATTGCTTTTCGACCGCGTCAAAGGTCTTGTTCCAGTGTGCCAGCGTCTTTTGCGAATTTTCCAAAATATTGGCTTCTTCATGGCCATCGGCATTGCTTTGTGCGTAAGCACCACCCGCAAGACCCGCACTCATCGATGCCATGAACAGGCCAAACAGAACCAGCATCAAAACGCGGCGAAACATGTTCATTTTTTTCCGAACCATCGTAAATTTTCTATCATCCCGCAGGGTATGTATTTTCTGCCCGATTTGTCATGACAGATCAAACGATCCAGTCACCCTATCGTTCCCGTATCATGCCAAGCGCGCCAATCGGGCCATACCACGCCCTATCTCGCAGAACCGGCAAACATGACATTTGGCAACCGACGGGAACATATTGTCAGATGAATGCCTTTAAACAGTGTTTGTTAAAGATAAAATTTTACCAAACCGCCCTTAACCGTCTCCATAGCGCCACGGACCCACGCCAATGACACCAAAAGCACTGATCAACGCCTTCCGCATTAACCGGACCGGCCAGGGAACAGCCCTTTCAGTCGAGGATTTTGCCACATCCTTTCCTTTAGCACAGGAGGGAGAATATATCTGGGTTCACCTTGACTGGATGGAAGAGGGGGTGATCACCTGGCTGACCGAAAAAGCCGGCCTGGAACCCAGTATCGTGGACACCCTTGCCACCCGGGGAACCCGGCCAACGGTTTTGTTTTATGATCATGGCTATTCCATGAACTTGCGCGGCGTTAATCTTAACCGGGAATCCGACCCTGCCGACATGATTTCGGTTCGTATCTGGTGTGGCGAAAAGATGGTGATCACATTACGCAATCAGCACATGTTCGCCTTTGACGATATTCGCGCCAGCATTGCCGAAGGGACGGCCCCGACCTGTCGGGATTCCTTTGTTATGACGGTGGCAGAACGGCTGAATGTCCGGATTGATGCCGAAATACGCACGATCGAGGAAAATCTCGATGATCTTGAAGACGAGATTGAGGAAGTCCCCGAAACCAGAACCCTGCCATTGCGCCTGAAAACCGCCGATATGCGCCACCGTCTATCAAGGTTGCGGCGTCATATCGCCCCCCAGCGTGATGCCCTGGCCAAGTTTTACGACCAGAAACCAGCCTGGGACGACAAAACCCACAAACGCCGCGCCCGTACCCTGACCGAACGTGTTACCCGCATGGTCGAAGAGCTCGACAGCCTGCGCGAACGCATCCAGATCGCCAATGACAGCCTGATGGCCGTTGAAACCGAACGCATGAACCGCACCATGTATTGGCTAACCGTCATTGCCGGGCTCTTCCTGCCCATCAGTTTTGTCACCGGCCTTTTGGGCGTCAATGTGGGGGGTATTCCCGCTGCCGACAATAGCTGGGGCTTTTGGGGCGTATCTGTCATTCTTGCGCTGCTGGTGGGGCTGGAAATCTGGCTGTTTAAAAAAATGCGCCTGATCTGAGCCTTCACGTCCCTGCTATTTTGCAAGCAGAACAGCATCGCACTTATTGCAATGCACCAAGGCGATGTTTTATGTCTTTTTAGTTTGTGAAACTTGATTTTTCATTGTCCGGACAAATATCCCGCCGATCTGAAAGAATATTTGCCGGACAAAGATGTGCCCTCATTGCCGCGTCTCCCACCAAGCGAAAGTGACCGAATGTCTTCTGACGGCCCGTTACCCCGATACCGCAAAAAAATCGCCAATGGTGAACTCAGCCATGATGCCATGCAGGAACTGTGCGCCGAAAAACTGCAAAGCCTGTTTAACGCCCTGAGCGATTATCGCCCCAATAATGGCAAAGGCACCTGGTTTGAACGGTTTGGCCTGGCAAAACGCCGCAATGACCCCGAACCGCCCCAGGGCCTCTATATTTACGGCGAAGTCGGGCGTGGCAAATCGATGTTGATGGACCTGTTTTATGAAACCGTCCCGGTTGAACATAAACGCCGGGTGCATTTTCATGATTTCATGCAGGATGTACATGACCGGCTGCACAAATTTCGCAAAACCCGCAGCGACAGTGATTCTGACCCTATTCCGCCGATTGCCAAAGACCTGGCAAAACAGGCCTGGCTGCTGTGCTTTGACGAAATGCAGATCACCGATATTACCGATGCCATGATTGTGGGCCGCCTGTTCGAGCAATTGTTCGATCAGGGGGTGGTGGTTGTCACCACATCAAACCGCGTGCCCGATGACCTTTACAAGGATGGCCTGCAACGCCAGAACTTTTTACCCTTTATCGACATTATCAAGGACAAGCTCGATGTGCTGGAACTTGCCAGCCGCACCGACTATCGCATGCGCCATCTGACAGCCGCCGACGTTTTTGTCTATCCTGCCGATGACAAAACCCCGGCCCGGATTGACGAGTTGTTTGCCAAAGTAACCGAAGGGGCACGGGTCGAAGCCAGCAGCCTGCGGGTCAAAGGCCGCGATATTGCCATTCGCGCCGCCGGGGCCGGTGTTGCACGTTTCAGTTTCGAGGAACTGTGCACTCGCCCGCTTGGCCCGGGCGACTATATTGCGCTCGCGACCCATTTTCACACCATCGTGATTGACCTGATCCCGCAAATGCCGCCCTCGCGCCGGGACTGGGCCAAACGGTTCAACACGCTGATTGATGCCATGTATGAGCACAAAACCAATCTGATTTGCGCAATGGAAACCAGCCCCGAGGATCTGTATCCGGACGGGGATTTCTCTTTCGAGTTCCAGCGTACCGTCTCGCGGCTGACCGAAATGCGCAGCCAGGAATATCTTGATCAACCCCACCTGACCTGATTGCAAAGCCGGGTTCATACCCGGCGCTATATCTGACGGCAAAACCAGGCCGCCCGGCAGGCACATAACCCTGCTTTTCGGGCGGTTTTGGTTTTCCCGGGAAATGATCGGGCAACATCCTGTTATGTCGTCAACCGTGCCCCGACAAAGGCTTAAACAGACAGGCCCGCGACGACTCCAAGACCAATGGCTGACTTTCCTGTTGCGTTATTCAACCCGACACCGCCCCGACACATACAGAATCTTGCGCAAGGGCTGCTTTAAAAAGGAAAAAACAGCAGAATATTTAATCAGATCGCGTGATTTAACGTCCCGCTGACCGCATGGCTGATCCCCACTTGGCGCAAACCTTGGAAGTTTTACAACATAACGCGCCAAAATTTGGCACCGCTGCCAAACTGATAGGCAGTCCTCTGCAACATAGAGCGCCTGTGTTTTTCACGCCTTGCGCTTGTTTCGCACGCGCAACATGATCGCTTTTTAAGCGTTTAGACAATAGTCGCAACAGTCGCCGAACTGGCGGTTTTCCGCGTCAAAACAACGGCGTTTCCCCTTGTAAAACGGGACGAATCGGTTTACCACACTCGGTGTTTGCGACCGAATGTTTCGCGTTCGCAGGTTTACATTTTCAATCGCGCTCCCCAGTTAAGTTTTCAAGACTTCGGAAGCGCAATAGGGAAGAAGGTAACGGAATGGCCCGCAACAAGATCGCGCTCGTCGGCGCTGGCAATATCGGTGGTACTCTGGCCCACCTCGCTGGCCTGAAAGAGCTTGGCGACGTCGTCCTTTTCGACATCGTTGATGGCATGCCGCAGGGCAAATCGCTTGATATTGCTGAATCCTCACCCGTCGACATGTTCGATGCCGACCTCAAGGGTAGCAGCGACTATGCTGATATCGCCGGTGCAGACGTTGTTATCGTCACCGCCGGTGTTGCCCGTAAACCGGGTATGAGCCGTGATGACCTGATCGGCATCAACACCAAGGTCATGACCCAGGTTGGTCAGGGCATCAAGGAACATGCCCCGGACGCGTTTGTGATTGTTATTACCAACCCGCTTGATGCGATGGTTTGGGTAATGCAGCAGGCAACCGGCTTTGATCCGAAGAAAGTTGTCGGCATGGCCGGCGTTCTGGACTCTGCCCGTTTCCGTTACTTCCTTGCCGAAGAATTCAACGTATCGGTCAAAGACGTTACCGCCTTTGTGCTGGGCGGCCACGGCGACACGATGGTGCCGTCGATCCGTTATTCGACCGTTGCCGGTATCCCGGTTCCCGACCTGATCAAAATGGGCTGGACCACCCAGGAAAAGATCGACCAGATCGTTCAGCGGACCCGTGATGGCGGTGCCGAAATCGTTGGCCTGCTCAAAACCGGTTCGGCATTCTATGCCCCGGCCGCCTCGGCCATCGCGATGGCTGAAAGCTACCTCAAGGACCAAAAGCGCGTCATGCCGGTTGCGGCTTATCTGAGCGGCCAGTACGGCGTTGACGGCCTTTATGTCGGTGTCCCGGTTGTTCTGGGTGCAGGTGGTGTTGAGCGTGTTGTCGAAATCAACCTCGATTCCGAAGAACAAGAGAACTTCAACAAGTCCGTGGCGGCCGTTCGCGGCCTTGTCGATGCCGCCAAGGGCATGCTGTAAGAAACGCGGAACGGGCCGGTTTTAGCCAACTGGCCCGTTTTTCTGTCATTGCCCTGACTGGAAATTTTTCAAGGTAATGGCCGCGCCGATCGCAACAACGTCCCTATTGCAAGCGGGACATTGAAACCACGGTTTCTGACCCACAGGAAATCGTATGGAAGGCAAGAAAGCGACCGAACATGAACATTCATGAGTACCAGGCGAAAGAAATTCTTCGCAAATACGGTGTGACCGTGCCAAACGGCAAGGTTGCCTACACTGCACAGGAAGCCACCGAAGCGGCCCAGTCGCTCGCTGGCCCCGTTTATGTCGTCAAGTCCCAGATCCATGCTGGCGGCCGCGGCAAAGGCACCTTCAAGGAAGCCACGGCCGGTGACAAAGGCGGCGTTCGCGTCGTTAAAAGTGTCGAGGAAGTCGGCACCAATGCAGGCCAGATGCTGGGCGCGACCCTGGTTACCCACCAGACCGGGCCGGACGGCAAGGAAGTCAAGCGCGTCTATATCGAAGAAGGTTGCGACATCGCCCGCGAACTGTATCTTTCGGTTCTCGTGGATCGCGGCTGCTCGCGCATCATTTTCATGGCTTCGACCGAAGGCGGCATGGACATCGAAGAAGTCGCGGCCGAAACCCCGGAAAAGATCGTTACCGTTGACATCGACCCGGCTGCCGGTTTCTCGGGCTTCCACGGTCGCAAGCTGGCTTTCGCCCTGGGCCTTGAAGGCAAGCAGGTTTCCAAGGCTGTCAAATTCATGACCGCCATGTATAACTGCTTCCTTGATACCGACGCATCGATGGTTGAAATCAACCCGCTGGTCGTGACCGGCGAAGGCGACATCATCGCACTCGATTGCAAAATGAACTTCGATGACAACGCGCTGTTCCGTCATCAGGACATCGAAGCCCTGCGCGACGAAGACGAAGAAAACCCCGCCGAGCTCGAAGCTGCCAAGCACAGCCTGAACTATGTCAAGCTCGATGGCACCATCGGCTGCATGGTGAATGGTGCTGGCCTGGCAATGGCCACGATGGACATCATCAAGCTTTATGGCGGCGAACCGGCCAACTTCCTAGACGTTGGCGGCGGTGCCACCAAGGAACGTGTGACCACCGCGTTCAAGCTGATCCTGTCTGACCCGAATGTCGAAGGCATTCTGGTCAACATCTTTGGCGGCATCATGCGTTGCGACGTGATCGCCGAGGGCGTTGTTGCCGCGGCACGCGAAGTCAGCCTGAATGTTCCGCTGGTCGTTCGCCTTGAAGGCACGAATGTTGATCTCGGTAAGAAGATCCTTGAAGAATCCGGCCTGCCGATCGTGTCGGCCGACAATCTTGCCGACGCCGCCGAAAAGGTGGTCAAAGCTGTGAAGGAGGCCGCGTAACCATGGCTGTTCTCGTCGATAAAAACACCAAAGTTATCTGCCAGGGTTTCACCGGTTCGCAGGGCACCTTCCACAGCGAACAGGCCATTGCCTATGGCACCAAAATGGTTGGTGGCGTCACCCCGGGCAAAGGTGGCACCAAGCACCTTGACCTGCCGGTTTTCAACACCGTTGCCGAAGCAAAGCACGTGACCGAAGCCAACGCATCGGTCATCTATGTGCCGCCGCCCTTCGCAGCGGACGCCATCCTCGAAGCCATTGATGCCGGTATTGAACTGGCTGTTTGCATCACCGAAGGTATTCCGGTTGCAGACATGGTGCGCGTCAAACGCGCCCTGTCGGGTTCCAACACCCGCCTGATCGGCCCGAACTGCCCGGGTATCATTACCCCGGATGAATGCAAAATCGGCATTATGCCCGGTCACATTCACCGCCGCGGCAAAATCGGTATCGTTTCACGTTCCGGTACGCTGACCTACGAAGCCGTTGCCCAGACCACGGCAGCCGGCCTTGGCCAGTCCACCTGTATCGGTATCGGTGGCGACCCGGTCAATGGCACCAACTTCATCGATTGCCTGGACCTGTTCCTGAAGGATCCGGAAACCGAAGGCATCATCATGATTGGTGAAATTGGCGGTTCTGCCGAAGAAGAGGCTTGCGAATTCCTCCAGGCTTCCAAAGTAAAGAAACCAGTTGCTGGCTTCATCGCCGGTGTTTCCGCACCTCCGGGTAAACGCATGGGCCATGCCGGTGCGATCATTTCCGGTGGCAAGGGCACAGCCGATGCGAAGATGGAAGCAATGCGCAGCGCTGGTGTTCATGTTGCCGATTCCCCGGCAAGCCTTGGCTCGACCATGCTCAAGGCTTTGAAAGGGTAATCAGGGTAATCAGAGGAAAGGCAAAGGAAGGCGTAACCCCTGTGGGGTCAACGCCTTCCACGACCACAAATGAAACCTCAAGATATTGACACGATTCTAACCGAGTCGAATGCAACCTATATCGCGGAACTCTACGCCCGGTATCTGGAAAGCCCCCAGTCGGTAGACCAGAGCTGGGCTGACTTTTTTGCAGGGTTGCAGGACGACGCATCCGACCTCCTCGCCGAAATGCGCGGTCCGACCTGGCAGCCACGGGAAACCAAGGTTGTGGGCGGCATGGAAGGTTACGACGTATCCCAGGGATACAGCGAACGTCCGGTCAATGGCGGTTACGCCCCGGTCGCGGCTGCACAGGCACCCGCAGCCCAGGGTGGCACCGTTAATTCCGATGCCATCCGGGCGGCGGCAAATGATTCCATTCGCGCCCTGATGCTGATCCGGTCCTATCGCGTGCGGGGTCATCTGGAAGCCAATCTTGATCCGCTGGGCCTGGCCCCGCGTGATCCGCATCCAGAACTGCATCCGAAAACCTATGGCTTTACCGAAGCCGATATGGACCGTCCGATTTTCATTGCCAATGTGCTAGGCCTTGAAACGGCGACCATCCGCCAGATCGTCTCGATGGCCCGCAAAACCTATTGCGGTTCGATCGGTATCGAATTCATGCACATTCAGGAACCCGACCAGAAAGCATGGATTCAGCAGCGGATCGAAACCATCGGCAATCAGACCGAATTTACCAAGCGTGGCAAGGAAGCCATCCTGGATCGTCTGATCGAAGCCGAAGGTTTTGAAAATTACCTTCACACCAAATATGTCGGCACCAAGCGTTTCGGCATTGACGGTGGCGAAGCCCTTATTCCGGCCCTCGAACAGATCCTGAAACGCGGCAGCCAGCTTGGCATTCGCGAAGTGGTCTTTGGCATGCCGCACCGTGGCCGTCTGAACGTTCTGGCCAATGTGATGTCCAAACCGTTCCAGGCGATTTTCTCGGAATTCATGGGCAACCCGTCGAAACCCGATGACGTGATGGGCTCGGGCGACGTCAAATATCACCTTGGCACCTCGGCCGACCGCGAATTTGACGGCAATGTCGTTCACCTGTCGCTGACCGCGAACCCCTCGCATCTGGAAGCGGTCAACACCGTTGTTCTGGGTAAGGTTCGCGCCAAACAGGCCCAGCGCAAGGACACCGCGCGCGAACAGGTCATGGGTATTCTGCTGCATGGTGATGCGGCATTTGCCGGTCAGGGCCTGGTTGCCGAAACGTTTGATCTTTCGCATCTGAAGGGCTACCGCACCGGTGGTACCATTCACTTTGTGGTCAACAACCAGATCGGCTTTACCACCAAGCCGTCTGATTCGCGTTCTTCGCCCTATTGCTCGGATATCGCCAAGGTCGTTCAGGCCCCGATCATCCACGTCAATGGCGACGACCCCGAAGCCGTGGTTCATGCCGCCCGCATCGCGACCGAATTCCGCCAGGAATTCAAGCAGGATGTCGTGATTGACATGTTCTGCTATCGCCGCTTTGGCCACAATGAAAGCGACGAACCGGCATTCACCCAGCCCAAAATGTATGACGTGATCGGCAAACATCCGACCACCAAGGACATTTACGCCCAGCAACTGGTCAAGGAAGGTGTTTTCACCGAAGACCAGGTGAAGGAACGCATTGAGAAATTCCACAACCATCTGGACGAGGAATTCAAGGCATCCGAAAACTACCGCCCGAACAAGGCGGACTGGCTGGAAGGCAAATGGTCGGGGCTGGCATCCAGCCACGGCGAGGATGCGGACTGGATCGGTGAAACCGGGGTTGACGAAAACCTGTTGCAGGAAATTGGCCGGGCGCTTTCGACCCCGCCCAGTGATTTTGACATCAACCGCAAAATCCTGCGCCAGCTTAAAGCCAAGGCCAAAATGTTCGAGACCGGTGAAGGGATCGACTGGGCCACCGGCGAAGCCCTGGCATTTGGATCACTGATGTGCGAAGGCACCCCGGTGCGTCTGTCCGGTCAGGACAGCCAGCGCGGGACGTTCTCGCAACGTCATTCCAAGCTGATTGACCAAACCACCGAGGCCAAATACACCCCGCTGAACAATATCCGTACCGGCCAGGCCGAGCTTGAGGTTCTCAACTCGCCCCTGTCCGAAGCCGGTGTTCTCGGGTTTGAATATGGCATCACCCTTGCAGAACCGCACTCGCTGGTTCTGTGGGAAGCCCAGTTTGGCGACTTTGCCAACGGAGCCCAGGTGATCATCGATCAGTTTATCAGTTCTGGTGAAGCCAAATGGCTGCGTATGTCCGGTCTGGTCATGCTGCTGCCGCACGGCTTTGAAGGTCAGGGTCCGGAACACAGCTCGGCCCGTCTGGAACGGTATCTGCAGCTTTGTGGTGAAAACAACATGCAGGTGGCGAACTGCACCACCCCTGCAAACTATTACCACATTCTGCGCCGCCAGATCCGCCGCAGCTTCCGCAAGCCGCTGATCCTGATGACGCCGAAATCGCTGCTGCGTCACAAACAATGCGTATCGAACCTGTCCGAATTCGCCACCGGTACAACCTTCCAGCCCGTTCTGGCCGAAACGGCCAAACTGGTTGACGACAAAAAGGTCAAACGTGTCGTTCTGTGCTCGGGCAAGGTTTATTACGACCTGCTGGCGGAACGCGAAAATCGCGGGATCGAGGATGTTGCCATCGTGCGCGTCGAGCAGCTTTACCCGTTCCCGGAAAAGGAACTGGGTGAACAGCTTTCGCGTTACAGCAATGCCGATGTGATCTGGTGTCAGGAAGAACCCGAAAATATGGGTTCGTGGTACTTTGTCGATCGTCGTATCGAAAAAGTCCTGACCGGCATCAAACACAAAACGTCACGTCCGGTTTATGCGGGTCGCGCCACGGCAGCGTCTCCGGCAACGGGTCTTCTCAAGGTTCACCTGCGCGAGCAGGCGGAACTGGTTGACGCCGCACTGAGCGTAAAATGATGACACAGACAGGCAGGGACCGCTCCCTGCCTGTCTGGTCTGATCACATCATAATTTTATTTGAAATCGGCAACCCCACATTGCCTTTTTAAAAAACGGTCGAGGAAAAAATGGCGACTGAAGTAAAAGTTCCCGCACTGGGCGAATCTGTTAGCGAAGCCACGATTGCCAAATGGTACAAAAAAGTCGGCGACACTGTTGCGGCTGACGAACCGATTGTCGAACTGGAAACCGACAAAGTAACCGTCGAAGTCAATGCGCCGGTTGCTGGTGCCATCGCCGAACTGGTGGCAAGTGAAGGTGACGAAGTCGAAGTTGGCGCCCTGATCGCCATGATCAACGAAGGGGCAGAAGGGTCTGCTTCCAAGGAAGATTCTTCAGCCAAAGAAGAAGCCCCGGCCAAGGAAGAAGCTGCTCCGGCGAAAAAAGAAGAGCCGAAAGCGGAAAAACCGGCTGCTGCCAGCGCGCCTGCAACCCAGTCTGCCAATACCGACCATCCGCTGGCCCCGGCCGTGCGCAAGCTGGTTGAAGACAACAACCTTGACGCCTCCAAAATTCCGGCATCGGGCAAAGACGGCCGCCTGACCAAGGGCGACGTTCTGGATTATCTTGAAGGTGGCAAATCCGCCCCGCGCGCCGCTGCACCGGCCCCGGCGGCACCTGCCGGTCCGAAACCGCAGCGCGACCTGCGCGACGGTGAAGAGCGCGTCAAAATGTCGAAGCTGCGCCAGACCATTGCGCGCCGCCTGAAAGAAGCCCAGAACACGGCTGCCATGTTGACGACCTATAACGAAGTCGACATGACCAACCTTCTGGCCTGCCGGAACAAATACAAGGACGGCTTTGAAAAGAAACACGGCGTGAAGCTTGGTTTCATGTCCTTCTTCATCAAGGCCTGCACCACCGCGCTGAATGAATGGCCGGCGGTGAATGCCGAAATTGACGGCGATTCCTTCATCTACAAAAACTACTGCGATATTGGCGTTGCCGTTGGCACCCCGCAGGGTCTGGTGGTTCCGGTTATCCGTTCGGCTGAAAAGAAAACCTTCGCCGATCTCGAAAGCACCATTGTCGATTTCGGCAAGCGTGCACGCGACGGCAAGCTGGGCATGGATGAAATGACAGGCGGGTCCTTCACCATCTCCAACGGGGGTGTGTTCGGATCGCTGCTGTCATCCCCGATCCTCAATGCACCGCAGTCCGGTATTCTGGGCATGCACAAAACCCAGATGCGCCCGGTCGCCATTGATGGCAAGGTTGAAATCCGCCCGATGATGTATCTGGCCCTGTCCTATGACCACCGTATCATTGATGGCCGCGAAGCGGTGTCGTTCCTGGTACGTGTCAAGGAATGTATCGAAAATCCGGAACGCATCCTGCTCGATATCTGATCAGACAAAAGGATCAAAGAACTCATGAGCGAGAACTACGACATTGTCGTGATCGGCGGCGGACCTGGCGGCTATGTATGCGCCATCCGCGCCGCACAGCTTGGTCTCAAGGTTGCCTGCGTTGAAAAACGCGGCACCCTGGGCGGTACCTGCCTGAATGTGGGGTGCATTCCCTCCAAGGCGCTGTTGCATTCGTCGCACCTGTTCGAGGAAGCCAACCAGCATTTCGATACCCACGGCATCGAAATCAACAGCCCGAAGGTCAATCTTGAAAAGATGATGGCCCGCAAGGACAAGGTGGTTGAGTCCAACGTCAAGGGCATCGAATTCCTGTTCAAGAAAAACAAGGTGACCTACATCAAGGGTGCTGGCGAAATCGTCTCGGCAACCGAGGTGAAGGTTGATCTGCTTGATGGCGGCGAAGAAACCCTGAGCACGAAAAACATCGTCATTGCCACCGGTTCGGAAGTCACTCCGCTGCCGGGTGTGGAAATTGACGAAAAGCAGATCGTGTCCTCCACTGGTGCGCTGGAACTTTCTTCGGTTCCCAAGAAGATGGTTGTAATCGGTGCGGGCGTAATCGGCCTGGAACTGGGCTCGGTCTGGCGTCGTCTGGGGTCGGAAGTTACGGTTATTGAATATCTTGACCGTATCCTGCCGGGCATGGATGGCGAACTGGCCAAACAGACCCAGCGCATCTTCGCCAAACAGGGCCTGGAATTCAAACTGGGTCACAAGGTGACCGGTGCGAAAACCACCAAGGGCGGCGTAAAATTGTCGGTTGAACCGTCCAAGGGTGGCGATGCCGAAGAAATCAAGGCCGATGTGGTTCTGGTTGCCATCGGGCGTCGCCCGTTTGTCACCGGCCTTGGCCTGGACAATGCGGGTGTTGAACTGGATGATCGCGGTCGTGTTAAAACCGACGAACACTTCCAGACCAACATTCAGGGCATTTTCGCCATTGGCGATGCCATTGCCGGTCCGATGCTGGCCCACAAGGCCGAAGAAGACGGCGTTGCCCTGGCCGAAATGCTGGCTGGCGAAGAAGGCCATGTCGATTACGGCAAGGTCCCGGGCGTTGTTTACACCTGGCCGGAAGTTGCTGCGGTTGGCAAAACCGAAGAGCAGCTGAAGGACGAAGGCACGGATTATTCCGTCGGTAAATTCCCCTTCACCGCCAATGGCCGGGCGAAGGCAATGGAAAGCACCGAAGGTTTCGTCAAAATCCTGGAAGACAAAAAAACGCACCGCGTTGTCGGCTGCCACATTGTCGGCCCGGCTGCTGGCGACCTGATTGCCGAAGTCGTTCTGGCGATGGAATATGGCGCATCCGCCGAAGACATCGCGCGCACCTGCCATGCCCACCCGGCACTGGGTGAGTCGGTCAAGGAAGCCGCCCTCGCTGCCGATGGCCGCGCCATCCACATGTAATTTCTGACAATACCCTGTCAGCCAAACGGCCGCTCCTTTCCGGGGGCGGCCGTTTTTGTTTGCCCCCCCAGTCCGGCCCATCATCACAGGATTTGCTCCACCGAAACAGCAATTGGCAATCTTTGCCAAAATCGATACAATTATCCGGTAAAACGGAGTTGCAACATGCCCACCAGAAACGTCAATTTGACCGACGACCAGGATGCGTTCGTTGAAAAAATGGTCAAGACTGGCAAATACCAGAATGCCAGCGAAGCCATGCGGGATGCCGTGCGAGGATTGCAACAACGCTGGAAAGAGGACGAGTTGAAGCTCGAACTGCTGCGCAAAAGTATTGATGCAGGCATTGCTGACCTGGATAGCGGCCAATACGATGACATGGATGAGGCTGAACTGGAAACCTGGCTTGGCAAAACCGGTAACGCGGCAGGAGCATAACGTTTGACGGCAACGTATCGGCTTACGGCATCGGCCAAAGCCGACATTACCAGGGTTCTGGGCGAAAGTGCATTCCGGCATGGACAGGATGCGCGCAATCGTTACGCCGCTTTGATCCTTGCTGCACTAAAACGCATCGCAAATGCCCCTGACGGGCATTTGACCCTTGATCGCACGGATGTGCGACCAGACGTTCGCTGTTTTCATATCCGCCATAGTCGCCTGGAAAGCACAGGACAGCCGGTTGGCCGCCCTGTGCATGTCGTTTTTTACCGATCCACAGGATCTGGCATTATCGAGGTCATCCGCGTGCTGCATGAGCGCACGGACCCCACTCGTCATATGTGACCGAATGCCAAGGCGCTTATCCGGCATTCCCATTCAGCGCATCGGCAACCTTGCTGATCCAGTCATATTCAAGCTCGGCACTATTGGGTGACTCTGCCAATTGCCAGCCCATCACACCTCCAAAGCCGTTCCCGTATTTGGCAACCAGCGGGGCTACAACTTCATTGCAAAACGGATCGACCGGCAAAAAGCCACTTCCTGCATTTAACGGCGTAGTTGGTTTCCCCACCAGCAGCTTTTCCACCGGCAAGCCCTGCCCGGCCAGACCAACAATACTTGTCGGATAAGGTGGCGTGCCGATGGTTCCTGCCACCTTCACCGCCTGCTCTTTGCCATCATTCCCGACAGAACCGGGATTATTGTAATACTGGATATTCAGATAATCGATCAGCGGCCCGACCTGCTTCATCACCTGCATATAGGTGCCACCATAAAAAGCGGACTCAAAATAGGGCGGCTGCGGAGCGTGAGTGATGATATAGTGCGGCGCAGGCAACCCGGCCCGCAGTTTTTTGGTCAGATTGACCAAGAAGGCTACCGCATTATAGCCATCTTTTTGCTGCGCAACATTGGCCAGATTGGCCGTATCTTCCCAATCAATGTCGATGCCATCAAACTCATGTTCTTTGACAAATTCGATCAAAGCCGAAGCAAAGGCATCCAGGTTATCCGCACAGCCCTTCCAGGATGAGGTCGAATATGTTCCGCCCCCGACCGCAACAAGAATTTTGCGCTTTCCACCTTCTTTGGCTGGGATAATATCATTATTCTTAATTGCCGCCTGCAGCGGCCAATCAATTTCAAGGGCACAATGACCGTCTTTGAAGCTGGCATTTGAAATAAAGCTCTGGATACCGATAGTGCAGGCTGTTCCCCCCAGTTTGGAAACCGGAGCATTGCCATTGTCGGTATACATCACGTTTTGAAGTGTTTTCATCGATCAGGCCTTTCCTGTGAAATCCGTACCTGTCGACGTATCACCTGCATATTCGTGATCACAGTATCCTTATAAAGCAGCGGCAAACCGCCAATAAAAAAGGGGATACAGCCGCTGCCATATTCCCTTTCCTGAAATCTGCACGGGAGCAAAGGTTATATTGCCGCGCCAGGATTTTGCGCCAACCAGTCCACAACCAGGGCTGCGATATCGGCACTGTTATCGTCCATCATGGGCACATGGCTGTTGCCACGAATGCCCATCACGGGCAAATCCATCTCGCGGGTCTGTTTACCGGCTGCGGCCAGCACCTCACGATACTGGTCGGTGGCGGCGCGGTATTTTTTCCAAGACGGCACTTCGTCAATAAAATCGCCCCAGATAAACAAATGTGGAATGTCGCCCATGCAGGCCACATCCTCGGAGGCCAAACGCGGCGCACCGGCAGGTTCAATCACTACAACCGACCGCACCAGATGTGGCACCCGGCGCACCATATTAAGGGCAAACCATCCCCCCTGGCTATGCGCCACCAAATGCACCGGCCCAACCTTTTCCAGCAATGCCTGATAGGCATCAAGCGTCATGTCATCATGGGTGGTCCAGCGCGGAACAAGCTGGGCTGCCAGTGCATCAAAGGCCGAAACCGGAAAACGCTGCCCCTGATAAGGCTCGCGTGCCGCATAGGAAGAACGTGCCCCGACCCGATACATGCTCCAGGCTTCTTCTTTGGTGCGGAAAACCGGCCCGGTATCATAAATCTGCGGGAAAGGAGACCACGATGCCCGACCACGTTCGACCGCATCCGTCACGATCACATCATAGCCCGCCTGCAAAAACAGCCACTGCCAACCAGGGCGGCCATCCGGTGTGGTTTCCCAGGTCACACCCGTCATGGCCCCGCCATGCCAGAACATCACGGGCTCAGCATGGCGGGGTGCGGCCAGTTTAACATGGTTGGCATAAAGCTGGCCGGTCACATAAGAACCGTTCAGGTCAACTTCGCGTGCCATGCCTTCCCCGGCAACCCGCATCATCAGGCGGGGCTGGTTGCTAAGTTCAACGGTATCGCCCCCGATATGAAAGCTGGTGATTTCCGAAATAGTCACATTCTGCCGGGCAATTTTGGAAAAGGACACATTCATAATCCTGCCTCCACACCAATATCCGAGGCCCCAATATTTTGCGGGTCCAGTGCAATCAGGCGAACACGTACCGAGGTGGCAAATTTCTGTGCCAGAAAATGGGCAATCGCATCGGCACAAGCCTTGCGAATTTCCATCGACCGGCTTTCAGATGCCCGATGTTCCAGCTTTGCCAGCAGCGCACATCCCCGCACCACCTCCAGTGCCGGAACAAACATGATCTGTTCGGTACCGGCACGCGGGGCCAGATGTTCCCGGATAATTCCCAACAAATGGTCGGCAACGTCATCTGCCACCAAAGTCAACGGTTCGACCAGCGCGGGGCTGACCGTCAGGGTTAAAATAGGCATATCGCGAGTTTTCCAGTTAACGACCATAGGCCAGTTCAGGCAGCCAAAGGCTGACTTGCGGCACAAAAGTCACAATCATAAGCAGCAACATCAGAATCAGGACAAAAGGCAGCGTTCCGCGAATGACGGTCGCCATCCGTTCGCCTGAAATGTTCTTGAGAATGAAAAGGTTAAGACCAACCGGCGGGGTCAGAAGGGCCAGTTCCATATTCAGAACCACCACCAGACCAAAATGCACCGGATCAATCCCCAGATGTTCAATAATCGGCAGCACCAGCGGCACAAAAATCAGGATGACCGAAATCACCTCGAGGAACATGCCCAGCACAAACATGATCAGGTTCGCCAAAAGCAGGAACTGCCAGTCATTCAGCCCCCATTCCGTCACCATTGCCGCAATCGACCGGGTGACACCGGCACTGGTCAGCCAATGACCAAATGCAAGCGCGGACAGAATGATCACGATAATCACCGCTGTCTGACGAATCCCTTCGGACAGCACATCGGGAATGTCGCGCAGCGAAACTTCACGATAAATGAACACACTTACGATAATGGCGGCAAAGGCGGCCACACCCGCAGCCTCGGAGACAGTCACAAAACCCGTATAAATACCGCCCAAAACCACCAGTGGAATAAACAGGGCCGGTATCGCCTCGCGGCAACAGGTAAGCATTTCGGCAAAAGACATGCGGTCTTCAAGCGGCAATTTGTTTTTGCGCGAATACCAGATGATATAGGCTACAAACAGTGCGCCCTGCAGCAAACCGGGAATTACACCGGCCAAAAACAGGCGCGGCACCGATGCCTCGGCAATCAGACCATAGATCAAAAGCGGCAGGCTTGGTGGAATCAAAATACCCAGCGTGCCCGCAGCCCCCACCGTCCCGACCGAAAAACTGGCTGGATAGTTTCGGCTGGCCATCGTCGGAATAAGGGCGGTGCCCATTGCCATTGCCGTTGCCACCGATGATCCGCAAATGGCGGCAAAGAACGTTGTGGCAATCACACAAACAATCGCCAAACCACCCCGGTTACGCCCGGCAATGGTGCCGGCAAAATTGATCAGGGCACGGGTAATCCCACCGCGTTCCATAAAGGTTGCGGCAATCACGAATAACGGCACCGCCACCAGGGTTTGCGAATTCATTTCATTGGCAAATTGCTGTGCCAGCGAAATAAGGGGGACGCCATCCACCAACCAGCCAATGACCGCCAGGCAGCCCAGCACAAGATAAATCGGTACCCCGGCCAGCAGCATGATGAAAAATAGCGCCAGCATTAACCAGATAATCATGGGAATTTTGTCCGTTAATCAGCCGTCACAGAGGACACGCGGCTTTCGGTCAGGCGCTTGGTGAGCAGCATTACATAACGCAGCATTGAAAACCCGTAACCAAACGGTACCGCAAGATAGAAAATCCACATCGGGAAACGCAGCGAACTGTCGCTGATTTCGCCAAATCGCAGGCCAAATTGCACCATTTGGACACCGGCCACAAAAATGACCGCACAAAAACCGGCCCCAACCAGCAACACAACGATTTCCAGTATTTTGCGCATGGAGCGCGAAAACTGGTCCACCACCAGATCGGCCCGAACGTGTTTATCTTGTGCCACCAGCGACGGCAGGCTCAGCATCGTGGCCCACCCCACCAGATAGACGGTTACTTCCGCCCCCCAGTCGGGCAAATATGCGGGGGCCAGATATCGCAATACCGTCTCTGTCACGATCAGGATAATCGCCAGAACGGCCATTATCCCGATCAGGAATTTTTCAGCACATCCAAGAACGTTCGAAACCCGGCTAACGAAATTTACCATAGTCACATTCTTCTCCGTCACCGGTTCAATGGTTACTGTGCTGCGGCAATGGCGTCGGAAACGCGCGCGATGAAATCCTTGTCCATGTCGAGCTCATCGACGATTTCCGGCTGGGCCTTCATTAATTTTACCCGCATCGCTGCCAGGTCTTCCGGCTTGGCATCAATGGTTTCAATGCCATGCTCCGCATTGATCTTGCGGGCTTCAATCTGCGCATCCGCCGCAACGGTACGCACCTGGTCAACCATGTTTTCCCAGGTATCGCGCATCAGATTTTGCAAATCTTCCGGCAACCTGGACCATGCAGCTTGGCTGATGATCGGCACATATTCAATAAAGGCCTGCTTGTCTTCATAGGCATATTTAATGCCGGCATCCCAAAGTTTCGAACTGGCAACCGATTCCTGGGTTGCCCAAATGGCCGAAACCACATCCGTCTGCAAGGCCTGCGGCACATCAGACCACGCAATTTGCACCGGGTTGGACCCAAACACCCGATACCGTGCCAGCGTTGCCGCACCACCCGGGACACGGACAACCTTGTCCTTGAAATCATCGGGTGATTTGATCGGAACATCCGTGGTAAAGGCGGTGCCATACCCCAGGTCAAACGGGCGACCCAGCACGACAACACCCAGCTTGTCTTCAATGCGCTGGTTCAATTCCTTGCCGATATCCCCATCGACAATTTTGTAAATCACGTCCTGGCTTTGGCCATAAAACATCGGCAGCAGCAACATGCCTGCTTCGGGCACATATTTAGACAAATGCTGATGGGCCGGTGCAGCCATATCAATCGCACCCTGGGCAACCGCGGTTGCCACCATCGGCCCCTTGTATTTCGAGGCAGAGTCAAATACCCGCATCTCAAGCCGCCCGCCCGACTTTTCGTTCAGGGCTTCGGCGAATTTGCGAAATGACCGGTTGCGCACATGATTGGGCGACGTATCGAGCGACACATCAATGGTGTAATCGGCCGCATGTGCCGGTGAAAACAGCGTCGCACCAATCAGTGCGGCGGCTGTAAACAATGCTGAAATTTTCATGATCCTGTTCCCTCCTGATGTGGCTGTTGTTGTTTTAAGCCACCGAGACGCTAGCACTCCACCCATTTAAAGAGTAATATATAATTTCGAACAACCTATATCGAAAATTTATACCTAAAGCGCATTTTCATGAAACACGCCCAGCATCTTTTGAACCTGCCACGCCTGGCTGCATTCGTGGCAATCTGCGAAGAAGGAAGCCTTAGCAGGGCTTCTCAAAGACTTGGCATTGCCCAACCCGCCTTAAGCACCATGATCAAAAAGATCGAATATGACCTTGGCGTTTCGGTCCTTACACGTCATGCGCGTGGGTCGGTGCCAACCCCGGCTGGCCGGGTTTTGTTAAAAAGTGCGTATGAAATGCTGGGTATTGCCGAAGCAACCCTAGATGAAATCGGCACGGTCAATGACGATCCGGAAGGGGAAGTCGCCATCGGTTTGCCGGCCGCAACCTCGATGGTGCTGGCTGTTCCGCTGATCAAACACCTGCGTAAATCGCTGCCCAAAGTATCGCTGCGGGTGGTTGAAACCTTTTCCGGCTATTTATGGAGCTGGCTTCAGGACGGCAATATTGACGTTGCGGTCACATTTGACCGGGTCTCGATCCCCGAAATTGTCTGTCAGCCCCTATGTAGGGAGGATCTGTTTCTGATCGGCAATTCCAAACTGCTTATAAACGCACCAGATACAATCACCCCCGACAATCTTTACAAATTCCCCCTGATCCTGCCATCGCGCATTCACGGTATTCGTGGCAAGGCAGAGGCCTTTGCCGCATCAGGCAAGGGCCTGGACATTCGCATGGAGATTGATGCCAGCACACATCTGGTCAAACTGATTGCCGCGGGCGAAGGATTTGGACTTTTGGCAAAATGCGCGGTTACTGACGAACTGGCACAAAATACGGTTCGTGCCATCCCGCTTGCGCCCTGCCTGTCGCGTCAGGTTTCGCTGGGGATTCGCCGCATCAAAATACAAAATCCCGTTGTTGCCCGTGTGGTCGAAGAAATGAAACTTGTCAGCACCGATTTGATCCGTTCGGGCACCTGGCCAACCAGCTAGGCCTGATCTTTCTTCGTTCTGCCATCACACCGGCCCACCTTTAAGGCTTAATCCACGGCCCCCGATGGCGCCCAAAAATTCCCCGACAATACCAGCAGGCACAACAGGGTCACCGTATCTTCGTAATAGTCCATATGCCGGTCGCGGATATTGGCATACATATCGTTCAGCCAGTCCTGCCCGTCAGGCAGCAGCATGGAGGCCACCGCCATCGGCGCGACAAACAGGGTGCTGTTTTCGCTTTCATAGGGCAATGGCAGGCCGCTTAACAAATAGCCCGACTGGATTTTGTCCGGGTCCCCCTTTACCCGCGTGCGCATCCATGCCGCCATGCGCCGGGCGATTTTGGCCGCCTGTGCGTCATTCTCCAGCAGGGCGTCACTTGCCATGCGCCAGGGCACGCGGGCGGCATTAAAGTAATAGGCCCCGTCATAATCGCCCTCCAGATAATTGGGCGGGGCCGCATGAACCAGGCCATCGGGTTCAACAATGGCAAAATCGGGCAACAGGCCCGTGCGCGGCGACACCCCGTTTTGCAGGGCACTGGCAACATCCAGCACGCGCTCACGCACCTGCGCCCACAGCGGATTCCCCGTTGCCCGGCCAAAGGCAGCAAAATGACCCGGCATGAAATCGGACGGGCGTGTGCCCCATTGATCATATTCCGCGCCGCGCGGGTCCACCCAATCACCTAACAGGGGGAGTAAACTGTTCGGGCCAATCGTGCTCTCGGCCATACCGGCAATCACATCGCGGGCCCCTTGCAAATAAGCCGGGTCTTGCCACTGATCGGCGGCCAATAACAGGGCAAAGGCAATATCGGCATCGCCGTCAAAGGCACTGTCATTGCCTTTGGCATCGGGTAGAATTTGCCAGCCCATCAGCCGGGAATCACCATCGCTGGGCCAATGGCGGGCAAACCGCCACATACCGTCAAACAGGTCTTTGGCGTCCGGGTCTGCACCGGCCATCACCGCCATGATGATCATACCATATCCCTGCCCTTCGGATACGGTACGATCTGGCTGATCATGACCAAATGTTACCCGATATTGCACGTTATCGCCGGTTGTCCCGGCAACCTTGCGCACATAATCGGCCTTCCACTGGCGGTAAAAGGCCCGCACATCGGCATCGCGCTCCGCCGCACTCCAGCGCGACGGCAAAATCGCCCCCTGTGCATAAGCCTGATGCTGGGGAAAGGGCCGCATCGCGGTTTCACTGGCCTGTGCGGCAACGGCGGGGATAAGCCCCGATGCCATCCACGCCCCGGTAAAGACAATCACCCTTGCAAGTTGACCGATAAAATCAGCCGTCATTTTACGCCTCAATCTGCAATGCCGCGTGACCATTTGCCGCATTATATGCTTAATAAGAAGACGTGTATCGATCTTTAAAGCGGGAGCTTTGCCATGACCCTATCCATCGGACTTGTTGCCCATGACCGTCGCAAACGTGAAATGGCAGAGTGGCTGGAAACCCACAAACACCAGTTTGCCGATGCCCGCATCTTTGCCACCGGTACCACCGGGCGCGTCCTTTTGGAACGTTTCCCCAATTTGAATATCGTACCATTAAAAAGCGGCCCGTTTGGCGGGGATCAGCAATTGGGATCCATGATTGCGCATGGTGAATTACAGGCGATGTTTTTCTTTACCGACCCGATGACACCCCAACCCCACGATGTTGATGTGCGCGCCCTGATCCGGCTGGCAAACATGTATGAAGTGCCGATTGCATGCAACCGCAGCACCGCCGACCTTCTGATCAGCAATCCGAAATTCGAGGAAATCTGCGAGCAATATCGCGGTCATTCCCCCGAACAGGCCTTTGCCGATTACACCAATCGCAAGCTTTAAGTAAACCGGCAAACACGCCCGATCCCCGTCTCGGCCCCACCTGACACACCCCAATCCATAGGCGCCCCATGTCCTTTGCCTATACGTTAATCGCCGCCATCTTCCCGATTTTTGCCACCATCCTTATTGGCGCGGTTTTGAAAAAATACCTGATCCAAAGTGGCGAGGTCTGGGCGGGGATTGACCGGCTGACCTATTACCTGCTGTTACCGGCCCTGCTGATGATTGGCATTTACCATGCTGATTTCAGCACCGGCCATGCCGGCAAAGCCGTGATGATCACGATGGCGGCCACCCTGGGCCTGGCAGCGGTCCTGCTGGTGTTTCGCCGCGTCATCACGCCCAACACACCGCTTTTTACCTCCATCTTTCAGGGGTCAGTGCGCTATAATAGCTATGTGCTGCTGGCCGTGGCCGAGGCCCTTTTTGGCAGTGACGGGCTGGCTCTGGCGATTGTGTTTATCGCCGTGATGGTGATTGTCACCAATATTCTGGCTGTTGTGGTTCTGAATGCCCTGAATGGCCGGGGTGGCAATTTCAAACGTATTGCCATTGGCCTTGCCAAAAACCCCATCATTCTGGCCGCCGGGGCCGGGGCGATTATGAATGTCACCCATATCCACATCCCCCTGCCGATTGAAAATACCGCTTCCCTGCTGAAAACTGCGGCCCTGCCGCTTAGCCTGCTTTCGGTCGGGGCGGGTCTTAAATTCATTCTCGACCGGCGTTCGCTTGGGGCGATTGCCTTTAGCAACATCGTCAAGCTGGCGTTTTTGCCGCTTGTCACCGGCATTGCCCTGCACCTTGCCGGAATTAACGGCATGGTGCTGGCAATGGGGGTTTTGTATGCGGGCATGCCCTGCGCGGGCAATGCCTATATTCTTGCGCGCCAATTGGGTGGGGATGCCGATGTCATGGCGTCAATCGTCACTGTCGAAACTTTGCTCTCGGCTGTCAGCATCTCCGTCCTCGCCGCCATATTGACGGTCAATTGACGCCCGGTGCGGGGCAAATTCCCCGTCATAGCCACAGGCAACCAGGGCATCGCGCATCAATTCCGGCGGCGGGGCATCGGCAATCACCGGCTCGCGGTCGGCATGGTACGGCACGACCAGGTGGCGCGATAACAAATGCAGCGTTGGCGGCGCACCAAAGACCGGCGCTTCGCCGGTGCCATAAAACGGATCGCCCAGCACCGGAAAACCGATATGGTCCAGATGCACGCGCAACTGGTGGGTCCGCCCGGTATGGGGCACCAGCTCCAGCCAGGTCATATCCGGTGCCCGGCCCAACACCCGGTATTCAGTACGCGATTCCTGGCCGCTGTCATCCACCGTCATGCGCCAGCCGCTTTCATCATTCAGCTTGGCAATCGGCGCATCGATAAAGCCGTGGTCATCGGGCATATCGCCGCGTACCACCGCCCAATAGGCCTTTTCGATTTTCTTTTCGGTAAACAGCCGCGTAATCCGCTTGGATGATTTGGCATGGCGGCACAAAAGCAGGCAACCCGCAGTATCGCGGTCCAAACGGTGTGCCAGTGTCGGGATGGAGGCAATGCCAAACGTCATATCGGGCAAATAGGCATCGACATGGAAATAGGTTTTCGGCCCGCCATGCGATGCCAGCCCCGGCGGCTTGTTGATAATGATCATATTGGAATCGCGATGCAAAATGCAGGCGATCAGGTCTTGCGCGATGGGATGGGTCATAAAACTGCTTTCCGCCCGGCAGTGACGGCCAAATCACAAAACAGATCCAGGCTGTTCTGATCTGGCACCAAGGAATTTGCGTAGGAAATATATGGATTAACGCCCAAAGTCACCATCAGGTTGACAATTGCCCCCGTTTAAAGCGGCACAATAGCCCCGGTTTTGGTCGTCCCTATCATTGTGATCAGGATAACCAAAGACCCGCATCAGACGCAACCGGGCACGCAACCGGCCCCATACTTTGGCACATCCACCATTGGCAGCAGGAATTAAAAAATGACAGGTTTTGGCTTCCGGTACGCGCCCTTTATGCTGCGAACAACGCAGATGGCAGCGGTTTTATGGGCTTTGTGTTTTGCCGCCCCGGCTCATGGCGCCGCACCGTCTGGCAATGACAAGGCCCCTAAGCCCGCCATCCTGCCCGATGCCAATTGCCGCACGATCAACCCGGTAAAACTGTATGGGGGCAGCGACTGGACCTTTCAAATCCGCCGCGAAGGATCGCCGGTTGGGACCCATCATGTATCGTTCCATCAGGGGCGTGACGGTTTGCAGGTGATTTCCGAAAGCGACATCAAGGTCAGCCTTTTAGGCTTTAGCGCCTATCAGTTTGTCTATCGATCCGAAGCCCTTTGGCAAAAGGACGAACTGGCAAAACTGGCGGTTACGGTTGATGACGACGGCGATAAAACCACCATTTCCGCGCAAAAAGATACGCCAACCGGCAAACTTGTTGTCACAGGCCCGAATGGCACCCGTTCGCTGCCGGGAGATATATTCCCGACCAATCACTGGCATTGCGGTATTTTATCCCATTCGACGGTGTTAAACACCCTGACAGGCAATGAAAACGACGTAAAAATCACCAATCTTGGAACAGAAAAGATTGTGGCTGGCAATGGCGGGGCGGCCACCATCACGGCAACCCATATCCGCTATGAGGGGGAGCTTAACACCGATGCCTGGTATGACGACCAGGGGCGTTGGGTCGGTCTGTCCTTTACCGCGCGTGACGGATCCAAAATTACCTATCGCTGCCTGACCTGCACCAAAATCGACGGGAGCCCGCAATGAGCAAAAACAAACACTGGAAAACCGTCTGGATCATCGGGGCCTCCAGCGGGATCGGCGCGGCCCTGGTGCAAAAATTTATCCGCGAAACCACCGATGCCGAAATGGCAAAAATGGTTATTTCCGCCCGCTCGGCCGATAGCTTGCAGGACATTGCTGCGGCCAGCCCGCGCATCGCCAGCGTCCCCTGCGATGTCACCGATCCCGCAGCCCTTGACGAGGCCCTGGCACGGATCGAGGCCGAGTATGGCCTGCCCGACCTGATGGTTTATTGCGCCGGATTTTACAAACCCATGCCCGTCGCGGAATTTTCCCGCGACACCATCGCCAAACATATTGCCGTCAATTATCAGGGCGCAGTGAATTGCCTGGATCCGATATTGCGCAAAATGTGCGCGCGCGGATCGGGCGAAATTGCCATTACCGCCTCGGTCGCGGGGTATCGGGGCCTGCCCAAGGCCGGGGCCTATGGGCCGACCAAGGCCGCCCTGATCAATCTGTGTGAAACCCTGCGCGAGGAATTAAGCGGCACAGGGGTTGTCATACGGGTGATTAACCCGGGTTTTGTCGAAACGCCGATGACGGCGCAAAACGATTTTGAAATGCCCTATTTGCAAACGCCGGAACAGGCGGCAGATTTCATCTATAACGGTTTGCGCAAGAATGACGATTTTGAAATCGCCTTTCCACCGCCCTTTGTAAGGCAGCTTAAAATCGGGCGGATTTTGCCCTATCGCTGGTATTTCAAAATGATTGAGCGGGTGATGCAAAAATGAACGGGACGGAAAACACCCATGACACACGCCAGGCAACGCTGGAAAACTATGCCAGAATTTATGCCACGCTTAGCCCCGACACCCTGGCAGATTTAAAAAAAGTCACCACCCGCGACATCTGCTTTACCGACCCGTTTACCACCATCACCGGGCAGGATGCGCTGTGCGACTATATGGGCAAAATGTTTGAAGGTGCGAAGGGCGCCAAATTCACCATCACCCATGCGATGGTATGTCAGGAGATGGGATTTTTGCGCTGGCAGTTTTCGGCCAAGGTCCCGGTCATTGGCCTTTGGGAATTTACCGGCATGTCGGAGGTGACATTCAACACCGATGGCACCCTGATTGCCACCCACAAGGACCATTGGGATTCCGGCACAGAATTTTATGCCAAAATTCCGGTGCTGCGCTGGATCATTCGGCAGCTTGCGAAAAAAGTGGCGCATTAGGCTTGGCAAAAAACAGCGAAACCTCGCCAATTTCCAGGCCCCATTTGCGCACCCGCGCCCGATTGACCAAAACCCCATTGGGCTGCAAAAACATCCAGTCGTCAAAGCTGACCCGCCAGGTACCATCGCCCACCTTCAGGTCCATTTCATAATTCCAGTTCAGCGCATTGCCATATTGTTCACCCAGGGCAACGCCCACAATATCGCCAAACGTGCCTTCGTAGGTATGATCGCCGGTTTTGTTAATTTTCCAGATGCGCTGCTCGGTCTCGCCATCGTCATAGACAAAATCTTCGGTCAGGGTCAGAACCCCGTCAGTGACTTCGCCGTGAATATCAACCGTAAACTGGCGGCGCAGTTTGCCAAAGCGGTCTTCAAATATGCCCCAGGCGCGGCTATGGCCCTGAAAATAGGCATAGACATCAAAAACGGGTTCCTTGTGGGCAAAATCCTGGGGCTTCATTGCCGAACATCCACCGATGACGATTACAAACAGAAAAAGCAGCCCTGTCCGCAGCATGTTGATATTCCTTTGTTTCAATCGCAAAGATCACGACATGCGACGGTCAAGACGCCGACGCAGGGCCAGTTGATGACGCCGCCCCAGAGGGAAACGCCACATCATCGCAACGGCCATAATTTTCAGTACGACGGGAACAATGGCATAGATCACCACCAAAACCCCCAGGGCCCATTGATTTGCCTCTGCGGTTCCGCTTTGCGCCATCACGCCGCCGGTATTTAAACCCACGGCCCCCAAAACCGGAAACGCCACCCCCGCTGCCAGGGCAAGGGCCAGCTTGTTGGTCATATTCCACAGGGCAAACAAAAGCCCGGTGCGGGATGCACCAAAACGGTAATGATCCCAGTCATCCACATCGGCCTGAATGGCAGGTGGCAAGGCCAGGTCCGCGCCAAGGGCGGCCCCTGTGACCGCACAAATCACGGCAAAACCGATAAAATCACCCTGCCCCAACACCGGAACAAAGACAAAGGCGACAATCGCCGCAACCATCGCCCAGCACCAAATGACGGGCCTGCCAAAACGCCCGCCCAGCATCACCCAAACCGGCATGGCAATCACCGCGACCGCGAAATAAAGCAGGATCAGAATATTCTGGTCTGCCGGGCTTAAATCCAGCCCGTAACGGACAAAAAGCGGAAAACAGACAGCAGGCAAACCGTTGGCCAGGCCATTGATCAACCAGGCACATAACAGCCGCACAAACAGCCGGTTCTGCCACAAACCGGCGAGGCCTGCGCGTACCTGATCAAACCTTGAAGGGGATTTTTCCGGCTTTTGACCCTTCCTGCCCGCTCCGGCGGTCAGGGCCGATTTAAGATTGTCACCCTGCACACCCTTTTTGTTGCGCAGCATATCGGGCACAAAAAGCGCCAAAATCAACACCCCAAGCACCCCGACAACAAGAGTAACATTCCCAAGCAGGGATGTTTGCGCCAATGGTGCGTTAATACCCGCCACAACCGGTACTGCCCCGGCCAGCAAAATGCCCACCAGCCCGGTGCCTTCGCGCAGGGCGGAAATATTGCCCCGCTGGTCATAATCGCCGGAAAGTTCGGCCCCCCACGCCAGATAAGGCACCTGAAACATCGTCCAGCCGATAAACAGCAAACTGGCCCAGCCAAACAGATAAAAGCCCGAGGGGGCCGCTGGCGGGTTAAACAAAAACCAGATGCCAATGCCCGCCAGCACCGCCCCGGCAATGACCCAGGGTTTGCGCGTTTTGGTATGATCGGACAAATACCCCACCAGCGGGTCGGTAAACATATCGATCAGGCGGATGACAAAGAACAACATCCCCGTCAACGTCAGCCCAAGACCCAGCGTATCGCCATAGAGGCTGGGCAGCAGGATATAAGCCGGAATCGTTGGTATCGCCGCCGCCAGTGCCGGGGTGGCATAACATAATTGCGTTAAACGGTTGGGCTTGCCTGCCATCACATCTGCACGGGCGGCTTAACGATGTTGGCTGTCATGGGTAATGACAAACAGGCCAACATCAATGCTGCCTGCTTCAAACCCGGTCTGGCAGTAAGACAGGTAATATTCCCACATCCGTTTAAAACGGCCATCAAAGCCCTGCTTGGCAATGGTTTCCCAGTTATGCTGAAAATCGCGCTGCCATTCCGCCAGGGTGCGGGCATAGGATTGACCAAAAAATTCCGAATGCTGCATTTTAAGCCCTGCCGCATTCACCGCCTTTTCAAGAGCAGAGGGGGACGGCAGCATCCCGCCAGGGAAAATATAACGCTGAATAAAATCCGCGCCGGAGCGATAGCTGTCAAAGCGGTCCTCGGCAATGGTGATGATTTGCAAAACCGCCTTGCCGCCCGGGCGCAAACGCTGGCGCACCATGTCAAAATAGGTGGCCCAGTTTTCCTCGCCCACCGCCTCGAACATTTCGATCGAGACCAGATGGTCATATTGCCCGTCCTGGTGGCGATAGTCGCGCAACCGCATCACGGCACGCTCCGCCAGCCCGGCATCGCTCAAACGCTGGCGGGCATAGGCAAGCTGTTCATGCGACAGGGTTACACCATCGACATGGCAGCCATATTTGCCTGCGGCAATCTCGGCAAAGCCGCCCCAGCCGCAGCCGACTTCCAGCACTGTTTCACCGGGTTTAAGCCCGGCAAGTTCGCAGATACGGTCATATTTCGCCTGCTGGGCATCGGCCAGCGATTGGTTTTCATGCTGATACAGGGCGGAGGAATAGGTCATGCCGGGGTCCAGCCACAGCTTGTAAAAGTCATTGCCCAAATCATAGTGATAGGAAATATTGCGCCGCGATCCTTCAAGGGTATTGGCATTGCGCAAATGCGCGGCCCGATACATCAAACGAGAAAATACACCGGCAGCAAAGCGCGCCTTGACGATGTTTTCATTGGCAATGGCAAAGCGCATCAGGCGCGTCAGATCGGGGCTGCGCCATTCACCTTCGATATAGGCCTCGGCAAAGGCAAGATCGCCGCCGGTAAACAGCTTGCGCAGGGCGCGCCAGTTGCGCAATTCCAGCACCGCATGCAGGTCCAGGTTCTCGCGCCCGGAAAAATTAAGGGTGCGTCCATCGGGCAGGACCAGGGTTAACCGCCCATAGTGCAAATGCGCCAAAATCCGCACCAGCATGCGTTCCAGTACGGATTTGGGCCGCATGACGCTGCCGATCAGGGGCAAGACACGTCCCAAAGAACGCACAACCATTGAACTGGACCGGGAACGATCAGGCATGACGATTACCTTTTCCTGACGTGGAGAGAAGGGCAGCACCGTTGCTGGCAACATAGGTGATGCGATTTTCGGGCGGGGCCGGGCGGCGATGGAAAGCAAAACCCTTGCGCCACAAATGCACCGCTTCCCAGTGAATACCGGCAATGACCTTGAGCGTCATAAGCGGGTATCGCAAAAAGGCCGATAAAAGTGCCCGGTCCGTCAGGGATGTGCGGTTTCCGGCAAAGGCTGCATTAAGGAAAACACCGTCATCATCGCTTTCGGCAATGGCAACGGCCACCTTTTCACCGGGCGGGCAAATACGAAACCGGTAATCGGCCTTCATGCCGATAAAGGGGGATACATAAAACCCCTTGGCGCATTGCTGATGCACAATACCCCTGGCATCGTGGCACCCCTTCGTCACCGGAATTAAATAACCGTGCCGGTCGCCAAAGGTGTTGGACACATCATGCAAAATGGCCCCCAGTACCCCATCGTCCCGGTAACAGAAATAAACACTCAGCGGGTTAAAAACAAAGCCCAGAATGCGCGGATAACACAGGATTTCAATACGCGCACCGCAATCACCAAGGCCGTTTTCTTGCAGGATATCGGTGATTTGCGCCTTTATATCCGTGCGCTCGCCGCGGCCAAAATCGCGGTCGTGAAAAGAAAACAGGTTAAACCGGTTACGGCTGAAAAACCGCAGGCGCCGGTGCAGGCCATCAATTTCGTCAAGGTCGAACAAAAACGACACCACCCGATAACGCAGGCGATGCTGACGCGGGCGTAGACGATGATGCGTCACCATCCCCTGATACAGGGCTGAAACCCGCTTTATCATGCTGTCTTCCGCGCCCGATTGTGCCATTTAAGCCGCCTCTGTCCCGGCACCGTTTTGGCGCAAAAGCGGGGTGACATGAATGCGCCCGCTTTCATTTTCAACATTCCAGGGGCGGCGCACCCCGCCCACCGCCTCGGCCACAGCCAGGCCGGACTGAATGCCATCTTCATGAAATCCATAGCCAAAATAGCTGCCGCAATACCAGATATTGTGCGTGCCCTGCACATTCCACAACATACGCTGTGCTGCCATTGCACCGTTATCAAAGACCGGATGATCATATAAAAACGACCGGATGACAGACCCGTCACGCGGTTGAACCGGCGGATTGAGGGTGACAAAAAGCGGCTGGTTTTCATCAATATGCTGCAATCGGTTCATCCAGTAGGTCACGCAAACCTTCGGTACATCGCCGCCAGAATGACGCAGATAATTCCAACTGGACCACACCTTGCGGTTTTTCGGCATCAGGGTGGCGTCATTGTGCAAAATCGCCAGATTGCGTTCATAGCGAAAAGACCGCAACAAACGCGCCACAGCCGCATCCGGCCCCGGTTGCAGGGCCAGGGCCTGGTCGGCATGGCAGGCCAAAATCACATGATCATACACTTCGCGCTGACCATAGCGGTCCTGCACAAACGCGCCGTCTTCGGTGGGGCCAACTTCGGCCACGGCACGGTCCAGCACCACCGCCCCAATACCGGCCAGCATCCGTTGCACATATTGGCGCGACCCACCCGTAACCGTGCGCCATTGTGGGCGATCTTTTATTTGCAAAAGACCGTGATTGTCACAAAACCGCACAAAGGCCGCGACAGGATAGGACATCATCATATCAACCGGAGTTGACCAAATCGCCGCCCCCATTGGCAAAAGATGATCGTCAATAAAGGCCTGGCTGTAGCGATGCCGGGTCAAATAGGTACCAAGGCTTTGCGCACCGGCTTCCGGGTCCTGCAGAACTTTTGGGGCCTCGCGATAGAAACGCAAAATATCGCGGATCATGGACCAGAAGGACGGACGGAACAAATTGCGCTTTTGCGCACACAAGCTGGCAAGGTCGCTGCCACCATATTCAACCCGGCCATCATCCAGCGAGGCGGCAAATGACATGTCCGTTGCCGTTGTCGGCACATTCAAATGGTCAAATAACGCGCACAGATTGGGATAGCTTTTGGTATTGTAAACAATGAAACCGGTATCAACCGGGGTACTGCCTGCATCGACGGTATTGGAATGGCCGCCGGGGCGATCATCCTTTTCATAAAGTGTCACGTCATGCTTTTGCGACAGCAGCCACGCGGCCGAAAGACCGGATATGCCGGAACCGACAACAGCAATTTTCATTTTGGAACCGGAGCCAATCATTCTGTGTGCCTGCTTGCAGTTTATTGCTATAACTTACATATAAATACGAGCAACAGATGGATACGGATCAAAAAAATACGATGGCTCTCAATTAATTACGGGTTGGAGCACAAAAAATTTGATCCTTGTGATCCGGGCATTAAAAACAGCCGTATCTCGACACATGATGCACAATGTCGCGGTTCGGTCCGACAGGGGACCAGGGAAACTCATGAACGGTACAGCGACAAGCAGACGTGCCCCTGCCAACCCGGAGGATGCCCGTCAGTATGCCGACTGGATCGTCGCGATTGCGGCTTCGCGTGACAAGGCCGCCTTTGCCCGTCTGTTTGCCCATTTCGGGCCACGGGTAAAGGTTTACATGTTCCGTTTTATCGGGACCCAGGAAATGGCCGAGGAACTTGCCCAGGAAACCATGATGCAGGTGTGGCGCAAGGCGCATTTGTTTGACCCGCAAAAAGCCGCGGCAAGCACCTGGATTTTCACCATTGCCCGTAACCTCCGGATTGACCGGTTGCGGCAACGCAAACATATCGAAGTGGATGACGCCGACCCGACGCTGATTGTTGACGAAACCCCGATTGCCGATGAAATCGTCAGCCAAAGCGAACAGGCCGTCCTGGTACAGGAGGCCCTGGTTGAGTTGCCACAGGATCAAAGAGTGGTCGTGGAATTGTCATTTTTTGAAGACATATCACACAGCGAGATTGCCGAGAGACTGAACATACCGTTAGGTACAGTAAAATCACGGCTAAGGCTTGCGCTGGGCAAATTACGCACTGGACTGGAGGGGGTATCGTGAACATCAAACACCACCCGACAGACGAAACATTACTGGCCTATGCCAGCGGCACCCTGTCGCAGGCAATGGAACTGGTCATTGCGACCCATATGACCCTGTGCCCGCAATGCCGCGAAAAAGTTGCCGAATTTGAAGCCTGTGGCGGTGCCATGCTCAATGGCACTGACGGTCTTGCCATGAATGTGGATGCGCTTGACCAGGTTATGGCGATGATCGAGCAGGAAGGTGCCAACGAAAACACCATTCCAGCCCCGCTGGCATCACCGCGGCGGGTTGCCGTTGCCCCCAGCATGCGGGGCAACGCGGTGCCTTCTCTTCCTACACCGCTGGCAAGCCTGCTGCCGGAAAATATTTTGTCACTGGAAGACATTCCCTGGCGCACACTGGCGCCCGGGGTCAAACATTTTCCGCTTAAGTCAGTCCAGACCAAGGGGTCCGTCCGGTTGCTCAAGATCGCACCGGGCATCAGCATTCCCGATCACGGGCATGGCGGGCACGAAATGACCCTGCTGCTCAAGGGCTCCTATATTGACGATGTGGGCCGGTTTTGTGCCGGGGATGTGGCCGATTTGACGGATGATACCGACCATCAACCGATTGCCGATACCGCCGAGGATTGCATCTGCCTGATTGCCACCGATGCACCGCTGAAATTTAACGGGATTTTGCCCAAATTGCTGCAACCCTTTATCGGGATGTAATCACAACATACAGTGCAGCATAAAGTGCAACAAACAGGTTACTTGCCGACTGCACCAGCCTTACCGCATTGCGGGGCTGGTGCTTTTTTTATTGTGCCTTTACCAGCCAGTCCAGCCGGTGTGCTGCCGGGCCGGGCAAGGTTACAACATCAACCAGCCAGTCGCCGATTTCAGCCAATTGCCCATCAAGCTGGAACGGGGGGTTAATGATCAACAGTCCCGAGCCCAGCATTCGCCCTCTGGCGCCGCCGTGGCTGGCGGCAAGCTCGCTGCATAAAACCCCGCCCGGCGTTTCGATTTGGCGAAACATCTGGTGCAATTCGCCCTCAAAGCCATCGGTCAGGATGGGGTACCACAGCATATAGGTTGCCGTGGCCCAGCGGCGGTGTGCAGCCATTATGGATTTGGCGGCACGGGCATAATCCTGCTTCACATCATAGCTGGGATCCATCAGGACCATGCCCCGGCGAATTGGCGGGGGTACCATCGCCACCAGCCCTTCGTAACCATCGCGCTTTTGCAAATGTATCCGCCGGTCATGATACACGCGCCGGTCCAGCGTTTCATATTCGCGCGGATGCAATTCCATTAATGAAAGCCGGTCGCTTTCGCGCAGCATTTTTTGCACAATAAAAGGCGATCCGGGATAATAAAACGGCTTTGCGTCAGTCCCGCCCGCTTCTTCGTTATGCAGGTTTTCCGGCACAAATCCTGTTACCAGATCCAGATAGGGCGCAAGAGCGGCGGGAATATGTTGCGCTTGCTGCGCCGCAGCAATTCCCGCTTTCCATTCGCCGGTTTTTTGCGCTTGAGTGCTGGAAAGATCATACCAGCCCGCCCCGGCATGGGTATCAATCACACAAAAGGGCTTATCTTTTTTTTGCAAATGCGCAAGGATCAGCACCAGTGCCGCATGTTTGTGCACATCGGCAACATTGCCAGCATGAAACCCGTGCAGGTAACTCAGCATTTTTTAAATCCTATCCCTATCGGCCCGACCGGGGGCCTGCCCCGCCAGAACGCTGCCCCCGGCGCTTTGCCCTATCGCCCTGTCCGGCTCCGTCCATCGGGCGGGATTTATCACGTTCCCGCCCGGTATTGACCGCACCTTCTGAGCCCTCTGCCGTGTGGCGGTCGTTATGTTTGACCGGTTTGCCGCGGCGCGCTTTTACATCCTTGCAACCCTGTCCATCCTGTTTACCGGCGCGACCTGTTGGTGCTGGTTTGCCAGATACGGCCTTTTTCAGCCCCGCACGCCCCCGTTTTTGGCGCGGCCCCAAGCCATCCTGTGCCGATGGCAAAGATACCGCAGGGGCCGCCACCGCGATTTCGCGCCATTGGCCTGGTGCCAAACCATCAAGCGTCCAATCGCCAATCGCATAGCGGATCAGCCGCAAGGTGGGGAAACCCACTGCGGCCGTCATCCGGCGGACCTGACGATTGCGGCCTTCGGTGATGCTCAGTTCGATCCAGCTTGTCGGAATGGATTTACGAAACCGGACTGGCGGGTTCCGCTCCCACAATCCTTCGGGTTCGGCCATCCGTCGGACTTTGGCAGGCAGGGTCATTCCGTCCTTGAGCATCACACCTTTACGCAGGGCATCGAGTGCGGCGTCATCGGGTTCGCCCTCCACCTGCACCCAGTATGTTTTGGCTTTCTTGTATTTGGGATGGGCGATTTGGGCGTTTAGGGGGCCGTTATCGGTTAACAGCAACAACCCCTCGCTATCGCGGTCCAGCCTTCCCGCGGCGTAAACGCCCGGCAAATTGACATAATCGGCCAATGTTGACCGGCCATTTTCCTTGTCGGTAAACTGGGTTAACACCCCATAGGGCTTATTTAATAAAATCAGTCGCGCCATAACTGCCGCATAAAGCCGCTTTTTCCGGGGAAGTCAATCAAAGCTGATTATAGCGGACAAAGCACAATCAGTCTTCGATCAGATATTCCATTGTCGTGACAACCCGCACAGTTTTGTTGATCTGGTTGGTTTCAGTGGTATTGGGCGCCCCATCAGCGGCCAGAATTTGGAACAAACCCTGATTGGCACGACGAATGCCACCAAGTTTGCCGCCGGAATCCTGGGCAAATTGCTGCGCACTTTCGCGCGCATTGGCCGTTGCCTTGGCAATCATTTCGGGTTTGATGTTGTTTAACTTGGTAAACAGGTAGCTTGGCCCGGCATTATAGCCCTGCCCGCCCAAAACAATGCCCTTTTGCAGCAATTTGCCAATATCCTGCGAGGCTTTTGCCACCGCTGCCACATCGTCGGAACTGACCTGCACCGTCTGGCTGACGATATAGCGGCTTTCCACCGGGCCGGAACGATAGCTTTGCGCGAGTTGATCCGTCACCTGAAGGTTTTGCAATTCGGTCTGATCGCGGGAAATGCCGTGGATTTCAAGGAACTTTTGCAGGGTTTCGGTATCATCCTCGATTTTTTGCTGGGCGGTTTGCAACACATCATTGGTGGCAACAAAGGTTATCGGCCACACTGCGCGATCCGCCTTTACATCCTGTTCGGCCAGGCCCTTGACGGTCACAAAGCGATCCAGCGCACGCATTTTAACAATGCCCTGCCCCACCAGCGCACCGGCACCCGCAATCCCTGCTGCCACAACAATTGCCGCAATCACAACCGAAACCTTGCCCATGATCCCTCCGAAAACTCTTAATCGCATTTGCGCCATTCAACCAGAACCCGCTAAATAGAACCACCAATCATGGTGAAAGTTTGATGGCATTGACCGGGCTTGAATCCATTCAAATTGTCGTCGCACATTCGCAGTGGTCATGTTAAAACCACCCATCTTTGACGGATGACGTTTTACAACAGTCATCCCGCGTTACACACCAGATCTCGGGGGATCACGCCCATGCGCCGCTCGGAAATCAATGCCTGCATCAAACAGGCCAAGGACCTTTATAATTCGATTTCGTTTCGCCTGCCCCAATGGGCGCATTATTCCCCCGAAGACTGGGCACAACAACCCGACCTGGCACAATGGTGCCACGCCCACCAAATGGGCTGGGATGTGACCGATTACGGTGAAGGCCGGTTTGCCGAACGCGGGCTGATCCTGTTTTGTGTGCGCAATGGCATTTTGCGCCAGCCCGGCGAAGTGCCCTATGCCGAAAAAATCATGATTGTCGGCGAAAACCAGGAATGCCCGTGGCATTACCACAAGGTCAAAATGGAAGACATCATTGTCCGGGGCGGCGGCAATCTGGTGGTGGAACTTTATAACCTGGGCAAAGACGGCGAGATGGACAAGGAAAGCGATGTTCAGGTTCGCACCGATGGCAAGCTGAACATTCTGCCTGCCGGGGGCAAAATTGTGCTGGAACCGGGCCAGAGTGTCACCCTGCCGCGCACCATGATTCACCGCTTTTATGGTGAAACGGGCAAAGGCCCGGTCATTGTGGGCGAAGTTTCACAGGTCAATGATGATCTGACCGACAACTATTTCTTCGATACCGACGCCCGCTTTACCAAAATCGAAGAAGACGAAGCCGCAATTCATCCGCTTTGGAACGAACTGGGGTCATAATCGCCTGCCTGTTAGCGGCGACATGCTAAACGAAAACACCACCTGCTTGCGTGCCAGGTGGTGTTTTCATATCTCGACAACGTTCCATCCGAATCCCGCCATGTGCCCTATTCAGCCGGACGATGACCGTCACCTTCGCTGCGTGGCCCCAAAATTTCCGTAAATTCTGGCATGTCACGCAGGCTTTCAAATTCGACTTCGGACCAGGCAGGCTGACGCATGGCATCGGAAAGTTCGACAGCGCGTTGCAAATCGGCCAGGGCAGCTTCGCGAAAGCCAAGGCCTGCATTGGCACAGGCACGCTGATAATGGCCATTGGCACTTTCGGGGGCTTCGGCCAAAAGGCGGTTACACAGGCTTAGCGCCCAGTCACGTTCGCCCAACATCAGCGCGGCATCGGCCTTATAGGCCATGACTTCCGGGTCGCCTGGCGACATTTCCAGCATCCGGTCATAAATCTCGATCTTGGAGCGCGGATTACTGACCTGATTGGCCTGCAGCCAATAGGCATGCAGGCTCTGGGTCCGCTCAATCTCGCGCTGGTTATCATTAATCACCTGGCTTTTCTGACGCAATTCCTCCTCAAGCGCACTTAACCTCGTTTCAAATTCATCCGACAAACGGCGCAATTCAGTATCGGCCAAAGACCGCACACTGGATTTCAGTTCACGCAGGGATTGCCAACCCAACATGGTCAATAGTGCGCCCACCGCCGCAACAAAATAGAAAAAATAGGTCACTGTGTTGGATGAATAGCTGATCGCCTTGTCAATCGCTTCCAACTGGCGATTAACCACCTCGCGCATCAGTTCGGTGCGCATGCCCTGCATGTCGGTACGCAGGGATTTGATTTCATCAAGCAGGTAACGTTCCATCAGGGGCGGCAGATTGGTTCTTTCATCGGCCGTAATTTTTCGGACATCAATCACCGTAGAGGGAGACTCGAGAGAGGCGCGATCTTTTTGCTGTTGGGCAAATGAAGAAGAACTTGCAAGCAAGCCGATAAGAAATACAATAATCATTCGTTTTACGTGCAGTCTCGACACCGGCGCATACCTCCCGATTGTTTTTTTTCTATCCCTGCAAGAACACATACTGTCCCGAACCGTTATAATTGACTAAATAATAAACAGGTTAAACCTTTTCGGTAATTTTGACTCAAATCAAGACAAAATGGGGGCTCCCGGACCTATACAAAGGATAGTAAATACTATATTTGAGTTCTAGAATTCTGTGTGCCTGGTGTCCGCCCAAATATGCGACTGCAAACATGGCCGATCCTGGGACATCTTTTGATCCGGACGTCTGGTAGCGCAGATGCTGATCCAATGCCAAAATTCCAAAAAGACCCAGGACATCAGATCCGATGAACGACCATGCCGACGCAATTAACCAGGCCCGAAAGATCGCGACAGAAACCGTTGCTTTGCTTTCCAGTCTGGATATTGCGCCGACACCGTCCAATTATGCGCTGTTTTACCATTATTTGTCTGGGACCAATCCGGAACTGACGCGAACCATAAATATTCTGCGCTCGAACCATCAGGAATTCGACCTGCTGCGCTGCCATTATTTGTGTGAACGTTTTTTTGGTTCGCAGGCCTTTGCACCAACGCTGTCAGGCCATGCTCCCGATTATTATCAGGGGGAAACATCGCTCCATTCCCGGCTGATTGACGCCCGCCCGCCGCATATGACAGAAACAGCCCCGTCGCACGCGCTGGATAAAGATGCACATTCCGCCGGCAGCCCCCCCGATAACAGCCACGGCCCCATCGATGACGATGATGTTGTATCGTCAGAAATTTCCCGTTTGCGCCAGGATCTGGAAGAGATGCGCAAGGAGGCAATGACCGACCCGCTAACCGGTATCGCCAACCGCAAAATGTTTGACCAGCAATTGCGTAACCGGGCAATGGAGGCAATGGAAAATGGCACGCCACTATGCCTGCTGATGATCGATGTTGACTATTTTAAACAGTTCAACGACACCTATGGTCATCAAACCGGCGATCAGGTCATTCGTCTGCTGGCCCAGACATTGCGCAACAATATCAAGGGCCGTGATACTGCCGCCCGTTATGGCGGCGAGGAATTTTCGGTTATTTTGCCGCGAACCAATATTGCCAGTGCCCGCCACCTGGCAGAGGCGATTCGCAACAATGTCCGGCAAAAAAATGTCATCAGCGAAGTCGATGGCTCCTCTATCGAGAAAATTACGGTTTCCATCGGCATTGGCTGCTTTGAATTTGGCGAACCCCTGGGCCACCTGATCCAGCGGGCTGACCAGGCGCTTTATCTGGCAAAACAGAAAGGGCGCGACTGCGTTGTCACCGAAGAGGAACTGGACGCACCTGTCAACCATCCCACCGGCCTGACCGAAGCGCCCCCCGCCATGCTCGTTCCCCAGGCCCCAAAACCCGCAGATCCTCAGATCCGCCGCAAAAGCAAGCCCTCAAAGCCCAAAAATATTCCTGCCTGAGAGGCCATAGGCGGGAAAATAGCGGCCCCTTGTTTATTGAAGGCGTTTATCGGAGGCGTTTTATTTGCCCCGCGACATCCAGAATCAAAAAGGGATATGGGCTTTGCTGCGGCTGACAGGGCCGGGTTTTCAGCCTATAAGCGCACCAAATAATTTACCTGACAAACGACAAAGAACGGAACAGCCTTGAAAAACCTGGACGTAATCATTATTGGCGGCGGCGCGGCAGGGCTTATGTGTGCCATCGAGGCGGGCAAGCGCGGACGTTCGGTGATGGTTATTGACCACGCCAGCAAACCGGCCGAAAAAATTCGCATTTCCGGCGGAGGCCGCTGCAATTTCACCAATCTGCATGCAAGGCCGGAAAACTATATTTCCCAAAACAAACGGTTCTGCGTATCCGCCCTGAAACGCTATACCCAGCACGATTTTATCGCGCTGGTGGATCGCCACAATATCGGGTGGCACGAAAAAACCCTGGGACAGCTTTTTTGCGATGAAAGTTCTTTCCAGATCATCGACATGCTGCTTGATGAATGTGACGATGCCGGTGTTGAAATTCGTCTGGGTACCAGCATCCGCACCATTGAGGCTGCCCAGCGCGGAGGCTATGTCGTAACCCTGCAAAACGGGTCCAACTGGCATTGCCAGTCGCTGGTGGTCGCCTGCGGGGGATTATCCATCCCGAAAATCGGGGCGACCGGTTTTGGTTATCAGATCGCCCGGCAATTTGGCCTGGAAATTGTACCGACCCGGGCAGCCCTGGTGCCGCTTACATTTGATCCCGATACCCGTGCGGATCTGGGGCAACTGGCGGGCATTTCGGTGGATGCCGTCGTTTCGCACCAGAAAACCAGATTTCGCGAGGGGTTGCTGTTTACTCATCGCGGGTTAAGCGGCCCGTCGATTCTGCAAATCTCATCCTATTGGCGCGAAGCCGAAACCATCAGCGTTAACCTTAATCCCGAACAGGATGCCTTTACACTGTTGAAAACCGCCAAGGATGAAAGCCCCAAACAGGCGGTTCATACGGTTTTGTCACGGATGCTGCCCAACCGGCTGGCGCAATATATTACCACCCGGCATGGCCTGGACCGCCCGATTGGCGAAACTGGCGACAAGGCGCTGCGCAAACTGGCAGGTGACGTCAATCAATGGCAAATCGCCCCGCAAGGCAGCGAGGGATACCGCACCGCCGAAGTCACTCTGGGTGGGGTGGATACCCGCGAATTATCCTCGCAAACGATGGAAAGCAAAAAGGCACCGGGCCTTTATTTCATCGGCGAAGTGGTGGATGTCACCGGCCATCTGGGCGGTTTTAATTTCCAGTGGGCCTGGTCATCGGGCTGGTGTGCAGGCCAGGTCGTCTGACCATCCCCGCATACGGCATCACTGGCCTTGCCAAACCGCATTTCCCGGAATGTGCGCCGGAACATTTCCGCCGTTACAAACGTTAGCCTGTTAATTGAAGACGCAACAATCGTGGCACACCCGCCAGTACAAATAACAAACGAGGTTGGGTTATGACAGGTTTTGACGGCATCATTGGCCTTATCATTCTGATTGCCGACATTTGGGCCATCATCAATGTCTTTGGCAGTGGTGCAAGTACAGGCTCGAAAATCCTCTGGACGATTTTAATTCTGGTGCTGCCGGTGGTCGGGCTGATCATCTGGTTCTTTGCCGGGCCGCGCAGTTCGCGCGCTTAAAGGCGGAATTTCTGCTTTGAACGAAATCAAGGCACCACAACATCACACAAAAGGGATACTGCATTATCGCGGCATCCCTTTTTTTATGTCTGGCAAAAACAACGACAGGACAAATCAGAAACAATGACCCGCATGGGCAAAAAAGCCCTAGTTCGCGCCAATTCCCCCGCGAATAAGGGCGGCAAATGTTTCGCAGGCTTCGTCTTCACGACACAGCCCCTTTACCATCTGTATTGAAAGCGCCTCGCCCGCGCCAATAAGACCAATGCAGCGACGTTTCAATTCCGCCTCATCCAATTCGCAAAATGGTGCCAGCGTTGCTGTAACCAGTTGCACATGATTATCCAGCAGTTCCTGATGAGCGGCCCCAACTCCCTCACTACCCGCCAGCGCCGCCGCAACAAGATGCCATTCACCGCTGGTATCGGCCTCACACTGTATGTAGGTGCGGGCCAAGACATTTATAGTTTCAGTCATATTGCCCTGAACGTCCACAAGTGCTTTTCGCAGCCCTTCGGTCTGAATATCGTCAAGCATTTTATAAAGCGCCAGCAACAATCCCGTCCGGCTGCCAAAATGCTCGTAGGATATTGGTTTTGTCACCCCGGCACATGTTGCCAGATAGGCCAGCGTCAAGCGATCTGTCCCTTCTTTGCGGATAATATCGCACGCGACTTCAAGCAATTGCGCCCGTCGTTCGGCTTTTGACAGCCGCCCGGACCGTACCTTTGGCGGCATATTTTCCGTTTCTTCACGCACCATCGACCTGCCCCTTGAAAACTTACCAAAGGTAAGTTACGTATAGTAAGTTACCTTTGGTAAGTCATGGCGTTGACCGCGTCATACTATGAGAAACGCCCCAATATGGAAAGGCAATACCATGTCAACATTCCCCATTTTACTTGTGGGTGGAACCGGCTTTGTCGGCAAACAGACCGCCCAATATCTGCGTGCACAAAATCCCGGGATTCCGTTGCTGATCGGTGCAAGAAACCTTGAAAAGGCGCAAAAAGTTGCCGCTGAAATCGGTAATGCGGAAGGTGTCGTTATTGATCTGTCAGATGAAAATCTGGGCCTGAAAGACCGTGCGGTTTCTGCCGTCGCCATCTTTTTCAAAGATGATACCCTTGCCGCATTGCATTTTGCACAAAGCCGCAAAGTTCCCCATATCAGCATTTCATCGGGTCTTTCGGAAATCGCCCCCGAAGTCGCCGCCTATATGAACAAACCAGACGCATCCGCCATTGTTATGGGGGCGGAATGGCTGGTGGGGGCAACCACGATTCCCGCCATCGAAATTGCCAAGAACTTTGCCACAATTAAAAGCGTCAAAATGGCCGCCCTGATAGACGAACAGGACAATGGCGGCCCGGCGACAGACATCGATATGCAACGTCTTGGTGAAACCCTGCCTGCGGCCCTGACCCGCAAGGATGGTGCTTTCTACTGGCGTGTAGGGGATGATGCCCAATCGGGTTTTCATGCCATCGATGGCCAATACACACCAGCCATTGCCCTGTCACCCTATGATGTAATGGGACTATTCAATGCCACCAACGCGGCAAATATCTCGTTTGATCTGGCGATTGGTGAAACATCGTCCCGCCGTCAGGGCTTGCCCATGTCAACGGAAATCATTATCGAGATTTCAGGAACGGATCATAAAGGCAACGCGAAACACAGCCGTCATGCCGTTTTCCATCCACAGGGCCAAATGCCCTTAACGGCACTGGGTGTTGCCATGTCTCTCGAACGCATGGTGGGGCTGGATGGCAAAACGCCCCTCAAACCGGGTCTGTATTTTCCCTACCAATTGCTGGATCAGAAAAACTATTTCAATCGTCTGGAAAGCATGGGCGGACGGGTTATCGACCTTGCCGATATTTCGGAAAATACCCGGGCACAGTTGTTTGCCTGAACCGGAGATCAGCCATTCCTGACCTTTAAACACGAAAATGGCGGGAACCCTGCACCGGGTTCCCGCACATCATCATGACGGCAAATTTGCCGGACGGTTAAAACCCGAACAGAAAAGTTATCGCCGCCCCACCCCCGATCAACGCAATGCGCAGCGGCCAAATACGCGGGGATATAATGCCAAACGAAATGGCGCCCAGCCCCACCGCCACCTTAAGTGACACGCCAAGGGCCAATAAAGGCTGCGATCCCAAAAGCAACAGCGACGGGTTTGCCACCATTGCCAGCGGCACCAGATAAAGCCCAACGCCAAGCGACATGGCTGTACCGGCAACCTTCAGCCAGTTTTCCTCGACCATACCGGCCGCAATAAAAACCGCACCACAGACCGGCGGGGTAATGGTGGACAGCAGGGCAAACCAGAACACAAACAAATGCGCCTGTAAGGGATCAAGGCCCAGTTCACCCAGGGCAGGCCCGGCAACCGACACACAAATCACATAGGCCGCGGTGGTCGGCACTTCCATGCCCAACACCAGGCAGGCAATGGCGGTTAACAACAGGGCGGGCCACAACATGCCGCCAGAACCTGACAGCAACAGCGAAGTAATTTTAACACCAAGCCCGGTTAAGCCCAGCACGCCAATGACGATGGAGGCACACAAAATAATCGCGGCAATCATGGAAACCTGACGCCCGGCATTCAGGCAGACATCGATAAAACGGTCGCGACTGCGCCGCACATCAAAGGTCAGCCGGGCATCAAAAAACAGCAACACCGCCCCGGCCAAAAGCGCAATGCAGGCCGCATATTGCGGGGTATAGCCCCCGCCAAACATGCCCCACAGCAAAATAACAAACGGCACCAGAAAAAAGGCCGATGTAATGACAACGGCGCGCAGGCTTGGCTGATCCTCCTCCGGCAGGCCGGGCAGGTCATACCGCCCCGCATAGGCGTTAATGCCAATCCAGACGGCCAGAAAATACAAAATCGCCGGTGGCAGTGCCGCCACCATGATTTCGGCATAGGGATGGCCGGTCAGTTCGACCATCACAAAGGCCCCCGCGCCCATCAGGGGCGGCATGATCTGCCCGCCCGATGATGCCACCGCCTCAACCGCGGCAGCAAGGCGTTTGGGATAACCCAGTTTGGTCATGGCAGGCAGAGTAATCGCCCCCGTCGAGGCCACATTGGCAGATGCCGACCCGGAAATGGAGCCAAACAAAGCCGATGAAATAACCGATACCTTGGCTGCCCCGCCGCGCAACCGCCCGGCCGCCGCGCCGGCGACATTCATAAAACCCTGGCCTGCTTCACCGGCATTCAAAACCGCACCAAAAATAACAAAAATGGCAACGATGCTTACCGAAACACCGGTCAAACTCCCCCACAGGCCGCCTTCGGCAATGGTGAGCGTACCCAGCATGCTTTCCACCGGCAAACCGCCATGACCAAATTCGCCAGGAATATACTGCCCCCAAAACCCGTAAATCAGCGCCAGGCTTGCCACCAGCGGCAGGGGCCAGCCAATGGCCCGGCGCGCCATTTCCAACACCGTTACCAGCAATGCCAGCGACAGGATGACCTGGAAATTATCGGTCAAAAAGCCGTATTGATCGGAAAGCTCGCTATGATGCAAGGCAATCCAGAGACAGCCAAACAGCCCGACTGCCGTAAACAGCGCACCCGTCACTTTTTGCACGGGCGTTTTGGCGACAAAAATCAGCGCCCAGGGCAAGGCCAGCGCCATATGCAGCGGGCGGCTGACCAGATTGGGCACCAGACCCGAAAAAATCAGCCACAGATGAAAGACAATGGATAAGGCCCCAAGAGAGATCCAGACCCATCGGCCCAAACCGGGTTTGACAGCAGATTGCATGATATTCCTGAAACAGAAGGCCCGGCATGACAGCAACCGACATACCGGGCCACAAGGGCAGTTAAAGTTTAAAAACGCTTATTTTTGATCGTCGCGTACCGGAAAACCGGCTTCGGCGTAATAGCGCAGCGCACCGGGATGGATCTTGCCCTTGATATTGGCAAGCATCTGCGGTGTTACCCCTTTCCACCATTTCGCATCCTGGCCCATTTTGGTTTTTTGATCCCAAAAGGTTTTGGTCAGCGTATAGGCGGTGTCATCATCCATTGCCGTGGTGGCATAGGCCACCACCGAAAGCGAGGATGTATGAATGTCTTTGCTCTGGCCGTTATAGGTTCCGGCAGGAATCACCGCCAGATCACGGCCGGTTTTGGCAATCTGTTCGTCCGTCAGCGACAGAACATTCACATCCATGCCTGCCGCCGCCTCGATCACATTGGGGGCAGGCCACGAACCGGCTGTCACAAAGGCATCGATCTGGCCGTTTTTAAGTGCTGCAACGGCGTTGGAAAGCTCGGCACTGGCAAGGTTCACTTTGTCTTTCAGGCCAAACAGTTCCAGGTATTTTTCGCCTTCCTTTGCCCCGAAGGAGCCCTTGCCCAAAAGCACGGTTTTGCCCGCCAGATCATCCAGGCTGTTGATGCCACGATCAGCCCGGGCGACAAAGTGCATGGTCAGCGAGGGAATGGGAAACAGGGCGCGAATTTCAGCAAACTTTTCGGTCGGGCGACCTTTGAAGGCCCCCTTGCCGTCGCGGGCGGCTTCAACCAAAGCGGGTGGTGATGTGAACATGTAATTGCCCGGACGGACCGAGGCTTCCATCACATTCTGTACCGACCCCTGGCTTTCCTCGACCGTGACAATAATCTCGCCATCGGTGCCGGTTTTGGTGGCCTCGGCAAGCTGGGCGGCCATCTGGTAATAGGATGATGCCGATTTTGCCGATTTAAGCGTTACCCGCGTTTCAGCCTGTGCGGCGGTGCTTAACCCGCCCAGCAGGCCCATCCCCGCAGCAAGAAGGCCAATTGTGCGCAATATTTTCAAGGGTATCCTCCCGTTTTTCAGCCAGCCCTGTAAACTTTCATTCTGGCCGTTTGCATCTCGTCAAATAATCTGCTGCGCAAAATTCCGCCCCAAAAACAGGCCGATTGCGCAAAACTCAACCCGATTAAGCCCATAGAAAGCATCTGTCCTGCAAAGGTCAAGTCTCTTGTCGCCCCGTTTTGCAGGCCGGCAAAACCGGGAATTTATTTATTCTGGCACAGTATTTATTTTCATTTGCGCCCTGCCAAAGCCCGGCATTGTAACCCGCCTCTATATCGCCCCTGTCGGGTATCCTGCCCTGTCGTGTCACGGTTGCAAATTGAAGGCTGGTATTTAACGAAAAAATGCCCTATGTGCGGCAAACATAATACAGGAACGCCAACCATTATGAGAGAATGGTCGGAACACCCCGTCACAAGATACGTTTCTGAAAAGATTTTATGTTTACCTGGTCAGATTGACAGGCCGCCTGTCGATCCGGCAGGGTATTTGTCCGCGTATCACAACGCCCCAGAGGTTGGCCCATGCCGCGTTCACCCATCGCGATGATTATTGCCCTATCGGCAACACTTTTTGCAGCCTTCACCCTGAATTCAGGGTCTTCGCTGCAATCGTCGTTGCTGGCACTGCGCGCATCATCCGAGGGCTTCGCCCCGATCTATACCGGTATCATTATGGCGTCCTATTATTCCGGTTTTGTCGGCGGCATCATCTGGGGGGCGTCACTGGTGAACCGGGTGGGGCATATTCGCACCTTTGCCGCCCTGGCCTCTACCGGGTCTGCCATTACGTTGCTGCACGCCGTTTTTGTTGATCCCATCACATGGTCGCTGTTTCGCGCCATGACGGGCCTGTGCCTGTCGGGCCTGTATCTGGTGGTGGAAAGCTGGCTGAACGAACAGGTCGACAACACATCGCGCGGCGCGATGATGGCCTCTTATATGACCGTCTCGCTGGGCGGGCTGGCGCTGGGGCAGCTCATGCTCAACCTCTCGCCCATTTCCGGGTTTGAGCTGTTTACCCTGGCCTCGGTGTTGCTCTCGCTGTCGCTGGTGCCCATTGCCCTGACCCGGCAGCCGCCCCCCTCCGCTGTCAGTGGCGATCGCATGAAACTGCGCCGCCTGTTCAAAATTTCGCCGCTGGGTTTTGTCGGCGCGGCAGGCAGTGGTGTGTTTTCCGGTGCCATTTATGGTGTTGGCCCGGTTTTTGCCGCCGACCTTGGCCTGCCGACGGCGGACATCGCCACCTTCATGTTCTTTGTCATTTTGGGCGGGATGTTGCTGCAATGGCCAATTGGCCGTGCCTCTGACATGGTTCCGCGCCAATATGTGCTGATTGCCATGCTGGTCGGCCTGATTTTTACCGGGCTGGTGCCCTATGCGATGCCTGATACCATTCGCGACCATCTGTCGATCTGGGGAGCGGTGCTGGGTGTTTTCACCATGCCGGTCTATGCCATCTCGGTGGCTTATGTGAATGACTATCTAACCCCGGATGATTTTGTCCCGGCCAGTGGCGCGCTTTTGATTGTTTATGGCGGATCGGCGGCTTCCGGTCCGATTGTCGGTTCCATGTTCCTCGATTATTTTGGCCCCTGGGGCCTGCCACTCCTGTTTTCCATCGTGGCGTTCGGCATGGCTGTTTTTGCCACTTATCGTGCCGGTTTTGGCCGTCGTATCAGCCTCGAAGAACAGGGGACATTCGTTGCCGTGCCCCGTACCACACCTATGGTGACGGAATTTGCCCCGCTGGCTGAAGAAACCGACGACACCGGCACCGAAGACGAAACAGCACCAGACGACATGGACGACGCCCGCCCAACAGACCACACCGACGACGCCATATCCGATGCGGATATACCAAAGCCCCGCGACTGAAGCACGACCTGGTAGCGAAAAAGCACGTTTCCCGGAGTTTTCCGGGTTTCTGCCGGGTGACAAAAAATGTCCGTCGCCGCATGGATCATTTCGCCGGTTCAAACGTTTTCCACAATACGGAAAACATCCCATAAATTTGAAAGCTGTGGTGGACCCTGCCAGGGGGGACACCTATGCTATGGGCCGAACAATCAGGCAGAAACGGGCCTGGTGCATCATGATCACTGGCGAGAGGAAACATGACCCAAAGAATCAGCAAAGGTGGCCTTCAGATTGCAACGGTGTTGCACGATCTGGTGGCAAACGAAGTTCTGCCGGGTACCGGTGTGGACGCGGACGCGTTCTGGGCATCCTTTGAAAAGCTGGTGACAGAACTGGGCCCGCGCAACCGCGCCCTGCTGGCCAGGCGCGACGAATTGCAGGCCAAAATTGATGACTGGCACCTCTCACGCCGTGATCAGGCCCGCGACCCCGCCGCCTACAAGGATTTCCTGATGGAAATCGGCTATCTTCTGCCCGAAGGCGAAGATTTTTATATTACCACCACCAATGTCGACCCGGAAATTGCCCGTGTTGCCGGGCCACAACTGGTGGTACCGGTGATGAATGCACGCTATGCGCTTAATGCGGCCAATGCCCGCTGGGGCAGCCTGTATGATGCGCTTTATGGCACCGATGTGATTGACGAGGCCGATGGCAAGGAAAAAGGCACGTCCTTTAACCCCAAACGCGGGGCTGCCGTTATTGCCTATGCCGCCAATTTCCTCGATCATGCCGCACCGCTGGCCAATGGCCTGCACGAGGATGTTGTCAAATACGAAGTCCGCGACAATGGTGCGGGCTGGTGGGCGCTGCAGGCAACCTTGAAGGACGGCACCGAAACCGCCCTGGCCTTGCCGTCTCAGTTTATTGGCTTTAATGAAAAGGATGATGCCATCAGCGCCATCCTGCTGCGCAATCATGGCCTGCATATCGAAATTTCGATTGACCCCACGCATTTCATCGGCAAGGACCACCCGGCCCATGTCGCCGATGTGCTAATGGAATCCGCCCTGACCACCATTCAGGATTGCGAGGATTCGATTGCCGCCGTCGATGCCGAGGACAAAACCCTGGTCTACCGCAACCTTTTGGGCCTGATGAAAGGCACCCTTGAGGAAAGCTTTGAAAAGGGCGGTAAAACCCTGACCCGCCGCCTGAATGCGGACCGCACCTATCAGGGCTTTGATGGCCAGGAAGTTACCCTGCCAGGCCGCAGCCTGATGCTGGTGCGCAATGTCGGCCATCTGATGACGACCGATGCCGTGCTGGATGCCGATGGCAACGAAGTGCCCGAAGGCTTCCTGGATGCCATGATGACCGCCGTTATTGCCAAACATGACCTTGAGGGCAACAGCAGTGTCACCAATTCCCGCATGGGCAGCATTTACATCGTCAAACCGAAAATGCACGGCCCGGAAGAGGTTCAGTTGACCAGCGACCTGTTTGCCTTTGCCGAGGAAGCCGCTGGCTTGCCTGCCCATACCCTGAAGGTCGGCATCATGGACGAGGAACGCCGCACGACCATCAATCTCAAGGAATGTATTCGGGCGGCACAGGACCGGGTAGTCTTTATCAATACCGGCTTCCTTGATCGCACCGGCGATGAAATCCATACCAGCATGGAAGCCGGGCCGATGGTGCGCAAGGAAGCCATGAAGGATCAGTACTGGATCCATGCCTATGAGAACTGGAATGTCGATGTCGGCCTTGAATGCGGCATGAAGGGCATTGCCCAGATCGGCAAGGGCATGTGGGCCAAACCGGACCGCATGGCCGAAATGATGGAAGCCAAAATCGGCCATCCGAAGGCGGGGGCCAATTGCGCCTGGGTGCCCTCGCCCACGGCAGCCACCCTGCATGCCATGCACTATCACAAGGTTGATGTCCGTGCGGTTCAGGATGAAGTCGGCAAACGCGAACGTGCGAGCCTCGATGACATCCTCGCCATTCCGCGTCTGGGCGACCAGCATCCGATGCGCAGTGAAATCCAGGCCGAACTGGACAATAATGCCCAGGGGATTCTGGGCTATGTCGTGCGCTGGATCGATGCCGGTATTGGCTGTTCCAAGGTGCCCGACATCAATAATGTCGGCCTGATGGAAGACCGCGCCACATTGCGTATTTCCAGCCAGCATATTGCCAACTGGCTGCATCATGGCCTGTGCGACGAAGAACAGGTGATGGAAACCTTAAAACGCATGGCCGCTGTGGTTGACGAACAAAATGCCGGCGACCCGGATTATCGCAACATGGCACCCAATTTTGACGATAGCGTTGCCTTTCAGGCCGCCTGCGATCTGATCTTCAAGGGGCGCGAACAGCCCAATGGCTATACCGAACCCGTGCTTCATGCCCGCCGCCGCGAGGCCAAGGCAAAATACGGGGCGTAAAACCACGTGAATCCCCCAACAATGCCCCGCAGTATCAATTGCGGGGCATTGTTGTTTATCAGACAAACGCGCTCACATCAGGTCAGAATCTCGTACCCCTTTGGCGTGACAACCACGGTATGCTCATATTGCACCGTGGGCGCACCGGTATCGGCATAAAGCGTCCAGCCATCATTCTTGTCTTCGGTCGCCCATTCCGATCCCAAGGACAAAAACGGCTCGATGGTAATGACCTGGCCCTTTTTCAGGGTCCGGCGCTCACGCGGTTCATCCCAGGTGGCGATGGTTTTGGGCTCTTCATGCAGCGACCGCCCCACCCCGTGGCTCGCCAGATTACGGATCAGGGTATAGCCATTTTTGCGGGCGAAATTTTCCACCGTCAGGCCAATTTCACGCAAGGGCGTGCCATGACGCACGGTTTTGACCGCCCGCAGCATGACCTTTTTGCCATCATGACATAGTTTTTCAATTTCCGGTCGGCTGGCTTCAAACCCGCCCAGCACAAAACTGGCCCCGGTATCGGCAAAATAGCCATCCAGCGATGCCGACACATCAACATTCACCAAATCCCCGCGCTGCAACACGCGCGGACCGGGAATGCCATGCGCCACCACTTCATTGACACTGATGCAGGTGGCACCGGGAAAATTATATTCCCCTTCCGGCGCGGAAATCGCCCCGGCACGGTCCAGCATCGCCCGGCCGATATCATCCAGCTCGGCTGTGGTCATGCCCGGTTCGGCGGCGGCACACATGGCATCGCGAATGTCGCCGCACAAACGCCCGATCCGGCGCATGGCGACAAGGTCTTTTTCGTTTTTGATCGTCATAAAAAGGCTATGCGATGTTGGTCCGGGAAAGTCAAGAAGACAGCCCGCTGTAAACGGGGCCATCCCTTGCAAAAATCACACTGGCAGATCGCTGTGTGACCACTATGCTAGAGGGTGAAACGTCCCTGAAAACATGGCAACGGATAAAATCATGACCATGACCGACATGACCTACTGGCTGGAGCTGACCGGCGTTGCGGTTTTTGCCGTAACCGGTGCGCTTGAAGCCTCGCGCCGGCAAATGGATATTGTCGGCTTTGTCCTGATTGCCACCTTTACCGGCATTGGTGGCGGCACCGTGCGCGATGTGATTACCGGCGAAACCCCGGTTTTCTGGATCCGCGATCCCGCCTGGATCATCACCTGCATTGTCAGCGCCGTTGTCGTTTATTTTACCGCCCATCTGCTTGAACGCCGTTATATCGCGCTGCTCTGGCTCGATGCGCTGGGCCTGGCGATGTTTGGCGTGACCGGGGCGGCGATTGGCCTTAACCTTAATCTTTCGCCACTGGTTGCCATCATTCTGGGCATGATCAGCGCCACCTTTGGCGGCATGGTGCGCGATGTGGTCTGTAATGAATTGCCGCTTATTCTGCGGCCGGAAATTTACATTACCTCGGCCCTGCTGGGGGCCCTGATCTATACCGTCGGCACAGCAATGCTTGAACTGCCCAAGCAGCCCGTCGCCCTGGTGGCATTTTTGTGCGCCTTTGCCCTGCGGGCAGCCGCCCTTAAATTCCGGCTCAGTTTCCCGGTTTATCGGGCTCGTCCGGGCCGCGAATATTAGGAACGGAAAACAAAGAGGTTCAACGGGGCACAGGGTGGGCTTTTGCCTGCCTCTTGTGCCCTTTTGAAAAAGGATTCGGTATTTTATTGATAAAACACATTTTCCATGATGTAGTCGGCAAAGATATTTGCAGGGTTGCATCGGCACCAAATCTTTCGTGCCGTGCCCCTCTTCGGACCCCATGAAAAATAACAGGCCCGTTTAATGCTTGAACACTCAATGACCGCCCAGGATATTCTGCCAAAAGATAGCACCGCCGCCCTTCTGATTGGCCGGGTCTGGGACCCGCGCGCCAGCGGCCCAACGCCGGTTTTGCTGGCAAATGGATCGCTCCACGACATCAGCGCACTTGCCCCCACCACCAGCCAGCTTCTGGAGCGTGACGATCTGGTGGCAAAACTTGCCAATGCGGCTGATTTCCCCGTTCTGGGCACGCTTGATGACGTTCTTGCCAACAGCATACCCGATAGCGACCCTGGCAAAATGCACCTGCTGGCCCCCAACGATGTTCAGGCGGTCAAGGCCAGCGGTGTGACCTTTGTTTCCAGCCTGCTTGAACGCGTGATCGAGGAACAGGCACGGGGCGATTCCTCCAAGGCCGATCAGATCCGCCGTGAAATTACCGAAATTATTGGCGAAGACCTCTCACAAATTCAGCCGGGCTCCGACAAAGCAGCCGATATTAAAAAGGTGCTGCTGGAAAAAGGGGCCTGGTCGCAATATCTGGAAGTCGGCATTGGCCCGGATGCGGAAATTTTCACCAAGGCCCCGCCCATGTCATCCGTCGGACCCGGAGCCAATGTCGGCCTGCACCCGATTTCGCACTGGAACAACCCGGAACCGGAACTGGTCCTGGCGATTACATCAACCGGTCGCATTGTTGGCGCCACACTGGGTAATGACGTCAATCTCCGCGATGTCGAGGGGCGCTCCGCCCTTTTGCTGGGCAAGGCCAAGGACAATAACGGGTCTTGTTCGGTCGGCCCGTTCATTCGCCTGTTTGATGGCAACTTCACCCTTGAAAATGTGAAATCGGCCGATATTGCGCTGACCATTGATGGCGAAGATGGCTTCCATCTTGAAGGGGTCAGTTCCATGAGCAAAATCAGCCGCTCGCCCGAAAGCCTGGTCGGGCAGGCGATTGGCAAGCATCATCAATATCCCGATGGTTTCATGCTGTTTTTGGGCACCATGTTTGCTCCGGTTCAGGATCGCGGGGCCAAAGGGGCAGGCTTTACCCATGAAATTGGCGATAGTGTCAAAATCTCGACGCCGCAACTGGGCGCGCTGATTAACCGGGTGGACCGTTCTGATAAAATCAGCCCCTGGACTTTTGGCATCACCGCCCTGATGTCGAATCTCGCCCGGCGCGGCCTGCTGAAATAACCCTCGCGGCGAACAAACCCGCTTTAAATGCACAAAACCCCGGCACCCTTTGAAAAGCACCGGGGTTTTGTTTTATCTGTTTTCTGCCTTATGGCCGGTTACGACCCGCTTAATTTGCGGTCTTCATTGCGGTGCGTTCGATCAGCGCATTCCAGTTGCCATTGGAAATGAAATGGCAATACACCAGATGCAGCCAGCCGCGTTTGCGCCACGCCAGGAAGGTTTCATCGTCCAATTCATTGAATTTGGTTTCATCGATCACCTTGAAACCCGACAGGCTAAGCTTGCGGCCATCGGCCAGCGTTGCATCGGCACGATTTTCTACCAGAAGGCCCGCTTCGCTGATGGCCTTGAGGAACTCTGCCGTCGCAGCATAATGCGCCTGGTAATCACGGCAGAAATCAAGCGCACCCTGCGTCATTTTGGACGGTTCCCCATCAACAAAGAATGGGTTTTCCGTACCTTCGACAACGGTTTTGGCATCTTCATCGACGCAAAGGGTATATTGGCTTTTGTCTTCATTTTCAAAGAAGATGAAGGGATAGCGGCGGATATAGGCCGGAACATAGGTGCCCGGGGCCCAGTTGCCCTTGTCATCGACCATCACATTTTCAGATGCGCGCAGGCCCAGCAGCGCAACCATCTGGGTCTGTGCCCCGTCGGTGAACAGGATGGGATAATTCTTGCACACCATCGGCAGTTCGGTTGCCACAATGGGCACAGAATTGGTGTTGGCAGCAAATGAAAAATCCGAGGTCGGGGTTAACGACATATTGCCATGCCGTTCCGCCAGCACCGCACGCGGCTTGCTGTAAAACAGCGGCAATGCACCGGCAGCAGGTGCTGCCGCAGTTGCAGCACCTGCTGCAGTTTTGGTTGCCGCGCCGTTCGTTTTGCTTTCTTTTGCCAAAATACCCTCACATCTTCCTAACGCCAGCCGAAAACGGCTGCTTAAAAACGGTCCGCAGTTCCTTCCCGTCTCTCTCGATCCATATCGAAAGCCCCGATCGACAATCATATGTGCGCAGCAAATCTGCCACAAACCGTCCAACCGTCGCCCCTGACAGAACGCAACCGGGAAACGAACCTCCCTTTACCTATCCTCAATACACGCCCGGTCCTTGCCGTTGCAACAGCTATCACTGAACGGAACGTCCCATTTTTACTGCGTGTCATCTTAACAAGAGTGCGCCTATGAGGGGCTTTTTGTTGATTGCGGGGGGCCAGATTTTGCTGCGGGCTTTGCCCTTGCTGAGCCTGCGCAAAGCGATGCTTTACTTGTCTTGAACAGTCAGCTCAAGCCATACGGCCCCACCTACCAGACATTAGAATCCTACCCATTTAGATTGAAGCAAAATTAAGGAATTTGTGATTCAACCTAAATAGGTAGGACTCTAAAATAAAAATGGCCGGATAGTTCAGGCTATCCGGCCATCTGAATTAAAAGCACGCCCGTCATGTCGCGCCTTAATCTGCATCAGCAAGGCCGTAAAACAAATGGGGCTTATGACTGATACGGCCTATGCCAGCCTCACCCCTGGCAAGATCGCTCCCCCAGTTCCTCAAAGAACCGCAACAGATAACCATCAGGATCAGCGACCACAAACTGGCGATTACCGGATTCCATATCTCCAATCCGATACCATTTTTCCTCTGGTTCAAGGTAAAGCGCGATCTCCTGCTCTCGCAGCGCTGCAACCATCTCCGAAATGGTTTCCACACGGATTTGCACATTAAGCCCCCGACCGAACGGATAGGACTGTGGCAGGTGCCCATCATCAAAGGTCCGCCCTTCCCCGATCTGATCAATCATGATCTCGGCCTTGCCAAGCGCAAGGTAACAAAACCCTTCTTCCGGGCGCTCATAAAGGCATGTGAACCCCAGAATATCGCAGTAAAACGCCCTGGATTTTCGCCAGTCAGATACGGCAAATTCAGGCACAAGGGCATTGGGCATCGTATGTCTCAACCTTCAATGACACGACCTATAATCAGCTACAATAATATATATGCTTCTTCGTGTTGTAGATAAGGAAAGGCCCGCAATCTGCGCGCGGCTTCGCCG
>NZ_JPWH01000025.1 GCF_003326755.1 Thalassospira profundimaris | reverse complement strand
GCTCTGACGATAGGTTTTTGCGGGTGTCCAGATCGGCCAGTTTGGAAGGTTCGAGTGACCCGACGAGATGCTCGGCATGGCACTGCCAGGCAGCATTATAGGTTGCTGCGGCCAGGGCCTCGGCCGATGTGATGCATTCGTTCTCGTTTAATACGCGGGCATCGGGCGAGCCCTCCATTTTCCGCGTCACGGCCTGTTCCATCATGCGCAGCGGGCCCAGCGGCGATACCGCACAATCGCTATGCAGGCTAAAGAGGATTTTACGGTTCTGGCTGCTCTTGCAGCGATCAAGCTGGTCTTCGGCCAATTCTTCAAAAATATAATTGCGGAACGTCCAGCCCCAATAACCGACATGGCCGATCAGATAGCTGGGATGGATATGGGCATCTTTGATCCGGTCGAGCCGTTTGTCGGTCAAAAGCGAGCAATGTTCGATCCGGTTACGCAGGCTTTCCGCGGAAATATCGCCATTGACTTTGGCCGCTTCTTCATAGGCTTCAAGGGCATAATTAATCGCCCGTTCGCCATTGGCATGAAGCATGAGCGGCCATTTTTTCCCCCAGGCCGTTTTAACAAGTTCGATAATTTCGGGGGGTGCCTTTTCTGGCGTGCCGTTATGTGAATCGGTCTTGTCGACTGGGAAATTATACAGGCCGTATTCTTTAGGCGCGCAGCAATAGGGTTTGATCTGGTAGCCGGTAAGGCCCTGATTGGATCCGTCTGAGACGATTTTCAGGCTGCCATAATAGAAATTGAGCGAGCCGAGTTGGTAAGGGTCATCCGCGGAAGGCCGGGTTGGCTTGGCAAAGGAGAAATCTGTGGGGATGTCACCGATTTTGTTGACCAGATGTGCCATGCCGATGCGTGGGCTTGGCCAGTCAGGTTGTTCGTTCCGATAGGTTTCCAGATATTCGTGGATAGGTCCAACAAATCTGTCTTGCATGGCGGCATCGTAAACCAAGGTGACACCACGTTTTTGCGCAACCTTGAGCATCCGAATCAGGTTGTCTGGCAGATTTTTCTTCAGATATTCAAGCTGCTCCTTATGAACCGCCTCAAGGGCTGGCACGACCTGGTCCATTTCCTGCAAAACACCCGATGATTTGTTCAGGAAGTTCTCTTCGGTCTGGTATTCCGCCGTAAGCTTATCCTTATAGGTTTCCCAGATGATTTTCAGGGCCGGAGTGTTGACATAGGCCGTATGCTCGGAGGCGGCGACCAGCAGCATCGGGGTCTGATCATCAATTGGATCAAGGAAGTTTTTATCAATGCAATCAAGCAGGGTTTTACCCTTGGCATGATCCGGGAAGTCGCTCATGAGCGAGGTATCAACCCCGTCGCCCAGCAACCACCAGCCTTTCTTGTTTGGGTCGGCCTTCAGCTTTGCCACATCAGCTTTCAGGGCATCCTTCAGTTTGGCCAGGCAATAATCGGGGCGCAGGTTTTGTGCCTCCATTTCGGCGGACGGATCGTCTGACGGGCCAGCTTCGCCCAAAGCGGTATCGCCAAAGGGTGAATAATTTTCCCAGTCGAGCATTAAGGGGGATGTGGTGATATGAACATGCGGTTCGATCAGGCCCGGAACCACGCATTGCCCGTTCTTAAGCGCAATGGTTTGCAAGGCCGGAGCATCCGGGTTGTTTTGCGCAAGGGATGCTGCGTTGGCCTTGGCATCCTTTAGTGTGCCGGTGAAATGAATCTTGTCGTCAAAAATAACCAGTGCCTCGACGGTGGCATCGCCATCACCTTCGGCGACAGTACGAATAACCCCTTTGCCGCCATTATCATGGATCAGCATGAAGGGCTTTGGCGAAGTTACGGGCTTCGCTGCCTTCGGCGCGGCCTTTGTGGCCGAGGGCGCGGATGATTTTTGAACAAACATTTTAAACAGGGCTTCTGCCGTGGGGTTATGACACCCGCAGCTCAGGCCGTGATCACAATCATGTGTCATCTTGATGCTTTCCAAATCGGATTTTTACATATCCGCGCCAACCCATTGAACTGGCTGCGAATGATTCAGAAAGCTGACGCCCAACCGCGTTTATTGTGATTGTATTTGTGTTCGGGAAAGTGCCCTGTTGCTGCCATCATTATCTGGAACGTTGTGATGGAAAAAGCTGCGGCATCGGTCTCACCTCGGGCGATATTTTCGTCACATGGCAATTGGCAGGGGTTTTCAAACCAATGACCAGAAAAACGGCAAAATTCGTTTTTTGGCTGATCGTCATTTGCGCCAGTGTGAGCGTGCTTTACGAGGTCATGTTTGGCTATGAAGGTGCTACAGGTGAGGTGGACTGGATTGAAGCGGGGTATAGCATTGTCAGTGATGTTCTGATGCTGGCAGCCATTTACGCCTATGCCTATGGCAAACGCTGGTTTGGCTATGTGCCGGTGGTTCTGATTATGATCAATACGTTTGCCGCCGGTGTTTATGCCGTATTATCGCTTCTGATTCGCGATGGTGAATTCATGACGGAATCCCAAATTGTGTTTTTGGTTCTGTTGACTGCTGTGGTTTACGGTGTGATTCTGACGGCGCAAAACAGTTTGCGCAAAGAAATGCGGTACGATTCGGCATCAATCATTTAAAAGTGTCGTCTTCAGGTTTTGGGGCTTAATGCTGTTTAAGCGTGAGGTCTCTCACTGGTATTATTTCTGCGAGACATCAGGCTCAGCTTGCTCCTCCGGCACCTTTCGGAGCAATATTTGACGTCCGGCCAGCAATCTTTCCATTTTTTGCGCCAGGCAAAGCTGCGCTGGCAGACGGGGCAGGTTTTGGTCGGCAGGTCGGCTTTTTTCTTCATGACAGGCTTTTAATAAAGCGGTTGGCGTCATCGGTGATGGCCTGTTTTTTATCCTGTCCCATGCGGTCATAGGTTTTATACATCATGCCCACGCGCGGGTTATCGGCCAGTTTGGCGCGGTTGCGGGCGAGAAAATCCCAATAAAGGTAATTGAACGGGCAGGCCCTGGGGCCGTTATTTTTGCTGATTTGGTAGGAACAGTTTTCGCAATAATTCGACATCTTGCTGATATAGCCGCCACCGGCCGCATAGGGTTTGCTGGCAAGAAAGCCGCCATCGGCAAACAGGATCATGCCGCTGACATTGGGCATTTCCACCCATTCATAGGCATCGGCATAAACAATCAAAAACCATTCATTAACTTCAACCGGCGAAACACCGGCCAGCAGGGCAAAATTGCCCAGAACCATCAGGCGCTGGATATGGTGGGCATAGGCATTTTTGCGGGTTTCAAGCACGCATTGGCGCAGGCAGTTCATTTTGGTGATGGCGGACCAGTAGAATTCCGGCAAGGGGGCGGTTGCCTCAAAAAAGTTTTCATCGGCGTAACCCGGCATTTTCAGCCAGTAAACACCGCGCACATATTCCCGCCAGCCCAAAATCTGGCGGATAAAACCCTCCACCGCGTTTAAGGGCGCATCGCCGCGATAATAAGCGTTTTCAGCCGCGGAAAGACATTCCAGCGGCCCTAACAGCCCGCAATTGAGGTAAAACGCCAGATGGGAATGAAACATCCAGGGCTGGTCCTGGATCATGGCATCCTGATAATCGCCAAACTGCGACAGGCGCAGGGTGATAAACTGATCGAGCGCGTTGAGCGCCTGCTGGCGCGTCACGGCGAAATGAAACGGCCGCAAATCGCCAAAATGGTGTGAAAACCGCTTTTCCACCAGCTCCAGCACGTCGAGGGTAATGTCATCAGGTCGGGAGTGATGCGGGGCGGGAATATCAAGGCCTTCCCTGGGTGGTTTGCGGTTTTCGGCATCAAAATTCCACTGCCCGCCCACCGGGTTGCCGTTTTCAAGCAGGATGCCGTGTTTTTTGCGCATCTCGCGATAGAAATATTCCATGCGCAATTGCTTGCGATCCTTCGCCCAGTCGCGAAAGTCATCCAGACTGCACAGGAACCGGTCATCCTCGCGAATGTCAACCGGCAGGCCAAAGGCTTCCTGCCAGCTTTTCACATCCTGCAACACGCGATATTCACCGGGATGGGTGAGGATGATGTGATCGGGATTGTGCCGGGCAATGGCGCGTTTGACCTCGCCCTTAAAGGAGCCGCTATTTTCAGCGTCATCAAGTTTGATGTAATCAACGCGATAGCCCGCCTTGCGCAAATCAGCAGCAAAATGGCGCATGGCGGAAAACAGAAAGGCGATTTTCTTTTTATGATGGGCGACATAGGTGGCTTCGTCCCACACTTCACACATCAAAATCACATCGCGGGATGGGTCACATCCCGCCAGGCAACTGACGGTTTCCGAAAGCTGGTCGCCCAGAATGACGCGCAAAGTTCCCATGACATAACCTGTATTGAAAAGTCTGCCTTTCTATACGGATATGGGAGCATGCCTGGTTCAGGCCTAGATCGTGATGCCCTGCAATTTGCGAAACAGGGTGACGGCGTAGCGGTCTGTCATGCCGGAAATATAATCCATCACCCGCATCAGGCGGCCATAAAGGTCGTTGGCTTCCTTGAGCTTGCCCGAGAGCAGTTTGTCGATGCGGTCTGCCTGTGGCGGCAGGCGTTTGCCGTGGTTTTTATGTTCTTCAATATCAATGGCGGCCCGCACAAAGCTGTCGAGCAGGCCGTGAATAACCTCGAACCCGGCAATTTCAATCGGCAGGACATGCTGGGCGTTATAGATTTTCTGTACCGCCAGCTTTTTGCAATATTTGGCATCCACCCCCAGCGGCGTATTTGCCAGAAGGTCGCCCTCTAGCGTTCCGGCCAGCAGTGCATCCTCATGGGCGATAAAGGCATCAACCGCCGCCTTGACCAGATTGCCAATCGCCTTGCCGCGCAAAAAGCCGATGCGGTCATTTTCGGATTTCTGTTTGTACCAGTCTTCGCCGCGCAGGGTTTCCCAGCGTTGCCGGGCATCGCCGTCATATTTGTCGGGGTGCCGCGCAATCGGGGCCAGGGCACGTTCAACTTCCTCGAATGTCACACAGCCCAGTTCCCAGCCATCTTCCAGATCCACGACCGAATAACAAATATCATCCGCCGCCTCGACAAGATACACCAGTGGATGACGCCGCCATGCACCATCCAGCCCCTCATGGGGCAGAAGGCCGCACACTTTGGCAATCGCCTGGGCGATATGGCGCTCGGCTTGGTAATAGCCGGGCTTTTTAAGGCCGGTATAAGTGCCGGTATGCGTCGCGGACAGGCTGGTGGCGCGGGGATATTTGATGAAGGTCCCCAGCGTGCCGTAAGTCAGGTTCAGCCCGCCTTCAAAGCGCATCATCTCAAGCTGGCTGACAATGCGCAGGCCCTGGGCATTGCCCTCGAAATGGCGCAAATCCTCCAGCTCCGGGCCGGAGAGGCGCGATGTCAGTTCTTCCTTTGCCAGACGCGATGTTTTGAACCATTCATTGATCGCATCCTCGCCGGAATGACCAAAGGGCGGGTTGCCAATATCATGCGCCAGGCAGGCCGCCTGCACCATATAACCAATATCGGCCACCGTAACCGGGCTGTTCACGCCCAGTTGCCGGGCGATATGCGCCCCCGCCATCAAACCCAGCGACTGCCCGACGGAGCCGACCTCGATGGTGTGGGTCAGGCGGGTATGCACATGGTCGTTATCCGAGAGCGGATGAACCTGGGTTTTGTTTTGCAGGCGCCGGAAGGAGGATGAAAAAATCACCCGGTCCACATCAATCTGAAACGGGCTTCTGCCATCGGCTGCCGGGCGGGCCGGACCCTCGGGCAGTGAAACACTCCCGTCACGAACAGCAAGCCTGTGGGCCGATAACAAATCTTCCCAGCGCATTTTGGTGCCTGCTGTTTCGTTCATAAGGCTGTTTGTCCCTGTGATTGTTTTCCTGCAAGCGCGACTTTAACGGGCGCGCGTGGCCGGTGCAATCATCCTGCCACACCAAACCCGCAAAGGATGCGCCCGCTTTCTCCCTGCAAAAGGGCGGGGGCGGAAATGCCTAGCCGAAAAACCAGCTTTGCGGGTCGTTGATCGGTTTGCCTTCCAGCGCACGCAAAAGGCCAATCACATTGCGGCCAATAAACCACGCAGCGGTATAAAGCCCCATCAGCCCCATCACCGCCCAGCCAATAAACGGGATCCACCAGACAAAAAAGGTCACAATCCCGGTGAGGATGGCATAGAGAATGCTAATCCAGAAGGTGCGGATGATAAAGGTGTAGTGGCTGTTGCTCCAGTGCCCGTCATCCTCGCGCGCGACATAGGCCACGATCAGGGCAATCAGCCCGGTGGCAAGGGCGGTAAACAGGGTCGCGATCATCAGCCCATAGCAAACAAGGGCCGTATTGCCGCTGCGTTCTTCGGCAAATGCCTGCTGTCCTGGTTGATAGCGCGGCGCATCTTCTGAAAAACGGGCGTCGGTCATTCTCGTTTGTCCTTTATGGGGCGGTTGTCATGCTTGCTCGATTATATAGGACAATCCGGGCAAAACGCTATTGCTGGTTGCGCCTCACAAAGCTGTTTTCGACAATTGAAAACTCTGTCCTAGACTCTGCCGCAGACATCCCTACATTTGCCCTCATGTCGCGGAGAATATTCAACGCAAGGAATTTTATGTATGTCAGACTATGATTATGATCTGTTTGTGATCGGGGCCGGGTCGGGCGGTGTGCGTGCGGCCCGTGTGGCCTCGGGCTATGGCGCAAAGGTTGCGATTGCCGAAGAAAGCCGGGTGGGGGGCACCTGTGTCATTCGGGGCTGTGTGCCGAAAAAACTGCTGGTCTACGGTGCCCATTTCGCCGAGGATTTCGAGGATGCCGCCGCCTATGGCTGGACACTGCCCGGCGAGCCAACCTTTAGCTGGCAAACCCTGATTGCCAATAAGGACAAGGAAATTGACCGCTTAAACGGCATTTATCACAAATTGCTGGCCGGGTCCGACGTGGCCCTGTTTGAAGACCGTGCGGTGTTCAGGGATGCCCATACCCTTCAGGTCGGCGATAAAACCGTGACCGCCGAACGGATTTTGATTGCGGTGGGCGGTCATCCCACCGTGCCCGATATTCCCGGCATCGAACATGCCATTACCTCAAACGAGGCCTTTCATCTGGAAGACCAGCCAAAGCGCATCGCCATTGTCGGCGGCGGCTATATTGCGGTGGAATTTGCCGGTATTTTTGCCGGTCTGGGCTCCGATGTGTCGCTGCTCTATCGCGGGGATCAGATTTTGCGCGGCTTTGATCGCGACATTCGCGACCATCTGGCTGCCGAAATCATCAAAAAGGGCGTCGATCTTCAGGTTGAAACCAATGTCAGCGCGATTGAAAAACAGGCCGATGGCAGCCTGAAACTGACCCTGACGACAGGCAGCGACATGGTGGTCGATGCCGTGATGTTCGCCACTGGTCGCGCGCCCAATACGGCAGGCCTGGGGCTGGAGGCCGCCGGAGTGAAAACCAACCACAAGGGCGCGGTTGTGATCACCAAGGGCCTGCAAACCAACATCGATAACATCTATGCCGTGGGCGATGTGACCGACCGGGTGCAGCTTACCCCGGTTGCCATCAAGGAAGGCATGGCCTTTGCCGATACGGTATATGGCGGCAAACCCTGGCATATGACCTATCAGGCCATCCCGACAGCGGTTTTCTCTCAGCCGCCGGTCGGCACCGTGGGCTTAAGCGAGCAGGAAGCCCGCGCCAAGGGCTGCGATGTGGATATTTACCGCTCCACCTTCAAGCCCATGCGCCACACTCTTTCCGGGCGCGATGAAAAGACCCTGATGAAGCTGATCGTCGATAAAACCACCGATGTGGTTTTGGGGGCGCATATGGTCGGCCCCGACGCCGCCGAAATCATTCAGGGCATCGGCATCGCCGTGCGTCTGGGCGCGACCAAGGCCCAGTTCGACCAAACCGTCGCCGTCCACCCCTCGGCCGCCGAGGAATTTGTGACGATGCGCACACCGGTTGGCGGTTGATTGCCGGGATTAACGGGAAGCTAAAATGCGAAAGGCGGTGCCATATGGTGCCGCCTTTTGCTGTGCTGGCGTCTTCAAAACGCCAACGGCGCATTGTCCACCACCTCTTTCATCACAAAGAATGTGCGGGTTTGGCGGATGCCGGGCAGGGCGATGAGTTGGTCGCCGTGCAGGTGGTTGAAATTTGCCATGTCGCTGACGCGGATTTTCAGGAAATAGTCGAAATCGCCCGCCACCAGATGGCAATCGAGGATGAAGGGCAGTTTGCGGCAGGCATTTTCAAATTCGGCGAAACTTTCGGGGGTAGAGCGGTCCAGCACCACGCCCAGCATGACAAGTGCACCGCGTTCCACCTTTTTCGGGTCAATCATGGCGCGAACGGAGCTGATATAGCCGTCATCAAACAATCGTTGAATGCGGCGGTGGCAGGTGGCGGGGCTGACATTGACGCGCTTGGCGATTTCGGCATTGCCCATGCGACCATCGCTTTGCAGCAGACGGAGAATTTTCTGATCAATGCGGTCGAGCGGCTGTTCCATGATGGATTATTCCATAATTCGTCGAGATAATGAAAGTATAGCCACATATTTCACATTACGTGAATCAATGTGCGAAAAATTTACGCGAATTTCGAGAGCACATTTCATTCGATTGGCATTAGCATTTGCGCATCGATGATTGCCAGCCAGGGAGTGCTAACCGTGAAAAAAATGAATCTCGGCAAGTTTGAAAAATATAGCCTGACTTTCGGCCCGACCCCGATTGAGGCTCTGCCGCGCCTTTCTGCGCATTTGGGCGGGGATGTGGAACTTTATGCCAAGCGCGAGGATTGCAATTCCGGCCTGGCCTTTGGCGGCAACAAAGTCCGCAAGATGGAATATATCATTCCTGATGCCATTAAATCGGGGGCTGATACGCTGGTGACGATTGGCGGTGTGCAGTCCAACCATACCCGCCAGGTCGCGGCCATTGCCGCCAAGATTGGCATGAAATGCCGCCTGGTGCAGGAAAGCTGGGTGCCGTTTAACGATGCGGTTTATGACCGCGTTGGCAATATCCTGATGAGCCGCGTCATGGGTGCCGAGATCGAACTGGTCGATGAAGGCTTTGACATTGGCATTCGCGAAAGCTGGGAAGCCGCCCTTGAAGATGTGAAGGCCAAAGGCGGCAAGCCTTATCCGATCCCGGCAGGTGCATCGGTGCATAAATATGGCGGTCTGGGGTTTGTCGGCTTTGCCGAGGAAGTCCGCGCGCAGGAAGCCGAACTGGGCTTTGAATTTGATTATATCGTGGTCTGCACCGTGACCGGTTCGACCCATGCCGGGATGGTCGTGGGCTTTGCCGCCGATGGCCGCGCCAACAAGGTTGTGGGGATCGATGCTTCCGGCACGCCAGAGCAGACCCGCGCGCAGGTTTTGGCCATTGCCGAAAAAACCGCCGATCTGGTGGAACTGGAAGGTGGCGTTTCCGATGCGGATATTACCCTGATCAATGATTATGCCTATCCGGCCTATGGGGTGCCGTCAGATGAAACCAACGACGCCATCCGTTTGGCCGCGCGCACCGAAGGCATGATGACCGACCCGGTTTATGAAGGCAAATCGATGCAGGGCATGATTGATCTGGTCAAAAAGGGCTATTTCCCCAAAGGATCAAAGGTTTTGTACGCCCATCTGGGCGGTGTGCCGGCGATTAACGGCTATAGCTACCTTTATCGCAACGGCTGATCACTCAGTCGGTAGATATTTTGGGCGGCAGGGGCAGCGTAATGTCCCTGCCGTTTTTGTTTGGGTGCAGGGCAAAGCGGCACAAAACCGCAGGGTGCACTTTTTGCGTGTTGCGTAACCGTAAAAAAACCGTTTTTCTACACTGGTTTGTTCATTCCGCCAGATCACTTCCTGCGACATCGAGGTCCTGATGCCCTGCCAAAAACGGCTTGCCGCACTTCTCCTGTTTGTTTTTGCGCTTTTTTTGCCTGCACTGGCCCATACCAGCGAAACATACCCCACCAGTTTCCCGTGTGAACAGGCCTCGACCGGCATTGAAAAGGCGGTATGCCAGAATGCCGACCTGGCCGCCCTTGATGTGAAAATGGCGCAAACCTATCAGCAGGCCCTGGGCACGTTGGACGAGCTGGCAAAAAGCGCCCTGCAAACGGACCAGCGGGCCTGGCTGCATCAGGTGCGCAATGGCTGCGAATTGCAAAAGGATGAAAAACCCGATGCTCTGCGCCCGGAAACCCTGCACTGCCTGACGCGCGCCTATCAGAACCGCATTGACGATTTGCGCACCGAATTGACGGGTGATTTGACGATTACCAGGGTCACGACCCAGGCAGACAAGGCCGTGAGCGAAACCTGCTTTGCCTTTGATCATGATCTCAGTGCCGATCAGCCGCTGGATGTGCGATCCTATATCGAGCTGTCACCGGCGCGCGATTATTCCGCCCGCATTGCCAATGGCAAGCTGTGCCTGATGGGCCTGCCGCATTCGCAAACAACCAAAGTCACCTTGCGCAAGGGATTGAAGGGCATTTTTGATTTTGCCCTGGCAAAGGATGTGTCGCGCGACATAACGATCGGCGCGCGCAAGGCGGAAATCACGCTGGGCACCAATAATTATGTACTGCCCAAAAGCGACAGCCCGGTCATCCCGATTACAACGGTGAACCAGGACCATGTGGCATTACGGTTTTTCCGCATTGTCGAACGCAATCTGGTCAATACCCTGACCTCAAACCTGCTTGCCCATCGTCTTGATAATTGGGACATGGATACGATTCAGGATCGCACGGGCGAGGAAGTCTGGGCCGGGACCCTTGATGTGCGCAATGTGCCCGACCAGGACGTGGTGACGCAAATTCCGCTGCGCGAAATGGTGCAGGATTTTAAACCGGGCCTGTACGCCCTGGTGGCAAGTGCGCCCGATGATGATGACCGCTGGGGCAACAAACCGACCCAGTGGGTGGTGGTCACGGATTTGGGCCTGTCGGCCTATAACGGCGAAAAGGGCCTGTCGCTTCAGGTACGGTCCCTGCGCAGTGCTGCGCCGGTAGATGGGGCAAAAGTAACCCTGGTGGCACGCAACAATGCCGTGCTGGGTACCGCCGTGGCCGATGATGATGGCTGGGCGGATTTTCCAGGGTCGTTGCTGGCGGGCAAGGGCGGCAAGCAGGCGCTGTATGTCACCGCCGAAACGCAGGATGGCGATTTTTCCTTTATCTCGCTTGATCAATCGCCGCTGGAACTGTCGGATCGGGGTGTTTCGGGCCATGAGCCGCCCGGTGCCCTGCAAACTTATTTATATGCCGACCGGGGGATTTACCGCCCCGGCGAGAAAATCCATTTGGGCTATATGCTGCGCGATGATTTATCCGCTGCACAAACCGGCGTGCCGGTGACAATTGTGCTGTATCGCCCCGATGGCAAGGAAGCCTTTAAAACCGTGCAGCAGCCCGATGATGCCGGGGGCGGTACGCTTGATATTCCCCTTGCCAATGCGGCTGCCACCGGCAAATGGCATATTTCCGCCTATAGTGACCCCAACGGTGCGCCGATTGGTGATTTGTCGGTTCAGGTCGAGGAATTTGTGCCCGAGCGGCTGGAGGTCAAGGCCAGCACCACAGCCCCCTATATGGTTTTTGGCCAGGCCATGCCACTGGATGTGCAAACCGATTATTTGTTTGGCGCGCCGGGCAGTGGTTTGATGGCCGGGGGCAATGCCTTTTTGCAAGTGGATCATCATCCCTTTGCCGATTGGAAAAACTATTATTTCGGTTTGCAGGATGATGTGGCCCAGGTCCGTAAAAACTTTGATGGCGTGAAAAGCAATGCCAGCGGCTATGCCGACCTTCGGGTGCCCGCCTTTGAACGGGTGGATTTATCATCGCCCCTAAAGGTTGGTTTGAATGTGGAAGTGGCCGATATTGATGGCCGTCCGTCGCGCACCCGGCTGAGCCTGCCGTTGCAGGCCAATGACAGTCTGGTCGGTATCCGCCCCGGTTTTGATGGCGATTCCCTGACTTACGGGCAGGAGGCGCCCTTTGATGCCGTTGTGGTGAATGCCAAGGGGCAGCCGCTGGCCGTTCGTAAACTGGTGATAGACTGGGTGCGCGAGGAACGGACCTATAACTGGTATTATCAAAACGGCGAATGGCAATCGAGCTACGATAAATATGACGTGCCGGTGGGGCATGAGGCCATTACCGCCGATGCCAATGGCAAGGTGCATTTTGCCCGGTCTTTTGACCATTGGGGGTATTACCGTGCCGTGGTGCGCGACCCGATCACCGGCAGTGCGGCGGACCATACCTTCCGGGTGGGCTGGTGGGCCAACGGCCAATCGCCCGACCGCCCCGATCAGTTGAATATGAGCCTTAAATCCACGGAAATCCCTGCCCGCGGCCAGATAGAGGGTTTCATCAAGACCCCGTTTACGGGCCGGTTGGTGGTAACGGTGGCGCAGAAAAACGTGCTGTGGCGCCAGGACTATGAATTGTCGGGCGATGGCGTGGAATTCCACATTCCCGTGGACCCGAAATGGGGCAATGGGGCCTATGTGCTGGCAACGGCCTATCGCGCCGGGCTGGACCAGCAACAATCCGGTGCGATGGGGCCGGTGCGCGCGGTGGCGGCCCAATGGGTCAGTTTTGGCAAACAGGACCGGACATTAAAGGTCGGGCTGGATGTACCAGCCGAAATTCGCCCCGATACCAGCCTGGATGTGCCCGTCACGGTTACGGGCAAGGCGATTGGCGCGGGCGAAAAGGTGCGCGTTAATGTCTTTGCCGTGGATGAAGGCATTTTGCGCCTGACCGGCTTTAAGGCCCCCAAACCCGAAGATGCGCTGTTGGGCCAGCAATTATTGCAGCTTTCATACCATGACCTGTATGGGCATCTGATTACCCCGCAAAAGGGCGATTTGGGTGTGCTTCGATCTGGTGGTGATGAAATGGGCGATGGCAACCAGGCCTCGCTTAAATCGCGGGTGTTTAAAACCGTCGCCCTTGCCAGCGATACCGTGCTGCTTGATGGTGACGGCAAGGGTTTGGCGCATTTTGACGTGCCGGACTTTAACGGCAAATTGCGCGTATTTGCCGTGGCCTATAGCCAAACCGCGATGGGCAGCGGTGTTACCAATATGCTGGTACGTGCGCCGGTGGTGGCCGATTTGCTGCCGCCGCGCTTTATGGCACCGGGCGATCAGGCCGATTTTGCCCTGCGCCTGCAAAATTTAAGCGGGCCGGATGGCAGTTATAAAATTCGTTTGGCAACGAATGATATTTTAACGGTGAAAAATCCGGGCTGGCAGGGCGATCTTGCCCCGGGCAAGCAGGCGGAAAATCGCTTTGATGTGACGGCAAACCGTGTCGGACAGGGCAAATTGACCCTTACGATTGACGGGCCGGATCGCTATCATCAGGTGCGGTCATGGGATATGGAAGTCCGCCCGGCCCAGGCCTGGACCACCAATTTTGGTCAGCAAAAACTGGCGGCGGGCGATGTGCTTAATCTGGATGGCGCGTATCTGGATATGTTCCGCCCCGAGACGGCATCGCTTGATGTGGCCTTGGCTTCGGTCCCGGCCATTGATGTGCAACATCTTATCACGGCCCTGGACCAGTATCCCTATGGCTGCCTGGAACAAATCACCAGTCGGGCCTTTCCGTTGCTGTCCTTCCGCGATGCCAAGGACCGCTTCGCCGGGGTGACATTTGATGAAAACAACCTTGATGACAAAATTCGCGATGGCATTGCCGGTGTGCTGGCAAAACAGCGCAGCGACGGCAGCTTTGGCCTTTGGAACCGCCAAAGCGACGCCGAACCGTGGTTAACCGCCTATGCGACTGATTTTCTGACCACGGCACGGGCAAAGGGGTATGACGTGCTTGATGCCCGGTTTAACAGTGCACTGGACTGGATGCAGAATGTGGTGCGGTCCGAACAATATTCGCCCGAGGCCCGTGCCTATATGGTGCTGGTGCTGACCCGCAATGACCGTTATTCAAAATCGGCACTGGATTATGAAATCACCCGGATTTTGAAGGGTAAAATCGGCTCGCTCGCCTGGGCACAGCTTGCGGCGGCACGGGTGATCAGTGGGGGCACGGTGGATGGCTTTACGTTTGATAATTTCACCTATTTTGTCGGTGATCATAAGCGTTATTACCACAGTTACGGTTCGCCGCTGCGCGACCTTGCCGCGATTTTAACCCTGCCAGCAGGCATTTTTGCCAGCGATAATGAACGTCTGTCGCTGTTAACCACCGTCACTGATGATGCCCAAAACCAGCATTATACCAGCACCCAGGAAAAGGCCTGGCTGTTGCAGGCGGCAACCGCCATTGCAACAGGGGCGGGTAAAAGCCTGACCTTGCGGGTGAATGACCAGCCTGCGCAAACGCTGCAAAGCTACCGTGTTGGCTTAACCCCGGATCAGGTGCAGGATTCTTACCGTATTGAAAATACCGGGCAGGGCACGGCCTTTGTTACCTGGTCGGCCACCGGCATTCCGGCACAGCCAATGGCTGCGGCATCCCAGGGGTTTTCGATCCAGCGGCAGTATTTTGATATGGATGGCAAGGCCGCAAAGCTTGACCAGGTAAAAACCGGCGATCGCTTTATTGTTGTTTTGTCGGGCGCGGCAAAGGATCGGCTTTCGCATCGGGCACTGGTGGTGGATTTGCTGCCCGCCGGGTTCGAGATCGAGGCTAATGCCCGCTTCCCCGAACTGGAAAAACGCCTGTCGATTACGCCTAGTGACCTGTCGGCAACCGAATTTATTGCCGAACGGGATGACCGTTATGTCGCGGCGGTGAATTTGGGCGCGGACCGTTATGGCGATGACAAAGGCGCGAAATTCCGCCTGTATTATGTGGTGCGCGCCGTCACGCCGGGGCACTATGTGCATCCGGCCCCGTTTGTCGAGGATATGTATAAACCGGCCTGGTTTGCCCGGGGTGCGATGGGCAACCTTGTGGTTTCACCGGCGAATTAGGCCCGGCAGGCTATGCGCGGTTTACTGTCATTCGTCACCACATGGGGTAAAAACAAACCCGTTCGTATCTCTGGCGCATTGCTGGGGATGGGGGCGGTTTTGGCTTTGGCCTTATGGGGGCTGGACCGCGCCTTTCCGCCAAACCTGTCGCGGCTGGACCATATTTCGGCGGTGGTGGAGGGGCGTAACGGGCAACCTTTGCGCATGTTCTCCACCGAAGGCGGGCTTTTGCGTTTGCAAACCCGTGTGGCGGGGGTGGATTCCAAATATCTGCGCTTTTTAAAAAGTTACGAGGACCGCCGGTTTGACCACCATTGGGGCGTGGACCCGGCGGCATTGCTGCGGGCAAGCTGGCAATGGGCGCGCGCCGGGCATATCGTTTCGGGCGGTTCCACCCTGACCATGCAGGTGGCGCGGCTGTTGGAACCGCGCGATCGTACCCTTGTTGCCAAGGGCATCGAGATTTTGCGTGCCTTGCAACTGGAATGGCATTATTCCAAAACCGACATTTTAAACATGTATGTCACCCTGGCCCCGTTTGGCGGGCGCCTTGAAGGGGTGCGCAGTGCCGCGAATATTTATTTCCGCAAGGACCCGGCGCATTTAACCATTGCCGAGGCCGCGTTGTTAACCGTGCTGCCGCAATCGCCCAGCACCCTGCGGCCAGACCGATTTCCCGCCCGCGCCCGCGCTGCCCGGCAAAAGGTGCTGCAACGTCTGTTGGGCGAACAGGTGATCACGCAGGCTGATTATGACGAAGCCAATGCCGAACCACTGCCCGACCGGCAATTTCCCGTGCCGATGCTGGCCCCGCATCTGGCAGAACGGCTGGTGGCGTCCCATCCCGGCCAGCATCGTATTACCACCACCATCGAACCCTGGTTGCAGGCCGATATTCAAAAGCTGGTGGAATATTATGGCGGGCGGAACAGGCCACAACGCTCCGTGGCCCTGATGGTGGTGGAAAACAAAACCGGCAAGGTACGGGTTCATTTGGGATCACGCGATTATCTGGACCGCGCCAGCCACGGCTTTGTCGATATGACGCAGGCGGTGCGGTCGCCGGGATCCACGTTAAAACCGTTTATTTATGCCCTGTCATTCGATGCCCGGCAAACCCACCCGCAAACCCTGATCTGGGATCGCGCCATTGCCGATGGCGGCTATCGTCCGGCCAATTTTGATCATGGCGAGGCTGGCGAGGTCAGCATTGCCGATGCCCTGCGCTTTAGCCTCAATATCCCGGCGGTCAAGGTGCTTGAACGCTTTGGACCCATCCGTTTTAGCGAAACCATGCGCCATAACGGCCTGGATTTGCGCCTGCCCCACGCCGGCGATGTGCCCAATCTTGCCATTGCCCTGGGCGGCACGGGCATTCGCCTCGATGAAATGACGCAGCTTTATCACGCCTTGGCAACGGACCGTAAAAACTGCCCTTTGACATATCTGCAAAATGCGCCCGCCCAGCCATGCGCCAGTCCGCAGGACATGTTTTCGCGCCAGACGCAAAACTGGATCACCGGCATTTTGCAGCATACCCCGCGCCCCGATGGCTACCGGGCGCAGGCGGCATATAATGCCAGCCGCAATGCCGCCCCCATCGCCTTTAAAACCGGCACATCCTATGGCTATCGCGATGCCTGGGCCTTTGGCTACACTGCGGATTATACGGTCGGTGTCTGGGTCGGGCGGGCATCGGGCGAGCCGGTGAATGGTCAGACGGGGCTTAACAGTGCCGCACCCCTGTTATTTTCCGTGTTTGAAAAACTGCCGCCCTTGTCGCGCACGGGGCAAAATGCCAGCGCCAATGCCCACGCCAAAGACTGGCAAAATCCGGCCCCCGTCGGGCTTAAATATTTCGGCATCAAACGGGCCGATCCGCTTGTGGTGGCGGCAAATGCGCTCGATATTGAATATCCTGCCGATGACAGCATTTTCATGGTTGGCAGCCTTGGCCCGCGCGGCCTTGTTTTACGCGCCCGCAATGGCGAACGGCCCCTGGTCTGGATGGTCAATGGCGTGCCGTTGCCCTCCGACCCGTGGCAGCGCCATGTGCGCTGGCAGCCCGACGGGCCGGGTTTTTATGACATCACGGTGCTCGATAAAAACGGCGTTGCCCGCCACCGTCATGTCACCATCCGGGCCAGCGAACCTTTGTTGTCCCCAATCCATAACATTTCACTTTCCCCCTCGACGCAAAATTGACGGCGATGCGTCGCAAGCGGCATGAAAATTGCCGGTTTTTACGCACCAAAACTGAGTCATTTTTGCAAAAATTCGGCGAAAAACCGGGCAAAAATGCCTTTTTTCGACTCAAAAAAATCCCGCAACATTCTGAATATGCTGCGGGATTCGGTGTTCCTATTGTAGCAGGTTCGATTTTAGAGGGTAGCTACAACTCCCAACTGACCATCCAAATAAATTGTAGCAGGTTCGATTTTAGAGGGTAGCTACAACTTTACCATGTGGCAATTCGCCCTGTTTGAAATTGTAGCAGGTTCGATTTTAGAGGTGGTGATTATTTGGCAGCCGGAAAGTGGGGATGACAAGCCGAAATGAACAAAAGGCGGGGTGCCGTGGCACGCCCGCCCTGGATGTTGGATTTGTGTGGCTGGTTATCGCCCGGTAATGCCGGGGAAGATGATCAGGATGGCGACTGCCAGGATTTGCAGGCAGATAAAGGGGGCGAGGGAGCGGAAGATGGTGCCCAGTGATATATCGGGCGGGGCCACCGATTTAAGGTAAAAGGCCGCCGGGCCAAAGGGTGGCGAGAGGAAGCTGACCTGCATATTCATGGCAAACAGGACGCCAAACCAGACCGGATCAAAGCCAAGCTGTTTAACGATGGGCACGAAAATTGGCATGGTCAGAAGGGCAATGCCGACCCAGTCCAGGAACATGCCAAGAATAAACAGGATCAGCATCATCACCAGAATGACCACGGTGGGGTCATCGGAAATGCCCGTGATCATGCCCGAAACAAACTTGATGCCGCCCATCAGGTTAAACACACCCACCAGGGCCGATGCGCCAATACCGATCCAGACGATCATGCCGCAGGTGGACAGGGTTTGCATTGCCGCCCCCTTGAGCATGGTCAGCGAAAATTCGCGCCGCAGGATGGTAGAGGCAATCACACCGGCCACACCGACAGCCGATGCCTCGGTCACAGAGGCAATCCCGCCATAAATCGAGCCCAGAACGCAGATCACGACGACGATGGGAAGGAACAGGCCCTTGAGCAGGCGGAGTTTTTCGGAAGTCGGGATTTTTTCGGTCTGCGGGGGCGGGGCGACATTATCGCCGAAATAACAGCGAAACAGCACATACGCGACATAAAAGCCCGCCAGCATGAAACCGGGGATAAAGGCCGAGGTAAACAGATCACCGATCGAGACATTGGCCGTTAAGCCATAAATGATCAGCACAATCGAGGGCGGCACCATCGTGCCCAGCGACCCGCCGGCACAAACCACCCCGATGGCCAGCTTTTCATCATAGCCCTGGCGCAGCATTTGCGGCAAAGCCAGCAGGCCGAGCAGAACAATCTCACCGCCGATAATGCCGCTCATGGCAGCCAGGATGACGGCAACAAAAATGGTTTGAACCGCCACACCGCCCTTGAGCCGCCCGCCAAACAGGCGCATCGCCTCGAACAGATCGCGTGCGATGCCCGAGCGGTCCAGCAGGGCCGCCATCAGCACGAACATCGGGACGGAGACAAATACGAAGGACGACACAAACGAATAAACCCGGCTGGTGATGAGCTGCACCACCATCACATTGTCAAACCAGCCAAGGGTGAAAATCAGGGCGACCAGCAGGGTGACAAAGGCCAGCGGCATCCCGGTCAGCAAAAAGCCGATCAGCATGACAAACATCGCCAGCGTGCCGTATTCAATGCCCAGTGATTGCAGATGTAACATGGGGTAATTTCCTGATGCGCCAGAAACGCAGGAGATGAAGCAGGGGAACGATCAGCGGCGCGCGGGCGCTTCGCTGGCGGAGATTTCGGGTTTTTGCCGGAAATAATTCCAGGCGAGGATCAGAAACTGCACCGTCAGTACAACCATCACCAGCAGCATGAAAATTTTGATGATGGCGGGAAAGGGCGGGTTCCAGGCGCTGCCGCTGGTTTCCAGGCGTATGTCGCCGGTGGGGGCAAAGGCGGCCTTTTTCACCATCAGCCAGGCGGCAAAACTGAAAAAGCCGGTTGAAAGCGCGCAAATCAGCGAAATAATGATATTGAGCACACGCCGTGCCTTTGGCCCGACCATGTCATAAATAATCACCACCCGGATATGCTGGTTGCGCGAGGCACAAAACAGCCCGGCAAAGACAAAGCCCATTGCGCATAAAAAGGTGGTTGTTTCATGGGCCCAGATGGTGGGCGCATCAAAGATATGCCGCATGCAGATTTCAAAAATCAGGGCCGCCATCGAACACAGGAAACCGACAGCAAAAACGATGCCCAATTGATTGACGATACGGCCGAGCAGGCCGGATTCCGCCGGCAGGACTGGAGCATTGTCATCCATCAATTCGGCCACGTTCCCTTCGGAGGTGCCAATTGGCGTCTCGGGTGGCGTCTCGGGATCGTGAGGGGGCGTGTGGGTCATGAAACCATTCCTTTAACGGGCACGCGCACAAAAGGGGGAACAACCGGGCGGGCAGAAAAAACACATCCTCTGCCCCCGGCATCGCACTGCAATCCCCCGGACCATTTCGGCGCCGGGGGATGAAAACAGGCAGGCTTATTTCAGCAGGCCCTGCGATTTCAGGTATTTGGTCAGGGTGTCGTAAACTTCCTGGGCATTGTCCGACCGCTCGGCAACCTTTTTCCATTGTTTCATGGCAATGGCCCGGAATTTGGCGCGTTCTTCATCCGACCAGTTGGTGATTTCGATGTCGCCCTTGGCCTGGTCTTTGGCAACGGCTTCGCGGTCCTTCATTTGCAGGCGGGCCACCAGGTCCTGGGACAGGTCACGCACCGAAACCGTCAGGATTTCCTGCAAATCCTTGGGCAGGGCATCCCATTTTTCCTTGTTCATCGAAACTTCCACCAGCGGCATGGAATGGAAGCCCGGATACACAGGATGCTTGGCAATGTCATTGAGCCCCATTGCCGAGTTGGTGGCATAGACCGTGGCGTCCGCCGCATCGATGACCTTTTTGTCAAGCGAGGTGTAAACTTCGGATTGCGGAATGTTCACCGGGGCGGCACCGGCGGCGGCAAAGACTTCCTGCACCATGCCTTCGGGCGCACGGACTTTCAGGCCCTTGAGGTCATCCACACCGTTAAGCGGAACAGATGACACAAAGGCTTCAAGACCCGGCGTCACGGCACCGATGAAGTGCAGGCCATAGGGCTCTTCCAGTTTGTTCATCAGTTCCTTGCCGCCCCCATAATTGATGAAGCGGAACATTTGCTGCGGGTCGGACCAAGCGCCAATCGGGTTGGCGATCAGGCTGAATGCCGGGTCCTTGCCGGAAAAATAGCTGACATCGGTAATGTGACCATCGAGAATACCTGCGGCAATCGCGTCCTGGGTTTCAGAATGTTCAACGATGGAGCCCACCGGCAGCAATTCGATCTTGATGCGGCCATTGGTCATTTCCTCGACCCGTTTGGTCCATTCCTGATCAATCTCGAAGGTCGGGGTGCCGGAATTGTCGCTCGACTGGAATTTCCATTCATAGTCTGCGGCCTGCGCGCCAAGCGACGTGGTGGCCGCCAGGGTAACGGCAAAGGTTGCACCCAAAAGTGTTTTGATCGGCATGTTCATGGTTATCCTCCCGTGGATGTGGTTTTTTCATCGGCGGATACGGATGCTTCCGTTCCGCTTTCTCGATCGTTACGTGCAGTCAGATCATCCAGCACTTGCCAGACGATGTCGTCTATCGGGGCCATAATTGAAATCGTTAGCGGATCTTCATCCGGCCCCAGCGGTTCAAGATCGGCAAGCTGGCTATCAAGCAGGGCGGCAGGCATAAAATGCCCGGCCCGGTTGTTCATTCGGTCTAAAATCAGGTCGCGCGGGCCATCAAGGAACACAAAAATCAGGTCAGCCCCCAGATGGGTGCGCAAAAAATCGCGGTAGCGCCGCTTGAGTGCGGAACAGGCGATGAATATGGGCGGCGTCGGTAGCCCGGGCAGGGGGGCTGCGATGGCACGTGATGTCAGTTCGGCACGGGTGGCAATTGCGGCCTGGCAAAGTGCGTCAAGCCAGGGCCAGCGCATGGCATCGTCAAGCGGCAGGCCACGGCGCATATGGTCGACATTCTCCGCCGGGTGATAATCGTCGGCATCCAGCAATGCACCCTTGGTGGCTGCAGCCAGGCGACGCGCGGTTTCGGTTTTTCCCGACCCGCTAACCCCCATGACAATGACGAATTTCGCAAGGCTGTTCATTGGTAAAGACTGTTTCCTCATCGTCTGGAGAGCCCGGCTTTTTACCGCCGCCGTTTGTTAGCGCTAACATAATGATAGCGCTAACATCACGTCAACCAATTTTACAGACGAAAGTTTTATGCCATTTTCCATTGGCAAATTCAGATAATTGGAACAATTTGAATATTAGTGAGTATTCATGCAAAAAAAGTCATGCGAAAATCATGATACGCGCCACACCTTTGGCGCGAAAGACTTTAGACGGAATGTAACCGTCTGCAAAGACGGAAACGATAAACGGGTTCAAATCATCAGGTTTTTGGGGAAACAACCCTGAAAGGACTGTTGAAAATCTCTTCGGGAATAGCGCCATGTATAAAAAAACCGTTCTTGCATATGGGGATAGTCTGACATGGGGGTATCACCCCGAGCATGGCAGACGTCACCCGTTTGACGATTTGTGGCCAACGGTGCTGGGTGACGGGTTGGGGCAACAGGCCCGCATGATTGGTGCGGGGCTGAGTGGCCGAACCACGGCCTTTGATGACCATACCGCCCCGGCAGACCGGAATGGCGCACGGATTTTACCAACCCTTCTGGGCAGCCATGACCCCCTGGACCTGGTGATTATCATGCTGGGGACCAATGATCTGAAATCCTTTATCTGCGGGGATGTCAGGGGGGCTGTGGCCGGCATGGCGCGACTGGTCGATATTGTGCGCAGCTATCCCTATAAGGCCGGTCCCGCGCCGGAGGTCATGGTAATGGCGCCGCCGCATCTGTGCAAAACGGAGCGGGCGGGCGGCACCTTGCCAACCGCGCACAGCATTGCCGAATCGCAAAAATTTGCGGCGGCCTATCAGGTGCTGGCGCGTGAAAAGAACTGCCATTTTTTTGATGCGGCAACGGTTGCGACGGCATCATCTGTTGACGGCGTGCATCTGGATGCGGCTAATACACGGGCAATCGGGGCCGCGCTGGTTCCGTTGGTTGACGGAATATTGCGGGGTGGCCCGCAAGATTGAGGTTTAGGGCAGTCAGGCAGGCATGAGAAAACGTAAAGGGGCAGGGCGGCCGACAATTGCCGATGTTGCCGCCCAGGCAGGGGTGAGTTCGATTACCGTGTCGCGGGCCTTGCGCGACCCGCAAAAGGTATCGGAACGCCTGCGTGCCAAAATCGACAAGGCGGTGCGTGCGCTTAATTACATCCCCGATACCCATGCCAGTGCGCTGGCATCGTCACGGTCCAATGTTGTGGCGGTGCTGGTGCCGTCGCTCACCAATAACGTTTTTTCCGATACCCTGCGCGCGATTTATGATGCGCTCGATGCCAGTCCGCTTCAGGTGCAATTGGGCAATTCGCGCTATTCCGCCACCGAACAGGAACGCCTGATTGGCATTTTTTTAAGCCAGCGCCCCACTGCCGTGATTGTGTCGGGCATTGATCAGACGCCAGCAGCGCGCAAAATGCTCGAAGAAGCCAATTGCCCGGTGGTGCAGATCATGGAAACCGGGCCGGACCCGATTGATATGATGGTGGGTTTTTCCCATTATCAGGGCGGGCGAGCCGCAGCCCAGCATCTGATTGATCAGGGATACCGCCATATCGGGTTTTTGGGTGCACGCATGGACCCGCGCACAACCCGCCGTCTGGCGGGGTTTCGCCGTGCGCTTGAAGATGCCGGGATGTTTGACCCGGACCTTGTGAAAACCACCACCACGTCGTCCAGCGTGACACTGGGCGGGGTATTGCTGCGTGAACTCGCCCGCCACCGGCCTGACCTGGATGCGGTTTTTTGCAATAATGACGACCTTGCGCTGGGTGCGCTGTTTGGCGCGCAAAAGGCGGGCATTTCCGTGCCCGACCAGTTGGGTATTGCCGGGTTCAACGACCTTGAAATGATGCAGGCCGCCTGTCCGTCGCTGACCAGCATTCGCACGGATCGTTATGGCATTGGCCGTCATGCGGTGAATATGATTCAGGCGGTGCTGGAGGGCACGCCGCCGCCCGAAAAGATCATTGATCTCGGGTTCGACCTTCAAATGCGGCAAAGCTCGGACCGGCGGCATATTCTGGCATCCGGCCCGGCATAAGGATAGGCCCGGCATTTGCGACCAATTTAATCGGAATTGTCCCTGTCCAGTGTGGGAAAGCGTTCTGCCAGATCAGCGATCATATCGCGCGGGCCGCTGATTTCGATCAGGCTGCCCAGGGTGTCGAACTGGCGATCTTGCACGGTAATGTCGGGCCGGTCGCAGGCCTGTTCCATATTTCCCGCATCGGCAAAGGTGGCAAAAAGGCGCGTTGTTCCCTGCGGGATATAAGGGATGATGGTCGCACCCTCGCAAACGGCCTGTACCGCCCCGCTATAGGCCCGAACCAGCCCGCCCGTCCCCAGTTTGGTGCCGCCAAAATAGCGGGTGACGATGACGGCAATATTGATCAGGTCGCGCCCCTGCAACACCTTGAGGCACGGCATGCCCGACGTGCCCGAAGGTTCGCCGTCATCCTTGCCATGTTCGATCAACTGTTCTTCGTCATTCAGGTACCGATAGGCGGTAACGTGATGATTGGCCTTGGGGTGGGCCTTGCGCAGGTCGGCCAGGGTGTCGTCAAATTGCGCATAGGGCACCAGTGTCGCCAAAAAGCGCGATTTCTTTTCTTCGGTTTCGCAAAAGGCAGGCTGTTCAATGGTGTTCATGGCTTTGTCTTAGCAGAGCGGAAACGGTCAGAAAAGGCTTAAGCCAGCAGGGCTTTGCCAATCAGGATGATGCCAAACAAAATCAGCATCACCAGCACCAGCTTGCGAAAGGTTTCCGCATCCAGCCGGGCACGAACAAAGCTGCCCGCCTTGACCCCCAGAAAAACCGGGATCAAACCAGCCAGCGAAATCAGCACGCTATGCCAGGTCATCAGGCCAATCCGGCTAAGCCCGGCGGCCATGATCAGGCTCGATAGGGTAAAGGATATATTCACCCCCTGAACAAAGCGTTTGGGATCCAGCCGTAGCGAGAGGAAAAATGGCAGGATCGGCATGACCTGTGATCCGGTCACGCCATTAACAAGGCCGGTGAGAAAGCCAGAAAAGGGCGCAATGCGGCGTGCCAGCCGGTTGGGAATGTAAATGGCCGGGCGGCCAAGGGTGATGATGCCATAGCTCATCAGGACAACACCCAAAACGGCCCCGGCCACCAGCCCGTTAACACGATCCAGAATGATCAGACCAACAATCAGCCCGGGAATGGTCGCAACAAACATCGGCCAGAAACGCCGCACGGTTTCGCGAAAATGCCCCGCCTGAACCATGACGATTACATTGCTGACAATCGACGGAATGATCACCAGCGGCATCGCCGATTTAAGACCCAGGCCCAATGTCATCACCGGCAGGGCGGAGGTGGAAAAACCAAGGCCGGTGGCCCCTTTGACAAAGGCGGCAAGAAAATAGGCACAGGCAACGATGATGGTGGTTTCAAGCGACATGGGGCGGTCCGAAAATCAGCAGATACGGCAGGTTGGTCTCCTGCCATATCTGGCAGCAGCGCAGCTTGCGGCGAAATGCGCCGGGGCGCAACTGTTTCAGATCGATGATAATATGTTGTGCGATGGCAATGCCGGTTTCGCACATGACGGGCAATGTCCGATGAAAGCCGCGACCGTGCAGCACAGCAAAGCAAAGGGTGGATGGAGATGACAGGTGCAATTTCGCAGCCAGAAGGGTCCATAACGGGCGGGTGCCAGTGTGGGGCGGTCCGCTACCGGCTCGATGGGCAGGTGGTGAAAACCTATATCTGCCATTGCCGGGAATGTCAGAAACAGTCGGCGTCCGCCTTTGGAATTTCGGTTCGGGTGCATGGTGCGGATGTCATCATCACACAGGGCCAGGTAAAAACCTGGCAGCGCCCGACCGATAGTGGCCGGGTGCTGGCGTGTCATTTTTGCCCTGAATGCGGATCGCGCCTGTTTCACGGCGACCTTGCCGGGGATGATCCGGTCAGCATCAAGGGCGGGTCGCTGGATGTGATGCCGGATCTTTCCGGGGTGGATCATATCTGGGTGGCACGCAAGGTTCGCGGAATTGCGATTCCGGCAGAGGCCCGGACACATTTTGGTGAACCCGATGACGAAACGGCCTGAAACCGGCGTGGATTCGCAGTTCTGATGTGCGCACAGCGCGTAATATTTTGCCTCTGTTTCATTCGGGGGTGGTTAAAGTGAGTGGAATTTTGCGCGCAATAGGGCAGGATTGGCAAAAATTTGCCATTTTTCTGTTGTCGCGGTGCGGGAAAGACTGGAAACGGCGGCGCAAAACCCTTATCTAGTTGGACCCGGCAAATGGCTGGTTTTGGCGCCTGTAATGTGAGGCGTATGATAGAAATGATGTTATGCTAGGGATGTTGAAAGAGACATCCGATGGAGAGGAAGCAGATGAGCAAGAGCTGGAGCACTGATAGTTGGCGGAACCTGCCCGTAAAGCAGATTCCGACATATCCGGATGCACAGGCCCTCAAGGCCGTAGAACAAGAGCTCGGCAGCTATCCTCCTTTGGTATTTGCTGGCGAGGCGCGTGCGCTGAAAGAAAAGCTGGGTGCAGTGGCAGAAGGCAAGGCCTTCCTGCTTCAGGGCGGTGACTGCGCGGAAAGCTTTAAGGAATTTCATCCCAACAATATCCGCGACACCTTTAAGGTCATGTTGCAGATGGCGGTTGTGCTGACCTATGGCGCGTCTTGCCCGGTGGTCAAGGTGGGCCGTATGGCCGGCCAGTTTGCCAAGCCGCGTTCGGCGGATATGGAAACGATTGATGGCGTCGAACTGCCCAGCTATCGCGGCGACAACGTTAACGGGATCGAATTTACCGAGGAATCCCGCACGCCCGACCCGCAGCGCCAGATCAAGGCCTATAACCAGTCCGCATCGACGCTGAACCTGTTGCGCGCCTTTGCCCAGGGTGGTTTTGCCGATCTGACACAGATTCACCGCTGGAACCTGTCCTTTGTCGATAACAGCCCGGCTGGCGAACGTTACCGCCAGATGAGCACCCAGATCGACGAAGCCGTTGCCTTCATGCGGGCCTGTGGCATTACGCCGGAAACCGCGCCGCAAATGCGCGAAACCGATTTTTATACCTCGCACGAGGCGCTTTTGCTGGGGTACGAGCAGGCCCTGACCCGTCAGGACAGCCTGACCGGCCAGTATTATGACTGCTCGGCGCATATGCTCTGGATTGGCGACCGCACCCGCCAGCCCGATGGCGCCCATGTCGAATTCATGCGCGGGGTGAAAAACCCGATTGGCCTGAAATGCGGCCCGACGCTTGAGGAAGATGAACTGATTCGCCTGATTGATACCCTCAATCCGGCCGATGAAGCCGGTCGTCTGACCCTGATCTGCCGTATGGGGTCGGGCAAGGTGGCGGAACATCTTTCGCGTCTGGTACGTCGTGTGAAGGCCGAAGGCCGCAAGGTTGTGTGGTCGTGCGACCCGATGCACGGCAACACGGTCAAGGCCAGCAACGGCTATAAAACCCGCGCCTTTGATGCGATTTTGGGCGAAGTCAAAACCTTCTTTGACATTCACAAGGCCGAAGGTACCCATGCCGGGGGCGTTCATTTTGAAATGACCGGGCGTGATGTGACCGAATGTATCGGTGGTGCACAGGCGATTACCGAAGACAGCCTGTCGGACCGTTACCACACCCATTGCGACCCGCGCCTGAACGGGGCCCAGGCCCTTGAACTGGCCTTTTTGATCGCCGAGATGATCAAACAGGAACGCGACAATGTGCGTGATGAATTGCTGGCAAGTGCCTGATCTTTTTTGATTGATCGGGCAATCGGGAATTTCGATTGCTAAAAAGGGTGTCCGGGATGTCGGGCACCCTTTTTCGTTGAGGAATTTGATAAACTCTCTAAAAAGCCGGGATCGGACCTAAAAAACGGGTCAGAACGTACCCACTTGGGAATTTGTCTTGGATTGATATTGATGCGATGCTTATCCTTTCGCATATAAAGAAAAACGGGGCGCACTTGCAGGCGAAAGAGGGATAGACGCGAATATGGCCGCAGATGATGATTTTGCATTCTGGCAAAAGAAGGTCGAGGGGACGAATATTTCCTCTGCAACCCTGCTTGCAACGGATTACCTCAATCATTTCAATGAAATCGTGATGCTGCTTGAAATGGTGCCCGATATGCCCGACATGCTTGAAGACTGTCGGGAATGGGCACCCAAAAGCTATCAGCAGCATTTTCAGGACAGCGCCTTTTCCGACCGTGAACTGGCGATCGAGGCCTATGACCACGTGCCGGAAAAATTCCGCCGTCCGTTCGAGGAAACCATCGAGCACATGAATGCACTGGTTTTGCGCGCAAACGAGCAGTTGGAAGTCGTGATCAATGATGGCAACCCCGAGGTCATCCGCATGACGGCCAGCAGCACGACGGCGGCATTGCAGCGGTTTATGGATGTCGCCAGCTCCATTATTCACGGGTCGGCCAAAACCATGAGCCAGGAAGAAATCGACGCGGCAATGGCGCTTTAGGCGGCTCACGTGTATCTTCCATGCAATCGTGGCCCAACCGGGTTGTAAAACCTTCGGGGGCTATTGCAATTTCCGCAATTGACTTGCGGGCGGACCCCTCCTATTCCAAACACATGAAAAACAAACTCGCCATTGCCATTGCCCAGTTGAATCCGGTTGTCGGCGACATTGCCGGGAATGCGGAAAAGATTGTGGCTGCCTGGGAATCTGCGGCTGATCAGGGCGCGGATATCATCCTGTATTCCGAACTGGTTTTGTCGGGCTATCCGCCCGAAGACCTGGTGATGAAACCTTCCTTCATGCGCCATTTGCGCGACGCGGTAGATGATATTTGCAAGCGGACCGCATCGCGCAAAAACGGGCCGGCCCTGTTGCTGACAACGCCGTGGGAAATTAACGGTATCCGCCATAATGCGGTATTGTTGATTGACGGGGGCACGATTGAAACCGTGCGTGCCAAAAACGACCTGCCCAATTATGGCGTGTTTGACGAAAAACGGGTTTTTGCCGCAGGCCCGATGCCCGATGTGGTTGATTTTCACGGCATCAAGCTGGGCGTTCCGATTTGCGAGGATGTCTGGACACCCAGGGTGGTGGCCCATTTGGCCGCGCGCGGGGCGGAAATGATGCTGGTCCCCAACGGGTCGCCATTTGAGGCGGGCAAGGATGGCCTGCGTCGCAAACTGATTCGCGACCGTGTGCTGGAATGCGGCGTGCCGATGATCTATTGCAATCAGGTCGGCGGGCAGGATGAACTGGTGTTTGATGGCGGCACATTCGGCCTGAATTTTGATGGCACGCTGGCCGTTGCCCTGCCGGGTTTTGCCGAAACCGTGCAGCTTTCGCACTGGTCGCGCGATGGCGATGGCAAATGGTATTGCGACGATGCCAAGCCCGATGCGCATTACCCGTCCGGCCTGGATGCGATTTATCAGGCGCTGGTGTTGGGTCTGCGTGATTATGTTAATAAAAACCGTTTTCCCGGTGTTGTCATTGGCATGTCCGGCGGCATTGATTCGGCCCTGTCCGCTGCCGTGGCCGTCGATGCGTTGGGGGCGGAACGGGTGCGCCTGGTGATGATGCCCTCACCCTATACCTCGGCCGATAGTCTTGAGGATGCGCAAATTTGTGCCGATATGCTGAAAACCGGCATTGAAAGCATCAATATCGGCCCGGCAATGGAGGCCTTTGGCACCATGCTGGCCCCGGCCTTTGCCGGGCGGGACCCCGACATTACCGAGGAAAACATCCAGGCACGCTCGCGCGGGATCATCCTGATGGGCATTTCCAACAAGTTCGGCCATATGGTTTTGACCACGGGCAACAAATCGGAAATGTCGGTGGGCTATGCCACGCTTTATGGCGATATGTGCGGTGGCTATTCGGTTTTGAAGGATTTGTATAAAACCACCGTGTTTGCCCTGTGTAGCTGGCGCAACCTGCATCGCCCGCAAGGGGCGCTGGGGCCGGAGGGTATGGTGATTCCGCAACGGATTATTACCAAGCCGCCCTCGGCCGAATTGCGCCCGGACCAGAAAGACGAAGACAGCCTGCCGCCCTATGATGTGCTTGATGATATTCTAGGTCAGATGATCGAGGGTGAACGCAGCGTTGCCGAAATCGTCGCCAGCGGCCATGACGAGGCAATCGTGCGCAAGGTATGGCGTTTGCTGGACCGTGCCGAATATAAGCGCCGTCAGGCCCCGCCAGGGGTGAAAATTACCCCGCGCGCCTTTGGTCGTGACCGGCGTTATCCGATTACCAATGGCTTTACCAATCTGGTAAGCTGACCTTATATTGTGTTTGAAAATTATTGATATGAAAAAACCTGTATTACGTTTCGCCCCCAGCCCGACCGGCCTGCTGCATGTCGGCAATGCCCGTGTCGCCATGATGAACTGGCTGTTTGCCCGCAAACATGGCGGCGAATTCATCCTGCGGTTCGATGATACCGACCCGGAACGCTCCAAGGATGAATATGTTGATGCCATCCGCGAGGATCTGCGCTGGCTGGGCATTGACTGGGACCGCGAAGAACGCCAGTCCCTGCGCCAGGACCGATATGACGTGGCGATTGAGCAGCTTAAATCCGAAGGGTTGCTTTATCCGTGTTATGAAACGGAAGGCGAGCTGAACTGGAAGCGCAAAGCCGCCCGTCAGCGCCATCAGCCGTTTATTTATGACCGCAAGGCATTGCTGCTGGACCCGGCGGAAATTCGCGCGCTGGAAGCCGAAGGCCGCAAGCCGCACTGGCGTTTCAAACTGCCCGATGGCGTGGTGGAATGGGATGACATGTGCCGTGGCCTGTGCCATTTCGACACCCAGCATGTCTCCGATCCGGTTTTGATCCGCGAAGACGGATCGCTGCTTTATATGCTGGGCTCCGTCGTGGATGACCTGGAAATGGGGGTGACCCATATTATTCGCGGTGAAGACCATGTGACCAATACGGTGGCGCAGATTCTGGTTTATATGGCGCTTGGCGGCCAGCCCGGCGGGCTGGATTTTGGTCATACGCCGCTTTTGGCCGGGCCGGGGGGATCGCAGCTTTCAAAACGGCTGGGTAGCCTGTCTTTGCGTGAATTGCGCAATGACGGGTTCGAGGTTCCGGCCCTGGTTGGCCTGCTGACCGGGCTTGGCGCATCGGACCGGATCGAACCGGCCACCATGCGGGAAGCGATTGAAACATTCGATATTTCGGCTTATGGTCGTTCGACCCCCAAATTCGATCCGGCGGATCTGGCATCGCTGAACGAAAAAATCGTTCATGACATGCCTTATGATCAGGCCCGCGACAAGCTGGCGGCCGCCGGAATGGAGGGGATGGACGAAGCCTTCTGGCAGGCGGTGCGCGGCAATTGCTGGCGTGTTGCCGAAGCCCGCGAATGGTGGGATGTTGTCCATGATGCGATTGTGCCGGAAATTGACGATGAAGATCGTGAATTTTTGACCCAGGCCGCTGATATGCTGCCGCAAGGCGATCTGGATGGCACAAGTTGGAAAAGCTGGACCGGGGCCGTAAAAGAGGCCACAGGTCGAAAGGGTAAACAGTTGTTCATGCCGTTACGCAAGGCCCTTACCGGGCGCGAACATGGTCCTGAAATGTCTGCATTGCTGCCGATGATCGGCAGCGAAAAAGCCCGTGCGCGTCTGTGTGGTCAGGCGGTCTGACATATTCGTGTCGGATCGCCGTAAAGAAATTGTGCCACACAAAGACGCGATAATTTAACGGACGAAAAAAATGACGGACAGTTCAGCGGCATTGCGTATTTACGACAGCATGAGCCGCCAAAAGCAGCACTTTGAACCTATTGACCCGGCACATGTGCGTTTATATGTGTGCGGACCGACGGTGTATGATTATGCCCATGTCGGCAATGCCCGTCCTGTGGTGGTGTTTGATACGCTGGTACGGCTTTTGCGCCATGTCTATCCCAAGGTCACCTATGTGCGGAACGTCACCGATGTTGATGACAAAATCAACCAGCGCGCCCGCGAAAGTGGCGAGCCGATATCGGTGATTACCGCCCGCACCCATCAGGCCTATCTGGATGATATGGGTGCGTTAAATGCGCATAAGCCCGATATCGAACCGCGCGCGACGGAGCATATCGGCGATATGATCGCCATGTGCGAAAAGCTGATTGCACAGGGTTTTGCCTATGCCGCCGAGGGCCATGTGCTGTTTTCGGTTTCCAAATATGATGACTACGGCAAATTGTCGCGGCGTAACCGCGATGAAATGATTGCTGGTGCCCGTGTTGAAGTTGCGCCCTATAAACAGGACCCGGCAGATTTCGTGCTTTGGAAACCGTCTGACGATGACACACCGGGCTGGGACAGCCCGTGGGGCCGGGGGCGGCCGGGCTGGCATATTGAATGCTCTGCCATGTCCACGCGCTATCTGGGGCAGGAATTTGATATTCATGGCGGCGGGATCGATCTGGTCTTTCCGCATCATGAAAATGAAATCGCCCAAAGCTGCTGCGCCAATCACGGGTCCAGCTATGCCAAATACTGGATGCACAACGGCCATTTGATGGTCGAGGGCGAGAAAATGTCCAAGTCCCTGGGCAATTTCGTCACCGTGCATGAATTGCTGGAAAGCTGGCCTGGCGAAGCCATTCGTCTGGCGATGATGGGGACCCATTATCACCAGCCGATCAACTGGACGCTCGAAAATCTGCGTCAGGCCAAGGAGGCATTGGATCGTTTTTATACCGCCTTGCGCCAGACAGCGGCCATAGCGCCAGCGGCTGTTGATATGCCCGCCGGCGTCCTGAATGCGCTGTGCGATGATTTGAACACCCCGCTGGCAATTGCCGAGTTCCATGAACTGGTCACACAGTTGAACAAGGCGGGGTCGGATACCGAAAAGGCCGAGGCAAAGGGCCGCGTTTTGGCCGCTGCCAGCCTGCTGGGTATTCTGGAACAGGATGTGGATGGCTGGTTTACCGGCGGCGGTGATGACGGCGAAGCCGCCGAGATCGAGGCGCTGATTGTGAAACGCGCCGATGCCAAGAAAAACCGCGATTTCGCCCTGGCCGACCAAATTCGTGATGATCTGAAGGCACGCGGGATTGTGCTGGAAGATTCAAAAGACGGGACGACCTGGAAACGGGTTTAAGCCAGCTTTCAGGTAATCATCACTTTATAAGATAAAGGCGCTGTCTGGCAAAGGCAGCGCCTTTTGCTTTTGGGGGAACCAAGACCGCGCCTTGCACCGCATGGAAAATTGCGGCACCCTTGGAGCGTATTTATGAATGCGACGTTCAAGGGAAATGGCAACATGACCCGTCATCATATCACGCGACGCACATTTTTGACCGGGGCGGGAATGCTTGGCATTGGCGGGCTGGTCGCAGCGCGGCTGCCCGGGGCAGGCTTGGCGCATGCTGCATCGGGGCCGCAGCCCCTGCATCATCGTATTCCCGGCACGGATCACGCCCTGCCTGCGGTGGGGTTGGGAAGCTGGATTACCTTTAATGTCGGCAATGACCCGGTTTTGCTGAAAAACTGCACCGACGTGATGGCAGCATTTTTTGCGGCGGGTGGGGCAATGATTGATTCATCGCCCATGTATGGGTCATCCCAGGCGACCATCGGCCACGGGCTGGCGGAATTGGGTATTGATCGCGAACAGGTGTTTGCCACCGATAAAGTCTGGACCAGTGACGAGGATGGCGGACCAGAACAGATTGATGAAAGTGCGCGGCGCTGGGGCATTCGCCAGTTCAACCTGTTGCAGGTTCACAATATGCTGGACTGGGAAAACCAGTTGCCGCTTTTGCAGGATATGAAAGCCGCCGGGGCACTGGGTTATACCGGCATCACCACATCGCATGGTCGCCGTCATGATTTGCTGGGCATCATCATGGAACGCGAGGCGATTGATTTTATTCAGGTGACATATAATCCGCTGGATCGTGCGGTGGAAGACCGGATCCTGCCAATGGCCCGTGAACGCAACATTGCCGTGATCATCAACCGGCCCTTTCGCGGCGGGCGACTGACCAAGGCGCTGCGGGGGCAGCCGATGCCCGGTCTTGCGGCGGATTACGGGGCGCAAAGCTGGGCGCAACTGATTTTGAAATATATTGTGTCGCATCCGGCGGTTACATGTGCCATTCCCGCCACCACACGGGTGGATCACGTGCGCGAAAACATGGCCGCGATAACCCCCATGCCAGATGCCGACAAGGTGTTGTTGCCAGAAGGCAAAGAACGCCATGCCATTGCCCGGGCCATCGAGGCGGCATTATGACCGCGTGGTGGGACTATAGCCTGGCCGATTTTCTGCTGTTTTCACCCCGCGTTTATTACCGGCTGTTTGAAAATATGAATACCACCTGGGGATTGGTGGTTGCCAGTGCGCTGCTGGCCGGGGTGATCGCGTTCTATCTGGCCCTTCGGCACGGATTGCGCGGCAACCGGATTATTCCGGTATTACTGGCGCTGGTTTGGGCCTGGTCCGGCTATGGCTTTCTGTGGCAGTATTATCTGCCGATCAACTGGGCGGTGTCCTATCTGTTGCCGGGCTTTGTCCTTCAGGTTGTTCTGTTTGTCATCTTTGCTGTGCGTCCTTTGCCGCTTTGCTTTGGCTGGCGGGGGGATTTTTCATCTTATGTCGGGTTGGCGCTGGTTGCCTTTGCCCTGATTGTCTATCCCTTTATCGGCCTGATCGAGGGGCGTGGCCTGATACAGGCGGAGCTGTTCGGAAGTGCCGCTGACCCAACAGTCCTTGGCACCTTGGGCTTTGTTTTGCTGTCACGCGGCACGTGGCGCTGGGTTCTGTTACCGGTTCCGCTGGCATGGTGTGTCATTTCTGCAGGCACGCTTTGGGTCATGGATCAAAAGGTCGCGGTCGTGATGCTGGTTGCGCTCTGGATGACTGTTTTTTGTGGCTGGCTGGATTTTAGAAACGGTGTCACCCGCCGTCGCCTGGAAACGGCAGAGATTGACTAAACATCCGGGCCAAGTCCCGTCTGAAGCAAAAATCCTTTCGCATTAAAAAAAATCTGGAAACCGCAGCTGATCAGTGGTTTCGTATTTTTGCTGGAATAAGTCAGTTTATCTGAACCATGCTGCATCGAACCACATTGACAGGTTCAGCGCCCAGGTAATCCCCAAGTGTGAAAGGGCGAGCCATGATCCAGGTTTTAACCAGTGTCTGGGCACTTCTTATTGGTATTGTCCTGATCATGCTGGGCAACGGCATGCACTTTACCCTGATCGGTTTGCGTGGCGGGATTGAAGGGTTTTCTTCGGCCGAACTTGCCATTGTAACATCGGGTTATTTTGCCGGGTTCCTTGCCGGGGCGCGTCTTACGCCCAGAATGATCAGGCGTGTTGGCCATGTTCGCGTCTTTGCCGCCCTGGGCAGTTTTACCTCGGCTGCCCTGATTGCCCTGCCTTTGATCCCGGAGCCCTGGGCCTGGACGTTGCTGCGTGTGATTTTGGGGTTCTGCATGTCGGGCATTTATGTCACGGCAGAAAGCTGGTTGAACGATTCATCGACCAATGAAACGCGTGGCAAGGTTCTGTCGGCTTACATGATTGCCCAGACATTGGGGATTATCGGGGCACAGGGGCTTTTGACGTTTGGGGATGCGGCAAATTCGGCCCTGTTTATTGTGGCATCCATTCTGGTTTCGATTTCCTTTGCCCCAATCCTGCTGTCGGCCAGTTCTGTTCCGATGACAGAAGCAGCCCGGCCGATGGGGCTAAAGGAACTTTTTGCCGGATCACCGCTCAGTACCGTGGGCATCTTTCTTTTGGGCTGTGTCTATGCAACCCAAACAGGGATGGCGGCGGTTTTCGGAACCCAGATTGACATGACCACCGGGCAAATTGCGGCCTTTGTTGCGATGCTGTTTGCCGGTGCACTGGTCTTTCAATATCCAATTGGCTGGCTTTCGGACCGGATGGATCGTCGCACTCTGATTTTCGGGGCCTCGATGGTGGCAATGGGGGCCAGCATGTTGGGGGGTGTTTCTGGTGACAATTTTGTCTTCCTGATGGGGGCGGCCTTTCTCGCGGGCGGGATGACCACGCCGCTTTATGCGCTGTTTCTGGCCTATACAAATGACTATTTACCGCTTGAAGATATGCCGGCTGCCTCGGGCGGTCTGGTTCTGACCTTTGGGGTTGGTGCGATTTTGGGGCCGCTTCTGGCGGGGTGGTCGATGGAACATTTTGGTCCGCGCAGCTTCTGGCTGGTGCTGGCGGTGACATTTGCTGTTATTGCGGTTTATGCGCTGTATCGCATGACACGCCGTGAATCGCTGCCAGTCGAAGAAACCGAAAGATATGTCAGCGTCCTGCCGACGACATCGCCGATGGCGGTTGAAACCGCCGGGGTGTGGGCAGCCGAACAGGCTGAAGCCGGGGCCGAAGCCGCTTCAGAAGAGGCAGCCGCGAAGGAAACGGGCAAAGAGTCCAGGGCGGAGTAGGCTTGGGCTTTGGCACAGGCAGAAGTTGCTTTAGCGGCTGAAAATCAGCTTCAGACCAAGGGCGGCAAAGAACACGCCAAGGATGGCATTGATCCAGCGGGCGAGGCGACGATAGAGCGCAATGACCGGCCGGGTTGAAAAGGCCGTAGCATAAAAAAGATGCACAAGGGTCGAGATCAGGCCGCAGCTTGCGACAATCACCAGGCCCACCCACAGCGGCGCACCGGGATGAAAACCGATGGAGATAATGGCAATCCAGGTCAGGATCGCCTTGGGATTGGTTAAATGCAGGGCCAGGCCCCGACTGAAATAATGGGCGGCGGATTGTTGGGGGTCGGTATCGGCCTTGGCCGAAACAGGTGCAGGGCGCGCCGCAGCCTTCAGGGCCTTAAACGCCATCCACAGCAAATAACATCCCCCGGCAATACGAATGGCATACATCGCATCGGCATAGGCCAGCAACAGGGCCGATAAGCCCGATAATGTCAGAATGCCAATGCAAAAGGAGCCAGAGCCAATGCCAAGGGCAAAATACCGCCCGGCGCGGCGGCCATCGCCCAGGGATACGCCCATTAACGCCATCAGGGCGGGGCCGGGGCTGATCAGGCCAACCATAAACGCGGCATAAGCCAGCAATATGCCCGGAAGATACGTGAGAAATTCTGCCATGACGCCCGCCCCTGTTTTGAAAGCCTTTAAAACTATAGGGGATTGTCAGGCCCGGGTCGATTGGGTAAAACCCATAGTCAAAGCGTGCTGACATGATATGTCAGGCGCAGGAAGGGCCAAGGTGGTTATGACAAAGCCCGGCCATGACGGATGGCCGGGCTTTTGCGGATATGGAGTGGTTTTAAGGCGGTTCAGGCTTCTTCAACGCCGCGGGCGATTTCGGAAAGGGCCTGTTCAAATACCTCGGGCGGATGCCCGCCGGAAATGGCGTATTTGCCATTGACCACATAGGTCGGCACCGACGTGATGCCGGCATTTTTAAATTCTTCTTCCTCGGCGCGCACTTCGCTGGCGAATTTGTCGCTGGCAAGGATGTCGGCGGCTTCTTCGGGGGACAGGCCCACTTCCTCGCAGCAGCGTTTCAAGACGCCATGATCACCGGGGTTTTCGGCCTCCTGAAAATAGGCCGCAAACAGGGCCAGTTTCAGGTCGGTCTGTTTGCCCTTCTTGCCCGCCCAATATAGCAGGCGATGGGCATCGAAGGTGTTGTAAATGCGGCTGTCCGAACTGAAACGGATTTCAAAACCGGCATTTTCGCCCATTGTCTGGATGCGCGCGCGGTTTTCGGCACTTTGATCCGGGGTCAGGCCATATTTTTCATGGATATGTTCGCCCAGTTCCTGGCCTTCGGGCCCCATATCGGGGTTGAGTTCAAACGGGTGCCAGCGCAATTTGGCGTCAATCTGACCCTCAAGATTGGCCAGCGCCTGTTCCAGATGTTTATAGCCGATAATGCACCGCGGGCAGACGACGTCGGAAACAATGTCGATCTGCATTTTGGTTGGATGGGTCATGCAAAGACCTTTGTTAGTGAAACAATCTGCCCCAGAAATAAGCCCTTATACGCGGAACGCAACCATTCTTGTGCAGGCGGGAGGCATTGGGGCGATGAATGGCATTCACTGTTCTGTTGGCCCGGTTCCGTAACCGACATACGTGCCAGAGCGTAAAAGGCTGCCGACGAGCGCGCAGATCAATCGAGCTCCAGCCGTGCATGACGCACCTGGTCAATCAGATATTCGGCAAAGGTTTCAATCGTCGGGCAGGACCATTCCGCCCGGGTTTTGATGCCATTGCGCATCCAGTAACCATGCCATCTGTCATCAGGTTTGCGACAGATGGTGTATTCGGCAAAACGGTCGGCAGCACGCCAGCAATGTTTGCCGTCACGGTACCAGGTAAGCCCGCCCAGGAAGATCAGATCGTCTGACATGGAAGCAATGCGATCCATCTGACTGTGTCCTTGAATATCAGAGAAAATCCATATATGCGCGGATGGCAACGCTATGCCGGGAAGCGCCAAAAACGGCATCTTGTAATCTGTCTAACAATATAAGGTTGCCGTGCCATAGCGCACAATCATGCAGGGGGACAGGGTTGCTACTCTAAAGGCGGAGAAAAGGCGGTTTTTGCCGTTTTTTTCGGATAGATGGCAACGAGGTTGCGTGTCGCGCCGTTTTGCGGCAATTTGCCAGACCGTCCCGGCAGTGGCTGTCGGGCTATTCCCGTTTTGACTGGCGTTTTGTGCGCCGCATTCTATGCAGATTTGGAACCAGTATGTCTGACAAGCGCGTCTATCTCTATGACAGTACCTTGCGCGATGGGCAACAGACCCAGGGCGTTGATTTTTCAGCCGCGGACAAAACCGCGATTGCCAAGGCACTGGACGAGCTGTCGATTGACTATATTGAAGGCGGCTGGCCCGGGGCAAACCCGACCGATGATGCGTTTTTTGCCAATCCGCCCAAACTGAAAAATTCCCGCCTGACTGCCTTTGGTATGACCCGGCGCGCCGGACGGTCGGCATCAAATGATCCGGGCCTGACCACGCTGATCCAGAATGCGCCGGTGGTGTGCATGGTGGGGAAAAGCTGGGATTTCCAGGTGACAGAAGCGCTGGGCATCGAACTTGATGAAAACCTGGCGATGATTTCGGAATCGGTCGCCCATGTAAAACAGCATAGCGAAGAAGTGCTGTTTGATGCCGAGCATTTCTTTGATGGTTACAAGGCCAACCGGGATTATGCCCTGTCGGCCATTCAGGCGGCCTATGATGCCGGGGCGCGCTGGGTGGTGTTGTGCGATACCAATGGCGGCACCCTGCCAGACGAGATTTTTGATATTGTCACCGATGTGTGTTCGCGCATTCCCGGCGGCAATGTGGGTATTCACTGCCATAACGATACCGAAAATGCGGTGGCAAATTCGTTGGCGGCGGTGCGCGCCGGGGCGCGGCAAATTCAGGGCACGCTGAATGGTTTGGGGGAACGGTGTGGTAACGCCAACCTGATTTCCATTATCCCGACTTTGATGCTGAAAATGGGATATGACGTGGGCATCAGTGCACATCAACTGACCCAGTTGCGCCGGATCTCGCATATTCTGGATGAACGGCTAAATCGTGAACCGCTCCGTCAGTCCGCCTATGTCGGGGATTCCGCCTTTGCCCATAAAGGCGGCCTGCATGTGTCGGCGGTCGAGAAAAACCCGACCTGTTATGAGCATATTGAACCCGAAAAGGTCGGGAATCAGCGCCAGATTCTGGTCTCTGACCAGGCCGGGCGGTCCAATATTCTCGCCCGTTTCCGTGAAATCGGGGTGGAGGTGGACCCGAAATCCGAGGCGGTGGGCAAACTGGTGGAACTGGTCAAACAGCGCGAGTTCGATGGTTATGCCTATGACGGGGCTGAAGCCAGCTTTGAGCTTTTGGCCCGCAAGGCAATGGGTGAACTGGAACGCTATTTCCGGGTGACGTCTTTTCGCGTGATCGACGAACGCCGCTGGGTTGATGAACAGGATGAACAGGTTATCACCATGTCCGAAGCGACCGTGAAGGTCGTGGTGGGCGATGAACAGTTCATGTCGGTGGCCGAAGGCAACGGGCCGGTCAACGCCCTGGATGCGGCGCTTCGCAAAGTGTTGCTGACCGTGCCGGAATATCGCGAGGTCATCGCTCCGATCGAACTGATAGATTACAAGGTGCGCATCATAACCCGTGGCGATGGCACCCGTGCTGTCACCCGCGTGATGATCGAAAGCCGTGATGCCGAAGGCAATAGCTGGTCAACCGTGGGTGTTTCAACCAACATTATCGAGGCGTCCTATAACGCCCTGCGTGATTCCATAAGCTATAAACTGTTCAAGGCCGGGATTCGCAGCCAGCATTCCTAAGGGTGCCGGGAAATATCGGCGTATTATGACAGCAGATAGATGATTTTTGAGAAGCCAGCGGATGATGGTCTGCTGGTTTTCTGTTTGTAATGCCGTGCAAAAGATCAAACAGCTTGTGATCATGAGATGTGGTCGGATACCGGCGGGATAATTCGCCCGACAGCCACTGGTTTCCCTGGGAAGGATTTGCTAAAGAAGCGTACTTAATTTTGTGCGCAACTGGAGAATCCCGGACATGAGCGGCAGCCCCGGCAAGGTGGATGTATCGAGAACAGGTGGTGTGGAAAATCCGCCGGTGATCATTCTGATCGAACCGCAGCTTGGTGATAATATTGGCAAGGCGGCGCGCGCCATGCTCAATTGTGGTCTGGTGGAATTGCGTCTGGTGCGCCCGCGGGATGGCTGGCCCAATGAAAAGGCGGTCGCCAATGCCTCGGGTGCCGATATTGTTATTGAAAATACCCGCATTTTCGAGCGTGAAGAAGACGCGCTGGCCGATTTGAACCGCATTTACGTGACGACAGCACGCACCCGCGATGCGGTAAAACCGGTTTTCACCCCGCGCGGCCTTGGCCCGGAAATGCGGGCCAATATTGCCCGTAACGAAAAAGTGGGCGTGATGTTTGGCCCCGAACGAACAGGTGTGCGCAACGAACATGTTGCGATGGCCGATGCGGTGGTGACGGTGCCGCTTAATCCCGGTTTTACCTCGCTTAACCTGGCACAGGCGGTGTTGCTGATTGGCTATGAATGGTGGCAGGCCGGGGTTGAGGTGCCCGATTATCAGATGATGCTCAATGATTCTTTCCCCGCCACCCGTGATGAGGTGGAACGCATGTTTGTTCATATGGAAGAAGAGCTTGATGAATCCGGGTTCTTTCGGGTGGCCGAAAAACGCCCGGCCATGATGCGCAATATCCGCAATATTTTTAATCGGGTTGGCATCACCCATCAGGAAGTGCAAACCATTCGCGGGATGCTGGTGGCATTGCGTGGCGGGAAACACAAACCCCGTACGTGACCCGCATTCTGATACCGTGTTTCTAACACCCGGCCCTGTGCCGGGTGTTTTTGTTCGCGGCTGCGGGTGGCCCAGACGCATTGATGCAAAGGTTATATTTTGTTTAACTTTAAAGTCTTCCTGGTTGCATTAAACTCGATGTGATCAGGACAGCATTCAGGGATGGTGTCGCAAAGGCCTTTTCAGGGGGTGGGGATGAAAAGCTTTTTGAATTTGTCGGTGAAAACGCAGCTTCTTATCGCAATGGTTGGTCTGTCGTTAACCGCGATTGCGGCGGTGCTGGGGGTAACGCAAGTCCAGTCTTTTCAAACCATACGTAAAATTTCCGTCGAGAATGCCTTTGAACAGGCCGCGCGTTTTGCCAGCCTTGTTTCCGAGGATATGAATACCGCCGCCGAAGTTGCACGCAGCACTGCCGGGGCGCTTAAGGGCCTGGTGCTTTCGGGCAAGCCGGACCGCGATATTGCAGCGGCCATTATGACCGAAAATTTGCAGCAACATCCCTCAATTCTGGCAATGGGCACCTTGTGGGCGCCAAACGCCTTTGACAATGCCGATGCCAGTAATGCCAACCGTGCCGGCAGTGATGCGGACGGGCGGTTTGCGCCCTATTTTTTTCGCGATACGACAGGCAAGATCGAAGTCACACCGCTGGTCGGGTTTGATACGCCAGGTGACGGGGACTGGTGGCTGGTCCCGCGCGATGAACGCCGTGAAGCCATTGTCGAGCCTTATATTTATCCGGTAAATGGCGTTGATGTGCTGATGACGACGATTTCAGCACCGGTCTATCAGGATGCCCCCGGCAGCAAGGTGATTGGCGCGGTCACGGCTGATGTAGCCCTGAAAACCCTGGAAAACATCATTCAGCAGATTGACCTGCCCGCAGGTGGCATTGCCACTTTGATCTCGGAAAAGGGATATATCGTGGCCCATAGCGACACTGCGCTGGTGGGAAAGAATATTCTTGATATTTATCCAACGCTGGATGCCGCATTGCGACAGGTAAAACGGGGAAATGTGTTTCAGCAGGAACTTTCCCTGGGGGCGGCCGGCGATGAATTTTTCACGGTTTTCTCGCCGATCTCGATTGGGCGAACCGGCACCAACTGGTCAATTGGGATTGTCAACCCGATGAATGCGGTGTTGGCGGAGGCCAATAACCAGTTAACCGCCGCCCTGATTGTCGGTCTGTTATCCGTGATTGTGGTGGCATTTGTTGCCTTGTGGCTGGGCGGTGCATTGGGGCGGCCGGTTCAGCGCATGACCGAAAGCATGAGCCTGCTGGCCGGGAACCGTACCGATATTGATATTCCCTTTACCGACCGTGAAAACGAATTTGGCGACATGGCACGGGCCGTTGAAGTGTTTCGGGAAAATGCCATGCGTGTGCGTGCCGCCGAGGAGGAAAAACAGCGCGCCGACCGGGAAGCAGAACAGCGCCGTCGTGCCCATCTCAATGAACTGGCCGATACGTTTGAACGCTCTGTCGGGGCGGTGGCCCAGTCGGTTGGCGGCGCGGCAGAGAAACTTTCCCATGCGTCGGGCCGCATGAACCAGATCGCAGTCGATACCCGCAGCCAGGCTGCCGCTGTTAATGAAGCGGCAGAGGAGGCATCGGGCAATGTGCAGACGGTGGCCTCCGCCACAGAGGAACTTTCCGCCTCCATTCGTGAAATATCGACCCAGGTTTCCCAGTCGAACCAAATCGCCAGCACCGCCGTTGACGAGGCCACCCGCACAACCGAACTTGTCAGCGGCCTTGCCGATGCCTCGGAAAAAATCGGCGATGTGGTTACACTGATCCAGGAGATTGCCGCCCAGACCAATCTGTTGGCCCTGAATGCGACCATCGAGGCGGCCCGCGCCGGGGATGCCGGCAAGGGCTTTGCCGTGGTGGCCAACGAGGTTAAAAGCCTTGCCAGCCAGACTGCGCGGGCAACCGACGAGATTTCGGGCCAGATTGGCGGCATTCAGGGGGCCACGCGCGAGGCGGTGGGCGCGATTGGCGGTATCAGCGAGACCATTCGCCGCATCAGCGAGATTGCTGCAACGATTTCGGCCGCCGTTGAACAGCAGGGGGCGGCGACCGAGGAAATTTCGCGCAATGTCAGCCAGGCAGCGCACGGCACCTCGCAGGTGACAGCGACCATTGGCGATGTCACCACATCGACCGGCATGGTTGGCGATGCCGCCAGCGAAGTGGCCGAGGCATCGCGCGATTTGACCGGGCAGGCCGCCAGCCTGCGCGAACAGGTTGACGGATTTTTGCGGGAAATCCGGGGTGATAAATAAAACTGTCCCGTTATGATGGTGAAAAACCCGCCAGGCATGTAACGCAAGGCATCTGTGGGCACCTGTGGGGCGCACAGGTGCCTTTTCGTTTGACTCTCGGGCAATGATCTCTATATTGCGCCTCACTTCCGAGAAAGCGGGTCGTGGCAAAAGTCTGCGGCCCCGTTCTGTATTGTGTTGATGCAGAAACTATCGGGACAACAAAGCACTTTAAAAAAGCGAGTTTTAGAATGTCGAAACGTATTGCTGCCAAGCATAAAATTGACCGCCGCCTTGGTGTGAACCTTTGGGGCCGTTCCAAATCGCCGCTGAACAAGCGCGAATATGCACCGGGCATGCACGGCGCAACCCGCCGTAAAAAACCGACCGATTATGGTACCCAGCTTTTCGCCAAACAGCAGCTCAAGGGCTACTATGGCAACATTTCCGAAAAGCAGTTCCTGCGTTACTACAAAGAAGCATCGCGTCGCCCGGGCGATACCTCGGAAACCCTGGTTGGTATTCTGGAAACCCGTTTGGACGCCGTTGTTTACCGCATGAAATTCGTCCCGACCGTTTTTGCGTCGCGCCAGTTCGTCAACCACGGCCACATCCTGGTCAACGGCAAGAAGGTCACCATTCCTTCTTACCTGGTGAAAGAAGGCGACGTTGTTGAAGTCAAACCGGCTTCGCGCGAAATTCCGATGGTGATGGAAGCTGCCACCCTGGCAGAACGCGATATTCCCGAATATCTCGACGTTGACGCGAAGGCTTTCAAAGGCACCTTCGTTCGCGTCCCGAAATTCTCGGAAATCCCGTACCCGGTTCAGATGCAGCCGAACCTGGTTATCGAATTCTATTCGCGTTAATCTGCCCCGCAGATTACGCCGAATTCGGACAGAAACGCCCGCTGGTTTTAGCGGGCGTTTTTTGTACGAAGGCCAGTTGCCAGATACCCGATATTCAGGCAGGATGGCCGCAAACGAGGACGACCTCGCCCGTTTCGGGACATATCGTTCGGGACGACCCGGCATCATGACGAGGTCGCTATGCGCACGACACAGGACCGTATCCGCCACGCCCTTTCCTTTGAAATTATCGGTTTGCTGATTGTCATTCCCCTGGGCGGATGGGTGTTTGACTTTGGCATGAGCGAGGTGGGTGTTGTCGCCCTGGTCAGTGCCACGATCGCCACAGTGTGGAATTATCTGTTCAATCTGGGGTTTGATCACATCCTGCGCCGCCTTCAGGGGCATACCGGCAAATCAGTGGTCTTGCGCGTGTTTCACGCCATCACGTTTGAGGCCGGTTTGTTAACCGTGTTAATGCCCTTTATCGCCTGGTATCTGGATGTCAGCCTTTGGCATGCCTTTACGATGGATGTGTCGTTTTCGGCCTTTTATCTCGTTTACGCGTTTGTCTTTAACTGGATTTATGACGTGGTGTTTCCCGTGCCGGAACACGGCGGGAAAGGTCATTATGCCCGGCAGGGGCCGTAACAAAGTCCGGCATTTTGGCATAAAAAACACGCCAGAGGCATCCCTGACGTGTTTTCAAGTCATTCGGTGGCGAATAATCAGGCGGCAGCAGCCACACCCTTGTCGCGCATATGCTGCGAAAGTTCGCCCGAAGCAAACATTTCCCGAACGATGTCACAACCGCCCACGAACTCGCCCTTGACGTAAAGCTGCGGAATGGTCGGCCAGTTGGAAAAGTCCTTGATGCCCTGACGAATGGCCGGGTCAACCAGCACATTGACGTCTTTGAACGGAACGCCCAGTTCGGCCAGAACCTGAACCACAGCGGCCGAGAAACCGCATTGCGGGAACATGGCGGTCCCTTTCATGAACAGAACGACGTCGTTGTCGTCGATATCTTTCTGGATGCGGTCAAAAACCGGATTTTCGGACATAACGGGTATCCTTGACTGTAATAAGCGCGGTTCGGCGTGCGACCGCAGGTATATGAATAAGGCTGGCCGAAGATATGGCCCTCTGGCGCGTTTCTGTCAACTGTTGGCGCGTGCGGCACGGCTTGTGCGCAAATTATCCCAGGTAAAAAGGGCAAGTCCGCACCAGACAAAAATATAGGTGATCAGGTGGGCCTGCGTAAAGGGTTCGCCAAACAGCAGCACGGCAACACAAAGCTGAAGGGTCGGGTTGATATATTGCATCAGGCCCAGTGCGCCAAATTTCATGTTGCGCGCGGCAAAGGCAAACAGCACCAGCGGAATGGTCGTCATCGCCCCAAGGCCAATCAGCATGGCCTGGTTGGCGGTGCTGGTTTGCAGAAAAACCAGTTCATCCCGGCTTTCAAGCCAGCCCAGATAAATCAGGGCAATTGGCAGTAACGCCAGGCATTCGACAAACAGGCCGGCAATCGGGTCTGCCGGGACCATTTTGCGCAACAGACCATAAAAGCCGAACAAAAACGCCAGGCCCAGTGCGATCCAGGGCACGGTGCCAAAAAATGCCAGCAGGTTCAACACCCCGAGCGAGACGATGATCACCGATAGAACCTGAACCCGATTAAGCGTTTCCTTAAGGAAAATACGCCCCAGCACCAGCATGATCAGCGGCATGATATAATAGCCCAGGCTGGCCTCGATGGCATGACCATGATTGACCGACCAGATATAGATCAGCCAGTTACCGGCAATCAGCAGGCCGGTCATGCACAAAACCCCGATTGTCCGGGCCGACCCCAGCAATTGCAGCAGCGATGCCTTGCGCCCGAGGGCAAAAATCAGCACCAGGGTCAGCACGACAGACCATACAATACGATGACTGAGAATTTCCATCGCCCCGGCAAAGCCGACGGCATGAAAATAGGCCCCGGAAATACCCCAGAAACAAAATGCGCCGAGCCCGGCTAGGGGGCCGATGCCGATCAGGGCCGGTTTGTGGGATTGTGACATAAAATGAACCAGAGTCAGCAAAGGGGCGCCATCTGGCCCCGGAAAACCTGTGCGCCCCGGTTAAAAAAACGGCGCGCACGGCACGGGATTTCTCAAACAGACCGAAAGTCGGCGTCGGGGTGGTTTATTCGGGAACCGAGGTTTGCAGGGCGAGGGCGTGCAATTCGTCGCCCATTTTGCCCTTCAGGGCGGAATAAACCATCTGATGCTGGATGACGCGGGTTTTGCCGCGGAAAGCCTCGGAGACAACCAGCGCGGCATAATGATCGCCATCCCCGCGCAGATCCTCGATTCGGACCTGGGCATCGGGAAGGGCTTCCTTGATCATGGATTCAATTTCGTGTGCTGCCATCGCCATGTGTCTTATCCTTTGTAAAACAGAGCCTCGGGCCCGTGCGGGTGGGCGGATCTGTTAAAAACGCATTCTTCATTCTGGTATATGTTGCGCCATTGGGACTGTCAATCAAGGGACATCATATTGGCCGGATCGCGGTTTGGCATTCCGGATTGTGCGGGTTTGGCGTTGCGTGCCGCGTCACATTGGGGTATTGCCAACATTGGCTTTGTGGCAGCCAGCCGTTCGCACCCGCAAGGGAGGGTGAATGCCGCAACATAAAATCTTTCGGTTCCGTGTCGGACCGGCAATGCGAACACCCGGCCTCCTTGATGGAGACGATGATGCGACTTGATAATCCGATGGATCAAAACCCCGATGCCCCGGCAACCGGGGCACCGAAAAACTTTACCAGCGAGAATGCCGATACCCTGAAAGCCCGGGCAAAGCGTCTGCGCGCGGCCCTTGCCAATCGTGATGTCCGTGTTTCCCACGCGGGCAGCCTGGAACTGATGGCGCAAAGCTGTGGCTTTCGCGACTGGAACACCGCCCTTGCCATGACGCGGCGCAATGCCGCCAGCATGGATGTCGCCGATCTGGGCATTGGCAAACGTTTTGCCGGCTCCTATCTTGGCCATGCCGTAACCGGCAAAATCCTGGGCCTGACGGGCACGCCGGTTGCCGGTGTGTACCGGATCGAGGTGCATCTGGACCATGCGGTCGATGTGGTGGCATCCAAACATTTTACCGGTTATCGCCAGCGCATTGCCGCGCGGATCAACAAGGATTGTGAACCGGTTCTGGCATCGGGCCAGCGCGGGCCGGGCCTGTCGATTGATCTGTTGTTATAGACAGGGGCGGCTGTTGACGCTGCTGTTAAGCGATATTTCCGATCAAACCCTCCGGCTGCTGCCCAAGGCAGCCGGGGCCTATATTCTGGCAATTCGTCTTTATCGTCCGGTTTCCCTGTCGCAACGACAGTTTGCGGGCAAGATTGTGACGCCCGGCACATATCTTTATTGCGGCAGTGCGCGGGGGCCGGGGGGTATTGCCGCACGGGTCAAACGCCATTGTGCGGCCGATAAAAAACAACACTGGCATGTCGATGCCTTAACCACCCGGCCCGCGGGGCAGGTAACAGCAGCCCTTGCCGTTATTGGCGGCGATGAATGCCAGTTAAGAACCATATTGTGTGATGAATTTGACCTGACGGCCCCCATCGCCGGATTTGGCAGTTCCGATTGCCCCACCTGCCCGGCGCATTTGCTGGCGGTTCCAAAAGAGCATTTATGTGGTGCCAACATTCTGAAAATGTTGGTTGGTATTGTTGGTAGTCAGCCTTAGGTTGCTCTTGTGGTGCGAGCCCAGTTTGCGCGATCGTTGTTGCGCGGATGGATGAGAAATTTGTTCGGAATTGATTTGCGGGCATGAAACAGCGATAGTTGTTACTTGATTGGTTTTATATGTCCCTGAAACCTCCAGTTTTTTGGACCCGTGCGATTTCTGGTAGACTTGAGACATGCTTGAGCCGAAAGCCGTTGTCCTGCTGATTATCGCTGTTGTCGGGATCGGTCAGGCGTTTTTTCTGATATTATTGCTGCTTCAGGAAGGTAAACGTGCCTTTCGGGCTAATCGCTGGTTGATGGTTTTCACCGCGATCGTTTGTGTTATTTTTGTTGATAAGATTCTCGACGTTTTCTTGTCTCCATTGATGCGTTTGTATCTTGCCCCTTTCTTCTCGCCCTTTATTTTTGCCGCCATTCCGGCAATTTTTTTGTATTTTCGCGAAATTTCCGGTCGTCCTGTGCCGCAACCTGCCAGGCATTTTGTCATGGCAGTGTTTGTCGCCATCTGCACGTCAGTCATTGTCTGGACCATTCATGGCAATACAGATGTAAATCGCCTGCTGCTGACAGACCAGGGGCTTGGTTTGAACTGGAAGGCCCCAGTTTCAATAACGGCGTTGATGCTGGTGATGATTGCCGTGTATTGCGGGCAATTTATTGCCTATATGATTGCGATATGGCGAACATGTCTGGTTTATCATCGGCAGGTTCATCAGCAGTTTGGTCTTGACGGGGCGGTATTGCGCAACTGGACGACCGAGTTTCTTGTTGAAACAAGCGTTATCTTTGCAATTTATATAGCGATTAACCTGTTTGATATCTTTGTGTTAAGAAGCGAATGGCTGATTATTTTGGCGCATTGCGGTTTTGCTTTGGTCTTTTTTCGTATCAGCCATGTTATTGCAGCCAATCCCGCGCTTTTTGTCGAGGCGGGCCTTTCTGGCAAAGATCATGCGTCAGGCAAAGATAGCCCATCTGTTGCGGGTGTTGTTCATGAAAACGGGGCACTTTCCCGCCATCTGGTCGAGGTCGACGAAGCACAACGTATTTGTCGGCGGCTAAACCGGATTATTGCCCGGGAAGACGTGATCTTTGATCCCTTGCTGTCGATGCCTAAACTGGCCCGATTTGTCGGAGTCACACCCAATCAGCTTTCCTATGTGCTTAATCGATATATCGAAAAGAGCTTTTTTGACTTTGTGAATTCTGAGCGGGTTGTTCATGCCAAACGTTTATTGCTGGCGGAGCCGGATCGTCAGGTGCTCGATATTGCGATGAGTGTTGGGTTTAATTCAAAATCGACGTTCAATCTGGCATTTAAAAAGATTACAGGGACAACGCCTTCCGTTTACCGGGCTGAAAGAACAGCCAAAGACATACCGCAGATCGTGTGATTTTTGAGAATAGCATGGCCTGCCTTTGTGTCTTATGCGTTTCCGTTTACGGAGTTTAGACATGGTTCACCCGCTTTTGACACCTGCCGATATTGAAACCTATCAGCGCGACGGCGTAGTTTTGGTGCGCGGCCTGTTTGCTGATTATTTGCCGCAACTGGCTGCAGGTATCGAGGCCAATATGCGTGACCCTGGCCCTTACGCAGCCGAAAACCTTAAGGAGGGTGAGGCAGGACGCTTTTTTGATGATTACTGCAACTGGCAGCGTATTGGCGAATTTAAACAGGTTATTCGCCATTCCCCCGTCGCCGAAGTGGCCGCCGATTTGATGGGGGCGCAACAAGTGCAGCTTTTTCATGATCATGTGCTGGTCAAGGAACCGGGAACCTCCAAACCCACACCCTGGCATCAGGACAGTCCCTATTATTTTGTCGAGGGGACGCAGACGGTAAGCTTCTGGTCGCCGCTGGACCCGGTGCGCGAGGCGACATTGCGTTGTGTCGCCGGGTCGCATAAATGGCCGCGTGCGGTGTTGCCGACACGCTGGTTATCGGAAGAAAGCTTTTACCCTGACGAAACCGCCTATATGCCGGTGCCCGACCCCGATGCCGAGGGCATGGATATTCGCGAATGGCATATGGCGCCGGGCGATGCGGTTGCCTTTGATTTTCGCATTCTGCATGGTGCACGCGGTAATCTGACGCAAAACCGACGCCGGGCTTTTTCATTACGGCTGGTGGGGGATGATGCCCGCTATGTCGAACGTCCCGGACGCACATCGCCGCCTTTCCCAGGGCATGCTATGCAGGCAGGGCAAAAACTGCGCGAGGACTGGTTTCCGGTGATTTTTCACCGTTAAAGACAAATCGCTTTAATGGTTGCACGCGGAATTCCATGAAAAAGGCGGGCCATGTGGGTTTTGGTCCGCCTTTGGAATGTGAATTTTACATATGTGTTTTTTCAAAAGGCGCGTTAACCGCCCGTCATGCTCATATGCCGGGACACGGCGGGTTTTTGCCCCTTGCGGTCGATAATGAAATCGTGGCCCTTGGGTTTGAGCAGCATGGCGCGATCAAGCGCGGCATCAAGCAAGGCCGGGTCGTTTTCGCGCAGGATTTCGCGCAAATCGATATGGTCTTCCTGGCCCAGGCACATATAAAGCGTGCCGGTGCAGGTAATGCGCACCCGGTTGCAACCCTCGCAGAAATTATGGGTTAGCGGGGTGATAAAACCCAGCCGCCCGCCGGTTTCGGCCACCGAAACATAACGTGCCGGGCCAGGCGTGACATGGTTGCTGGGGATCAGTGTCCAGTCTTTTTCCAGGCGTTCGCGCACCACGGTAAGCGGCAGGTAATGGTCGGTGCGGTCGCCATCAATATCGCCCAGCGGCATGGTTTCGATCAGGCACAGGTCAAACCCTTCCTGCCCGCACCAGGCCAGCATCCGTGAAAATTCGTCTTCATTCTGTCCGCGCAGGGCAACGGCATTGATTTTAATGCCAATGCCCGCTTCCTTGGCGGCCTGAAGGCCGGTCAGCACCTGTTCCAGGCGGCCGCGCCGGGTGATGTCGGCAAATTTCTGATGGTCCAGGGTATCAAGCGAGATATTGAGGCGTTTGACCCCGGCGCGGGCCAGATCATCGGCATAGGTGGCAAGCTGGCTGCCATTGGTGGTCAGGGTCAGTTCATCCAGCGTGCCGGATTTCAGATGGCGCGACAGATCATGGATCAAATCCATGATGCCACGGCGCACCAGCGGTTCCCCGCCGGTCAGACGCAATTTGCGCACGCCCCGTGCAATAAAGGCGCTGCAAAGCTGATCAAGCTCTTCAAGTGTCAGGATTTGCGATTTGGGCAGAAAGGTCATGTTTTCCGCCATGCAGTAGGTGCAGCGAAAATCACAGCGGTCGGTTACGGAAACCCGTAAATACGAGACATGACGGCCATATTTGTCGATCAGCGGCTTTTGCACGGTTTCCTGCCTGACATTTTGAATTTCGCGGTGTCCTTTAGCACTTCTGCAAACAGATAGTGTAAAGAAGCGGCAACGGGCAAGGTCCGCTGCCATATTTTTTGACAATGACTGCCGGGCAGGACGCGCTTTTAGTCCTGCCAGGTTGCAGCCTCGCGATTATGCAGGGCGGCGATATCGCGGTCGATATTGGCCATCACGGTACGCAGCACACTGACCTTGTCATGGTCAATTTCGGCGGCCAGCAGAGCGGAACGCTCCGGGCTGGCAAGAATGGCGCGCACATCGCGAAACAGCGCATGAACCAGTTTGATGAAATGGTTCTCGGTAAATTCCCACTGGGTCCCGTTACGGTGCATATTGTCATTGACCAGTTGGATGAACCATTTTTTGCGTTTTTCATAATCGGCAAAGTGCATGGCCATGCGCACGAAAACCATCGTGATCTGTTTGGAAACCAGCGGATTTTCCGCAAGATGGTCCCAGTAATCGGTGGCATCGCGCATATCATCATCTTCATCGGCATGGGTTTCGACGATGCTGCGGATTTCGCTGTCGATCTGCTCGATGGTATCGGCCCCGACCATCATGCGAATGGCGTGAAAAAACGGCTGTAACATGTCGCGTGACAAAGCACCATGTTCCAGGTCGCCCGCCTCGCGTCCGGCCAGAAGGTGGGCAAAACGGCTGACCAGAAGGCGGCCAAACGGGTCATTGCGGATGGAGGGATTGCGCCGGGTATTGGCAGCGGAAATTTCGGCTTTTACGGCAGTCCAGGCATCGTCGAACAGCCGGGGTTGCCCGCGGAGGATTGCCAGGGATTTTTCAATCTCTTCGGCGCTGATCGCATTGCCCTGATGGCGGGCCTTGTCGGCCAGTCCGCTGGCAAAACGTTCCAGTACGGCCCAGGCAGCATCATGATGGCGCTGTTTAAAGCTGTCGGTTTCAGGAAGCGTTTCGATTTTTGTCATTATTCTGTCCGCAGTTGTTCGGGGTCATCTGAACGCAGTTTGTCGTTGCGCTGGCCGGTATCTGCCTGGCATCACATCACCCTGCGTTTGTGTGCCTTTGTCTTGCCGTGGCCAACACCCCGACGGGGTATCCGTGCGCGATCCTGTTTTGGTTTGCCGATGTCCGGCCGGGGTTATTCGTACCCCATTGCCGGTTCGACAATCTCAAGGGCAACGTGGCGCGTGCGAATGATCTGGCGGCCGGCCTCCTCGAAATTGACGGCAAGGCTGTCGCCGTTAACGGCCTGGATACGGCCCAGGCCCCAGTCGGGCTGGCCGGGATGTCGCACAATGGTGCCAGGTGTCAGTAGAAAATCCATAAAATTGCGTTCTCAACCAAGTGGACCGGTTGGGGCCTGTTGTTCTGATGTTTTAAAAAACAACGCTACGCGCAACAGGCGGGGCCGGTTTTGTGTCATCTGTTTGCATAAATCTATCATTGCAAACCAGTTGTGACAAAGAAGGAAAAACGGGGCATGATGGTTTTGGCACAGGAGGCATGTGTTTTTTGGCCTGATATTTAAATAAGGTTTTAATACCTGTTTTGCACATTAGGGCTTCGATTCCGGTATGAAATGCCGGGAACGGCTTTGTTTTCATGTGGGATGCGGCTTTTTGGGGAAGGCGCACCGCCAAGATCTGGAGCACAGTGCATGCAGCAGGACAGGCAACTGGAGCTTATCCTGATAGAACTTATCAGCTCGCGAATTTGTCATGATCTGGTCGGGCCGGTTGGTGCGGTCAATGCGGGTGCTGAATTGATGGACGAGGCCGGGGGCAGCGATGACGAAGCCCTGGCATTGATGCGCCGAAGCGGGCAGGAGGCACAGCGCCGTTTGCAGCTTTTTCGTCTGGCCTATGGCCGGGCGGGCAACAGCGTGGATGCCGCCACCATGCGCAAGACCGTGATGCAGGCCTACGAGGCCGATGGCAAGGTGACGCTGGCCTGGGACGGAAACATTGATATGGATGCCGCCACCGCAAGGGTTGTGCTCAATATGGTCATGATGGCACGCGAGGCCCTGCCATTTGGTGGCGAAATTGCGGTAAGTTGCGACTCCGGGGCGAAAATAAATGTCACCGCGCGGGGCAAACGCGCGGCGATCAGGCCGGAAATTGAAAATGTGCTTTCGGGCCCGGTTGACCCGCAAGACCTTGATCCGCGTAACATTCAGGGCTTTTTTGCCCGAAACCTAGCCGAAAGACTAGGCCGACAGCTACAGGTGGTGGGCGAAGAAAGTTCTGTTACTTTGATCTATGTTTAAAAAAATTGACGTGCCAGTATAGTAAATCCTTATGCTAGGCTCTACCTACATGGTAACTCTCGTGTGAAACGGGAATTTGAGATGATTGGGTAGATTTGATGCGGTTGACGTCCCGGGTCCGGTGATGGTCTGATTGCCGGCATTGTGGAGGGGATATATGGACGATCTTTTAAGTGAATTTCTGACCGAAACTTCGGAAAGTCTTTCGACGCTCGATGTCGAGCTGGTGAAGCTTGAACAGAACCCGAATGATCCTGATATTCTGTCGAATATCTTCCGTCTGGTTCACACCATCAAGGGGACATGCGGCTTTTTGGGGTTGCCGCGTCTTGAAGCAGTTGCCCATGCCGGTGAAAACGTTCTGGGCAAAATCCGGGACGGGGAACTGGTTGTGACGCCCGATGCGGTCACACTGGTGCTTGAATCAATCGACACCATCAAATATCTGCTCGGCGAGCTTGAAACCAATGAAGCCGAACCGGATGGCAATGATGCCGATCTGATTGCCCGTCTGAACCATTTTGCCGATACCGGGACGCTTCCTGCAGGTGCTGGCAGTGCGCCCAAGGCCCAGGCCCGCGCACCGGAACCCGAGCCGGCGCCTGTTGCATCCGCCGCCCCGGAACCGGAACCAGAGCCCGAACCCGAGCCGGAACCCGCCGCCCCCGCCGCTGCGGCAACACCGCCCTCGGCGCCGAAATCCCAGGCTGTTGCCGCTGCTGCATCCTCTGCGCATGATGGCGGGGCAAAGGGTGATGCGCATCCGCGTAACGAAACCAAGGAAAGCACGGTTGCGGCCCAGACCATTCGTGTGAATGTCGAACTGCTTGAAAACCTGATGACACTGGTTTCCGAACTGGTGCTGACGCGTAACCAGTTGTTGCAGATGGTGCGCGGCAAGGATGACAGCGAATTTACCGTTCCGTTGCAGCGTCTGTCGCATATCACCACCGACCTTCAGGAAGGGGTGATGAAGACCCGTATGCAGCCGATTGGCAATGCCTGGGCAAAACTGCCGCGTATCGTGCGCGACCTTGCCCTTGAAATGGGCAAAAAGATCGATCTGCAAATGATCGGTGCGGATACCGAACTGGACCGTCAGGTTCTTGAACTGATCAAGGACCCGCTGACCCATATGGTGCGGAACTCTGCCGACCACGGCCTGGAAGACATTCAGGGCCGTCGCGATGCGGGCAAGCCCGAAACCGGTACGGTCACGCTGAACGCCTATCATGAAGGCGGTCACATCATCATCGAAATTTCCGATGATGGCCGTGGCCTCAATGTTGAACGGATCAAGGCCAAGGCCCTGACCAATGGTCTTGTGACCGAAGGCGAACTGGAAAACATGTCGGATCAGCAGATCCACCAGTTCATCTTCAAGCCGGGCTTCTCGACAGCCGAAAAGGTGACATCGGTTTCCGGTCGTGGTGTGGGCATGGACGTTGTGCGCACCAATATCGAAAAAATCGGTGGCACGGTGGAGCTGAAATCGGTTGAAGGTCGCGGGTCGACTTTCATCATTAAAATTCCGCTGACCCTGGCCATTGTTTCCGCCCTGATCGTTGAAAGCGGCGGCGAACGGTTTGCCATCCCGCAGATCAGCGTTCTGGAACTTGTTCGTGCCTCGAGCAATTCCGAACATTCGATCGAACGCATTCACGATACCCCGGTCCTGCGTTTACGTAACCGCCTGCTACCACTTGTGACCCTCAAGCGCATTCTCGGGCTTGATGACACGGCGGCCGATGCCGAGGTGGATGAAGAAGCCTTCATCGTGGTGGCCCAGGTCGGGACCTACAGCTTTGGCATTATCGTGGACCGCGTCTTTGATACCGAGGAAATCGTGGTCAAGCCGGTGGCACCGATCCTGCGCGATCTGTCGCTGTTCTCGGGCAATACCATCCTGGGCGATGGCAGCGTGATCATGATTCTCGATCCCAACGGCATTGCCACCCGGACTGGCGAAATCACGGTTGGCGGTCAGCAGGGTGTTGAATCCAAGGCCAAATCGGAAAGCTCGGATCGCGAAACCACCTCGATGCTGGTGTTCCGTGCCGGGGGCAATGAAATCCGTGCCGTGCCGCTGGCCCTGGTCGCCCGTCTTGAAGAAATCGATGTCGAAAGCATCGAATATTCAAATGGCCGTCCGCTGGTGCAGTATCGTGGCAAGCTGATGCCGCTGGTCTTTATTGACGGTGCCTATCAGATGAAGAGCGAAGGCCGCCAGCCGACCCTGGTGTTCCAGGATCGTGAACGGACGATGGGGCTGGTTGTTGATGAAATCGTTGATATTGTTGACGATGTTCTCAATGTCGAATTGACAGCCGATCGGGATGGTCTGGTGGGCTCGGCCGTGATTGACGGCAAGGCAACCGATTTGATCGATGCCGGCTATTACCTTGAACTGGCCTTTAGCGACTGGTTTGGCAAGGAAGAAGGCAGAACCGAAAAGAAGAAGGTTCTTCTTGTTGATGACAGCCCGTTCTTCCGTAATTTGCTGACGCCGATGCTCTCGGTTTCGGGTTTCAAGGTGACGTCGGTTGAAAGTGCCGAACAGGCGCTGGAGCTGAAAAACAATGGTGCGATTTTCGATGCCATTATCAGCGACATCGAGATGCCGGGCATGAACGGTTTTGAATTTGCCGAAAGCCTGCAAAATGACGAGAGCTGGGGTGAAGTTCCGATTATCGCCCTGTCGTCTCATACCAGCGAAGAGGATTTCGAGCGTGGACGCCGGGTCGGGTTTAGTGACTATGTCGCCAAATTTGACCGCGATGCCCTGGTCTCGACCCTGATCCAGACGCTGGCTGCTGTCTAAGTCGAAGGTAAAGTATCATGAGTGACAAAAACGCACTTGTCCCCAGTTCCGAGCGCAATACCGCCCTTGACCTGGGGGGATCAACCAAGGATTTCGTCACGGCGACAATCGGCAAGCAGATGTTTGGCATCCCGGTTTTGACCGTACAGGACGTTCTTGGTCCGCAGCGAATCACGCGTATTCCGCTGGCACCGCCCGAAGTGGCAGGTTCGCTGAACCTGCGGGGACGTATCGTTACCGCCATTGATGTGCGCAAGCGCCTTGGCCTGCGCAACAAGGAAGGCGATGATCCCGGAATGAGCATCGTGGTTGACCAGGGTGGCGAGCTTTACAGCCTGATGGTTGACCAGGTTGGCGAGGTTCTGAGTGTTCCGCAGAACGCCTTTGAGCGTAATCCGGCGACACTTGATCCGCGCTGGCGGGAATTTTCGGACGGAATTTTCCGTTTGGAAAAGAACCTGCTGGTTATTCTTGATGTGACCCGGCTGCTTGATTTTGCCGGGTCTGTAAAGCAGGTGGGCTGATGCCCGTCTGTTAACGATGGTCCGGGCGCGCCCGGCGCCCGGATATTGCCGGTCGTGGCTTAACACGTGAAATTGCGAGAAGGAAGTCGATGAAGAGTTGTCTCGTCGTCGATGATTCAAAAGTCATCAGAATGGTGGCACGCCGTATCCTCGAGGAATTGGGATTCGCGGTTGTCGAAGCCGAAGACGGTATGGAAGCACTGGAGAAGTGCCTGTCGGATATGCCTGACGCGGTGCTGCTGGATTGGAACATGCCGATAAAAAGCGGCATCGAATTTCTTCGCGAACTGCGCGCGGCACCGGGAGGGGATGAACCCGTTGTTGTGTTCTGCACCACGGAAAACGACCTGGAGCATATTCAGGAAGCCATTACCGCCGGGGCGAACGAATATATCATGAAGCCCTTTGATAGCGAGATCATCCAGGCCAAATTTGAACAGGTTGGCCTGATCTGATCCTTGTGGCCGTGACGTTGTTACGGGTGTTGCGGCCTTTTGACCAAGCGGGAATATCGTACCTGTGGAACAAAACCACATCGATCCACCTTACAAAGTCCTGATTGTGGATGATTCGGCAATCGTGCGCGGGCTTGTTGCGCGTATGTTGCAGGATGATTCCGATATCGAGGTTGTCGGTTCTGTCGCGAACGGAGAAGACGCCCTTGCGGTAATGCGCGATGGGGGCGTTGAAGCGGTTGTTCTCGACATTGAAATGCCGGTCATGGATGGATTGACGGCATTGCCGAAAATTCTGGAAATTGATCCCACCGTCCGTGTGATCATGGCCTCCACCCTGACCAAGCGCAATGCCGATATCAGTTTTAAGGCCATGACGCTGGGCGCGGTCGATTATATTCCCAAACCGTCCTCGGCCAAGGACATCAATGTTGGTTCCGGCTTCCGGAGCGAACTGGTTGACAAGGTCAAGGCGTGGTCTGAACAGCGTCGCAAGATGCTGGAACAGGCAGGCGACTTTGACGAAATTGACGAATTCGACGAAGAGACCGCACCGGTTGATGCCAGCGTACCTGATCCTGCCGGGAAAGAACCGGCCGGGGACAAGGGGGCTGTCACGGGGGATATTTCCGCTGAGGATACCAGCGGCGATGCTGTTGTGGCATCAGAGGGAGACCGTAGCGATTCGCCTTCTGATGGTGGCGAGCCCGATGGTGCGAAACCGTTTCGCGCCGAAATGTCGATTGAACATCAGGTTTTGCAAAAACCGGGACGCATTCAGCGCAAGCGTTTTACCGCAGAGTTGCGCCCCCGCCCCATGCAGCATCCGATGCAGCAACAGAGCATGCGCCCGCAAATGCGCCCCATGCCCGCCGACCCTGCGCCCGCGCGCGAAGGCGGTATGGACAAACCCGGTATCGCGCGGTTGCGCGATCCGGGCCGTTTGATCGAGGAGGCGGCTGTTGCGGCAAAAAAGGCGGGGATCGCCGATGCCCTGCCGGGCAGTGTTGCGACGCCGTTCCCTGCCGGGAAACCGCATGGCGGGGCCAAACCCGAAACGGCGCGTTCTGGTGCGGGCACATCGGGGGCACGCCGTGCCGAGGAAACCAGGGCCCGGCCCGCGTCACCAAATCGCGAGGTTCCGGCACACCGGGCAGAGCCACAACCGGCCCGCCCCAGAGAGGAACGGGCAAAGCGGGCGGTTGTTGCCGGAAACGCCCCGGCACCGGCCCGTCGCGGGCGGTCCCAGGGGCAGGTGACACTGCAACCGGAAAAACATGTTAACGTCGAAGCGATTGCCATTGGCAGTTCAACGGGCGGGCCACAGGCGCTGTTTGAAGTTTTGCGTGGTCTGGTCGGCGTGCGTCAGCCCATTTTTATTACCCAGCATATGCCCGCGACCTTTACCACCATTCTGGCAGAGCATATCACCCGGTTGACCGGCCTGAAATGCGGCGAAGGGGTAAATGGGGAACCTGTGCAACCAGGGCGCGTTTATTTGGCACCGGGGGATTTCCATATGGTGGTCGAGGGGCGGGGGAATAACCGCAAAATCGCCCTGAACCAGAACCCGCCGGAAAATTTCTGCCGCCCGTCGGTGGACCCGATGTTGCGCAGTCTGGTGGAAAGTTACGGCGGTAATATGTTGACAATCATTCTGACCGGCATGGGCCAGGATGGTATGCTGGGCGGGCGCAATGTTGTGGCCGCTGGCGGCATGGTTGTGGCCCAGGATGAAGCCACCAGCGTGGTGTGGGGGATGCCCGGTGCGGCCGCCCATGCGGGAATTTGTAGTGCGATACTGCCGATAGGGGGCATTGCCCCTTACGTGAAAAAATTTGCCGGAGGTCGTTAACACAAGATGTTGAAGCCGGAAGACTTTGATTTCGTCAGCAAATTGATCAAATCCCGCTCGGGCCTTGTCCTGACGCAGGATAAGTTCTATTTGCTCGAAAGCCGGCTCATGCCGATTGCGCGCAAGCGTGGCCTTAAGGACCTTGGCGAGTTGATCGGGGCATTGCGCGGTATGGACCGCACGCTGATCGAAGATGTGGTCGAAGCCATGACCACTAACGAATCTTTCTTCTTTCGCGATACCAAACCCTTTGATCAGTTTCGCCATGTGGTCTTGCCCCACATGATCAAGGCGCGGGCAAGCAAGCGCCATTTGCGTATCTGGTGTGCAGCGGCCTCTTCGGGGCAGGAGCCCTATTCCCTGGCGATGATCCTGCAGGATTTTGCCAGTCAGCTTGCGGGATGGCGGATCGAAATTATCGGAACCGACATTTCGCGCGAAATTCTTAACAAGGCACGTGCCGGGTTGTATTCGCAGTTTGAAGTTCAGCGCGGCCTGCCGATTGCGCTTCTGGTCAAGCATTTCCAGAAGGCCGATGATATGTGGCAGATCTCGGCGGATTTGCGCTCCAAGGTGCAGTATCGCGAATATAACCTGCTGGAGGACCTCAAGCCGCTGGGCCAGTTTGACGTGGTTTATTGCCGCAACGTGCTGATTTATTTTGACCAGCCCACCAAAACCGATGTGCTGTCGCGTATTGCGGCACAAATGCCTGATGACGGTTTTCTGTTTCTGGGCGGGGCGGAAACGGTGCTGGGGATTTCGGACAAATTCAAACCGCTCCCGCGTCAGCGTGGTATTTACCAGTTGAACCGTCCCGGTGCACCGGATGTTGATGTGTCCGAACTCGAAAAGGTTCAGGCAGGGGGCAGTGCCGCCGCAGCCGGGGCCGGAGCGGGAGGATTTGCCTTTCCCAAGCCCAAGGCGATGCAAACGGGCGCAGGCAGCACACCGGCATCATCTGCCGGGGCCACCGGAACAACGGCCCGTCCGGCCAGTACGACACCAACGACGCCGCGCAGCAGCTTTGGGACCGGCAGCACCACAGGCGGAACGGGCAGTACTTACAGCCGCCCGTCAACCACCGGTGCCGCCAGCCCGGGCACGTCGCGCTATGGCAGCAGCAGTACGGGCAGTACCGGCAGCAGCTATTCGTCCACACGGCCAGCTACGCCGTCATCATCAAGTTTTGGTCGGACCTATCCGCGCAAGCCAGATGATAAAAAGGACTGACGATTAACGCAAAATGCGCCTGATGAAGGCCAAAATGCTTAAAAGGGGGCAAACCACCCCAATCATAAAGCGCCCGGCGGACAAACCGGGCGCTTTATGTGTGTCTCATGATGGTTTTCAGCGCGTTACTGGCATAAAAACACCCCGTAACCGGCCCGGTTACGGGGTGTTTTGCAAAACGATACAGCAATGGCAGCAGCGGGACCGTGTTATCTGAGCCCGGTTTCAGGCGGCTGCATGTGCGCTGTTGCTGTCCGGGTCGCGCAGGACATAGCCGCGCCCCCAAACAGTATGAATATAATTGTCGCCGTCGGTTGCAGACTGGATTTTCTTGCGCAATTTGCAAACGAAGACGTCAATGATCTTCAGTTCCGGTTCATCCATGCCACCATAAAGGTGGTTGAGGAACATTTCCTTGGTCAGGGTCGTGCCCTTGCGCAGCGACAGCAATTCCAGAATGCCATATTCCTTGCCCGTCAGATGCAGCGGCGACCCGGCGACATCGACCGTGCGGGCATCGAGATTGACATGCAGCTTGCCCGTGGCAATGACGGACTGGGCATGTCCCTTGGACCGGCGCACAATCGCCTGGATGCGGGCCAGAAGCTCCGTTTTGTCAAACGGCTTGGTCAGATAGTCATCCGCGCCAAAACCAAGGCCTTTGACCTTGTCTTCGGTTTCGGTCAACCCCGAGAGGATCAGAACCGGCGTTTCCACCCGCGCATCACGCAGGCGGCGCAAAACCTCGTAGCCGTCAATATCGGGCAACATCAGGTCGAGTAAAATAATGTCGTAATCATATAATTTGCCGATCTCCAGGCCGTCTTCGCCCAGGTCGGTGGTATCCACAACCATGCCTTCGGATTTCAGCATAAGCTCTATGCTGTCCGACATGGCGTCGTCGTCTTCTACAAGCAGCACCCGCATTTTCCGCTCCGCTCCGTTACCATATTCCGCAATAAATCTGGTTTTTATCCGGACTGTCCCGGCTATGCCCCAACAGCAGCCGTGTCGTGGGATTTTTCCCGTTTCGTTAACGATACGTTGCTTTGCGACTCGTGGCAAGCACACGAGTCGTTATTTGTTAACTTTTTTACCGTCATAGTGTTCCCGTCATGACCAAACAAAGATTTAACAGGGTGTTAGGCTGCCTTGCCTAGGTTAAAACTTTGGCGGCAATACGGCTGTGTTGGCTTACTGGCTTTGTAAAACATCGTATCTCCCCTTATATTAGGATCAGCACGCGGCATTTTCCACCCCGCGTCGCGTTTTAAAACGCCCTGCATCCTCAAGACGACTTACGATAAAAGGCTCCCATGTTTCAGATTGGCAAAAACATCGTCGCCGACCTTCGCCGTGTTCCCGATTACTGGGTTGTTGGCCGGGTAACAGCGGTTTTGGGCCTGCTGGTTGAAATTGGCGGTGTTGAAGGGGCTCTGTCGATCGGCGATCGCTGCAAGGTGGTCAGGCGCGATGGCGAAGCGGTTATTTGTGAAGTGGTGGGGTTTCGCAGCGAACGCGCCCTGTTAATGCCGTTTGGCGCGCTTGATGGCATTGGTATTGGCTGCGAGGTGGAACTGGCCGATACCCAGCCGCAAATCTACCCCGATGAGGGCTGGCTGGGGCGTGTCGTCAATGCCTTTGGCGAGCCGGTAGATGGCAAAGGCCCGTTACCGCAGGGCAATGCGCCCTATCCCATTCGGCGTACCCCGCCCTCGGCCCATACCCGCCAGCGGGTTTCGGGCAAGCTTGATTTGGGGGTGCGGGCGATGAACACGTTTCTGACCTGTTGCCGCGGCCAGCGTATGGGTATTTTTGCCGGGTCCGGCGTGGGTAAATCCAGTATCCTGTCGATGATGACGCGCCATACCACATCGGATGTGTCCGTTGTCGGGCTGATTGGCGAACGTGGCCGTGAAGCGCGCGAATTTATCGAGGATGATCTGGGCGAAGAGGGCTTGCGTCGTTCCGTCGTGGTGGTGGCAACATCGGACGAACCCCCGCTGATGCGCCGCCAGGCGGCCTATATGACGATGGCGGTTTCGGAATTTTTCCGTGACCGGGGCCGCGATGTGCTGTGCATGATGGATTCCGTCACCCGGTTTGCCATGGCGCAGCGCGAAATCAGCCTGTCGGTGGGCGAACCCCCGGCATCCAAGGGCTATACCCCCACCGTTTTTGCCGAACTGCCCCGTTTGCTGGAGCGGGCCGGGCCGGGCGGGCCAGGCCAGGGGTCGATCACCGGGCTGTTTACCGTGCTGGTCGATGGCGATGACCATAACGAACCAATTTCGGATGCGGTGCGCGGTATTCTGGACGGGCATGTGGTGCTGGACCGTTCGATTGCCGAACAGGGGCGGTATCCGGCGATCAATATTTTGCGCAGTGTTTCCCGGACCATGCCGGGCTGCAACAGCGATTATGAAAACCAGATTGTGCGGCGTGCCCGGCAATTGCTGGCAACCTATGATGACATGGCCGAACTGATCCGCCTGGGGGCCTATCGTCGGGGCACGGACCCGAAGGTGGATGAAGCGATCCATTATTTTCCCCTGATCGAGGAATTTTTAAGCCAGCGCAAAAATGAATGCACCCGCCTGGCCGATGGATATGCCGATTTGGCCCGCAGGCTGGATATGGCCCCGGCGGGTGACGATGGTGCACATCATGGCGGGGCCGGTCATCCTGCCGGAGCATCGATCAACAGCCAGTCGCGCCCGCATCAGACCGACCTTAATGCCGCCAAGCGGGCATTGGGCGGATAAGGGGCTGATTTTCCGGGGCGGGCTGTTGGTCCGTGGGGTGATAACCAGGGCGATAATCGGGGCGATAACGGGTTTAGGCACGATGCGTGCCACAAGGAGAAAGGCCGAAAGATAGATGGCCAAGGATTTTAAGGCCCTGGTGCGTGTGCGCAAATGGGCGCTGGATGAAAAACAACGCGAACTGGGCGAAATGCTGCGCGTGGCGGAGCATTTGAAAGAGCAGCGCCAGGAACTGGAACGTGCGCTTAAGGCCGAACAAAAGGTGGCAACGGAAAACCCGCAAACCGCCGGGTTTGCCTATGGCAACTTTGCCAATGCCATTATTGCGGAACGTGCGGCACTGGACCAGCAGATCAAGGCGCAGGAAGACAAAATCGATGCCTTTCGTGACGAGGTTGCCCAAGCCTTCAAGGACATGAAAACCGCCGAAATCTCCGAACGCAACCGGGTTGCCGCCTTGCGGGCCGAGGAAGAGCGCAAGGAGCAGGAAACCCTTGATGAAATCGGCGCGCGTGCCGCCACCCGCAAGGACGGGCTGATGTAAAGCCTTGGGCCCGAGAGAGGCACATGTGACGGCACGAGGTTGGCCTATTTGCTGTCAAGCCTGACATCATGGCCGGCGGAAATGCCGGTAATGTGGGAAAGCTGGTCCGGGGTGAGTTTGAACACGCTGCTGGGCGTGCCTGCTGCCAGCCAGATGGCCGGTTTTGCCAGCAGTTTTTCATCAATCAGGGTGCGCAGGGCATTGGCATGACCAAAGGGGGGCACGCCGCCAATGGCATAGCCGGTATGGGCGCGGACCTGGGCGGCATCGGCCTTGCCAATTGGTTCGCCAATCAGGGCTTCGACCTTCTTTTCACATACGCGGTCGGCACCATTCATAATAATCAGGATCGGTTCCTGGCTGTTTTTAGCCTGAAAAACCAGTGATTTGCCAATATCGCTGATATCGCAGCCCACAGCGGCGGCGGCATCGGCGGCTGAACGGGTTCCGGCGGGAAATTCCAATACATCAATATCGGTCAAACCGGCCTTTTCAAAGGCGCTGGCAAGGCGGGCAGGCGGCGTTATTTTTTTCATTACGGTGTCGCAGTTTTTACGGGTTTGTCGTGGTGAGGCTTCAGGTCCCTGTCCCAAAGCGCGAGCCTGTACGCTACGGTCAAGATAGCCCGTATTTCAAGATTTTCTTGCACAAGTGGCACGCAGGGGATGTTGGTGCCCCTGCCAATGATGGTTTCCAAATAGGCGACTCTGGTCGCGTGGCAGGCTTCTGAAGCTAAAGCCATTCCAGAAATGTCAATTTATCCGCACTTTGTGGGAATTCTGTTTTTCGTGTTGATTGAATGATGCCGCATTTTAAGGGTGATTTTGCCACTTATTCTTAATTTCGCGCGATTATTCTGGTTTTCGAGCCATGATAATGATAATTCTTCGCATGTCCTTTTGGGGGCCTTTTCTCTAGGCTCAGGACTCATTAATTGAGGTAAA